>NZ_PSZE01000017.1 GCF_002933465.1 Nocardia nova
AACACCCCGAAGAGTGAATCAGAAGTATCTCGAACCAGAGTCCGAAAACCCAACTAAAACGCCAGCCGGAAAATAGCTGACAAAAATGTCCGTCACCCTCACGGGGAGAGGATGAACGGAACCAAAATAAATATTTGGCACTGACATTCATCGACACACTATTGAGTTCTCAAAGAACACACGCACCAGCAATCTCGCAGGATTCTTCCCGGTCGATCGGTTGGGCAACTTTTACAGCTTAGCTCAGCCAGAAGTTCCCGACAAAATCGGGGTCCCTCTTACCGAACCAGTGTGATTGTCAGGCGCTCCTCGTCCGACCTCGTTGTCCCGGGCCTCTCGGCTCCGGGTCGGCGTCCGTGTCGCTCTGACCTGGAATAAGTTACGTGGCGGTTGATTCTATGTCAAATCGCCTGGTCAGGAAGGTCTTTCGGATGTACGGCCGACTACGCCGGCGTTCCGACCCGTTCCACCTCGGCGCCGAGCGAGCGCAGGTTCTCCACGAAATGGGGGTAGCCGCGGTCGATATGGAAGACGTCGTGCACCTCGGTGACGCCGTCGGCGACCAGACCCGCGAGCACCAGACCCGCGCCGGCGCGGATATCCGACGACCACACCGGCGCACTGGACAGCCGCGGGATGCCCCGGACCACGGCATGGTGGCCGTCGGTGCGGGCGTCGGCGCCCAGGCGGATCATCTCCTCGACGAAGCGGAAGCGCGCCTCGAAGATGTTCTCGGTGATCATGGACGTCCCGTCGGCGATGGTCGCCAGGCCGATCGCCATCGGCTGCAGGTCGGTGGGAAAGCCCGGAAACGGCAGGGTGGAGAAGTTCACCGCACGCGGCCGCTCCGGTTGTTCCACCCGGAAACCGTTGGGTTCGAACGTGATTCGCGCCCCCGCCGAACGCAGCTTGTCCAGCACCAGCGAGAGGTGCTTGGGGTTCAAGCCGGTGACGCGCACGTCGCCCCTTGTCATCGCGGCGGCGATTCCCCAGGTCGCGGCCACGATCCGGTCGCCGATCACCTGATGGGTGGTGGGCGCGAGTTTGCGCACGCCGGAGATGGTGAGCACCGAGGTGCCGGCGCCGTCGATGCGGGCGCCCATCCGGGTGAGCATGGTGCACAGGTCGACGATCTCGGGTTCGCGCGCGGCGTTGTCGATCACCGTCTCCCCCTCCGCGAGGACCGCGGCCATGAGGATGTTCTCGGTCGCGCCGACCGACGGGAAATCCAGCCGGATGCGCGCACCTTGCAGCTCGTCGGCGCGCGCGACCAGGCAGCCGTGCTCGATTTCGCTGGTCGCGCCGAGCAATCTCAGACCGGCCTGATGCATGTCGAGTGGACGGGACCCGATCGCATCACCGCCGGGCAGCGCGACGACCGCGCGCTTGCACCGCGCCATCAGCGGCCCCAGCACGCAGACCGATGCGCGGAACTGCGTCACCGCCGGGAAGTCGGCGTGATACTTCGGCTCGGCCGGGGTGGTGATGGCGACCACTGATCCGTCGACGGTGACATCACAGCCCAAACCGCGCAGAACCTCCGCCATCAGCGGCACGTCGAGGATGTCCGGGCAGTTGGTGATCGTCGTCGTGCCTTCGGCCAACAGGGCGGCGGCCATCAGCTTGAGGACGCTGTTCTTCGCGCCACCCACCGCGACCTCGCCGACCAGCCGACTGCCCCCGGTCACCAGAAACCGTTCACTCACGGGGGCCAGCCTAACGGGAGGGCTGGTCGGTCGCGGCCGGTCCGCCGGTCTCCGATCCCCCGGGCCGCCACAGCACGTCACCGTCCGGGTTGGCCACCCGGCCGAGGATGAACAGCAGATCGGACAGCCGATTGAGGTATTTCGCGGGCAACACGCTGATGTCGTCCGGATGTGCGTCCACCGCTGCCCACGCCGCGCGTTCGGCCCGGCGTGCCACGGTGCGGGCCGTGTGCAGCAGTGCGGCCAACGGCGTCCCGCCGGGCAGGATGAACGAATTCAGCGGAGCAAGTTCGGCATTGAACTCGTCACACCAGCGCTCCAGGCGGTCGATATAGGACTGGGTGATCCGCAGCGGCGGATATTTCGGATCCGGCACGACCGGGGTGGACAGATCGGCGCCGGCGTCGAACAGATCGTTCTGCACCTGGCGCAGCACCTCGGCGATGCGCGATTCCGGCTGCCCCAGGGCGAGAGCCACACCGAGTGCGGCATTGGTCTCGTCGCAGTCGGCGTAGGCAACCAGTCGCGGATCGGTCTTCGGAACCCGGGAGAAGTCGCTCAAACCGGTGGTGCCGTCGTCTCCGGTCCGGGTATAGATCTTGGTCAGATGCACACTCATTGCTGGTGACCACCTATTTCTGGGTCAACGTCCCGGACGGCGCCGGATGCGTTCGGAGGGCCGCGATTCGACCCAGGACAGGAATGCCGTCAGCGCAGGGCGATCCAGGGCGAGTTCATAACTGCCGTCACCGTCGGAGACCGCGATCACGACGATGTCGTCGGTCATGATGTCGTACTCGTCGCCCACCGGAGAACGCCGATCGACCACTTCGATGCCCAGCCGCCGGATGGTCGAATCCGGTCCTACCTTCAGGCTGGTGAGTTTGTAGAAGACGAGCCGGGATTCGCCGTAGCGAATCAGACCGTGCCGCCACCCTTGGCCACCCTGCGCCGGAAGTACGCGCAGAATCGCCGCGGTTCCACCTCGGCGCAACATGACCAGGCGATACAGCGACACCAGCGCTACGCCGACCAGCAGCAGCACCAGAATGATCAGAAGCACCATCCCGGTCCGCAATCCAGGTCCGTCCCTTCGCTTCGCCCCTGTGCCGTCGCCAGCGCCGTGCCATCCCCGGACAAGGCCGCTCCCGCAGGGAGTCTACAAACCAGCCCGCCGCGGCACACAGCCGGTACATCCGTTCCACAAACGAGGATATCGGCCGATTCGCCGATACGGAGGAAGGTGATCAGAGGCACACTCGCACAAGGGCATTCGAAGCCCGTCACGGTTGGCTGTGCGCGGGGTTCACGATGGGCCCCGTATTCGCGCCCGCATCGGGTCGCGCTCAACCCATGGTGAAGGGCGCATCCCAGACGATCACCATGGCCAGGGTGTGGCCGGTCCCGCTCTCGGCGGTTGACGTTCTCGTGCGATTCCTGGCCGTAGTCGACGGGCATTTTCAGGTCCAGCACACCGCCGGACTCCTCCTCATCGGATTCGAGCGAGCTCCGGCGGAAACGCCGTGTGGCGGCCCGGAGAGCCGGACCGCCACACGGTAGCGCTATTCGGTTGTCGCCCTGAGGCTTTCGCGTCAGGCGCTCATCGCTTCCACCGCGCGAATTCGCGCGGTCGCCGCATTCTGTTCCTGCTCCGAGGCATTCGGATCGGCCAGTACCGCGCGGGCGGCGTCGAGATCGATATCACCCGCGAATTCCGCCGATTCGGCGAGAATCCGGACCGCCTCGCCCGTGCAGGAGAAGAAGCCGCCGTGCACGGCCGCGACGATCCGCTCGCCCTCGGTGCTGTCGATGGTCACGATCCCACCCTCGACCAGTTGGCCGAGTACGGGCTCGTGGCCGTGCAGAATACCGATCTGACCTTCCGTGGTCTGGGCGCTGACGAAACTCGCCGTTCCCGACCACAGCCGCCGCTCGATGGCGACCAGATCAACTGACATATCCGCCATGGTGGACTACTTCCCGGCGATCTTCTTCGCGGCCGCCTCGACGTCGTCCAGGCCACCGCAGGAGTTGAACGCCTGCTCCGGCAGGTGGTCGAATTCGCCCTTGCAGACCCGCTCGAAGTCGTCGATGGTCTGCTCCAGCGGCACGACCGAACCCGGCTGACCGGTGAACTTCTCAGCCACGATGAAGTTCTGGCCGAGGAACTTCTCCAGACGACGCGCCCGGCCGACGAGGACCTTGTCCTCTTCGGAGAGCTCGTCCATACCCAGAATCGCGATGATGTCCTGCAGTTCCTTGTACTTCTGCAGGATTCGCTTCACCTCGTTGGCCACCGCGAAGTGCCGCTCGCCGACGATCGAGGCCTCGAGGATTCGCGAGGTCGAGGTCAGCGGGTCGACGGCGGGGTAGATACCCTTCTGCGAAATCGGGCGGGAGAGCTCGGTGGTCGCATCCAGGTGGGCGAAGGTGGTCGCCGGCGCCGGGTCGGTGTAGTCGTCGGCGGGGACGTAGATCGCCTGCATCGAGGTGATCGAACGACCACGGGTCGAGGTGATGCGCTCCTGCAGCTGACCCATCTCGTCCGCCAGGGTCGGCTGGTAACCGACGGCCGAAGGCATACGACCCAGCAGGGTCGAGACCTCGGAACCGGCCTGGGTGAAACGGAAGATGTTGTCGATGAACAGCAGCACGTCCTGACCCTGCACATCGCGGAAGTATTCCGCCATGGTCAGCGCGGAGAGCGCGACGCGCATACGGGTGCCCGGCGGCTCGTCCATCTGGCCGAAGACGAGGGCGGTGTCCTGAAGGACGCCCATCTCTTCCATTTCCAGGTGGAGGTCGGTGCCCTCACGGGTGCGCTCACCGACGCCGGCGAACACCGACGTACCGGAGAACTCACGCGCGATACGGGTGATCATCTCCTGGATCAGAACGGTCTTGCCGACACCGGCACCACCGAACAGACCGATCTTGCCGCCCTTCACGTACGGGGTCAGCAGGTCGATGACCTTGATGCCCGTCTCCAGGATCTCGGTCTTACCCTCGAGCTGGTCGAAGGCCGGCGGCTGGCGGTGGATGCCCCACTGCTCGCCGTCGCGGCCCAGGCCGGGGGTGTCGAGGCAGTCGCCGAGGGCGTTGAACACGTGGCCCTTGGTGACGTCGCCGACCGGAACCGAGATCGGCTTGCCGGTGTCGGACACCGGGATGCCGCGGACCAGGCCGTCGGTCGGCTGCATCGAAATGGTGCGGACGATGTTGTCGCCCAGGTGCTGCGCGACCTCGAGGGTCAGGGTTTTGGCCACCGACGGCAGGGTGATGTCGGCGTGCAGCGCGTTGAACAGTTCAGGGATGGCGCCGCGCGGGAACTCGACGTCCACAACGGGGCCGTTGACCCGGACGACGCGGCCTGTGCCAGCGCCCGCCCGGCTTGCGTTTTCTTGGGTGACAGCTGCGGTCATCTTTTCTCTTCCGTGGGGGCTTAGTCGCGGTCCGAGGACGCAGCCAGCGCGTTCGCGCCGCCGACGATTTCACTGATTTCCTGCGTGATGTTGGCCTGCCGGATCGAGTTCGCCTCGCGGGTCAGAGTGTTGACCAGCTCGGTGGCGTTATCGGTGGCAGCCTTCATTGCGGTGCGGCGCGCGGCCGACTCCGAGGCCGCGGCCTCGAGCAACGACGAGTAGATGCGGGTGTTGATGTACTTCGGCAGCAGGGCGCCGAGCAGCTTGTCCGCATCCGGTTCGAACTCGTAGAGCGAGGTGATCTTCGCGTCCGGCGAGTCGGTGAGCATGTCCTCGCCGAGCTCGAAGTTCTCGTCGACGAAGCTCACCTGGATCGGAGCGAGCCGGCGAACCTCGGGCACCTGCGACAACATCGAGACGAAGCGGGTGTAGACGATATGGATCTCGTCCACGCCCTCCATGGTCCCGCCGCCCGGGGCCTCCACCTCGGTATCGGAACCCGCCATGAACACATCCACCAGGTGATGGCATGCGGCCGAGGCATCGGTGTAGTGCGGCTGCTGCGAGAACCCGGTCCACGAACCGGCCAGCGGCCGGTTGCGGAAGGTGTAGTATGTCAGGCCCTTGTTGCCCATCACATACAGCACCGGCTCCTTGCCCTCGGAGCGCAGCGTCGTGATGAGTTCCTCGGTGCGCTTGAGCACGTTCGAGTTGTAGCCACCGCACATACCGCTGTCACTGGTGATCACCAGGACGGCGGCACGTCGTGGAGTCGGCCGCTCGGTCAGCAGCGGATGGTTGAGATTCGATGAGGCACTGGCCAATTCGCCGAGCACCTTGGTGATCTCTTCCGCATAGGGCTTCGCGGCGGCGACCCGAGCCTGGGCCTTGCTGATTCGCGAAGTGGCGATCAGCTCCTGAGCCTTGGTGATCTTCTTGATCGAGCTCACACCACGAATACGGGAGCGCAGTTCGCGCAAGCTTGCCATCAGCGGTTCACACTCCCCTCGCGTGTCTGATCAGTAAGCATCATCGGAACCGCTTACTTCTCGACGTGCTTGCGGGTGACCGACAGCGACTCGACCTCTTCGTGGTCCAGTTCACCGGCGTCGGCCTCGTTGACCACGCGGCTGCCGTCGGAGGCCAGGAAGCCCTGCTTGAAGCGCTCGGTCTCGGTCTTGATCGCGTCGGCGGCCTCGCCCTCGAGAACCTTGCCACCGGCGATCGACTCGAAGGCCTGCGGCGCGGCGCGGTGCAGCGTCTCCAGCAGCTCGGAGTTGAAGCGGCGGATGTCGCCGACCGGCACCGAGTCGTAGAAACCGGCGTCGACCAGGTAGATCGAGACGATCTGGTCCTCGACGGCGACCGGCGAGTACTGGTCCTGCTTGAGCAGCTCGACCCAACGTGCACCGCGCTCGAGCTGAGCCAGCGAGGCGGCGTCCAGGTCGGAGGCGAAGGCGGAGAACGCCTCCAGCTCGCGGTAGGAGGCCAGCTCCAGGCGCAGCGAACCGGCGACCTTCTTCATGCCCTTGGTCTGCGCGGCGCCACCGACACGGGAGACGGAGGTACCGACGTTGATGGCCGGGCGCACACCCTTGTTGAACAGGTCGGACTCGAGGAAGACCTGGCCGTCGGTGATGGAGATGACGTTGGTCGGAATGAACGCCGAGATGTCGTTGGCCTTGGTCTCGATGATCGGCAGACCCGTCATCGAACCGGCGCCCATTTCGTCGGACAGCTTCGCGCAACGCTCCAGCAGACGGGAGTGCAGGTAGAAGACGTCACCGGGGTACGCCTCACGGCCCGGCGGGCGACGCAGCAGCAGCGAGATGGCGCGGTAGGCCTCGGCCTGCTTGGACAGGTCGTCGAACACGATCAGGACGTGCTTGCCCTGGTACATCCAGTGCTGGCCGAGCGCGGAACCGGTGTAGGGCGCGAGCCACTTGAAACCGGCGGAGTCGGAGGCAGGGGCCGCGACGATGGTGGTGTACTCCATCGCACCGTGCGCCTCGAGCGCGGACTTCACGCCGGCGATGGTGGAACCCTTCTGGCCGATCGCGACGTAGATGCAGCGCATCTGCTTCTTCGGATCGCCGGACTCCCAGTTGGCCTTCTGGTTCAGGATGGCGTCGATGCAGACCGCGGTCTTACCGGTCTTGCGGTCGCCGATGACCAGCTGACGCTGGCCGCGGCCGATGGCGGTCAGCGCGTCGATGGCGGTGATGCCGGTGGCCATCGGCTCCTCGACCGGCTGGCGCTCCAGCACGGTCGCGGCCTGCAGCTCCAGCACGCGGCGCTCGTCGGCCTCGATCTCGCCCAGGCCGTCGATCGGCTGGCCGAGGGGGTTGATGACGCGGCCCAGGAACTTGTCGCCGACCGGCACCGAGAGCACGTCACCGGTGCGGCGGACCTGCTGGCCCTCTTCGATGCCGTCGAACTCACCGAGGATGACCGCACCGATCTCGTCGGGGTCGAGGTTCAACGCGACACCCAGCACACCGCCGGGGAATTCGAGGATCTCGTTGGTCATCGCGGACGGCAGGCCGCTGACGTGCGCGATGCCGTCACTGGTGTCGGTGACCGTGCCGATTTCCTCGATGGAGGTTTCGGGGGTGTAGCTCTGGGTGTAGCTTTCGATCGCGCTACGGATCTCATCGGGGGAGATCGTCAGCTCCGCCATGGTTCTTCCTGCTCTCGCTGTGGTCTGGAATGTCGGGGTGGTTGCCGGGCTCGATGGCTCGGCTAGGCCAGGGCCTGGCGCAGGCGCTGCAGTCGGCCGACGGCGCTGCCGTCGATGACGTCGTCGCCGATGCGCACGACGACACCGGCCAGCAGTGCCGGATCGACCTGCACGTGGATGGTGACCGGCTTGTCGTAGATTCGCTGCAGCGATGCGGCGAGATGCTCCCGCTGCTGCTGCGTCAGGGCCGTCGCCGAACGAACGTGCGCGACGATCTGCTTGCGCAGCGACGCCGCCAGGCCGGACAACTGATCGAAGGCGACGCCGACATCACCGCGCGACCGGCCGACCGCCTGCTCGGCCAGCTGCATGGTGATGTCTTCGACCTTGCCGGTGAGCAATCGCGCCAGCAGGTCGCGCTTGGCGGCCGCCGGCTTACCGCGATCGGTGAGCGCCTGCTCCAGATCCGGGTTGTCCTCGACGGTGCGGCCCAGCCGGAACAACTCGTCCTCGACGGCGTCGATACGTCCGCGGTCGGCCGCGGCGCGCAACAGCGCCTCCTGCCCGAGCAGCACCAGGGTGTCGACCAGATCTCGGGTCCGAGACCAGTCCTGGGCGACGGCAGTGGTCAGCACGGCCTGGGTGGCCGCGCTGATCTTGCCGCCGAACACGCGTTCGGCCAGTTCGGCACGCACCGAACTCGACACCGACTTATCCGCGAGCGCCACACGCAGCGAACGCTGGTCGTCGAGCACGGCGACTACGGCGAACAGTTCGGAGCCCGTCGTGGCGGCGACGGAGCCACTCCCGGTGAGTGCGGCCGAAAGAGCTTCCCTCGCACGGGAACTCGCCTCGCGGCTCGCTGCGTACATGCTTCCCACTTTCACTGTGTTGAATTCCGGGGCCCGGAGCGGTCGGGCGCCGGTGACTTGCGTCACCGACAAGACCTCTCAGGCGCAGGTTACCTTCCGACCCCGATGCCGGCCTTCTGATCCAGCTCGGTGAGGAACCGATCGATGGACGCCGCCTGCTTGGCTTCGTCCGCCACGGACTGCCCGATGATCTTCTCGGCCAGGTCGACCGCGGTGCGGCCGAGCTCGGACCGGAGCTCGGCCACGATCTGCTGACGCTGCGCGTCGAGCTGGGCCTGACCGGCGGAGACGATGCGATCGGCTTCGGCCTGAGCCTCCGAGCGCAGCTGCGCGAGGATCTGCTGGCCCTGGGTACGCGCTTCCTCACGGATGCGCGCGGCCTCGAGCCGAGCCTCGGCCAGCTGCTGCTGGTACTGCTGCAGGGTTTCCTGCGCCTCGGCCTGTGCGGCCTCGGCCTTGGCCATGCCGCCTTCGATCTTCTCCGAGCGCTCGTCGAGCACCTTCGTCAATCGAGGAACCACGTACTTGTAGAACAGGATCCCGATGACGACAACGCACACCACCGACCAGACGATGTCGTATGGCTCCGGAATCAGAGGGTTCTTGTCCTCTGCATTCTCGGCGAGCAAGTACATGCTGTTCATCGGAATCAGAAGATGAAGCCGGCGACGAGACCGATCAGCGCAAGGGCCTCGGTGAACGCGATACCCAGGAACATGTTGGTCCGGATGGTGCCCTGCAGCTCGGGCTGACGGGCGATGCCCTCGATCGCCTTACCGACGACGATGCCGACGCCGACACCCGGGCCGATCGCGGCCAGACCGTAACCGATAGCGCCGTAGCCCTTGACCCGATCCGAGGTCTGGGCGAGTTCGGCGGCCACGTAGGAGAGGCTCATGAGATTTCTTTCCCTTTCTGTTGCCCACCCGCCCGGCGGCCGGTGGGGCAGTTCTTGTGCGGTCGTGCGGTCAGTGCGAGTCGGCGTGCTGCGCGAGGCCGATGTAGACGGCCGTCAGGAGCGCGAACACGTAGGCCTGCAGGAAGATCACCAGGAGTTCGAACAGGGTGAATCCGAATCCCGCGAGCAAGGAGAACGGCGAGAAGATCTTCATCCACGAAGCGGCGTCGAAGAGGAAGAACTGGGTGGCGCTGAAGAACAGCACCAGCATGATGTGACCGGACAGCATGTTGGCCATGAGTCGGACGGTCAGCGTGAACGGACGCAGGATGAAGGTCGAGATGAACTCGATCGGAATCAGCAGCACGTGCAGCGCGACCGGAACATTCGGCACGACGATGGACGAGCGCATGTATTTCCAGAAGCCGTACTTGCGGATACCCACGTAGTTGAAGGCGATATAGGCGATGACCGCCAGCACCAACGGCATACCGACGCGTGCGTTCGAGGAGATGTTCAAGAACGGGATGACGCTGGAGAAGTTCAGGAACAGCACCGTGAAGAAGATCGTGGCGATCAGCGGGAAATACCGGCGGCCACTTTCCTTGCCGAGCACCTCGTCGCAGATCTGCTCCCGAACGAACAGCAGACCCATTTCCGCGGCGTTCTGCAGTCCGCGCGGCACCAGGCGCGGGCTCCGGAATGCGAGCAACATGACCGCGACCAGGACTGCCGCCATGATGATGCGAATCAGCATCAAACGGTCGAGCTCGAAAGGCGTCCCCTCGAACAGCACAGCTGGAGGGAAGAAGTCTTGCAGCGAAGGCGCGTGGAACTCGCCCGCCAAAGTGGTGACGCTCAGCGTTCTCTCCCGTGTTCGGGCCGCGAGACATGTTCCATCTCGCGGTTCGATCGGACATTGACGATCAGGTGGGTCGACTCAGGTCGGCTCGAAGTTCGTCAGCAGCTGCGCGGGAAATCCCGCCGTGGCGTCTGTACGTCGGCGACATCGTCGACGGTGCAGGGCCGGAACTTCTCACCGAAGGACCGGCACAGCAGCAAGCATAACCTCTCGCACCGGCGACGATGCGGTCGGCCCCGTTGGTTCGGATGCTTACGGTAAAGAGTTTACCAAGGTATCTACGACAACGTGTAGGGGGTCTTGTTCAGACGTTCGAACGATCTTGGTCGGCGGACCCCGCGGGCGGGTCGACCACCGGAACACGTTGACGCAGAAGCCCGTACGTCTCGGCTCCGAGAACAATCAGCAACGCCCCCACGACGGTCAGGAAGAGGGTGCCGGGGCTGTAGAAATCGAACTGGTGCAAGATCGCGACCACGACCATCACGACCAGTATTTTGCCGATCCAGCTCGCCAGCATGACCATGCCCTGAATGCCGGAATCCAATTTCGCGCTGAACAGCACGAGCGCGGCCGTGGTGAGAATGAAGAAGCCACCGATCGCGGATCCGATGAGCGCGCCCCAGAAACCGGCCCAGCCCGCGACGATCGAGCCGGCGACGACCGAAACCACCACCAGCACACACAATCCGGTGATGCCGTAACGCAGCGCTGCTCGTAGTGGCGCGTCGGGGTGCGATTCGGGTGCCGTGCTCACGTCGAGCCACTTTACCCGTTCCTTACTTGCGGCGACCGCGGAGCCCGACCACTTCGCGCAGCGATGGGAGGGCCGTCACGACCAGGGCGAAAACCAAACCCGCCGCGAACAGCAGAACCACCACACGACGGTCCATCAAGGAGGTTCCCACGGCCGCGAATGCGAGCACGCCGACCCACAGGTAGATCAACAACACCACACGGCGGTGCGAATGGCCGATCTGCAACAAACGGTGATGCAAATGCATTTTGTCCGGAGTGGAGAAACTCACACCCGCGCGCACGCGACGCACGATTGCCAGCACCAGATCCAATACCGGAATGAACATCACCGCTCCCACCAGCAACAGCGGTGAAAGCAGACCCACGATGTCGCGCGGCCCGTATCCGGTGAGCGGAATTCGGCCGGATGCGCCGGTCGACACCGCGGCGAGCATCAAACCGATCAACATCGATCCGGAATCGCCCATGAATATTCGGGCCGGATGGAAATTATGTGGCAGAAATCCCAGGCATCCGCCCGCCAGCGCGGCGGCCAGCAGGGCCGGCGGATAGCCGTCGGTCGCACCGCCCTGCTGGTAGAGCAAACCCACGGTGAACACGAAGACCGCCGCGGCGGCGATCAGCCCCAGCCCCGCCGCGAGACCGTCGAGGCCGTCCACGAAGTTCATCGCGTTGATCATGGTGACGGTGATGGCCACCGTGACCACCCAGCCCTGCAGCTGGTCGAGCACGACCGTGGTGTTGCTGAACGGGTTGTAGATGGCCACCCAGCTCAGGCCCATCACGGCCATCGCCCCGGCGGCCGAGATCTGGCCCACGAACTTCGTCAGCGCGTCCAGGCCCCAGCGATCGTCGACGATGCCGACCAGGACGATCAGCGTGCCCGCGACCAGCACGGCCGGAATATCGCGCGGATAGTCGAAACCGCGGCGCAGCGCCGGCAGCTGATGGGCGAACAGCACCGCGGCCAGTACGCCCAGATAGATGCCGACCCCGCCCATGCGGGGAATCGGCTCGAGATGCACATCACGATCGCGTGGCACCGCGATGGCGCCGAAACCGATGGCCAGCACCCGAATTCCGCCGGTGGACAACATCGTCACCACCGCGGACACGAGCAGCACCAGAAGCAGCTCGCGCAGCGGGACGACCGCACCCTGACTGAAAACCATCTACCAGGCCGTCAGCGGGTGGTCTCGGGCGAGAGTTCGTCCGGGGCCATGCCCAGCACCTCGGCGACCTGAGCGACGGTCACCGCACCGGCCCGCAGCACCCGCGGGCGGTCGCCGGTCAGGTCCACGATCGTGGAAGGCACGCCGTGTTCGGCCGGGCCGCCGTCGAGGTAGACACCAACCTGGTTCCCGAGCTGGTGTCGCGCCTCGGTGACCGTCGTGGCGGGCGGCTGCCCGGAGACGTTGGCGCTCGATACGGCCATCGGGCCGACCTCGCGCAACAGCTCCAGCGCGATCGGGTGCAGCGGCATGCGCAGCATCACCGTGCCGCGCGCGTCGCCGAGGTCCCAGGCCAGCGAGGGCGCCTGCTGCACAACCAGGCTCAGCCCGCCCGGCCAGAAGGCGCGGATCAGATCGCGCGCCTGCGGCTGTACGGAGAAGACGAGTCCGTCGATGGTGTTCCACGAACCGACCAGCACCGGCACGGGCATGTCGCGCCCGCGCCGCTTGGCCGCGAGCAGACCGGCCACAGCCGTGGAATCGAACGCGTCCGCGGCGATTCCGTAGACCGTATCGGTAGGGATGACGGCCAGCCGTCCGGATTTCAAGGTGGTCCGCGCGGCGGTCAATCCGGCGGCACGAGAATCGGGATCGGAGCAGTCGTAGACGGTACTCACGGCGGTGAGTCTATTGAATGTGTTTCACGGCACGTTGCCCGGCTTCGCGCAAATTCTCGGCAATCCACGCGTCAGCGAGTGCGGCGCGCGGCGACGAAGCGCGGCCGGCCGGCCAGATCCGGATGTTCGACGATGTCGGAGAATCCGTCGTGTCCGGCGAACAGCGCCGCGACCTGGGCACCGTGCGAGTCGTCGTGTTCGACGGCGGTCACGCCCTCGGGCCGCAGCAGCCGGGCGATGGTGGCGACCATGGGGGCGATCACCTCGAGTCCGTCCGGGCCGCCGAACAGCGCGAGATGCGGATCGTGTTCGGCCACTTCGGGATCCAGCCGCGCGCCGAACGGGATGTAGGGCGGATTGGCGACCACGACGTCGACGCGGCCGTTCAGCTCGGCCAGCACCCGCGCGTCGGTGACATCGCCGGCATGCAGAACGATCGGCGTATCTCCTTGCGCGGCTTGCCGATCGGCGTTGCGCTGCGCCCATTGCCTTGCGGTGGGGTCGATTTCGACCGCGTGCACCTCGGCGTCGGGACGGGCGTTGGCGATGGCCAGGGCCAGCGCGCCCGATCCGGTGCACAGGTCGACGACGATCGGGGGATGCTCGTGTCCGGCCGCCTCGAGCTGGGCCAGCGCCCACGCGAAGAGCAGCTCGGTCTCCGGTCGCGGGATGAAGACGCCGGGGCCCACTGCCAGATCCACCTCACCCATGGAGGCGGCGCCGGTCAGATGTTGCAACGGCACCCGCTCGGCCCGGCGGGCCACCAGTTTGAGAAACCGTTCGAGCTGTTCCGGGGTGACCATCGGGATCAGCGCCAAGCGCGACCGCTCGACCTCGAGGACGAAGGCGGCCAGAAATTCGGCGTCGATCTGCGGGCTGTGCACCCCGGCCGCCGCGAGCGTGCGGGCCGCGTCGGCGATCGCGGGTCGCAGCGGCAGCCGGTGCTTGCCCGCCTCGCCCGGGACCGGCATCATTGCGCCGCGAGCCGCGCGGCGCGGTCGGCTTCGCCGAGAGCATCCAGCAGCGCGTCCAGTTCGCCGTCCAGCACCGAATCCAGATTGTGGGCCTTGAAGCCGATGCGGTGGTCGGTGATGCGGTTCTCGGGGAAGTTGTAGGTGCGGATGCGCTCGGAGCGGTCGACCGTGCGGATCTGTGAGGCACGGCCCGCGGCGGCATCGGCCTCGGCCTGTTCCTCGGCCAGGCTCTGCAACCGCGCCGAGAGCACCTGCATCGCGCGGATCTTGTTCTGCAGCTGCGAGCGTTCGTTCTGGCAGGTCACGACGATGCCGGTGGGCAGATGCGTGATGCGGACCGCGGAATCGGTGGTGTTGACGCCCTGGCCGCCTTTACCAGAGGAGCGGTAGACGTCGATGCGCAGATCGGATTCGTCGATCTGGACCTGTTCGACCTCATCGGGTTCGGGATAGATCAGCACGCCGGCCGCGGAGGTGTGGATGCGGCCCTGCGATTCCGTGACCGGCACGCGCTGCACGCGATGGACCCCGCCCTCGAACTTCAGCCGGGACCAGACGCCGTCGCGACTGGGCTCGCGGCTCTTGATGGAAAGCGTCGCTTCCTTGTATCCGCCCAGGTCGGAGACGTTGGCGTCGAGCACCTCCACCTTCCAGCCGTGCCGTTCGGCGTAGCGGATGTACATGCGGGCCAGATCGGAGGCGAACAGGGCCGACTCCTCGCCGCCCTCTCCCGACTTCACCTCGAGCACGACATCGTCGGCATCGTGCGGATCGCGCGGGGCGAGTAGATCGGTGAGCGTCTTCTCCAGCTCCTCGACCTGCCGTTCGAGGCCGGGCACCTCGGCGGCGAAGGACGAATCGTCGGCTGCCAACTCCCGGGCGGCGGCCAGATCGTCGCGTGCCGCGGTGAGTTTGGTGTAGGTCGACATGATCGGCGCCAGCTCGGCGAACCGCTTACCGACGCGACGAGCCTCGGCCGGATTGTTGTGCAGCGCCGGATCCGACAGCTGGGTTTCCAGGCCGGCGTGCTCGGCGAGAATGTCGTCGATGGCGGATGGGGCCGTGATCTTGTCGGCCATGGCGGATTATGCCTCCTGCTGGGAGCTTTCGGTCACCTATAAACGCACCAACGCCCGGCCTGCGAATGCAGGACGGGCGTTGGCGGGGCAGCTACTTGGCTTCCGAACCCTCGGCCTTCTTGGCGCGCTTGCCGTAGCGGGCCTCGAAGCGGGCGACGCGGCCGCCGGTGTCGAGGATCTTCTGCTTGCCCGTGTAGAACGGGTGGCACTGCGAGCAGACCTCGACGGTGATGTGGCCCGACTCCTTGGTGCTGTGAGTCTGGAAGGTGTTGCCGCAACCGCAGACAACGGTGGTCGGCACGTATGCCGGGTGAATTCCTGCCTTCATGGGTGTCCTCTCGATCTGGCCCCGGGTCGCCCGAACCCACGGCTGTATCTGCCGTGCTGCCGTCATGGACGTGAACCGGAACCGACTAGGCGGGATGGTCTGCCGATCGCAGACGCACCGACGGTCCAGTATGCCAGAACCGCCGATACGCTCTCACAACGCACCCCGCACCGTATTTGTTCCGGCATCGGCGCGCCCCGGACGGCGACACACCCCAAGGAAGTAACGGCACGCGTACTCGCGGTTGTCGAGCGATCCTGAAAACGAGTAGTCGGCTACTCGGGAATATGAACACATTTGTTCGTAGATTCGTGGCAGAAGAAGACCCATCGCAATCGAACCGACGATCCGAGGGACAGCAGTGATTTTCCACACCGCGCGGGGGGCGAGTAGGAGATCTCGCGCCCCGGCCGTCGGCGAGCCCCGCCTCGGAGACCTCCGCCGGGGAGACCGTGACACCCGCCCGATGCCGGGCCGTGGACATACGAAGGAGATCGGCGCGGCGACGGTATTGGCCGCGCTGGGCGGACTCGTACTCACCGGGTGGCTGACTGCCTCCGGCACCCCGCCCCGCGCGACCGTCGCGACGCCCGCCGGACCGGATCGGCCCTACGAATTCGCCGCGACCTCGGTCTCCACCGGATCCATCACCGGCGTCACCGCCCTGATTCTGATCTGCCTGATCACCGGCGCCGCAGTGATCGGCGTGTTGTTCTATTCGCCGACCCCGCCACGCTCCGACCCACGACGCGATCATCGACGTGCACGGTTACCGCGGACAGCAATGCGGCCCCGCCGAAGCGGGGCCGCATTATCGCGAGCCGAGCGGCACCTACCGGTGCGCACCGGGCACGGAGAGACGTACCGCTCTCCTATTCGTCCAAGGCGCCCGGCGCGGTCTTCGAGACCGTCATCAGGAATTCGACGTTGCTCTTCGACTTCTTCAAACGGTCGATGAGCAGGTCGATCGCCTGCTGCGAATCGAGGCCCGAGAGCACCCGGCGCAGCTTGTGGATGACCGCCATCTCGTCGGGCGACATCAGCAGCTCATCGTGGCGGGTGCTGGACGGGTTGATGTCGACGGCCGGGAACACGCGCCGCTCGGCGATCTTGCGATCGAGCTTGAGCTCGGCGTTACCGGTGCCCTTGAACTCCTCGAAGATCACCGTGTCACCGGTGGAACCGGTCTCCACCATGGCGGTGGCGATGATGGTCAGCGAGCCGCCGTTCTCGATGTTGCGAGCCGCGCCGAGGAACCGCTTAGGCGGGTACAGCGCGGTCGAGTCCACACCACCGGACAGGATGCGACCCGAGGCCGGCGAGGAGTTGTTGTACGCACGACCCAGCCGGGTGATCGAGTCGAGCAGCACGACGACGTCCTGGCCCATCTCGACCAGGCGCTTGGCCCGCTCGATGGCGAGTTCGGCGACCGAGGTGTGGTCGCTCGGCGGACGGTCGAACGTGGACGCGATCACCTCGCCGCGCACCGAGCGCTGCATATCGGTGACCTCTTCGGGACGCTCGTCCACCAGCACCACCATCAGGTAGCACTCAGGGTTGTTGGTGGCGATCGCGTTCGCGATGTCCTGCAGGATCGTGGTCTTACCCGCCTTCGGCGGCGACACGATCAGCGCGCGCTGACCCTTACCGATCGGCATGATCAGGTCGATCACGCGGGTGGTCAGCTTGTTCGGCGTGGTCTCGAGCCGCAGCCGCTGATTCGGATACAGCGGGGTGAGCTTGTTGAATTCCGGCCGGCGGCGGGCGGATTCGACATCCGAGCCGTTGACCGTGTCCAGCCGCACCAGCGGATCGAACTTCTGCCGCTGGTTGCCCTGTTCGCCCTCGCGCGGAGCACGCACCGCACCCGTGATCGCGTCGCCGCGGCGCAGGCCGTTCTTGCGCACCAGGTTCATCGACACATAGACGTCGTTCGGGCCCGCCAGGTAGCCGGAGGTGCGGACGAACGCGTAGTTGTCCAGCACGTCGAGAATGCCGGCGACCGGCTGCAGGACGTCGTCCTCGCGGATCTCGACCTCGCGGCCCTCGCCGCCCTCACGGTCACGCCCGCCACGACGACGCTCCCGGAACCGGCGGCCGCGGCGCCCGCGCCCACCTTCCTCGTCGTCACCGCCACGGTCACCGCCACGGTCGCCACCGCGGGCGGCGCCGTTCTGGCCGACCTGGTTCTGGCCGCCGGACTGGTTGCGGTCGCGGCGACGATCGCCCGACTCCTGATCCGGCTTGGCGTCGCCGCCCTCGGCCTTCGGTTCGGTCTTGGTTTCGGCGCGAGCCTCACCACCGCGGTTCTCGCCACGGCTGTCGCCGCCCTCGCCACGCTGGTCGCGGCCACGTCGCTGGCGGCCGCGGCCACGCTGGCCACCGTCACGGCCGGACTCGTCCCCCGAATCGGCCGGGCGCGCAGCCGATTCCGCGGTTTCCGCGTTGGCGGACGCGGTCTCGGTGCCGACACCGTCGAGAGTCTGCTGCTGACCGCGCGCGGCACCGTTGCGGGTGCTCTTCGGCGCATCGTTCTTGGCGCGGCCCTTGCCGGCGGACTCGGTGGCGTTCTCGGCGGCGTTCTCGGAGGTCCGGGAAGACTCGGTCTTCGCGGCCGCACCGGATTCGGCAGCAGCGCCGGCATTCGACGCGGACTTCGCGGCGGGCTCGGCGCCCGCTTCCGCTCCGGCGGATTTCGCATCGCCCCGGCCGCCACGCGCGGATTTGCCGCCGGAAGCCTGGTTTTCCTTGATGGCGGCGATGAGATCGCCCTTACGCATTCCGGATGTGCCTCGGATACCGAGCTCTCCGGCAAGCGCACGCAACTGCGGCAACAACATTCCAGTCAGCCCCGATCGTGCGACGTCGGTATGTTCGCTCATCTTCGAAATCTGTCCGGAGTCACTTTCGCGGCCGTCCGAGGGATTTGCAGTGTCTACCCCGGGTGTCGCGAGCAGGTCCGTATCTGTCACGGAGATCCTTTCCTTCCCTCGATTGCCGTGTGCATATTCGAGGGTTCGTCCCGAAGCCCGATCACTGTGCCGAGCTCGGATGCCGTATCGCCTGCCCCGCCGGACCGATGGAATCACCACCTGGTCACGGCCACCGGTTCATTGAGTGGGAGTGATCATTCCAGTCGCTGTCCCCGACGTCGAGGTCGAAGTCCCGAGTGATTCGAGCCCCCGAGCCACCGAGCTTGAGCAAGGAGCCTGCTGGAGCGATTGCCCTGATGAAGCACCGGCGTCTGACGCGCACGATGTACGGACGTGCTCAGGATAGCTCTGTATGACCACGTCAGCAAGGCAGCCACGCCATCAATCCACGCGTACACCCGCGGAAATGTCGGGTTCGACCACACGCAGACCATCGTCCTCGGCGAGTTTGCGCAGGTCGTCCGGAAATTCTCCGGTGCTCAGCGCCAGGATGGTAGGACCGGCGCCCGACACCATCGCGGCGAGTCCAGCGGTGCGCAGCCGGGTGATCCAGGCGGTGGTCAACGGCAGCGCGGTGGCGCGATAACCCTGGTGCAGGCGGTCCTGGGTCGCGGGCAGGAGCAGGTCGGGACGCTCGGTCAGAGCGACCACCGACAGCGCGGCGCGGCTGACGTTGAACGCGGCGTCGCCGTGCGGCACCATCTCCGGCAGCAGGCCGCGGGTGTGCGCCGTCGAGGACCGCTCCTGCGGAATCAGCACCGTCGCGCGCAGCCGCGGGTGCGGATCCAGCCGCACCGCACGGTAGACGCGCTGGTAGTGCTCGACCGAGCTGCTCGCGTCGAGTTCGCCGGCCCGGTCGGATTCGGTCCACGACACCACGATGCCGCCGAGCACGCTGGCGGCGGCGTTGTCGGGATGTCCCTCGAATTCCGAAGCCAGCTGCACCAATTCGGCATCCGAACCCGTCAGCGCCGGGTCGAATTTCGCGGCCAGTCCGCGCGCGGCGGCGAGTCCGCCGACGACCGCCGAGGCCGAGGACCCCAACCCTCTCGAATGCGGAATGACGTTGCGGCACACCACATCCAGTCCGTCGGCCCAGACACCCGCGGCTTCCAGCCCGCGTTCGATCGCCCGGACCACCAGATGCGAAGGCCCCCAGGGAACGTCGTCGGCGCCCTCACCCTCCACTCGGATGGTAAGCCCGGAATCGGTGGTACATACCACGATTTCGTCGTACAGCCCCAAAGCGATACCGAGCGAATCGAATCCGGGTCCGAGATTGGCACTGGAGGCGGGCACCCGGGCGGTGACGGTGATTCCGGCCGGCAGGGTTCGCGTCACCACGGCACCGTGCTGTCGCTCGGCGCCGCCCGACGAAGGCGCCGCGGGTCCGACTCGCCGCGCCCGCTCACTGAGCTGACCTTCGCGCGCACTCAACTCAGGCCAACTCGAGCTCGCGAGCCACCGCTACCGGATCGACCGCGATCGCCTCGACCGCGGGCATACCCAGCAGCGCGGTGTCGGGATCCTTGAGACCGTTGCCGGTGACGGTGCACACGACGGTGAGCCCGGAATCGAGCCAGCCCTCCTTGCGCGCGGCCAGCAGACCGGCCACGCTCGCGGCCGAGGCGGGTTCCACGAAGACGCCCTCGGTGCTCGCGACCAGGCGGTACGCGGCGAGGATCTCCTCGTCGGTGGCGGCCCGGAAGGCGCCGCCGGACTGCTCCTTGGCGGCCACCGCGCTGTTCCAGGACGCGGGCGCGCCGATCCGGATCGCGGTCGCGATGGTTTCGGGGTCCTTCACCGGCGCGCCGTTGACCAGCGGCGCGGCCCCAGCGGCCTGCACACCGAGCATGCGCGGACGGCTCGTGGTGAGGCCATCGGCGTGATATTCGCTATAGCCCTTCCAGTACGCGGTGATATTGCCCGCGTTGCCGACCGGCAGGGCGTGCACATCGGGGGCCTTGCCGAGGGCGTCGCAGATCTCGAAGGCCGCCGTCTTCTGCCCCTCGATGCGCGCGGGGTTGACCGAGTTCACCAGGCCGACCTCGGGGAAGTCCGAGGTGACCTTGCGGGCCAGCTCGAGGCAGTCGTCGAAATTGCCCTCGACCTGAATGATCTTGGCGCCGAGCATGACCGCCTGCGCGAGCTTGCCCATCGCGATCTTGCCCTGCGGGATCAGCACCGCGCAGTGCATGCCGGCCCGGGTGGCGTAGGCCGCCGCCGAGGCGGAGGTGTTACCCGTGGACGCGCACAGTACAGCCTTCTGACCGCGAGCCTTGGCATCGGTCATCGCCATGGTCATGCCGCGGTCCTTGAAGGAACCGGTCGGGTTGAGGCCCTCGACCTTGAGATACACCTCACAGCCCGTGAGTTCGGACAGGTGATTCGCGGGCACCAGCGGCGTGCCGCCCTCGTAGAGGGTGACCGGCTCCCAGTCGGCGCCGACCGCCAGGCGTTCCCGATAGGCGGCGATCAGCCCCGGCCACGGAGTGTGCACGGCCCCGGCCGACGGCGGCGCTCCTGTCTGACTCATTCCTCGGTGCCTTCCAATCTCAAGACGCTGGTCACGGACGTGACGGATTCCAGCTCGGCAAGTGCTGCCACCGTATCGGCCAGCGCCGACTCCGGTGCGTGGTGGGTGACCACGACCAGTCGGGCGCCCTCGTCGTGTCCCTCCTGGCGGACCGTCGAGATGCTGACACCGTGCTCTGCGAATTTGCCGGACACCGCCTGCAGAACCCCGGTGCGGTCGGCAACCTGCAGGTTCACGTGATAGCGGGTCGGGATGTCGCCGATCGGCGCGATCGGCAGCTCAGCATAAACCGATTCACCCGGCGCGCGGCCACCGTAGAACTTGTTGCGGGCCGCCATCACCAGATCGCCCATGACGGCAGAGGCGGTCGGCGCGCCGCCCGCGCCCTGGCCGTAGAACATCAGCCTGCCGGCGTTCTCGGCCTCGACCACCACCGCGTTGAAGGCGCCGTTCACCGACGACAGCGGATGCCGCCGCGGGATCAGTGCCGGGTAGACGCGCACCGACACCCGGTCCTTGCCGGCGGGCGTGCTGCCCGCTTCACCCGGCACGGCCACCGCCGAACCGTCCATCGACAGCCGCTCGCCACCGGGCATCCGCTCGCAGATGGCCAGCAGCTTCACGGTGCAGCCGACCGCCGCCGCGGTCTCCAGGTCCTCGGCGGTGATCTTCGAGATGCCCTCGCGGTAGACGTCGGCCGCGGTGACGCGGGTGTGGAAGGCCAGTGAGGCCAGGATCGCGGCCTTGGCGGCGGCGTCGTACCCCTCGACGTCGGCGGTGGGATCGGCTTCGGCGTAGCCGAGCCGGGTCGCCTCGGCGAGCGTATCGGCGTAGTCGGCGCCGGTCTCGTCCATCGCCGAGAGAATGAAATTCGTTGTGCCGTTGACGATTCCGACCACGCGGTTCACCCGGTCACCGGACATCGACTGGATCAGCGGGCGCACCACCGGGATGGCGCCGGCCACCGCGGCCTCGAAGTACAGGTCGGCGCGGCTGCCCTCGGCCGCCGCGGCCAGCTCGCCGGTGTAGTCGGCCAGCAGCGCCTTGTTCGCGGTCACCACCGACTTGCCGCCGTTGAGCGCGGACAGGATGAGCTTGCGTGCCGGATCGATACCGCCCATCACCTCGACCACCAGGTCGACGTCGTCGCGGGCGACCAGCGCTTCGGCGTCGATGGTCAGCAGCTCGGCCGGAATGCCGCGGTCGACGTCGAGGCGCCGCACGGCGACGCCCCGCAGCACTACCGGGGCGCCGACCCGCGAGCGCAGGTCGTCGGCGTGGTCGCGCAGGATGCGCACCACCTCGGTGCCGACATTGCCCATGCCGAGCACCGCGACCCCGATGGGATGTTCGATTCCGAACGCACCGCCTCGGGCCTGGTTCGTCGCCTCGGTCATGAGTGCACCTCCGTCGCTTCCAGGCTCATCAGATCCGCCACCGTCTCGCGGCGCAGCAGCAGCCGCGCCTGCCCGCCGCGGACCGCGACCACGGCCGGGCGGGTGAGCATGTTGTAGCGGCTGGCCATCGAATAGCAGTACGCTCCCGTGGCCGCGACCGCAACCAGGTCCCCCGGCCCGACGTCGGCCGGCATCCAGGTGTCCCGGATGACGATATCGCCACTCTCACAATGCTTTCCGACGACGCGTGCCACCACGGGGGCGGACTCGCTGGAGCGCGAGACCAGCCGGCAGTCGTAGTCGGCCTGATACAACGCGGGACGGATGTTGTCGCTCATCCCGCCGTCGACGCTGACATAGCGGCGTTGTGCGCCCGCGTCGAGCGAGACGTCCTTGGTGGTACCGACCTCGTAGAGGGTGACGGTGCCGGGGCCGGCGATCGCGCGGCCGGGCTCCACCGCGATGGTCGGGGTGGGCAGGCCGATCTGCGCCGCCTCCACCTCGACCAGGTTGCGCACCTTCGCGGCGAAGTCGTCCAGCGGCGGCGGATCGTCGCTCGGCAGATACGAAATACCCAGCCCACCACCGAGATCCAGGATCGCGATCTGTTCGGTGCGCTCGACGCCGAACTTCTCGATCGCATCGCGCAGCAGTCGCAACATGCGCCGCGCGGAGATCTCGAAGCCGTCGATGTCGAAGATCTGCGATCCGATGTGGCTGTGCAAGCCGACCAGGCGCAGATTGTCCGCCTCGAAGACCCGGGCCAATGCCTCCATCGCATCGCCGCCGGCGATCGAGAAGCCGAACTTCTGATCCTCGTGCGCAGTCGAAATGTATTCGTGCGTATGCGCTTCCACGCCGACGGTGACGCGGACCAGCACGTCCTGCACCACGCCCGCACGGGCGGCCACCGCCTCCAGGCGCTCGATTTCGATCAGCGAGTCGACGACGACGTGCCCGACGCCCGCCGCGACGGCCTGCTCGAGCTCGGCGACCGATTTGTTGTTGCCGTGCAATGCGATTCGCTGGGCGGGGAAGCCGCCGTGCAGTGCCACCGCCAGTTCACCGCCGGAACACACGTCCAGGTGCAGGCCTTCGTCACGCACCCAGCGCGCGATCTCGCCGCACAGAAATGCCTTGGACGCGTAGTGAACTCGCGCGCCTGGACCGAAGGCGCGGACCATATCGCGGCAGCGGGAACGGAAGTCGTCCTCGTCGACCACGAACAGCGGCGTGCCGAATTCGGCGGCGAGCTGCGTGACGGGCATACCGGCCAGGCGCACCACCCCGTCGGCATCGCGAGAGGCGTTGCGGGGCCAGACCTTTTCGGGCAGGTCGATCATCGCGCGGGGATCCGCGGGCCGCTCCGGCAAGTTGGGGGCGTGGGGGATCTCGGCGTGCCGGGGTCCCGCCGGATGCGCACTCACAATAATTCCTTCCTCACACGATGACCTGACCGACGGCGGTTCACATGCGCTCCGGGGCGGATACGCCCAGCAGCGCCAGACCGTTGGACAGCACCTGACGGGTGGCGTCGACCAGTTGCAGGCGGGCGGCATTGACCGGCAGGACCAGGTCGTCGTTCTGCGGCAGGATCCGCAGCGTCTTGTTGGTCTGGAAGCGGTGGTAGGCGCCGGCCAGTTCCTCCAGATAGCGGGCCACGCGGTGCGGTTCGCGCAGGCTCGCCGCACTCGCCACCACGGCCGGGAACTCGCCGAGGGTGCGGATCAGCTCACCCTCCTCGTCGGCGGACAGCAGCCCGAGATCCGGTGTGACACCGGCGAATCCGAATTCCGTGGCATTGCGGGCGACCGCGCAGGTGCGGGCGTGCGCGTACTGCACGTAGTAGACCGGGTTCTCACTGCTCTGCTTGGTCCACAGATCCAGATCGATATCGATACTCGAGTTCACCGAACTGCGCACCAGCACGTAGCGGGCGGCGTCGACGCCGATCGCCTCGACCAGATCGTCGAGAGTGACGACCGTGCCGGCGCGCTTGCTCATCCGCACCGCCACACCGTCGCGCACCAGATTCACCATCTGGCCGATCAGCACCTCGACGGTGTCCGGATCGTCGCCGAACGCGGCCGCCGCCGCCTTCAACCGGCCGATGTAGCCGTGATGGTCGGCGCCGAGCATGTAGATGCAGAGGTCGAACCCGCGCGAGCGCTTGTTCTGAAAGTAGGCGATATCGCCGCCGATATAGGCGGACTTTCCGTCGCTCTTGATGACGACGCGGTCCTTGTCGTCACCGTACTCGGTGCTGGCGATCCACCAGGCGCCGTCCTTCTCGTACAGGTTGCCCGAGGCCTTGAGCTGGTCGAGCGCCTTCTCGACGGCACCCGAGGCGAACAGCGAGCTCTCGTTGAAGTACACGTCGAAATCGGTGCCGAAATCGTGCAGCGTCTGCTTGATGTGGGCGAACATCAGCTCGACACCCTCGCGGCGGAACAATTCGTGCCGCTCGTCGGACGGCAGCGTCACCGCGTCCGGATGCGCGGCGGTGATCTGGCCCGCGATCTCGGAGATGTAGGCACCGGCGTAGCCGTTCTCCGGGGTGGGCGCGCCGGTGGCGGCGGCGACCAGCGATTCGGCGAAGCGGTCGATCTGCGCGCCGTGGTCGTTGAAGTAGTACTCGCGAGTCACGTCGGCACCCTGAGCGGCCAGGATGCGGCCCAGCGCATCGCCGACCGAGGCCCAGCGAGTACCGCCCAGATGGACCGGGCCGGTCGGATTGGCGGAGACGAACTCCAGGTTGATCTTGGTGCCGGCGAGTGCCCGCGCGGTGCCGTAGGCCGCGCCCGCGGCGCGAATCTGCTCCACGATGGCGCCCTGAGCAGCCGCGGCGAGACGGATGTTCAGGAAGCCCGGACCGGCCACGTCGGCCGATTCGATGCCGTCCGTGGCGGCCAGCGCGTCGGCCAGCAGACCGGCCAGTTCGCGCGGATTCATTCCGGCCTTCTTGCCCACCTGCATGGCCACATTCGTGGCATAGTCTCCGTGTTCCGGATTACGGGGACGCTCCACCTTGACCTCGTCGGGCAGGACCGCAGGGTCGGATCCACGTTCGACGAGCACCTTCGCCGCGGTCGCACGAAGGAGTTCTGCAAGGTCAGCTGGAGTCACGAGTCTCTATCCTATGGTCCGAGCGGGTGTGCGCCGCCAGCGGGCACCTGCTCGGCGCACCCGGCATCCGGCACCGGCGGTCCCGGCCCGCCGCACCCGTACCCCTCCGACACACCCGAAGAGAGCGCTACGCCGATGCCGAACACCAGCGCGAAATCAGCCAAGGCGATTCGTGCCGCCGCGAAATCCGCCCCCGGCGGGGCATACAACGGCAATTCCAACCCTCCGAAGCACCGGCGTGTTCCCTGGGCGCTGGTCGGCGCGGTCGTGGTGATCGCCGCCCTGGTCGTCGCGCTGGTCGTCTATTTCGTTCCCAAGTCGCGCCACCACGCCGACAAGGAGAAAGCCGTCCCGCCCACCGGTCAGATGGACGAACTCCCCGCCGATATCCCGGGCATTCCCGCTATCCCCGGCATGCCCGGCGCCCCGATGCCGACGCGCTAGCGCCGGGCCGCCGCTGAATCCCTGCTCGGACCTGTCTTTTGGCGCACGCCGTGTGATGCGATACGCTTTCCCCGCCCGATCGGACGACGTATCCACTGGTGTCGACCGGGTCCAATCCCCGCCCTCGTAGCTCAGGGGATAGAGCGTCTGCCTCCGGAGCAGAAGGCCGCAGGTTCGAATCCTGCCGAGGGCACACACAACAAAGGCCCCTGACCAGCAGTTCACCGGTCGGGGGCCTCTCTTGTCTGTCACCTCAGACAGCCTCAGTGTCACGAGTTGTCACAACCTCGCCCAAACTCCTCGCCGCGTCCCTCAGCGCGTCGGCCTGGGAATGGGTGTAGATCCTCGCTGTCACACTCGCGTCAGCGTGGCCCAGCCAGGCCGCGATGACCGCCAGGGGAACCTTGCGCAGGTGCATCGTCGTGCCGCAGGTGTGACGAGCGTCATGGAGCCGAATGTGACGAACCCCAGCACGCTTGACCGCCCGCGCCCACCGATGGGTCAAGGTGTCCGGATGGTAGGGGGTGCCATCCTCGTTGCACGCCACGTAGCCGAGATCCTGATACGCCTCCCCCAGCTGAAGCTTGTCGGCCGCCTGACGACGACGAGCCCGCTTGAGGACTTCCGCCATCTCGTTGTCCATCGGGAGTTCTCGAATCAAGGGCGGCGCGTCGGGCGCGTCGGCGCCGCTCTGGCGACGTGGCAGAACGCCGACTTTCCCTCTCTGACCACTTCATGCAACGACGTGGCAGTGCTGGGCACGACGTCTGCCGTACCCGACCGGGCCTCCCGCAGCCGAGGACCGAATCGGCCGGCCACCAGCTCAGTCGACCGGCTGTGGTCGCCCTCGGTAGCCGGATATCCGAGGAAGCTCACCAGAATCACGGTGCCGGTGCCGGCGCAGTTCGGTTCCGCACCAGCAGGTTCCGGCGCTCACCGATCCTTCCCCATTGCAGTGGACGATCTGCCGAAGGCATACCACCGGCGCAGGGCACTCCAAAGGGCGCTACGCGTCACTTCGTGATGGGCATTCGCCCACCCTTTTCCGCACCCCACACCGGCGGTCTGGACAAGCCCAGATCGACCACAGCAACGAGGAAGGACCTCCCGATGAGCACCACCACATCCGTCTGCGGAATCCGCGGTTGCGACGCCCCCGCCACCGAAATCCACCCGATGCCCCGGTTCGGACGCACCACCTACCGCTGCCACCCGCACCACGCCCAGGACCTCGCCAACCAGGCCGCCGCCGACACCTACGACCCCGCAGCCGCCTACGAGTGACCCCGAGGGGGCTCCGGCCCCCTTCCCACCACTTCGGCCACCGGCACCGCCGCCGGTGAGTGAGTCGCCAACGACGTCGACTCCAGCCGATCACCCCGATGCTGGTCACATCGGGACACCGGTTACCCGGTGCGGACGACGGTCCTTCCCGTCCGCACCGGGTTTCCGCCACAACTTGCGTTGAGTCGCTGCCGAATTCGCCTTATATCTATAGATAGAAGGTGGGAGACCGATCTGGTGTCATCTCACTCCTCGTGCGGCTCATGAACTGATGGAAGCGAAATCTTGACGGCCGAGAGCCAGAACGCAGGACTCGGCATCGCCTTCACGAAGGCGGTCAGGGCGTCCAGGTCCTTTGCGCTCTGTCGGCTGAGGACAGACGCGCCAGCGCAGACGTAGAAGATCAACGCCCCAACGCCGAGAGTCGCGAGGACAATCAATGTGATGCAGACGCATACAACCACTGCGAACACGGTTCACTCCAGATACGAAGAATGAACCGGATCCGCTGGACCAGGCGTACCGGCTATGCCGTGAGATTTATGGCCGGCCCTAGAAACGTGGTCCGCTTTCACACCGGGAAGGCCCTCCCAGAACAGCCGGGAGCTCGCGTCACAGACCATACCAGCCGCCACACTGCTCGCCGATCATCTACTGACTGCGCGACCTTCGGCCGCGTGGCCCTGACTGTGGTCGGCCTGCATTGTGTTCCCGCGCCCCTCCAGCGTCAAGGGCGCTACGCGTCACTACGTGATGGGCATTCGCCCACCCTTGACCCCGGAGCCTCTACGCGAGAAGGGCAGGCCTTATGGGGCAGGCGGGAGCCAGCCCACCCATGTGCGCAACCCGACCACCGCCAGGGCCCACGTGGTCCCGCTAGGCCGGAACGGCCGAGAAGAGGTCCAACTCTGGTTCTGGAGGGGCTTGCGGTTCAAGGATCTTGAGATCATCAAACTTCCCAGCGCACTTCAAGATTCCGTTATCCCGCGTGTAGAGACTCCCGCACCTCCACGCCATGGCCGTTGCGAGCACCGAGCCGTCCGGCCCCTTTAACTGATGTTCGACGGCAAGGTCAGCGGCCTTGCGTGCAAGTCGCTCAGATAGCTCCGCCACGATGAATCGACTTGCCGAAATCCAGCTGATAGCGGCGGCGACGCGTTCTCCCCGGACATCGGCCGGCAGGTGGTTACCCCTGATCTCGCCCGTCCCTGCAATCTCGGTAAGAACGATTGCTGGAAGGACAATCTCGTAGCGCGTGCCATGCCCGTCAAGCAGGTACCCCGCGTTCGCGGCACGAACCGGATCAACGTTGGTTAGCAGGTCGACCACAACACATGTGTCCACAGCGACGCGGGGAAGTGATTTAGTCACGCTGCGTCCTGACCCAGTCGACCGGATCGTGCCCGTCTGTCCAGTCAGGCCCGAATAGTCCCATCACCGAACCGGCTCCCCGCTCTCGAACAGCATGATTCAAGATCTCGACCCCTTCAGCGCGAATCTTGAGGAGTCGACCTTCCTCATCGCGGGAAACCTCGCCCCACACTTCGACTTCCGCATCTAGAGACTGCTTGAACTGCCCCGCCAACTCGGCTGGAAAGTTCACCGCCACCACGTCTTCTGTCCTGTAATCCCGCAGCGCTGC
This sequence comes from Nocardia nova, assembly GCF_002933465.1. GTDB lineage: Bacteria > Actinomycetota > Actinomycetes > Mycobacteriales > Mycobacteriaceae > Nocardia > Nocardia nova_B. The sequence continues at coordinate 28,792 of NZ_PSZE01000017.1, forward strand.
CGACCGGTGGCTCGTTGTCTCGTCGTTCGTGTAGCGGTACAACACTCCCCGCACAGCCCCGAGCGAGACGGTAGCAGGAGCGAGAGCCTTCTCGGCGTTGCGCTGTATCACGTCATCGATTCGCGCCACCATTCTGCTCGTGGTCAGAGCCACCAGGTGAATGCCACGCTTGTTTTTGACCTTTCCGAGGTCAACCAGCGCTTCTACCCCCTTGCGACTCCATCCTGGCGGGATGGCCGGATGCAGCGAGAGCTCGTCTAACCCGCTTTGCAGCGTGTCGATATCGTCCGATGGAGCAGAGATGGTTACGTGCGCGCTACCGAACCACAGGTATTGAAGGCCGAGTTCACTTCGCCCGTGTGGCTCGAGTCGCATGTCGTGATCGAAGCTCTTCACGATGCGCTCGATGGCAATGATCGCGTCAGCAAGAGCGCGCGGGTCGAAATCCTTCCCTTCCAAGTCGATAGTGACGGTGTCCCTACCACGGTCGTCACCCATAGCCGCGCACCTCCTCTCGCTCTGCTCTTAACACCAATCATGCAACAGATGGCCAGGGGAGGTGACCCATCCGCACTTCGAGATGGCCGGGCGTCGACCCGCCGCGCCCAGCATGACGCCACATCAGCCGTCCTGACGTTGGCTCGCCCGGAACAACGAAGCTCGCCAGTGCATGCTCGGTGTCACCACAGTGTCACAAGTTGCGCCGATCACCCCGGACTGCGACATACGAAAACGAATGATCGCGATACATCGGCACCCCAGGTCAGACCTCGAAAAATCGGCCAAGGCTGCCTCCGGAGCAGAAGGCCGCAGGTTCGAATCCTGCCGAGGGCACAGAACGCAAGGTCCCGACCAACCCGGTCGGGACCTTTCTCGTTTGTCGATTCGGGAAATGCTCGCGCGTCGGAGAGGTGTATGGCCCGAACGAGGGCCGCGCCGACGAACGAAGGACATGCCATGACCACGACTCGAACCGACGACTCGGCCGCCATCGCGCAGATCTTGGCCGATCAGTACAAGGCCTGGGCGGCCGGGGACGCCGACGCTTTCGTCGCGGACTACGCCGAGGACGCCGCGGTGATCATGCCGGGGACCTATCGGCGCAGCCGAGCGGAGGTCCGGCAGGGTATGGCGGACAGTTTCGCGACCGTTCTCGCGAACTCCACTGTCACCGACGACATCGGAGATATCCGTTTCCTCGGCGCGGACCACGCCGTGGTCGTCAGCAGGGCCGCGATTGTGTTCGCCGGTGAAACCGACGTCCCCGCCGACCGGTACGTCAACGCGACCTGGGTTCTGCACCAGCGCGACGGCAAGTGGACGGTTGCCGCGTATCACAACAGCCCCGCCGTGGCGCGCTAGCGGCCCGCGACTCACCCGAATCGAATGATCGACACCACCCCCACGATCACGCAGTACGCCGCGAACGGCAACAGGGTTCGAGTCCGGAAGTAGCGTTCGAGGTAGCGGACGGCGAACCAGGACGTGACACCGGAAACCACCGCGCCGACCAGGATCGGCCCCCAGATCACCTCGGCGCGTGGGGATATCAGGTCCGGGAGGTCGACTATCCCGGCGCCGAAGATCGCGGGGGTGGCGAGGAGGAAGGCGAATTTGGCGGCGTGTTCGTGCTCCAGGCCGCGCCAGAGACCGCCGACCATGGTGAGGCCGGCCCGGCTGAAGCCGGTGAGGAGGGCGCCGGCTTGGGCCAGTCCGATGCCGACCGCGTCCCGGGAATCGAGGGCCGCGAGGCGTCGGTCGGATTGCGGCAGGGAAAGCGTTGTCGCCGTGCGAGTTCGGATGTTGGCCTGATTCAGGGCGAAGCGACGGCCGTATTCGGCGAGGGTGGGCTCGTTGCGGCGACGCAGCCCCTCGCCGACGACCAGCACCACGCCGTTGACGGTCAGAAAGGCCGCGGCACACACAGGGGCCGCGAAGACGTCGTGCAGCGGATGCTCCAGCAGCGGGCCGAGCACCGCGACCGGCACGGTCGCGACCGTGATCAACCAGGCCAGCCGCTGCGGAACGGTATCCAGCCGCCTGGTCCGCACCATCTCGACGAATCCGACGATGATCGCGCACCAGTCGCGCCGGTAGTAGATCACCAGTGCGACCGCCGTCGCCACGTGCAGAGCGACGACGAACGCCAAATAGGTTGCGGCGGATTCGGTTCCGCCCCGGTCGGCCAAGGCTCCCCATCGTCCACCCAGCCAGGCCGCCACGAGAACCGAATGTCCGAGACTGGAGATCGGGAACAGCTCGGTGAAACCCTGCACCGCGCCGATGACCATCGCTTCGAGATAGGTGAGCATCGCGACGAGTTTCGCACGGCAATCATAAAGGTTCCTGTGAGTCGTATATCGGATAAGTCACTGCGCGACAACGAGTTTCGAATCGTCCGATATGCCCGAAGTTGATCTTGGATATCGCCGTCCCGGCGCTCACCGCCGCGCCCGCACACGCGGAAATGTCGACGCCACAAGCAATGTCAGCACCGCGAGCGGCGAAGGCGGTCGCGATGCCGGAGACCAGCACATGTACGGCCGAGCCGGATGCGGCCCGGACCGCGGTGCCGAATACCGTGACCAGTACCGCCAGCCCAGCGCCGCACCGGTCTGCCGCAAGGTCTGCGGCGCACCACCCGCCGCACCGGCCGCCTCGTTCGCCATGGCGATCACGTTCAGCGGCGAAAATGCCAGGCCGATACCGCATCCCATCAACATCGTCGCCACCGCGCGCATCGTCGTCACATCGCCCCGGCCGTGCGCCGCGGCGCTGATGAAGCCGTAGACCAGCGCGGCCACCGCACCCGTCGCGGTCACCGCTCCGGGGAATCCCGCACTGGACACTCCCGAGAACAGAGCGAAGCCCCTCGGATGCGGAACTAATCGGAGAATATCTCCGTTTCCAAAGGGAGATAGCATATGGAGAAGTTCTCCGGTTACGCAAGACTAAGCGGAGAGTTCGTCCGCTTCCACTGGAGGAATCGTGAGCGCACCGTCGACACAGGGGTCCGGGCGCGCGGCGCGGCCGCGTCCGATGCGCGCGGATGCGCGGCGCAACTACGAGCGCATACTCGAATGCGCCCGGGAGGCGTTCGCCGAACACGGCCCCGAGGCGCCCCTCGACGAGGTGGCCCGCCGCGCCGCGGTGGGGCCAGGCACGCTCTACCGGCACTTCCCCAACCGGGACGCGCTCATCGAGGCCGTCTATCGATCGAGCATCGAGGCGTTGGCCGAGCTCGCCGCCGAACTGACCGAAACCCTCCGCCCTCTCGACGCTCTGGAGCAGTGGTTCCGCGCCCAGGTGCGGTTCGTGATGGACAAACGCAGTCTGGCGGTGACCCTCAAGGCCGCCATCGACCACGGATCGCAGACCTTCACGCTGTGCTCGAAACTGATCACCGACGCCGCGACCTCGGTCCTGCAACCGGCTCAGGAAGCCGGGTTGGTTCGCCCGGAAATCGAACCACGCGATCTGTTGCGCCTGGGCCACGGGATCGGCGTCGCGTGCGAAACATCACCCGATGCGGCCGAACGGCTGATCACGGTCACCCTCGCCGGCCTGCGCACCACCGGTTGAGCCGATATTCGATTGCCCGCAGCGGTCGGTGGTCGTAGCCTCGCTCCGTTTTCCATTCATCCATTCGGAAGGGAGTGAACACGTGCAACCACTGACCGAACGCGAGATCCGCTCGTCGTTCGCGAACTGTTCCAAGGGCGATGCCAAACGCATGCCGGTCCCCCGGGATCTCGACGCGCAACCGTGGGACGATCTGGACTTCTTCGGCTGGAACGATCGGTCGATGCCGGGCCGAGCGTATCTGGTGACCCCGCACGACGATCGGCTGGTCGGCGTGGCGATGCGCTATGAGACGGGCGGATCCGGCCGGGCCCAGCTGTGCTCGATCTGCCTGACCACGCACACCGGTAGCGGCGTGTCGCTGCTCACAGCGCCCAAGGTCGGCGAATCCGGGCGGCGTGGTAATTCGATCGGCATCTACATGTGCACCGACCTCGCCTGTTCGCTGTACGCGCGCAACAAGAAGCGTCCGGCGCTGGGCAACCGCTACCGCGAGGATCTGACCGACGAGGAGAAGGCCGAGCGGGTGCGCACCAACCTGCGCGCATTCGTCGAGCGTCTCTACAGCTGACCGACCAGGACAGCATCCACCCGATCGAACGGAGGTAGATGCCGTGCGCCGACACTCGAGGACCGCACCGCAGCCCTGACGCCCCGAGCCCGCAACGCCGGACTCGGGGCATTCTCATATCTCCTCCCGGCCCGTCTCACATCGGCACCGACACCAGATACCGCTGCACCGTCGCACCGATCTCCGCGACGATCTCCTCGGCCGTCAACGCCACCACCGGCGGCAGGCGCAGCACATAGCGGCACACCGCCAGCCCCAGAATCTGCGAGACCACCAACCCGGCTCGCCGCGGCGCGTCCGCGGGATCGCCGACCCGGGTCACCATCGGCATCAGCTGTTCGGCGAAAACACGTTGAAACCGTTGCGCCACAGTCTCGTCCGACACCGACGACCGCAAGAGGGTTAGCAGCAGTTCGTTACTCGGTGGCGTCTCCCAGAGTTCCAGGAAACGTCGCGCGACCGTCTCGCCCAACTCGTCCTCGGCCACCGCCGCCAGATCCGGGAGGCCGAGATCGACATCGAGCGCCGCGTCGAACAGGCCGTCCTTGTTGCCGTAGTACCGCATCACCATCGACGGATCGATGCCGGCGTCGGCGGCGATGGCCCGAATGGTCGCCTTGGCGAATCCCTCGCGGGCGAAATGCCGGCGGGCCGCCTCCAGAATCGCCGCGCGGGTGGCGTCCGAGCGGCGTGGCGCAGTGTCCTCACTCATGCCCACAACCGTAGGCCAACAACTGTTGACTTTCCAGCGCGCACGGTTCTAATCTCGATGTCAACAACTGTTGGCCAACATACGTTGGTGAACTGAGGGAGTAGTCATGAACAGCACCGTGCCCGCCACCGCCGCGGTCGTCATCGTCGGCGCCGGACCCGCCGGGCTGACCGCCGCGATCGCGCTCGCCGATGCCGGCGCCGACGTGGTTGTGCTGGATCGGCTTGCCGCCGGGGCGAACACGTCCCGCGCCGCGGTGGTCCACGCCCGGACCTTGGAGGTACTCGACGAATTCGGCATCGCCGCGGCCCTGCACAGCCGCGGCCTGGAGGTACCGCGCTTCGTCATGTACGAAGGCACCGATCGGCTGACCACCATCGACTTCTCCGGGCTGCCGACACCGTTCCCCTACACGCTGATGATCGGCCAGGAGACGACCGAGGCGGTCCTGCTCGACCGGCTGCACCGGGCGGGCGGAACGGTTCTGCGGCCCGTCGAGGTCACCGCGGTGATACCGGGCGAGGAGGCGGTCACCGTCGAATTCACCGATGCCACAGGGAAATCCGGGTCGATCCGGGCCGGTTACGTCATCGGGGCGGACGGGATGCACAGCCGGGTCCGCGAGGCGGCGGGAATCGGATTCACCGGCGCCACCTATCCGGAATCGTTCGCCCTCGCGGATGTGCGGATGGACTGGCCCGCACCCCGTGACGAAGTATCGCTGCACGTCTCGCCGGAGGGCATCACCGTCGTCGCGCCGCTGCCGGACCCCGAGCACGATCGTTTCCGCATCGTCGCCACCGTCGCCGAAGCGCCCGAACAGCCCACCCGCGCGCAGGTGCAAGCGCTGCTCGATGCCCGCTGCCCGGGCGCCACGGTACGAGAGGTGTTGTGGAGCTCGCGTTTCCGCGTACATCACCGAGTGGCCGAGCGGTACCGCGCCGGGCGGATTCTGCTGGCCGGAGACGCCGCACACGTGCACAGCCCCGCCGGTGGGCAGGGAATGAACACCGGCATTCAGGACGCCGCCCTACTGGGCACGCTGCTGGCCCGGGTCCTGAGCGGTGAACCCGCCGCGCTGCTCGACGAGTACGAGCGCACCCGTCGCCCGGTCGCGCTGGACGTGGTCGCCTTCACCGATCGCATGACCCGGATGGCGACCCTGCGCCCGCGACCGGCCCGCATGCTGCGCAATACCGCGATCCGCCTGGTCACCCGCGTTCCGGCGGTGCGCACAACGCTGGCCTACCGGCTCGCCGAACTCGCCAACCGGTGACATGCGCTCAGGCGCAGGCCAATCCGAACTCCGCGGTCGCGGTCCGGCCGGCCACCACATCGACCTTCTTGGCGGTGTCGGTGGCCAACCGGCATCCCATCGGAACCGATGTCACCTGGACCTGATAGCAGTCGGCGGCGACATCCTGGTGGGCCTTGCCGTCGCGGCCGGTGGTCAGGGTCGCCAGCACCGAACCGGCCTGACAGGTGGTGATCCCCGCGGCGAGGCCGGCGGCGGCGTACTTCTCGGGACCGTGGGTGGCCACCACCTCGATCGTGCCGTCGGTGCCGTGGTCGGCAGCCGCGGGCGCGGACGCGGGCGCTGAGGTACCCGCCGGTGCGCGGTCGGCCTCGGCGGAGCAGGCGAGCGCGGGCAGTACAGCGGCACACAGCGTCATCGCGAACAGTATGCGGCGCACCTGGTCTCCTCTCACCGGATGAATGTCGCTCTCACTGTAGGCGACCGACCCCTCCGGACCGTCGCACGATCGCGGCGATCCGGCATCCGATTCGGTCCCGGTGAGCGGGACCGGGTTCGGCGAATCGCGAGTGTCGCGCGGTGGACGGAATTACCGGTCTGGAGCGAAGGGCAGAACGGGCCGATCACCGATGTGCTCAGCGGCGTCGCCGAGCGGATCAACGGCTGGATCGTGGCGGAACGCGAACCGCTCACGACCGCGCGGCCCCCGGACGGAACCCGCTACGACGCGCTGGCCAATATCGCGCTGCTGCGGATTCCGAAGGAACTGAGCCGCGCCGAATGGCTGCACAATTGGCAGGATCGGCATACCACCGTGGCCATCGAAACCCAGGCGACCTTCGGTTATGTGCAGAACACCGTGGTCGCCGCGGTCACTCCGGGCCCGCGGGTGGACGCGCTGGTCGAGGAACTGTTCCCGATGGATGCGTTGACCGACCAGCACGCGTTCTGGGGCAGCGGTGGTGACGACGCGGAGTTGCAGCGCCGCGCCGGGCGCATGATGGCCGGCGTTGCCACCTTCGGCGCCGATCGCGACCTCGATGTCATCCCGACGAGCAGGTACCGCTACGACCTGACCGCTTCGTAGCGGATCACAGCAGCCCGGCCTCGCGCATCAGCGCCTCGACCCTGTCCGGGTCGAGGTCGCTCGGATTCACACGCGGCGGGTCCAATGCATCCAGCGGCGGCAGCGCCGGGTCGGCGGGCACTCCGGGAGCCACCGGATACTCCATGGCCGCACCGCCGCTGAGCAGACGCTGGCCGGCTGCGGCCGTCACGAATCGCACGAACCGCTGCGCGTCGGCCGCGTGCCGGCTCGACTTCAGCACGCCCGCACCGGACAGCGAGAGGTACCCGCCCGGGTCGCCGCCGCGGAAATAATGCGGCACCGAGGGACCGGTGATCCGCTCGGGCGCGAGCTGTGCGCGGTACCAGTCGGTGGCGAAGACCAGCGCGCCGCCGACCCCGCCCGCGCCGACGGATTTCAGTGCGGCAAAACCGTTCGGCGCGACGGATGCGTTGTCCTTCACCCCGTGCAGCCACGCGCGCGTGGTGTTCTCGCCGTCGAGTTCCAGCAGCGCCGCGGCGATCGCCTGGAAATCCGCGCCGTGCGGATCCGCCGTCCAGCGGCCGTGCCACTGCGGCTGTTGCAGGTCCAGCAATCCGTCGGGCAGCTCGGCGGACGGAATATCGGCCGGATGGACGACGAAAGCCGTTGCGCGCGCGGCGATTCCGGTCCAGTGCCTCGAATTCGGACGGAACCGTTCGGGCACCTGCGCGAGGGTGGCGGGGTCGAGGTCGGCGAACAGTCCAGCGCGTTCCATCCGGGCCATGGCCGGTGAATTCTCGGTGAGAACCACATCGGCGGGCGATCGGTCCCCCTCGGCCAGCACCTGGTCGGCGACTTCGGCATCGGCGCCGTCGCGCAGCGTCAACCGGATCCCGGTCTGCTCGGTGAAGGCGTCGGCCCACTGCCGGGTCAGGCGCTGATCGTGCGCGTTGTAGACCACGATCTCCGGCTCGTCCGACGACGCCGAACAGGCGGTGACCATCGCCGAGGCGGCCAGCGCCACCACGCCGAGCACGAGTTTCCGCCGGGAGCGTTCGTGCTGCTGCGCCGATGCCATGGACCGTCCTTCCGATCGGAAATTGCGCCGAGGCGACCGGCTAGCCAACCTACCGGGTGGGTTCGCGACCCGGAACGCGGTATGGCGCCGGTCTGGGTAGGGTCGGCTCTGGATCGGAACCGACCACCCCCGAGGGAGCGACGATGACCTGCTGCGGGCCGAATCGACGCCGGCTGCTGGCGGCGTTGGCCGCCGCGGCCGCCGCACCGCTCGTACTCCCGGGTTCGGCTCGGGCACAGGAGAATTCACTGCGCGCGACCGATCTCGAGGTGGTCACGATCACCGACACGTCGGCGATCATCACCTGGACGACCCTGGCCGCCGATGCGGCGGGAGCACCGGTACCGGTCGATGCGGGCACCGAAATCCGGTTGGCTCCTGCGGATTCCACCGGACCCGCCCGGACGGTTGCCGTGGCGGCCGATCGGACGCCGTATCACTACGCCCAGATCGACAACCTGGAACCGGGCCGGCGGTATCGATTCGAGGCGTGGTCGGACGGCGTGCGGGCGGTACCGGCGCCGGAGCTGGTCACCCATCTCCCGGGCGCACCCGAATGCGCCGGCGAATTCACCACTCTGGTCGCTCCCCCGGGCCGGCTGCTGCGCACCCTCGCTCTCTGCAACGACGTGCACATGGGTGAGGAGACCAGCGGCATCATCGCCGCCGGCCAACCGCCGGGCGTGCGGCAGGAGCCGGGACTGCCGCCGTATCCCGAGGTGATGCTCGCGGCATTGCTCGACGATCTCCGCCGGCCGGATCGCGGCGCCGACCATCTGATCCTTGCCGGTGATCTGACCGCGGAAGCTACTCCCGAGCAGACCCGGACGATACGAAACCGGCTGGACGCCTGGGGAATCGAGGGGCGGGATTGGATCGCCGCGCGCGGCAATCACGACCGGCCGCATACCGGCGCCGACTACGCCGTCTGCCCCGCCGTGACCGCCGATCACTACGACTGCTGGGGCGAATCCTTCCTTCCCCCCGCCCAATTCAGCGAACACCGGCTCGGTGGATTGCGGCTGATCGGGCTCGACACCACCGAACTCGACGGATCCGGAGGCAGTATCGGTCCCGAGCAATTCGATCGCCTGCGGGAATCGCTGAACCGCGACCCCGATCGGCCGACGGTCGTCTTCGGACATCATCCGGTCACCGCGGAATCGGGCCTGACCAATCTCGCCGGGCCGAATTTCGTGCTGAATCGAACGGACGCGCTCACCCTGCAGCAGCTGTATCGATCGACGCCGGGGGTGTTCTTCCACCACGCGGGCCACACCCACCGTAATCGCCGCACCCGGCCCGACATCCCGCTCCGGGTGGAATTCCTTGAAGTGGGCGCGCTGAAGGAGTATCCGGGCGGCTACACCCTGCTGCGCCTCTTCGAGGGCGGCTACATGGTCAATTTCTACAAAACCCGCACCCCGGACGCGCGGCGGTGGAGCACCCGCAGCCGGGCCGAATATCTCGGATTGATGCCCGAATACACACTGGGCAGCACCGCCGATCGCAACCATGTTGTCCTCGGTGATCTTTCGGGACTGTCCTGAATCACCGATTCGGCGACTCCGGACCGCAGCGTGGGAGCGGACGGGCAAATACACTCGGCGGTATGGCCGCACCTCGCCCGCTTCCGCTGGACCCCATCGAAGAGGCCCACCGCCAGTGGACCTCGCACGGCTGGGCCGATGTCGCCGACGGGATGGCCGCGGTGACCTCCCTGGTGCGTGCCCAGCAGATCGTGATGGCCCGGGTGGACGAGGCACTGCGCCCGTCGGGACTGACTTTTTCCCGCTACGAACTGCTGACGCTGCTCAGCTTCAGCAAGACCGGGGCGCTGCCGATGGCGATGGCCAGCGCCCGGCTGCAGGTCCACCCGACGAGTGTCACCAATACCGTCGATCGGCTCGAAGCCGCCCAACTGGTCAAACGAGTACCACACCCCAGCGACCGCCGGGCAACCCTGATCGAGATCACGGCCGCCGGGCGCGATCTGGCGGCGGCGGCGACCCGGGAGTTGAACGAGAAGGTCTTCGCCCGGCCGGGACTACCTCCGGAGCGTCTCCACCTCCTGCTGCAGTTGCTGGCGGAATTCCGGCGCGAGGCGGGGGACTTCGACAGCGGCGACACGCCGACTCGCTGGGCCTGACGGCCGGGTTGCCAGCATTCCTGCAGCGACATCCCGGGGCGCTGCCTTCCCATCGGCGGCCGAAAGGTTCACCATGGACGCCATGGTGCTGGTCCTGGGCGTGTCGGCGGGCGCTGGTGGCGCGCGCGCCATGCTCACCCACTCGGATCAGCCCCATCTGCCGCCGATCGAACGCTGCGTGGTCGCACGCCGCGCGGGAGCCGGGGTCGAGGAGCCGGTCTTCGAGGCGATCGACGCGATGCGAGCCTCCGCGGCCGAACGCGACGAATTCGTCACCGGCATCGCCGTCACCTCCCGCTGCGCGCTGCACGCCGAGGCCATCCGGGCGGCGGCCGAACGCAGCCGGCTCACCATCATCGACGAACCGCCGGCCCAGCTGCGCTATCTGCGGTTCAGCGGACAGCTGCCCGACGAGGGCGCGGTGCTGCTCTACGACCTCGGCAGCTCCGGGCTCACCCTCACCGAGGCCGATTGCCGCACCCAGGCCATTCTGGCCGGTAAGCGCAGCACCCTCCTGGGCGGCGACGGCCACGACGCCCTGCTGCGCTGGCATCTCGCGCACAGCGGTGTCGAGATCGACAATGCCACCGGGCGTGAATACAAGGAACAGCTCAGCGCCACCCGGGTGGTGACCGCCGGCGATCCCCGCTCGGGCACGCGAATCGTCGTGACCCGCAGCGACTTCCACGATCTGGTCGCGGCCGGGATCCATCATTCGGTGTCGTATGTGCGGCAGTTGATCGAGGAGACCGGGGTCCCGCCACGGGCGGTGGCGCTGCTGGGCGGCTGCGCACGCAGCCCGAGTATCCGGGAGTCGCTCGAGCAGCTGCTGGATCTGCCGGTGATCTACGATCCGGAGCCGGATTTCGTCTCCGCCCGCGGCGCGGTGCTGATGGCCACCGAACAACCGTCGGCGCGCCGGGTGCGCGGTATCCGATTCACCCCGCCCCAGTGCGGATCGGCGGCCTCGACCCCGCGACCGGCGGTATCGCGACGCAAAGTGGTCGCGGCGCTGGCGGTGACCGCGGCGCTCGGCGCGACGGTCACCGGCTTGCTGGTCACCGGGCACGAGGCGGCGCGGCCCGCGCACGACGGCACACCGGCCCGTCCCGTGGAGGTCGCGGGTACCAGTGCCGAACCCGCACCCGGCAAGTAACGGCGGATCATCCGTCGAGTTTGACGGTGGCCTTCTCGGCGTCCGTCGCCGCGACGCACGGGTCCGGGGAGGCGAGACGGGAGCGGTTCTGCACCCAGTAGGTGACGGTCCCGGAATCGGCGGCCGACACCCCGCAACTGCCCGGGTCCCGGGGATCGTGCCAGATCAGGCCACCGAAACTGCCGATCACCAGATGCTCGGTGCGGTAGCCCAACGCCGCGGCGACCTGTCCGTCGCGCAACAACGAGTCCTGTGCGAACCAGGCGTAGGTGATGTCGACGACGCCGCCGTCCGGGTAGTTGCCCTCCCAGGCACAGACGGTCGGCCCGCCCTCGCGGTGAACGGCGGTGGCGTGCACCAGATTCGCGATCTCGGCATCGGTTTCCGGGCCGCAACCCTGCAGTAGTCCGTCCTCGGCCTGCACCGGCCGCTGCGCGGGAATCGGCCCCGAGGAACATCCGACCGCGGCGGCGATCAACGCCACCGCGACGAGGAGCCGGCCAGCTCGGCGCATCGCCGTCACCCCGCCTTCGCCAGGGTCGCCGCGGCCAGCTGCCGCACGGCCGAACAGGCTTGTGCCGCAGCCGGTTGCGACTCGTCGGCACGCCAGTCGACGAAATCCGCGGCACCGGAATCGACGGCGGCCTCACACCACTGCGGTGTGGAGAAGATCCGGCCGGTGTGGTCACCGATCCGCAGCGGCGCCACCTGGGCCGCGGGGTCGGTGACGTTATACGCGGCGATCGGACTGGCGCGGAACCATTCGAAGGTCACCGAGGTGCCCGCGGCCGCCTCCCAGCGGCAGCGCAGCGGATTGGCCGATACCTGCTGTATGCCGGAAATCCCGGTTGCCGCAACGACATCCGCATCGGTGGCGGACCCGCACTCGGCGACCGCCAGTGCCTGCGCGGAGACCGGCGCCGGGGCCGGACTCGTCGCTGCCGGTGTGGGCCCGGACGCGCCGCATCCCGCCACCACCACAGCGGTGGCCACTGTGATCGCGGCGACTACCCATCTCACGCCGATGAGCGTACGGGAAGATCGGCCCGGTCCCCCGTCGGCACGTACTCGCCGGATAGGCGAACACGGCGGCGGCCGGGCCGTCCACTACGAGCGGTGCTCGGTGATGAGACTGCTCAGCGATGTTCGAAGTTCGCCGCGCGCTTCTCCACGAAGGCGGTCATGCCCTCGGTCTGATCCTCGGTGGCGAACAGCGAGTGGAACACCCGGCGCTCGAAACGCAGGCCCTCGGCGAGGGTGCTTTCGTAGGACCGGTTCACCGCCTCCTTGGCGATCATCACCGACGGCAGCGACATGCCGGCGATGGTCTCGGCGACCTCCCGCGCGGTGGACAGCAGTTCCGCCGCCGGTACGACGCGGGCCACGAGTCCGGCGCGTTCGGCCTCCTCGGCGTCCATATTGCGGCCGGTGAGAATCAGATCCATGGCCTTGGCCTTGCCGACCGCACGGGTCAGGCGCTGTGAGCCGCCCATACCGGGAATCACGCCCAGTTTGATCTCCGGCTGGCCGAACTTCGCGGTGTCGGCGGCGATCAGGATGTCACACATCATCGCCAGCTCGCACCCGCCGCCCAGGGCGTATCCGGCCACCGCCGCGACGATCGGCTTGCGGAATGCGCCGACCCGGTCCCAGCCCTGGAAGAAGTCGGCCAGGAACATGTCCATATAGGACTTGGACTGCATCTCCTTGATATCGGCGCCGGCGGCGAACGCCTTCTCCGAACCGGTCAGCACCACCGCGCCGATTCCCGCATCGGCCTCCACCTCGTCGAGCGCGGCGGTGATGTCGGTGAGCACCTGCGTATTCAACGCGTTGAGGGCCTTCGGCCGGTTCAGGGTGATCACCGCGACGCGTCCGGTGCGCTCCAACAGGATGGTCTCGAAGTCGGTCACTGTTTCCCTCTCTCGGCTACTCGCCGGAATCCTGGCCCGGCTCCGCGCCGGAACGGCGACGAATATCGGTGACGATAGCGGAGAAGTCCTTGTCTCCCGCCGACCGGTTGAACTGCTCGTAGATCTCGGCCGCCAGCAGACCGAATCGTCCCTCGACACCGTTGTCGCGCAGGGCGTTCGCGGCCAGGCCGAGGTCCTTGTTCATCAGCGCGGTGGCGAATCCGGGCTGATAGTCGTTGTTGGCCGGGCTGGTCGGCACCGGGCCGGGCACCGGACAATAGGTGGTCAGCGACCAGCACTGGCCCGAGGCGGTGGAGACCACGTCGTAGAACTTGTCGTGGGTGAGGCCCAGCTTCTCGCCCAGCACGATCGCCTCGGACAGCCCGATCATCGAGATGCCCAGCATCATGTTGTTGCAGATCTTCGCGGCCTGACCCACGCCCGCGCCGCCGCAGTGCACGACCTTGCCGCCCATCACGTCCAGCACCGGCCGCGCCGCGGCGAAATCGTCGGCCTCGCCGCCGACCATGAAGGTCAACGTGCCGGCGGTGGCACCGCCCACACCACCGGACACCGGCGCGTCCAAGGCCCGATGTCCAGCTGCCACAACGACGTGCGCGGCGCGCTTGGCGTCGGCGACGTCGATGGTGGAGCAGTCGATGAACAGGGTGCCGGGTTTGGCGGACGGCAGCACACTGTCGTAGACGTCGAGCACGATGCGGCCGTTGGGCAGCATGGTGATCACGATCTCGGCCTCGGTCACGGCCGCCGCGGCGGTCTCGAATACCTCCGCCCCGTCGGCACGGGCCTGTTCCTGCGCGGCCGGCACCGGGTCGTAGGCCAGTACCTGATATCCGGCACGCACCAGATTCGCCGCCATCGGGCCGCCCATATGCCCGAGGCCCAGAAAGGCCACCTTCGTCACGCTCATCACTCCTGTGCTCCGCTCAGTCCGAGTTCCCGGTCGCCCAGATCGGCGAAATAGCTGTCCACCAGGGCATCCGACACCTCGGCGAGGGTGGCGGGCGACCACTGGGGATTGCGGTCCTTGTCGACCACCTGGGCACGGATGCCCTCGACCAGATCGTGCGTGGTCAACGCGGCCACAGAGACCCGGTACTCCTCATCGAGCGCCTGTTCCAGGTTCGCCGCCCCGCGGGCGTTGCGCAGGGAACGCAACGTCACCTTCAGTGCCACCGGCGATTTCGACAGCACATCGCCGGCTGCCTTGGCCGCCTCGGGGGCATCGTGGCGCTGCAGCCGCGCGACGATCTCCTCGACCGTGTCGGCGCTGTAGCAGGCGTCGATCCATGACCGCTGCGCGGCCAGATCCGACACCGGCGCGGGCTGCGCGAAGGCCGCGATCGCGGCGTCGGCATCGGTGCGACGCAGCTGGGCCAGCAGATCCGGAATGCGTTCGGCGGGAACGAAATAGTCGGCGAACCCGGCCGCGATCGCATCTCCGGCGCCCATGCGCGCCGTCGTCAGCGCGATGTGGGTGCCCAGTTCACCCGGTGTGCGCGCGAGCAGAAAGGTCCCGCCCACATCGGGGATGAAGCCGATACCGGTCTCGGGCATGCCGACCATCGACCGCTCGGTCACGATGCGGCGATTGCCGTGAGCGGACAGTCCCACGCCGCCGCCCATCACGATGCCGTCCATCACGGCCACATACGGTTTCGGGTAGTTGCCGATCACGGCGTTGAGGATGTACTCGTCACGCCAGAACCGGCCGCTCGGCGAATCGGCGCTGTCGCGCCGTGAAACACCATGCGCCACCGCGTTTTTCGCGTCGTTGTGAATGGCGACGATATCGCCGCCCGCGCACAGCCCACGCTCCCCGGCGCCGGTCAGCACCACCGTGCGGACCTCGTCGTCGACGGCCCACTCGCGCAGGGTCGACAGAATCGCCAGCGCCATCGGGTGATTGAGCGCGTTGATGGCCTTGGGCCGGTTGAGCGTGATCAGACCCACGCCGTCGCGCTTGTCGAACAGTACTTCTGCTTCGGTCATATCTTTCCTTACGCCGTATCCACTCGGCATGAGCGGGCGCCCTCCGTGGTTAGGCACACTGCCTCCTCCGGGTGCTGACCGCTCATGCCGCGCCGACCACCGAGCGGGCCACGACGACCCGCATGATCTCGTTGGTTCCCTCGAGGATCTGGTGCACGCGCAGGTCGCGCACGATCTTCTCGATTCCGTACTCGGCCAGATAGCCGTAGCCGCCGTGCAATTGCAGAGCCTTGTTGGCCACCTCGAATCCGGCATCGGTGGCGAAGCGCTTGGCCATCGCGCACAACTCCACCTTGTCGGCGGCATCGGCGTCCAGGGCCGCCGCGGCCCGCCACAGCAGGGTCCGCGCCGCCTCCAGCGAGGTGCGCATATCCGCGAGGTCGAACTGCAGTGCCGCGTTGTCGAGCAGCCGCGCCCCGAATGCCTTGCGCTGGGCCATATATGCCACGGTCCGGTCCAGCGCGGTCTGGCCGCCGCCGAGGGAGCAGGCCGCGATGTTGAGCCGGCCGCCGTTGAGACCGTTCATCGCGATGCGGAATCCGTTGCCTTCGCCGCCGAGCAGATTGGCGGCCGGCACCCGGGCATCGTCGAGGATGACCTGCCGGGTCGGCTGGGCGTTCCAGCCCATCTTCTTCTCGTTGGCGCCGAAGGATAGACCGGGTGTATCCGCGGGCACGATGAACGCCGAGATGCCGCGGGCGCCGGCGTCGTCGGTCCGTGCCATCAGGACATACACATCGGTGCTGCCCGCACCGGAAATGAACTGCTTGACCCCGGTGAGCAGATAGTCGTCGCCGTCGCGAACGGCCCTGGTGCTCAGGGCCGCCGCGTCCGAGCCGACGCCCGGTTCGGTGAGCGCATAGCTGGCCAGCAGATCCATCGAGGTCAGCCCCGGTAGCCACCGATTGCGCTGGGCCTCGGTGCCGTAACTGTCGATCATCCACGCGGCCATGTTGTGGATGGAGATGTAGGCCGCGATCGCCGGGCAGCCGGTGGCGAGCTGTTCGAAGATCCGCACCGCGTCCACCCGGCGCAGTCCGGAACCGCCGACATCCTCGCCGACGTAGATGCCGCCCATGCCGAGCGAGCCGGCCTTGCGCAGCACGTCGACCGGAAAGTGCTTGCGCTCGTCCCATTCCAAGGCGTTCGGGGCGAGCAGGTCGTCGGCGAAACCGCGCGCGGTGTCCACGATCGCCTGTTCGTCCTCGTCGAGTACGAACATCGGTCAGTCCATCGTCGGGATGACGAAGTGATCGGCACCCGCCCCCGCAGCCGGTTCGGTCCGCAGGCCCTGCGGCCAGCGCTGGGTGACCGTCTTGGTCTTGGTGTAGAAGCGGATCGAGTCGGGACCGTGCTGGTTCAGGTCACCGAAACCGGACGCCTTCCAGCCGCCGAAGGTGTGGTAGGCGATCGGCACCGGAATCGGAACGTTGACGCCGACCATGCCGACCTGCACGCGCGTGGCGAAATCGCGGGCGGTGTCGCCGTCGCGGGTGAAGATCGCGACGCCGTTGCCGAATTCGTGCTCGCTCGGCAGCCGCAGCGCCTCCTCGTAATCGGCGGCGCGCACGATCGCGACCACCGGACCGAAGATCTCCTCCTTGTAGATCCGCATCTGCGGAGTGACCCTATCGAAAAGCGTTGCGCCGACGAAGAATCCGTCCTCGGCGCCCGCGACCTTCAGCCCCCGACCGTCGACCACCAGCTCGGCACCCTCGTCGACACCGATTTGAACGTAGTTGTTCACCCGGTCCACTCCGTCGCGGCCGACCAGCGGCCCGAAGTCCGCGCCCGGATCGTCCGAGCGACCGACATTCAGCTTGCCGATGCGCTCGACGAGCTTGGCGCGCAAGCGATCCGCGGTCTCCTCGCCGACCGGCACCGCCACCGAGATGGCCATACAGCGTTCGCCCGCCGAGCCGTAGCCGGCGCCGATCAGCTGGTCGGCGACATCGTCGAGATCGGCGTCCGGCATGACGATCGCGTGGTTCTTGGCGCCGCCGAAGCACTGGGCGCGCTTGCCGTTCGCGGTGGCGGTTTCGTAGATGTACTGCGCGATCGGGGTGGAGCCGACGAAGCCGACGGCCTTGATCCGCTCGTCGTTCAGCAGCGTGTCGACCGCCTGCTTGTCGCCGTTGACGACGTTGAACACACCGGCCGGCAGCCCGGCCTCGCCGAACAGTTCGGCCAGCCGCAGCGGGACCGAGGGGTCGCGCTCGGACGGCTTGAGCACGAACGCGTTACCGCAGGCCAGCGCCGGTCCGGCCTTCCACAGCGGAATCATGGCCGGAAAGTTGAAGGGGGTGATGCCGGCGACCACACCGAGCGGCTGCCGCATCGAATACACGTCGATCCCGGTGCCCGCGCTCTCGGTGTACTCCCCCTTGAGCAGATGCGGAATCCCGATCGCGAATTCGATCACCTCGAGCCCGCGCTGGATATCGCCCTTGGCGTCGGGAATGGTCTTGCCGTGTTCGCTCGACAGCAGCGCGGCCAGTGAATCCATCTCGTCCTGGACCAGAGCGACGAACTTCATCAGCACCCGGGCCCGCTTCTGCGGATTGAACGCGGCCCACGTGCGCTGCGCCTCGGCCGCATTCGCGATGGCCGCCTCGACCTCGGACACACTGGCCAGCGGCACCCGCGCCTGGACCTGGCCCGTGCTGGGGTCGTAGACGTCGCCGAACTTGCCGGAGGTGCCGGCCACATGCTTGCCGGCGATGAAATGTGTCAGTTCCCGAACCATGCCTCTGCGTCCTCGATGTCGACGGTGGTGGAGTGTGCGCCAAATCTACGGCCATCCTATAGTTGGACATCCAAGTATTAGAAACCATGTGATTTTTGCCACCAATGGCGCCGTGGTTCGTATCACAGTACAGTTGATTTGACGTCCTACTATCGGGACGCCAAGCGTAGGCGCCCGGCGGTTCCGCGCCGGCCTCTGGTGGAGGATTACATGGCCGACCTGCACGTTCCGGTCCATCCCGTCCGTTTCGTCACCTCCGCGGCCCTGTTCGACGGCCACGACGCGGCGATCAACATCATGCGGCGCATCCTGCAGTCACAAGGCGCCGAGGTGATCCATCTGGGCCACAACCGAGCGGTCCACGAGGTGGTCGACGCGGTGCTGACCGAGGATGTCCAGGGTGTGGCCGTCAGTTCGTATCAGGGCGGGCACGTCGAATACTTCGAATATCTGGCGACCGCGCTGCGCGAGGCCGGGGCGGGGCACGTCAAGATCTTCGGTGGCGGCGGCGGCGTGATCGTCGCGGAGGAGATCGAACGGCTGGCGGCGGCCGGAGTGCGGATCTTCTCCCCCGAGGACGGCCAGCGACTCGGCCTGCCCGGCATGATCAACGAACTCGTCCGGGCCTGCGATGTGGATCTGTCGACCGAACCGGCCGCCATCGAGGCGGTGCTGGCGGGTGAGCGATATGCGTTGGCGCGCACCATGACCTGCCTGCAGGCCGATGCGCTGCCCGCCGCGGATCTGGACGAACTGCGGGCCGCGGCCGCCGGCCGGACCGTGCCGGTCCTCGGCATCACCGGCACCGGCGGATCCGGAAAGTCCTCGCTCACAGACGAACTCGTGCGGCGGTTGCGCACCGACCAGCAGGACAAATTGCGGGTGGCGATCCTCGCCGTCGACCCGACCCGGCGCCGCGGCGGCGGCGCACTGCTGGGTGACCGCATCCGGATGAACTCGCTCGACAGCGAACACGTCTACTTCCGCTCACTGGCCACCCGTGGCGCGCACGAATTGCCGACCAATATCGACGCGATGATCCTGGCCTGCAAGGCGGCCGGATTCGATCTGGTGATTCTCGAGACCCCGGGCATCGGCCAGGGTGATGCCGCGATCATCGACCACGTCGACATCTCGATGTATGTGATGACGCCGGAGTTCGGCGCCGCCTCCCAGCTCGAGAAGATCGACATGCTCGATTTCGCCGATGTGGTGGCGATCAACAAGTTCGAGCGCCGCGGCGCCGAGGATGCGCTGCGGGACGTCTCGCGCCAGCTCGTGCGCAACCGCGAGGCGTTCGAGTCGGCGCCGGAGGATATGCCGGTATTCGGCACCAGCGCGGCGACATTCAACGACGACGGGGTCACCGCGCTCTATCAGCATCTGGCCGGGCTGCTCGGTGCGCGCGGCCTGCCGCTGGAGACCGGGGTGCTGCCCCGGGTCGACACCCGCGCCTCCACCCGATTCGCGCAGATCATCCCGCCGGGGCGGGTGCGATACCTGGCCGAGATCGCCGAGACCGTCCGTGATTACCACGCCGAGACCCGGCGGCAGGTGGCTGCGGCCCAGCGGGTGCAGCGCCTCGAACAGGTACTGGCGGAACTGCCGGCGGGAGCCACCGACGATCCGGCCGGCACGGAACTCTCGGCGGCGGAGGATCTTTCGGCTGCACGTCGAACGGTGTCCGGATTGCTCGCGCGGGCGAGCGGGGAACTCAGCCCCGGATCCGCCGCGCTGCTGCGGGATTGGCCCGCCACCGTGGAGTCGTATCGCGGCGAGGAACAGGTGGTCCGGGTCCGCGACCGCGAGATTCGCACCCCGCTGCGGCGGACCACGTTGTCGGACAACTCGATACCGCGCGTGGCGCTGCCGCGCTTCACCGATCACGGCGAGCTGCTGCGCTTCCTGCGCTCGGAGAATCTGCCGGGGCGGTTCCCGTTCACCGGCGGCGTGTTCGCGTTCAAGCGCGACAACGAGGATCCGGCCCGCATGTTCGCCGGCGAGGGCGATCCGTTCCGCACGAACCGGCGGTTCAAGGTGCTCTCGGAACACGCCGAGGCCAAACGCCTGTCCACCGCCTTCGACTCGGTGACCCTCTACGGCCACGATCCGGCCCCGCGACCCGACATCTACGGAAAAGTCGGCACCTCGGGGGTTTCCATCGCCACCGTCGACGATATGAACGCCCTCTACGACGGCTTCGACCTCAGCGCACCGAGCACCTCGGTCTCGATGACCATCAACGGTCCGGCGCCGACGATTCTCGCCTTCTTCCTCAACACCGCGATAGACCAAGCGCTGCAACGATTTCGGGAGGACAACGGACGCGAGCCGAGCAGCGACGAGGCCGCGGAGCTCCGGGCCAGCACCCTCGCCACGGTACGCGGCACCGTACAGGCCGATATCCTCAAGGAGGATCAGGGACAGAACACCTGCATCTTCTCCACCGAATTCAGTTTGCGCATGATGGCCGATATCCAGGAATGGTTCGTCCGCAACGGCGTGCGCAACTTCTACTCGGTGTCGATTTCCGGCTATCACATCGCCGAGGCCGGCGCGAATCCGATCAGTCAGCTGGCGTTCACCCTGGCCAACGGATTCACCTATGTCGAGGCCTATCTGGCGCGTGGCATGGCCATCGACGATTTCGCACCGAATCTGTCGTTCTTCTTCTCCAACGGCATGGACCCGGAGTATTCGGTGATCGGGCGGGTGGCCCGGCGGATCTGGGCGATCACCATGCGCGACAAGTACGGCGCCAACGACCGCTCGCAGAAGTTGAAGTACCACATTCAGACCTCCGGGCGTTCGCTGCACGCCCAGGAAATGAACTTCAACGATATCCGCACCACCCTGCAGGCGTTGATCGCCATCTACGACAACTGCAACAGCCTGCACACCAATGCCTACGACGAGGCGGTGACCACCCCGACCGAGGAATCGGTGCGACGCGCCCTGGCCATCCAGTTGATCATCAACAAGGAATGGGGCCTGGCGATGAACGAGAATCCGCTGCAGGGCAGTTTCGTCATCGACGAACTGACCGACCTGGTGGAGGAGGCGGTGCTCGCCGAATTCGAGCGGATCAGCGAACGCGGCGGGGTGCTGGGCGCGATGGAGACCGGATATCAGCGCGGGCGCATCCAGGATGAATCGATGCGCTACGAACATCGCAAGCACGACGGCACGCTGCCCATCATCGGGGTGAACACGTTCCGCAATCCGAACGGGGAAACCCATCAGGTGCTGGAACTGGCCCGCGGCACCGAGGCCGAGAAACAATCGCAGCTGCGCCGCACCGAGGAATTCGTCACCGCGCATCGCGAGCCGGCGCAGGCGGCCCTGGCCCGGCTCGAGGCCGCCGCACGCAGCGACGACAACGTCTTCGACGTGCTGATGGACGCCGCGCGGGTATGCACGCTGCAGCAGATCACCGACTGTTTCTTCACCGTCGGCGGGCAATACCGCCGCAATGTGTGACAAGGGTTCGGATGTGGCCCGCCGGTGTGTGCGGCCGTGTGACAATGCCGGAGAGCGGACAGTCGAACGCGACGGAAGGGCGCCATGGACCTCGCCGGTATCAGCGTTGTGGACGCACATATCCATCAGTGGGATCCGCTGAACACCCCGCGGGATTTCAGCATGCTGGCGAAACTGTTCCGGTTCGTGCCGGTGCCGGTCGACAAGGCCGCGCGCCTGGCCCCCAAGCGGGACCGCGATTTCGTCGGCATTCCCGATGCGTATCTGCGGCCGTACCTGCCCGCGGATTATCGCGAAGACCTGGGGTCGGTGCCGGTGGAGGTGCTGGTGCACATCGAGGTCGAGTGGGCCGGGCGGGCGCCGGACGCCAAGGCCGACGAAACGCGGTGGGTGGCCAGCCTGCCGTTCGGGGTGGACACCCCGGCGCTGGGCGCGATCATCGGCAGCGGGGATCCGGCGGCGCCCGGATTCGCCGAACTCATCGACAAGCATCAGTCCGCGTCGCCGCTGTTCCGCGGTATCCGCACCATGGTCGCCCACCATCCGGACCCCGGGGTGCGGTCGTTCTGCCGGGCCGAGGGCGCACTGACCGATTCGGCCTTCCTCGACGGCTTCGCGGTTCTGGCCGAACGCGGCCTGTCGTTCGAGGCGTGGGTCTACTCGCATCAGATCCCGCAGGTCTCCGCCCTGGCCCGGCGCTATCCCGAGGTGACCATCGTGCTCAACCATCTCGGCACGCCCGCCGGGATATTCGGCCCGGTCGGCAAGAGCACCGGCACCCAACCGGGCCGGCGCCGCGAACTGTTCGTGCAGTGGCGCGACGATATCGCCACGCTCGCAACACATCCGAATGTGATGGCGAAGGTCAGTGGGCTGGCCATGCCGATCCTCGGCCATCCGGTGCCGATGCGGGGCCTTGCGACCCCCGTCTCCGAGCTGCTGGACCGCACCGCGCCGCTGTTGCACCACGCCTTCGACGTCTTCGGTGCGCAGCGGCTCATCTGGGGTTCGAATTACCCTGTGGACAAACCGATTACGAGTATCGCCAACAGCGCGCAGGCCGTGATCGACGTCCTGGCCGACCGCGGCGGCAGCGCCGAGGAGCTCGAGCAGGTCTTCCGCACGAACGCCCAGCGAACCTACGGCATCGACGCGGAACTGCTGGCCTGAGGCCGCATACTTCCGGGAAGTGCTCCAACGCCGCGACGGACAGGTCTTCTGGCAGGGCAGCTGCGCGGTCTCGAACAGTTACTACTTCGACAAACACGGCGATGTGCCGCTGAAGCCGATGAGCACCGTGGAAGCG
The DNA here is from genome assembly GCF_002933465.1 of Nocardia nova. Lineage (GTDB taxonomy): Bacteria > Actinomycetota > Actinomycetes > Mycobacteriales > Mycobacteriaceae > Nocardia > Nocardia nova_B. The sequence continues at coordinate 51,801 of NZ_PSZE01000017.1, forward strand.
GCGTGGCGCGCTATCCATTTCGACCTCGGCGACTACGTGTTCGCGGGCACCCCGGCTCAGCTGCCGAGCACGCGGGCCAGCTGAGCGGTCAGCCGCTCGCGCGCCTCGACCAGCGACGGGCCGTACCAGGTGAGATCGCGCCCGCTCACCAAGGCGACCGGTATGCCCGGAAACGCCTCCGGACCGTCGGTCACGGTGAACACGTACGGCTCGTCCGGCAGCACCGCCAGCCGAACGCCCTGTACCAGTTCGGTTTCCGTCACCGTGGGATAGCGTTCGGGACCCGTGGCGTGTACCAGGTTCAGCCCCAGGCGGCCGGCCAGGTCCGCGGTGAACGTGTCGCGGCCGACCACCATCCATGGCTTACGCCAGATCGGGATCACCGCATCGATCGGCGGGTTCGGCACGGGCGCGGACCAAGCCGCGCGGGCCTGGTGCAGCCATGACGGCGCCGGGCCACCCAGCGCGATCTCGAACAGCCGCGTCATGGAGGTGAATGCCTCATCCACTGTGCGAATCCGGGTGACCCACACCGGAATTCCCGCCTCGCGCATCCGCTCGACGTCGAGGCGGCGGTTCTCCTCCTGATTGCACACCACCAGATCCGGCGCCAGCTCGGCGATCCGGCGCAGATTCGGATTCTTCGTCCCCCGCACCCGTTCGACCGCCAGCTCCGGCGGATGGGTACACCAGTCGGTGGCGGCGAGCAGCAACTCCGGACGGCTCGCCGCGATCGCCTCGGTCAGCGACGGGACCAGCGAGACCACCCGGCGGACCGGGCGCCGCAGCGCGACCGCGGCGTTCAGATCGTCGACGAGATCCTCGGACACGAAGCCAGCATATGGGCTAACCGGAGCTCTCGAGGGCGCGGTACAGAGCACGGAGTTCCCGCATGCCGGCCTCGGCGACCGCTTCGTCCGCACTGGTCATCCGCAACGCCTGCCGCAGGGGAATCGGATCGAGGTCCTCGATCGCCGCACGGAACTGCGGTGCCGGCAGCTCGGGCAGCACGATGTTCTCGCCGTAGATGTCGTCGGAAATCGTCGGGCCGCTGTCGTCCTGCACTCCGCGAATCAGGGTGTCGAGATCGAGGCCACGCAGGGTCAGCATGATGGCCGGGGACTCGTCGAGGCGTTCGGCCACGATGTAGCACAGCGCGGCGACGTGTTTGCAGGGCCAGCCATCGTCCGGGCAGGTGCAGGAGAAATCGAGTTCGGCGGCGGTGCCGGGCAGCAACAGCGGGCCGAGTTCCTGCGGCAGGGCGCCGGAGGCGAGCTGGGCGAGCATGCCCGGTGTGCCGCGGACCTGCTCGACCAGTTCGTCCAGCCGGTCGTCGCGCAACACCCGCAGCGTCAACACCGAGGTGAACGGCCGCGGTTGACTGCCCTGAACCTCGGCGGCCACCGCCCCGGGCTCGATGTGGTAGCTGACGACCTGTCCCGAGCGCGCGTAGGTGCGCCCCCGGGAGAGCCGGCCGGCGTCCGCGACCTCCTCCACGGCTTCCAGAAAGGCCCGGCCCCACCAGGTTCGTGCGAAAGAGCCACGGCGGCTGCGTGGTTCGACGCCGCCGCGTACCGGGCGGCGCTTCCCGTAGACGCTGAAATCGGGGACCGGGTTTTCGGGTGCCGGACTCATTCGCCGACCGCCTCCGCGCCGAGCATGAACAGATCGCGCAATTCGTCGGTACTCAGTTCGGTGATCCAGTTCTCCCCGGTCCCGACGGTGAGACTCGCCAATTCCTGTTTGCCGGTGAGCATATCGTCGATGCGCTCCTCGATGGTGTCGACACAGACCAGTTTGCGCACCTGCACATCGCGGCGCTGACCGATGCGGAAGGCGCGGTCGGTGGCCTGGTTCTCCACCGCCGGGTTCCACCAGCGATCCAGGTGCACCACGTGATTGGCGGCTGTGAGATTGAGCCCCGTACCACCGGCCTTCAGGGACAAAACCATGATGGGCGGTCCGTCGGGCTCGGCGAAGCGTTCCACCATCCCGTCGCGGCGCTTCTTGGCGACACCGCCGTGCAGGAACGGGATCGCGGTGCCGAACCGCTCGCTCAGATACGGCGTAATCAGATCGCCGAATTCCCGGAACTGGGTGAACAGCAGCGCCCGCTCCCCCTCGGCCAGCACCGACTCCAGCACATCCTCGACCAGCGCCAGCTTCCCGGAGCGGTGGCGCCCCCGCCGCAGCAGCGCCGACCCGTCGCCGAGGTAGTGCGCGGGATGGTTGCACACCTGTTTCAGCCTGGTGAGCGCGGCCAGAACCGCACCCCGGCGAGCCATGTTCACCGCGCTGGAGCCGGTGGCCCGGGAAGCCTTCAGCTGCGCGAGCATATCGTCGACCACCGCCTGATACAGCGCGGCCTGCTCGACCGTGAGGTTGGCGCGCACCGTCATCTCGAACTTCTCCGGCAGATCCGAGATGACCGCGGGATCGGTTTTCACCCGGCGCAGGACGAACGGTGCGGTGACGGCGCGCAGGCGGCTGACGGCGTTCTCGTCGTGTTCGCGTTCGATCGGCACCGCGAAGCGGGCATGGAATTCCGACGGTTTGCCCAGCACGTTCGGCGCCGCGAAATCGAGAATCGACCGCAATTCCTCGAGCCGGTTCTCCACCGGAGTTCCGGTCAGCGCCAGCCGGTGCCGGGCCGGAATCGCGCGGGCGGCGCGGGCCTGACGGGTGCCGGCGTTCTTGATGTGCTGGGCCTCGTCGAGGACGACATGTTCCCAGGGCTGGCGCTTCAACTCCTCCACATCGCGCGCCAGCAGCGCGTAGGTGGTGAGCACCAGATCGGAATCGGCCACGGCCGCATCCAATTCCGGACCGGAGCGGCGTGACGAGCCGTGATGCACCAGCACCCGCAGCCCTGGGGCGAAGCGTTCGGCTTCGCGTTGCCAGTTGCCGACCACCGACATCGGGCACACCAGCAGGGTCGGCCCCGGGACGGAAGCGGTTGCGGGACTCTCGTTCTCGTGCAGGAGTAGCGCGAGCACCTGCACCGTCTTACCGAGGCCCATATCGTCGGCGAGAATGGCGCCGCAGCCGAGACGGCTCATCGTCGCGAGCCACGACAGTCCGCGCAGCTGGTAGGGGCGCAACTGCGCCTTCAAGCCGGCGGGCGGGTCGACCGGATCGCCGGAGTGGACTCCGTCGAACAGTTCGCGAACCCAGCCGGTCGCCGTGACCTCCTCGATCGGCACCTGGCGCACCTGCGTGGCCGCGATCTCGCCGAGCAACTGGGTCAGGGTCGCCGGGCGCTCGTCGACCTTGCCCTCCAGATAGGCCGCCGCGGCGGCCAGGCTGCGTTGATCGGCCTGCACCCAGTGGCCGCGCAACCGCACCAGATCCGATTTGGCTTGGATGAGCCGGCCCATTTCCGCCGGCGTGAGGACGGTATCGCCCAGGGCCAGTTCCCAGCGGTAGGAGAGCAGCCCGCTGAGTCCGACCGCGGTTTCGGTGGCTGCCGGGGACTGCACCCGCAAGCGCATACTCGGCGACACGATGCGCCATGCGCGCGGCAGCATCAGGTGCACACCCGCCGAACGCAATTCGTGCGCAGCGTGGGCGACCAGCTCCTGCACCACCGGCGTCGGGAGTAGAAAGTCCATCCCGTACGGATCGCGCGGGACCTGCTGTAACCGCGGGTAGGCCTGGATCGCGGCCGCCACCTTCTCTCCGGCGAGCCGGATCAACGCCGGGTCGCCCTGGATCGGAACCGGTTGCGGCGCTTCGCCTTCCGAACGGAGACAGACTTCGAGCCGCCACAGGGCGTCGACCGCCTGCGGGTCGTCGTCGGGATCGTCGTCCGGTTCGAGCAGGCGCAGCACCAGTTCGGGCTCGCCGGCGGTGAGGCTCGCGCGCCACTCGTCGAGCACCGAGGCCACCCGGTGCGATCCCGATTCCAGCGGGACCTCCGCGACCAGCGCGGCTGTCAGCGGATGCGAGGGTTCCCGGACGCTCAGCTCGAGCCGGACGAGCGGGTCGGCGAGTTCGGCGACGAAAACCTCGAGGATCGAGGCCGCGGACCGCGCATCCGGCACCCGCAGCGCCGGCGGCATCGCCGCGGCGAGTTCGGCCAGCCAGGCCCGCTGCCGCCGCCCGCCGACCAGCCGCCACCGCACCCACCACTCGCCGTCGGCGCGATGCAGCTCGGGCACGATCCGCCCCGCCCGCACCCAGCGCCGCAGTCCCCGGGCCGCATGCGCGAGAAACCGCAGATCCGCCGCTACCGTTGTCTCGGGCAGCGGCTGGGTGAGCACCTGGGCGGCCACCTCCGGCGCCAGGGCGTGCCCCCGCACCTCGGCGACCTCCGGCCCGGAATCTCCCGCCACCAGGACCCGCACCCGATGCCGAAACCGCGCAGTCCGCGCTATCGTCCCCAGCGGATCGGGCAGCTCACCCCCTGTGTCCAGCTGTGCCGCCGCCCCGGGCGGGCGCCAGAGCACCAACCCCGATCCGGGCGACCACAAACCGTGCAGCATGTCCCCATCCAATCAGCCTCCACCGACACACCCGGCCGTGTCCGGCACGGAGGCGAGCGCGTGCCGTTCGGCACCGGACTGGCCCGGTGTATATCCGATCTGTCTATCCGATCGGCCGCGGGCGTGGTGGTGCGCTGCGCGGACGGATCGGCGCAACAGCACCTGCACGGCGGCGAGGAGCGCACAGACGGCGCGTGCGGGTAGTGCCCGGCCGTACCGCAGCGCGCTATCCGGACGTATCGAACGAACGCACCCTGTGCATGGCTTCCGGTGCGGAAGTTGTCGGGCGGGGTCGGTAGATCTGGGTCATGCGGTGGGGACGGGGGTTCGGATGGGCGGCGGGGATCGTCGTGCTGGCGACCGTGGCGGCGTGTGGGGTGTTCGGCGGGCCGGAGCCGGCGCCGGGGAGTCCGAGCCGAGCCCGGATCGAGCAGTTGCTGGGGGCGGTGGCCGTGGTGGCGCGGCGGCCGCATCCGGGCGGGTACGACCGGGACTGCGGAGCGGGGCACGGATGCGTATTCGGGCCGGCGTGGTCGGACGATCAGGACGGGCCGGGCGGCCACGACGGGTGCGATTCGCGCAACGGAGTGCTGGCACGGCAGCTGCGCGAGGTGCGATTCCGGCCGGGTACACACGACTGTGTGGTGCTCGCGGGCACGCTGCGGGATCCGTACACCGGCCGCTGGATCACCTTCGACAAGGCGCGGGCCCGGGAGGTGCAGATCGACCACGTCTACCCGCTGGCCGCCGCCTGGGATATGGGTGCGGCGGCCTGGTCGCCCGAGCAGCGGGTGCGCTTCGCCAACGACATCGAATTCAATCTGCTGGCCGTCGACGGCCCGGCCAATATGGACAAAGGCGATCGCACCCCCGCCGACTGGCTTCCACCCGCCGGCGCCTATCACTGCTTCTACGCCGGCAAATACCTCACCACGGCTGCGCAGTACGGCCTGCCCATCACCGAAGCCGACCACACCACGCTCGCCCGTATAGCCCGGCAGTGTCCCTGATGCGACAACCCGCCGGTGGGGCCACGGCACGCAGCTACCGTCGCCACCGGTCGGCCCGGACCTTGGGAAGTCGGCCCGGCGGCCGGTCGGGCGTGCGCGGCGGCCGGACGAGACGGCACGGTCGGCGATGGCGTCGTCGAGCCGGGGAGCTCGGCGCATACCCGCGAACCGTGTGCCGAGCCGGTAGCACTATTCGCCGGAGTCCAGGCGTCGGAGTAGCCGCTGGGCGGCGGCGCGCAGCACGGCCGGGTCGTCGGTGACACCGAGTACCCGCAGCGCGGCATCGGGGATGGTGGTTTCCGCGTAGTCGGGTGCGGCGCCCTCGTCGGAGCGAATGTTGATGACCATTTCCACCATCCGGAAGGGCAGGACGTGCGCGCCGGGGACGCCGGCGGGTGCGTCCTCGATCGCCGCCGCCGCCAGTTCCTCGTAGTGGCGGCGCAACCGGGACCGGCGGCTGCGGAAGTCGGCGAATCGGTCGCTGCGCAGTTCGGGCAGCAGATACAGCGCACCGAGATTCCATTTGGCGGCGCACAACTGGCGCACGTCGGCCCGTGCCAGTGCGTACAGCCGCACCGCGGCCGGATCGGGTTCGGCACGCAACCGCTCGGCCAATTCCAGTGGGCCGGTGATGGTTTCGGCGAGGAGCGCGTCCAGGATGTCGTCCTTGGCGGCGAAGTGGTGATAGAGCGACGCCTGCCGGATACCGACCGCGTCGGCGATGCCGCGCGTGGAGGTGCTGCCGTACCCGTTGGCCGTGAACAATTCCGCTGCGGCGTCGAGGATCTCGGCGCGCGGTGTCCGCCCGCGACGGCTGCGCTGATCGGCGCGAGGACGGCCCGGACCCAGGTGTGTCACCGTCTCATCCTGCCATCGCCATCGCCGCGCGGACCGGCACCGTACCGCGCACCGCGTCCCACCTGCGGTTGTGAAATATCTGTCACTCGACAGAAATACCGGCAACGCAGACGTTACGCGGGTTACCGCAAGCGATACACGGCCGTCACCGAAAGCGCGATCCCGCCCGCAAAACTGTCACCTGATAGATATTGGCCGCGACGCCGAAGGACAGCCCATGGCCATCGCACTCGATCCCCCCTCGCAATCCCCGATCGGTGACAGCGCCGATCTCGAACGTTTCGGATATCAGCCGGTGCTGCATCGCAAACTCGGCCGTTACGCCTCGTTCGCCGCGGGATTCTCCTTCGTCTCGATCCTCACCACCATCTTCCAATTCTTCGGATTCGGTTACGGATTCGGCGGCGGCGCGTTCTTCTGGACCTGGCCGATCGTGTTCGCCGGCCAGTTCCTCGTCGCGCTGAATTTCGCGGAACTCGCCGCGCGCTATCCCATCTCGGGCTGCATCTACCAGTGGTCGCGCCGGCTCGCCGGTGAGGTGGTCGGCTGGTTCGCGGGCTGGATGATGATCATCGCGCAGGTCGTCACCGCCGCCGCGGCCGCCATCGCCCTGCAGGTGGTCCTGCCCTCGATCTGGAGCGGCTTCCAGCTGGTCGGCACCGATACCGCCCTCACCTCCACCGACGGCGCGGCGAACGCGGTCCTGCTGGGCAGCGTGCTGCTGGTGATCACGACGGTGATCAATGTGATCGGCATCGATCTGATGGCCCGGATCAACTCGATCGGCGTCACCGTCGAAATCGTCGGTGTACTCGCCGTCATCGCCCTGTTCTTCACCCATACCGAACGCGGCGCCGATGTGGTTCTGCAGACCGACCAAGCGGCGCCCGGCCCGTACTGGGCGGCGTTTCTGGTCTCCGGCTTGATGGCCGCCTATGTGATGGTCGGATTCGATTCCGCCGGAGAACTCTCCGAAGAGACCAAGAATCCGCGCCGGGTCGCACCGCGGACCATCCTGCTGGCGCTCGCCGCCTCCGCCCTCGGCGGCGGCCTGCTCCTGCTGGGCGCGTTGATGGCCGCACCGAGCGTCAGCGATGGCCACCTGGCCACCGACGGACTGGCCTACGTGATCACCGCCAAACTCGACAGTCCGGCCGGCACCGTGCTGCTGGGCTGTGTCGCGGTGGCGATCACGGTGTGCACCTTGGCCATTCAGACGGCGGGTTCACGACTGATCTTCTCGATGGCCCGCGACGGCCGCCTGCCGTTCGCGTCCCGGCTGGCCGCCGTGCACCCGCGCTTCGGCACCCCGATCCTGCCCGCGGTGATCATCGGCGTGCTCGCCGTGGCGCTACTGGTGGTGAACCTCGGCAACGCCGCGCTGTTCGCGACGCTGGCCAGCGTCTGCATCGTGACGCTGTACGTGGCATATCTGCTGGTCACCGTGCCACTGCTGATCCGGCGGCTGCGCGGGCTGCCCGCCGCCGAACCCGGCCTGTTCTCGCTGGGTCGCTACGGCATCGCGGTGAACGTCGCGGCGGTGGTGTGGGGCATCGCGATGGCGGTGAACCTGGCCTGGCCGCGCGCGGAAGTGTACACGCCCGCCGGTGGCGGCTGGTGGATGCGCTGGGCCGCGCCGCTGTTCCTGCTCCTGACCGTCGCGGTGGGCGCGGTGGTGCACCGCATCGTCACACCCCGCGCCGCGGCTGCCGAGGCCCGGCCCGCGCCGCAACCCGCCTGACCTTTCCATCCGACTGCGAGGAGACCCCATGTCCGCAACCGCCTCCACCGTCGGCGCCCGCGACCACGCGCGAGCGCAAGCCGCGGCCGCGACCGTCGCCGGCCCCGACCTGCCGGACGGCCTCGATCCAGCGAAAGTGACCTTCGCCCAAAGAGTTCCGGGTAACGGCTACACGACCGCGGTGCTCGCCCGTGGCACCCGCCTCCGGCTGGCCGATCCGGAGGGCGCGGCCGGTGCCCACCTGCTGCTCCTGCGGGCCGAGGCACCCTGGGAACGGTTGAACGTCGCCGACACGATCAAGGTGCCGTGGCAGGCCTACCCGGGCCCGGGCCATCCGCTGCTGTCGGATCAGGGTCGCGTCCTCGCCACGATCGTCGCCGACACGTCCGGCCGGCACGACACGCTGTGCGGCCCGACCCCGGAGGTACGGCGAACTCTGCGGGTCGCCGGGGCGAAACACGGTCTCACACCGCGCGATATCGGCCCCTCGGTCGCACTGTTCCGCGGTGTGCGGGTCGGCGCGGACGGCACCCTCACCGCCACCGGCAGCGCCGGCCCGGCCAGCTCGGTCGAATTGCTGATCCACCTGCCGCTGACCGTCCTGATCGCCAACGGCACGCATCCGCTCGACGACCGGCCCGCCACGCCGCTGGACGTCGTCGCCTGGCGCGACGCCGGGGAGCCGGACGGCACCGAAGACACCGAGCCGGAATATCGCCGGGCCGTGGAGAACACCGAACAGGCCTGGCTGGCCGCACACGATCCGGAGGCGATCGCATGACCACCGTTACCGAACGCACCGTCGTCCTGGACGAGACCGTGGCCGCCTGCGCACCGTGGTCGACCGTGGTCAGGGCGGGTCAGCAGTGGCAGATCATCGACCTTTACGGCAACCAGGCGGTGGACTGCCTGCTCTACTCGGCCGCCGATCACGCCGACCGCTACAGCGCCCAGGCGACCGTCGCCGCCCAACGCAATATCTTCCTGACCACCGGCAGCGTGCTCCGTGCCGAATCGGGAACGGCACTGATGACCGTGGTCGCCGACGAGGTCGGCAACCACGACACCATCGCCGGCGCGTGCTCGCAGGAATCCAACACGCTGCGCTACGGCCACCACACCCGCCATCAGCACGCCTGCGTGGAGAACTTCCTCACCGAGGCGTTGCGTTGGGGGCTCGGCAAGCGCGATCTGGTCTCGAACATCAACTGGTTCATGAACGTTCCGGTCGAGGCCGACGGCACCCTCGGCATCGTCGACGGGCTCTCCGCACCGGGTAAGTCGGTGACGCTACGTGCCGAGATCGACACCCTCGTCCTGATCTCCAACTGCCCGCAGATCAACAACCCGTGCAACGGATTCGATCCGACGCCGGTACGCATGGTGGTGACGCGATGACGGTAGCGACCGAAATCGAGATCGGCACAACGACTCTGGAGGCGGAGGCGGCCGGCATCGAGGTGGTGCGGCCGGGGATGCTCACCACCGTGCAGGATTGGCCGGGCCGCGTCGGATACTGGCACGTCGGGGTGCCGCCGTCTGGACCGATGGACGATCTGTCGTTCCGGCTCGGCAACCGGGCGCTGGGCAACGACGAGGGCGCGGCCGGGCTCGAATGCACCCTCGCCGGGCCGGCGCTGCGGTTCCGCACCGCGACCCGGGTGTGCGTGACCGGTGCGCCCGCGACGGTGACCGTCGACGACGAGCGCGTACGCCAGTGGCGCACCGTCGAGGTCCCGGCGGGCGGCACGCTGGATGTCGGCGCCGTGCGGGGGCCGGGTATGCGGACCTACGTCTTGTTCGCCGGCGGCCTGGACCTGCCCGAATATCTCGGCAGCACGGCCACTTTCACGCTCGGCAGATTCGGCGGCGGCACCGGCACCGCCCTGCGTACCGGCGACCGGTTACCCCTGGGCGAGGCGACCGGCATCGTCGGGGCCGGGGTGCCGATGGCCGAGCAGCCGGTACTGACGCGACGATGGGAACTCGCGGTCACCGAGGGTCCCCACGGCGCACCGGAATTCTTCACCCGGGCCGATATCGACACCATCCTCGGCACCGACTACGAGGTGCATTTCAACTCCGATCGGACCGGAGTGCGGCTGATCGGGCCGAAACCGCACTGGGCGCGCAGCGACGGCGGCGAGGCCGGACTGCATCCTTCGAACATCCACGACACCGCCTATTCGGTCGGCGCCCTGGACTTCACCGGTGATACGCCGATCCTGCTGGGGCCGGACGGCCCCAGCCTCGGCGGATTCGTCTGTCCCGTCACGGTTGTCGCGGCAGAGCGCTGGAAACTCGGCCAGCTCTGTCCCGGTGACACCGTGCGCTTCGTCCCGGTGCGGGCCGACCGGGCCGCTTCGATCCGGGCTCTGGGCCCGGCCCGGCGCGCCGACTGGCCGATCGTGCTGTCCGACGGCGGTGACGGCGACGACGGCATCCTGGCCAGCGCCGACGCCGACGACACCACCGCCGTCACCTACCGTCGCGCCGGCGACGACGGCGTACTCGTCGAATACGGTGATATGACACTGGATCTCGGGCTGCGCGCCCGCGTCCACGCCCTGCACCGGCATCTGCTCGAATATGCCGAGCCGGGGATCACCGAACTGACACCCGGAATCCGTTCGCTGCAGGTGCGTTTCGATCCGGACCGGCTGGCCACGCCGAAACTGGTTCGCCTGCTGCGCGAGGCCGAATCCGCCCTGCCCGCGGCCACGGAGCTGGTGGTGCCGAGCCGCACGGTGCACCTGCCGCTGTCGTGGGACGATCCGGCCACGCGGGAGGCCATCACCCGCTATATGCACGGCGTGCGGGCCGATGCGCCGTGGTGCCCGTGGAATATCGAGTTCATTCGCCGGATGAACGGATTGAACACGGTCGCAGACGTTTTCGACACTGTCTTCGCCGCCGAATACCTCGTGCTCGGGCTCGGCGACGTGTACCTCGGCGCACCGGTCGCCACGCCGACCGATCCGCGCCATCGCCTGGTCACCACCAAATACAATCCGGCCCGCACCTGGACGCCGGAGAACGCGGTCGGCATCGGTGGCGCTTACCTGTGCATCTACGGCATGGAGGGCCCAGGCGGATATCAATTCGTCGGCCGCACCACACAGGTGTGGAACCACCGGTCCACCGGCGAGGCCGAAGATCCTTGGCTACTGCGGTATTTCGATCGCATCCGCTGGTACCCGGTATCCGCGGAGGAACTGCTGGACCTGCGGGCCGACGTCGCCCGCGGCCGTGGCGTACTACGTGCGGAAGAGGGCGAATTCCGCCTCGCAGAATATCGCGATTTCCTGTCCGCCCATGCCGAATCCATCGCCGCCTTCCGCGCGGTTCAGGCGGAAGCGTTTGCCGCCGAGCGCGATTCGTGGCAGGCGGCGGGCGAATTACACGAACGAGGATGAGGATACCGACGTGAGCACCTGGATTCACCGCTGTGCCGACGATCCGGGCCCGCGCGGCACCGGCCCGCTGGCAGGTCTGCGGCTGGCCGTCAAGGACAACGTCGACGTCGCCGGCCTGCCGACGACCGCCGGCTGCCCGGACTACGCCTATCTGCCCGACCGCGACGCGCCCGCGGTCGCGGCCCTGCGCGCCGCGGGTGCGGTGGTGGTCGGCAAGACCAATATGGATCAGTTCGCCACCGGTCTGGTCGGCACCCGCTCGCCCTACGGTCCGGTCGCCGATTCGCGGCGACCCGAATTCATTTCGGGCGGTTCGAGTTCCGGATCGGCGGTAGCCGTCGCGACCGGTGCGGCCGATCTCGCCATCGGCACCGATACCGCGGGTTCCGGGCGCGTTCCGGCGGCGCTGCAGGGCATCGTCGGCATCAAACCGACCGTGGGCGTCGTCTCCACCGAGGGGGTCGTCCCGGCCTGCGGTTCCTACGATTGCGTGACGATCTTCGCCGCCGACCCGGCACGGGCCGACCAGGCGATGGGGGTGATGGCCGCCGGGGCGCCCGGGCGCGCCTGGCCCGCCGACACCAGGCTGGCCGCGCCGCCGCGCCCGACCGTCGCGATCTTCGCCGACCTGCCGGAACTGGACCCGGTGTGGCGGGCGGCTTTCGAGCGGACCGTCGCCGTGCTCCGGCGGCGCGGCGCGAGCATCGTGGAGATCGACTCGGCGCCGTTCCTGGCCGCGGCCCGGCTGCTCTACGACGGGGCGCTGGTCGCCGAAAGATACGCCGCGGTAGGCGAATTCATCGAGTCACGACCCGACGCCGTCGACCCCACCGTCGCGAGCATCATCCGCGCCGCGGGCGCGATTCCGGCGCATCGGCTGGTCGCCGATCGCGCCGAACTCGAGCGCTTGCGCGCCCTCGCGATGGAGGGCCTGGGCGACGCCGACGCCCTGCTCGCGCCGACCGCCCCGATGCATCCCACCATCGCGCAGGTCGAGGCGGATCCGATCGGAATCAACTCCCGCATGGGCACCTACACCAACTTCTGCAATCTGTTCGATCTGTGCGCGGTGGCCGTACCGGCCGGGATGGCCGGCGAATCCTGTTTCGGTGTGACCGTTTTCGCGCGTCCGTTCGAGGATGCGGTGGCATTGGACATCGCCGTGTCGATCACCGGCGATGCGGAGATCACGCGGCCGTGGCCCCTGGCGGTGGCGCCGATGTGCGAGTTGATCGTATTCGGGGCACATCTGCGCGGCCAGCCGTTGGCACACCAGTTGCCCGCGCTCGGCGCGCGCTGGGCCGGGCCGGTCCGCACGGCCGCGGCCTATCGCCTCGCCGCCCTGGACACCACGCCACCGAAACCCGCGGTGACCCGGTGCGAGGGTGGTGCGTCCGTCGCGGGCGAACGCTGGTTGCTCTCCCCCGCCGCCCTCGGCCGCTTCCTCGCCGCACTACCGGCGCCGATGCAGCTGGGCGCCGTCGAACTCGACGACGGCACCTGGCACACCGCATTCGGATGTGACGGGACCGCGGCCGCCGAAGGGAAGGACATCAGCGAATACGGTGACTGGCGCGCGGCCCTCGCGGCCGGGGCCGTGGGCTGATCAATCCAGTGCCGTGGCGACCGGGCGCTCCGGATCCGACGACCACTGCGACCACGAACCCGGGTACAGCGCGGCCGACACTCCCACGACCGACAGCGCCGCGATCTGATGCGCGGCGGTCACCCCGGATCCGCAGTAGACCGCCACCGGACCGGAGACGAGCTCGGAAAACCGCGCCCGCAACTGGTCCGGGGATTTGAAAGTGCCCTCGGGCGTAAGGTTTTCCGCGGTCGGCACGCTCACCGCGCCGGGAATGTGGCCGGCGCGCGGGTCGATCGGCTCGACCTGCCCGCGATAGCGTTCCCCGGCTCGCGCGTCCAGCAGCGCGCCCGGCCAGCCCGCAACCTCGTCGGCCTCCACCACCGGCATATTGCCGGGCGTGAGCACGACGTCGCCGGGCGTCGGGTCGGGTTCGGTGCCAACGGCCAGATCGCCGCCGCCGCGCTCCCACGCGGGCAGGCCGCCGTCGAGAATACGCACGTCGCGCACGCCCGCCCAGCGCAGCAGCCACCACGCCCGCGCGGCCGCCATACCGCCGGTGGCGTCGTAGACGACCGTCGGCTCCCCGGTGCGCAACCCCCAGCTGCGCGCGCATTTCTGCAGGTGAGTAAGCGTCGGCAACGGGTGGCGGCCGTGCGCCGGGGAGGGCGGGGCCGCCAGCTCGGTCTCCAGATCGACGAAGATCGCGCCGGGAATGTGGCCGGCGAGATAGTGCTGGGGACCGTCGGGATCGCCCAGCGCCCATCGCACATCCAGCAGATGCATCCGGTTCTCGCTGTCCACCAGCGATTTCCGGAGTTCTTCGGGGGAGATCAGTACCGCGGTCAAGCCCGGCTCCTCAGTCAACAGATGTACCCGTGACGCGAACACGTGTCAGCCTACGACACGGGCGCGTCCCGCCGGGTCAGCATTCACCGCACGACCAGGCCCGCGACCACCGCCCAGAACGCGGCGCCGATGCCGAACACCGCGATCCCGGAGGCCGAGACCAGGAAGGTCACCGTGGCCGCGACGCGATGTTCGGCCACCCCGAGCGCCGCGGTGAGGGCGGCGGCGAAGGTGCCGAGGAGGGCAAGTCCGGCAACGGTTTCCAGCACGCCGGCGGGGGCGACGGCGGCGAGCGCGACCAGCGCCGCGGCGGCGGGGGCCAGCACCAGGTAGGACGCCCCGGCGGCCATCGTGACCACCCACCGCCGCCGCGGATCGGGATGGGCCGAGGGCGCGGCCGCCAACGGTGAAACCGACCAGCGCCGCGATGATTCCGGCGCCGATCGCCGGTCCGGCACCGCCGGGCCGGTGCTCGTCCTCGACCGCCTGGAAGCCCGTCCGCGCCTCGGCAACGTCGGGCGGACGGGATGCGGAATCGGCGGTGGCAGTCACCGAGCTATCTTTGCGGGCGGCCGGCCCTGCCGTCAGCGGCCAGTACGCCGGAACTGGACCGAATTCGCGCCGGCATCGGATCGCCCTGCATTGTTTCGTCCGGTGTCGTTTCGTCCGGTGTCGTTTCGTCCGGTGTCGTTTCGTCCGGTGTCCTTTCGTGATGCCGCCGCCTCGTCGGCTCCGGCCAGCCGCTGCAGCAGCGGCGCGGTGCGCGGCCCGACCAACTGTTGCATCACCAGCGCCATATTGGTGCGCTGCACGCCCGCGATCTTCAGGATCGCGCCGGTGATCCGATACAGATCGTCGGCGTCGCGCGCGACCACGCGAACGGTCAGATCCGTCGGCCCGGTCGTGCCGCACACCTCGGTGACCTCGGGGATCTCGGCGAGTTCGGCCACCACGTCGGCGAGCCGATGCTGATCGACCACCACCGCGACGAAGGCCGCCAGCCGGTAACCGAGGGCGCGAGGGTCGACCCGCCGCTCGAATCCGGCCAGCACACCGGCGGCCTCCCATCGAGCCAGCCGGGCCTGCACGGTATTGCGGGACAGCCCCAGCCGCGTGGCCAGTTCCACCCCGGTGGCACGAGGGTTGGCAACCAGTTCCAGCAGCAGCCGGGCGTCGGTGGCGTCGATAGTCGCCGGAGCGGGTTCGGCACTGGGCATGTGACGCAGTATGACAGCTCCGACCCCGTCCAGACCGAGCATTCTGCACAGTTCGCGTGTTGCCACTTGCGCAGCCCGCTCAATCGTGGATGCTGTGAGGTACAGCACACAGCTGGCGAAGAGCAGTCCGCCGGATCGCGAGGACGGATACCCCGTCATACGCGGCAACAAGGAGGTGACGGCTGTGCACAACCCCACCGCGCACAACACCACCGCGCACAACACCACAACCAGGCACGCCACCGGGACGAACCCCTATCCCGTGCAACTGGTTCAGCCCGACGGGCGCCGCGTTCTCGACCGCGAGCACGCGGCCCTGATCGCGGACATCGGTCCGGCCGAACTGCGCGAACTGTACGAAGACCTGGTCGTCACCCGCCGCATCGACGTCGAGGCCACCGCACTGCAGCGGCAGGGTCAGCTCGGCTTGTGGGCCCCGCTGCTCGGGCAGGAGGCATCGCAGATCGGCTCGGCCCGCGCGCTGCACGACGACGACTACGTCTTCTGCAGCTACCGCGAGGCGGGTGTCGCCTACTGCCGCGGCGTGGATCCCAGTCTCATCACCCGGCTGTGGCGAGGCGTGGCGCATTCGTGCTGGGATCCGGACGAGATCAACATGACCAATCCGGCCATCGTCGTCGGCTCCCAGGGCCTGCACGCCACCGGTTACGCCTACGCCGCACATCTCGAAGGTGCGGAGATCGCGGTGCTGACCTACTTCGGTGACGGCGCCAGCAGTCAGGGCGATATCGCCGAGGCGCTCGGCTTCGCCGCCTCCTGGAGTGCGCCGGTGGTGTTCTTCTGCCAGAACAACCACTGGGCGATCAGCGAACCGGTCCAGGTGCAGAGCCAGACGCCGATCGTCCGGCGCGCCTACGGGTACGGCATACCGGGCGTGCAGGTCGACGGCAACGACGTGCTGGCCGTGCTGGCGGTGACCCGGCAGGCCGTCGCCCGCGCCCGCGCCGGCGGCGGCCCCTCGTTCATCGAGGCCATCACCTATCGGATGGGCCCGCACACCACCGCCGACGATCCCACCCGCTACCGTTCGGCCGCGGAAACCGAGCTGTGGAAGCGCCGCGACCCCATCGACCGCATGCGCCGGCTGCTCGAGCGAGAGGGTTTGTGGGACAGCGACTTCGAGCGGCGGGTCACCGCACGCGCCGACGCGGTCGGCGCCGCGGTCCGCACCGCGACCATCGACATGCTCGATCCGGATCCGATGCAGTTGTTCGAGCACGTCTACACCACCCCGCATCCCCTGATCGCCGCCGAGCGCGACGAGTACGCCGGATACCTGGCGGGTTTCGAGGAAGGAGTACGGGCATGATCACCACCTTCGCGAACGCGCTGAACACCGGAATGCGCCGGGCCTTGGAGGACGATCCGAAGGTCGTACTGATGGGTGAGGACATCGGACGGCTCGGCGGCGTCTTCCGAGTGACCGACACGCTGCAGAAGGATTTCGGCAACAATCGCGTCATCGACACGCCGCTGGCCGAATCCGGCATCATCGGAACGGCTTTCGGAATGGCACTGCGCGGTTTGCGGCCGGTGTGCGAGATCCAGTTCGACGGATTCGTCTACCCGGCCTTCGACCAGATCGTTTCGCAGGTCGCCAAAATCCACTACCGCACGCAGGGCAAGGTCCGCGCCCCGATCACCATCCGGATTCCCTTCGGCGGCGGAATCGGTTCGGTCGAACATCATTCGGAGTCACCGGAGGCGTACTTCGCGCATACCGCCGGACTGCGCGTGGTTTCGCCGAGCACGCCCGAGGATGCGTATCGACTGTTGCGCCAATCGATTGCATGCGACGACCCGGTCGTCTTCTTCGAGCCCAAGCGGCGCTATTGGGACAAGGCCGATGTGGATTTCACCGCCCTCGACGCGGATCCGCTCCCGCTGGAGCGGGCACGTATCCGCCGGTCGGGCCTCGACGCCACCGTCGTCGCCTACGGCGGGATGGTCGCCACCGCGCTGACCGCGGCCGAAATCGCGGCCGGAGAGGGACATTCACTCGAGGTGATCGATCTGCGCAGCCTGTCGCCGATCGATTTCGACACCATCGAGGAATCGGTGCGCCGCACCGGCCGGCTGATCGTCACGCACGAGGCGCCGGTTTTCGCCGGGCTCGGCGCCGAGATCGCCGCCCGTATCGCCGAACGGTGTTTCTACTATCTCGAGGCGCCGGTCCTGCGCGTCGGTGGCTTCGACATCCCGTATCCCCCGGCTAAGCTCGAACGGCACCACATGCCAGACCCCGATCGCATTCTCGATGCGGTCGATCGAACGTTCGCCGCCTGATGGGGTCGAGGACCGGAGGCGGAAGCGCAGCGTAACCACGTAGGTCCTCCCCATCAGGCCCTACATACACCGCCTGATAACCGTTCGGACAGAGGTGCCCGTTGGAAGACCCTGCTGTGGACGACAACAATCACATACTCGAGTTCCGGCTGCCCGATCTCGGGGAGGGATTGACCGAGGCCGAACTGATCTCCTGGTCGGTAGCCGTCGGCGATACCGTCGAACTCAACCAGACCATCGCCGAGGTGGAAACCGCCAAGGCACAGGTCGAACTACCGTGTCCGTTCGCCGGGCAGGTCGCCGAGCTGCTGGCCCGGCCCGGTGAAACGGTGGCGGTCGGCGCGCCGTTGATCAGAGTGCGCACCGATGCGGCGACCGGCCGAGCTTCCACGACGGCCGGCGGAACTTCCGGGGCGCCCGGCGGAACTTCCGGAGCGTCCGCCGAAGGCCGCACGTCGGTGCTCGTCGGTTACGGCCCCGAGGCCGAAGCGCCCACC
Organism: Nocardia nova; assembly: GCF_002933465.1. Lineage (GTDB taxonomy): Bacteria > Actinomycetota > Actinomycetes > Mycobacteriales > Mycobacteriaceae > Nocardia > Nocardia nova_B. The sequence goes on from NZ_PSZE01000017.1 coordinate 69,765, forward strand.
CGGCGTCGCTCCGCGTCGAAAAACGGTGCGGCGAAGCCGCATTCGGCCGCGCCGACGGGCAGCGAGGAGATCCCGCCGGAGTTCCCGGGCCGCCCGCCCGCCACTCCGGCCGCCCGCCAGCTGGCTCGGGAACTCGGAATCAATATCGCGTTCGTGGCCGGCTCCGGTCCGGGTGGGGCGGTGACGGTCGAGGATGTGCGCCACGCGGTGCCGGTATCGCAGCCGCCGCGCCGGGTGCGCACCGAGGAGGAGGCCACCGATGCGCCGCGCCCGGCCGCCCCACCGGTGCCCACCATGCGGCCCGACGGCGGCGTCATCCGGCCGACGCCGAGCGAACGCGAAACCCGCGCTCCGGTCAACGGCGTCCGCAAGCGCATCGCCGCGGCCATGACCACCAGCGCTCGCACCATCCCGCAGGCCAGCGCGTTCGTGACCACCGATTTCACCGCCTCGATGGAACTGCTCGACCACCTGCGCAGCACCGACTCCTTCACCGGGCTGTCGCTCACTCCGCTGGCGCTGGTGGCGAAGGCGACGCTGGCGGCGATCGCCGAATTCCCGGGGATCAACTCCTATTGGGACGGCGAAGCCAATCAGATCGTCACCAAGCATTACGTCAATCTCGGCATCGCCGTGGCCACCGAGCGCGGGCTGCTCGTCCCCAACATCAAGGAGGCGCAGTCGCTGAGCCTGCGCGAGCTGTGCCGGGAGATCGGCTGGCTCGCCGATGTGGCACGCGCCGGCTCGGCGACACCGGCCGATCTGCGCGGCGGCACCTTCACTATCAGCAATGTCGGCGTCTTCGGTGTGGATACCGGTGTACCGCTGGTCAATCCGGGCGAAGGCGCGATTCTGTGCCTGGGTTCGATCCGGAAACGCCCCTGGGTGTACCGCGACGAACCGGCGATCCGGTGGATCACCACGCTCGGTGTGAGCTTCGATCACCGCATGATCGACGGGGAACTCGGCGCGCGGTTCCTGTCCACGGTGGCCTCACTGCTCGAGGATCCGCTGACCCTGCTGGGCCGGGTCTGAGGTTCCCGGGACGCCGGCCCCGCTGGTCACCGGGCCTCGCCGGTCACCAGTGCGGCGGCGGCGCTGCGGATGATCGCCGGGATCTCCACCGATTTGCGGGTCTCGTTGTCCACGTAGACGTGCACGAAGGTGCCGGTGGCGGCCAACTCCAGATCTTCACCCGTGGTGTCGGCGGCGGAGCCGGCGTCCAGGACGCGAAAGATCGCCAGGTCGTAGGTGATGCTGGAGCGACCGAGGCGGCTGATTCGCAGCCCGACCCGTAGTTGGTCGGGAAAACTCAGCGAGCCCAGGTACTGACACGAGGTCTGGGCGACCACGCCGATCGCGGGCAGTTCCCGGATGTCGGTGCCGGTCGCGGCCATCAACCAGGCGTTGACCGCGGTGTCGAAGTACGAGTAGTAGGTCACGTTGTTGACGTGGCCGTAGTGGTCGTTGTCGGCCCATCGGGTCGGCACCGGCCAGAGCACCGGATAGTCCTGCTGTATGGTCACCGCCCCGACAATAGTGACGCGACCGGAGCGACGCGGGCGGAGACGGCAGGTGAACCCGGCGCGCCGCCGAAACGTGTCGGTGGTAGGTCATACACTCGAATCGAAACCGGTTACATCCGGGGCCCGTGCGGTGACGTCGACGATGCCGTGATCGTTCGGGAGACGGGGAGCCGCCGACCGCGGTCGGCGCCGCCGAATCAACGACGCTTCGACGCACTCCTCCGCTCCGGAGTCGTACCCGCGGGGCAGACGCTTCGGGTGTTGGGCCCCAAGGGGATCCGCGTGCCGGGCCACCCGGTCCGGCACCGCCCCTCGCGCCTCGCGCGGTGAAGAATCGGTGCGCGCCCGGTACCGTCGACTCGATGCATTCATCGGTGGAGACGACACGGCGCGGGACGGTTGCTCCGGCCGCTCGCCGCGCGCGGGCAGCGGTGTTCGCGACTTTCGCGCTCAACGGGTTCCTGGCCGCGATGTGGGTGGTGCACATTCCGGTCATCACCGAACGCACCGGGGTATCGCACGGAACACTCGGCTTACTGATCCTGGTGATGGCCGGCAGCAGCATCGTCGGTATGCAGGCGGCGGGTCCGCTCGCCGACCGCTTCGGCAGCCGGGTCCTGGTCGGCGCGGCCGTCACCTGGCTGGTCGTGGCGGTGAGCGGGCCGGCGTGGGCGACGGGGCCCATCCAGCTCGCCATCGCGCTCGCGATCTTCGGTTTCGGCAACGGCGCGCTCGACGTGTCGATGAACGCCCAGGCCGTGCAGGTCGAGCGGGTTTACAGCCGGCCGATCATGGCCGCGTTTCACGCGCTTTTCTCCTGCGGCGGTCTGGTCGGTTCGCTCGCCGGCGCGGCGGCCATGCACGCCGGCGCCGATACCCGGGTGAGTTTCGCGGTCGCGGCGGTGCTGGGCCTGCTGGTGATGCTGGCCAGTGTGCCGAGTCTGCTCCCCCGCCCGCACACGACCTCGCACGTCGAACCGAGCGGCGAGGTGGCCGAATACGCCGCACCGGCCGCCGACCACGCGGGCCCAGTCGCCGCGGCGGCTCGCGAATCGGATGTGAAATCCGCCGTGCCATCCCCGGATTCCCGCACCGGTGCGCGACGCGACGAATCCACCGCGCGGCGGCGAATCCGGCGTCTGCTCCCGCCGAAGGTACTGGCATTGGCCGCGATCGCTTTCGCCCTGCTGATGGCCGAGGGCGTGGCCAACGACTGGAGCGCCCTGCAGACGCACGAACATCTGGGGGTCGGCGATGCCACCGCCGCCCTGTCGTTCGGCGCGTTCTCCATCGCCATGACCGTCGGTCGCTTCACCGCGGACCGAGTCAGCGAACGGTTCGGCCGCATCGCCGTCGTCCGCTGGGGTTCGGTCCTCGGCGCAGCCGGTCTCGCGGTCATCATGCTCTCACCGTGGCTGCCGCTGAGCCTCGCGGGCTGGATCCTCGCCGGCCTCGGCCTCGCCGGTGGCGTCCCCCAGATCTTCACCGCCGCGGGCAATCTGGGCACCCCCACCGCCGCCACCGACATGTCCAAGGTCTTCGGCCTCGGCTACCTCGGCTTCCTCGCCGGCCCCTCGGTCATCGGCTGGCTCGCCCAACTCACCTCCCTCACCCTCGCCTTCACCTTCCCCCTGACAGCCGTCCTGCTCTGCGCCTGGTTCGCACGAACCGTCGGGGACGGCACTCCGGCCGAACCTGTCGACGCCGAGCAAACGCCTCGGTGAGGAATTGGCCCCGCGCGGCGTGCGCGTCAACACCGTCTCCCCGGTGTCGTGGCTACCCCGCTCTGGCGGATCCCCAACCGGCTCGGCGGGAAACTTCCCGCGGCACAGGGCGTCTCGCACGGCGAACTGCTCGCGGGGATCAGGTGAAAGTCGGCCTAGCCGCTATCGTTCGTGCTTGTGCCGCAGTGGCGCCGGCGATACCGCTGCCCGCCGTACGCACCAGCGGAGTTGATCCCGCTGGCGATTCCGCTCTCGCCCATCGGAACATGCTGGACGGCAAGGGTTCCCAGCGCCGCTGAATACCCTGGCCGCATACTTACCTAACTTAAGTAAGTTGAGTAGTAGAATGACCCTGTGCCGCGTTCCGAAGGAAGTCCCAAATCGGTGGTCGATGCCGACTACATCGTGGAACTCGAGCACGCCCTGACCCGGATCGCGCACCTGCTCACCCGGGCCAGACGGCACGATCGGACCATCGCCGCGGCCGGGGTGAATCTCGACCGCGCGAACGTGCCGCTGCTGCAGATGCTCGCCGACGCCGAGGAGCCCATGCGCATGGGTGAGCTCGCGGCCTGCCTGGGTGTGGAGGCGCCGCATGTCACGCGCCAGATTCAGCGCCTGGAACGGGCCGGCTACGTCGCCCGCGTGACCGATCCGGAGGACCGCCGGGCACAGCGCGTGCGCATCACCGACGAGGGCCGGGCCACCGTCGACGCGATCCGCGCGGTGAGCCGCCGCCACATGCGCGACGCGCTGGCGGACTGGTCGACCGAGGATCTGCGTCGGCTCGCGGCGCTCAACCACCGCATGGTCGACGCGTTTCTCGACGCTGCCGAGCGCACCGACACCTGGCGGCGATGACGCTGGTCAGCGCTCCTTGCGGTCGATCCGAATCGTCACCTTCGGCCACGGCGGATTCCGCACGACCGCGACCAAGGACAGCGTCGTCGCCACCAAGCCGACGAAGATGCCCAGCAGCGCGATGGCGGTGTCGTCGGTGACAGCGTGCCAGCCGGTGTTCCCGTCCTCGATGACGAAGACGCCGAGCGGCCGGGCGCGCCGGAATTTTCCGCCGGGGCGCGTCACCGGGATGACCGTGGCGCCCTCTGGGGTTCGATAGGGCGTCCCGTAGACCGCCGAATCATCGCCCACCGCAGGCAGGTCGAACCGCTCCCGAACCGTCATCTCGACCCCTTCCGGTTGTTGTGCCGCGCTCACGGCACCACCGCGCTTTGCGGGCCACTCTAGTCCGCCACCCACGGACGGGAGGCGGCGTGCGCCCACCGTCGCCGGAAGCGGCGAGCAGCGCGGCCGGAGCCGAGGCGATCGTTACAGCGCCTTGAGTTCCTCGGTGACGGCTGCGACGGATTTCTTGGCGTCGCCGAACAGCATGGAGGTGTGGTCGGCGTAGAACAGCGGGTTGTCGATGCCGGCGAAGCCGGAGTTCATCGACCGCTTCAGCACGATCACGCTCTTGGCCTGGTCGACGTTTAGCACGGGCATCCCGTAGATCGGGCTGGAGGAGTCCTCGCGCGCGGCGGGGTTGGTGACGTCGTTGGCGCCGATCACCAAAGCCACGTCGGTGCGCGAGAATTCGCCGTTGATGTCGTCCATTTCCTTGAGCGCGTCGTAGGAGACCTCGGCCTCGGCCAGCAGCACGTTCATATGGCCGGGCATACGACCCGCGACCGGATGGATGGCGTACTTGACCTCGACACCCTTGGCTTCCAGCAGTGAGGCCATCTCCTTGACCGCGTGCTGGGCCTGAGCGACGGCCATACCGTAGCCGGGCACCACGATCACCTGGTTGGCATAGGCCATCTGGATCGCGGCGTCGGCGGCCGAGGTGGCCTTGGCCTGCTTCTGCTCACCGCCGCCGGCCGCGGCGGCACCGCCGCCACCACCGAAACCACCCGCGACGATGGCCGGGATGGACCGGTTCATGGCCTTGGCCATCAGGTTGGTCAGGATGGTGCCGGACGCGCCGACGATCATGCCGGCCACGATCATCGCGGTGTTGTTCAGCGCCAGACCGGCGGCCGCCGCGGACAGACCGGTCAGCGCGTTCAGTAGCGAGATGACCACCGGCATGTCCGCGCCGCCGATCGGCAGCACCACCATCAAACCGAGCACCGCGGCCAGCACCAGCAGCAGGATCATCCACCACCACGGCACACCGTCCTTGGTGGCGCCGATACCGATCACCACGGCCGAGGCGATCGCACCCGCGGCCAGCAGCAGGTTCAGCGGCTGCTGCAGTTTGCCGAGTCCGATCGGGCGGCCGGGCAGGATCTCCTGCAGTTTGCCGAACGCGATGAGCGAGCCCCAGAACGAGATCGAGCCGATGATCGCCGCGAACAGCGAGCCGATCACGATGTGCACGGTGGGCTGCTCGTGCAGCCGCGAAAAGCCTTGGCTGTTGAGGAATTCCGACCACGCGATCAACGCGACGGTGCCACCACCGACACCGTTGAACGCCGCCACCAGCTGCGGCATCGCGGTCATCTTGGTGAACCGCGCCGGCGGAACACCCAGCGCCACACCGACAACCAGGCCCGCGATGATGATGATCCAGTTCGAGGTGTCGCGAATGGAGATGAACGTCGCGATCACCGCGATGCCCATACCGACCGCCGCGATCCAGTTACCGCGCACCGCGGTCCTCGGGCCGGTCAGCCCCATCAGACCGTAGATGAACAGCGAGAACGCGACGATATAAAGGATGTTGACCAGATTGTCCATGAGTCAGCGGCCCGCCTTCTCGGTATTACCAGGGCGCTCCGCGCCCGACGCAGCGGGCTTCTTGCCCTTGAACATCCCCAGCATGCGGTCGGTCACCACGAAACCACCGACCACGTTCAGCGTTCCGAATACCACCGCGACGAACAGAATGATCTGGGTGATCACCGACGGATGATCGACCTTGCCGAGGGTCACCAGCGCACCCAGCACCACGATGCCGTGAATGGCGTTGGTGCCCGACATCAGCGGCGTGTGCAAGGTGTTGGGCACCTTGGAGATCACCGCGAAACCCACGAATCCGGACAGCACCAGAATCGCGATATTGGCCAACAGCTCGGTATACATCAGCCCTGCTCCTCGGAGTCGGCGGGACGGCTCGGCGCACCGGCCACACAGGAATCGGCGAGCACCTGGTCGCCGAAATCGGGCTCGAGCTCGCCGTCTTTCAGCATCAGCTCGAGCAGCGCCGCGATATTCTTCGAGTACAGCTCCGAGGCGTGCTCGGGCATGGTCGCCGGGAGGTTCAACGGCGAGCAGATCGTGACACCGTGCTTGACCACCGTCTTGCCGGGTTCGGTCAACTCGCAGTTACCACCGGTCTCACCGGCGAGGTCGACGATCACGCTGCCGGGCTTCATCCCCTCCACCGCGGCGGCGGTCACCAATCGCGGCGCCGGGCGACCCGGCACCAGCGCGGTGGTGACCACCACGTCGAAACCCTTGATCGCATCCTCCAAAGCCTGCTGCTGCTGGGCCTTTTCGTCCTCGGTCAGCTCGCGGGCGTAACCACCCTCACCGGCCGCGTCGATGCCCAGATCCAGCCACTGCGCGCCCACCGACCGCACCTGATCGGCCACCTCGGGCCGCACGTCGTACCCGGTGGTGCGCGCACCGAGGCGCTTGGCGGTCGCCAGGGCCTGCAGACCCGCGACCCCCACGCCCAGCACCAGCACCGTCGCCGGCTTCACCGTGCCCGCCGCGGTGGTCAGCATCGGGAAGAACCGCGTCGACTCCGACGCCGCCAGCAGCACCGCCTTGTATCCGGCGACATTGGCCTGTGAGGACAGTGCGTCCATCACCTGCGCGCGCGAAATCCGCGGAATCGCCTCCACGGCGAAGGCGCGCACGCCCGCGTTCTGCAGCGCGCCGATCTTGTTGTCCGCGTTGCGCGGAGCCAGGAATCCGATCAGGGTCTGGCCCTGCGACAGTTTGGCGATCTCGGCGTCGTTGGGCGGGGCCACCTTCACCACGACCTCGGCCTGCCACGGATCACCGATCGTCGCGCCCGCGGCCTCGTAAGCCTCGTCCGGAATCAATGCCCCGACACCCGCGCCGGCTTCGACGACGACCTGTACACCCTGCTTCACCAGGCTCGGGATGATCTTCGGCACCAACGCGACGCGTCGTTCGTCGGCATTGGTCTCACGAACCACACCGACACGCGTGCGGTGCGACGCGCGACTGTCGTCGCCGGGCTGCGCGCCCTCGTTCGCGCCCTGCGTTGTCTCCACTGGTCAACTTCCTTACTTGTGACGGCAAGCTGGCCCCCTGATGTCCAGGTGGGCCGCCTGTTTGGGTCTGGCCGAGCAGAACTTACTTTCCAGTAAGTTCCGGAATAATTCTCGCAACTGTACCCGGCAGGCCGGTGAGATTAGTTGAGATCAACATCACATCACACCACGCCTTCTCTCTCCATTCCCCGCTCGCGCAGCGCGGAAGCGGGCTATACCGGGTACGCCTTCCGCCGTAATGTCTGCGTGGTGAGTGGCTGTATCTTCTGCCGGATCGTCGCGGGCGACGCGCCTGCGACGCGGATCTACGAGGACGAGCGCGTGTACGCCTTCCTCGACATCCGGCCGATCACCCGGGGACACACCCTGGTGATTCCGAAAAGCCATGCCGCCCACCTCGACGAACTCGACGCCGAGCTGGGCGCGGATCTGTTCCGCGTAGGCCATCGCATCGCAAAGGCGTTGCGGCGCAGCGATCTCGGCGCCGACGGCGCGAATCTCGTACTCAACGACGGTAAAGCGGCCTTCCAGACGGTGCACCACGTCCACCTGCACGTGGTGCCGCGCCGCGGTGGTGACCTGTTCGCCTTCGCCCGCGGCTTCCTGCTGCGGCGCCCGCACGATCCGACGGCCACCGCGGCCGCGCTCCGCACCGGGCTCGACCGGCTGGGCGCGGAGCCGGATCGACTCGACCCGACCGACAGGGAGACTCGTTCATGAACACAGCCTCACTCGACCGCGCGGAACTCACGCGGGTGCGGTTGTTCGACTGCTGGATGCATCAGCTCGACATCACCGACACGCTCGGTGGCGATGCGAAAACCCTGGGTATGGACGAGGGCGGGCGGCGCGCCGAGATCGCGCTCGACGAGATCGAACCGTTCCTCGGGCGTGTGGTGGTCAAGCGTGGCGGCGCGCCCGACGGGTCCCGCATCACGATCGAGACCACCGGTCCCGTCGCCCGGACGGTCCACATCCGCGTCGACGGGCGCGCGGAAATCGTTGCGGCTCCCGATCGTCCGGCCGACACCGGCATTCGGCTGAGTTCGAGCCTGTTCGCCCGCCTCTGCGGCGGGCGCACTGCCGCCGCAGACCATCGCGACGAGATCGAGCTCGACGGTGACCGTGAACTGGGTGAGCGGATCGCCGCGAATCTCGCGTTCACCATCTGACTCGCCGTGCGACTCTTCCTGTCCAGCTACCGATTCGGCGCCCACTACGACCGGTTCGCCGAATTGGTCGGCGGGCCCGGGCGGATCGCGGTGATTCCGAATGCCTGCGACGCCTGGCCGTCGGCCTGGTCCGGCGCGGTGACCAGCGATCTGACTCCCCTACGGCGCTGCGGATTTCGGCCCGAGGTGGTCGATCTACGCGAATACGTGGGCCGCCCGGCGGACTTGGAGCACGTGCTGCGCGGCTATCCCGCGCTCTGGGTACGTGGCGGCAACACATTCGTCCTGCGTGCCCAATTCGCCCGCAGCGCGGCCGATCTCGTGCTGCGTGAACTGCTGGCGGAGGACGTCCTGGCCTACACCGGTTACAGCGCGGGCGCCTGCCTGCTGACTCCCGATCTGCGCGGTCTGGAGGACGCCGATGACCCGGCCGAGGTCCGGGCCGCCTGCGGGATCGACACTCGCTGGGACGGACTCGGCGTGGTGGACCGGGCGATCGTGCCGCATGTGAATTCGCCGGCCACCGACCCGGAAGGCCACGGCACCCGCTTGGCCGCACGCCTGCGCGCATCCGGAACACCGCACTGGGCGCTGACCGACGACGATGCCGTCGTGATCGACGGCGCATGCACCGAGGTGCTGGCCGGCGGGTGAATTCGGCGGCCGCCGCCGATCGCTCTCCGTTCGGGCGACCGCGCAGCCGAGGGTGATCCCGTTCGCTCACACCGCTTTTCGCCGTCCGTACAGTGCGGTCGGCACCGGCACGAGGCCGCGTCCCTCGGCGGTCGGATCGTATTCCCCTTGCGGCGGGACGGTGTCGAATACGGTCCGGGTCACGAGACCGTCGGCCTCGAGCTCGCGCAACTGCCGCACCAGCATCTTCTCGCTGGTCGAGGGCACGGCCCGACGCAGCTGACCCGCAGCGCCGCTTTCGCCGGCGCAGCGCTGACCACCGACCTGGCCGCCTCGAAACGGAGATCGCCGCGCGTCGGTAGCGAGAGTTCGGCTCAAGCATCCGCGCGCGGCGCGACGATCCGGCGCGCGGCATCGCGCACCCAGTTGCGCAGCTCCGCCGGATCGTCGGCACCGCCGACGACGAACCGCCGGGACTGCGGGAGCGCCTGCTGATAGTTGATCAGCCCGGTCAGCAGGGTGAGCAGATAGCCGGGCGGCATATCGTCGCGCAGCAGTCCCCGCCGTTGCGCGGCCTCGACCTTCTCGATCTTGTCCCGGTACCGGCGCGCGCGGGCCTCGCCGGCGGTGACCTGGTCCGGCGCGAGTTCCAACGCCTCCCACATCTGCAACCGGAGGAATTCCGGATGTTCGCGGTGGTAGGCGATATGTGCGTCCACCCAGGCGTCGATGTCGTCGATATCGGTCGAGACCGCCGCGGCCACATCGATCATCGCCTTTTCCAGCACCTGCTCGAACAGTTGCTGTTTGTCGCCGAAGTAGGCGTAGATCAGCTGCTTGTTTGCCTTGGCGTTGCGGGCGATGCGATCCACGCGGGCACCGGCGATCCCGTGGGCGGCGAACTCCTCGGTCGCAGCCTCGAAGATGCGGGCCTTGGTGGCCTCGGGATCGCGCGGGGGCATGTCATCGATGCTAACCAACTAATTGGTTGACACGACGTCGCGGGCGCTGGAATAGTCCTAACCAACTAGTTAGTTACATCCCTCGCGGAGACCGATCCGCATCCAGCGGCGCAGCGCGGCGCCGTCGACACTCTCGACCGATTCCGGGGAGTCCGATATGCCCACCCTCGAAACATCGACCGCCCCACCGCTTCTGCGCACGCCGCCCGCCGACCCCATGCCCTACCCGGCGCGCTGGCGGGTGCTGCCGGTGGTGCTGAGCGCCATGTTCATGGCGATGTTCGACTGGTTCGTCGTCAATGTCGCCGCCTCCTCGCTACAACACGATCTGAACGCCGGCGAAGCGGCGCTGGAACTGATCGTCGGCGGCTACGGCTTCGCCTACGCCTCGGGCCTGATCACGGGCGGCCGGCTCGGCGACCTGTTCGGTCATCGGCGCCTGTTCGTGGTCGGCATGCTGGCCTTCACGGTGGCGTCGCTGGTCTGCGGCCTCGCGACCGATGCCTGGGCGCTGGTCGGTGCACGCGTGCTGCAGGGCGGCACCGCGGCGCTGATGGTGCCGCAGATGCTGGCGCTGATCAACACCCTGTTCCCGCCGCTCGAACGGCCCCGGGCGATGGCCGCGTTCGGCGCCACCATCGGCCTCGGCGCGGTCGCGGGCCAGGTGCTCGGCGGCGTCCTGCTCGACGCCGATCTGTTCGGCTGGGGCTGGCGGACCATCTTCTTCATCAACGTGCCGATCGGACTGGTCGCGGCCGCCCTGGCCGCACGCTGGCTCCCCCGCACCGGCAGCACTCGCCGGGCGCGACTGGATCCCGTTGGCGCCGTGGGCATTTCCGCGGCGCTGGCACTGCTGCTGATCCCGATCACACTGGGCCGGCCGGAGGGCTGGCCGCTGTGGACCTGGGTGTCGATGGCGGCTGCGGCGCCGGTGCTGCTGGCGACCCTGCGTTACGAGAACCGGCTGGCACGCCGCGGCGGGGAACCGGTCCTCGACACCGCCATGGTCCGCGAACGCGGGTTCAGTCTCGGCCTCGTGATCGCGGGCGGCTATCTGACCTTCTTCGCCGGCTTCATGCTCTGCCTGACGCTGATGCTGCAGGGCGGCCTCGGGTTGTCGCCGCTGCGTGCGGGTCTGGCTTTCGCGCCGCTGGGACTGTGCTTCGCGGGCAGTTCGCTGTTCCTGGCACCGCGGGTCGCCAATCGGTTCGGGAACCGGGTCATGGTGATCGGAACCTGCACCAGCCTGACCGGCCTGGGAATCACCCTGGCGGTGCTGGCCGACATGGGCACACAGGTGAGCGCCCTCGCGCTGATTCCGGGCATGATGATCGTCGGCCTCGGCAATGGGATGACCATCCCGTCGGTGGTCTCGGCCGTGCTGTCCTCGGGCATCCCCGCGCCGCAGGCCGGGATGGCGGCCGGTGTGCTCACCACCGCGCAGCAGTTCGGAAACGCCATCGGCGCAACCGTTCTCGGCGTCATCTTCTTCTCGTCGCTGGGCGCGGCGCACACCACCGGCAGCTATGTGACCGCCATGGAGAGGGCCGCGGTGGCCGGGATCGTGGTCCTCGGCGTGGTGCTCGCCGCCGCGCTGGCGCTGCCGCGACGCACCCGCTGATGCGCTCGATGTCCCCGGCTACCCAGCCGGGGGCTTTCCGTGCCGACTACAGGTACAGGCCGGTGCCGTGTTCGGGGCGTTCGCTCGCCACCGCATGCAGATCGCGCTCGCGCAGCACCAGGTAGGCCTGACCCTGCACCTCCACCTCGAACTGGTCCTCGGCGCTGAACAGCACGCGGTCGCCGACGCCCACGCTGCGCACATGCGAACCCACCCCACTGACCTCACCCCAGGTCAGCCGCTTCGCCACTTGCGCGGTGGCGGGAATCAGAATGCCGCCGCTGCTGCGTCGTTCGCCCTCCTCCTGGGAAACGCGAACCATGATCCGGTCGTGGAGCATCTGGATCTCTAGCTTGGCATCGGACACCGCGGCAGTGTACTGCGCACGAATCCCGCGCGAACACGTAGGTTCGGGGTGTGGACATCGCAGCACTCGTTGACCGGCTTCCCGACGGCACGGTCGTCACCGATCCCGACATCCTCACCGGGTACCGCCACGACCGCGCGCTCGATCCACAGGCCGGAATGCCGGCGGCACTGGTCCGGCCGCTGACCACCGAACAGGTCGCGACCGTGGTCGGCTGGGCGCACGAACATCGGGTCCCGCTGGTGCCGCGCGGCGCCGGCACCGGACTGTCCGGCGGCGCGACCGCACAGGACGGCGCACTGCTGGTGAGTACCGAGCGCATGCGGCAGATCACGGTCGATCCCGTCACCCGCACCGCCGTCACCCAGCCCGGACTGCTGAACGCCGAGGTCAAACGGGCGGCTGCCGACCATGGATTGTGGTACCCGCCGGATCCGTCGTCGTTCGAGATCTGCTCGATCGGCGGCAACGCGGCCACCAACGCCGGTGGGCTGTGCTGCGTGAAATACGGCGTCACCACCGACTACATCCTGGGTATGGAGGTGGTACTCGCCGACGGCACGGTGGTCCGGCTGGGCGGGCCGCGACTCAAGGATTCCGCCGGGCTGTCGCTGACCAAACTGTTCGTCGGCAGCGAGGGCACCCTCGGCATCATCACCGAACTGACGCTGCGGTTGCTCCCCGCGCAGCCGCAACAGAGCACCGTGGTCGCCACGTTTTCCACCCTCACCGCGGCCACCGCGGCGATCGAGGCGATCGCGGCCCGGCTGCGTCCCTCGATGCTGGAATTCATGGACTCGGTGGCGATCAACGCCGTCGAGGACGAGATGGGGATGGGGCTCGATCGCGAGGCCGCCGCGATGCTGGTGGCCCGCTCCGACGCCCCCGGCGAATACCGTGCCCGGGAGGCCGCGATCATCGCCGAGGCCTGCGAAAGCGCCGGAGCCGCCGAGGTTTTCCGGACCGAGGACCCCGAGGAGGGCGAAGCGTTCTGCGCCGCACGGCGATTCGCGATTCCCGCGGTCGAACGCAAGGGTCCGCTGCTGCTCGAGGACGTCGGCGTGCCGCTGCCGCGCCTGGGCGAGCTGGTCATGGCTATCGCCGAGATCGCCGAGCGTCGGGAGGTGCTGATCTCGGTGATCGCGCACGCCGGTGACGGCAACACCCACCCGCTGATCGTCTACAACCCCGCCGATGCGGACGAGACCGCACGCGCGCATCAGGCCTTCGGCGAAATCATGGACCTGGCCATCGCGCTCGGCGGCACGATCACCGGCGAACACGGCGTCGGCCGGTTGAAGAAGGCGTGGCTGCCGGATCAGGTCGGTCCGGAGGTGATGGATCTGACCCGCCGCATCAAGGAGGCCCTGGACCCCCACGGCATTCTCAACCCGGGCGCGGTGCTGTAGCGGTCCGCCACATCGGAGACCGGAACAAATCGAGGCGACGAGGGAGTTCTACGTGATATGACGACCAGGCTCGAGCACAATACGGCCGCCGGCCGCTACGAGATCTACATCGACGACACTCTCGCCGGCTACGCGGACTACGCCGAGAGCAGCGCGGGCGACAAGCCGATTCGCGATCTCAACCACACCCTCACCTTCCCCGAGTTCCGCGGGCGCGGGGTGGCGGCGCAACTGGTCGAATACGCGCTCACCGACTGCCGCGACAACGGCTTCGCCGTGGTGCCGACCTGCTGGTACGTGGAGCAGTACATCGGCGACCATCGCGAATACGCCGACCTGGTCGCCTAGCGGCCCTCCTGCGGCGCCACGGTTGTCCTGCGGCGTCCGCGTCAGATGCGGCGCCGCCAGACCAGGAACTGGCGGTCGCCGATCGTCTCCATCGCCTGGATCACGGCGGCGTTGTCGAAGCCCGGTAGTTTCTGCAGGCGGGCCAGGAACTCGGTGTCGGCAGCGGAATGCGGTACCACGCAACCGTTCCCGCGCACACCGATCAGTACGAAGAACACGTCGTCGGCGAAGGGACCGTCGGCGGTGGTGATGATCCGCACCTCGGTCAGCTCCAGCCAGGTGACCTCTTCGATTCGCCCGTTGTCCAGGGTGCGGCGGACGAACCTGTCGGTGATCTCCACGCCTGCCATGCATCAATAGTGCGCCGCGAAAGCCGTTGGGACAATTCCGAATTCGCCCGATTGCGATTGAACGAACATTTGAAATTGCATCTGAAAGTACGTCGCAGAGATTTTCGTGGCATTACCGTTCTACCAGCGAAAATTGCCGGTAATTCACTGAATTCGGCGCTTCGATACCGTAACTCGTCCTGACAACTCGCTGTGCGCGACGCGCCACGAAGCGGGGCCGCCTCGGTTGATGTCACAAGGCGACGCGGGCGGCGCCGGGTCGTTCCCCGGCACCGCCCGCGTCGTCGAGCGAGCCCGCGATCAGCGCAGCAGCTGGCGCGACATGACCAGACGCTGAATCTGGTTGGTGCCCTCGTAGATCTGGGTGATCTTGGCATCGCGCATCATTCGCTCCACCGGGAAGTCGGTGGTGTAGCCGGCGCCGCCGAACAGCTGCACGGCGTTGGTGGTGACCTCCATCGCCACATCGGAGGCGAAGCACTTGGAGGCGGCGGAGATGAAGCCCAGGTTCTCCTCGCCACGCTCGGCGCGCGCGGCGGAGGTGTAGACCATCAGGCGCGCGGCCTCGACCTTCATCGCCATATCGGCGAGCATGAACTGGGTGTTCTGGAAATCGGAGATGGCCTTGCCGAACTGCTTGCGCTCCTTGGTGTAGGCGATCGCGGCGTCCAGCGCACCCTGGGCGAGGCCGACGGCCTGCGCGCCGATGGTGGGCCGGGTGTGGTCGAGGGTCTGCAGCGCGGTTTTGAAACCGGTGCCCTCGGCGCCGATGATCCGGTCACCCGGGATGCGGCAGTTCTCGAAGTACAGTTCGGCGGTCGGCGAACCCTTGATGCCCAGCTTGTGCTCGAGCGGGCCGACCACGAAGCCCTCGTCGTCCTTGTGGACCATGAACGCGGAGATGCCGTTGGCGCCCTTCTCCGGATCGGTCACCGCCATCACGGTGTACCAGGTGGACTGGCCACCGTTGGTGATCCAGCACTTGGAACCGTTGATCACCCAGTCGTCACCGTCGCGCTTGGCGCGGGTGCGCATGGAAGCCGCATCCGAACCGGCCTCGCGCTCGGACAGGCAGTAGGAGGCCATCTTGCCCTCGACGAGGTCGGGCAGCACCTTCTGCTTCAGTTCCTCGGAACCCTGCAGGATCAGGCCCATCGTGCCGAGCTTGTTCACGGCCGGGATCAGCGAGGACGAACCACAGACGCGGGCGACCTCCTCGATCACGATGCAGGTGGCGACCGAGTCGGCACCCTGGCCGCCGTAGGCCTCGGGGACGTGGACCGCGTTGAAGCCCGCGGCGTTCAGCGCGTCCAGCGCCTCCTGCGGGAACCGGGCGTTGCCGTCGACATCCTTGGCGTGCGGGGCGATCTCCTTCTCGGCCAGGCCGCGAATCGCCGCGCGCAATTCGTCGTGGATGTCGTCCAACTTGAACAGTTCGAAATCGGGGTTGCCCGCCATGGGTTCACTCCTGGTCGTGGGGTTTCGATTCGCCTGGTCCGCGAATCCCGGCACTACACTGGCGCACCTCGGCACTCAGTGCCAGTCGGATTCGAGTATACGCCGTCCGAGGGCGACGACGTGAGGGGATAGCCGCCATCCTCGGTGGCACTCAGTGCCAATCCTTGGATCCAGCGGCCCGGTTCACAGATTATCGAGGCGGTCGGCCAGGAGGTCGGCGACCTGCCGGGCAGGCATCTCGCGCGGGAAGACCGCCACCACCATCTCGCCCGGTTCCGAGGCCGCACCGGGGGGCGCGATCGCCCGGACCGCCGCACGCAAATCGGCCGCGCTCGCCTCGGATCGACCACGCACCATGCGGCGCAGCAGATAGTTGTGGGTGGCGGTGACGGCCGCACTGAATTGGATCAGCGCGAGATCGGGCACCTCGGGCAGCCGATCGCGCAAATAGTCGGTGAACAGCCGTTCGTACCGGAAAACGGTCACGATCTCGCGATCGCGCAGCGCCGACGCTTGCCGGACGACCCGATACCGGCGCGCGGCCAGTTCCCTGGTCTCGGTGAACCGCTCGAAGATCCCGACCACCGCCTCTCGCACGGCGTCCCACGGATCACCCTGCGCCGCAGCCAGATACGCCTTCGCCCGGGCGAGCTGCTCCTCGTGATCGGCGAAGACCACATCCTCCTTCGACCGGAACTGCCGAAAGAACGTCCGCCGCGAAATCCCCGCCGCCTCCGCGATCTCGTCCACCGTCGTCGCCTCGTACCCCTGCTCCGCGAACAGCCGCAACGCGTGATCGACCACAGCCAGCCGAAACTCCGCGGCGTCGGCAGCACGAACGGGGGTCGGATTGTCGCTGGGCACCCCACAACGGTAGCTGTGCCGAGTCCCTGGGAACTTCTGCGTGTCGTTGGGCGCAGCGACATTCGCGCTTCGGACCGGCGGTCAGGCGTTCGGTTACCGTCCGGGCGTGCCCGATGAGTTACCGATGTTCTCGCGAGATCACTCGGCCGGGCGATAGACCCGCACCATCTCAGCCCAGCAGGCGGGTGCGCAGGGCTTCGTCCTTGTCGAGGACCAGTTTTTCCAGGTCGGCCTGGAACTGTTCCATGCGGGTGCGCAGGTGGGGGTCGGCGGCGGCGAGGATGCGGACGGCGAGCAGGCCCGCGTTGCGGGCGCCGCCGATGGACACCGTGGCGACGGGGACGCCGGCGGGCATCTGCACGATCGACAGCAGGGAGTCCATGCCGTCGAGATACTTCAGCGGCACCGGGACGCCGATCACCGGCAGCGGGGTGGCCGAGGCGACCATGCCGGGCAGGTGGGCGGCGCCACCGGCACCGGCGATGATCACCTTGACGCCGCGACCGGCGGCCTCGCGGGCGTAGTCGAGCATGCGCTGCGGCGTGCGATGCGCCGAGACGACACCGACCTCGAAGCGAATCCCGAACTCCGCCAACGCTTCCGCGGCCGCTTCCATCGTGGGCCAATCGGAATCGCTGCCCATGATCAGGCCGACCGCCGGAGCGGAGCCTGCGGAGCGACCATCGAACACAGCTGCGCCCTCCACGTTGTCACTCATGGGGATCCCATCCATCGGTCCACACCGCGTGCGACATCCAGTGCGCCGCCCGTTCGGCCTTCTCCCGCACCTCGGCCACGTCGTCACCGAGGATGTTCACGTGCCCGATCTTGCGCTTCGGGCGCTCGCCCTTGCCGTAGAGGTGCACTTTCGCCTCCGGAATCCGGGCGAACAGGTGGTGCAGCCGCTCGTCCATCGACATCGCCGGCGCCTCGGCCGCGCCGAGGATGTTCGCCATCACCGTCACCGGCGCGAGCGGCGTGGTGGCGCCGAGCGGATAGTCGAGAACCGCACGCAGATGCTGTTCGAACTGTCCGGTGACGGCACCGTCCATCCCCCAGTGCCCGGAATTGTGCGGGCGCATGGCCAGCTCGTTGACCAGCAGATCACCGGCGCGGGTTTCGAACAGCTCGACGGCCATCGCGCCGGTGACGCCGAGTTCGGCGGCCAGTCGCAGGGCCAGCGATTCGGCCTCGGTCGCGGCCTCGTCCGACAGTTGCGGCGCGGGCGCGATCACCACGGCACACTGCCCCTCGCGTTGCACCGTCTCGACCACGGGCCAGGCCGCGGCCTGCCCGAACGGCGAGCGCGCCACCATCGCGGAGAGCTCACGCTTCAGATCCACCCGCTGCTCGGCGAGCAAGGTCACACCATGCCCGAGCTGATCGGTGACGACGCGTTCGGCTTCCGCGGCGTCGTCGATCATCCACACGCCGCGCCCGTCGTAGCCGCCCCGCACCGCCTTCAGCACGAACGGACCGTGTTCGGCGAGGAATCCGGTGGCGTCCGCGACCGCCTCGACCGCGGTGAACGCCGGAACCGGGACTCCCATCCCGGCCAGCTTGCGCCGCATCGCGAGCTTGTCCTGGGCGTAGACCAGCGCGGCCGGCGGAGGCTGCACGTTCACGCCCTCGGCCACCAGCGCCAGCAGATGCTCGGTCGGCACATGTTCGTGATCGAAGGTCACCGCGTGCGTACCGACGGCAACTTTGCGCAGGGCGGCGAGATCGGTATGCGATCCGAGCACCAACTCGGGGCTGACCTGGGCCGCCGGATCGTCGGGTCGCTCGGCCAGGACCCGCAGGCGCTGCCCCAGCGCCACGGCCGCCTGATGCGTCATTCGCGCCAGCTGCCCGCCGCCGATCATCGCGACGGTCGGCATTCCACCGCCCTCGAAACTGCGCGAAACCGGCATCGGTTCACCTTCGGCAACCTCGTGCACCCCGGTGGAGGGGTCCATCGATGGCCCACTACGCTCGCTCACAGCCCACCATGTTGTCATGCGCCCACACGCGGGGATGAGTGCGGGTTGATTGCCCGACGCGGGGCGGACGTAGACTCACCGGGTGCCATTTGTCGACGATGTGGTCAACATCCTGCCCAAAACGCTACGGGACCTCGCTATTCGTCATCACGAGCTGATCAAGTTCGCGATTGTCGGAGCGACCACTTTCGTCATCGACAGCGGTATCTTCTACATCCTCAAATTGACGGTTCTCGAGTCGAAACCGATCACGGCCAAGATCATTTCCGGAGTTATCGCGGTCATCGCGTCCTACATCCTGAACCGGGAATGGTCATTCAAGGGTCGCGGCGGTCGTGAGAAGCACCACGAGGCCCTGTTGTTCTTCGTGGTCAGCGCCATCGGTGTGCTGCTGTCGAATCTCCCGCTGTGGGCTTCGCGGTATTTCTTCCATCTGCACGTTCCCGATGTCAGCTTGACCGTGGAGAACATCGCCGACTTCGTCAGCGCCTTCATCATCGGCAACATCCTGCAGATGGTGTTCCGATTCTGGGCGATGAAGCGCTGGGTGTTCCCCGACGAAATCGACGCACTGGTCGAAGAATTCGAAGAACTGTACGAGGAAGAGAAACCGCTCGGCTTCAGCTGAACCCACCGTTCAGCGGGGCTCCCCGATGACGCCGTTACCCGACCGCCCCGCGGTCGGCTTACCGAGGAATACCGCGAACAGCGCCGGACGCCGTCGCTGTAGTTCCAACCGGCCGCCGTCGGCTTCGATCAGCGCGCGCGCCAGCGCCAGCCCCACCCCGGTCGATCCGGCGCCGGAGAAACCGCGATCGAAGATGTGCGGTGCCAGTTCGTCGCTGACCCCCTCACCCTCGTCGGCCACCTCCACCGCCACCAGCGGTTCCCGGTCGGGCCCGCCGTAGACGGTGCGCACCGACACCGAACAGTCACCGCCGCCGTGCACCAGCGCATTGTCGACCAGTACGGCCACCGCCTCGCGCAACCGCGATCCGGTCACCGGTGCGCGCAGCGCCGGATCGCCGGAAAGCACGAGTTTGCGACCGGCCTCGGCGAAGGGATGCCGCCATTCGGCGACGACCCCGCGCAATTCCGCGACCACCGGAACCGGTTCGTGATCGGCGGCGTCCTGGTCGCGGGAATCGCGAACCAGTTCGTCGATCGCCTCGGTGAGCCGATCGACCTGCGCCATCGCCTCCTCCGATTCCTGGACGACCGCCGGGTCCGGATGCGCCGACAATTCGTCGAGGCGCAGCCGCACCGCCGTCAGGCGACTGCGCAACTGATGGGACACATCGGCGACCAGCGCGTGTTCGCGCTGCAGCCGGCCCGCGATCTCCACCGTGGCCGAGTCCAGCACATCCGAGACCCGGTCGAGCTCGGTGATCCCGTGCCGACGCGGGTCCGGCCGGAAATCGCCCTTCGCCAGCCGGGCGGCGCGCGCGGCCACATCCCGCAACGGATCGGCGACCCGACGCGCGGTCACCACCGCCACCGCGGCGCCCGCGGCCAGCGAGGCCAGCGCCACCAGCGCCACCGCGCCCACCGCTTGCCGCTGCATCGAATGCATGGGGGCGGCCGGCACCTCGAGTCGCAGGGAACCGGACGTGCCCATCGACAGCGATTCCACCACCGGGTTCTCGACCTCCGGCGCACCCGCGTCCACGCGCAGCGCGGCGTCCTCGGGGGTCGGATAGATGATCGTGAGACGTCCGCCGGACGGAATCAGCGGCCGCACCGAGCGCAGGTCGAGCACGCCGTGGACCAACCCGTCCTCACGCTCTTGGCCGACGATCTCCACCGACATGCGATCCAGACGGGCGCGCAGATCGCTGCGGGTGATATCGGCCACCCACTGCCAGGCGGTGAACGCCAGGGGGATACCCAGCACCACGGTGGTGAGGGTCAAGGCCGCCAGCATGGACAGCAGAATTCGGCGCCGCATCGGCGATCAATCGGTGTTGAAGCGGAAACCGACACCGCGCACTGTGACGATACGCCGCTCCGCGACCGGGCCCTCGTCGCCGATTTTGCGGCGCAGCCAAGACATGTGCATGTCGAGGGTTTTGGAGCCGCGTAGATCGGCATCGCCCCACACCTCGCGCAGAATCGTCTCGCGGGGCACGACCTGCCCGGCGCGGTCGATGAGCACCTTGAGCAGCTCGTACTCCTTGTTGGCCAGATTCACCTCATGGCCGTTGACCAGCACCCGACGTGCCGCGGGCTCGAGCCGCACCCCGCCGATCTCCACCGCCTCGTCGCCGATGCCGCTGCGCCGCAACAGGGCTCGCACGCGGGCCAGTAGTTCGGCAAGACGGAACGGTTTACCGACATAGTCGTCGGCGCCGGCGTCCAGACCCACCACGAAATCGACCTCGTCGGTGCGGGCGGTCAACATCAGCACCGCGAGATCGGCGCCGCGGGCACGGACCTGGCGGCACACCTCCAGGCCATCCATACCGGGCAACCCTAGGTCGAGGATGAGCAGATCGTGTTCACCCTCCAGCGCCCGGCGCAGCACGGCGGGGCCGAAGCTCTCGACGGTTACCGAATAGCCTTCGCGCCCCAGCGCTCGCGACAGCGGAGCGGCGATGGCCTCATCGTCCTCGGCCAGCAGTACGGCGGTCACAGCACAAGATTACTGGCGAACCGGGCCGATCGGGCGTGCGCCACCGTACCGCGGCCGCCGCTACCGACGGCGGCCGTAGCGAGGGTCCTGATACTGCTCGTGGCCCGGATCACCGTGCGGGTTGTCGAAGACCTGGTGGTATAGCAGCGAATGCACCTTCTGCACGTTCGGAATGTCGTCGTACTCCAACGGATCGCCCGAGGCGGCGTCGATGATCAGGGTGCCCGTGCCGAGCAACCGGTCCGACAACCCGTGGCGGAACTGCACACTGGAGATGCGGTTCATCGGAATGTCGATGCCGGTGTGGGTGAGCACGCCCTCGCGCACCAGCACCCGCCGATCGGTGATGATGAAATGCGTTGACTTCCAACGGATCACCTGCGACAGGCAACGCCACACGACCAGCAGCGCCCACACCACGACGATCGCGATGAGAACGGCGTTGCGCGTGGTGCCCTCGGTGTTGCGCCAGGCCAGCCCGCTCAGGAATCCGGCCAGCGCCGTGGCGAGGATGAAGGTGAGCGCCGGCAAGAACAACATCTTCCAATGCGGATGACGGTGCAGTAGCAGCTGCTCGTCCGGCGCGAGCAGCTCCTCCGGATAACTCATACGCGAACCCTACCCCCTGATCCGGCCCGCTATGCCGGGCGAAGATGAGTGACGTCGCCCGCCGATACCGAACGATCGCCGATGATCAGGCGGCCGTAGGCGTCGATATCGGTGGCCACGCCGGTGATGACCTCGCCGCCGGGCAGTTCCGCCCGCACGTCGGCGCCGAGGGTGGCGCAGCGGGCACGGTAGGCGTCGGCCAGCGCCGCGACATTCCAGTTCTCCGTCCGCCATTCGGTGAAGTGGCGGGCGAAGGCGCGCAGCAGGGCGAGGACCAACTCGTTGCGATCGGCGTTCTCCGCACCGGCCAGGGTCAGCGAAACGGCGTGCGGCACAGGCAGTTCGTCCTCGGTGAGGCTCACATTGAGCCCGACGCCGACCACGACCGCCGGCGCACCCGCACCGGAGGCGACCTCGGCCAGGATGCCGGCCACCTTACGGCCGCCGATCAGAACGTCATTGGGCCACTTGAGGTTTGCGTCCAGTCCGGTGGTCTCGCGGACCGCGTCGACGACGGCGACACCCGTCAGCAGCGGCAACCAGCCGAGGACGGCCGGCTCGATACCGCCGAGCCGCACCAGAATCGACATCGCGATCTGTGCGCGCGGCGGACTCACCCACGACCGTTCGTGGCGGCCGCGACCGCGGTCCTGATATTCGGCGACCAGCACCCGTCGATCGGAGGACGGATCGCCGGCCTCGCCGATCAGATCCGCGTTGGTCGAACCGGTCGACTCCACCACATCGATGCGGGAGAAGAACGACAGGTCGGGCTGTTCGGCGACGGCATGTCGCAGGATATCGACGTCCAACGGTGGCCTCTGCACGCCTCGCAGGCTACTCCTGCCGGCTCGGACGGTCGTTGTGCCGCTCCGCATCGGACGGTCCCGCCGGGGGCGGCACCAGGACGCGGGTGCCGGCATCTGAGCGGCACCCGCCTCCCGGTTCCTCTCATCGGGCCAGGTCGTACTCCGGCAGATGAATCGAGCGCACCAGTCCGCCGGCGCCTGCTCCGCCGAATGCCATGACGGCGTCGGAGGCCGACTCGCCGAGCTCTTCCGGCGCCTGCTCCTCCGGCCGCTCGGCCCGGACTTCCGGATCCACGACGGTCGGCTCCGGCTCTCCGGCCGACCGGGTCCACGCTGTCGCGGTGGCCCGTTCCGCGACCGATTTACTCCACTCCCACATCGCGCACCTCCCCAGTGCTTGATTTCGGAGTCTTCACCGTACGGGTACGGACACCCGGCAATCCACCGAATTAAGCGGCGAGCCCTGCCGCTCGTCGCGAAAAGTGCTGCGGTGCAAGGTGTTCGGCGAGCCTCACAGAGGTTGCAGGCCCAGGGCTCCGGCGACGAAGCGGCTCACCGCGGTCAGGCCGGACTGCAGCGCGGAATCGTAGCCCTCGCGCGACCAGCCCGAAATCTCCGCGGTGCCATCGGGTTGCGGCGTCACCACGATCTCGGCGACCAGCTCCGCGGTAGTCGGCTCACACACCGCCCACGAATATCCGGTCTGTTCCGCCCATTCGCGGGCACGGCGGTCGACATAGCCGGGATCGGTGATGCCGCCGTCGGCCAGAGCCGGGCGGTCGTCGATGCGGTCGTCGGCACGCAGCGCACGCAGATACCAACTGCCGGCGTTGATTTCGATCGGTTCCATCAGAGCCTCCGGCGACGGTCGCGCCGACGGCGGCGGTCGAGCGGGCGGTGGTCGTCGCCGGCGAGCAGCCGGCGATCGTGGCCGCGCTGCTGGAGGCCGCCGGTGATGATGCCGGCCGCGGGGATCAGCAGGAACCACAGCCAGGTATGGGTGGTGAAGAACAGCACCAGCGCGATGATCACCACCAAGCCCATCATCGAACCGGCGAATTCGCGGCGGCCACCCGGCTGCGCAGCGGCCGGTTCCGGCGGCTCCGGCGGCTCCGGGACGGCGGCCGGGAGGTCGCTGAACACCGGTGCCAGATCACCCCGCGTCACTGCCGCCGCGATGAGGCCGCTGCGCTCGTCGAACTCGGCGACCGACAAGCGCCCGGCGGCGAAGTGCTCCGACAGGCGTTGCATCGCCTGCTCGCGCTCCGCGGTACCGATGCGGACGTCGGGAGAATCAGCCATGGCACGAGATTACCGCGCGGGGCGCGGGTGAGCGGGCCCGTCGCCGCGGCAGTCCACCCGCGGTACCGCCGGCCGCACATCCGCACTATCGTCGGTCCCATGTTCCGCCAGCGCGGCATCGGCACCGCTGCCGCCCCGCTCGTCGTCGCGACGACCGGTCGAGCACCACAGCCGGGTACCGATACGCGCCCGCAGATCAGCGGTGCGAGGCTCCGGACGCGCACGACAGCGGCCAGCCGCCGGGCTCCCGGCGCCTTCCTCCGGCCCGGTACGCACCTCGGGCGGATGCGATGACTCCGCGGGAATTCGGGCGGTACCGGCTCGATCGACTACTCGGCCGGGGATCGGCCGGGGAGGTATGGCTGGCGTACGATCCGGCGGATGCGCGGACTGTTGCGCTGAAGATCTTGTCCGGGAGCGCTGCCGAGGACGCGGATTACCGGCGGCGGTTCGAGCGCGAGGCCCGGATCGGAACGCATCTGGACAATCCGCATATCGCACCGATCCATCGGTTCGGCGAATACGCCGGGCGGCTGTACCTGGATATGGCCTACATCCCGGGTGTGGATCTGGCGCGGCTGGTGCGGTCGAGTGCGATGGCGGCGCCGGAGGCGGTCGATCTGATCTCGCAGATCGCCGAGGCACTCGATGCCGCCCACGCCGCCGGGCTGGTGCACCGGGACGTGAAGCCCGCCAACATTATCGTGCACACGAGCGGGTTCGCGTATCTCATCGACTTCGGGATAGCTCGCGCGGCGGGTCAAACCACCATCACCGCAACGGGTTTCACTGTCGGCACGCTCGCCTATATGGCGCCGGAACGGTTCACCGGGCACGGTGACTCCCGCTCGGACGTGTACTCGCTGGCCTGCGTGCTGTACGAATGCCTCACCGCGCGAAGGCCGTTCGGCGATACCGACGCGGTCCGGCAACTGCACGCCCATCTGCACGAGCCTCCGCCGCGCCCCTCCACGGTCGCCGCTCACGTTCCCGCCGCGCTCGACGCGGTCGTCGCCCGAGGGATGGCGAAGCGGCCGGACGACCGCTACCGCACCGCGGGCGAGCTGGCCGCGGCGGCCCGAGCCGCAGTGGGGACGACCACCGTCGACCACACACCTCCGGTACTGCAATCCGAGCCGTCGCAGATCCCCGATCCACGCGCGATATCGGAGGCGACCGGGCAGCAGCTCGGCCCCGCGCCAGCGGCACGCGGACAACTCGGCCCTACGCCCCTGGCGGCCGGACAACCCGCGACAACCAGGCGATTCGACTCCGAACCGGCCCCCGTGCCTGGATACGCGGGCGCCGCGGCCGAGCGGCCGCGCGGTGCGGCACGGCAGGTTTCACCGGCACCGCCACGGAGTTCGGTTCTCACCATCGCGGCCGCGCTGACCGGCGCAGCCATCGTCGTCCTCGCGGTCGTCGCCGGATGCACGGCCCTGCTGAGCAGCGGCTCCCGCACCCCCTCCGACCAGCAGTCGACCACCCGTCCCGAAGCGACCACACCCGCACCGACCACCGCGGCACCGGCGACCCCGGAACCGGAATACACCACCGCGGTCATCCCACCGCGCCGGCCACTGCCCTTCCCCACCGGCGTGCTGCCGCCACCCTTCCAAATCCCGCATGTCACAAGCTATTCCGAGGACCAGCACAGCACACCGACAGAGTCCGGAAAACAACACCCGCACGCCGGTTAGGTCTGGCGCGGGACGAGTCGGCCCCTGCGGCAGCCCGCGCCGATAGCGACGGGCGGCTCCCGCATCCGGCACCACGAGCGGTGCGGCATCACCCCGCACCGGCATGCGAGCCATGCTCGCCGCCGGACCCGTCCCGACGCCGGTTGCCGTCGGTCCTGGACCCGGAACGCGAAAACCCCGCTCCGTTGCGGAGCGGGGTTTCACGAAATCGCTTACTACCTACTTGATTTCGGCGAGCACGGTGCCCTGGGTGATGGCGGCGCCGGCCTCGACGGCCAGACCGGTGACCACACCGGACTTGTGCGCGTTGACCGGGTTTTCCATCTTCATGGCCTCGAGCACGGCGATCAGGTCGCCGGCCTCGACCGACTGGCCCTCTTCGACGGCCACCTTCACCACGGTGCCCTGCATCGGCGCGGTCACGGCGTCACCGGAGGCGGCCGAGGCGCCCGCGCCACCACGCTTGCGCGGCTTGGGCTTCTTGCGGATCACACCCGCCCCGTTGCCCGCGGCGCCGGCCGCACCCGCGCCCACGGTCAAGTGGCCCGGCAGCGACACCTCGAGGCGACGGCCGCCGACCTCGACGACCACCGTCTGGCGCGCACCCTCGTCCTCGTCCTCGATGGGCTGGCCACCGGTGTAGGGCTCGATGGTGTTTTCCCACTCGTTCTCGATCCACTTGGTGTAGACGTCGAAAGTTTCGGAGCCGTCAGCTGTGACACGACCGACGAACGCCGGGTTGGTCACGATGTGGCGGTCGAACGGCAGCACCGTCGCCAGGCCCTCGATCTCGTATTCGGCCAGCGCACGCGCGGCCCGCTCCAGCGCCTGGGTGCGGTTCTCGCCGGTGACGATCAGCTTGGCCAGCATCGAGTCGAACTGTCCGCCGATCACGCTGCCGGCGACGACGCCGGAATCGACGCGCACGCCGGGGCCCGAGGGCTCCTTGTAAACGGTGACGGGGCCCGGTGCGGGCAGGAAGCCCCGGCCGGCGTCCTCACCGTTGATGCGGAATTCGATCGCGTGGCCGCGCGGTGTCGGGTCCTCTTTGATGGTCAGCTCCTCGCCGTTGGCGATGCGGAACTGCCAGCGCACCAGGTCCAGACCGGAGGTTTCCTCGGTCACCGGGTGCTCGACCTGCAGGCGGGTGTTGACCTCGAGGAACGACACGGTCTCGCCCTGCACGAGGTACTCCACGGTGCCGGCGCCGTAGTAGCCGGCCTCCTTGCAGATCCGCTTGGCGGACTCGTGGATCTTGGCGCGGACCTCGTCGGACAGGAACGGCGCAGGCGCCTCCTCGACCAGCTTCTGGAACCGGCGCTGCAGCGAGCAGTCACGGGTGCCGGCGACGATGACGTTGCCGTGCTTGTCGGCCAGCACCTGGGCCTCGACGTGGCGGGCCTTGTCCAGGTACTGCTCGACGAAGCATTCGCCGCGGCCGAAGGCGGCGGTCGCCTCGCGGGTGGCGGAGTCGAACAGCTCCGGAATCTCCTCGATGGTGTGGGCGACCTTCATGCCGCGGCCACCACCACCGAACGCGGCCTTGATGGCCACCGGAACGCCGTACTGCTTGGCGAACTCGACGACCTCGTTCGCGTCCTTCACAGGATCCTTGGTGCCCGCGGCCATCGGGGCCTGCGCGCGCTCGGCGATGTGGCGGGCGGTGACCTTGTCACCCAGATCGCGAATCGACTGCGGCGACGGGCCGATCCAGATCAGCCCGGCGTCCAGGACGGCCTGGGCGAAATCCGCGTTCTCCGAAAGGAAGCCGTAACCGGGGTGGATCGCGTCGGCGCCGGATTTGCGCGCCGCGTCGAGAATCTTGTCGAAGACCAGGTACGACTCGGCCGAGGTCTGCCCCCCGAGTGCGAATGCCTCATCGGCCAATTTGACGAATGGCGCGTCCGCGTCCGGTTCCGCGTACACGGCGACACTGGCGATACCGGCATCCTTGGCGGCCCGGATCACACGCACCGCGATCTCGCCCCGATTGGCGATCAGGACTTTCGTGATCTGCGCGCTGGCATGGCTGGGCACTGAGCCTCCTGTGCTTTGGACAACTTACATCTCGGGTGAGTGTAGGCAGTGTGCCAACAGACTCCGAACAGGGATGGGGCTACCGAACAGTAGCCCGGGCCCCCGTGACGTGAACAACACCTTAGACCGACGGCGCCGCCGCCGACACGGCGGCCGGAGCCGAACCCGGTTCACTTCCCTTGACGATCGGCGTGCGCACAGCGTTGCTCCACTCGGTCCAGGAGCCGTCGTAGTTGCGCACGTTCGCCACGCCCAGCAGCGAAGTCAGTACGAACCAGGTGTGTGCCGAATGTTCGCCGACGCGGCAATAGACGATGATGTCCTGGGCGCCGAGCAGCGGCGCGTAGATCTCCCCCAGCTCCGACCGGCCGCGGAATCGGCCGTCGGCGCCCACGGCCGCGGTCCACGGGATGTTGATCGCGGTCGGGATATGCCCGGCGCGCAGTGACTGTTCCTCCGGACGGTCCCGGATGCGGTCGTCGTCGCCCGTGTACTCCCCCACCGCGCGCACGTCGACCAGCCCGACGCCCGTTCCACCCTCGTTCAGACAGGCGCGCACATCCCCGAGGAAGGCCCGGCCGCTCCGATCGTCGCGCTCGATGACCGGATAATCCCCCAGCCCGACGTCGGGCACCTCGAAGGTGGTGTCGCGGGCCTCGGAGATCCACGCGTCCCGGCCGCCGTCCAGCAGCCGCACATCCGGATGCCCGAACAGGCCGAGGACCCAGGCGGTGGCGGCGGCAGTGCCGTTGGCCTTGTCGCCGTAGACGACGACCGTGTCGTCGCGGGCGATGCCCTTGGCACGCATGAGTTCGGCGAAACGGGCGCCGTCGATCACGTCGCGGGTGAGCGGGTCGGTAAGCTCGGCCCGCCAATCGATCTTGACCGCCCCTGGCACATGGCCGATGTCGTAGAGCAGGATGTCGTCGTTGGACTCGACGATCGCGAGGCCTGGCGTACCGATGTTTGCCGACAGCCACTCAGTGGTTACCAATCGTTGTGGATATGCATGAGAGCCGAAGGATGGATGAGAGTCCGGAGCGACGGGCACGGTGGAAGATCCTTCACGCGCGGTAGACGATGGGCGGCTGGGCAGTACCGATCGTAGGTGCGAACAATGCGCGCCGGCGGTTTCACATCACGAATCGGGTGAAGCGCGATTAAGTCGCAGCTTCGTCCGATAAAGTCACATGGGAGGAGGGGTGAGCTATGTCCGATTCTTGGCCACGACGGCGCCTGCTCGCGATCCTACGCGGCGCCAGCGAGCCTCTCGATGCCCAGGAACTGGCGCGCATCACCGGACAGCACGTCACCACCGTCCGCTTTCATCTGGATGTTCTCACCCGGGAGTCGCTGGTCCGCCAATTCCAGCAGCCGCCCCGCGGCCGCGGCCGCCCGCGCATCGGATATACGGCCGTACAGCGATCGGTCGGTTATCAGGATCTCGCGCAGGTGCTGGCCGATCAACTCGGCAGTGATCCCCGCCGGCGTTCCGATGTGGCCGTGACGGCAGGGCGGGCGTGGGGCGCCAAGGTCGAACAGCTCGAACAGCCCATCGCCTCGCTCGACGATGCGCGCGACATCGCGGTGACCGTGAGCTCCGAACTGGGTTTCGCCCCGGAGCGCGATGCCGCCTCCGAAACCGGCAACCAGCTCAACATCCGTCTGACCGCCTGCCCGCTGCGCGAATTGGCGCGCACCCACTCCGAGGTGGTCTGCGGTGTGCATCAGGGCCTGATGCGCGAGGTGCTGGACCGCAACGGCGGACGCGATGCGGTCAACGTCCGGCTGCACCCGTTCGTGGGCCCGGATTTGTGCGTGATCCACTTGGAGGCACTGTCGAGCACGTTGCCGGATCCCGCCGACATCCCCGATCAGGCCGGGACCGGGCCGCGACTACCGACGCCGTCAGCCAATCGCGTCGGCCCGCAGCTGCGCACGGACCCACAGCTGCGCAATACCGACGCCCACGTCGCCCAGGAGGCGACGCAGCAGCGGTAGGCCGATCCCGATGACACTGGACGGGTCACCGTCGATGCGGTCGACGAACCAGCCACCCATTCCGTCGAGGGTGAACGCGCCGGCCACCCGCAGCGGCTCACCGGTGGCGATATAGGCATCCAGCTCGGCCGGGCCGGGTTCGGCGAAATGCACGGTGGTGGTGCTGCAGTCCTGGGCGGCGGCGACGATCGCGCCGTCCCGCACGCGCAGCACACAGTGGCCGGTCAGCAGATCCGCACTGCGCCCGGCCATCTCGGCCCAGCGGGCGCGAGCGATGTCGGGGGTATGGGGCTTGCCCTGCAGTACGCCACCGACCAGCAGCATCGAGTCACAACCGACGACCACGCAGTCGTCCACCAATCGCGGGGCTCTGGCGGCGACGAGGCCATTGGAATCCGGGGCGGCCGGGCTTTCTCCGGACGCGGCGGCGTCGGCGACCAATGCGGCGGCGACCGTGTGGGCCTTGGCTCGGGCGAGAGCGGTCACCACGCCCGCGGGGGGTGTGTCCGGCGGGAGCGCCGCGGCGACCGCGTCCTCGTCGACCTCGGATATTCGCACCACCGGATCCAGCCCGGCCGCGCGCAACACCTGCAGTCGCGCCGGCGAAGCGGAACCGAGAACGAATCCCGTCACGTCAGCCGCGGATGTGCGACAGATAAGGGAAGGCGTAGGGGGAGAACGGCGAGGTGCCGCGGTGCATCATGGTGGGCCGGCCCCAGTTGTCCACCGGGCCCGGATCCTGCGGCGCCGCGGCGGCGTTCGCGCCCGCGACGGCGAACACGGTGACCAGGGCGGCGAGTTCCTCGTCGGTCGGTGAACCCTTCAGAACGCGGATGACCGGCCCGTGGCCGACCTCGGCCTCGACGGCCGCGGTGTCGGATGCGAGCTTCGTGTCGCCGTCACCGAATTCGTCGACCGCCAAATCCAGTTCGGCAGCGCGCAATATCTCTTCGTCAGCCACAGCCGTCACAGCGCCAACTCCTCCTGTCTGTGCCGGACCGAGAGGGCCCGGCGTTCACGGCGCGGGACGAACCCACGCCGCGAACGGTATTCGTGCGGCCCCCATCGAATGAGGCCTTTTCCTACCATCTTCACCCGGATGCGGCAATCGTGCGCGGTACGAACTCGCCACTCTCCCGGAAAGTCTGCCTCCGCTACCGCACATATCGTCGGATCAGAGCGGAATGTTGCCGTGCTTCTTCGGCGGTAGAGTAACCATCTTTCGCTCGAGCAAGCGGAGCGCGGAGACGATCTGGCCGCGGGTGTGCGAGGGCGGAATCACCGCGTCGACGTAGCCGCGCTCGGCCGCCACGTACGGGTTGACCAACGTGTCCTCGTACTCGTTCTGCAGCTCGAGGCGCAGCGCGTCGACATCGGCGCCCTCCGCGGCGGCCTGCTGCAGCTTCTTGCGGTAGACGAAGCCGACTGCCCCCGAGGCGCCCATGACGGCGATCTGGGCGGTAGGCCACGCCAGGTTCACATCGGCGCCCATGTGCTTGGAGCCCATCACGTCGTACGCGCCGCCGTAGGCCTTGCGAGTGATGACCGTGATTTTGCCCACAGTGGCCTCACCGTAGGCGTAGAGCAGCTTCGCACCGCGGCGGATGATGCCGTTGTACTCCTGGCCCGTGCCCGGCAGGAAGCCCGGAACGTCGACCAGCGTGATGATCGGAATGTTGAACGCGTCGCAGGTGCGCACGAACCGCGCGGCCTTCTCCGAGGCGTCGATGTCGAGGCAGCCGGCGAACTGGGTGGGCTGGTTGGCCACGAAACCCACACTGCGGCCGTCGATGCGGGCGAAGCCGACGATGACGTTCATCGCGCGCTCGGCCTGCACCTCGAAGAACTCGTCGTCGTCGACCAGTCGCCGGATGACCTCGTGCATGTCGTAGGGCTGGTTCGGCGAATCCGGGATCAGGGTGTCGAGTTCGAGATCCTCGTCGGTCAGCGAATCCTCAATCGCGCCGACGATCGGGTCGCTGGCCGGGAAGCGCGGCGCCTCGGCGCGGTTGTTGCTGGGCAGGTAGCTCAGCAGGTCCTTGACCCAGTCCAGCGCGTCCTGCTCGCCGGAGGCGACATAGTGCGCGGTACCGGACTTCACCATGTGGGTGTGGGCGCCGCCCAGCTCCTCCATGGTGACCTCTTCACCGGTGACGGTCTTGATCACGTCCGGCCCGGTGATGAACATCTGGCTGGACTGGTCGACCATCACGACGAAGTCGGTCAGCGCCGGGGAGTACACGTGCCCGCCGGCCGCCGCGCCCATGATCAGCGAGATCTGCGGGATCACGCCGGAGGCCTGGATGTTGCGGTGGAAGATCTCACCGTAGAGGCCGAGCGAGACCACGCCCTCCTGGATGCGAGCGCCGGCGCCGTCGTTGATGCCGATCAGCGGGCGGCCGGTCTTGAGCGCGAGGTCCATCACCTTGACGATCTTCTCGCCGTAGACCTCACCGAGGCTGCCGCCGAACACCGTCGAGTCCTGGCTGAAGATGCAGACGTCGCGGCCGTCGATGGTGCCGTAGCCGGTGACCACGCCGTCGCCGAGCGGACGGTTGTTCTCCAGGCCGAAGTTGACGCTGCGGTGCCGGGCCAGCGCGTCCGTCTCCACGAACGAACCCTCGTCCAGCAGGGCCAGGATGCGCTCACGCGCGGTCAGCTTGCCTTTGGCGTGGACCTTTTCGACCGCGCCCTCACCCATCGGGTGCTTGGCCTCTTCCAGCCGATTGCGCAGATCAGCCAGCTTCCCTGCGGTGGTGTGGATATCGGGGGCGCCCGCCGAACCCGGCGAAGGCTGACTCTGGACACTCGTCATGTCCCGGAGTGTAACCAGTGGCGCAGCCCGGCGAAATTCCAGTGGGGGCTACCGACCAGTACCCTTATTGACTACCCGCCAGCGGAAAAGCGCTGGTGAAGTGCCACAACGACGGTCCGGACCCGTTCCCGCGCGCCTGGGAATCGTCACCGATCGGCCATGCCCGTGAGGACGCGGTCCAGGGCATCCACCGCCCGCTCGAGTTCGTCGGCGGTGACCGTCAGCGGCGGCCGGAACCGGATACCGCGCTCGCCGGTTCCGAGGAACAGTACCCGTTCGCGCTCGCGCACCTCCGCGAGGACGGCATCGCGCAGCTCGGCGGAATCCAGTGTCACCGCGCACATCAGTCCGCGACCGCGCGGGTCGGTGAGCCGCGCGTGCCGGCCGGCGAGCGCGCGCAACCGGTCGAGCAGCAGCGCGCCCAGCTCCTGCGCGCGGGTAGCCAGGTCCTCGGATTCGATCACCTCGAGGATGCGACGGGCCCGCACCATATCGGCGAGGTTGCCGCCCCAGGTGGAATTGAGCCGCGAGCTCACCGCGAACACGTTGTCGGGCACCTCGTCGACGCGCCCGCCGGCCATGATGCCGCAGACCTGCGTCTTCTTTCCGAAGGCGACCACATCAGGTCGCAGGCCCAACTGCTGGTAGGCCCAGGTCGACCCGGTCATCGCCACGCCGGTCTGCACCTCGTCGACGATGAACAGCGCGTCGTGTTCGTGGCACAGCTGCTGCATGCGCCGGAGAAAGTCCGGTCGCATGTGCCGGTCACCGCCCTCGCCCTGAATCGGCTCGGCGATGAAACAGGCGATGTCGTGCGGATTTTCGGTGAATGCGGCGCGGGCCTGGGCCAGCGCGCGCTGCTCGGCGACCTCGATGTCGACGCCGGGACGCAGATAGGGGGTCTCGATGCGCGGCCAGTCGAAAGCCGGGAATCGCTCGGTCTTGACCGGGTCGGTATTGGTCAGGGACAGGGTGTAGCCGGAGCGGCCGTGGAACGCTCCGGTCAGATGCAGCACCTTGGTGCCCAGTTCGGCCGGGCGGCCGTGCATCGCGTTGTGGCGGCTCTTCCAGTCGAAGGCGACCTTGAGCGCGTTCTCGACCGCCAGCGCACCACCGTCGATGAAGAACAGATGGGGCAGTGCCGGGTCGCCGAGGACCCGCGCGAAGGTGTCGACGAAGCGCGCCATCGCGACCGTATAGACGTCGGAATTACTGGGCTTGTTCAGCGCCGCCCTGGTGAGTTCGGCGCGAAAGCGGGCGTTCGCCGCCAGCGCCGGATGGTTCATCCCCAGCGCCGAGGAGGCGAAGAAGCCGAACATATCCAGATAGACGGTGCCGTCGCGGGCGTCGACCAGATCGAGTCCCCGCGATCTGCGCAGGTCCAGCACCAGATCGAAACCGTCGGCGAGCATGTGGGCGGACAGGATGTCGTGTACGCGCGAGGCGGTGACCGACGCCGGGTTCGTGACCTCCGCGTCGGCCGTTCCGGGGCGCTCCAGTTCGAGGGTCACACCCACAGGATACGAAAACATTTACGGTTTCACTACGAACAAACGTATAAATTACGATCAGGTATCATCTGTCATAAAATGTCTGCAGAATGATGGTGCTTCGGGTGCGAACATTGGCGGTGGCGCGGATCTCCTGCAGCAACTGTTCGAGATGCCGGGGCGAGGCCACCCGGACGAGCAGCATGTAGCTCTCCTCCCCCGCCACCGAGTGGCATTCCTCGATGCCGGGGATGTGCTGGAGCAGGGCGGGAGCATCGTCGGGCTGTGAGGGATCGAGAGGAGTGATCGCGACGAATGCCGACAGCAGTTGTCCCAACGCCTCCGGGTCGACCTTCGCGGAATATCCGCGGATCACGCCGCGAGCCTCGAGCCGGCGCACGCGCGACTGCACCGCGGATACCGACAGACTGGCCTTCTCGGCGAGATTGGACAGCGTGGCCCGGCCGTCGGCCATCAATTCGCGGATCAGGAGCCGATCGATGTCGTCGAGAACAGGTTTCGCAGGTGCATCCGCCATCAGCGAAGGCTAACCCAGCGGGCGGTGGCCGGGGCCGGAAACGATCTCCCACCGGTGCGAAGTCCCCCATCAACCGATTTCGGAAACGGAGCCGCAGATGACATCCGCACCCGTTCTGCCCACCACCGGCGAACTGCGCGACCGGGCCGCGCGCCTGCTGCTCGAACTCGGCGTCGACCCGGTCGATTCGGGCGATCTGCCGGCCCGCACACCGATCACCGGCGGTGAGTTGATGCGCGTCCCGGCCACCTCGGCATTCGACGTGACCTGCGCGATCGACAAGGCGCACAGCGCTTTTCAGGGGTGGCGATCCGTCCCCGCGCCGCAACGCGCCGCCGTGGTGCGGCGGCTGGGACGACTACTGACCGACAATCTCGACGCGGTGGCCGGACTCGTGACCCTGGAGGCGGGCAAGATCGGCGCCGAGGCGCGCGGTGAGGTGCAGGAGATGATCGACGTCTGCGAATTCGCCGTCGGTCTGTCCCGCCAACTCTACGGACGCACCATGGCCTCCGAGCGGCCCGGGCATCGACTCATGGAGACATGGCATCCGCTCGGGGTGGTCGGGGTGATCTCGGCGTTCAACTTCCCGGTCGCGGTCTGGTCGTGGAATACCGCGATCGCATTGGTGTGCGGCGACACCGTGGTGTGGAAACCCTCGCAGACGACACCGCTGACCGCACTGGCCTGCGATGCGCTGCTGCGGCGCGCGGCCCTCGACGTCGGCGCCGACCCGCAGATCCACCAGCTGATCCAGGGTGGCACCGAGGTCGGCACCCAGCTCGTCGACGACGAACGGGTGGCTCTGGTCAGCGCCACCGGATCGGTGCGGATGGGGCAGGCGGTGGCACCGCGGGTCGCGGCGCGTTTCGGCCGGTGCCTGCTCGAGCTCGGCGGTAACAACGCCGCGATCGTCACCCCGTCCGCGGACCTCGACCTCACCACGCGGGCCGTGGTTTTCGCTGCGGCGGGAACGGCCGGACAGCGGTGCACGACACTGCGGCGGGTCATCGCGCACGTGGATATCGCCGGGCCACTGCTGGATCGGATGGGCGCGGCGTATCGCCAACTGCCCGTGGGCAATCCGCTCGACGACTCGGTCTTGGTCGGGCCGCTGATCGACGGCCGCGCCCACACCGCGATGCGGGCGGCGATCGACCGTGCGCTCGCCGACGGGGGCGAATTGATCTGCGGCGGTGAGCGCGTCGAGGTCGGCGGCGACGATTCCTACTATGTACGTCCCGCGATCATCCGGATGCCCGCTCAGACCGCGGTCGTGCGCGAGGAGACGTTCGCGCCGATTCTCTACGTGCTCACCTATCACGATCTGGATTCCGCGATCGCCCTGCACAACGCTGTGCCACAGGGGCTTTCGTCGGCCATCTTCACCAGTGACCAGCGCGAGGCGGAACGATTCCTGGCCGCCGACGGTTCCGACTGCGGCATCGCCAATGTGAACATCGGCACCTCGGGTGCGGAGATCGGCGGCGCGTTCGGCGGTGAGAAGCAGACCGGCGGCGGGCGCGAATCGGGCTCCGACTCCTGGAAGGCGTATATGCGCCGCGCCACCAATACGGTCAACTACTCCACCGAACTGCCTCTGGCACAAGGCATTCAGTTCGGCTGAGCGTTCAACGCTCCGGTTCGCGGGCGATGGCGCGGACCTGATCCTCGTAGGCGGCCCGCACCGCCGCATCGCCCGGATGCAGCGCCCGGTCGCCGTCGAACAGGCCGCGCACCATGCGCACGACCGATTCGCTGGCGGCCGCCCGCGCGAGGTCGACGGGATCGAGATACTGCGGCACCGCCACCTCGGCCCGCCGGGTCCGGCAGGTCTTGACGCTCGCACGGCGGCGATCTCCGATTCCAGTTGCGCGCTCATCGGCCGCGAAGCTGACGCTCGAGCCAGTGTCCCGGTCCGCCGGCGGGCACCATTCGTGGAGCGCCGAGGCGGGGACGGGGCAGCGGCGGGAAGCGGCCCGGTTCGTCGGCCATATGCCGGGCGTGGCGTCGGCTGCGCGATCCGCACGCCCGGCGCCGGAGCCACGTCCACGTCGAGATGGAAGCCGAGCCGATCGCGATAGAACTCGATTCCCCGGTCGATATCGCGCACCGGGACCGGCACCAATTCCAGCAGCATCGTGCTGCGTGGGACCGGCGGGTTGGCGGGGTCGTTCGTCACCTGTGCGGGGTCGGCCGGAATCTCGGTCACAGTGTCGGGGCGCTCGCTCATGTCGGTCCCATCGTCGGTAGCCACCGCAGTGGCGGCCAGCCTATCGGGACGAGCCGTGGACCGGCGCCGATCCGTCCGCGTCGGCGACCGCGTCCGGCGAGCTCGAGCCCGGGAAATGCGCCCGAGGGACTTCGCCGCCGGGTCTCGATGTCGGTGCCCGGGTGCACACTGAACCCATGCAGCAGTTCTCCCGGCCGACCCAGGAGTGGTTCGACGGTGCGTTCCCCGCGCCCACGTCCGCCCAGCTGGGAGCCTGGGAGGCGATCTCCGCGGGAGAACACACGCTGGTGATCGCGCCGACCGGGTCCGGTAAGACTCTGTCGGCCTTCCTGTGGGCGATCGACCGGCTCGCCACCCGCGAACCCACGGACGGTCCGCAGCGCACCGCCGTCCTCTATATCTCCCCGCTCAAGGCCCTCGCGGTCGATGTCGAGCGCAATCTGCGCGCACCCCTGGTGGGTATCACCCGCACGGCCGCACGGCTCGGTATGCCCGCCCCGGAGATCAGCGTCGGTGTGCGGTCGGGCGATACCACCCCGGCCGACCGCCGGACCCTGCAGCGCCGGCCGCCCGACATCCTGATCACTACCCCGGAATCGCTGTACCTGATGCTCACCTCGGCGGCCCGCGAGACGTTGTCGCAGGTCGGCACCGTGATCGTGGACGAGGTCCATGCGATCGCCGGTTCCAAGCGAGGGGCACATCTGGCCCTGTCGCTGGCCCGGCTCGATCAGCTCACCGAGCGGCCCGCCCAGCGCATCGGGTTGTCGGCGACGGTTCGGCCGCCGGAGGAGGTGGGGCGCTTTCTGGTCGGCTCGGCGCCGATCACGATCGTGTCGCCGCCGGCGCCGAAGACGTTCGACCTGTCGGTGCGGGTGCCGGTGGCGGATATGACCGAGCCGGACGAATCCGATCAGCCGGGGTCGATCTGGCCGCATGTGGATGCCGCGATCGTGGATCTGGTGCTGGCGCACCGCTCGTCGATCGTGTTCGCGAATTCGCGTCGGCTGGCCGAACGCTTGACGGCGCGGCTGAACGAGGAATATGCCGAGCGAATTGCCGAACCCGACGAGGCGGAGGAGGCCGCGCCACGCCGCGAGCACGCGCCGCCCGCCCAGCTCGGGGCGCCGACCGAGGTCAATCACGGGGCGGCGCCGCTGCTGGCCCGGGCCCATCACGGCTCGGTGAGCAAGGAACAGCGCGCCATCATCGAGGACGACCTCAAGAGCGGCCGGTTGCGGTGCGTGGTGGCGACCAGCAGCCTCGAGCTCGGTATCGATATGGGTGCGGTGGATCTGGTGGTGCAGGTCGAGGCACCGCCGTCGGTCGCGGGTGGGCTGCAACGGGTCGGTCGCGCCGGACATCAGGTGGGTGAGATCTCGCGCGGGGTGATCTTCCCCAAACACCGCACCGATGTGATCCACTGCGCGGTGGCGTCGATGCGGATGACGGCGGGACAGATCGAGGAGTTGAAGATCCCCGCCCATCCCCTCGACATTCTCGCCCAGCAGACCGTGGCCGCCTGCGCACTGGAACCGATCGATGTCGACGAATGGTTCGAAACGGTCCGGGGGACAGGCAGTTTCGCCGCGCTGCCGCGCTCGGCGTACGAATCGGTGCTGGACCTGCTGTCGGGTCGATATCCCTCCGACGAATTCGCCGAGCTGCGTCCGCGCCTGGTGTGGGATCGCGACGCGGGCACCCTGACCGGGCGCCCCGGCGCTCAGCGCCTCGCGGTCACCTCCGGCGGCGCGATTCCCGACCGCGGCCTGTTCCCGGTGTTCATGGTCGGCGAAAAGGCGTCGCGGGTCGGCGAACTCGATGAGGAGATGGTCTACGAATCGCGCGTGGGCGATGTGTTCGCCCTCGGCGCGACGAGCTGGCGCATCGAGGAGATCACCCACGACCGGGTCCTCGTCTCCCCCGCGTTCGGCCTGCCGGGCCGACTCCCCTTCTGGCACGGCGATTCCCTCGGACGCCCGGCCGAATTGGGCGCGGCCCTGGGCGAATTCGTCCGCACGGCCGGTAAGACCGTCGCGCAGGGCGGCGAACTTGTCGAACTCGAACAGCTCGTCCACGCCGCCGGCCTGGACGATTTCGCGACGGCGAATCTGGTCTCACTGCTGGCCGAGCAACGGCAGGCCACCGGTCACCTGCCGACCGATCGCACGCTGCTGGTCGAACGCTTTCGCGACGAACTCGGGGATTGGCGGCTGATCCTGCACTCGCCCTACGGTCTACCGGTGCATGCGCCGTGGGCGCTTGCGGTGGGAGCGCGGTTGCGGGAGCGATTCGGGGTCGATGCCGCACCGACCGCCTCCGACGACGGCATCGTGGTCCGGCTGCCCGACACCACCGACGATCCGCCGGGCGCGGAACTGTTCGTCTTCGAACCGGACGAGATCGACGACGTGGTGACCGAGCAGGTGGGCGGATCGGCGCTGTTCGCCTCCCGCTTCCGCGAATGCGCGGCGCGGGCGCTGCTGTTGCCGCGCCGGGATCCCGGCCGCCGCGCGCCGCTGTGGCAGCAGCGCCAGCGCGCGGCCCAATTGCTCGATGTGGCAAGGAAATTCCCCGACTTCCCGATCCTGCTGGAAACGGTGCGCGAATGTCTGCGCGACGTCTACGACCTGCCCGCCCTGCGGGACTTGCTGACGAACGTGGCACGGCGCAAACTGCGACTGGTCGAAGTGGAGACCGCCGCCCCGTCACCGTTCGCCAACGCGTTGCTGTTCGACTACATCGGCCAGTTCATGTACGAGGGCGACAGCCCGCTGGCCGAGCGTCGCGCGGCCGCGCTGTCGCTGGATTCGAGCCTGCTCGCCGAACTGCTGGGGCGGGTGGAACTGCGCGAACTCCTCGACGCCGCGGTCCTCGAACTGACCGAACGCGAACTGCAGCGCCTGACCCCCGAACGCCATGCCCGCGACGCGGAAGGGCTCGCCGACCTGCTGCGACTACTCGGACCGCTCACCCCGGCCGAGGCGGCCGCGCGCTGCACCGCCGACCCGAACCCGTGGTTCGCCGAATTGCTGCAGGCCAGGCGCGTTCTCGAGGTGTCGTTCGCGGGATCGCGGTGGTGGACGGCGATCGAGGACGCCGCCCGGTTGCGTGATGCCCTCGGCGTCCCCCTGCCGATCGGCACCCCGGCGGCCTTCATCGAACCGGTCGCCGATCCCCTGGGCGATCTGATCGGTCGCTACGCCCGCACCCACGCCCCGTTCACCCTCGACGCCGTCGCCCGGCGCTTCGGGATCGGCCCGGCCGTCGCCGCCACCGCCCTGCATCACCTCGGGGCCGAGAAGCGGGTGGTGGAAGGGGAATTCACGCCGGGTTCGGCCGGTGCGGAATGGTGTGACGCGCAGGTGTTGCGCCGGCTGCGCCGCCGTTCGCTGGCCGCGGCACGCAAGGAGGTCGAGCCAGTATCCACGGGCGCGTTCGGCCGGTTCCTGCCGGCATGGCAGCATATCGGCACCTCGACACTGCGCGGCGTGGACGGTGTGGCCGCGGTGGTGGAACAGCTTGCGGGCGTGCCGATTCCGGCTTCGGCGTGGGAGTCGCTCATTCTACCGTCGCGGGTGCGTGACTACACACCGGCGATGCTCGACGAACTCACCGCCTCGGGTGAGGTGCTCTGGTCCGGCCACGGCGCCATCACCGCCAAGGACGGCTGGATCGGCCTGCATCCGGCGGATCAGGCGCCGGTCACGCTGGCGCCGCCGCAGGAGATCGACTTCACCGATGTGCAGTTGCGCCTGCTGACGGCGTTGGGTGCGGAGCTGACGGCGGGAGTCGGTGACGCGGTGGCGCTCGATGCCGACGACTCGGCCGCCATCGAACCGGGTGCGTTCGGCGGCAACCGGATCGTCGCGGTCGCGGGCGGCGCTTACTTCTTCCGGCAACTGTCCGACGCCACCGGGGTGCTCGACGACGCGGCCGTCGCGGCGGCACTGTGGGAACTGGTGTGGGCGGGGTATCTGTCCGGTGACACCTTCGCCCCGGTCCGGGCGCGACTGTCCGGCACCACCCGGAGCACCACCGCCCACCGCACCCCGCGGCGCACCCCGCGCGGGCGCATGTATCTGCCGCGACCGGCCATGCCGACCCGGACCGGCCCGCCCGCGGTGGCCGGTCGATGGTCGCTGCTGCCACAGCGCCTGCCGGACAACACCATTCGCGCCCACGCCACCGCCGATCTTCTCCTGGAGCGCTACGGGGTGCTGACCCGGGGCGCGGTGCAGAACGAGGAGATTCCGGGCGGCTTCGCGCTCATGTACCGGGTGCTCACCGAATTCGAGGATCGCGGGCGCTGCCGGCGCGGTTATTTCGTCGATACTCTCGGCGGGGCGCAGTTCTCCACGACCGACGTGGTGGATCGGCTGCGCTCCTACGATTCCGACCGGGTCGGCGGCGACACCGGCCGGGTCGGCGCGGTCGCCCTCGCCGCCTGCGATCCGGCCAATCCGTACGGCGCCGCCCTGCCGTGGCCGAAGAACGCGGGTGAGGGAGCCGGACATCGTCCGGGCCGCAAGGCGGGGGCCCTGGTCGTCCTGGCCGCGGGCGAACTTGCCCTGTACCTGGAACGCGGTGGTAAGACTCTGCTCACCTTCACCGAGGACCCCGAGATCCGTACCGAGGCCGCGGCCGCGCTGGCGGCTCTGGTCCACGACCGCCGGATCGACTCACTGGTCGTCGAACGGGTCGACGGGGAATCGGTGCACGGCAACACCTTCGCCACATTCCTCACCGACGCCGGATTCCACGCCACTCCCCGGGGCTTCCGGCTCCGGAGCACAGCATGAGACCGGCGCGCACCCCCCGGCGACCCAGGGGGTGAACGGCGATGCCGGAAGGAGATACCGTCTACCTCGCGGCGGCGCGGCTGCGGACCGCACTGGCGGGAAAGACGCTGGCTCGCAGTGACTTTCGCGTCCCACGCTATGCCACCCTGGATCTGCGCGGCAGCCGGATCGACAGCGTCGGCAGTTACGGCAAACACCTGTTCGTGCGCACCGAGAGAGTCAGCATCCACACCCATCTCAAGATGGAGGGCACCTGGCGGGTCTACCGCCCCGGCCAGCGGTGGACCAAACCCGGATTCACCGCGCGACTGATTCTCGCCACCGACGACATCGAAGCCGTCGGGTTCTCCCTCGGCCTGGTCGAGGTGCTCCCGCTCGCCGACGAGCACACCGCCGTCGATCATCTCGGCCCGGATCTCCTGGGCCCGAATTGGGATGCGGCCGAGGCGGTCCGCCGACTGCGCGCGGACCCCGAGCGGCCGATCGGGCTCGCCCTGCTCGATCAGACCGTCATGGCCGGAGTCGGCAACATCTTCCGCAGTGAGATCTGTTTCGCCGAGCGGATCCACCCGGCCACTCCGGTCGGGGCCGTGCCCGACCTCCCCGGACTCGTCGACGCCGCGCACCGCATCCTCGAGCGAGCGGCACACCATCCACCCCGGCCCGCGGTGGTCTACGGCCGGCAGCGCCAACCCTGCCGGCGCTGCGGATCGATGATCCTCGTCCGTATGTTCGGCCCGGATGCCGCCGCCACCACCGCCACCGAACGCGGCATCTACTTCTGCCCCCGCTGTCAGCCCGCACCCGAGACCCCGGAACCGAGGGCCGCACGCCGGGCTCGCCGCTGACCGGGATGAACCGTACTGTTTGCCGATCGATAGCTACATTTCCTTCCGCCGCTAACGTTTCGGAGCGTGGATGCGACATAGGGGCGACACAGATCGTCACCAGTCGGGAAGCAGGGCAGATGACATATGCGAGCACCGCGATGCGTCGTAGCACACGGCTCGTCACTCAGCTGCTGATCACCGCCATCGCCATCGCGGCCACGGTGCTGTTCACCTATGCCCTGCAGCACTCGGCGAGTACGGGCCCCACGTATTCCGGCCACACTTCCGCGCCCACGTCGACCACGCCCTAACCGTTATCCCTGAGGAAGCGGCACCGGTTCCAGAATCTCCGGACGAGGTTCCGGCGCGGCGGCGCGCAAGGCGTCGGCCGAGACGTCGTCGGGCTGGGTCTGGGACCGGATCTCGGCGTCGACCCGGGCGTTGTACGTACCGACCTCGCGCCGGATCTGCTCCTCGTCCCAGCCCAGCACCGGCGCCACCAGCCGCGCCACCTCGTCGGCACATTCGGTGCCGCGGTGGGAGAACTCGATGGAGATCCGGGTGCGGCGGGCCAGGATGTCGTCCAGATGCAGCGCCCCCTCAGCGGCCGCAGCGTAGACCGCCTCCACCCGCAAGTAGCTGGGTGCGTCCGTAATCGGCTGCAGCAGTTCGGGTTTGCCCTCGGCCAGATCG
This sequence comes from Nocardia nova, assembly GCF_002933465.1. Classification (GTDB taxonomy): domain Bacteria; phylum Actinomycetota; class Actinomycetes; order Mycobacteriales; family Mycobacteriaceae; genus Nocardia; species Nocardia nova_B. Next base: position 112,925 of record NZ_PSZE01000017.1, read on the forward strand.
AGTACGTCGGTGATCAAGGCTCCGTAGCGGTTGAGCAGATGTTCGATCCGGTAGGGGTGCACACCGTAGGTCTGTGCCAGCTGCGGCGTCTGGTTGAGCAGGGCGAAGTAACCGTCCGCGCCGAGCAGCGGCACCTTGTCGGTGATCGAGGACGACACCCGCTGCGGAATGTCGTGGGCGGCGATATCCACCGCGTCGTAGGCCATGACCCGGTAGGTGGTGTATTTACCGCCCGCGATGGCGACCAGGCCGGGCGCGATCTGCGCCACCGCGTGCTCGCGCGACAACTTGGACGTCTCGTCGCTCTCCCCGGCCAGCAGCGGACGCAGCCCCGCGTACACACCCTGGATGTCGTCGTGGGTGAGCGGGGTGACGAGCACCTCGTTGATCCGTTCGAGCAGATAGTCGATATCGGCCTTGGTGGCGGCCGGATGGGCCAGGTCAAGATTCCAGTCGGTGTCGGTGGTGCCGATGATCCAGTGATTGCTGCCCCACGGAATCACGAACAGCACCGAGGTTTTAGTGCGCAGAATCAGCGCGGCGTCGCTGGCGATCCGATCGCGCGGGACCACGATGTGCACGCCTTTGGACGCGCGCACATGGAACCGGCCGCGAACATGCGACAGCGCCTGCAATTCGTCGGTCCACACGCCCGTCGCGTTGATGACGACGTGCCCACGGACCTCGGTGGTGCGCCCATTCTCGCTGTCGCGCACCTTCACTCCGACCACCCGGTCGGCCTCCCGCAGGAAGTTCACGACCTGGGTCGATGTGCGGATCACCGCACCGTAGTGGGCGGCGGTGCGGGCCACCGTCATGGTGTGGCGGGCGTCGTCGACCACGGTGTCGTAGTAGGTGACCCCGCCGATCAGCGCGTCCCGGCGCACCCCCGGCGCCAGGCGCAGCGCGCCCGACCGCGTCACATGGTGTTGTCCCGGAACGGATTTCGCACCACCCATGGTGTCGTAGAGCACGAGGCCCGAGGCGACGTAGGGCCGCTCCCAGCCGCGGTGGGTCAGCGGGTAGAGGAACCGCAGCGGTTTCACCAGATGTGGGGCCAGTGTCTTCAGGCTGAGCTCACGTTCCCGCAGCGCCTCCCGGACCAGCCCGAATTCCAGCTGCTCGAGGTAGCGCAGGCCGCCGTGGAACATCTTCGACGAACGGCTCGACGTGCCCGAGGCCAGATCGCGCGCCTCCACCAGGGCCACCTCCAGGCCCCGCGTGGCGGCATCGAGGGCGATGCCCGCGCCGACGACCCCGCCACCGACCACGATGACGTCGAAATGCTTGGCGCCCAAGCTTTCCCAGCTGGCCTCCCGCTGCTCGGGCCCCAGTTCGCCGGTGTGCTGACCGTGTGATTTCTCGTTCATCGCTCGACTTCCTCCGCACTGGTTCGGTGGGATCGTCCTGCGTTACCCGTCGGTAATCGCTACTACCCTAGTCCACCGCCGGGCCCCGCGGCGATGTGATGCGCGGCGCGTGCGAGGTTTAGTAGCCTGCACGGATGCGACGCTTCGTGGCCGCCATCGATCAGGGAACAACCTCGAGCCGGTGCATCGTGTTCGACCGCTCCGGCCGCATCGCCGGCCTCGGGCAGCGCGAGCACGAGCAGTTGTTCCCACGGCCGGGCTGGGTCGAGCACGATGCCGAAACCATCTGGCGCAATACCGAATTCGTGATCGGCGCCGCCCTGCAGGACGCCGGGGTCGGCGCCGGGGACATCGCCGCGGTCGGCGTCACCAACCAGCGCGAAACCACCCTGGTCTGGGAGCGTGCCACCGGGAAACCGGTGGCCAACGCCATCGTCTGGCAGGACACCCGCACCACGGCGCTGTGCGACGAGCTGGCCGGCGACGTCGGCCCCGCGCGCTACGCCGACCGGACCGGACTGCCGCTGAGCACGTATTTCGCCGGCCCCAAGCTGCGCTGGATTCTCGACAACGTCGAGGGGGTGCGCGCCCGCGCGGAGGCGGGGGATTTGTGCTTCGGCACCATGGACAGCTGGATCCTGTGGAAGCTGACCGGCCGCCATCTCACCGACGTCACCAACGCCTCCCGCACGATGCTGATGAATCTCGAGACGTTGCAATGGGATTCGCAGATCTGCGCGGAGTTCGACATCCCCGTCTCGATGCTGCCGCAGATCCACAGCTCCTCGGAGGTGTACGCCGAGATCTCCGCCGGACCGCTCGCCGGGGTTCCGGTGGCCGGCATCCTGGGCGATCAGCAGGCCGCGACCTTCGGGCAGGCGTGCCTGTCACCGGGCGAGGCGAAGAACACCTACGGAACCGGCAATTTCATGCTGCTCAACACCGGTACCACGCCGGTATTCAGCACGCACGGCCTGTTGACCACGGTGTGTTATCGGCTCGGCGACCAGCCTGCGGTGTACGCGCTGGAGGGTTCCATCGCGGTGACCGGCTCCCTGGTGCAGTGGTTGCGTGACAACCTCGGCATCGTCGAATCCGCGGCCGAGATCGAACCGCTGGCCCGCAGTGTCGACGACAACGGCGGCACCTATATCGTTCCCGCCTTCTCGGGTCTGTTCGCGCCGCGGTGGCGGCCGGACGCGCGCGGCGTGATCAGCGGACTCACCCGCTTCGTCACGAAGGCGCATCTGGCCCGAGCGGTATTGGAGGCCACCGCGTTTCAGACGCGCGAGGTGATCGACGCGATGCGCGCCGACGCCGAGGCGGAGAACCTCGGCGTCGAATTGACCACTCTCAAGGTCGACGGCGGCATGGTGGCCAACGAACTGCTCATGCAATTCCAGGCCGACATTCTGGATGTGCCGGTGGTGCGGCCGGTGATCACCGAGACGACCGCACTCGGCGCCGCCTACGCGGCCGGACTGGCCGTCGGTTACTGGTCCGGAACCGACGACATCCGCGCCAACTGGTCCGAGGACAAGGTATGGCAGCCGACCATGTCCGACGCGGACCGCGACCGCCTCTACGCCGAGTGGAACAAGGCCGTCGAACGCACCTACGGGTGGGCGCAGTAACTGCTGTGCGCTACGCCGCCGCGTCGACCGCGCGGCCCAGCCGGTCGACCGCATCGGTGAGCACGGCCCCATCCGACGTGGTGAAACACAGGCGCATCGAGCCGCGGTAGGGCTGCGAGACCGCGAACGCGGAGCCCGGGACGTAGGCCACGCCGTGGTCGATCGCGCGTGGCAGTAGTTCGACGGTGTCGGTGCCGTCGGTGAAGTCGAGCCACACGAACATGCCGCCGGCGGCGTCGGTGCTCACCACCCGGTCGCCGAAACGGGTGCGAACCGCGTTCACCAGGGCGGTGGCACGCTCGCCGTAGATGCCGCGCACCTTGTCCAGGTGGGCGCCCAGCCACGGCTCGTCGGCCAGCAGGTCCGCGGCGATCTGCTGGGTGAGCGCCGAACCGCAGAGGTCGGCGCCCTGCTTCAGCAGTTCCACGCCGCGGCACACCACATTCGGGGCGATCATCCAGCCCACCCGCAGTGTCGGCGCCAGGATCTTCGAGGCGCTCGACAGCCGGATCACGTTGGGCGAGTAGGCGGCGACAGCCCGCGGTGCGGGGCGATCGAACCACAGCTCGCCGTACGGATCGTCCTCGACCACCCAGAAGCCGTACCGTTCGGCCAGCGCCGCCAGTTCGCGCCGGCGCTGCGGGCTCAGCGTCACCCCGCGCGGATTGTGGAAATTGCTCACCGTGTGCACCAGCGCCGGACGCTCGCCGCGCTCGAGCAGCTCGGCCAGCGCGTCGACACGCATACCGTCGGAATCCAGCGGAATCGCCACGATCCGCGCCCCTGCCGCGCGGAACACCTGCAAGGCACCCACATAGGCCGGATCCTCGACCACCACGAGAGCGCCCGGATCCAGCAGAACCTCCCCCAGCAGCGAGAGGGCCTGCTGCGAGCCGTGCGTGACGAAGATCTCCTCCACCGGCACCGGCCGGCCGAGCCGCACCGACTCCCGCGAGGCGAGCACCTCACGCAGCGGCCCCCAACCTGCGGATTCGGTGTACTGCAATCGGGACGGGTCGGCCAGCGCCGACTCCGCGGCGCGGGCGATGGCATCGCGCGGCATCAGCTGTTCGTCGGGCAGGCCCCCGGCCAGACTGACGATATCCGGCCGGGAGGTCAGCTTGAGCAGATCCCGGATCGCCGAACTCTGCAGACCGTCCAGCCGACTGGACAGGGGGGGAATATGCGGCGACATGGAGACCTCCGAACGAAAGGGTGATACCTCCACTTTCGCACAATGGCATCCACAATATGAACTCAGATTCTCATATCGTGAGATTCAGAACGACTGGATCAGCTGGATGAGGTTCCGGCCTCCTTGATTCACGGTCGTGATGACCTCCAGATACAGCGACTTCGTACCGTCGGGGTGGAACTCCGAGACCTCGACGTTGAACTGGTTGGGCGCGGTCGTCGCGATCCGCAGGCAGTACGTCGTGCCCTTCGGGATGTGCTCGTCGATGGTCTTCTGCAGGTCCGGCGGGGCCTGCACATTCGCACCAGGAGCGATGAAGGTGTGCGCCTTCTCGGCATTGCGATCGGTGTAATACGCGTGCTGGTAGCCGAAGATGGCGTTCGCACCGCTCGAGGTGTCGCCGGGCCCGTTGCCGTAGACCAGATTGCCCTCGGTGCGGGCCCGGCAGCCGGTGTCGTCGGTCGCGTTGGTCGCACTACCGGCCTGCGCATTGTCGGACTTGTCGCCACCACCGCTCGTGGCGAAGACGACGACCACGATCAACGCCACGATCAGCACGACCGCCGCGCCGATGCCGCCGATCAGCACCGTCTTGTTGCGGCCGGTCTCGACGGGTTCCGGCCCGGGCACCGGTCGCGACGGCGCCAGCTTCTTGGCCAGCTCGTCGTCGTCCCACAGCGAACCCGTGGTTTCCCGCGGCGGGGTGGGCGGGAAACCGGAATCGTCTGCGCGCCACCAGGTTCCGCGGTCCGCGTCGGCGCCGCCGGCGTCCGGGTAGCGCACCGTCTCCGGGGCGCGTGCTGCGTCGGTGCCGTGCGACGGCTCGGGGATGCGGCGGGTTTCGGGCGCGGGCGTCCCCATGGTTTCGGGCGCGGGCGTCCCCATGGTTTCCGGCGCGGGCGGCGCCTCCGGTGCCGGGTGGCGAACGGTTTCCGGCGCCGCGGCCGAATCCGGCGCACGGTACTGCGCGGGCGGCGGCGGGACGGACGGCGTCGCGGGAGCGTCGGCGGGCTGCCAGCCCAATGTGGGACGATCTGGTTCCCCGACCGGCGCCCAGCCGACAGCACCGGTTTCACCTGCCGGCGGCCCGAAATCGTTCAGCGGTGGTCCGAATCCGGAAACCGGCGGGCCGAATTCCGACTCGCCTTCGTCCCGGCCCTGATCGTCGCCGGAGGCCATCACCCGTTCCTTCCCCGAGACACACGCGTGGGGCGGTCGCGAACGACCGCCCCACGCGCCGATTCAGTCTGTATCAGTACCGGATCAGTACTGGACCGTGCCACCCCACTGTGTGGTCGCACCAGCGACATTCACCGTTTGCGGAGCGATATCACCCTGCGGGAGTCTACCAATCTGAGCGGCCGCATCCAGTGCCGCTGCGCCACCCGGCTGCTGCTTGATCCAGCCCTCGACGGCCGCCTTGGCCGCATTGGCCTGAGTGGTGTCGACGTAGTTCTCGGACTTCAGATCGTCGAAGCCGGTGGCGTGGGTGTACGAGGTGATCTTGACCTTGTTCGCCTCGACGAACTCCACCGACACACCCGCGTCGCCCACCCCGTTGGGAGTGCTGTAGCCGACCGTGCCGACATACCCGTCGAGGTTGCTGAAGTGGTGGGTGTTGGCAACGTAGCCCGGCAGCAGCCCGCCGCCGTCGACGTTGGCGCCGACCTCGGTGTGCGGGCCGTTCATCTGCACGACCGGTGCGGCCGGCGCGGACTGCAGGCTCGGAGAGGTCCACTGCGCCTGCTGCGCGGGGGCCGAGTTGCCCTGCTGGCTACGCAGCGTGTCCGCGCTGCCGTCGTGCGACTGCGGCTTGTTCGGTGTGCCCACGGTCTGGTCCGGCGACTGCTGACCCGGCTTCAACTGGTCTGCCTGACCGTTCGGGGTGGGCTGGTCCGGAACGACGGCCGGCTGCACCTGGCTGCCCTGCCCCGGCACCGGCAGCGGCGCGACACGCGGGGTGGTCACACCCGGCTGGGTCGGCGAGGCCAGGCTCTGGTCCGGCTTGGGCGCGTTCTGGTTCGGGGTGGTGACGCCCGGCTGCGGGGTGGTGACGCCCGGCTGGTTCGGCGTGGTGACACCCGGCTGATTGGGGGTGGTGACGCCCGGCTGCGGATTGCCGTTGCGCTGGGGCCCGTTCTGCTGGGTCCCGTTCTGCTGGTTGTTGTTCTGCTGCGGCCCGTTCTGCTGAGTGCCGTTCTGGTGCGGGGCGTTCTCCTGCGTGCCCGGCGCGTCCTGGCTCTGGCCGTTGTTGTTGTCCTGCGCGGGGGCCTCGTTGGCGGCGCCCGGCTGCGCCGGAGTGGTCGGCACGCTCGGCTGATCGGCCGGCGCGGCACTCGCCGTACCCGACGCGAGGATGGTTGCCACGGCGGCCGCGGTGGCCAGCGGCAACGACGTCGTGGCCATCGCACGCTGCGCCCGACTCGGCTTACGATGTTTCACTGTCTCGCAATCCCTTTCCCGAGCTCGGCCACTGCCACCGACCGACGAACGCCGTCCGATGGGGCCGTCTCCATTCGTCCCTCATCGATGTCCGGCCCGCACCCTGCTGCGGTCCGCGGGCCGCTCACGGATCCCCGGCCCGGGAAAGATTGCATTCCCCCCGCACGTGAACCTGCCAACCGCCCACCACTGACATCTCTGCCGGAAGTGAACCACACGAACAAGTTTCAGGCAAGCGGTGCTACCCGACTGCGGGAAGCCGCACCCGGTCCGGCAAAACGTCAAGCGGGGCAGCACATTTGAAACGGCCGCCGCCCACTAATCGAGGTCGTCGTGACGCATCAATTGCCGCGCCGCCTCGGTGACCGATCCGGACAGCGACGGGTACACCGAGAACGTCTGTGCCAGGTCGTTCACCGTCAAGTTGTTCTGTACCGCGATCGCGATCGGCAGGATCAGTTCGGAGGCGATGGGCGCGACCACCACGCCACCGATCACCACGCCGGTGGCGGGCCGGCAGAAGATCTTCACGAAGCCGCGGCGCAGGCCCGACATCTTGGCCCGCGGATTGGTGTTGAGCGGCAGCATTACCGTGCGCGCGGGCACCTCACCGTTGTCGATCGCGGTCTGGCTGACACCGACCGTGGCGATCTCGGGCCGGGTGAACACCGCGGAGGCGACCGTCTTCAACCGGATCGGCTGCACGCCCTCGCCGAGCGCGTGATACATCGCGATCCGGCCCTGCATCGCCGCGACCGAGGCCAGTGGCAGCAGCCCGGTGCAGTCACCGGCCGCATAGATCCCGGGTACCGACGTTCGCGACACGCGGTCGACGCGCAGATATCCGCCCCGATCGAGTTCGATGCCGATGCGCTCGAGGCCCAGGTCCTGGGTATTGGGCGTGGAACCGACCGTCATCAGCGCATGGGAACCGGTGACCGTACGCCCGTCGGACAGTTTGACCACGACCCCGTCCGCGGTCCGCTCGACGGCGTCGGCACGGGCCTGCTTGACGAGCTCCACGCCACGTTCGGCCAGGGCGTCCTCGAGGACCAGCGCGGCGTCGGCGTCCTCGCCCGGCATCATCCGGTCGCGGCTGGAGACGAGTTTCACCTTCACGCCCATCTCGGTGTAGGCGGAGACGAATTCGGCGCCCGTGACACCCGAGCCGACCACGACCAGCGTTTCCGGCAGCTCCCCGAGGTCGTAGAGCTGACGCCAGGTGAGAATGCGCTCACCATCGGGTTCGGCGCCGCGCAGTACCCGCGGGCTGGCGCCGGTGGCGATCAGGACGATCTCGGCCTCCATCACCCGTTCGGTGCCGTCGGCGAGCGTCGCGCGCACCAGATGTGTGGCCAGACCGGCGATCTGGTCGATCAGCTGGCCGCGGCCGTTGAGGATGGTGACTCCGGCGGCCTGCAGTTTGGACCGGATATCGGACGACTGCGCCTGCGCAAGCGCCTTCACCCGGGAGTTCACCTCCGACAATCGCACCTGCGCCTGCGCCATGTGCAGCGTGATGCCCAGATCACGCGCGCGGCGCAGATCGGTGCGCACCCCGGTCGAGGCGATGAATGTCTTGGACGGGACGCAGTCCCACAGCACGCACGCGCCACCGATACCGTCGGAGTCGATCACGGTGACCGTGGCTCCGTGCTGAGCTGCCACCAACGCCGCCTCGTAGCCGGCGGGGCCGCCCCCGATGATTGCAATGCGGGCCATGTATACCTCCGCTATCGAGCCGTCCGGCCGGGATCTCCGGCACCGCCGTCAACGTTATCGGTCCTGCTCCTCATCGTTTTGACCGCGTCATGGGTGACGTTGCGCGCGTCACCTTCCGGTAATTCTCCGGACATTCGCCCGCCTCGCCGAAGACAGGCAGGGCCCGAACCCGGCCGGATCGAAACAAGCCGTCCCTACATTCGATACTCTTGCCAGGTGCCGATATACGCCGCCTACGGATCCAATATGGACCCGGAGCAGATGCTCAAGCGCTGTCCGCACTCCCCCGTCTACGGAACGGGCTGGCTGGAAGGGTGGCGCCTGACCTTCGCCGGCGACGACATCGGCTGGGAAGGGCCGCTCGCGACGGTGGTCGAGGATCCGGGCTCCCGGGTGTTCGTCGTGCTGTACGACGTCTCCGCCGAGGACGAGCAGAGCCTCGACCGGTGGGAGGGTTCGGATTTCGGTATCCACAAGAAGATCCGGCTCCGGGTCTCGCCCAATTCGGGCACGGGTACGCAGCCGGTCCTGGCGTGGCTGTACGTGCTGGACGCCTACGAGGGCGGGCTGCCCTCGGCCCGCTACATCGGCGTGATCGCCGACGCGGCCGAAAAGGCCGGAGCCCCCGCCGATTACGTCCACGCGCTGCGCACCCGCAACAGCCGCAACGTGGGCCCGGGGACCTTCGGCTCGATGTAGCGACCCGGCCCGCCGGGGTGTAGCGACCCGGCCCGCCGGGGTGTAGCCGAACAGCCCGCCGAGTCCGCACCCGACGGGCCGTCCGGTCAGCGCGCCTGCAGGACCAGATTGGTCAGCACGCGCACGCCGGCCGCCAGCGCGCGCTCGTCGATGTCGAAGGTCGGCTGGTGGATGTCCAGTTGCGGGCCCTCGCCCGACCACACGCCCAGCCGCGCCATCGCACCCGGAACCTCCTCGAGGTACCAGGAGAAGTCCTCGCCACCGCCCGACTGCGGAGTATCCGACAGCGCGTCCGGGCCCAGATCCAGGATCGCGTCCTCGAACATCCGGGTGGAGAATTCGTCGTTGACCACCGGCGGCACGCCGCGCTTGTAGTTCAGCTGATACCGCACGCCGGTCGGGGCGAGCAGCCCGTCGACGATCTCGCGGACCATCGGCTCGAGCATCGACCAGGTGGTGTGGTCGCCGGTCCGCACGGTCCCGGTCAGCATGCCGGTCTGCGGAATCGCATTGGGCGCCTTACCCGCCGATACCGCGCCCCACACCATCACCGTGCTGGTTCGCGGATCGATGCGCCGGCTGAGCAGACCCGGCAGGCCGGTGATGACGGTGCCGATCGCATAGACCAGGTCGCTGGTCAGATGCGGCCGGGAGGTGTGCCCGCCCGGCGAGTCGAGCACCAGTTCCACGGTGTCGGCGGCCGAGGTGATGGCTCCGACCCGCACCCCGATCCGGCCGACCTCGAGCCGGGGATCGCAGTGCAGGGCGAACACCCGCGAGACGTCGTCCATCGCACCGGCGGCGACCATATCGATGGCGCCGCCGGGCATGACCTCCTCGGCGTGCTGGAAGACCAGCCGGACGCCGACCGGCAGTTCGTCCATCTCGGCGAGGGCGAGGGCGGTGCCGAGCAGGATCGAGGTGTGCGCGTCGTGACCACAGGCGTGGGATACGCCGGGGACGGTCGAGGCGAACGGCTGCCCGGTGTACTCCTGCAGCGGTAGCGCATCCATATCGGCGCGTAGAGCCAGGCGCGGGCCGGCCGGGCCGATATCGCAGATCAAACCGGTGCCGGTGGGCAGTTTGCGCGGTTCCAGACCGGCCTTCACCAGCCAGGACTCGACGAATTCGGTGGTGCCGTGCTCGGCGCGGGACAGTTCCGGATTGGCGTGGATGTGGCGGCGCCAGCCGATCAGGTCGTCACCGTGGTCGCGCAGCCACGCCTCGACCGCGGCCTGTCCGGCTGTGATCTCCGCCTGCCGCCCGGTCGCGAGCCCGGTGTGCCGACACGTACCGGCTTGGCCCAGCGCCTTGCTCTGCAAGCCCGGGGCCGCGGCTTTGCGACCCGCCGCCGCGGAAGGGCGCGCACCGGTCGCGGAGTCGTCCTCCGAACCGGTGGCGGTGTCGTCGCCGCGACCCGCCGCGGCATCTCCTTCGCGGCCCGCCGGTGATGACCGGCCGATCGTGCTCACCGAATTTCCTCCTGTCGCTGAATACTGCGCTCCAACAACCTGTCCCTGTGTAGTTGATCGCCCGCAACCTGGATCGCGGTACGGGCCAGTGCCCGCGCCCCGTCGGCCACCGCGAGATCGGCCGACGGCGTCACACAGGCCGCGGCGAACTCCCGCTGGTGTGTCACCGCGCCGTTCGCCTCGATGCCGATAACCGGGTGGATGCCGGGAATGACGTTGGTGACATTGCCCATATCGGTACTGCCCAGCGGCCGTGCTGCCTCGAGGTCCGGCGCGAGCGGCATGCGACCCATACCGATGATTTGCTCGCGGTAGGCACACAGTAGTGCGGAATCCGGCGTGAGCTCGGTATATGTGGGCGCCAGCGCCCGGATTTCATGGGTGCATCCGGTCGCCAGCGCTCCCGCCTCGAAGCAGGCCGAGGCGCGCTGCAGCAGATCGTCGAGGGATGCGGAATCGTCTGCCCGCAGGTAATACAACAGTTCCGCATGGCCGGGCACGATATTCGGGGCAACACCGCCCGACTCGACTATACCGTGGAGTTGCTGGCCGGGGCGCAGATGCTGACGCAGCAGACCCAGCGCGACCTGCGCGACGGTGGCGGCGTCCCCGGCGTTGCGGCCGAACTCCGGCGCGGCGCTGGCATGTGCCTCGCGGCCGTGGAAGGACACCGACAGATCGGCCAGCGCCAGCGACCGCGCACCCACGATGTCCAGCGGACCCGGATGCACCATCAGGGCCATCGCGACCCCGTCGAAGACGCCGCGCTCGAGCATCAGCACCTTGCCGCCGCCGCTCTCCTCGGCCGGCGTGCCGAACACCTTCACGGTGAGGCCGCACCGATCGGCCACCTCGGCCAGCGCCAAGCCCGCGCCCACCGCCGCCGCGGCGATGATGTTATGGCCGCAGGCGTGACCGATCTCGGGCAGCGCGTCGTATTCGGCGCAGATTCCGACCACCAGATCACCGCCGCCGAAGGTGGCGACGAAGGCGGTGTCCAGGTCCGCGACCGGCGTCTCGATACCGAATCCGCGCTCACGCAGCGGGACCAGGGTCTTGGCGACACTGCGGTGCTCGGCGAACGCCAGCTCGGGTTCGGCGTGAATGGAATGCGAGAGGGCGATCAGATCCGATTCGGCGGCCGTGACGGCGGCATCGGCAGCGGCAAGGAGGGCAGGATCCGCCGGGGCCACCTGCGCGTCGAAATCGGCGGCACCGGCATCGTGGGCACCGGCATCGTCGGCACCGGCATCGTCGGCGCGGGCGCAGCCGGGCGCCGCGGCCCGGTGCGCCGACCGGCCCGTTCGACTCCAGCTGCGTTCGTCCCCGCTGCCTGGCATGGCACACAGTCTCGCACTGTGCGCCACGCGATGATCATCGGGTTATCAGGAGCCGAAGGCGAGATTCTCCGGTGTGGTCGGGGTATTCAGGCCCGCGAGCGCCCGTCCGTGCAGCGCACGCTTGATAACCGGCAGATTCGGCTTGCGGTTGCCGGTCAGTGCCGCGGCCCGCGCCACGGCCGCGGCCAGCACGCCGTCCCCCTCGGCCGCCTCGTCGACGATGCCCGCGGCGATCGCGTCGGCCGCGCCGTAGCGTCGGCCGGTGGTCATCGCCTCGAGCGCGACCTGATTGGTCAGTCGTTCGGTGACGAGGGCGTTCATCGCGACCGTGAACGGCATCCCCAGGTGAACCTCGGGCAGGCACCAGTACCCGCGATCCGAGCGCATCACCCGGAAGTCGTGCGAGATGGCCAGCATCGCGCCCGCACCGAAGGCGTGGCCGTTCAGCGCGGCGACGGTCGGCATACCGAAGGCCAGCAGCCGGCTGAAGACGGAATGCACCCGGTCCAGGTACCAGTGCATCTTGTCCATGTTGCCGAACAGCCAGTCGGTGTCCAGGCCGTTGCTGAAGAACTTTCCGGTGGCCACCGTGACCAGCGCCGCCGGCCCCTCGGCGGCCTCGACCTCGTCCAGTTTCGCGTGAACGGCGTCGATCCAGTCGGGGTGGAAGCGGTTCTCGCTGTCGGTCTGACCCTCGTTGCCGAGGTAGAGCACGAATACGTCCCCGGCACGGTCCAAGTACGGCATAGGCAGAGAATATGCAGCTCCGTATGAACGCCCGCATCACACCCCGGGCCAAGTTACCGACGAGTTGTCATCACCGGCCGCGTACAGGTCAGCGACGTGGTGGGATCGGCACCCGCATCAGATCCTCGGCGATCACCAACTCCCCGTCGAAATACCGCTCCGCCTCGGCCCGGTGCCCGGACAGATCGCCGTAGCGCTGCGAGAAATGGGTGAGGACGAGGGTCCGCACGCCCGCCTCCGCGGCCACGCGTGCCGCCTGCCCCGCGGTGAGATGGCCGAAATCGTCGGCCAGCTGCGCCTCGGCCTCCAAGAAGGTCGACTCGATGACCAGCATATCGGCGCCTTCGGCCAATTCCGCTACGCCCGAACACATTCGGGTGTCCATCACGAAGGCGAAGCGCTGTCCGGGCCGCGGGGCCGAGACCTCGTCGACAGTGACCGTGCGACCGTCGGGCAGCCGGACCGCGCCCTCGCGCTGCAGTGCCCCTACCACCGGACCCGCCAGGCCGAATGCGGCGAGCCGCTCCGGCAGGATCCGATGGCTGTCGGGTTCGACCAGCCGGTAGCCGAAGGTGTCGATGCGATGCGACAGCCGCACCGCCTCGAAGGTGAACGGCGCGTCGGGCAGCGGCACCGGACCGTCCGCGTCGATCGGATGTTCGCGCAGCCCGGGAAACGCGGGTACCACCCCGCGCAGATGCGTGAGCAGATCGGCGCCCGATCCCGGGAAGCAGATGTCGACCGGATGGGTCACCTGGTCCAGATTCAGCCGCGCCAGCACCCCGGGCAGGCCGAGGCAGTGATCGCCGTGGAAGTGCGTCAGCCCGATCCGGGTGATGCCACTCGCCGAAACCCCCGCGAACAGCATCTGCCGCTGTGTCCCCTCGCCGGGGTCGAACAGCAGGCCGTCACCGTCCCAGCGCAACAGATATCCGTTGTGATTGCGTCGGCGGGTCGGCACCTGACTGGCCGTCCCGAGGACCACGAGTTCACGCACGGCACCATCCTGCCCCCGCCCCGGCGAGCGCGCCCAGGGCGGTGGTCGTGTCCGGCCCGCGACGCGCGCCGTCGGCCCCTCGGCGCACTATCGTGGGCGCATGCTTGCCGAACAGGCCGCCGAGGCGATCGCCACACGTACGGGAGTCACGCACCATCGGGTCGCGGTGGTACTCGGATCCGGTTGGCAGTCCGCCGCCACCGAGATCGGAGCGCCGCGGGCGTCGATTCCGATGACCGAGCTGCCCGGCTTCGAACCGCCGACGGCCCAGGGACATCAGGGCATCGTGCATTCGGTGCCGGTCGGCGAGGTGCCGGTCCTGCTGATGATGGGCCGCCAGCACCTCTACGAGGGCTACGAACCGCATCGGGTGGTACACGCGGTGCGCGCGGCGGCCGCGGCGGGCGCCGAGACGGTGATCCTCACCAACGCCGCGGGCGGTATCCGCCCGGGCCTGCGCGTCGGCGAGCCCGTGCTGATCAGCGATCACCTCAATCTCACCGGGCGCACTCCGCTCACCGGTGCCGCATTCGTGAACATGGTCGATGCCTGGGACCCCGAATTGCGCACGCTGGCAAGGGAAATCGACCCGTCGCTGAGTGAGGGCGTCTACGCGGGCCTGAACGGGCCGCAGTACGAGACGCCCGCCGAGATCCGCATGCTCGGCGGCATGGGCGCTGATCTGGTCGGCATGTCGACCGTGCTGGAGGCGATCGCGGCCCGCTCGCTGGGGCTGCGGCTGCTGGGCATATCGCTGGTGACCAATCTGGCCGCGGGCGTCACCGGCGCGCCGCTGTCCCACCAGGAGGTACTCGCCGAAGGGCAGGCCGCCGCACCGAGATTGGGCAAACTGCTGCGCGGTGTGCTGGAACGGCTGTAGGCGGGCGTCATGTTGCGATTCGGAACGGCAGGTCTGCGCGGCCCGCTACAGGACGGGCCGGACGGGATGAACGCCGGCACCGTGGCACGCGCGAGCGCCGGTGTGGCCGCGTGGCTCCGGGACCGCTGCCTCGGCGGTGGCCTGGTGATCGTGGGCCGCGACGCCCGGCACGGCTCCGCGGAGTTCGCCACGGTCACCGCGGAAGTGTTTGCCGCGGCGGGCTTCTCGGTCCTGCTGTTGCCACGCCCACTGCCGACGCCGATCGTGGCATTCGCGGTGCGGGAGCTGGGTGCGGTGGCCGGAGTGCAGATCACCGCGTCCCACAATCCCGCCACGGACAACGGTTACAAGCTCTATCTGGACGGCGGTTCGCAGCTGATCCCGCCCGCCGACGCCGAGATCGAGCGCTGCATCGATGCGGTCACCGAACCGATCGCCCGCGCCGATCCGGCGGCCGGTGCCCCTTCGCCGTCAGCCCTGTCACTGCCCGAGGGTGCCACCCGAGCCGACCTCGGCGAGGAACTCGTTCGCCGCTACCTGGCGCGAGCCGCCGCTGTGCCCGAGACGATCGGCGGCTCGCGGCCGATTCCGGTCCGTGGGGACCCCCACGCCGTGGGCGCGACACGCGAATCGCGGCACGACGGCGAGGTTCACCGCGCCGGTCCGCCGCGCGAACCCGCCTGCGCGCTCGAGCCGGCCGAGCGTGACGGAGAACCGGCCGCGGGAGGCCGAATGACGGTGCAGCGTCCCGATATCCGGATCGCACTGACCCCCATGCACGGCGTCGGCGGCGACACGGCAGTGGCCGCGCTGGCCGCCGCCGGGTTCCCCGACGTCCATGTGGTCGAGGAACAGTTCGCGCCCGATCCGGATTTCCCGACCGTGGCGTTCCCGAATCCGGAGGAGCCGGGGGCCGCGGATCTGCTGCTGGCACTGGCAGAGAAGATCGACGCCGACCTCGCCGTCGCACTCGATCCCGATGCCGATCGCTGCGCCCTCGCGGTGCCCGGCCCGCACGGATGGCGCATGCTGCGCGGCGACGAAACCGGTGTGCTGCTGGCCGATTACGTCCTGCGCCACGCGGCGCCGGACGCGCTGGTCGCGACCACCGTCGTGTCGTCGCGGTTGCTGGGGAAACTCGCGCCGGCGCGCGGCGCCCGCTACGCCGAAACGCTCACCGGATTCAAATGGCTGGCTCGTGCCGGCGAGGGCCTCGTGTACGCCTACGAGGAGGCCATCGGCCACTGCGTCGACCCGGCCGCCGTGCGCGACAAGGACGGCATCACCGCCGCCGTCGCCGCCGCCGACCTCACCGCCCGCCTGCGAGAGCAGGGGCGTTGCCTGCTCGACGTCCTCGACGACTACGCCGTGGAATTCGGCCTGCACGCCGGCGACCAGGTGTCGCTGCGACTGGCCGATCAGGCGGCCGCCGCGCAAGCCGTTGCCCGCCTGCGCGATACGCCGCCCGACGTCATCGCGGGCGTCCCCGTCACCTGTACCGACCTGTCCACGGTCCGCGGCCGGATGCGCACCGACGCCTTGATCTTCGAGGGCGATGGGCAGCGCCTCGTCATCCGCCCCTCGGGTACCGAGCCGAAGCTCAAGTGCTACCTGGAGGTGGTCGAACCGGTTCGTGACCGCGACTCGCTGGTCCAGTCGAAATCCACGGCGGCACAACGTCTCTCGACGCTGCGCGCTTTCTGCGAGAGATTGTGAACAGCTAAGCCCGCTGCCCGTCACGGTCCGCACTTCGACCCGATGCGGCCGAATGACGGACCACCGCGGGACCGGCGGCCGTACGCGCGGCTGCGCGACGCGATCCCCAGCGGCGAGCGATATCAATCGTGGCGCGGACCGAATTGACGGTCGCCGGCGTCGCCGAGACCGGGCACGATGAAGGCGTCGGCATTGAGTCCGGAGTCGATCGCGGCGGTCACCAGTCGCACCGGCAGACCCGATTTCTCCAGCGCGGCAATGCCTTCCGGGGCGGCGACGACGCAGATGGCGGTGATGTCGGTGGCGTCGCGGGCGGACAGCAGTTCCAGGGTGTGGCGCATCGACCCGCCGGTGGCCAGCATCGGATCGAGAACGAAGACCGGAAGGCCCGACAGGTCCGTGGGCAGCGATTCCATGTACGGCACCGGACGATGGGTCTGCTCGTCGCGCGCCACTCCGACGAAACCCACACGGGATTCCGGAATCAGCGCACTGGCGGCCTCGACCATGCCGAGGCCGGCGCGCAATACCGGCACCAGCAGAGGCGGTTGCGCCAGCCGGGCGCCCCGGGTCGGCGCGACCGGGGTGTCGATGTCGAAGGTGTGGGTCGGGGCTTCGCGCAGCGCTTCGTACACGAGGAATCCGGTTAGATCGGCCAGCGCCGCCCGGAATCCCGCGTTGGGTGTGCGGGCATCGCGCATGGTCGTCAGGAGGGTGGCCGTCAGCGGGTGTTCCACGATATGCGTACGCATGAGGGAACGATAAGGTCTGTCGGGGTTCGACATCGCCAACCGAGGGCGGATTTCCGCAACCGGAGTGGGAACCGAAGCGCGGGGGCATGCGTCGAACTACTCGGATGACGTAATCTGCCACCAGACCAGCACGATGGGGGATGTTGATGCACAAGATCTCGGTCGACACCGAGGGCGTCGCCGCCTACGGTGCCACAGCTGCGGGACTGGCCGGTGAAATGGGTGTGGCCGCGGCGGGCGCCGCCGGCGCCGACCCAGTCCTGCTCGGCCCGATCTTCGGCTTGGTGGGGGGTGATTTCGTCGCTGCCTATGCCGCGGCCCACGCGGGGCATGTCGCGGGGATCGGCGAACTGTCCGCGGTGATGGGCAGTGTGGGGGCCGCCGCGACGGGCGCCGCCGCCACCTACTCCGAAACCGACGCCGCCCACGCCGCCGCACTGCGCGCCGCGGAAGACCCGATCGGATGACGGGCGTCATCGATCTCGACGCACTCGCCCAACCACTCATCGATCTGCTCACCAGCTTCGGCTCCGGTGTGCTGCCCGCCGGCGGTCCGGCCGATGCGCTGCGCCAGGTGTCCACCCACCTCGACGGGATTCATCAAGCCGGCAGCGCGAGCATCAATCAGATGACCAACGCCTGGAACGGCGGTGGTGGCGACGCGGCGATGGACAAGGCGCTCAAGGTGCAGACCTCGGCGGCCGCGATGTCGGATCGCGGCAACGATATGGCCGATGTGGTCAGCCAGGCCGCCGCCTCGGTGCAGACGGGCCAGAAGGAACTCGACGGAATCGTCCAGTCGTTCGTGCAGTCGGTCACGGCGCTGGGACCCGCGGTGACGACTCCCCCGGGACTGATCACCGTGGTGAACTCCGCGATCGACCATTTCGGCCAGGCGCTGGGCGTGGTCGGCCGGGTGCGGTCGGAACTCGACACGCACACCACCTCGATGACCGAACTGACCCCGCCGCCGCCGACGCCGTCCATGGCGGGCGCCCCGGTGGCGGCGGCCTCGGCCGCCGCGCCCGCACTGAGCGCCGGCGCGCAGACGGCCAGTTCACTGCTCAGCGGTCTGGTGTCGAGCGGCGGTTCGATGATGAGCAGCATGACCAGCCCGGCCTCCGCGGCGACCCAGTCGCGGTCGAGTTCGGGCGGCACGAAAACCCCCGGGGCCCAGCAGTCCGGCGCCGACAAGCCCGGGCGCCACGGCGGCGTCATGATCACGCTGCCCGACGGCAGCCAGGTCGAGGCGCCCAATCAGAAGGCGGCCACGGCGGTCAAAGCGGCGATCAGCGCCTGCGGCACGCCGTACGTCTGGGGCGGCAACACCCCCGGGGCAGGCCTGGACTGCAGCGGCCTGACCAAGTGGGCCTACGGCGAGGCCGGCGTCGACCTGCCCCGACTCGCCTGCGATCAGAGTGCCGGCGCCACACCGGTGAGTCCGGGCGATGTCATGCCGGGCGATCTGGCCATCTGGGACGGTCACGTCGCGATGGTCGTCGGTAACGGACAGATGGTCGAGGCCGGTGATCCGGTGCAGATCGACCCGATTCGAACGGAGAACATGGGAATGGCCTTCCACGGGTTCTACAGGCCGACGTCATGAGCCAGCCGCAACACCAGCAGATCCCGAGCGTCACGGTCGCCGCCAGCACCAATCGCGCAGGCACCATCAGCGTGCGGGCCACCGATCAGGGCATTCCGGTGGAGATCAAATTCGAGCGCAGCGAATACCGTTACGGCGCACAGGCTTTGGCCGCGGAAATCCTGCGGCTGACCAAGCGGTCGGCGATCGTCGCCAAGGCCCGCCGGCGCGAACTGCTCGCCGAATCCGGCATGCCCACCGAGATCCTGGACAAACTGGGCCTGCCCACCCGCCAGGAAGCAGTCGACGAACTCGACCGCATGGACGACGAGGACACCGGCCCCACCAGCTGGATGAGGCCCGTATGAACGGTCAGGCGCGCGGCATCGAGCGACGGGCGCGGAGGAGGCAGCGTGCGTAACCACGCAGCGCACCGGGAGTGCCGCCGTCCGACACAGCGGAGGCAGCGGAGCGTAACCACGCAGCGCCCCGTCCGCACGGTTGATAAGCACAGCATGAGCGTGAGCGCATCTGCCGGAAAGGACGCACTGTGAGCGCGGAAATGGATGCCCTCGTCGCCGCGGCGACGAACAAACTCGAGGCGCTCGAGGCGGCGCTCTACAACCTCAAGAACGTGCGCGGCCGCTTCACCGCCGAAGACGGTTCGGTGAGCGTCGAGGTCGACAGCGACGGCGCCCTGGTCGGCCTGGACCTGTCCGAGGCCGTCACCTCGCATTCTCCGGCCGAAGTAGGCCAGTTGATCATCTGGGCCTGCCAGCAGGCGGCGCAGAATGCGGGAGAGCAGCGCTCGGAGGTGGTCGCCACCCTGAATTCCGCCTTCACCGCACCCGAATCGGGAAACGTTGGGGGGCGGGCCGAATAGTGCCGAAGGCAACGGCTCGATAGGCTTCCGTTCATGGCTTCTGGAGACATCGTCCCGATCGAGCTCGGTCTCACCGACGGCGATCTGGTCACCTTGTGGGCACCGCGCTGGCGAGACGGTGACGACGAGTGGGAGGCATTCCTCGGGCACGAGGACGAGCTCTACGGATTCGACTCCCCCGCGGAGCTCGCCGCGTTCATCCGGACCAACGACGACAACGATCTGGTGGACCATCCGTCCTGGAAGGTCGTCGTCGGGTTGTCCGCCGCCGAGCTGGAGCCCCAGGAGGAGCACGTCTTCGATCTGGTCGGCGTCCCCGAACTCGCGGCCGGTGAACCCGACCCGGAGACCATCGCCGAGTTGGAAGAGACCCTCGAGATGGTCCGCACCATCGGCGAGGTGTGCGAACTCGAGGTGGTCACCAAGTTCTTCGGCTCGCATCCCGTTCTCGGCGCCCTGCCGGCGGGTGTGACCGCGTTCGTCGGCCGCGACGGCGAACAGTTGTGGGACCAGGTCGGCAACGCGATCGCCAAGGACTGGGACCAGGTCATCGACGCCATCGACTCCGTGGTGGCCTCGCCCGAGGTCGACGCGGAAGCGCTGGCCGTGGCCGAGGCGGAACTGCTGGCCGCCGAGGAGAACGTCGTCGATGCCGAGGACGTCGCCGACACCGACGACGACGATATCGAGCCGGTCGACCTCGACGAGGACGAGGACACCGACGAGGAAGACGACGAGGACGAAGAGGAGACCTTCTGGCACGAGGTCGGCATCGACCCGGTCAAGATCGTCACGTCCGAAGGCGAATTCTTCACCCTGCGTTGCTATCTGGACGACGAGCCGGTGTTTCTCGGCCACAACGGCACCATCACCGTCTTCCCCTCCGAGCGCGCACTGGCCCGCTACCTGGCCGACGATCACGACCACGATCTGGCGCGGGTCAGCACCTACGGTGAGGTCCGCACGGCGGCGGTCGACGGCTCGCTCGAGGTCGAGGTCACCGAGGAGAACGTCTACGTGCTGCCGGGCCTGGCCGACGACCTGGGCCAGGGACCCAAGGCGGTCGACATCGACCAGCTCGATCTGGCGGTCGAATTGTTCACCGACGCAGCCGATTACGTCGGTGACGACTCGGTCGAGCAGGCGCTGGCGAAGTCGACGCCGCTGGGCTGGTACGTCTCCTACCTGCTGGAGCCGGACCCGTCCCGGCTGGCGCCGAGTCCGCCGTTCACCGCCGAGGCCGAGAGCTGGCGAGCCCTGGAGCAGGCCTTCGAGAACCGGCTGGAGAAGGGCTAGCCGGTTCCCGAGGCGCGGTCATCGAGCGAGAGACGCGGTGGTCATCCGATCAGCACGGCGTAACCGGGCTTGATCACCTCGTCGATGATGCGCAGCCGGTCCGGGAACGGAATGAACGCCGACTTCATGGCGTTGATCGTGAACCGTTCCAGATCGCTCCAGCCGTAGCCGAAGGTCTCGACCAGCTTCAGCATTTCCCGGCTCATGTCGGTATCGCTCATGAGCCGGTTGTCGGTATTGACGGTGACCCGGAACCGCAACCGGGCCAGCAGGTCGAACGGATGCTTGTCCAGAGCCGGCACGGCACCGGTCTGCACATTCGACGAGGGGCACAGCTCGAGCGGAATCCGTTTGTCACGAACGTAATTGGCCACCAGTCCGAGGGTGGGCTCGGAGCCGTCGCCGTCGAAGATGTCGTCGGTGATCCGCACCCCGTGCCCGAGCCGATCGCAGCCGCAGAACGCCAGCGCCTCGTGGATCGACGGCAGTCCGAACGCCTCCCCGGCGTGAATGGTGAACTGCGCGCAGTTGGCGCGCATGTATTCGAAGGCGTCCAGATGGCGCGAGGGCGGATAGCCCGCTTCCGCGCCGGCGATGTCGAATCCGCCGACCCCGCGGTCGCGGAAGCGAACGGTCAGTTCGGCGATCTCGCGGGAGCGGGCGGCGTGACGCATGGCGGTGAGCAGGCAGGTCACCCGGATGGGAGTGCCGGCTTCCGCGGCGAGCCGCTCGCCCTCGCGAAAGCCGGCCAGGGTGTGCTCGACGACCTCGTCGAGGGTGAGGTCGCGTTCGAGATGCTGTTCGGGTGCGAAGCGGACCTCGGCGTACACCACCCCGTCGGCGGCCAGGTCCAGCGCGCATTCGCGAGCCACCCGCCGCAGTCCCTCCGGGGTCTGCATCACCGCCACCGTGTGCGCGAAGGTCTCCAGATAGCGCTCGAGCGATCCACTGTCGGCCGCTTCGCGGAACCAGTGCGCCAGGGCCTGCGCGTCGGTGGCGGGTAGCTGGTCGTATCCGCAGTCCTCGGCCAGTTCGAGCACGGTCGCGGGACGCAGGCCGCCGTCGAGATGGTCGTGCAGCACGGCCTTGGGGGCCTGGCGGATCGAGGCGAGAGTCAAAGGCATCGGTCCAGTCATGTAACGACGCTATCCGCATTCGCGGGCCCCTGCAGGCAACTTGCCCGGTGTGCATCTGCCCGCCGGCCTGTCGTTGCCCGGTGGTCGCCCGCGCGTAGCCGGGCCCGGCTCAGTACTCGTGCTCACTCCGACGCTGGAGGCCACGGTGATCATCGCGAAGATGGCGGCGCCGCCGGTGAGTGCCACAGAATAGCCACCTGAACGACATGCCGTTGGTTATTGGCACGATAGACAGGTTACTCGCTGTGCTCAGAGCCCGATCCGCCCGAGGATCAGCGGATGCGCGACCGGCGGAACCGATCCGATGTCGTATCCCGCCCGCAGTGTCGCGATCGCCGCGGGTACGGCCGCTTCGGAGTCGGAGTGCAGGGTGAACAGCGGTTTCCCCGCCGTCACCGAATCGCCCGGCTTGCAGTGCATTTCGATTCCCGCGCCGGACTGCACGGGATCACCCTGACGGGCGCGTCCGGCACCGAGCCGCCAGGCGGCGACCCCGACGGCCATCGCATCCAGCCGGGTGAGGACGCCCGATTCCTGCGCCACCAGGGTTTCGGTGTGCCGCGCCCGCGGCAGGGGCGCGTCGGGATCGCCGCCCTGCGCCGCGAGCATCGCCCGCCAGTGATCCATCGCGCGACCGTCGGCCAGCGCGTCGGCGGGGTCGACATCGCGAATACCGGCCTGCGCCACCATTTCTCGCGCCAGCGCCACCGTCAGCTCGACGACATCCGCCGGGCCGCCGCCGGCCAGCACCTCCACCGCTTCGGCGACCTCGAGCGCATTGCCCGCCGTACGCCCGAGCGGGGTGTCCATCGCGGTGAGCAACGCGACCGTCCGCACCCCCGCGCCGGTTCCCAGTTCGACCATGGCCGTGGCCAATTCGGTAGCGTCGCGGAAGTTCTTCATGAACGCACCGCTGCCGACCTTCACATCCAGGACGAGTGCGCCGGTCCCCTCGGCGATCTTCTTGCTCATGATCGAACTGGCGATGAGCGGAACCGATTCCACTGTGCCGGTCACGTCGCGCAGCGCGTAGAGGCGCTTGTCGGCCGGCGCCAGATCCGCCCCGGCCGCGCAGATCACCGCGCCGATCTCCGGATCGGCGAGAATCGCACGCATGCGCGCGGGCGCCAGATCGGCCCGCCAGCCCGGAATCGATTCCAACTTGTCCAGGGTTCCGCCGGTGTGGCCCAGTCCGCGCCCCGACAATTGCGGGACCGCCGCGCCACATGCGGCCACTAGCGGCGCCAGCGGCAGGGTGATCTTGTCGCCGACTCCTCCCGTCGAGTGTTTGTCGACGGTCGGCCGGGGCAGGTCCGTGAAGTCCATCCGCTGCCCGGAGGCGATCATCGCGGCCGTCCAGCGGGCGAGTTCGCGGCGGGTCATGCCGCGTAGCACGATCGCCATCGCCAGCGCCGACATCTGTTCGTCGGCGACCTCGCCGCGAGTGAACGCGTCGACCACCCAATCGATCTGTTCGTCGTCGAGTTCCGCACCGTCGCGCTTGGCCGCGATCACCGACACCGCCGTATGGGTCATGGCGAAAGCCTTCCAGATCCCGTTCGGGGTGCGGAAATTCACATCATTTCCGGCCGGCGGTCAGATCGTCCGGCCCGAAGGCGTCCGGCAGCAACCTCGCCAGCGGTACCGGGCCGCCGCGATGGTCGACGAGCAGTTCCGGCCCGCCGTGCTCGTAGAGCACCTGCCGGCACCGCCCGCAGGGCATCAGAATTTCCCCGTGCGAATCACAGACCGCGACCGCCAGCAACCGCCCGCCCCCGGAGGAACAAAAGTTACCGACGAGTACAGTTTCGGCGCAGACGCCGAGTCCGTATGAGACATTTTCCACATTGCAACCGCTCACAATGGAACCGCCGGCCGTGAGAGCAGCGGCGCCGACCGGAAAGCCGGAGTACGGTGCATACGCATTACGCATTACTCGAAATGCGTTGTAACGCAGGGAATCCCAATCAATTTCCGGCATATCGGACCTCCGCTCGAATGGCTGATACGACAGCGTAGAAATGGCATCGCGACGCTGTCCAACATTCAGGCAAGGCAAACCTAACTCCCCGCTTGGAGGCTCAACGCATGGCACGCCGAATTAGTTCCGCGAATCGCCGGGGATTAGAGTTCTCCACAGATCGGTCCAGGTTTGGCAACGCACCGCCGGCCACCGCCTCCGGATGTCAGCGCCCGAGTTGAGCTGGTGTTTCTCCAGATTCACACGCTCGGCGTATGCCGAAGCTGCGACCGGATCCGACTGCCGGCTCGCCGGCGTGTCCATCAACGACGTTGGAGGCACCGCACTCTATGACGACCACACTGGAAGCTCCGGCTCAGCCGAAGCGGAAGACCCTGTACCGCGGCGACCCGGGTATGTGGTCCTGGGCGATGCACCGGATCACCGGTGTCACGATCTTCTTCTTCCTGTTCGTCCACGTACTCGACACCGCTCTGGTGCGGGTCAGCCCGGACACCTACGACCGGGCCATCGAGACCTACAAGAATCCGGTCGTGGCCCTCATGGAGATGGCCCTGGTCGTCTGCGTGCTGTTCCACGCACTCAACGGCGTCCGCGTGATCCTCGTCGACTTCTGGTCCAAGGGCCCCAAGTACCAGCGCCTGATGCTGTGGATCGTGCTCACCATCTGGGTTCTGGTCTCCGCCGCCGGCGTCGGCCGCCAGTTCTTCTACCTGCTGACGGAGCACTGATATGACCGCACCTGTTCTCGGCAAGTCCTACGACCGTCCCGCCAGCCTCGACTCGCCCCGCGCCCCCCGCCGCTCCTCCGGCAACAACTTCGAGAAGTACGCGTGGTTGTTCATGCGCTTCTCCGGCCTGCTGCTGATCGTGCTGGTGCTGGGCCACATGACGATCATGCTGATGCTCGACGGCGGCGTGAAGCGGCTGAACTTCGGCTTCGTGGCCGGTCGCTGGGCCAGCCCGTTCTGGCAGTGCTGGGATCTGGCCATGCTGTGGCTGGCGCAGCTGCACGGCGGCAACGGCCTGCGCACGGTCATCGACGACTACTCCCGCAAGGACTCCACCCGCTTCTGGCTGAAGACCCTGCTGGCCGTCGCCATGATCCTGATCATGGGCGTGGGCACCTACGTCATCTTCACCTTCGACCCCAACATCAGTTAGGAACGCCTCCGCGATGAGTGAATCCCGTCCGGTTCAGGAACACCGCTACGACGTGGTCATCGTCGGTGCCGGTGGCGCGGGGATGCGCGCGGCGATCGAGGCCGGCCCCCGGGCTCGCACCGCCGTGCTGACCAAGCTGTACCCGACCCGTAGCCACACCGGCGCGGCCCAGGGCGGTATGTGCGCCGCGCTGGCCAACGTCGAAGAAGACAACTGGGAATGGCACACCTTCGACACCGTCAAGGGTGGTGACTACCTGGTCGACCAGGACGCCGCGGAGATCATGGCCAAGGAGGCCATCGACGCGGTGCTGGACCTGGAGAAGATGGGCCTGCCGTTCAACCGGACGCCCGAGGGCAAAATCGACCAGCGTCGCTTCGGCGGTCACACCCGCGACCACGGCAAGGCGCCCGTGCGCCGCGCCTGCTACGCCGCCGACCGCACCGGCCACATGATCCTGCAGACGCTCTACCAGAACTGCGTCAAGCACGACGTGGAGTTCTACAACGAGTTCTACGTCCTCGACCTGGTGATGAGCGATACCGACCGCGGTTCGGTCGCCACCGGCGTGGTCGCCTACGAGCTGGCCACCGGTGAGATCCACGTCTTCCACGCCAAGGCGATCATCTTCGCCACCGGCGGTTCCGGCCGGATGTACAAGACCACCTCCAACGCGCACACGCTGACCGGTGACGGTATGGCGATCGTGTTCCGCAAGGGCCTGCCGCTGGAGGACATGGAGTTCCACCAGTTCCATCCGACGGGCCTGGCCGGTCTGGGCATCCTGATCTCCGAGGCCGTCCGCGGTGAGGGCGGCATCCTGCGCAACGCCTCCGGTGAGCGCTTCATGGAGCGCTACGCCCCCACCATCAAGGACCTCGCGCCTCGCGACATCGTGGCCCGGTCGATGGTCAAGGAGGTCCTCGAGGGTCGCGGTGGCGGCCCGAACAAGGACTACGTCTTCATCGACGTGACCCACCTCGGCGAGGACGTGCTCGAGGAGAAGCTGCCCGACATCACCGAGTTCTCCCGCACCTACCTGGGTGTGGACCCGGTGAAAGAGCCGGTGCCGGTCATGCCGACCTGTCACTACGTGATGGGTGGTATCCCGACCCGCATCCGCGGTGAAGTGCTGCGCAACAACACCGACGTGGTCCCCGGCCTGTACGCCGCCGGTGAGTGCGCCTGCGTGTCGGTGCACGGCTCGAACCGCCTGGGCACCAACTCGCTGCTGGACATCAACGTGTTCGGCCGCCGCTCGGGTATCGCCGCCGCCGAGTACGCCGCCCGCACCGAGTTCGTCGAGCTGCCGGAGAACCCGGCGCAGATGGTGCAGGACTGGCTCGCGCTGCTGCTGAGCGACCATGGCAACGAGCGGGTCGCCGACATCCGTACCGAGCTGCAGGTCACCATGGACGCCAACGCCGCGGTGTTCCGCACCGAGGAGACCCTCAAGCAGGCGCTGACCGACATCCACGCGCTCAAGGAGCGCTACCAGCACATCAGCGTGCAGG
This sequence comes from Nocardia nova, assembly GCF_002933465.1. Taxonomy (GTDB): domain Bacteria; phylum Actinomycetota; class Actinomycetes; order Mycobacteriales; family Mycobacteriaceae; genus Nocardia; species Nocardia nova_B. The sequence goes on from NZ_PSZE01000017.1 coordinate 139,450, forward strand.
ACAAGGGCAGGCGCTACAACAGCGACCTGCTCGAGGCCGTCGAGCTCGGCTTCCTGCTGGAGCTGGCCGAGGTCACCGTCGTGGGCGCGCTCAACCGCAAGGAATCGCGCGGCGGCCACGCCCGCGAGGACTACCCCGACCGCGACGACGTCAACTTCATGCGCCACACCATGGCGTACAAGCAGGTCGAGCCCGGTAAGCCGGCGGAGCTGATCGCCGACATCCAGCTCGACTTCAAGCCGGTCGTGCAGACCCGTTACGAGCCGATGGAGCGTAAGTACTGATGACTGCTGTAGCCGAAGCCCCGGCCGGGCAGAAGCCGGCCCCCGTGCCCGACGGGTCGACCATGGTGACGGTGAAGGTCGCCCGGTTCAACCCCGAGGACGACAAGGGCGCGCACTGGGATTCGTTCCAGGTGCCGGTCCTGCCGACCGACCGCTTCCTGAACGTGCTCATCTACATCAAGTCCTATCTGGACGGCACGCTCACCTTCCGGCGCTCCTGCGCGCACGGTGTCTGTGGTTCCGACGCCATGCGCATCAACGGCGTGAACCGGCTGGCGTGCAAGGTGCTGATGCGCGACATGCTGCCCAAGAACGGCAAGGAGCTCACCGTCACCGTCGAGCCGATCCGCGGCCTGCCCGTGGAGAAGGACCTCGTGGTGAACATGGAGCCGTTCTTCGACGCGTTCCGCGCGGTGAAGCCGTACCTGATCACCTCGGGTAACGCGCCGACCCGCGAGCGCATCCAATCCCAGACCGACCGGCACCGCTTCGATGACACCACCAAGTGCATCCTGTGCGCCTGCTGCACCACCTCCTGCCCCGTGTACTGGAGCGACGGCAGCTACTTCGGCCCGGCCGCGATCGTGAACGCCCACCGCTTCATCTTCGACAGCCGCGACGAGGGCGCCCGCGAGCGTCTCGACATCCTCAACGACGTCGAAGGCGTCTGGCGCTGCCGCACCACCTTCAACTGCACCGACGCCTGCCCCCGCGGCATCGAGGTCACCAAGGCCATCCAGGAGGTCAAGCGCGCCCTCCTGTTCGCCCGGCCCTGAGCAGTTCGAACTCGAAAAAGCCGCCCGCATCGCACGATGCGGGCGGCTTTTCGTTTCCTAGGCAATTTGCTCAGTTTGCTGGGGGGTTTGTTGTCTGATCGGGATGGGGGTGCTTGCCTGGAGGCATGTTCACCGAAGGTCAGCTGTATTCGCCGGTTACCACGGGTACCGACGGCGATGTCACGGTGCATTTGAGTGCTGAGCATCCGGGGGTGCACGATCCGGAGTACCGGGGCCGGCGCAATGCGATCGCCGCGCTGGCGCTCGCGTATCGGGAGGGCGAGCCGCTGCCTCGCATCGACTACACCGAAGAGGAGCAGCAGGTCTGGCGGATCGTCTCGACGGAGTTGACGCGGAAACATCACACGTACGCGTCGGCGGAGGTGCTCGACGGCGCCCGGCGGCTGGCCCTGCCCGCCGACCATATTCCGCAACTGGACGAGGTGACCGCGAAATTGGTGCCGCTCACCGGTTTTCGCTATGTTCCGGCGGCGGGCCTGGTGCCGCTGCGCGAGTTCTTCGGCTCTTTCGCCGATCGAATCTTCCACTCCACCCAGTACATTCGCCACCATTCCGCGCCGCTGTACACGCCGGAGCCGGATTCGATTCACGAAATCATCGGGCACGCAAATCAATTGGCCTCGCCGCGCTTCGCCGCGATCTATGCGGAAGCAGGCGCCGCGGTGGCCCGGCTGGAGACCGAGGCGGCGCTGAAATTCCTGGCCGACGTGTTCTGGTTCTCCATGGAATTCGGCGTGGTGCGCGAAAAGGGCGAAGTACGTTGCTACGGTGCGGGTTTGCTGTCGTCGTTCGGCGAGATCGAGGAATTCCGGCACGCCCGGATGCGTCCGCTGAACATCCACGACATGGGCACCGCGACCTACGACATCACGCATTACCAGCCGATTCTGTACTGCGCGGAGTCGATTTCCGAGATCGAGGACGTGATCGGCGGCTTCTTCGCCGGCATGACAGACGACAGCGCGGCCGCCGAGCTGGCCGCGTCCTGATCGGAGGGTGGCGTCAGTCGCCCGACTCCGGGTCGGGGACCGCCGGCCTCAGCGGCATGCCCGCCTCCATGAATTCCACGATCCGGTCGACCTTGTCCAAATCGAGCCCCTCCCGGCCGAACGCGGTCATCATCGCCCCGATCATCGCCCCGGAGAAGGCGCGGACCTCGAAGTCGTCCGGATCGCGGCCGACCCGGCGGGCGAGCAGCCCGGAGACCAGAGCCACGTTGCGTTCGGTCTCTTGCATGATCACGCTGCGCAGCTCGGGCTCGTTGTAGATGAGTTTCATCCGGTCCTGTTCGAACTGCCAGTCCTGCGGGTTCAGATTGTCGAAGGTGTCGCGCATCGCCTGGCGGAACGCGGCCAGTGGCGTCAGCTCCGACGGCTGGGATTCGAGGGCGTGGATCATGATCGGATCGACGTCGTCGGCCAGGACCACCTGCTCTTTGGACGGAAAGTAGCGGAAGAAGGTGCTCGGCGAGATGTCGGCGGCCTCGGCGATCTGCTCGATCGTGGTCGCCGAATATCCCTGTCGCTGAAACAGTTTCATCGCCTCCGCGCGGATCGTGCGGCGGGTGCGCTGCTTCTTGCGTTCGCGCAGGCCCATCCGAGGCGACGTGGTCGCCCCGGAATGGGCCCGTGCGGGGGCATTCGACTCAGCCGACATGCACCGATTCTCCCGCATCGGCGTCGGAGTGCGGGCCCGGCTCCCCGCTTCGGGTCCGGATCGCGGCGAGCAGCGCCGCCACCGCGCACACGCCGGCACACAGCCACAGCATCGCGCCCATCCCGGAGACGAAGGCCGACTGCACATGGGCGAGCATGTCGGCGTTGCCGCTGGCCCGGGCGACCGCGACGCCCGCGTTCACTCCGTCGGACATCGGCTCGTGATTGTAGGAGCCCAGGTCGGAGCGATACTGCGTGGCGAGGACGGTGCCCAGTACCGCGACGCCGATGGTGCCGCCGGCCTGACGCAGCGCTTGCAGCAGGGCCGATCCCGACCCGGCGCGCTCGGCGCCGAGCTGCCCCATCGCCATCCCCATGGCGGCCGGCATGACCAGGCCCATCGCGAAGCCCAGGATCGTGGTCCAGGCGGCGGTGTAGCCGTAGCCGCCGCTCACCTGGGTCATGGCGCCCATGGCGAGGCCGGCGCCGAGGATCAGGAAGCCGCCACTGAGCACGATTCGCGCCCCGAGTTTCGGCAGCAATTTGTCGACCGCGCGCGTCCCGACCACCAGTCCGCCGATCAACGGCAGCAACCGCAACCCGCTACCGAGCGAATCGACGCCGAGCACCGCCTGGAAATACTGCGGAACGGTGAAGAACATGCCGAACATCGCGAAGTTCACGAAGACCGAATATGCCGTGCCCCAACGGAATCCACGGTTGGTGAACAGTGCGATATCGACCAGCGGATGCGCGATCCGACGCTGCCACCACACGAAGCCGGTCAGCAGCGCGCCCCCGGCGACCACCGCAGCCCAGGCGGCGCCGTCACCCCACCCTTGTTCGCCGAAGCGGATGAATCCGTAGGTGAATCCCAGCATGCCCGCGGCCGAGAGCAGCACACCGGGCAGATCGATGCGGAAGGCCGAATCGCTGCGGGTCTCCGGAACCAGGAGCGCGACCGCGATCAACCCCACCACGACCAGGGGCACGTTGATCAAGAAGACCGAACCCCACCAGAAATGGTTCAGCAGCCAGCCGCCCACGATCGGACCGAGCGGGAGGCCCAGTGCGGTGGAGCCGACCCAGATCGTCAGTGCCCGTTGCCGTTCGGTTTGATCAGGGAACAGGCCGGGCAGCACCGACATCGACAGCGGCATCATCGCGGCCGCCGCGATACCCAGTACCGCGCGAGCCGCGATCAACATCCCCGCCGAGGTCGCCAGCGCACACCACAGCGACGCCCCACCGAAGACGACCAGCGCCGCCAGCAGGAACTTCTTGCGGCCGTAGCGGTCGCCGAGCGCGCCCGCGGGCAGCATCACGGCGGCCAGCGCGAGTGTGTAGGCGGTGGTGAACCATTGCAGCGCAGCGGTATTCGCGTGCAGATCGATGGCCATGGTGGGCAGCGCGACGACCAGCACGGTGGTATCGAGGCCGATGGTGAGCATCGCGAGCCCGAGCGCACCGAGAGCGAGCCAGCGCGCCCGCCCGGCCCCCGGCCTATCGTCTCCTGGCGGACCGGCCCCGGGCGCATCGGCAGTGCGCGGCTCGCGGTCCGGCGCTGACGGCCCGGCGGTCGCTGTCGAGCTTCCGGTCTCTTCCTCTCGCGCCGCGGTCCCGGTCGATGCGGGCGCTTCCGGTGATCTCCGCAAGTTCATGACATGTCCATTCAGTTGGTTGTGTCTATATTTTGATAGTAGCTTTCATTTCATGGTCTCTGTCAATACTTCGCGGCCGCGGGTGTTCGCGGCACCATCGCCCAGCGCCGCATAAGCTGCATGTCGATGAACACCCGCATGTCCCGCACCGTCCGCTTCCGCCGATCCGGCTCGCTGGCGGCCGCCGTACTGACTGCCGGGCTGCTGGGCGCCACCACGGTCACCGGGCTCGGCGTGGCAGACGCGGCCCCTGCGCCGCCGTCCACGCCGTTCACCACGCCGAATACGGATTCCTGCCCGAACAAGACGGCGCCGCCACCGCCGATCGATACCTCGGAGGTGCCGGCGCCCGGAAGTACGACGCCGTCGCCGCTACCGGTGCCGTCGGATCCGATCGGCGGCGACAAACTCGGGCGCTGCGGGGTGGTGGTTCCGGCGGGCGCACCGCCGGTGCCCGCCGACATCTCGGCGACCGCCTGGCTGGTCGCCGACCTCGACACCGGCAAGGTACTGGCCGCCAAGGATCCGCACGGCCGCTACCGACCGGCCTCCACGATCAAGACGCTGCTGGCCGCCGTCGCACTCCCTGCCCTGGACCCGAACCAGGTCGTGATCGGCACCCAGGACGATGCGAATGCCGACGGCACGCGCGTCGGTATCGGCCCCGGTGGCCGCTACACCAACGACCAGCTGTTCCACGCGCTGCTGATGTGTTCCGGCAACGACGCCGCCCACGCCATCGCCACCCAGCTCGGCGGCGACGAAGCCACTGTCGCGAAGATGAACGCGATGGCAAAACAGTTGCAGGCCATGGACACTCGCGCCGCTACCCCCTCCGGCCTGGACGGCCCCGGGATGAGCACCTCGGCCTACGATCTGGCGACGATCTTCCGCCACGACATGCAGAACCCCACCTTCGCCAAGATCATCCACACCGAGCAGTACGACTTCCCCGGCTACCCCGCCGACCCCAAGATCCCCGACGACAAGGACCACCCCGGCTTCCCCATCGCCAACGACAACCGCCTGCTGTACGACTACGACGGCGATCTGGGCGGAAAAACCGGCTACACCGACGACGCCCGCCAAACCTTCGTGACCGCCGCCGAACGAG
>NZ_PSZE01000018.1 GCF_002933465.1 Nocardia nova
CCACACCAACACCGTCGACTACCGCCTCAAACGCATCGCCCAACTCACCCACCTCGACCCCACCCAACCCAGCGGACTCTGGTACCTCCGCAGCGCCCCCATCGCCCGCACCTACACCACCACATGAAAACCGCACCTGAAAACACAGGTGAAAGCACGCTGCCGAAAGCGGTGGCGGAATAACCGAGTTCCCTTGCCAGAGCAGGGCATCGGGGGTAATCCTTCGAGGGTGACAGTCGATCGGGCGCAGACATCCTCGCGCCGGCGCAACTGGGAGCAATTGCCCGCGGCGACCCGTGCGGCGGTCGAAGCGGTGACCGGTCCGGTCGCGCGGGCGGATTCGGTGATCGCCGGATTCAGCAGTCAACTCGCGACGGTGATCGAGACGGCGGACGGCCGGACCTTCATCAAGGGTGTGCCACAACGAGACCCGGAGGTGTGGACCCAGCACCGCGAGGCCACCCTGGCGCGGCACGTGACTCCGGTCGGCCCGAGGTTGCGGTGGCAGATCGCGGCCGGCGGGTGGGATCTGCTCGGATTCGAGTTCATCGCAGGACATTTCGCGGACTACCGCGTCGACGCCGATCTCGCCGCCACCGCAGCCGCGATGTCCGCGCTGAACCGGCTGCACCCGCCCGCCGAAGTAGAACTCAAGGATGCCGAGGTCCGCTGGGGCGCGTATCTCGACGACGACGCCGATACCGCGATTTTCTCCGGTGACGCCCTGCTGCACACCGACTGGAACTACAGCAACGTCATCATCGACCACGCCGAGGCCCGGCTCGTGGACTGGCCGTGGGCGACGCGGGGTGCGGCCTGGATCGACCCCGGATGCTGGATCGTCTGGCTCATCTTCGCCGGCCACGACCCGGCCGCCGCCGAGTCCTGGGCCGCGCAGGTCCCGGCGTGGCACTCCGCGTCCGAACGCGACCTGCGCATCTTCTCTGGCGCGCTGGCCGCGGAATGGACCGCGACGGCCAACCGCAGCCCCAACATGTGGACGCACGGCCTGCGCGACGCCGCCCGCCGATGGGCCGCCCACCGCGATCAGTGAGCGGCGACAGCGGCCGTACTAGCGGCGCGCGCCGCCGGCCGCGGCGATCACGCCGTCGAGATGACTCGCGGTGATCTGGCGGGCGGCAGTGGAAACGGCGGTGATCATCGCACTACCGAACGCGCCGTGCCGATCGAACAGGGTCGCGGTGCTGGCGGCGATCCCGTTGCGGCTTAGATGATTATCGGCCTCAATACCAGCTGCGTTTGCCGCTGCCGTTCTCGTGTTCCGAGGGCACCCGCGACCAGTGTGCGGAATCGTCTACTGCTCCCGGGTCCAGATCTCGCCAGGCGGTTGCTCGGACGGCTGCAGGAGGACCACCGAGGCGGGTGCCGCGGGTTCGCCGTCCTGGGTGACGACCGCATCGGCGAGCCGGATGCGCTTCCCGTTGCGCACGCGGGTCGTGGAGACCGACAGCTCGTGCATGCGCGCCGGCTTGAACAAGTCCACGGTCAGCCGTACCGGCACGAAGCCGTCGGTGGCGTGCTCGTTGTCGAGTGCTCGCGCCAGCAGCCCGCCCAACGCCGGCCCGACCACCTGATCGGCCGACCACTGGCTGGCCGCCATCCGATTCGGGGTGCAGCCCCCGCCGTCCACCGCGAAAATATCCGTGCGAGCTGTCCACCGCGCGTGCCTGTCTCCTCGGGTCGCCGCCTGTGAGCACCGCGGGCGGCCACTGTCGGCGACAGCCCGCGCTCGCCGACGGCGACTGATCTTGCTGGTCCAGGCAGATTGGTCCAGGCAGATATAGCACGGCAACGAGAACCGGTTCCAAGCCAGGGCCGCTACCCGGACACCACCGACGCGCTCGGCAGCGCATTCGATCACGACCGGCGTGTCATCTTCCGGCACCGATACCACATTTTTTCGGCGAGAGAACCAGCCGTCCGGTCCGTGTGGAAACAGTGCAGCAAGCCACCTGCCCGCCCCGGCCGGCGTGCCGGTCGGTATATCACCCCCGCTATGCGAATCGGCGCCGGATCACCTCCCGGACGGAGGGCTCCCGCGAAGGTCGGCAGCAACCCGTCAGCACCCGAAAACCGGGTCCTGACCGGGGATTCGATGTTGCAGATGTGCTTGCATATGATCTCGCGGCCGCCCTAGACTCGGGCTGCAAGGCAATGCAGGGGACTACCCGTGAGCCGCAGGGTGAACCGGAAGCCAATTTTCGCCGAAGGTAACCACGCGGCCTGGCGTCAGGGGCGTTCGTATGAACCAGCCAATGGGCCTCGGTCGGCTCGGAGTGATGGACAGGAACCGGACCGGGCATCACATCTATTCGCGGGAAACCGCAACATCTTTCGTCATCAGTGCGGTCGAGTCCACCGGAGCGGCCACACGCGACGATTTCGATATCGATCGCATCGTCACCACCGCGCACGCGATGGTGAACGATTGGGATTTCGACGCGATGCAACCGGAAGCTTTCTGGCGCATCGCATCCAGTTGCATCAAACAATAGATCGGGACGGAAGTAGTAGCCGCCGACCCTCTGGTCGGCGGCTACTGCTGTCTTCGAGGCATTACTGTCTTCGAGGAGCGATACACCGCAATGCCGGATCGGAGGGTCTAGGCAGGGTCGGAAAGGTCGGCCGCGGCCTTCTTCATCGTCTCGCGTGACCGCTCCGGCGGTTCGGCCTGCACACTGAGCCGATCCATGACCTGGCGGTAGAGCTCCAGATCCTGCTGGCGATCCAAATACAGTGCGCTGGTGAGCTGTTCGAGATACACGATATCGGGCAGTTCGGGTTCGGCGAAGCGCAGCATCGTGAACGAGCTGCCCGCCGCCGCATGGCCGCCGGCCGCATACGGCAGTACCTGGATGGTCACGTTCGGCTTCATCGAGACCTCGACCAGATGGTCGAGCTGTGCGCGCAGCACCTGCTCACCGCCGATCGGCCGGTGCAGCACCGCTTCGTCGAGGACGGCCCACAGCGTCGGCGCTCCGGGGCGGTCCAGGATTTCCTGGCGCTTCTTGCGTAGTTCCACCCGGCGGGCGGCCTCGGCGTTCTCGTGACCGAGCGCCACCACCGAGCGGGTGTACTCCTCGGTCTGCAGCAGACCGGGAACGAGCTGTCCTTCGAAGGTACGGATCGACTTCGACGCGTGTTCCAGACCCAGATAGGTCTCGAACCATTGGGGCAGCAGATCGTTATAGCTGTGCCACCACCCCGGCTGATTCGCGCGGCTCACCAGATCGAGGAACATCTCACGCTCTTCGGCGTTGTCGACGCCGTAGAGCGTCAGCAGATCGCGAATGTCGCGTTCCTTGAAACCGGTGCGCCCCAACTCGAGCCGGCTGATCTTCGCGTGTGAGCCACGGATGTGCTCGCCGGCCGCCTCACGCGTGATGCCGGCGGCTTCCCGCAGTTTGCGGAGCTGTCCGCCGACCGCGATCCGAAGCGCCGTCGGACCGCGTTCGGCGACAAGCGAATCCACACGGCCGATCCGGACGGGCTCTGCCATCATGAGGTTTACTCCGATGCTCGACGATCACCGGCAATGAGGGTACAGCCATCGAGAGCAGCTGGTCGAACATCAGGGATCTCTGCCTCGTCGCGTACCGACACCGCGCCGAGTGCCATGCTACCGCCGATCAGGCCAGATCGTCGAACTCTCCGCTCTTCGCGCCGCGGAGAAACGCGTCGATCTCGGGGCGGGTGTAGACGAGCACCGCTCCCTCGGGATCACGCGAGTTGCGCACGGCAACCAGGCCATTGGACAAATCGGCCAATTCGACACAGTTCCCGCTCGGATTGCTGAACGTGCTCTTGCGCCACGCAGCTTCGGACAGGCGGCCGGCTGTGGTGGCAGTGGAATCGGTCATGACTGTCTCCAGGGTTCGTGGTGGCCGAGCTCGGCAGCGGTGGCTCACACTCGGCGATCCGGATTGATCGAGCTGATGCCTATCTTCAGCTCTTGCATATGTTCGAGCAAATGTACTTGCATTTGAAACCGACGCTTTGAACGATAGCACGGGGGTTGACTCGGATCGAGCCCTCCGGAAAACCGCAAAAAACCAAGGGCGACAAGGCCTTTTCCACGCCTTATCCATTGACTCGTCATCATTCGAACCGCCATCCGAGCGCCAGAAATTGGTGGCCGACCGGTCGGTTTCAGGCCTCGACCAGGGTGGATGACACATTCCCCGCGGATCCGCACACCGGATGCGGTGGTTTCGATTACCGTCTCGCGGACCCGGCATCGGCAACCGCCGGACGGGACTCGAGCGTCGGAACCGGGAGCAGGAGGGAATCGGTGCCGCCAAGACAGCAGCAGCCGAGCCGGGAGCGTGAGATTCGGACCGATATCCCGCACACCGCGCGGATTTGGAACTACTGGATGGGTGGACGGCAGAATTTCGAGGTCGATCGCCGGGTCGGCAGCGCGGCAACGGAACTCGATCCCGGTATCACCGCCCTGGCGGCCGAGAGCCGCCGCTTTCTCCGGCGCGCGGTCGAGCATCTCGCCGGCAACCTCGGAATCACCCAGTTCCTCGACATCGGCGCGGGGCTGCTCGCCACGGACAACACCCACGAGGTCGCGTGCCGGCGCAATCCGGCGGCCCGGGTCGTCTATGTGGACAACGATCCGCTGGTGCTCACCCACGGCCGGACGCTGCTGACCGATCCGCGAGCCGTTTATCTGGACGCGGATCTGCGCGAACCGGACCGGCTGTTCGCCCGTGCCGCAGACATTCTCGATCTCGACCGTCCGGTCGCGGTCATGTTCATGGGCGTGCTGGGTCACTGCGAACGCATCGGCGAACTCCGTGGAGTCGTCGCCGACTCGATGGCGCGGGTCTGCCGCGGCAGCTACCTCGCCTACTGGGACGGCACCATCGACAGCGTCGATTTCGTCCGCATGTGCGCGACGTACGAAAACGTCACGGCCGTACCGTATTTTCCGCGCGACCATTGCGAGTTGCGCTCCATCTTCGCGGACCTGGAGTTGCTCGAACCCGGCTTCGTCCCCCTGACTCGATGGCGCCGGCCGGCCGGCGAACCGGCGCCCACCGTGCCGGTGTCGGCCTACGGCGCGGTGGCGCGCAAACCCTGATCACCCCTTGGGGCACAACACTTCCGATCACCGACGTGTGTGCAGATGTACTTGCATTTGCTCCTTGCAGCGCCGTAAACTCGACCGCACGACATGGCCGGACCACGCCGGAGTAGGCAGGCCGGAAGCAGCGGGAGGCCGTGCCGCAAAGTTCGCTTCCGCAATCTTTCGCCAACGGTCGAGGGCATCCCATGAACCAACTGCTCCAGCATTCCGGTACATGCGATCACGGCATATCCGAGCACCGCACGTCGGGCGCCGATCAGGTCGGTGACTGCGCCACCGAACCCCGGGAACTCACCTATCCCCGCGCCCGTGCGATTCTCTACGCACACGACCGGCACCTGTCGTGCCGGCAGTGGATCGCCGCCGCGGCGTACCTGTCCGCCGGGCTCGACGACGAGTAGATCGCTCCGCGTTCGGCACGCCCGTCAAGGCGGCTGAACGCCTCGAAACCGGCCCCCGACACCGCGATTCCGCGATCACGCTCGCAATCGCCTGTCACCAGGACGAATACGCGCCCTACGATGGTGGTACCCGCACCACACCATCTTGTGGAACGAGGGCATCATGATCCTTCTCGCGATGCACGACGTCATAGTGGCCCAAGTCGGCAACCCGACGCCCGAGACACCTCCGGCGGCGGACAAACTACTGAAACTGGTGCGCTACTTCACCTGGTTCATGCTGCTGTCGGGGACCAGCGCGATCATCTTCGCCGGCGGCCGGTTCGCCTGGGAAAAGTGGAACGGCGGACCACTGGAGTCACCGAAGATGGTGGCCGGGGCCCTCGTCGGCGGCCTGGTGGCCACCAGCGCCGGAACCTTGATGAATTCGATTCTGGCGCAGTAATTCCCGACATTCCGGACGATTCGTCCGGAACCATGGATTCGCCACCCTGCCGCCGGACGCCGCCCCCAGTAGACTGAACGCGGACCACCGGCCGATCCGGTGCCGTCCCTCGGTCGAGAAGGGAGGCTCCGGTGGCCGGCAGGCGGACCGACACACGGGACCGAATCCGGTCGGTCGCCATGGAACTGTTCTCCGCGCACGGCTACGAACAGACCTCGATCCGGGAAATCGCCGATCGGCTCGCCATCACCAAAGCCGCGGTCTACTACCACTTCCGATCCAAGGAAGACATCGTCGTCAGCCTCGCCGACGATCTGCGCACGGGCATCGACGACCTGCTGGCCTGGGCCGCGGACCAACCGTCCGGACCGGACACCGGCCGGGAGATCTTGCGCCGCTATGGGGCGGTGCTGCACCGCACCGGGCGGGAGATGGCCCGGTTCATGTACGAGAACCAGCCCGCGTTCCGCCGGCTCGGCGTGGGGTCGGACCTGCGCTATCAATTTCGCGCGGTCGCCGACGCGATGACCGCCGCCGACCACGAACCCGTGGCGGTCTTCCATGCCCGCCAAGCTCTGCTGGCCATCTCATGGAGTACCGGGATGATGGGCGATGTCGACCTGACCGACGAGCAATGTCGCCGGGCGGCAGAGGATATCGCGCTGGCCATCTACGAGCGGGCACAATGAGAGCCTGATGAAGGCCGGCCCGAGGACATCATGAATACACGCGTAACCCTCCTGGCCGCTGCGATACTCGCGGCGCCGCTCCTGATATGTGGGTGCTCCCACCAGAATTCGTCACCGGTGAGCCAGGCGGTACATCCGGTGCCCATCGCCCACCAGGGCGCTCCCGCGGTCGGCCCCGGCCCGTCGGGCACCTACACCGTTGCCGCGCAACCGGCGCCCGGCAGCTGTCATTTCGGCAAAACCGCTGACGGACAGCCACTTCCGGACCCGCACTGCACCCCGGGCGCGACCAATCCGAAGGTCACACCCGCAACCGTCAAGTCGACGATCTGCGTCGGCGGATACACCCAATCCATCCGCCCGCCGGCGAGTATCACCGACCGGGAGAAGAAGGCGAACGCCGAGTCCTACGGTTACACCGGCAATCTGCACGATGCCGAATACGACCACTTGATCTCGCTGGAACTCGGCGGCGATCCGAACGATCCGCGCAATCTGTGGGTCGAACCGCCCTCACCCGACCACAAGGCCGGGTCGGGGCCGAACAATCCCAAGGATTCGGTGGAGAACACGCTGCATTCGCTGATCTGCTCCGGCGCGGTCGGCCTGACCGACGCGCAGAACGCCATCGCGGCCGACTGGACCACCGCATTGGCGGCGGTCGGCCATCCGGACGGAAAGTAGGTCAGCTCACCGCGGATGCCCGGCGGCGCTTCAACCGGTTCACCACCGGGTATCCGGCGCAGACGACCACCGCCCACCCCAGGCCGACCGCCAGCGCGGTCCGTCCGCTGTCGGTCCAGAACAGCAGCACGACGACCAGTCCGAGGAAGGCCAGTGCCAGCACCGAGCTGACCGGCGCCCCGGGCAGGCGATAGTCGCTGGCCGGCAGCTCGCCGTGGCGCACGCGGGCCCGGTAGATCAGGTGGCAGACCAGGATCATGCCCCAGACGAAGATGATGCCGATCGTCGACACCGAGGTGATGTAGTTGAACGCCTTGTCCGGGGAGACCAGGTTGACGATCACGCCGACCACCATCATCGCCGCCGAGAGCACGATGCCCGCGAACGGCACCCGGCGAGCGCTCAGGCCACCGAGCGCGGCCGGGGCCTCACCACGCAGCGAGAGACTGCGCACCATCCGACCGGTCGAGTAGATGCCGGAGTTGCACGACGACAGCGCCGCGGTCAGCAGCACGAAATTGATGATCCCGGCCGCCCCCGGAATGCCGATCTGCTCGAACACCTCTACGAACGGGCTGCGCCCGGAGTGGAAGACCCGCCAGCTCGACACCGACATGATCACGATCAGCGCGCCCACATAGAACAGCCCAATCCGCAGCGGGAGCGAATTGATCGCCCGGCGCAGAGTGCGGCGCGGATCGGCGGCCTCGCCCGCGGTCACACCGACGAGTTCGACGCCCACATAGGCGAATAGCACGATCTGCAACGCCAGTAGGGCTTGACCGAATCCCTTCGGGAAGACACCTCCGTCGGCCCACAGATTGGTCACCGTCGGATCCGGCGCGTGGCCGAAACCGAAGATCAGCACGCCGATACCGATGACGATCATCGCGACGATCGCGGTCACCTTGATGATCGAGAACCAGAACTCGCCCTCGCCGAACAGCTTCACCGAGATCAGGTTCGCGGCGAACAGCACGCCGAGTACGACGAGCGCGGTGACCCATTCCGGGATCGCGAACCAGTACTTGACGTATTTGCCGGCGACGGTGATCTCGGCCATGCAGGTCGACACCCACACCGCCCAGTAGGTCCAGCCGGTGACGAAGCCCGCGAAGCGACCGAGGAATTCGTGCGCGTATTCACCGAAACTGCCCGAGACCGGCCGGTAGGTGAGCAGCTCCCCCAACGCGCGCATGATCACGAAGATCGCCAGGCCGGCGGCGAGATAGCACAGGATCAGCGCCGGACCGGCCTGTTCGATGGCCCCACCGGATCCGTAGAACAGTCCCGTGCCGATCGCCCCGCCGATGGCGATCATCTGGATGGTTCGGGGGTTGAGGCCGCGCTGGTAGCCCTCTTCACCCGCGGACGCGAGGGCGGTCGCGCCCGTTCCCTCGGGTTTCCGGTCGGTCGTCATATCGCAGCACCGTACCGGGTCCGGACGGGGGCGCGACCGGTGCGACCGTCCAGTGAACTAGTTCACAGTTCTTGCCAGCTAATAGTTGTGGTAGCACAATCATTGTGTGCCTACAACTGTTTCCGGGGTGACGCCGCGTCACAAGACGATCGTGCTGGTCACCTGCTGTCTGAGCCTGCTGATCTCGTCGATGGACGCGACCATCGTCAACGTCGCGATTCCGACCATCCGCAGCGATATGGACGCGCCACTGTCGCGGCTGCAGTGGATCGTCGACGTCTACACCCTCACCCTGGCGAGCCTGCTGATGCTCTCCGGCGCGACCGCCGACCGCTTCGGCCGCAAGCGCATGTTCCGGATCGGACTGAGCATCTTCGCCCTGGGCTCACTGCTGTGCAGCGTTGCTCCCGATATCGACATGCTGGTCGGGGCCCGTTTCATCCAGGCCATCGGCGGCTCGATGCTCAATCCCGTCGCGATGTCGATCATCACCACCGTCTTCACCGGCCGGGTCGAACGGGCGCGGGCGGTGGGCGTCTGGGGCGCGGTGGTCGGCATCTCCACCGCGATCGGCCCGATGGTCGGCGGCGTGCTGATCGACGCGCTGGGCTGGCAGTCGGTGTTCTGGATCAATCTGCCGATCTGCGCGGTCGCGCTGGTGCTGACCACTCGCTACGTCCCGGAATCGAAGTCGCGGACCGCACGCGGGATCGACCCGCTCGGCCAGGTGCTGGCCGTCGTGGTGATGTTCACGCTGGTCTTCGGGCTGATCGAACGTCGCCCGGAGATCTTCGGCCTCACCGCCGTGGCACTGGCCGGATTCCTCTACGTCGAACGGCGGCACCGCTCGCCGTTCATCGATCTGCGGTTTTTCCGCAGCGTGCCGTTCGCGGCGGCCACCGTCACCGCGATCTGCGCGTTCGCCGGGCTGGGCGCCTTCCTTTTCAGCGCTTCGCTGTATCTGCAAGGTGTACGGCATTATTCGGCTGTGCACACGGGACTTCTCTACCTGCCGATGGCGCTGGGGATGCTGATCTGCTCGCCGCTGTCGGGCCGGCTGGTCGGCCGCTTCGGCACCCGGCCCTCGCTGGTCGCCGCCGGAATTCTGATGACGACGGCCGCGGCGCTGCTGACCACGCTGCGGCCCGATACTCCGATCTGGCAGCTCATCGTGACGTTCGCGATCTTCGGCGCCGGTTTCGGCACGGTGAACCCGCCGATCACCACCGCCGCGGTCAGCGGGATGCCGATGGATCGCGCGGGCGCGGCCTCGGCGGTGGCCTCGACCAGCCGCCAGATCGGTGTCAGCGTCGGTGTCGCCCTGTGCGGGCTGCTATCCGGGGCGGGATTGTGGTGGGTGGTGGCCGCTCTCGCGGCGGGCGTCGGGGTGTTGGGCATCGCCGCCAACACCGGATGGGCACTGCGCTCGCGCGACCGGATCGCTCCCCTGCTCGAACACAAGGAGCCCGCCCGTGTCTGACGACGAGCTCACCGTCGCTGCGGAACCAACGCCCGACGAGGTCTGGCGCGTGCTGACCGATGTGGTCAAGGACACCCGCGACACCTGGAAGCGCGCGGTGGTCGATCGAATGGGCATGCCCTTCAGCAGATTCCGCGTGTTGCGGCGACTGCTGCCCGGTCCGCTGCCGCTGAAGGAACTGGCCCGGGTGGCCAGCATGGACGCGCCGGCCACCACCGTGGTGGTCAACGACCTCGAGGCCCGCGGTCTGGTCTCGCGCGAAACCGCTCCGGACGATCGACGGCGCAAGCTGGTGACCATCACCGATGCCGGGCGGGAGGTGATCGCGCAGGCGATGGCCACTCCCGACCCGCCGCCGCCCACGCTGACCGCGCTGTCCGCCCAGCAGTTGCGCACCCTGCACGATCTGTTGCGCCTGCTCTAGGCTCGGATCGTGGCCGAAGAGACAACACCGGAGTGGGCGCCCGGCCTGTCGTCGGGTTTCGAACTGGGCACCGACGGGCCCCGGGTGATCATGGTCGGCATCGACGGTTCGGATGCCTCCTGGCGCGCGACCGCGTATGCGGCCGGATTGGCCCGGCGTCAGAACTCCCTGCTGGCAATGGTTTACGTCCAACCGTGGATCGCCATGGCCGGCGCCTACGGCGTCGACGTCCAGGGCGCGACCGCCGAGATGGCCGAGGATCTGGCCCGGCAGGTGCGCGAACACGCGGAGAAGGTCAAGGACGTCTACCGGACCCGCTGGAAGTTCATGACCCGCCGCGGCGACCCGTTCACAGTGCTGGCCGAGGCCGCCGACGAGTTGAAGGCCGACGGCGTCGTGGTCGGCGCGTCCGAGAAGGCCGGGCATCGAATTATCGGCTCGGTCGCGGTGCGTCTGGTGAAAGCAGGGCGCTGGCCGGTTACTGTCG
Source organism: Nocardia nova (assembly GCF_002933465.1). GTDB lineage: Bacteria > Actinomycetota > Actinomycetes > Mycobacteriales > Mycobacteriaceae > Nocardia > Nocardia nova_B. The sequence continues at coordinate 11,150 of NZ_PSZE01000018.1, forward strand.
TGCCCTGAGCTCCGTCGGCGTCCCGAGGTGATTGGGACGCGGCATCGGGGGAACCCGCCGGAACGAGACCGTTGAGGAAAGGGTTTTCACTATGTTGATTCGCCGCCTTGCCCGACCGCTGCTGGCGTCGGTGTTCGTCGTCGACGGAGTCGACACTCTGATGCATCCCGAGCCGCGGGCGCAGGCCGCTACCACCTTGGTGTCCCACGGAGAACAGCGGCTGCCGGATTCGGTATCGGCCAAACTGCCCTCCGATCCGGCGAAAGTGGTGCGGATCAATGCCATCGTCCGGGTCGGTGCCGGAACGCTGCTCGCGCTGAATCGTGCCCCCCGGCTCTCGTCGCTGGCGCTGGCGGTGACCGTCATTCCGGCCACCGTGACCGAGCAGGACTTCTGGAACGAATCGGATGCGCAGCAACGTGCCGCCAAGCGCACGGCATTCCTCAAGGATGTCGGTCTGCTCGGTGGCCTGCTCATCGCCGCCGCTGATACCGAGGGCAAGCCCTCGCTGGGCTGGCGGGGTCGCCGGGCCGCGCGTAAAGCCGCCGCCGCCCTCCCCTTCACCGCCGCCACCACCGAAACGGTGCGGGATCGCCTGCAGCAGCAAGCCGTCCGCGGCCGGGAACTGGCCGCGGTGGCCGCCGACAAGGGCGCCGATCTGGCCTCGGTCGCGCAGTCGCGCGGCGCTGAACTAGCCTCGGTGGCCCAGTCGCGCGGCGGTGAACTCGCCGAGGCGGCCCGCGAACACGGCGCCGAATGGGCGGAATTGGCGCGTAACCGCGGCGCCGAGTTGGCCGGCACCGCTCTCGACCATCGCGGCGAGTGGGCCGAACTGGCCAAGCGGCGCGGCGCGGACCTGGCCGAGGCCGCCCGCGAACACGGCGGCGAGTGGGCCGAACTGGCCAAGCGCAAGAGCGCGGAACTCGCCGACACCGCGGGCGATCACCGGGGCGACTGGGCCGAGATCGCGAAGCACCGCGGCACCGAATGGGCCGAAGCCGCCCGCGAACACGGCGGCGAATGGGCCGAGGTGGCCAAGCAGCGTGGGTCGATCTTCGCGCGCCAGGCCCGCAAGCGCGCCGAGAAGGCGGCCGAGGCCACCCGCGAGCGTGCGGAGAAGGCCGCGGAGACGGCCCGCGAACGTCTGGTCGAGGCCAGAAATGGCAAGTGACACATCGTTTCTCACCGGGGCCTGATCAGGCCCCGGTGAGAAAGGCCGTCATTGCCGCGGCCACGGCCTCGGGTTGATCGAGCATCGACAGCACGTACGCGTCGCCGATTTCCACCAGTCGGCCCGCGGGCAGGAGTTCGGCGAGGCGGCACCCGTGGTCGCGGGGCATCGGCGCGGCCTGCGGGGACCACAGCACCAGGGCGCGGCCGGGGAAGTTCCGCAAGGCTTCGGTATCGGCGATCAGCTGCGCGGCCGGTGGCAACACCCGGCCGTATTTGCGCACATCGCGGCGGATGTCCGGATCGCGCAGGGCGGGTTCGGTCCAGCCCCGCATCAGTTCGTCGGGTATCGGATCACGCGCCATCTGCCCATAGATCAGCGACGAGCGGCGCAACAGCCCGATGCGCAACTGGCGCAGAACGATCGGGAGCGCACCCGGGACCCGCAGCGCGAGCACCGCCAGCTTTCCGGGCAGTCCGGGCGGGAAGTTGTCGAAAGCCTCGCACGGCAAAACGACCAACTGGGCGACCCGTTTGTCCAGGCCGTAGGCGGTGAGGAACAGCCCGCCGCCCCAGTCGGAATGCACCAGGGTGACCTCGCGCAAGTCCAGCGCGTCGAGGAAATCGGCGAGCACCACATTCTGGCCGCGCATACTCAAATCCGCGTCCGGCCGCATCGGTTCCGGATGCGAGCCGAGCGGCAGCACCGGCCGCACATAGCGAAAACCGCTGGGCAGCAACGGCATCACGCGGTCCCACACCGTATGGTCGATGAGCAGTCCGTGCAGCAGCACGACCGGCGGCCCCTGCCCCTCCTCGACGTAATGAATCGGCCCGGCGGGAACTTCGACGACCGGCATACTCCTGCCACCTCCGTATCGCAATCGCGCGGCCACGCCATGAAAAACGCGTCCACCTGGTAGAACGTTCATTCTAGAGCGTGTGTTCTAGTATGGGAGGATGTCCGAGACCGTGTCAACCCCGACCGCCGAGCGCATCGTCACCGCGACCGCGGAACTGATGCGCCGCCAGGGCTACGGCGCCACCAGCGTCAAACAGATCACCGCCGCCGCACGGGCCCCGATCGGGTCGCTGTATCACCACTTTCCGCAGGGCAAACAGCAGATCGCGGCCGCCGCGCTGCGTACCAGCGGTGCCGCCTACATTCAACTGCTACCGCTGCTGATGGATCCGCATCCGGACCTGCGGGTGGCAGTGGTAGCCGCGTTCAGCGCCGCCGCGGAACAGATCGAGCAGTCCGGCTGGATGAACATGTGCCCGGTCGGCACGGTCGCGGGCGAGATCGCCGACAGCGAACCGGCGCTGCGCGAGGTGACCGCCGAGGTGATGCAGTCCTGGATCGAGCAGGGCAGTGCGTACTTCCGGACACGCGGGCTGCCCGCGCCCACGGCCGACACCTTCGTGATCGCGGTCCTCGGCGCACTCGAGGGTGCGTTCATTCTCAGCCGCACCCTGCGCTCGAGCGCCCCGATCGAATCGGCCGGGCGAGCGATGGCCGCCTATCTCGACATGCTCACCGAAAACCGCACCCCGGCAACGTCTTCCGAAAAATGAAGCAACCGCTCAGCCCAGGCTGAATTCGGCTGTGGTGCCGGTGAACGGAAGGGCGGCGGCGCCATCGCGGCTCTCACCGCGGTATTCGATGCGATAGCGCCCGGCTTCCGCATCGGCGGGCACAGTCCAGTGGATGGCGACCCGCGAGGCCGCCGGTTGGCCGGGCGGGCGCGACCAGTGCAGTTCGGTACACCAGTCGTTGTCGTCGAAGACCGCCCGCCACTGCCCGTTCTCGGCGCGCTGCACCTCGAAATAGCTTCCGCCGGTGTGGAAGTCGTTGGCAGGGTGCGCGCCGCAGAACTCGACCGTCACCGTAGCGCCGCGACCGTAACCCGGCTTCGGCCCGGTGATCACCTCACCGAATGCGCGCCCGGTCATCGGCACATCGGCCGGTACCGGCGGAAGCAGATTCGGCTGCACGCCCGCCGCCCAGTCCAGCGGGGCCGGGCCGCGGCCGAGGTCGACGCGTGCGGCCACCGCACGGGCCAGCCGATCGAATTCCTGCACATAGGCGGGCAGAGTCCACCGCCCGAACAGCGTTTCCCCGCCCTCGTACTGCTGGGAGGCGTATTCCTCCGGTGTGGTCACATAGCCGCAGTAGCCGTTCGAATAGCCTTGCAGCAGCACGTTTTCCAGCGGAACCGACAGCGCGTGCGCCACCACCCGCCGGATGCGCAACCCCGAGACCACCGTGTATTCCGCCGGACCCGAGGCCAGCACCAGATCGCCGATCCGCAGAATCTGGATCGGCACCGTCAGTGGCACCCACGGGCGCGGCGGCAATACACCCAGCGGCGCCACGATCAACTTGGGCGCCTGCACATCCCGCATCCACTGCTCGATGGGTCCGTCCAGTCCGCCGAGCGCCGCGACGACCGGATCGGCATTGCCTTCCTGCAGGAACGACAGCTGGGTCTTCCAGTTGTCCTCCGAGCTGGTCGCGGCGGCCGCGGCGCCCATCATGGCGGGCGCGGTGCGGGCCGGCTTCCCGTCCGGCGTGTAGGACCCGTCGATGGCGATATCTGCCATGTTCAGATAGCGCAGGGCGGCGTCCACTCCCCCGCTGCGCATCGGCCGCGCCGCATCGAAAGCCGCACGGCCCGCGCGGTATTGGCGCTCGCCGATAAGGGAACAGTTGAGCCGGTTGTCCTCCGTGGGCCCGGACGGATGCCACGGCGTGAGTCCGATATTCGGGGTCATATCACCGGCGTTGGTTTGCGCGAACGCTGCCACGAAACCGGGCTTTCCGGTGCCCGGCCGCACTCCCATCTCGTCATGCTCCCAGCGGTAGCTGGCATAGCCCTTGTTGTCGGCCGAGATGAGTGTGTTGGCGTCGGTGAGCGATGTACCGTGCGTCGCGAACCAGGTGATCGCGCCGATGTCCTTGCCACCCTGCCGCAATCGCAGCACCGTCACCTGCGGATCGATGGCATTCGGGAATGCGGCCTTGTCTTCCGGCGGGTTCAGGTCGAAGGCCACCCGGGAGCGGTTGGCCGAGGCGTCGTGCAGTTCGCCGCGCCCGAGCGACAACGTGCCGGGCGCCAGATTTTCGTGCGCCGCCGCCAGGGCCGCGACGATACCGTCCACCTCGGCCTGATGGGAATTGTTCTGGAAGCCGTACGCGGCAAGGGAATAGGCGTATTCGCGGGCGGTTCCGCCGCAGGAATTGTGATTGTGAGTGGCGTTCACGTTGACGTTGCGCTCGGTGTACAGGGAACCGAATCGCTGTGCCAGACGCTGCATCACGGCCAGATGCACCGATTGGAACAGGCAGGCGATATCCGCGTTGACGAAGGCCACCCGCTCGCCGCTGGCCCGGTCGACCACGATGTAGGCGCGAGCCCAGGTCCGCATGAGCAGCCCGGTCGCGACCTGGTCGAGCTCGGAGTAGCCCATCATGCCCTGCCCGGCGACCGCACCGGTGACATCGGCGATACCGGCGCCGACCAGATATCCCGCCTCGTCGCCGGTGACCCGGATCGGTGCCGCCCCCGCGGAAGCGGTGGCCCCCACTCCCACGGCCACGGCCGCGGTCACGGTGCCGGCCAGCATCGATCGCCGGGTAAACGTCACTGATCGCTCCTTCGATTCCGGCCGCCACGCTGCGACCGCCTCCTCCAACCGTGTGTACCGGAGACTAGTGGTCACTCGTCCAGTATGCTAGCCCGGTATTCCCCCACGAGCCGATTACTCGATGGACGCGGTCAGCGGCAGTGCGATCACCGAGGTGCCGACGTGCACGGTGAAAGAACCGGGTTCGGTGTCCCATCCCGCGTCGGTCCAGTGCTGAAACGCTCGCTGCGGCAGAGAGATTCGCACCCGGCGCACTCCGCCCGGTTCGGCGGTGACGCTGGCGAAGGCGGCCAGCCATCGCACCGGACGCTCGATCGCACTGTCCTCGCGGGACAGATAAACCTGGACGACCTGCTTACCGGTCCGCTCTCCGATATTGGCCACGGTCACCTCCACATCGTGGCCGTCCACCGCGAGATCGCTCAGTTCCCACACGGTGTAGCCGAGTCCGTGGCCGAACGGATACGCCGGCTGCACACCGGCCCGCAGCCAGGCGCGATAGCCGATGTGCACGCCCTCGTCGTATGTCAGGGTGCCGTCGGCGGCCGGGGTGGTGTCGCGGACCGGCACGTCGGCGAGTTCCTTCGGCCAGGTGGTCGGCAGCCGGCCGCCGGGTTCGGCCGCGCCGGTCAGCACGTCGGCCAGGGCGGCGCCGAACTCCTGGCCGGGGAACCAGGACAGCAGCACCGCGGCCACGTCGTCGCGCCACGGCATCTCCACGGGGGCACCGGAATTCATGACCACCACGGTGCGCGGATTGACGGCGGCGACCGCGGCGACCAGGTCGTTCTGGCGGCCGGGCAGCGCCAGGGTGGTCCGGTCGCGCCCCTCGCTCTCCAGCTGTTCGGTGGTGCCGACGACCACGACGGCCACCTCGGCCCGGCGCGCGGCCTCGACCGCCGCGGCGAATTCCTCCTCGGGCGCGCGCTCCGGCCGCGCCACGACCAGGCCGACGCCGAGAATCATGCCCAGCCCCGCGGCCACCGACGCACCCGATCCGACCGTGATCCGGACGTCGACCTCCTGGCCGGCGGCGAGTTCGCGCTCGACGCAGCGTTGCGGCGGATCCAGCAGTGCGGCAACGGAATCCGAGCCGTCGAAGGCGATATCGGTGTCGATCACGCTCGCGCCGTCGAGCTCCACCACACAGTGACCCAGCGCCGCGACACCGAGCCGCCACTCGCCCGCCACATCGGCGCGCAGCCGCGCGCGCAGTTCGATCGCCGACGCGGCCGCCGCATGCGGATCACCGAACAGGACCAGCCGGCCCGCCGTGCGGTGCTGGGTGTCGAGGACACGCTCCCCGTCCAGGTAGCGCAGGCACAGACCCGGTGTCCCGGTGGCCGGGTCGGTGACCAGGTCCAGCGGCACGGGTATCAGGTCGTCACCGGTGCGCACCCCCGGCGTGTGGGTGACCGGCAGCACCGCCGACAGACCCTCGACCGGCGTGACGGTGTGGTCGGGGATCACGGTCGCGCTGCCGCCGCCCATGTACCGCGGCTGCGCGGCGGCGGGCCCCAGCAACGCCACCGAGGTCTGCGGCGGCAGCGGCAGCACACCGTCGTTGTGCACGAGCACCATCGCGGCCGCGGCGGCGCGGCGGACCAGATCGTGTGCCTGCGTGGCGGTGAAGACGGGTACCGGGTCGGGCTCGCGCGGGGCCAGGGCGCCGACGCGATCGGCGAAACGCAGGATGCGCCGGACCTTGTCGTCGATCGCGGACTTCGGCACGGTGCCGGCCGCGAGCGCGTCGGCGAGGGCAGGGCCCCACAGCGGCGACGGGCCCGGCATGCACAGGTCGGTGCCACGCGCGGCGCCTTCGGTACTACGCACGGCGGTCCAATCCGAGACGACCACGCCGTCGAATCCCCAACTGCCCTTGAGGGGTTCGTCCAGCAGCGGCGATTCGGTCATGGTGGTGCCGTCGACGCTGTTGTAGGCGGCCATCACCATCCACGCCCCCGCCTGCACCGCGCGTTCGAACGGATACAGGTACAGCTCGTGCAAGGCTCGCGCGGCGACGCGGACGTCGACGGTGAACCGGTCGGTTTCGGAATCGTTGGCCACGAAGTGTTTCGGACAGGCAGCGACGCCGTGTGCCTGCACCGCGCACACATATGCGGCCGCGATCTCCGCGGTCAGCATCGGATCCTCGGAGAAGCATTCGAAATGCCTTCCGCCGAGCGGGGATCGGTGCAGGTTCACGGTGGGTCCGAGGACGGCGTAGACGTTCTTCTGCCGGGCCTGCGCCGCGATCAGGGCCCCGATCTCGATGAGCAGATCCCGGTCCCAGGTGGCGGCCAACGCGGTCCCGGACGGCAGGCTGACCGAGGGCTCACGTTCGTCCCAGTTCTCGCCCCGCACACCCGAGGGACCGTCGGATACCGGCATCTCGGCGAGACCGATCGCGGAATCCCCGGCCAGACGGAACATTCCGGCTCCGGATATGAGCCGTAGTTCGGCCGCCGGATCCAATCGCGTTGCCAGCTGCTCGATCCGGTCGTCCATCGGCTGCCCCGTTTCGTCTCGACTGCGCATCGGCCTCGACGCTACGGGATATCGGCGGGTCGGCGCCGTATTACCCGGCGCGCGTCGGGGCTAGCGCAACCGCAACCGGACCATCGGCAGCGTGTCGACCGGCGCGCCGGTCGCTCGTTCGATCACCGCGCGCAGATTCTGCCAGGCCCTGGGGTGCTCGTGGATGTAGTGCGCGAGCGCCGCCGCCGATTCGGCCTCGGTCATCGCCGTGGCTCTCGTGGGCACAGCCGGACATTCGAGTCGGCCTGGATGTTGCGGTACCACTGGGCGCGCGTGCCGAAGCCGGACACGATGACGTACTCGCGGGGCCCCGGGTGGTCGACCACCTCCAGCACCATGTGCCGCTTCGCGCCGCTCGTGCGGCCGATATGTTCCATCATCAGCAGCCGCTGTCCGAAGACGAATCCGAGACCCGCGCGGTACAGCCCGATCGGGGCGCGGACCAGGATCCTGGTGTGCAATGCCCGCGCACCCAGCTCGGCGGCGAATTCGGCGAATGTCATCGTGATCTCCTAGTCGACAGTGCACCGGGGCCGCTCGGCGACGAGCCTGGTCGTCACCGATCCCCAGCCGCGTTCGGCGATCAGCTCCGTCGCGGCGTCCATCAGCCGGGCCCGCGTCTCGTGGCCCTGCTCTTTCGCGGTGACCAAACGCACCTACTTGGTCGTTCCCCTTGGGCGAATGACCAAATATCCGCGACGTCGAGGCCCTCACCAGAGGCCATCGCCCCGCCGTGCGCCACGCTCGCGGAGTTGGTCCCGGGTCAGGCCGGTGTGATAGGGAATTGTCGTGTCATGCACCCCTTCCGTTCATCCCGTCTACACCGCCGCGCCGCCATGCCCGCGACGATGACGGAGGCGGCCGTCGATCGCGCGCGAGCGCTCGGCTACCGCCGGGACCTGGACGGATTGCGCGGACTGGCCATCGCGCTGGTGGTGATCTTCCACATCTGGTTCGGCCGGGTGTCGGGCGGGGTGGACATCTTCTTGGTGCTGTCGGGCTATTTCTTCACCGGATCGCTGCTGCGCCGGGCCGAGTCGGGCGGTGAGGTCGGCATCGGCCTCACCCTGCGGCGCACCGCCCGTCGGCTGTTGCCCGCGCTCGTGGTGGTACTCGGCGCCGTGGTGGTCGCGACCGTCACGCTGCGGCCGTACACGCAGTGGGGTGATCTGGCCGGCCAGACCCTGGCCTCGCTGCTGTACTACCAGAACTGGCGGCTGGCGACGACCTGGTCGGACTATCTGGCCGCCGATCCGTCGGTGAGCCCCCTGCAACACCTGTGGTCGATGTCGGTGCAGGGGCAGTACTACCTCGCGGCGCTGCTCGTGGTGGCCGCCACGGTATGGGTGTGCCGGCGACTCGGGCGCGAGCGCGCCGTGCGCCCGGCGCTGGCCGCGGTGATCGTCGTCGCCACGCTCGCCTCGTTCCTGTACGCCGCGCGGGGTTCGGCGACCCATCAGGGCTGGAACTACTACGACAGCGCGGCGCGGGCGTGGGAACTGCTGGTCGGCGCCGGATTGGCACTGGCCGCCGCCGCACTGCGCGTGCCGCGGGTATTGCGCGCGGTACTGGCGGCCGCGGGCCTGCTGGTCGTCGCGGTGGGCGGCTGGATCACCGACGGCGCGAATCAGTTCCCGGGCCCGCCGGCGCTGCTGCCGGTCGGTGCGGCCGTGGCGCTGATCCTGGCCGGCGCCGGGGTCGGCGCCGAGGAACAGCCGCGGCTCACCCGGCTACTGGCCTCGCCTCCCCTGGTCCGGCTCGGCGACCTGGCCTACTCGCTGTATCTGTGGCATTGGCCGTTGCTGATCTTCCTGCTCGCCGAACGCGGCGGCTCCCGCGCGGGGGTGACAGGCGGCGCGGCGGTGATCGCTGTCTCTCTCGGTCTGGCCTATCTCACCCATCGCTATATCGAGCAGCCGCTGCGCCTGCGCCCCCCGCAGGAGGCCACAGCACCGGCGTTCGGCCCTCGGTATCGCCGCACCGCCGGGGTCGCCTTGTCGGTGACGGCGGCGGTGGTCGCCTCCGCGGCGGTCACCTGGAGCGCGGTCGTGCAGACTCATCCACCGCGCGCGGTGGGCGCCCTCGACCCGGTGCAGTATCCCGGCGCCGAGGCACTGGTCGGCGGCGCACCGGTACCGCAGGCGCGTATGCGTCCGACGCTGTACGAGGCGCCGGCGGAACTGCCGCGCCCGACCGTCGACGGATGTATCGCCGACTGGGATCACCGCGAGGTCGTCACCTGTACCTACGGGGCAGCCGATGCCCAGCACACGCTCGCGGTGGTAGGTAACTCCCATGCCGAGCACTGGATGCCGGCGCTGCAGCAGCTGGCCGAGCAGCACCATTTCAAGATCCTGGTGCATCTGAAGATGGGCTGTCCGCTCACTCTCGACCAGAACGCCATGTACAAGGGCGAACCGAATCCGGATTGCCGCGACTGGTCGCGCGAGGTGATCGATCTGCTGGGTAACGAACGGCCCGACTGGGTGTTCACGACCGGCACCCGCCCGGTCGACGCGGGCGGCGACGAAACCCCGCCCGACTACCAGGACGTGTGGAAGGCGTTGTCCGACAAGGGTATCCGGGTGATCGCGATCCGCGACACCCCGTGGCTGCGCCACGACGGTGTGCGCTATCGCGCCATCGACTGCCTGGCCCGCCACGGCGATCGGATCAGCTGCGGCATGCACCGCGCCGATGCGCTCTCACCGGTCAACCCGGCCCTCGACGCGGCCGCCGCCTTCCCCAACGTCTTCCCCATCGACCTCACCGACGCCGTCTGCGAACGCGACGTCTGCCCGGTGGAGATCGGCAATATCCTCGTCTACCACGACGAACACCACTTCACCGCGAGCTACGCGCGTTCACTGGCCCCGGAACTCGGCCGGCAGCTCAGCCCACTGCTGGGTTGGTGGTGAGCGAGGCCAGCGGCGGCCGCTCGGCCGACGGCACCGGGCCAGGTCACGGTCGTGACGCCGATAGGTGCAACAGCAGCTATTTCGCCGATCGGCGCGCCGACGATCCCGTACTCGGCAGGCAGGAGTGGTCGAGTGTCCGCACCGCGGAGCTGCCGCGGACAGATGATCGACCACCTCGGCCAGCACCCGCAGCGTCGGCAGGCTGGCCGCGTCCAGGCCCCACGCGCAATATCCCAGTGCGCGAACGGTTTCCAGCACCTGTTCGAATTGGGCCCGGCGCTCGGGTGGCGCGGGGGCGAGCTTTCGGCCCGTCCGATGTTGCCAGTCGGCACGGGATCCTAACCTGTCGCGATACGAATAATTGAATTATTCGATACGAATAATCATATCGAGGAGTGCTTGTGCGATGTCAGGGCTTTACCGGGGGCGCGATCACCTCGATCGCGGCCGTCGCGGTGGCGATACTGACCGTCGGCGCGGGAACCGCGAACGCCGCGTTCGGCCCACCCCTCCGGTCGATCCGTATCTCGGGCCGGTCGGCACCGCCACCATGCACGGCGATGCGGAATCCTCCGACAGCACCCCGCTGACGGGCGTCGGTACCGGCGCGGTGCACGCACGGTTCCGCGAACTGGCCGCCGCGTGCCCGACTATCCTGCAAGGCGCCGACGGCATGCCGCAGGCGTTGTGCACCACCGTCACCGACCGTTCGCCCAAGATATTCCTGCTCGACCCGAACAACGGTCGGCCGCTCACATCGCTGTCGCTACCCAAGGGCGGGCTGCTGGGCGGGGTCTATGCCTATCTGGACAATGCCGACCGCATGGTCATGGTCGACGGTGACGACAATTTGGTACGGGTCGCGCATACGAAAGAGGGCGACGGCTGGAAGCTGGCCATCGCCTCCTCGATGCCCCTCGGCGCCGCGGTGACCGGCCACTGCGGCGGCAACGGCTGTGACAGCGTCGCCTCGCTGATGCCCGATCGCGACGGCCGGGTGTGGTTCGCCACCGCCAACGGCACGGTGGGCGCGGTCGACCCGAAAACCGGCTCCGCACAATCGATCACGCTGCCCGGCGAGCACGTCGACAACAGCATCTCGACCGCCCCGGAGGGCACCGCGGTCACCACCGATCACGCCACCTATCTGTTCACCGCGGACGGCTCGGGCGCTCCACACCAGGTGTGGCGGCAGCCCTACGATCGCGGCCCGGCGCGCAAACCCGGACAGCTCAGCTGGGGCAGCGGGGCCAGTCCGACCTTCTTCGGCCCACGTGACGGTACCGATTATCTGGGGATCACCGATAACGCGGTGCCGCAGGAGAATCTGCTCGTCTACGACACCCGCAGCGGCCGCCAGGTCTGCTCGGCGCCCGCGGTGGACGGCACCGAGAACTCGCCGATCGGCTCGGGTAACAGCGTCTTCGTGGCGAGCACCTACGGCTACCCGTATCCGGCGCTACCCGACAACGCCGGTCCGAGCGAGCCGGACAACGCCGATTTCACCGGCGGCATGGTCCGCATCGACGTGAATGCCGACGGTAACGGCTGTACCCGGAAATGGACCAGCGATGTGAAATCTGCTGCGGCTCCGCGGCTTTCACTGGCGGACCGCAAGATCTATACGGTCGCCCGCAAGAATCGGATCGCCGGCATCGACACCGGCAGCGCCGGAGCGGTGATCGACACCTATCACCTCGTCGTGATCGACGCGGCAACCGGTACGGAGAATTCCAGCCGGTTGATCGGCACCAGCACCGTGCACGACACCCTGCAGATGGTGGGCACGATCGCACCGGGGCGCGTGCAATACCAGGGCACCACGACCGGGCTGTTCCGGATCGCACCGAGCTGAACGGGAATTCGACCGCCACACGGGCGAGGCCGCTACAGGTCTCGCCCCTCTGGGTTTTCCGGATCGCTCGAAGATTGCTATTGTAGCCGTCCAGTACGGACGATCGTCTACTAAATGCGTACGTACATAGTCGAATAGCCGCAGCGATGTCCGAAATGCGCACGGCCCATTGGCTTCTCACGTTAAATACTTATTACGCAGCTGTATCCGATTGGTTAGCAACATTTCTCAACCGTAAACGTTTCTGTGTCGCACCTTTACGCCGGGTCGGCACTCGTTAATCTCAATTCGCGCGATCCGGTAATCCGGATTTCGCACCGGCAGCGGATAATTCGGCAATTCTCCCCTTGGAATTCCCGATCGCTCGCCGCCTTATCCGATCGACCACGATGAGGATCCGATGAACAAGACCACCCGTTTGGTCTCCGGCGCGACCATAGCTTTGATGGTGACCGGTGCCGTAGCCACCACCGCCACCACTGCCAACGCCGCCACCGGCACGCCCACGGCCCCCGCCGCCGGCGCACCGATCGCCGCCGACCCGTTCACACTGACGACCGAAATCCTTCCGGGCGTCCGCTACACGAGCAATACCCAGGACGGCTCGGTCAGCATTCAGACCGGACTGGGCTCGCTCACCACGGTGGGCACCCAATTCCAGGTCAAGGACGGCAACGGCGCTCTCGTCGCCGGTACCGCCCTGGCCACCTCGCCAAAGGCCGAACAGGCCGCCACCGCACCCGCCTCGCTGCCGGAGACCCAGCAGACGGCCGCCGAGCAGCCGGCGCCGCAATCGGCCGCCGTCGAACAACCGGTCACCTCCGCCCAGCCGATCTACACCCAGGACGAGTTCAACTCCGCCCTGAGCGTGGCCGCCACCCAGTTCGGGCTGGCGACCGGTATCGGCAGCCTCGCCGGCGGCGCGGTGGGCGGCATCACCGGCTGCGTGCTCGGCGCGACGGTCGGCTTCGCTCTGGTGCCGGAGTTCTTCCTCGGCAGCGGCGCGGCCGGCTGCCTGGTCGGGGCCGGCCTCGGTGCCACCGTCGGCCCGCTGATCGGCGCCGCCATCCTCGGCGTGCCGGTCGGTATCGCCAGCGCGGTGCAGATGTACAACACCCTCAACGCACCTGCTCCGGCCGCCTCCTGAGTCGGCTCTCCCACCCTGTGGCCCCGTCGTTCCGGCGGGGCCACAGCCGTTCCCGAGGGCCGGGAATGGGTACTATCCCGGTACGTAGTCGATGGTGGAGAGGTGCGATGGCACATCGTTTCGGGGATCTGGAGGCGGTGGTGATGGACCGCATCTGGTCCGCTCCCGACACCATCACCGTGCGGACCGTGTTCGAGGACCTGCTGCGCAGCCGCGAAATCGCCTACACCACGGTCATGACCACCATGGACAATCTGCACCGCAAGGGCTGGCTGGAACGCGAACGCGACGGCAAGGCCTATCGCTATCGCGCGCGCCTGAGCCGCGAACAGTACAGCGCTCAGCTGATGCGCGAGGCGCTCGGCGGCGGCCGCTCCGATCTGGTGCTCGCCCATTTCGTCGAGCAGATCTCCGACGACGACACCGCCGCGCTGCGCAAGGTGCTGCGCCGCGCGAAAACCCGCAATGCCCACACCGATCAGCCGGGTACCGAGGTCGCCGAGTGACCCTCGCGCTGTGCCTGCTGGGTTATTCGGCACTGGTCTGCGTTCTCGGCCCGCCGATCCTGACCCGGCTCACCGCACACGGCAGCGTCCCCGCGCTCGGAGTGCTGGCCTGGCTCACCGCGATCGCCGCCGTCCTCGGCGCCTGGGCGGCCGCCGCGGTGGCCCTGACCGTACAGGTCGCCCACACCTGGGATCTGCCGATGGCCCACCTGTTCGACGACTGCTGGGTGGCCGTGCACGCCACCGCCGACGGCAGCCACGGTCCGGTCGCGCAGTTCGCCGCGCTGCTCTCGGCGCTCGCGCTGATCGGATTCGTCACCGTGCGGGGGGTGCGGGTGATCGGTGCGGTGGTGCGCGCGGGACGCAGCAGCGCCCGGCACGCCCGCTCGGCATCGCTCGTCGGACGGCGGCTGGACGAGGCCGGCGCGGCCGCGGCGGTGGTCATCGACGCGCCGCAGCGGGCGGCCTACTGCGTCGCGGGGCGACCGGGGACCGTGGTGGTGACCAGCGCCGCGGTGGCCGCGCTGGACCGGCCGCAGCTGGCGGCGGTCCTCGCCCACGAGGACGCGCACCTGGCCGGGCGGCACCATCTGATCCGGGCATCGACCCGCGCGCTCGCCACCACCCTGCCGCGCATTCCGCTGTTCGCGGCCGCCGACGACCGCGTCGCCCAGCTGCTGGAAATGTGTGCCGACGACCGCGCGTCCGGTCGCCACAGCCGTACCGCCGTACTCACCGCGCTGCTCACGCTGTCCGGAGCCACCGGCGACGCCGAGATCCGCTCGCTGCTCCCGGATACCGCGCTGGGCACGAGCACGCTCGCCGTCGCCGACCGGGTGCGCCGGCTGGTGCACTCCGAGTCCCGCACGAGGCGGGCCGGCCGCGGAATTCCGCTCGCGCTGTTCGCGGCATCGGTCGCCGCGGTGCCGGCCTCCGGATATCTGCTGGTGCATTTCGGGATGGCGGGCTGTCTGCCCTTCGTTCACTGACACGGCGCGGGGACCGGTCCACTCGAAACCGGTCCCCACGCAAGGTCGTTCAGTTGTAGAAGGCGCCGAACGAGGGGATGGAGATGGTGCCCAGCTGGTACTGGAACCCGTCGGGGTTGGCGTCGGAAACCGGAACCGGCCACCGGTGCCAGAGCGTCCCGTACACCGCGGCCACCACCATGCCCGTCCCCGGATCGAAGACGGGGGTGCGGATGGTGGTGTCCACCGGCACGTCGTTGTGTTCGATCAGTGTTTGGGTGCCGCTGCGCCCGTTCGACAGGTTGTACCAGACGACCTGCAGATTCGCCCCGCCCTGATTCGGGGCTATGGTGCCCGGGCCGCCGAAGAAGCCGAGGCGGAAGCCGTCGTAGTTCAACGCGATTCCGGACCCGTAGACGCCGGGGCCGGTGCCGCGCCCGATGTCGGATTGAGCGGGAATCTGGAACGGCTGGGCGGGCAGCGCCGCCTGCTCGACGGTCGGTCCCGCGGCACGCAGCCGATCGATCGCCTGTTCGGCCGCCGGATTCCCGGCCGCGGCCGCGCGCAGATGGGCGGTCGCCGCGGACCAGTCCACGGCCGCCGGTTCCGCCGCGACGGGACCGGCGAAGACCACGGCCGCCGCCGCAGCTGCCGCCGCTGCCGCGGTGAGACGATGGGTGAGGCTCAGTCGACGCATAACCAGTTCTCCTCGAGTATTCCGGTACCGCTTGCTGAGAAATTGCGATATATCCGGTCACCGTAGCTTTTTCATTCCCGAGTGCGCGGGTGCGGCACGCTGTAACCGGGCGGCGAGTTCGCGGACATGGTCGGCGACCTCGGGCGGGGAGTCGACGGCGGGGAGTCGACGCGGAAGTCGTAGCCGAGCCGCAGCAGCCGGAAAACCAGCCATTGCATGGTGTCGGCCTCGGTGCGAAGCCGGCAGGTGCGGTCGTCGACTTCCTCGACCTCACCGAGCGCAGCCGCGGACGCGCGGATATCCTCCGCCGAGGCGAACACGGTGACCTCCGCGCGGTAGCAGCGGCGGCATCGCCGTCCCCGCGGCCAGCCGATATCCCCCGTACACACCCATCGTCGCCTGCACCGGATAGTCGAGTTCGCGCAGCCGGTCGATCTCAGTTTCCGACCGGGAAGCGGGTGACCGAACTGTTCGCCGCGACGTTGGGTTCGGTGACCGATGACTTTCCGGTGCGCGCCTCGTCCTAGGAGCATGCAGACACAGACCCTCAGTACCCCCGAGGCCGATCTCATCTACGACGTCCGCGGTCCGCTGCCCACCGCCGACGGGCGCGCGCCGCTGCTCATGGTCGGCCAGCCGATGACGGCCGACGGATTCGCGACCCTGGCCTCCTACTTCCCCGACCGCACCGTGATCACCTACGACCCGCGCGGGCTGGGACGCAGCGTGCGCAAGGACGGACGGGTCGACCATTCGCCCGTCGTACAGGCCGAGGATCTGCACGCCCTCATCGAGAAGGTCGGTGGTCCGGTGGAGGTCTTCGCCAGCAGCGGCGGGGCCGTGACCGCACTGGCCCTGGTGACCGCGCACCCCGGCGACGTGACCACACTCGTCGCGCACGAACCGCCGATCCTGCCGGTGCTTCCCGATGCGGAAGCGGCCCGCCGGGCACAGATCGCCGTGCGAGATGTGTACGAGGCCAAGGGATTCGGCGCGGCGATGGCCGCCTTCATCGCGGTGGCATCGTGGCAGGGCGAATTCACCGACGAATTCTTCGCCCTGCCCACCCCCGATCCGGCGCAGTTCGGCATGCCCACCGAGGACGACGGTTCCCGCGCCGACCCGCTCGTGTCGGACCGGTCCTGGGCGGTCAGCGGCTACGTACCCGACGTGGCCGCACTGACGGCGGCTCCCACACACGTCCTCATAGCAGTCGGCGAGGAGTCGGCAGGCGAACTGACCGCCCGCACCGCCGCGGCAACAGCCGCCCTGCTCGGACAACAGCCGACCGTCTTCCCCAGCCACCACAGCGGTTTCGCCGGCGGCGACGCCGGCTACGCCGGGCAGCCCGAGGCTTTCGCGCAGCGACTGCGAGAGGTACTCGACACCCACCGGTAGATCCGCGACACCGCTCTGGGCAGTTGGCGACCACAGAACCCGAGCATCGACGAGATCTACGAGCGAGCTTTCGACCACGCTGCTCACAATGAGGCTGCACCGACCAGGCCCGATCTCGCACGGTAACCGGCAGGAATGATCATCCAGCGCCGTGATCGTGATCCCGACCGAGCCGGCTTCACCACCCTTGGACGCGACCGAGGGAAGCCGCAACCGGGCAGCTCTCACGCACCCAGGGCGTCGGCGAACAGCGGCCACGAGGTGTGCAGGTCCTCCTGCCAGTAGCCCCACGAGTGGGTGCCGGTCGGCCGGAAATCGAAGGTCGCGGGCACACCGAGTTGCTGCAGGCGGTCGTGCAGCTGGTGGGTGCACAGATTCGTGACGCCTTCGAGTGCCGCACCGAAGACCAGTTGATAGGCCAGCTGCGTCGCGTCGCCGTGTGCGCCCTGGAAAGTGTCGAGTGGTCCCGGAATTCCGGTGCCGGTGGAGACGTAGATCGCGGTGCCGCGCAAGCGATCCGCGTGCAGGTAGGGGTCGTTGGCCGCCCACGCCGGATCCGTCGGCGGCCCCCACATGTTCACGGTGTTCCCCATCCGATTTCCGACCACGGCGTCGACGATCAACTGCCCCTGCGGGTCGCTGGTGCGCACACATCCGGAGTACGAGCCGACCGCCTGGTACAAACCGGGGGCGGCCAATGCCAACTGAAATACCGAGGTACCGGCCATCGAGATGCCCGCGATCGCGTTCACTCCGGTACCGCCGAAACCGGAATCGATGAGTGGCGGCAATTCCTCGGTCAGGAAGGTGCGCCACCGCTGCCGGCCCAGCACCGGATCGTCGGCGCGCCAATCGGTGAAATAGCTGCTGGCTCCGCCGAACGGCACCACCACATTGACCTGCTTGTCGGCGAAGAATGCGGCGATATCGGTGCGATCGGACCAGCTGCCGTCGCTGATCCCGCCGTTGGCGCCGTTGAGCAGATACAGCGTCGGCGCCGGCCGGTCCGGGTCGGCGGCGCGAATCAGTTGTACGCGAGTCACATTGCGCATGGCCGCCGAGTACACGCCGATATCGAGGATCCGGTCGTCGCGCCGGCGTATGTCGCTGATGTGCGAACCGTCGGGTGCGGTGGCCTCGGCGGGATCGGCGGTGGCGCGATCGTTCGAGGCGGTGATCGCGGCCGCCACGGTGATCACGGCCGACAGCACGGCGACGGCACGGGCGATGCGCATTCTCGGCGGGCGGCTGAGCATCCTCGCACTCCGATCTCGACATATGTTCGCGGCACGATTCCCCGACGGCCTATCCCAGTCAACGACGCCGGCCCCTGCCCCGGCAGCCGATAATGCGGAATTTGTGGCCATTACCAGACCGGGCGCGCTCGCGCTGGCATCCGGGCCAAAGCCGGCGCGCGGTGATTGTCGGGCAGCGCGGGAGCGGCCTATCGTCGGCGTCAGCGGTTCCGCGGTTTCGGACCCAGGAAAGGCGACGCGTGAATTCTGCTGTGTTGCAAGGCATCTGCCGCGCCTCGGTGCGGCTGTCCGCGGCGCTGTCGATGACAGCCGGACTCGCCTGCGGTTCGGCCACCGCTCAACCGTCTACCGTGCCATCTGCCACCCAACCGTCTGCCGTCGCAGCCGATTCGCCTGTGCCCGCTTCCATTTCGTCCACCCAGGCCCTGACGAACGCCCGCCCCTCCGCCGACGGGTCCGTCCTGACGGGGGCCGCCCCCGGATCACCACGCGCCCTCACGGTCACCGTCCACTCCGCGGCGATGAACGTTCCGATCCGGCTGGAAGTGCTTCCGGCGCCGGACCGCTCGCGACCGGCGCCCACGGTGTACTTGTTGAACGGTATCGACGGCGGCGCCGACGGAAACTGGATCAACCGGACCGATATCGCCCACTTCTTCGCCGACAAACAGGTCACTGTGGTGGTGCCTTTCGGCGGAGCCAGCAGCTACTTCACCGACTGGCGCACCGACGACCCGGCCCTGGGCAGGCAGCGGTGGACGACGTTTTTGACCGAGGAACTGCCACCGATCATCGATTCCGGTTTCGACGGAGACGGCAGGAACGCGATCATCGGAATATCCATGGCCGGTACCTCGGTATTTCAGCTGGCACTGGCCGCACCGGGCTTGTACCAGGCGATCGGGTCGTACTCGGGCTGCGCGCGAACGAGCGATCCGCCCGGTCAACTCATCGTCGACGCGGTCGTGGGCGGCGGTAGGGGCAATACCGTGAACATGTGGGGCCCGCCGACGGATCCGGCGTGGGCGGCCAACGACCCCTACCTGCACGCGGATCGCTTGCGCGGCACCGCGATCTACGTCTCCACCGGCACCGGGCTGCCCGGACCACTCGACACCTTGGATGGTCCCGGAATCCGTTCCAGCCCAGCAAAATTGGCCGATCAGATCCTCGTCGGTGGCGCCCTGGAAACCGGCGCGGTCCGATGCGCTCGCGACCTCCGCACCAGGCTCACCGAGCTGGCCGTCCCCGCCACCTTCGACATGCGTCCCACCGGCACCCATTCCTGGGGCTACTGGCAGGAAGACCTGCACCGGAGCTGGCCGGTGTTCGCTCGGGCACTGGGACTGTGAGCCCTCCCGAGTTCGGCGCGGACCCGATGCCCTGGTCCGACCCCAGTTCGGCGCGCGGGCGCTACGCTGCCAAGAATGGGCAGTTCCGCCGATTCGGACGCCGAACGCGGTCCGCAGGGCGAGCCGTCGGTCCCGGAGCCGATCGCGGCAGCCGAACGCGCGGCCTCCGAGTCGGCCGGCGCGCAGCACCCGCACGGGCGGCCGGGCCCGCGGTTCGACCGCAATTCTCCGTTCGTGATCGGCGTGACCGGCGGCCTCGGCGTCCTCCTCGCGATCGGCATCGTGGACATGCTGGCCACCGCACGACAGGCCCTCGTACTGGTGGGCGTGGCGCTGTTCCTGGCGATCGGGATCGAGCCGCTGGTCGCCTGGCTGCATCGGCACCGGCTGCCGCGCTGGGTGGCCGTGGCCGTCGTATTCGGCTGTGCCACACTGCTCGTCGCCGGATTCCTGGCTGCGGCGATCACACCCCTCGTCACCCAGGGCGGCGATCTGGTCGACCACGCTTCCGACCGGCTGCACGACCTGGAGAACCAGTACCCGCTGATCCGGTCGTGGTCGCAGCGTTTGCACCTGGATCAGGAACTCGAACACGGCCTCACCGACAACCCCTCGCTGCGCCACGGTCTGCTCGGCGCCGGTGAGCGCGTCTTCGGCGCCTTGGCCAGCGCGTTGATCGTGGCGGTGCTGACCATCTACTTCTCGGCGAATTTCCCACGCATCCGGCACGGCCTGTACCGGTTCTTTCCGCAGTCGCGCCGCCCCCGCGCCATCCTGCTCGGCATCCTCGGCTCGCTGCTGGCGATCCCCGTGCGCCGCCGCGGTGCTGCTCATCGTGCAGGAGGTGGTCTACCCACACCTGGACGGCACCACCGATCGGCCACCGGCCGGTTCCGACCGGTAAGGCCCGAATCAGGCGGGCCGGCGCACCGGCGTGGACGCATCGCGGTCGGCGATGCCGAGCCGGGCGATCAATGCCGAACGCAAATACCACAATCCGGTGGTACGGGACGGGTCGAAGCCGGTCAACTGGCCGATGCGGCGCAGCCGGTAATCGATCGTGTTCGGGTGGATACACAACTGCCGTGCGGCGCGCTGCCGGTTGAGGTCGGTGTTGAAGAAGACTCGCAGCGTTTCCAGCAGCTCGGGATGGTCGTCCAGCGGCGCCAGCCGGGCATCGAGGATGTCGCGGCCGATGCCGGGCCGGGTGAGCTGATACTGCAGTGCGAGTTCGGGGAAGCGATGCACCCCGGGCCCGCGTCCGAGCCGGCCCACGGTGTCGAGAAGATCGTGCGCCTGCTGTGCGGCGGCCGGGACGTCGGCCGCGGCGGCGCCCACCACCGCGGCGGTCAGCGGCACGCCGGCCAGCTCGGACAGCCGGGTGAGCAGATCGTCCAATTCCGTGTCGGTGCGGGCGGTTTCGGGGATGAGCACCGTGCCGCCGTCGACCGTGAGCATCGCCAGCGGCTGATCGCGCAGCAGTTTCGCCAGCGCGGCCTGCACCCGCCGCAGTTTGCGGCGCGCGACCACGTTCCGGTCCAACCGCGGATGGGTCTCGTCGGGATGCGGCGGAATCCATAGGGCGAGAACGTGATACCGCTCGGCGATCCGGATCCCGCATTCACGCGCCAGCTTCGTGGTGGCGTGCCCGCCGAGCAGCGCCGAGGTGAGGGTGTGCACGGCCGTGTGGTGTTCGACGGCGTCGGCGCGGCGCTCCTGGACGTAGGCCTTGCTGACGGTCGCGGTGATCAGGTCCAGCAGTTCCAGCGCGGTGGTGGTGCCCTTGACGACGAGTTCGGCATCGCTGGCCTTGGCCCGGGCGAACAGCAGGTCCAGTCCGGCCTTGAAGCCCTCGTGGACCGCGTGCACGACCACCTCGATCGGGATCCCGGCGCGGCACCACCGCGCGGCGGCGGCGCGCAGCCGATCGGTGCGCTCGGGAAGATCCCCGCCGTTGACCCGGCGGATCGACCATTCCACGCAGATTCGCGCGACTGCCGACACCTCACCGGACATCACATCGGCGGGCAGGGTGGTGAACGGCGCCACGGACCCGCCGAGATGGAGGACCAGTTCCCGGGACATGGCCTGCGCGTCCCGCATGGACAGCGAGGTGGCGCGGCCGGATAGCGCGCGCTCAGCACCGACTGTGCTTGCTGTAGTCACTCTGACCTCCTTGTCACGGGCCAGATCCGCAGTCTTCGCGAGATCTGCCGGAACGGTGATCAGGCCATGTCGACACCGCCCGATCACCGGCCGTATATGTCACCTGATGGAACGGTAATGCGAGCCTCCACTCACCTTCTACTCCGTTTTGGACATTTTCGACCCCCCGCCACATATCTTCTGACCTGCGCAAATGAATGACAGCGCGGCCGGATCGGCATATTTGCCGACAAATATGGGGAACCGCTCACTTTTTGCCCCGCTCCCGCACCCGCGCCGCCGGAGACCTTCGCCGGCACCGACGAATTCCGCGCGCTCGCGCCGTCGGATCGTGCAACAGGGACTTTTCGGATCCAGGAGACAACATGCGCACGATCACGGCCGGCTTGTTCATCGCCCTCGACGGTGTCGTCGAGAATCCGCAGGACTGGCAGTTTCCCTATTACAACGACGAAATGGGCGCGGCGGTCGATGCCCAGCTCGGCACGGCCGACACGCTGCTGCTGGGCCGCAAGACCTACGATAGCTTCGCCGGCGCCTGGCCCGAACGCGAAGCCGCGGGTGGGCCCGACGCAGAGTTCGGCCGCAAGCTGGGCGATGCCCGCAAGATCGTGGTGTCACGCAGCGAGCACAGCTTCACCTGGCGCAATTCCGAAGTGCTGCAGGGTGATCTGATCGCCGGGGTGACGGCGTTGAAGCGAGAACCCGGCGGTGACATCGCCATCTCCGGCTCGGTCTCGGTGGTGCGCGCGCTGCTCGGCGTGGCGCTGCTCGACGAACTGCATCTGCTGGTGCATCCGATCGCGGTGCGGTCCGGCATGCGCCTGTTCGACCAAGGCGAGGCCACTGTCCCACTGACTCTGCTGCGCTCGACCGCCTTCCGCACCGGCGTCGTCCATCTCGTCTACGGACCCGGACACCACCTCGAGGGCGACTACGACCAGGCCAAACAATATCTGGCCCACGACGAGGACTGAGCGCCGGTCACAGGCGTCGAGGGCGTCACCACGACCGAAAGGCCGCCCGGCGCGGCAAATCTCGCGCCGGGCGGCCTTGTCGCACGAGCCCGATCAGGCTCCGACCGCTTCGGCGGCGGCGGTACGGTGCACTGGAGCGAAACTCGACGCCGGCGGGCGACGCAGCATCCGGGCGTAGGTGCGCACGGAGGCGGGCCAAGGGTTGGTGATCGCGCCGCTGTCGTGGGTGTACCAGCTGGGCACATCAGCCGACCACACCGTGGTCGCGAGCGCGTCGGCCAGCCATGCTCGATGGGCCGCCATCGCGTCGGCCCGCACCTCGATCGCCGCCGCACCGATCTCGTCGCGCCAGCGCAGGCAGCGCATGATGTAGGCGATCTGATGCTCCTTCATCGCCGGATTGCTGCCGGCCGGAGTGAACGAGTTGGGTCCGGCGATGAGGAAGGCATTGGGAAATCCCGGCACCGCCAGGCCCATGAAAGCGTCCGCGCCGCAGCGCCATCGGTCCTGCAGAGACTGTCCACCACGGCCGCGCACGGTGATCGGGGCCAGGAATTCGGCGGCGCGGAAACCCGTCGCGTAGATGATGACGTCGGCGTCGTAGCGCCCGCCGTCGGCGGTCACGACGCCGTCGCGGGTGATGCGGGCGATCACGGAAGTGGTCAGTTCCACGTTGTCGCGGCCCAGCGTGCGATAGAAGTGGCTGTCGAAGACGATGCGTTTGGCGCCGATCGGATAGTCCGGGGTGAGCCGGCCCCGCAGCACCGGATCGGCGACACAACGCCGAAGATACTGCCGCGCAACCCATTCCGCGGGCCGGGCGGGCCAGCGGCGGTGCATGATCGGTGCCAGCAGCGAGTCGGCGGCCTGGTGCAGACCCCAGCGGTAGGCGCGCTGCGCACCGGGCAGCCGCAGCGCCGCACGCGTCGCCGGGCCGAATTCGGCGGCCGGTTTGGGGAGGATCCACTGCGGAGTGCGCTGGAATATCCGCACGGATGCGGCCGTGCCGGCCAGCGTCGGCAGGCATTGTGCCGCACTGGATCCGGTGCCGATCAGGGCGATCCGCCGCCCGCGCAGCTCGGCCGCATGATCCCAGTCGGCGGTATGGAACGACGCGCCGCCGAATTCGTCGCGGCCCGGGATCTCCGGAATGTTCGGCCGGTGCAGTTGGCCGACGGCGAAGACCACGATATCCGCGGTGAGCCGAATCCCGTTCGCGGCCCGCAGTTCCCAGCGCGCATCCGATTCCGAGTAGGTCGCCTCGGTGACGGCGGTGCCGGTGTGCAGGTGGGCGGGTAGTCCTTCCGCTGCGGCGACGGCCCGCAGATATCCCAAGGTCAGGCGGCGGCCCGGGAATCGGATGCCGGTACTGCGATACGGTGCGAACGAGAACGAATACAGGTGCGCCGGTACATCACAGCTGCATCCCGGATAGGTGTTGTCTCGCCATACGCCACCCAATTCGGGCGATTCCTCCAGGATGACGAAATCGTCCATCCCCGCGCGCCGTAGCGCCGTTCCCATGCCGATTCCCCCGAATCCGGACCCGACGACGACCACTGTGCTGTGCAAGCCCTCTACCACCTCCATGCGAGAAGAGATATTCAGTAACCGATCGGCAACCTTACGTCTCGAGGGGTCGATTTCCTAACCATCGATGGCGCGGGCGGAATGGCACCCGCCGAGAGCGGGCGCCGATGTGGACAACGTTCCAGATTGGACACTTGATCAGTGTTGCGTCGCGCCAGACTTCCGCCTATCCGAGAGCAGATGTCGAACATGTTCCACCGGCAGCCGCCACAGCCGATTCAGGCTGATTAGCACATTTTCAGCTAACTCAACGTCGCCGTCGAGATTCCCTCGTACACGCCGTTGCCGCACACGAGCCGTCGCACGTGTTCGCCCGGGCGGCACGGGCGCTCCCTCACCGCGGGTCCGAATATTACGGCCCTGCAACATATTCCGGCACAATCGCAGCGCGGAGGGTTATACTCGCGTAGTTCGCACCGACGAGATGCCGCGGTTCGGCGGCGCCCCACACCTACGGGAGCTCAGCACATATGGCCATCGACGATCCGGCGCAGATCCGCACCGATATTCCACACTCGGCGCGCATCTGGAATTTCTGGATGGGCGGCAAGGACAATTACGAGGTCGACCGTGCCGTCGGTGAGGCGAGTCTGCAGATCGATCCGGATATCGCGACCATGGCCGTGCAGTCGCGGCAATTCCTGATCCGGGCGGTGCGCCATCTCGCCAGCGAGGCCGGGATCCGGCAATTCCTCGATATCGGTACCGGTTTGCCGACGATGCAGAACACCCACGAGGTGGCCCAGAACGTCGCGCCCGATGCCAAGGTGGTCTACGTCGACCACGACCCCCTGGTCCTCGCCCACGCTCGCGCGCTGCTGACCAGCACCACTCCGGAGGGTGTGACGACCTACGTCGACGCCGATTTCCACGAACCGGAGAAGATCATCGCCGAGGCGCACGCCATCCTGAATCTGCAGGAACCGGTGGCCGTGATGTTCATGGGCGTGCTCGGTCACGCCCGCAGCTACGAGGATATGCTGCGCATCGTTCGCACGGTGCTGGCGGCGGTGCCCTCCGGCAGCTATCTGGTGCTCTGGGACGGCACCGACGACAGCCGGCCATATGTCGACCTGTGTGCCGAATACGCGAAAACCGGTGGTACACCGTACTATCCACGCACGCGCGCCGATATCGCCGCGGCCTTCGACGGACTCGAGCTCGTCGATCCCGGCTTCACCTGCATCACGCAGTGGCAGCCCGACTCCCGTGAGGTCGGCCGCACTCCCGACATCGCCGCCTACGGCGGCGTCGCCCGCAAACCCTGACGGCCGTTCATCGAGCGGCCGCCGCCGCGCGTGCCCGCTCGATGATGCGCAGGGCCGCAACGGCATCGGCGGGGTCCACTGGTGGTTCGGCGCCGTCCAGCAAGGCGGCGGCGACCTCGGCGTAGAAATCCGGATAGGCGCCGGGTTCGCTGGGGGTCGGGCGCAGCTCGCCTTCGGCGCCGAGCTGACCCCAGTCGGCGGGATCGACACTCCCCCACGGCTGTCCGTCGCCGGGACGACGACCGGCTCGCAGTGCCGCCTCCTGCGGATCCAGTCCGTAACACACGTACCCGGCCTCGGAGCCGAGCACCCGGAAGCGCGGACCCAGCTGTGGCGCAACGGCGCTCATCCACAGATGCGACCGCACGCCCGAGGCATGGGTGAGCGCCACGAAGGCATCGTCGTCGGCCCGCACCCCGGGACGGCGGGCGTCGAGTTCGCAGTAGACGTCGCCGACCGGGCCGAACAAGTCGAGCGCCTGGTCGATCAGGTGACTGCCGAGGTCGTACAGGATGCCGGCGCCTTCATCGGCGCCACCGACCTCTCGCCACCCGCCCTTGATACGCGGCCGCCAGCGTTCGAAGCGGGATTCGAAACGGCGCACCTCCCCCAGCGCGCCGTCGGCCATCAGCCGACGGACCGTGCGAAAGTCGCTGTCCCAGCGTCGATTCTGAAAGACCGTCAACATCGTGCCCGCCTGCCGAGCGGCCGCGATCATCGCCTCGCCCTCGACGGTGGTCAGGGCGAAGGGCTTGTCGACCACCACCGGCAGCCCGGCCGCCACGGCCCGCAGCGTCAGTGGTCCGTGGGTGCGGTTGGGGCTCGCGATCACCATCAGATCGATATCCGTTGCGGCACTGAACAATTCGTCGGCCGTTGCGAATACCCGCACGCCGGGATGGTCGCCGCGCGCCTGGTCGGCCCGTTCCGGCGAGGAGGTCACCACCGCGGCCATCCGGAGCCTAGGGTCGGCGGCGATCAATGGGGCGTGAAAGACCGCCCCGGACAATCCGTATCCGATCACCGCCACATTCACCTGCGCCATCGCCGCCGCTCCTCGATTCGACATCCGCCGCACGGGCCGACGCTCACACCCGCGCGGGGCCGACACCGGGCCGGCCCGCGTTCATCACACCACGATCACCCATCGGGTGCGCACGGGAACGAGCTCGGTCATGGTTGCCTGAGCACGACGGCGGACTCGACGCGGTCACCATCGATGCGGTGACGCGGCGTTCGGGCGTCGCGCGCACCACGCTGTACCGGCATTTCGACACCGTGGCACAGTTGCGGACCGCGACCCTGAAAGAGCTGATGCCGCCGGTGGTCGAGATTCCCGCCGCAGGCCCCCTGCACTGCGTCCGCGACGGTTCGCGTCAGTAATAAACGGACCCCGGCACGCCGCCGCCCGCCGCGACGGCATCGCCGGTGATGGCGACGCTGCGCGGCGAGGCGAGGAAGGTGACGACGTCGGCGACCTCGCGGGCGTCGATCACCCGGCGGATCGAGTTGGCCGCCAGACCAGCCTCCAATTCTTCGACGGTGGCGCCGGATTCAGCGGCCTGGGCGGCCAGTCGTCCGGTGAGTCGTTCGGTCCGAGTGAGCCCCGGGTGCACGACCGTCACGTTGATCCCATGCGGGCCGAGTTCGTCCGCGAGATTCTTCGTCAGGGCCGAAACGCCGACATTGCGCACCGTCTGGGCGATCGAATTCGCTTGCCGCGCACCGAGTCCGCTGATGTTGACGATTCGCCCCCAGCTCTGCGCGATCAGATGCGGCGCGACGGCGCGGGCGGTGCGCAGATAGCCGAGCACCTTGATCTCGACCTCGCGGCGCACGATGTCGTCGCTGGTGGCGTTCAGGTCCGCGGGCGAGCCTGCACTCCACGGCGTGGCCGCGGCATTGACCAGGATGTCGACCCCACCGAGCTCCGCCACGGTGCGCTCGACCAGTGCCCGCACCTGTTCGTCGTCGCCGGTGTCGGTGGGCACCGCCACGATCCTCCGTCCGCTCTCCTGGGCGAGTGCCTGCGCGGCCGCCGCGAGCGGTTCGGCGGATCGGGCGGCGAGCACCACGTCCACGCCCTCGGCCGCGAGTCCGCGCGCGACGGCCAGCCCGATTCCCTTACTGCCGCCGGTGACGACGGCCCGCTTACCGCTCAGCTGCAAATCCATGGGAGCGACGGTAGCAACGCCTGCCGTGCGCGTCGCGGATCCGGATCGGGCTGAACAGAATCCGGCTCGGGCCGCCGAGGGTGCTGCGGATGAACAACGGTCCGGAGATGATCTCGGTTGCCCTGCAACGGTTCTGCGCCAACCGGGTCGGGATCTCCTACATTCCACCGGGCACGCCTTGGAACAACGGCTTCGTCGAATCGTTCAACCGGCGACTGCGGACCGAGTACCTCAACCGCAACCACTGGACCAGCCTGCTCGAGGCCCGGGTGGTGATCGGCGATTCCAAGGCCGACCACAATCGACGGCACCGGCATTCGGCGCTGGGCTACCTGACGCCGGCCGAGTACGCTGCGGCCTGCACCCACACCCACCACCCGGTGGCCCGCGGGATCAACTGAACACGGCACGAAATCACCTGACTCTATTCCCGGGTGGTCTCGTCATCGGGGACTACTCACCGGCGCTGACACAACCGCCGGTGGTATACATCGAGGGCTACGCCGGAACCCTGTACCTGGACAAGCCAACCGAGATCGAGGTGTACCGACAGGCGCTGTCCGACATCGCCGCTGTGGCGCTGGACGAAGCGGAGTCAAGGGCTCTGCTGGAGAAGATCGAACAGGAGTACAGAGCGTGAGTACCGAAACATCAGCCGCGAAGTGGTTCAAAAGCAGCCGAAGCCGGGACGGCGGAGAGTGCGTGGAGGTTGCGCACCTCAGCGATGGCACGGTCGGCGTACGCGACTCCGAAAGCCCCACCGGCCCGGCACTGATCTTCACCCCCGGCGAATGGGACGCCTTCACCACCGGCGTTCAGGACGGCAAGTTTCAGCGACCGGCGTAGCACGGACCGGAGGATCTCCAACGCGACCTGCGGGTTCGTGTGAAAGTTGGGATCGGTAGGGGGCGCGGGCGGCGTCTACTTGCCACATGACATCTTCTCAACCTCCCGCGAACCAGCCGCAGTCCGCCGGCTTGGACAAAAAGACCAGCGCGATCCTGTCGTACGCGCTGGGGTGGCTCACCGGAATCATCTTCCTCTTCATCGGAAGGCACGATCCCGATGTGAAATTCCATGCCTCGCAATCGATCGTCTTCTTCGGGGCGGTGTCGGCGGTCAATATCGTTCTGAGCATCCTCGGCTCGCTGCTCGGAGCCCTGGGGATCATCGTCAGCCTCGTTGGACTCGCAGTCGCGGTCTTCGCGATCGTCGTCTGGATCATGGCGATGGTCCAGGCGAACAACACCGGCGGTGTCCGTGCGGCGCTTCCCATCGTCGGAAGACTCACCGCCCCTTATGCGGATCGGTTGGCCGATTCGATCACATAACGGCGACGTCGCCCCCGCATGGCAGCCACATGCGACAGTCCGAAGACCAACGGCCCGAGACCATCTCGGGCCGTTGGCGTCCGTGTGGAACAGCCCGAGCGTCCGGCCCGGCCGTCACCGACACTTCGTTGCGATGCTACTGAGCATGGCGCGCCCAACCACGCCGATCATCGAACACATGTTCGACCATGCGCTACGCTAGCCGGCGTGAACACACATTCGACTGCATTGGCACCGAATGCGCCGGCACAGAGCTGGTCGGACCTGGCCGATGTCGACTTGCTGCGCACCCTCGTCGAAACCGAACGCCGCCGGCGTCGATTGGGTGCGGCCATGGTCGCGGCCGTCGCCGAGGCCGAACGCCGCGGCCTCGCCGCCGACACCGGCTATCGGGACACAGCGGAGCTGTTGAGTGATCTGCTGCGGATCAGTGCCTCCGAGGCACGCCGGCGAATCGAATACGCCGCTCCGCGGGCCCGCTCACGCGCCAGAAAGGCGTGGAGGGCCGTCGCAGCGGCGGGTTGAGGGCTCGGTCGCCGGAGACGGCCACACCAATGGCCCGCTACCGTGGTCGGGAATGTGACTCGCGCACGACCCCGGAGGTGACGAATGACCGGCGGAACAGCAGCCGTCGAACTCGCGACGCTGACCGCGGCAGACGATGTGCGTGCGGCCGGAGAGATCTTCCGTACCGCGATGGTCGGCCTGCCGCCCCTGCCGGACGGCGCCGACGGACTGGTCGAGCCCGGGCGCACGCTCGGGGCGCGCCTGGACGGGCAGCTCGTCGGGGCCGTCGACTCCTACACCAGTTGGCTGGCGGTGCCCGGCGGCCAGCGTCTTCCGCATGCGGCCGTCACGCACGTCGGCGTCCTGCCGACCCACACGCGCCGCGGCGTGGTGAGTGCGCTGCTGCGGCGCCAGCTCGCCGATATCGCGGAGCGCGGTGAAGTGGTCGCTAGCCTGCGCGCCACCCAGGGCGGCATCTACGAGCGGTTCGGCTACGGTGTGGCCGGCTCGTACGCGACGCTCGAGGTGCATCGGCGACAGGCCCGGTTGCGCGATACCGTCGCCCAGGGCGGGCCGGTGCGGTATCTCGATCCCGAGAACCGGTGGGAAACACTCGCGAAAATCTATGCGGCCGCCGATATCTCGTGGACCGGCGCGATCGACCGGCCGCCGTACTGGTGGCGGTTCCAGGAGTTGGTGGCCGGCAGCGGCGGCTGGACCGTGGTACACGGCGAACCGGGCGCCGAGGACGGCTTCCTGCGTTATCGTGCCGCCGACAGCGCCGGCTGGCCGCGGAATCCGCAGCGCACAGTCGTCGTCGACGATTGGGTGACCACCACCCCCGCGGCCTATCGCGGATTGCTGCGCCATCTGCTCACCCACGACATCGTCGACCGGATCGTGGTCACCTTCGCACCCGTCGACAGCCCGCTGCGGCACATGTTCGCCGACGAGCGGGTGGTCACCGTCGCCGGGGTGCACGACGAGACCTGGCTGCGACTGGTCGACGTACCTGCCGCTCTGGCGCGGCGCGCGTACCGCGAAGCGCCGCCGGTGGTGCTCGCGGTGACCGACGCCGTGCTGCCCGCGAACTCTGGTTCTTACCGCATCGCCGCCGATGCCGTGACCCGCGTCGGCACACCCGCCGACCTCACCACCGATGTGGCTACGTTGGCGGCGGTCTATCTCGGCGGCTCCACCTGGCGGCAGCTGGCCCTCGCCGGGCGGGTAATCGAAAACCGCAGTGGCGCAGCCGAAGCCGCGGACGCGCTGTTCGCCACCACCGCGGCGCCGTTCGCCGGCACCTATTTCTGATCCGCGAGATCACGGCGGCAGCTCCGCCGGGACGCGGTCAGCGCCGGTCGAGCGCCGCCCGGGCGAGGGAGTCCAGCGCGAACCCGATCAGGCCGATCACCACGATGACCGCCATCACCTGGTCGTAGGCGAGCTGGTCGCGGGCATTGAGGATCTGATAGCCGAGGCCGGACCGCACCCCGAGCATCTCGGCCGGGACCAGCACCACCCAGGCGATGCCGAGCCCGACGCGGAATCCGGTCTGCACCGGCCCGCGGACCGCGGGCAGGACCACCGAGGTCAACTGCTCGCGCCGGGTCGCACCGAACGACCGCGCCACCAGCAGCAGACCCGGATCGATGGATCGCACACCTGCGGCGGTGTTCAGCACGACCGGCCACACCGAGGCTGCGGCCACCAGGAAGATCACCGGCTGATGCCCGATCCCGAACAGCGCCACCGCGATCGGCGCCCACGACAGCGGTGAGATCATCCGCAGGAACTGCACCACCGGCGCGACCGCGGATTCGGTGGCGGCGTGCAGTCCGAGCAGCAGCCCCAGCGGAACGCCGACGGTGACCGCGATCAGCAATCCCACCAGCAGCCGCCACATGCTCACCGCGATATCGGGGAGCAGCACACCGCGATCGAGCAATCCGGCGATGGCTCCGGGCACATGCTGCGGCCCGAATTCGCGCAGCAGCGACTGCGGTCCGGCCACCAGATCGGTGAGCACCCACCACAGCAGGATCGCGGCGACGACGGCTGCCAGCCGTGGCGCCCAGGCCGCGGCGCGCAGGCGTGGGCGAACGACGACGGTATTCACGATGGATCGATCTCCTCGGTGCGGGTGAGCCCCGGCGGCAGCCCGAACGCGGCCGGCCCGCCCGCGCGGTCCAGGGCGGAGCGGACGAACCGGTCGTCGACGAGTTCGCCGTGCGCGCTCGCCGGATCGAGGCGGGACAGGAAGCGAGTGTCGCCGTCGACGATGGTGTCGTGCATGGCGGTGGCGAGCGCGGCGGTGAAACTCGGAAAGGGGAAGGGCTGGAAGCCGATTCGCTGGGGTCGCCAGTCCGGATGCCGGACCGCGATCCGGTCGGAATAGGTCAGCGCCTTGGTGACGGCGGGCAGCGGCTGCGGGAGATACCGCCCCGCGAGCTGTTTCGCCGCCGCCGCGCGGTCGGCGCCGATCCGCTGCTGCGCGGCGACCACCGAATCCGCCACCGCCTGCGCCACGCCGGGCCGGGTGTCCAGCAAGTCCTGGTGCACCACCAGCGCGCAGCAGCCGTGGTCGCGCCACAGATCGCCGAGAAAGCGGTGGATCCGTCCGACGCCGCGCAGTTCCGCTCCCGCGTTGAACGGGTCGGCGACGGTGAAGGCACTGATCGACCCGTTGGCCAGGGCTGGGATCATATCCGAGGGACTCATCACGATCAGCTCCACCGTGCCCGCCGAGCGGGCCGCCGATCCACGGATCACCGGTCGTAAACCGTTGGCGCGCAACAGTTGCTGAATCAGGATGTTGTGGATCGACCACCAGAACGGGATCGCCACCTGCGTTCCGGCCAGTTGTCCCAGCTCGGTGATGCCCGGAGCCACGGTCAGCGCGGAACCGTTGGTGTGGTTCCAGCCCAGGATCCGAGCGGGCACGCCCAGGCCGAACCGCAACTGGATCGCCATCGGCATCAGCAGGTGCACGATATCGACTTGGTGGGTGAGGAATGCCTCGGCGAGGGCCGACCAGCTGCGGAACAGCACGGGCTGGGCGAGTTGGGTACCGCGTTCGGCGATCAGCAGCGGGGCGGCGTCGGTGATCGGCAGATATCCGATCCGCAGCCGCTCACCGCTCGTACCGCGGCGGTCGGCCGCGGCCACGCCGAGGTCGGTCAATCCGGCCAGCCCACCGGCGGCGACGAGTCCGGCGCACCCGCACAGCAGGCCACGCCGCGAGATCACGGGTCGTCTCATACCGGCACCGACATATCGCGATAGCGGTCGATGATGCTGTGCCGCAGCGTGTTCCGCTCGTCGTCCGAGGTGGGACGCGGGAATTGCGCGCGCACGGTCCCGCCGTGTCCGATGAGGACGATCCGGTCGCCCAACCGCAGCGCCTCGTCGACATCGTGGGTGACCAGGACGGTGGTGCAGCCGAGGTCGGCGACCAGTGTGGCGAGCCAGTCCTGCAGGTCTGCGCGTACCGCCGGATCCAGGGCGCTGAAGGGTTCATCGAGCAGCAGCAGCCGCGGCCGCACCGCGACGGCCCGCATCACCGCGACCCGCTGCGCCTGTCCGCCGGAGAGCTGATCGGGCATCCGGTCGGCCAGCCCGGCCAAGCCGAACCGCTCGAGCAGTGCGTCCGCCGCCGCGGGATCGAAATCGCCGCGGTGGCGGGCGAATCGGCCGCCGAACCGGACGTTGTCGCGCACGGTCAGCCACGGCATCAGCAGTGGCTGCTGGAACACCATGCCGGTGGCCGGATTCGCCTGCCGCCCTTCGCCCCAGCCGATGCTGCCGCCGTCGAGCCGGTCCAGTCCGGCGATGATCCGCAGCAGCGTCGATTTGCCGCTGCCGCTAGGGCCGAGGATCACCAGCGACTCGCCCGCCGTGATCTCCAGATCGACGCCGTCGAGGACCGGTGTGCCGTGGTGGGCGTAGCTCTTGCGCGCGCCCGCTAGTCGTACTGCGACAGTTCCCATCGCAATTGGCCTTCCGAAGGAGATTGAACGGGCAGGAAGGCGGCCTCGCGGAACCGCCGGTTGGTATCGCAGCCCCGCGCGAATCCGGCGCCGCCGCGCAGCGTCGATTCCAGCCGGGTGGCATCCACCGCGGTCCGGGACGCGTCGAGCCGCAACCGGATCAGATCGGCCGCCGCGACCCGGCCCGGATCGGTGGCGAAGTCGTAGAGCCGCGCGCGCACGGATTCCTGCCGGGCCGCGAGACCGGTGTGCTCGTCGCAAAATTGGGCGCCGAGACCGTCGAGCAAGACCGCGGCCTCGGCCACCGATCTGCCCGCGATGCCGCTGCAGAACGCGGTCTGCAGGAGCAGGAATATCGGCCGGATTGCGGCGCCGAAGAGGGGCAGATCCGAGGTCACGAGTTGCTCGTCGGGCACCTCGACACGGTCGAAGATCAGCGCGGTCGAACCGGTGGCGCCCAGTGCCAGCAGTTCCGGTGCGGGGCGCACCCGCACGCCGTCGGCACCGGCGGCGACGACGGCGACACACCCGGATCCCTCACGATCGCGGTAGGGAAACACGATCAGCGCGTCGTCGAAGACGTTGGAGGCCCAGGCGATCGGGCCCGAGACCGAGCGGACGGCGCCCTCGTCGGCCCGCAGCGGCAACTCGCCGAGGCCTGCGAGGTGTTTGAGTGCCGCGGCCATCGCGGTGACGCCCACCCGGCGTCCGGACGCGAGGTCGTCCAGGTACCGCCCCTGCACCGATTCCGGTGCGCGCCGGACGTATTCGAGGGTCATCCGCTGGGCCCACAGCGAGAATCCGGCAGCGAGGCTTTCGGCGGCGACCTCTTCCACCACGGCGGCGAATTCGCGAATATCGCTGTCGCCCAATCCGATCGAGAGCAGATCCCGGGCCCCGATCTCGGCGATGTCTGCCCGCACGTCGGTGGTGGCGGCATCGAGCGCGGCGGCGCGGGCGCGCACGAAGGCGGCCACCGCCGCCCGGGCCGGTGCGGTGACGCTCATGTCCGCGGATCCGCGAGCGTGTGCAGCCGGTCGACCGGGGTGCTGACCGCGTCGCGCGCCCGGCGCACCGCCGCCTCGTCCGGCGCGTCGTAGAAGCACAGGCATTTGGCCGTGTCCTCGCGCACGTAGGTGCGCAGGAAGCTGACCTCGGGGACGTCGGCGTATTTCGGCGCATTGGCCTTCTTGCGCGCGAGGTAGGTGTCCATGTCGATCTCGGCCGGAATATCCCATTCGACCAGGTATCCGGCGGCGGGACGGGCGGCTTTGACGGTGGCGAGGTCGGCGCCGACCAGCCGCACCTGATGCGGCCCGTCGACCGCGGCCGCGAACACCTGGTCCGCGGCCAGTGTGGGAGCAGCACATCCGGCGAATTCGGCGATCGCGAAGATCCGCGCCGCACCGGTGGTGACCTGTGCCTCGATGAGTTCACCGCCGGCATTGTCGGCGTGCGCGCCGAATTCGCCGATGGTGCGACCGGGCTCGCCGGTGGGCACGAGTTCGTACAGATACAGAGACATCGAAAGCCGCCTTTCGGAACAGGCTCGGAGAAGGGCTCGACGGCCGCGCGACAGACGGCCGGAGATATGCGCGAACGAACGACGTCCCGCGGGAACGCGGACGTCTCAGCGCCGGTGGTAACAGGCAGCGCCCGCCACGCGCACGAGATCCACGTGCAGTCGGCGAGTGAGGTTGCTGCGGGTCACGCATTCAGACTAAACATGTACAGAACGTTCTGTCTACTCCAAGGGATGGTTATGGTGGAAGACGTGGCCACAACAACGGAGCCGGCCGAACGGCAGCAGTCGACCCGGCGCGGCAAACCCACGCCGGCGCAGCGCCTGCTGGACACCGCGACCGACCTGTTCTCGCGCTACGGCATCCGCGCGGTCGGCATCGACCGGGTGCTGGCCGAGGCCGGGGTGGCGCGGGCGAGCCTGTATCAGAGTTACGGCTCCAAAGACGCTCTGGTGCAGGCTTATCTGGAACACCTCGATCGCCGCGACCGCAGCCGCTGGGACGAGGCGGTGGCAGCGGTTCGCGAACCGGTGGACAAGGTGCTGATGTTCTTCGATCTCGCGCTGGCCTCGGCGCCCACCAAGGGGTTCCGCGGCTGCCAATACGCCAACGCCGCCACCGAATTTCCCGATCAGGCGCTGGAACCGGTTGTGGCCCACCGCCGCTGGATGCTCGACACCCTGACCACTCTGCTCCGCGAGTGCGGCAGCGCCGATCCCGAGGAACTGGCCGCGCGCCTCCAGCTCGTCTACGACGGCGCACTGTCGGGATCGAAATTCGCCCACTCGCTCGAACCGCTGCGGACGGGCCGCGGCCTCGCCGCCCAGTTGATCGCCCAGTCACTGCGATGACCGCGAGCCGAATCCGGCCCCAGCGCTAATATAACGCTTGTACGGTTTTAGCACCTTCGGCGAGTGGAGCAGCTTATGTGGGATCCCGAGAAGTACCGCAGTTTCGGCGACCATCGCTCGCGGCCGTTCTTCGAACTGATCGCGCGCATCGATGCCGAGAATCCACGCCGGGTGGTCGATCTGGGGTGCGGGCCCGGACAGCTGACCGGCGTGCTGGCTCGGCGCTGGCCGCAGGCGCGGATCGACGCGTTCGATTCCTCACCCGAAATGGTCGCTGCCGCACGGGAATCCGGTATCGACGCCGAAGTGCGCTCCGCCGAGGAGTGGCAGCCCGCACCCGATACCGACGTCGTGGTGACCAATGCGGTGCTGCAGTGGGTGCCGACGCATACCGCGCTGCTGCCGCAGTGGATGGCGGCGCTGCCGTCCGGGGCCTGGCTGGCGTTGCAGGTGCCGGGCAACTTCGACGCCCCCTCCCATGTCGCCATCCGCGAACTCGCCGCGCGCGACGAGTGGCGGCCACGCCTGGAATCGAGCGGCATCCTGCACCCTCGCGACGTCCTCGATCCGAGCGGCTACGCGGCGGTGCTCACCGCGGCGGGATGCACGGTCGACGCCTGGGAGACCACCTATCTACAGCGGCTGACCGGCACGGATCCAGTCCTCGAATGGGTGACCGGGACGGCCCTGCGGCCGGTGCGCGGCGCGCTCGACGACGAGGAGTGGGCACGCTTCACCACCCAGCTCGCCCCACTCCTGCGCGCGGCCTACCCCCAGCGCGCCGACGGGACGACCTGGTTGCCGTTCCGGCGAATCTTCGCCGTCGCGCACAAATCCGGCGACTGACTGTGCTGACCTGAGAGGTCGGGGACGCGGCTGGCTGGTGGGTGTCCGCCCGCGTACGCGGCAAGAGACGCGGCCGTAACATCGAATGAGCTCCACCCATGTCTGATAGCCCCGACCGATGCGGAGGACATCATGACCACACCGAGCGATTTCACGTTCGAGAACGCATACCAGGGCCAGGACGGCCCCTTCTCGGGCGCCACACCGCCCTGGAGTATCGGCGAGCCGCAGCCGGAGCTGAAAGCGCTTGCCGAACAAGGGAAATTTCACGGCGACGTCCTCGACGTCGGCTGCGGCGAAGCCGCGATCTCGCTGTATCTGGCCGAGCTCGGCTTGACGACGGTCGGGCTCGACTCCGCCCCGACCGCCATCGAACTGGCCCGCGCCGAGGCCGCACGGCGCGGACTGACCACCGCCACCTACGAGGTCGCCGACGTCACCTCGTTCACCGGGTACGACGGCAGGTTCGGCACCATCGTCGACAGCACCCTCTTCCATTCGAT
Organism: Nocardia nova; assembly: GCF_002933465.1. Classification (GTDB taxonomy): domain Bacteria; phylum Actinomycetota; class Actinomycetes; order Mycobacteriales; family Mycobacteriaceae; genus Nocardia; species Nocardia nova_B. The sequence goes on from NZ_PSZE01000018.1 coordinate 48,328, forward strand.
CCCGGTCGACCAGCGGGACGGGTATCAACGGTCGATCGTCCGGGCGGCGGCCCCGGGAGCGTCCTACTTCGTACTCGTCTTCGACCGTAAGGCGTTGCCGGTCTCGCCCGAGGGGTTCGGCCCCAATCCGGTGACCGAAGACGAACTGCGCGACGAGGTTTCGAAGTACTGGGTCATCGACGACATCCGCCCGGCTCGCATCCACGTCAACGATCTCCCCCGCGACGATCGGTCACCGGTCCGGTTCGAGGATGTGCGCGACGAGCCCGGCGGCCGCAGCTCGGTCCCCGCCTGGTTGCTGCAAGCCCACCTGGCTCTGGCCTGACGGCGCCCCTGGCGTCAGGGCCGGGCCCGGTTCGGGCCCGGCTCGCACCATCGTGGTCAGCGTTCGTGCGGGTAGCGGCGATCCACATAGCGTCCCGGATCGGTGCCCTCGGTTTCGATGCGCTCCTTGCGCACGGTGTCGCCGACGGTCTCCCGCTCCTCGACGTCGTCGACGGCCAGACGCACGCGTTCGACCGGCACGGTCTCCTTGTCCACGGTCACCCGGTCGCGGTGCAGGGTGACCTCCTGTTCCTCGTCGCCCAGGGAGGTCTGCCCGTACGCGCCGGCGTCGGTGACCGGTTCACGTTCCACGCGGACCTCTTCGTGGCTGGTGGGCACCGTGCCCGTCTGGTCCTCGGCGACGACGTACTTGCGCAGGCGCGCCGTGCCGGCCGCCTCGCGCTGGGTGTCGACGTTCAAGCGTTCCTCGGAGCGGATCAGGCCCTGGCCGCCGGTGGGATCGGTGGCCGCGTGGCGTCCGCTCGGGCCGCCATCGGGACGCGCCGTCCCCTGCCCGCCGTCGCGCACGGCACGGCCGTAGGCGTCCCAGCCGGAGTGGTTCGGGTCGACGTGATAGTGGCGGAACAGCTGTTGCTCGCCTTCCCGGCTGATGTGCCCGTCCTGTTCCACAGCGGGCGCGGATTTGACCGTCGCCTTGTCCACATTCACCCGCAGCGCGTCGGACTGCGGATTGTGCCGCGCCCCGGCCAGCGGGACCAGCGAATCGTGGCGGAACAAGCCCGTGGACACCGACGCCCAAGTCGGGGAACCGGTTTCGTTGTCGACGTAGATGTGCTTGACCTTGCCGATCTTGTCGTCGTGCGAGTCGTACACGATGCTGTCCATCAGAGTGTCGAGCTGTCCGGTCATGGTTGCTCTCCTCTTCGGTACGGATCGGATGGATTCATCGGGGAATACGCCGGCATAACCGGCTGTCACCCCCGGCAGCCCAGCACGTTCGGCTACACGTCGGCAGGTACCCGGCAGTCACTCAGCGAAACCCCGCGGAGAGACATGGACATCCCTGGACAGCGGTGTGGTGCGTCACCGCTTTCGCAGGGCGGGGCCTATGCCTCGAGTGTCGGTGATCTTTCGGTTACCGGAATGCCCGCACTCGCCGACCTCGCCACCACCGACCTTCGGCGTCCGCGTCGGCCTTCGCCGAACACCTCGCCCAGCCTCTCGCCGGAACCTGACCGGAACCGGCGGACCGCTGCGGCCCGGCTCGTATTGCGCTCGGCGGCAATCGCTTCCGAAGATAGGCCGCGTCGTCACCTAGTCGAACGTCCAGATTATTCTTCACCTGCGAAAACATATGCGAGAACAAGACGGCCGTCAGGCGTTAACGGTATGATCACAGTGGGTTTACGGTCTCGCCACAATGGCCTCGCTACTCTGAATAGGTCTACAGCGACGTACGATTTCACGCTCACCGCACAGCAATTCATGCTACAAGGGGACGCTACGTGTCGAATACTGTATATGCCCGCGTTCTTGGCCCTTTGACTCTCGCCCTCGACAATCGCAATGCGACGCCCACCGCGCAGAAGCAACGGCAATTGCTGGCATTGTTGTTGATTCGGCATTCGACGGTTGTTCCGGTCACGACACTGATCGAAGAGCTGTGGAACGACGATCCGCCGCGCAGCGCGATAACGGTCGTGCAGACCTATGTTCTGGGTATCCGAAAGAAGATGGCGCAATATCTGGATGTCGACCAGGGCGAGATCGCGGACCGATATCTCCGCACCTGGAGCAAGGGATATATGTTCGACGCACAGGACTGTGTACTGGATTTGCGTGACTATCGCACGATGACCGACGCCGCCCGCTGCGCGTTGAATACCGGTGACGACATGCGCGCGGTGGATCTGTTCACGGCGGCCGAGGCACTGTGGACCGGTCCGGCGCTGCTGGACGTGGAGAGCGGCCTGCCGTTGTCGGCTGAGCTGTCGCATCTGGAACAGGTGCGGCTGACCGACCTCGAACTGCGAATCGAGGCTCAGTTGCGACTGGGCCGCTTCCGCGAGGTCTGCCCCGACCTGGCACGACTGACCGCGGAGCAGCCCCTGCACGAACGACTGCAGGCGTACTACATGTACGCGCTGTGCCGTTCCGGCCGGCGACATCGCGCCCTCGAGTCCTACCATGAATTCACCCGTTCACTGCGGCGCGAACTCGGCCTGGATCCTTGCGTGAAATTGCGCCGATTACACAGCGACATACTCAACGCCTCCGACGAATCGGTGACCCTGATCCTCGAGCGTCGCCATGCCGGATATCTGATCGGCTGGCAGGCGGGCGCACAACGTTCCGCGACACCCGCCTGATCCGGCCACTTTCATTCCGGGGCGGTACCCTCGAACATTTCTTCCACCATCGCGGTCGTATGGGTACCGGCTCGGAATTTCGGCTGATCGAGGACGTCCAGCAGGAATTCGCGAGTGGTGCACAATCGTTCGCCGTCGACCCGGAATTCCGTCAGCGCCCGGTTCATCCGCGCTATCGCGGCATCGCGATCGGGCGCCCACACGATAATCTTCGCGAGCAGCGAATCATAGTTCGGCGGCACCGAATAACCCGCCCGGATATGGGTGTCGACTCGGGTGAACGGACCGCCGGGCGCGGTGAATTCGGAAATTCTGGCGGGTGTCGGCGAGAATCCGGCCGCCGGATTCTCGGCATTGATCCGGCATTCGATCGCGGCGCCCTTCGGCTGAATGCGATCCTGTGTCCATGCCAGCGGTTCGCCGGCGGCGATCCTGATCTGCTCGGCGACCAGATCGATACCGGTGACCATTTCGGTGACCGGATGTTCGACTTGAATTCGGCAATTCACTTCCATGAAGTAGTAGTTTCCGGCCGAGTCGAGCAGGAATTCGACGGTGCCGGCTCCGGTATATCCGGCGGCGAGCACGCCGTCGACCGCGGATCTGCCGATCCGCTCGGCCAGCCCGTCCGGCAGCCGCGGCGCTGGTGACTCCTCCACCAGCTTCTGGTGCCTGCGCTGCACCGAGCAATCCCGCTCGCCGAGATGGACGCCCGCGCCGAAGGTGTCACACAGCACCTGGACCTCCACATGCCGGGCGCGGTCGAGATACCGCTCGACATACACCCGGCTGTCGCCGAAAAGCATGCGGGCCGTGGCCCGGGTATCCCGGTACGACCGGGCGAAATCGGCGCTGTCGTGCACCACCGCCATGCCGCGCCCGCCGCCGCCGGCGACGGCCTTGATGATCACCGGATATCCGATCCGGTCGGCGAGAGCCTGCGCCTCGTCGAATTCGAGAGCGTCGAGACTGCCCGGCAGCAGCGGCAGCCCGGCCTTGGCCATCAGTGTGCGTGCCGACTGTTTGTCGCCCAGCTCGGCCATGACATCCGCGGGTGGCCCGATGAGGGTGACCCCGGCGGCCCGGCAGGCATCGGCGAAATCCGGTGATTCCGAAAGGAATCCGTAGCCCGGATGGATGGCGTCGGCGCCGGTGATCTCAGCTGCCGTCAGAATGGCGGCCGCGTCGAGATAGCTGCGTTTCGCCGCGGCCGGACCGATCCGCACGGCCTCGTCGGCGAAATCCACGACCGCCGAATCGTGGTCGGCTGCCGAATAGACCGCCACCGTGCGTACACCCATTTCCCGGCAGGTGCGGGCCACCCGCAGCGCGATCTCGCCGCGGTTGGCGATCAGAATCTTGTCGAACATTCGCGCCGCCTCTCTCACGCCGCCGTGCGAGCGGCCACGGGGAGTCCGAAGCGACGGAATCTGGCCCGCCGCTGCGCCGCCAGCTCCTCACCGCTGCGCCCGATCAAGGCTTGCAGCGTTTCGGCCAGGGCGCGGTGCAGCCGCTCGGCCGCCGCGTGCGGCGCCAGGGCACCGTCGTGGCCGAGCTCGGGCAGGACGCCGTCGACGATGCCCAGCCGCAGCAGGTCGCGGGCGGTGATGTGCAGTGCCGCAGCGGCTTCGGCCGAGGCGCTCGGATCGTTCCACACGATGGCCGCACATCCTTCGGGACTGATCACCGAGTAGACCGAGTCGGCCAGCATCAACACGCGGTTGGCGACCGCGAGCGCCAGCGCGCCGCCACTGCCGCCCTCGCCGATCACGACACTGATCACCGGAACGCGTAAGGCCGACATCAGGCGGATGTTCTCGGCGATGGCGATGGCCTGGCCCTGTTCCTCGGCGGTCGCCCCCGGATAGGCGCCCGGCGTGTCGATGAGCGTGACGACCGGCAGGCCGAGCTTCTCCGCCAGGCGCATGAGCCGGGCGGCCTTCCGATATCCCGGCGGTGTCGGCATGCCGAAGTTGCGGGCCATGAGCTCCTTGGGATCGTGGCCCTTCTGCTGGCCGATCACCATCACCGGCTGGTCGCCGAGCCAGGCCGGACCGCCGACGACAGCCGGACAGTCGGCGCCGATGCGGTCACCACGCAGTTCGAGGAATCCGTCGAACGCGAGCGCCACATAGTCCATTGCCGTGGGCCGGGTGATCTGCCGCGCCCGGTGGACCTGCTCCCACGCCTCGGTCTCGGGCAGCGACTGCGGATCGGTGACGATGCCGGCCGCCGCACCCGGTTCGCCGGTGGGGTCGACCGGGCCCGCGATGCGCAGCAACGAACCCAGCGTCGCGCGCAGGCCCGACCGGGGCACGATCATGTCGATGAGGCCGTGGTCGAGCAGGAATTCCGCGGTCTGGAACTGTGGCGGCAGTTCCTGGCGGATCGTCTGCTCGATGACCCGGCGCCCGGCGAAGCCGAGCCGGGCGCCGGGTTCGGCGATCAGCACGTCGGTCAGGGTCGCGAACGACGCGGCGACGCCACCGTAGGTCGGATCGGTGATCAGGCTGACGGTGAGGACGCCCGCGCGATCGAGCTGCTCGAGCGCCGCGCTGGTCTTGGCCATCTGCATCAGCGACAGTGGCCCCTCCTGCATGCGGGCGCCGCCGGACGCGGTGACGAGCAGCAGCGGAATGCGTTCGGCCAGGGCGTATTCCGCCGCCACGGTGATCATCTCCCCGACCGCGGTGCCCAGGCTGCCGCCGAGGAAGCGGAAGTCCATGGCGACGATGACGACCGCGGAGCCCTCGATGCGAGCGGTCGCGCATACGACGGCGTCGTGTAGTCCGGTGCGCGCCCGCGCGCCGGCCAGCCGATCGGCGTACGGCACGACGTCGTGGAAGTTCAGCGGGTCGTCCTCGGTGCCGGCGATCGGCAGCGGCTCGAACCGGCCCTCGTCGGACAGCTGGCGCAATCGCTGCTCGGCGGACAGGGTGGTGTGCCGGCCGCATTCGCCGCAGACGCCCAGGTCTCGCTCGAAACGCTTGCGATACAGCGGAATCCGGCAGCCCGGGCAGAGTACCCAGTCCGCGGTGTGGGAGCTTGGCGGCATCTTCACGGGTGTCTCCTGTGCTCGATCGGCCACGGTCAGCCGGACCACAGCGTCCGGTGTGCCCAGGTTCGCCCCGCGCCCTCGAGGACAGCTCGACCGCGCTGCTCGAGCGGGGCTAGAGCGGCCCGCTTCACCCTGATCGTGATCTCGGGGACTTTCGGGACTCTTCGGCGAGAAGGGACAACAGCTGTGTACGCCAATGCATTCGGAGGTTCGTTATGAACCGTCGCGTCGTCGTGACCGGGCTCGGGGTGCGCGCGCCCGGCGGTAACGGCAAGGACGAATTCTGGAAGTTGCTGTCTGAGGGACGCACCGCCACCCGCCGGATCAGCTTCTTCGACGCCTCGCCCTACCGGTCGCAGGTGGCCGGCGAGGCCGATTTCGACGCGTCCCGGGAAGGATTGTCGCCCAGGGAAATTCGCCGAATGGACCGCGCCGCGCAGTTCGCGGTGGTGTGTGCGCGGGAAGCGGTCGTCGACAGCGGTCTCACCGTCGACGCGCTCGATCCGCAGCGCGTCGGGGTCAGCCTCGGCAGCGCGGTCGCCGCGGCGACGAGCCTGGAACAGGAATATCTGGTGCTGTCGGACTCCGGCCGCGACTGGGTGGTCGACGAGAAGCACGTCTCGCCCTACATGTTCGACTACATGGTGCCGAGTGTGATGCCGGCCGAGGTGGCGTGGAGTGTAGGCGCCGAAGGGCCGGTCGCCATGGTGTCCAACGGGTGCACCTCCGGGCTCGACTCGGTCGGGCACGCGGTGCAGTTGATCCGTGAGGGCTCCGCCGACGTCGTGCTGGCCGGCGCCGCCGATACCCCGATCACGCCGATCGTGGTGGCCTGCTTCGACGCGATCAAGGCGACCACGCCGCGCAACGACGACGCCGAACACGCGTCGCGCCCGTTCGACAACTCGCGCAACGGTTTCGTCCTCGCCGAAGGCGCGGCGATGTTCGTGCTCGAGGAGTTCGAGAGCGCCCGCCGCCGCGGCGCGCACATCTACGCCGAGATCACCGGCTACGCGACGCGCTGCAACGCCTACCACATGACCGGTCTCAAGGCCGACGGTCGCGAGATGGCCGAGGCGATCCGGGTGGCCCTCGACGAATCGCGGGTCGACCCCACCGCCGTCGACTACGTCAACGCGCACGGCTCGGGCACCCGCCAGAACGACCGCCACGAAACAGCCGCGGTGAAGCGCAGTCTCGGCGAGCACGCCTACCGCACGCCCATGAGTTCGATCAAATCGATGGTAGGTCATTCGCTGGGCGCGATCGGTTCGGTGGAGATCGCTGCCTGCCTGCTCGCGCTGCAGCACCAGGTGGTGCCGCCGACGGCCAATCTGCACGAGCCGGATCCGGAATGTGATCTCGACTACGTCCCGCTCACCGCCCGTGATCACCGCATCGACACGGTGCTGAGCGTCGGCAGCGGCTTCGGCGGGTTCCAGAGCGCCATGGTGCTGCGCCGGCCGCAGGGAGTGCCGGCATGAGCGTCGTGACCGGAATGGGCGTGGTGGCGCCCAACGGGCTCGGTATGGACCACTTCTGGGACGCGGTGCTGGCGGGCCGCGGGGCGATCGCACCGCTGACCCGCTTCGACACCACCGGGTTCGGCGCCACACTCGCCGGCCAGGTGGCCGAGTTCGACGCCTCCGAATACCTGCCGAGCCGGCTGCTGCCGCAGACCGACGTCTCCACCCGGATGGCACTGGTTGCCGCCCAGTGGGCACTCGACGACGCGAAGGTCGACACCACCGCACTCACCGACTACGGCATGGGCGTGGTCACCGGAAACGCTTCCGGCGGTTTCGAATTCACCCACCGCGAATTCAACAAGCTGTGGTCGCGCGGCTCCGAGCACGTGAGCGTGTACGAGTCGTTCGCCTGGTTCTACGCGGTGAACACCGGCCAGATCTCGATCCGGCACGGCATGCGGGGACCGAGCAGTGCGCTGGTCGCCGATCAGGCCGGCGGCCTGGACGCGGTCGGCCATGCCCGGCGCACCGTGCGCCGCGGCACACCCCTGGTCGTCACCGGTGGCGTCGATTCGGCGCTCGACCCGTGGGGTTGGGTCTCCCACATCGCGGCCGGAACGGTCAGTACCGCAACCGATCCCGCGCGCGCCTATCTGCCGTTCGACGCGCAGGCGGCGGGCAACGTGCCGGGCGAGGGCGGAGCCATGCTGGTCCTCGAGGACGCAGCGGCGGCCCAGGCCCGGGGTGTGCCCGACTGTTACGGCGAAATCGCCGGCTACGCGCAGACATTCGATCCGCCGCCGGGTTCGCCGCGCCCGCCGGGACTGCAGCGGGCCATCGAGCTGGCGCTCGCCGATGCCGGACTGCGCAACGACGACATCGATGTCGTCTTCGCCGATGCCGCCGGTGTCCCCGACGCCGACCGTGCCGAGGCGGCGGCACTCGAGGCCGTCTTCGGTCCGGGCGGGGTAGCGGTGACCGCCACGAAACCGCTCACCGGGCGGCTGTTCTCCGGCGCGGGCCCCCTCGACATCGTCACCTGCCTGCTGGCCATGCGCGACGCGGTGATCCCGCCGACCGTGGCTACCACCGAACTCGCCGAAGGATGCCGGATCGATCTGGTCCGCGGCGAACCGCGCTCGGCCGACCTCGGCGCCGGGTTGGTGCTCGCGCGCGGCCGGTGGGGTTTCAACTCCGCGGTGGTCGTCCGCGCCCACCCGCGCTGACCCCGCAACAACAGCAACCGCACTATCCGTTCGAATGCACTCAGGAGCAGATCATGACCATCACCATCGACACCCTGCGCCGAATTCTCGTGGCCTGCGCCGGCGGCGACGAGGACGCCCCCGAACTCGCCGGCGACATCGCCGAGGTCGAGTTCGAGGAACTCGGCTACGACTCGCTGGCCCTGATCGAAACCGCCTCGCGTATCCAGCGCGAGTTCGGGGTGACGGTCCCCGAGGAACAGCTCATCGACGTCAAAACCCCGCAGGAGCTGATCGACATCGTCAACCAGCAGTTGGCGGGTGTGGCATGACCATCCGCACGACTCACACCCGTGTCGTCGAGGCGCCCGCGGACGAGGTCTACGGGCTGGTCGCCGACGTCGGCCGCTGGCCGGTGATCTTCGAACCCAGTGTGCTGGTGCGGCATCTGCACCGGGGCGCCGACGAGGAGCGGTTCCGGCTGTGGGCGACGGTGAACGGGCAGGTCACCGACTGGACCTCGCGCCGGACCCTGGACTCCGCCGGGCGGCGCATCACCTTCGAACAGGAACGCAGCCGGGCGCCGATCGCCTCCATGGGCGGGCAGTGGAGGTTCGACGAAACCGGTCCGCGCACAACGACTGTCACCCTCGACCACCACTTCACCGTGGCCGACGGTGTGGATCCGGACGTGATCACCGGCGCGGTCGACCGCAACAGCGTGGCCGAGCTGGCGGCGCTGGCACGGATCGCCGAGCTGGGCCATCCGGTCGACGACATCATCGTCACCTTCGAGGATCGCGTGACACTGGACGCAACGGCAGCCGAGCTCTACGACTTCGTCTATCACAGCGACCGCTGGCCCGATCACGTACCGCACGTCGGCCGGGTGGATCTGACCGAGGACGCCGACGGGGTGCAGCTGATGGAGATGGACACCGTCACCGAGGGCGGTATCCCGCACACCACCCGGTCGGTCCGAATCTGTGTCCCGGCCGAGCGCATCGACTACAAACAGCAGCTGCCGCCCGCGATGCTGTTCGGGCACAGTGGCGCATGGGAATTCGCCGACGATCCCGCCGGCGTGGTGGTCACCGCCCGCCACACGGTGGCGATCAACCCCGCCGCCGCGCGCGAAATCCTCGGTCCCGGTACCGGACTCGCCGAGGCACGCGCCTATCTCGGCGAGGCGCTGGGCACCAACAGCCGCAACACCCTGCTGTGCGCGGTGCGATACATCGCGGCCCGCCGCGCCGAATCCGCGAAAGCCCCGTCATGACGGCGACCGGAAGTTCGCGCCTGGCCGAGCCGGTGGTGCAGGAGGTGGCCGACGGTGTCTTCGCCTACACCCACGGCCACGGCGGCTGGTGCGTCAGCAACGCCGGCGTCGTCGCCGGGCCCGACGGTGCGCTCGTGATCGACACGCTCGCCACCGAGGACCGCACCCGCGGCCTGATCGAACACGTCGATCGGGTCGCCGGCGGGCCGGCGCGCACCGTGGTCAACACCCATCACCACGGCGACCACAATTTCGGCAACCATCTGTTCGGGCCCGCCGCGGTCCGCATCGGACACGACCGGATCCGCGCCGAGATGATCGAGACCGGGCTGGCCCTGACGCAATTGTGGCCGCAGGTCCGCTGGGGCGACGTACGAGTCACGCCACCCGCCGTCACCTTCTCCGACCGGCTGACCCTCCACGTCGGCGACCGGCGAGTCGAGCTGATCCATCTGGGTCCGGCGGCGCACACCACCAACGACGTGGTGGCCTGGCTGCCCGCGGAGAAGGTGCTGTTCGCCGGGGATCTGGTGATGTCGGGTGCGGCACCGTTCTGCTTGTTCGGTTCGGTCGAGGGCACCCTCGCCGCGGTCCGGACACTGGCCGAGCTGGGCGCGGAAACCGTTGTGGCGGGCCACGGCCCGGTCACCGGACCGGGGATCTTCGAGGACACGATCCGGTACCTGGAGTGGATCGGCAGGTTGGCGCTCGACGGCCGGGCATTGGGGCTGACTCCGCTCGGCATCGCCCTCGAGGCCGATCCCGGCGAGTTCGCCGATCTGGTGGATGCCGAACGAGTGGTCGGCAATCTGCATCGCGCATACGCCGAAGCGGACGGCGCGGCACCGGGGGCGCCGCTGGATGTGCTCGCCATCTTCGACGAGATGGTCGGTTACAACCACGGCCGGGTACCGGCGTGCCTGGCATGAGCGAGCGGGAAATAGGCACAGCCGAGCGGGAAATAGGCAGCGCCGAGCGGGAAATAGGCAGCGCCGAGCGGGAAATAGGCAGCGCCGAGCGGGAAATAGGCACCGAGACCGTCGATGCGTGTGTGGTCGGCGGCGGACCGGCGGGGCTGGTCGCCGGTGTGCTGCTGGCCCGGTCCGGAGCGAAAGTTATCGTGCTGGAGAAACATCCGGACTTCCTGCGCGACTTCCGCGGTGACACGGTTCATCCGTCGACGCTGACGGTGATGGACGAGCTCGGGCTCGCCGAGGAGTTTCTCCGGCTGCCGCATGTGCGGGCTCCGCAGCTGCCGATGGCGACCGCGCTGGGGCCGGTCGTGTTCGCGGACTTCCGCCGGCTGCCCGGCCGGTTTCCGTTCGTGGCGTTCATGCCGCAGTGGGACGTGTTGAACTTCCTCGCCGAAACCGGTCGCCGGTATCCGGGATTCCGTCTGCTGCAGCGGGCGGAGGTCACCGAACTGCTCGAGTCCGGCGGCACCGTCACCGGCGTGCGCGCTGCCACCCCGGACGGTCCGGTCGAGGTGCGAGCCCGTCTCGTGATCGCCGCCGACGGACGTCATTCGCTGGTGCGCACCAGCGGTACGCTCGCGGTGGCGGCCAGCCGGGCGCCGATGGACGTGTTGTGGTTCCGGGTGGGCAAACCGGCGGGCGAGAGCCTGCCGACGGTCCGCAGCGGCAAGGGCTTCTTCATCGTCTGCATCGATCGCGGCGACTACCTGCAGGTCGCCTACATGATCCCCAAAGGCGGATTCGAGGCGATCCGGGCCGGCGGGCTGCCCGGGTTCCGGGCGCAGCTCGCGGCCATCTATCCGGTGCTGGCGCCGGGTCTCGAGGCCGCGATCCGCGACTGGGACGATGTGAAGCCGCTCGATGTGCGGGTGGACCGGCTGCGCCACTGGTGCGGGCCCGGTCTGCTGGCGATCGGTGATGCCGCGCACGCGATGTCGCCGGCGGGCGGTGTCGGTATCAACCTCGCGGTCCAGGACGCGGTCGCCGCCGCGCGGCTGCTGGCGCCCACGCTGGCCGCCGGCGGTGTGCCGAGTCTCGCGCAGTTGCGCGCGGTGCAGCGCCGCCGCGAATTTCCCATGCGGGTGGTGCAATTCGCGCAGTTGCGACTGCTCGCCGACCTGTATCCGAACGCGGGCGGACCCAGCACCGACAAGCCGCTGCTGGCCCGGCTGCTGCGTCGCTTCCCCGGACTCTCGCACGTGGTGGCACGGGTGATCGGCCTCGGGATCCGGCCCGAGCACATCCCGCCGGCACACGGCGACCGTCTCATCGTTTCCGGTACCCAGTTTCGAGCACCCACCTAGTTCCGAGCACCACCTAGTTCCGAGCACCACCTAGTTCCGAGCACCCAGGAGGACCTGTCGTGTCGACCTATCTCCTCGTTCACGGCGCGTTTCACGGCGGCTGGGCCTGGCAGCGGGTGACCCCGCTGCTCACCGCGGCCGGCCACCGTGTCTTCGCGCCCTCACTCGCCGGCATGGGCGAACGCGCCGACGAACTCACCCCCGACGTGGGACTCGACACCCACGTCGACGATCTCGCCGACCTGATCGTCGCCGAGGATCTGCGGGAGCTGATCCTGGTGGGCCACAGCTATGCCGGGATCGTCGTCACCGCGCTCGCGGACCGGTTCCCGGACCGCATCGCCGAGCTGATCTACGTGGATACCTTCGTGCCACGAGACGGCGAAGCCGTCGCCGACATCATGCCGGAGATGGTCGAGGCGTTCACCACCGCGGCCGCCGCCGTCGGAGACGGCTGGCGCGTGCCCCCGCCGACCGAGCCGATGGGTGACAGCGGAATCAACGGCGTCACCGAGGAACCCGATCTGAGCTGGGTGGCCTCGATGCTGACGGCCCAGTCGCTGAAGACTTTCCACCAGCCGCTGACGCTGCGCAATCCGGACGATCTGGCGCTCGTTCCCGTCACTCACATCCACTGCAGTGAGGGCGGCGAGGCCTTCCAGGCGATGCGAGCGGCGATGCCGCGGACACTTCCCCCGGCGGACCTGCCCGCCGAACGGCTCAAGGTCCTGCCGACCGGCCACGACTGCATGATCACCATGCCGCGCGAATTCGCCGAGCTGCTGCTGGAGTCGGCGGCTCAGCGTTCGCCCGCGTCGTAGGCGGCGCGAGCCGCCAGCACCTCCGCCAGGTGCTCGTTCGACCACCGCGCGAGACCGTCGAACAACGGAGTGAGGGTGCCGGCCAGCGCGGTGGCCGCGTACTCGACGCGAGGGGGGACCTCGGGGTGGTAGGTGCGCCGCACCAGACCGTCGCGTTCGAGCTGGCGCAGCCGCTGGGTCAGCACCTTGGGCGTGACGCCCGGAATACGTTGCTGCACTTCGTTGAAACGCATCCGTCCGTCGTGGATCAGCACCCACAGCACCTGGGTGGACCAGCGGCCGAAGAACAGGTCGACCACCGGCGAGATCGGGCACGGATCCGCGACGGGCGGCGGCGTGACGGGCGTCATGAGCCCTCCTGGGCACTTTCCATTTGGTAACTACTATACTTTGGAAACTACTGTGTGACCAGAAGCCTTCACCGGCGCGAGAGGAGCACAGTGATGACTGCGACGGCACCGCACGGAAACCCGCGCCTGCCCCGGCGGCGCGGCGAACGCCCGCTCACCCGGCCACACAATCCGCATCAGCAGCTCACCCAGAATCCGGACGTCCGGCTCCAGGAAGCACTGTGGGCGCGCATGGCCACACTCGATGGCGTGCTGGCCGCCCGCAGTACGGTCTCGCTGCCCGACACCCGCGCCCTGCATCTGCATCCCGATCTCGCACACGGCCCCGAGGACGCCTTCCTGGCCGGCACCGAATTCGCGCACCTACACGGGCACGCCGACGGCAGCCTGCATCTGCGCCTGCCGGAATCCGCTGCCGCCGAGGCTATTTCGGCCGGCTGGGCCGAACAGCATCCGATGGCTCGCGCCGGCGTCCTGCCGGCGACGCTGCTGATGGTCTACGGCCCGCGCGACGCCGACGAACTGGAACAGGTCTGGCAACTGGTGCGCGCCTCCTACGACTACGCCCGCGGGAACGCTCGAGCATGATTCGAGCGGCGGCACGCATCGTGAGGACCATGACTGCGACTGATCTCGTCGGCACCTGGGAACTGGTGTCCTACTACGACATCGACGACGCGGACGTGCGCAGCGAGGGGCCACTGGGCCCGGCGCCGCGTGGTCTGCTGATCTATACCGCACAGGGCTCGGTCTCGGTGAGCATGATGCGCACCGGCGACACCGCCGCGGCGACCCCGTTCATGGGCTACGCCGGAACCTGGCGCACGGCGGGAACGGCGGTGGTGCACGCGATCAGTGTCTGCTCCAATCCGGCCTGGGCCGGCACCGAGCAGGTACGCCAGATGTCACTCGACGGTGACGTGCTGACCCTGATCGGCGCCGCGCAGGTGGACGGGCGGACCCAGCGCCGCATTCTCACCTGGCGCAGGTCCACCCGTCCGTGGTGATCACTCCGGCGAGTACGAGAACAGAGGTTCGTCGAATTGCACGGATTCACCGTCCTGTTTGAGGATCGCGGTGACGACCCCGCCCGCCTCGGCCGTCACCGGGATCATCAGCTTCATCGCCTCCACGATGCCGACCTGACGCCCCGGCGACACACGGTCGCCGACCGCCACGAACGGCTCGGCACCGGGCTGCGGGCTCCGATAGAACACTCCCACGCTGGGTGCGCGGATCACCGGATCGGCGACCGTCACCTCGCTCGCGGAATCGGTCGCGGGTGCCGGGGCCGCGCCCGCACCCACGACCGCCTCCGCCGGCCCCTGTGGCCACTGGGCCTCGACGGTCACCGCACCGACCTGGATCCGCAACCCGCTGGGCTGTGCGGGGAAGCCGGCCAGCAGCCGCAGCGCGCCCGACTGGATGGCGTCGAGCACTTGCAGATAGTCGTGCTGAGCGGCATCGAGTTCCCGTGCAGGGGTGACGTTCTCGTCCATTGTTGTCATGACGGCGCTCCGTGGTCAGTAGTTGCCCAGGCCGCCACAGACATTCAATGCCTGTGCGGTCACGGCGGTGGCGGCCGGCGAGATCAGGTAGTCGATCATCGCGGCCACCTCGTCGACCCGGACATAGCGGCCGATCGGCACGCGGGCGCTCACCTGCGCGTGTACCTCGTCGGTGTCGACACCCCACAGACCCGAGTACACCTCCCGAACCCGTTCGGCCATCGGCGTTTCCACGAACCCCGGGCAGACCGCGTTCACCGTGATTCCGGTCTTGGCCAGCTCCAGCCCCAGCGCCTTGGTGAAGCCGACGACCCCGTGCTTGGAGGCCGAATAGGGCGCGCCGTGGAGGACACCCTGCTTACCCCCGGTCGAGGCGATGTTGACGATCCGCCCGCTGCCCCGGTCGAGCATGCCGCCGGCCGTGAGCGCGGCCTTGGTGGCATAGAAGACGCTGTGCAGGTTGGTTTCGATCACATCGAGCCACAGCTCGTCCTCGATCTGCGCGGTCACGCCGCCACCGCTGCGCCCGGCGTTGTTGACCAGGATGTCGACCGGCCCGAATCGCCGTACCCCGGCGTCGACGTACTCCCGGATCTGGGCGGCGTCGCGGACGTCGCAGCCCACTCCGTCCACCGCGAATCCGTCGTCCTGCAACTGCTTGGCCGTATCGGCCACCCGCTGCTCGTCCCGGGCACAGATGAACACCGCAACACCCTGTGCCGCCAGGTTTTTCGTGATCTGCAAGCCCATCCCGCTGGTCGCTCCGCTGACCAACGCCACGCGCTGACTGTCCGCCATATCTCCTCCATCGGTGCTGGATCCGGTTACACCGGCCCGTCCGGCCACCAGCGTCGCGAAAGGCCCTATAAGACCGGTCAAACCGGTGCGGGCTCGACCGAATCTCGAGTGCCGTCGGCGACCGTGGAGCGCGATCGAGGTCCGCCCGGAATCCCGGCGGCCGCCACACCGTCTTCCGAGGAGCCGTCCATGACCACTGTCGCCAGCCGTGCCGAGCTGTACGCCGAGGTCCAGCAGTTCTACGCCGATCAGATGCAGCGCCTGGACAACCGCGACATCACCGGCTACGCCGAAACCTTCACCGAAGACGCCGAATTCGAGCACACACCGGGCCGCCCGCCCGCGCGCACCCGCGCCGGGATCGTGTCGGATCTGGTGGAGTTCCACAAACGCTTCGACAGCGATCCGATGCAACGCCGGCACTGGTTCAACATGATCAACCTCTCCCCGCGCGAGGACGGCAGCATCGTCGCCACGATGTACTGCCTGGTGGTCAAGATCCGGCCCGGCGCCGCGCCGGAGATCGCGCCGAGCTGTGTGGTGCACGACGTGCTCGTCCGCATCGACGGTGAACTGCGCACCCGCTCCCGCCGAGTCACCCACGACTGACCGAAACCACAACCCCGACAAGGAGTTACGCTGTGAGCACCGCTCAACCCACCACCCGCCTGACCCTCGCGGCGCAAGCCCAGGACCTGCTGTTCCGCACGGCCCGCACCGCCAACACCTTCACCGACGAACCGGTGAGCGACGAGCAGATCCGCGACATCTACGACCTGATCAAATACGCGCCGACCTCGATGAATCAGCAGCCGCTGCGTATCGTGCTGGTGCGCGGCGCCGAGGCCCGCGCCGCCCTCGTCGAGCATATGCTCGACAACAACAAGCCCAAGACCGAGAAGGCGCCGCTGACCGCGATTCTGGCCGCAGACCTGAACTTCCACGACCACCTGCCGAAGGTCTTCCCGCACGCGCCCGACGCCAAGGACTACTTCGCCGACGACGACTACCGGGCCGAATCGGCACGGTTCAACGCACTGATCCAGGTGGGCTACTTCATCCTCGGCGTCCGCGCCGCGGGCCTGGCCGCCGGTCCGATGAACGGGTTCGACGCCGCCGGTGTCGACAAGGAGTTCTTCCCCGAGGGCACGCACCGTGCGCTGGTCGTGGTCAATATCGGCAAGCCGGGCCCCGACGCCTGGTACCCGCGCTCCCCGCGGCTGGAGTACGACGAGGTCGTCACAACCGTCTGACCTCGGCCCCCCGAAGCCCGATCGGAATATCCGATCGGGCATTTCGTGGTTTCTCGAAGGGACTTTCGGCTCTTGGGCGCCACCGTCGGCGTCGGCACAGTTGTCGTGCGTCGAAACGGGTCGGGTGAGCGAAAGAGGGCGAGCGGGTGTTGCGGGAATCTCAGGCATGGTCGTCGGCAGCGTTCCCGGACATCGTCATCTTCACCTGCGGGCCGGTACCCGCACTCGAGGCCGAGCGCGTGGCCGGGGCGGTGGGCCGGCTGCTGGCGCGCCACACCGTTACCGGCGGCGCCCGGGTACGGGTGACCGCCGCTCCCGGTGAGACCGAATCCCTGCTGGTTCAAGTGAATCTCGTACTACCCGATCGCCCGGTCCGGATGCAGGTGCGCACCCGCGGGCCCAACGAGGTGCTGTCGGTGGTGGTCCGGCTGGAACGGCAACTCACCGGCGCAACCGCCCGGGAGTGGCCGGATCCGGCGCGACCGGCGCTGGCCGACCCTGGAGTCGGAAAGATCGTGCGCCGCAAGGTGTTCCCACTCGACACCGTGCGCCCGAAGTCGGCCGCGGCGATGATGGACACGCTCGACTTCGACGTGCACCTGTTCGTCGACGCCGAAACCGGTGAGGATGCCGTCGTCTACCGCGCGGGCCCGTCGGGGCTGCGGCTGGCGCGCCGGTCGCGGATGCATCCGCCGTCCGATACCGGGGGCCGGGTCTTCACGGTGCACTCGCGCCCGACACCCATCCTCACCGAAGCCGCGGCGGTGGAGCGCCTGTGCGAGCACGGCCTGCCGTTCCTGTTCTACGCCGACGCCTGCACCGGGCGGGGACATCTGCTGTACCGCCGCTACGACGCGGACCTCACCCTCGTCACACCCTGTGCCGAGGTCGCATTCGACACCGAAAGGTAGATCACCAGCGTGGCACGCGAGTTGACGCAACGGGAAATCCTCACCGAACTCGAACCGGTCGCCGCCACGGCAGTGGACCGGCATCTGTCGATGGTCAAGGAGTGGCATCCGCACGACTACGTCCCCTGGGACGTCGGCCGCAACTTCGCCATGCTGGGCGGAACCGATTGGGAGCCCGGGCAATCCACGCTCAGCGAGGTGGCGAAGGCGGCGCTAGTGACCAACCTGCTCACCGAGGACAACCTGCCCTCCTACCACCGCGAGATCGCCGAGAACTTCTCTCAGGACGGCGCCTGGGGAACGTGGGTGGGCCGCTGGACCGCCGAGGAGAACCGCCACTCCGTCGTGCTGCGCGACTACCTCGTGATCACCCGTGGCGTCGACCCGGTCGCGCTCGAGAACACCCGCATGACCCATATGACCAACGGCTTCACCCCGGGGGTGGCCCGGCTCCTCGACGGCGAAGCGGGTTTCCTGTATTCGGTTGCGTACGTCAGCTTTCAGGAACTGGCCACCCGCGTCAGCCACCGCAACACCGCCAAGGTGTGCGCCGATCCGATCGCCGACCGCATGTTGCAGCGCGTCGCG
Organism: Nocardia nova; assembly: GCF_002933465.1. Lineage (GTDB taxonomy): Bacteria > Actinomycetota > Actinomycetes > Mycobacteriales > Mycobacteriaceae > Nocardia > Nocardia nova_B. The sequence goes on from NZ_PSZE01000018.1 coordinate 66,500, forward strand.
CTCGACGAGAACCTGCACATGATCTTCTACCGGACCATGTGCGCCGCCGCGTTGGATCTCGTTCCCGATCAGGCGATGACGGCCATCGACATCATCGTCGAGAACTTCAAGATGCCCGGCGCCGGAATGCCCAACTTCCGCCGCAACGGAGTGCTGATGGCCAAACACGGCGTCTACGATCTGCGCCAGCACTACGAGGACGTGCTCGAACCGGTGATCCGGCAATGGGACATCTTCGGCCGCAACGACTTCGGTCCACGCGGCGAACAGGCCCGGGAACGACTGGGCGCCTTTCTGGAGAATATGGAACTGGTGCAGATCCCGCGCTTCGAGGAGCACCGCGATCGATCCCTGGCCCGCGAGCGGGCCCGCGCCTGATTCAGCGGGGACGGCGCGGTATGCGGGTGTGAGCGGTGAGCAGCAGGTGGTCGAAGGCGGTGAGCGTGTGCGGCTGCGCTTCCGGAAGCGTCTCCAGTTCGGCGACCAGCTGGGCGGCCAGGTCGCGGAGTTTGGTGTTGGTCTCCTGAGAGCGCCAGGACAGAATCTTGAACGCTTGTTCGGCATTGACGCGATACATCCACATCAGCACACCCTTGGCCTGTTCGATCACCGCGCGGTGCTCGATCACGTCGGGCAGGGCCGCCGACAGAGTTTCGCGCTCGCTCTCGGCCAGGGTCTCGGTGAGGTCGATGTAGAAGCCGGCCGTACCGATGACTGCTCCGGCATCGTCGTAGAGGCGGTCGGCGACCACCATCACGTGGTGCACCTGCCCTGCGGTGTCGATGAACCGATGCCGGCTGGAGAACGATTCGCCCATATCGACCGCGCGGGCGATGCGAGCCGCCACATCGTCGCGGTCGTCGGGGTGTTTGTGCGAGAGCAGCAGCTCGGTGGTCGGCACCACGCTGCCGGGGCGGTAGCCGTGCATCCGGTACACCTCTTCCGACCACTCCCAGCACCGCGTCGCGAACCAGAACCGGAAGGATCCGACCCGCGGCACAATGCTCGGATCAGCTGCTGCCGTTTCTCCCGCCGTGTGCTCGGGGTCGTTGTCCATGCCGTTGCGCCGCACGACACAATTATGGCCGGTGGAGATCGTTCCGGTAGCGCGGTCCGTGACGACTCTTCACATGAAGGGCCACAGGTCCGCATCGCGGTGGGTGGACCGCGCCAGCCGGGGATCGTCGGCCGAACGCAGCCAGCGCACCGGTACCCGGATCGGTTCGATCGAGGGCAGGCACGCCACTCGGCCGGTACGGTCCACGAGTGATCCCACCATGCGATATCCCTGTTTCGTTGCCAAGCCCAGGGCTGCGGCCTGGTCGTCGGTGAGCGTGATCTCGGTGTGCGAGCGTTCGATGAGTCGCAGACCCTCGACCGTCACCGGATCGGTGTCGTAGTCGACGTTGGAGACCGTGAGCCGGAAACGGGCGCCGGTGAGCAGGCTCGCCACCCACATCGATGTCCCCAGTCGCTCGCGGTCGGGATAGCGGGCGACCGGCAGTCGATGCGGGACCAGCACCACATAGGTATGCCCGATCTCCACGTCACGGGCGCGCATGGCTTCCAGAATCGTCCTCCCGGCGTGCCAGTGCAACGTTGCCGTTACAAGGCTCGCCGCGGTATCGCCCGCCTCGACCAGCGCGTCGGCGCTCCCGTGGGTTACGCCACCCGGCGGCGTTCTGCCGTCGGGTCAGCGCGCGGCGACGCCGGCACTGGGCAGATCGTCGTACACCGAGACCATCCGATCCAGGCCGGTGACCTGGATGACCCGTTTGGCGGCCCCGGACGCGACCACCCGCAACCGGCGGGGAGTCACCGTGGTCGCGGCCGCGTGCAGCACGCTCAGACCGGCTGAGCCCAGGAAACCCACTCCGGACAGATCGATCACCGGCGCGGCCTGATCGGCATCCTCGAACGCCGCGCTCATCCGGTCGAGCACACGCTGCAACTGATCGGCCGTCATCGCGTCGACATCGCCGTGCGCCGATATGACGAGCGCGCCGCCGGTCCGGTCGACCTCGACGCTCAAGCCGCTGTCATCCACCAAGACACTCATCTCCTCGCCACCGCCGTACATCACACTCGTATACAACCCCCGCCGCGCGGGCCCAAACCTCTTTTTTCTCGGCGCTCGTCGGCGGCTGTGTGCTGTTCCCACGTCGGCCGCGTATTTTCGTGATATCCACGCGAGTGGATCCGAACCGCCGAACAGTCACGGGCGGGCCGGTAGCTTGGCCTCGCCTCGCCCCACTCGGTCCGGCGCGGTGAGCGGCAGGTCCGAACGGATGGAGGTGTATCAGTGAGCAACCGGGTTCCCCACGGCCGTATCTCGCGTGGCAGCAAAGTGGGCCGGCTCGCCGCGGGACAGGCGCTGCGCGGGGTCGGCACCCGGCTGTCGATGGTGGGCCGCACCGAAGAAGCGCGCCGGCGCTTGAGTGAACGCTCGGCGATGCAGGCCGCCCAGCAGCTGGTCACCGTGCTCGGCGGGATGAAGGGCGCGGCGATGAAGCTCGGGCAGATGCTGTCGGTGCTCGACCTCGACCTCCTTCCCGAAGAACAACGCGAGATGTTCCGCACCAAACTCGCGCAACTGCGCGACCAGGCGCCGGCGTTCCCGTTCCCCGCCATGCGCGCGGTGATCGAGAACGATCTCGGCCCGATGGCGCGGATCTTCGCCGACTTCGACGAAACGCCGATCGCCGCCGCCTCCATCGGGCAGGTCTACCGCGCGCGACTACGCGACGGACGAGCGGTCGCGGTCAAGGTCAAATACCCCGGCGTCGACCGCGCCGTCGACGCCGATATGCGCAACCTGATGATGATCAGCCGCCTGTGGAAGGCGATCCTGCCCAGCGCCGCCGACGACGACGTGCTCGCCGAAATCGCCCGCAACATCGGCAGCGAACTCGACTACCACCGCGAGGCCCGCACCCAGCACCACGTCGCGACCCGTTACCGCGGCCATCCCTACATCAGCGTGCCCGACAGCATCGAACACTGCTGCGGACCCAACGTTCTGGTCACCGAGCTGGTCGTCGGCGAACCGTTCCAGCACCTGCAATCCCTGCCCGACGCCGACCGCACCCGCATCGGCGAGCTGATCTACCGCTTCTACATCACTTCCCTGTTCACCGACCACGAGTTCTGCGGCGACCCGCATCCGGGCAATATTCTGCTCACCTCGGACGGGCGACTCGCGTTCGTCGATTTCGGGCTCTACACCGCCATGAGTCCCGCCGACGTCGAACTCGAACGCGAGATCATCCGCGCCGCAGGCGAATACCGCGCCGAGCACATCTACCACTCCTGGGTCGCACGGGGCATCGTCGATCCCGACGCCGGAGTCACGCCCGAGGAATGCCTCGGCTACATCTGGGCCGCGACCGGCTGGCACCTGATCGACGAGGACATCACCGTCACCCCCGAATTGGCCACCAGCGCAGTGGTTCTCGCCGTCGACCCCCGCACGGCCGAGTTCCGCGGCATGCGCCACCAGCGCCTCCCACCCGAGCACGTGTTCTCCCGCCGCGCGGACCTGTTCACCTACGCCGTACTCGGACAACTACACACCACCAACAACTGGCACCGCCTCGCCCGCGAATGGCTCTATCACGAACCACCCGCGACCGACATCGGCGCCGATATCGCCCGCTGGCGGTTCACGGCACGATCGTCGTGATCGGCACCGCGCCGGGATAGCCTCCGTCGCGGGCATACCAGCACAGGAAGCCGTCACTGTCGGCCCACAGATCGGTCACCCACCAGCGTTCCATCCCGCCCACAGCGGAAACCGCCACCACCGCGTGATCAACAGCACGAGCAGCCCGCCACCAAGGATCGACAACTCACGTCATGCGAACGGGGGCAGGTGATCCGAGGCGTGACCCAGCAGTGGCAATGGCGGCGCTCATCGGCGCCCCTCCCACCGCGCAGACCCGACGGGCGGCATATCGGCAGCCCTACGATCGATCAGATACTGTGTCCGACAACGACTTTCGTCTCGATCACTGCTGTCGGTCACAGCGTTCCCCGGCCGCCTTCCGGGACGAATGCCGAGGTGCGCCAGCACGAGCTTCGGCCGTGGGCTGCACCAGGTAGGGGTGCGCGTTCTCCGGACCGGGCCGGCCGTACGCCCCATTCGGGTCACGTGCGGGCGCACACCGCGGCGTCGAATACGTGCTGCAGGGCTGTGGCGGAGGCGGGATCGGTGGGTCGCTGATTGGCCACCACGGTCACCGCGCGGCCCACGGCTGTGACCCCCGCGTAGGTGCGAAAGCCTGGGATCGATCCGCCGTGCCCCCACACCTGGGTGTCGCACGGTACTGCCAACCGGGCCAGGCCGAGTCCGTAGTCGATACCGGCGGGCCGGTTGGTGAGTGGTGCGATGTCGCGTTGCATCTGCGCCAGTTGGGTCGGCGCCACGAGTTTTCCGGCGAGCAGCGCGGTGAAGAATCGGTTCAGCTCCTCGCCGGTGGAGACCAGCGCACCGGCTGCTCCCGCCCAGGTGGTGTCCAACCGCGTGACGTCGACGCGGGCGCCGTTGTCGTCTTCATAGCTCTGTGGATGCGGGTCGCGCAGCCCGAGGTCACCGGCGGCCGGAAAATACGTGTGGCGCAAATCGAGTGGCTCGATGATTCGGCGGGTGACCTCTTCGCCGACGGGATGCCCGGTTACCTTTTCGAGGACCATCCCCACCAGCAGATAGTTGGTGTTGCTGTACTCGGCCTTCTCGCCCGGAGGGAAGTGCGCCGGCATGGTCGACAGCGCGCGTTGCACCAGATCGGCGGCGTCGTGGTGTTGGGTGAGCATCACGTCGTAGTCGACGTCGAGCTCCGGTAGCTCCAGATACTCCGGCACACCGCTGGTGTGCTGCATCAGATTTCGCACGGTGATGCGGCTGCCCTCGATCCTCTCGCCTCGCACCGTTCCCGGCAGATACCTTTCCACCGGTGCATCCAGGTCGACCCGCCCCTCGGCCACCAGCTGCATCATCGCCGCGGCGACGAAGGCCTTGGTGTTGCTGCCGGCCCGGACGACAGCATGATTCGGGAACGGCGCCGCGGAATCGATGTTTCCCACACCTGCCGAGGCGGTCCAGTCCCGGCCGCCCTCGGTGACGACCACTTGCACACCGGGCAGACCGGTCGCCACCGCCGCGTCCAGCGCCTGCCGCACCGCGGCCCGATCACTGTCGGAAAGCGGTTGCACATCGGTATTGCGACCCGAGTCGCAGGCCGTCAGGGCGAACATCGCGGCGACCCCGCCCGCCACGATCCGCCGAATCCTCCGCATCGAACCCATACCTGCACGGTGACACGACCACACCGAGCCCCGCATCGCCCGCAGGTCTGACCCGACCACAGGGAATGCCCCGACCCCACCCTGAGCCCGAGACCGTTCGTGTGTCCTCGAGCTGGAACGACGATCCGAATGAACAGGCGTGCGGTTGGTCAACTTCCGAGGCCCACGCCGAGTTCTGGTCCGCGAGATGAGCTGGCAGTTCCGGGCGCTGACGGCCGCATCGAAGATCCCCGCCGTGCTATCCCGATTCGGGAAAAGGCGTAATGGGCGGCCGACGCCCTGCCCACTGCTGAGAGCTTCGATTCGCCGCTGACCGGCCACGACCCGCGCCGGTCCCCGCGTCGAAGGCCGTGCGCTGTATCGTCCGACTGGCGTGACACCACAACGTGGAGGAGCAGCATGACAGGGGCGAAAGGCACCATCGGAGGCGGCCCCGCGTTCGAGGTGGAACCAGGTCAGCCGCCGAGCCAGCGCGATACCGTGCGCTGGGGTGTCGTGGTCGGCGCCCTGGGCGTGGTGTTCGGCGATATCGGGACGAGCCCGATCTACACCCTGCAAACCGTCTTCGACCCCGGCGACCCCCATCCCGTGCCGGTGAACACGAGCAACGTGTTCGGCGTGGTGTCGTTGGTGTTCTGGTCGGTGATGATCATCGTCACCGTCACCTACGTTCTGCTCGCGATGCGCGCCGACAACGACGGCGAGGGCGGCATCATGGCCTTGATCACGCTACTGCGCCGGTGGAGTTCACCACGCGGGCGAAAGACGGCCATCGGCCTGGCCGCGCTCGGAATCTTCGGCGCCTCATTGTTTTTCGGTGACAGCATGATCACGCCGGCAATCTCGGTACTGTCCTCGGTCGAGGGCATCAAGGTCGTCGAGCCGGCGTTGAAAGACCTTGTCATCCCGGTGACGGTCGTGATCATCGTGGCGCTGTTCATCGTGCAACGCCGCGGCACCGCCACGGTCGGACGGCTGTTCGGCCCCATCATGATCGCCTGGTTCCTCACCATCGGGACCTGCGGCATCGGCGGCATCGCGCACAATCCCCGCATCCTGCAAGCGCTTTCGCCCACGTATGCGCTGGGGTTTCTGGCCGGACACTTCGGGACCGCGTTCTTCGCGCTCGCCGCGATCGTGCTCGCGGTGACCGGCGCCGAGGCGCTCTACGCGGACATGGGGCATTTCGGGCGTCGCTCCATCACCCGCGCGTGGCTGATCCTCGTCTTTCCCGCCTGCACACTCAGCTACCTCGGGCAAGGCGCCCTCATCCTCGACGACGCCGGGAATATCAGCAGCCCCTTCTTCCTGTTGGCACCGGGCTGGGCACGACTGCCACTGGTGCTGCTGGCCACCGCCGCCACGGTCATCGCCTCACAAGCGGTGATCACCGGCGCGTATTCCGTCGCCTCCCAGGCCGCGCAACTGGGCTACCTGCCGCGGCTGCGCATCGCCCACACCTCCGAATCCACGATCGGCCAGATCTACGTCCCGTGGATCAACTGGTTGCTGATGGTCTCGGTACTCACCCTCGTCTTCGCGTTCCGCAGCTCGACCGCGCTGGCCTTCGCCTTCGGCATGGCCGTGACGGGAACCATCACCATCACCACCCTGCTCTTCTTCTACGTCGCACGAAGCCGCTGGCACATCCCCCACTGGATACTCGCCGCCGGAGCACTCCCCCTGCTGACCGTCGATCTGCTGTTCGTCGCCGCCAATCTCACCAAATTCGCGCACGGCGCATGGCTGCCACTGCTGATCGGCCTCACCGCATTCACAGTCATGACAACGTGGCAACGCGGCCGCCAGATCGTGACCGCCGAACGAATCCGACGAGAAGGATCACTGCGGCAATTCGTCGACGAACTCGCCGAAGGCACACCCACCGCGACGCTTGTTCCCGGCACCGCCATCTTCCTCAACCGCGGCAAGGAAACCGCTCCACTCGCGTTGCGGGCCAACGTCGAACACAACCACGTGCGCCACCACCACATCGTGATCCTGTCCATTCACACCGAACCCGTCCCCCGCATCCCCGACAGTGAACGCATCACCACCGACCCGCTGGGGCCGCCCGACGACGGCATCACCCACGTCACCGCCCGCTACGGCTACATGGAAACCCCCGACATTCCCCACGCACTCACACTCGTCGACCCACGAGACACCGAAGGCCCCCTCGACCTCGACCGCGCCTCGTACTTCCTGTCCACCATCGAACTCCGCCGCGGCGCCGCGCCCACCATGGCCTCATGGCGCAAACGCCTGTTCATCGCCACCTCCTACATCACCGCCGACGCCGCCGACTACTTCGGCCTCCCGCGCGACCGGACCATCATCATGGGCTCACAAATCGAGGTATAGACCGCGAGACCGATGCCCGAATCCGAAAGCCCTTGCCCCGGCGTGACGAGTCACAGGCACCTTCGGGAGGTCGAGCACCACACGCACTCCGCCATGGGGTGAGCCGCCGACGGGCCCTGCCGACACTGGACGGCTCAGATCGGCGCGTGGGTCCACCAGTTGTCATAGACATCGGCTGCACCCGAGCCGCCCGAGGCCGTCACCACGCAGAAATCGCGGCCCGGATCGTCGAATGCCACCGATAACAAGCCGAATCCGGAATAGCTGTCACTGGCCCAGCGCACAGTTCCGGTGCCGGAGGTCCGAGTCCAGCGCTGCTCGTGCACGTCCGCCAAGCCCGGATCGGCGGAGTAGGTTTGCGGCGTCCGACCCGGATCACACCATATATTGACGCTGAAACCCTGCTCCGACGGACAGTGCAGGCGGCGCGCGTCGGATTCCCCGAGATCGCACCGTAGGCCTTGATAGCCGGTGCCGTCCGGGGTGGCCGGCAATAGCCCCGGAAAAGTGTCGACGATATAGGCGACCGGTCCCCACGCCGCCGATCCTTGGGCGGTGGTCGTCACCGTCGCGCTGAAACGCCCGGTACTCGGTTCGGTTGCCACCGCTGACGTGGTGACGGGGGCAGCGGTTGCGGTGTCTGACGGGATGGCACGGCCGGAACCGAAGGCACCGAATCGCACGGCGATCGCGATCACCACCGCGATCAGAACCACCGCGGCGAGGCCACCACCGATCAGCATCAGCCGGGAACTTCCGGACGCGGGCCCAGGCCTCCCTCCGCGCGCAGGATGCGTCGTGGCACCGCCGGGCCGCTGTAACGCGCGATTGCCGACCCCGCCGATAGTTTGCGCCGATCCGGAAGAGCTACCGGTGCCGAACGTCGCATGCGTTCTCTCGCTCGGGAACACCTGGCCGCCTCGAGGATTCACGCGCCCGCCGAGGCCGATGCCCGCACCCGAGGATCCCTCCCCGGGAACCGGTATCGGTCCGCCTCGGGAAATGACAGATGTGTTGGGCTGCGGCACAGGGTTGTTCATGCTCGAAGGTGGCAGCCCTTCGACCGATGCCCGCCGCGCCGCATCCGCCAGTTCAGCACAGCTGGAATACCGTTCGCGCGGGTTCTTCGCCATCGCTCGGGCTATGACCTCGTCCATCGCTACGGGAAGGTGGCCGCCCGCTGTGGAGGGTCGCGGCGGTGGCGCGCTCAGATGCGCGGCCATGATCGCGGCGGGTGCTCGTCCAGCGAATGGAGCTGTGCCGGTGAGTAATTCGTACAATGTCGCGCCGAGTGCGTAGACGTCGGCGCGGTGGTCGATCGCCCCGCCCTCGAATTGTTCCGGCGCCGCATACGCGATACTGGCCAGGATCGTGCCGGTGCGGGTCAGCGCGGTGCCGGATTCAGCCGGGCGGGCAATGCCGAAATCGGTGATGCGTACCGCACCGTCGGTGGACAGTAGAATGTTGGGCGGTTTCACGTCTCGATGGAGTAGTCCGGCCTGGTGCACCGCGTCCAGTCCTGCTGCCGCCTCGGTGATGATTCGTACCGCCCGCTCCGGCGACAGCGGTCCCTGTGCACGTAGCAGTGCCGCCGCGTCCTGGCCCTCGACGTATTGCATCGCGATCCAAGCCAGATCCCCCTCCACACCACGATCGCGTACCGCGACCACGTTCGGATGGTCGATGCGCGCCGCCAACTCGGCCTCACGCTGGAAACGCGCCCGAAACTCCGGATCGGTGGCCAGTTCTGGAGCCAGGATCTTGATCGCGTCGAGGCGCGGTAGTCGCGGATGCTCCGCAACGTACACCGTGCCCATTCCGCCGGCCCCAAGCCGCCGCACAATCCGATAGCCGGCGAATATCTCGCCGGGCAGCAATCGCGTCACCACCCGTACCTCCCGGCGGGCACCTTATCGCACCCGGACTGGAATGCCTCACGAACCGGACATACCGCAGAAGACGACAAGGATCTGTTAAGCAGCGTCCACGATAATCGGGCCACTCTCCGTACAACCGAAAGCAGTGAGGCCATGAAAGCAGCGAAACCGGCATCGGCAGTGAGCAGTTCGACGCAGCGACATACCGTAGCGGCCCGCCCGTCGAACGAACCGGCTGCCCTCTCGAATCGAGCTAGAACGTCTGCGCCGCAGGGCGGCCCGAATTCCAGTCACCCAGCCTCCGAGCATGATTCGACGCGCAACCGCCGGAGGCTACAGCGGCTCACCACGACGGTCGCGGCGCCCGTCGCGCTACTCGTCGCGGCGGCCGGGGCGGCGTGGGCCCACCCCGGCGGAGATCAGCACTCCTACAGCGCGTTTCGCACACCGTCGTCGAATATCGCCTGCGCTATCGAATCCGACGGCACCGGCGTGCGCTGCGACATCGTGGACTACACATTCACCCCGCCACCACGTCCCGCCGGCGGCTGCGGCGACACCGGTTACGGCCACTCGGTCGCGATGTCGGTCGATCGAGCCCCGCAGTTCATTTGCGCCGGCGATACCGTCGCCGCGCCCGATCTACCGGTCCTCGACTACGGCCAGACCACCCGCCTCGGCCACGTGGAGTGCTACTCCACCACCGACTACGTGTACTGCGACATCGACGACGGCCGCACCTCGTTCCAACTCGCCCGCGACTTCTACCGGCTCTGACAGCGAAACCGGACATCGCGGACGAGAATCTCCGGAATGTACACCGATGTACGTTCCCGAGACAACCAACTATTGATCATTGGCGGTTGCTGCCGTTAGCAGTGCTGCTTGTTCGGAAATGACACGACACCGTTCTGCAAGGTGGGTATCACCTCAACCCGACGGCACCCGCTCCTATGACGGCCTCGATGTGTTTCTGAGAGTGGGCGAGATGTTCGCGCACAGCCTCTCCCGCTGCGACCGCGTCTCGGCGCCGCAGAGCGGCGGTTATCTTGCGGTGTTCGGTATCGGCTTCAGCGCGATAGCCGCTGCCGCTCGATGCAGCCTGGGAAAGAAACCGAAGATACACGGCAGAGGCGTCGCGGAGCTGATCGATGATCCCCGACAGGCGGGGGCGATCGGCCTTGGCGTAGATCTGTGCGTGCAACTCGCGGTTGAGCCGGTCACGACGGATAGGATCGGTCGTCTCGTGCATCTCGGTGATGATTGCGTCGAGCATGTCGATGTCGACATCGGCGAGTCGGGGTGTCGCAAGCCGTGTAGCCAGAGGCTCCAGTTCGAGACGAATCTCGTATGTCTCGCGCAGTTCATGAACTGACGGTTCGAAGACAACGACGCCGCGATTCGCGTCGCGCCGCATCAGCCCCTCCTGGGACAGTGTCGCGAATGCCTCTCGAACCGGGGTGGTACTCACTCCGAATCGAGCGGCAACCTCGCTCTGCCGAAGCCGTGCGCCAGGTTTGATTACTCCCTGCAGCACCTCCTGCCGCAGGCGCTCGGCGACTTCGAGCGAACGGGTGGCCTGCGCTCTCGACGCGACACCCGGTCCGAAAGCTGTCATGCGCCGATTTTAGCCCAATCCATCGGTCGCTCAGCACACCGAACATGTCGATTGTGTACAATATCGCATCGGTTGCGCGACACTGAGCGGTCGAGCGCCGGGGATGCACTGGGAACCGCCCCTGGTTCGAATACAGCCGAATCCATTGCGCAACCAAGTCGAAAGATATGCGATTTCGACCGCAGTGCACTATTTGAGCAGTTGACATACAATTCGGCGAAGCTTGCCTTGCAAGGAGATCGACCCATGACGAGTACATCGACGGGGGATTACGGACGGTCGTAGTTACCGGGTGTAGTTCCGGAATCGGCGCGGCGACGGCCACTCAGTTGCTGGAGCGCGGCGCCCGAGTCATCGGACTGGACTTGAAGGCGCCGGCACTGGGCTTCGAATTCCATCAGGTCGATCTCGACGAACCGGAATCGATCGCGGCAGCGGCCCGGAAGATCGGAGACGGCGTCGACGGCTTGGTCAGGGGCGGGTTACAACCTCGCCAAGGAGGCGGTGGTTTGCTACACCGCAGCGAAGGCCTTGGAGTTTGCGCGGCGAGGAATCCGGATCAACTGCGCCGCACAGGGACTCACCGAGACGCCGATTCTCGACTACAGCGTCAGATCGCTGGGCCAGGATTATCTCGACGCGATCCCCAAACCGCTCGGCCGCTTGGCGACAGCCGAGGAACAGGCCAGCGTGCTCTGCTTCCTTGTCGGTACAGGTGCCAGCTATCTGAGCGGCCAGACCATCTGGGTGGATGGGGGCTACCTCGCCGGGGTCGAATCCGGCCTGGACGGCACCGGGCGGCTGGACTGTCGGAGAGGAACATGCTGAGCTGCCGGCTTGCGGAGGGAGGCCTCGGGATCCCGAGCGGGCCTACGAGATCCCGAAGCTGAGTTACCTCGCCCAGCCGAAATGAAGCTGACTACTGCGCTGTGGCCTCTTCGGATGCCTTTCGGCGGAGCAACCCCGCGAAGCCGGATCATAGGCCTACTTGACGACGAACCCAGCGTCGACCGGCAGCGTCACTCCGGTGACGTACCGGGCTTCGTCGGACACGAGCCATGCGACGGCGGCGCTGACATCGCTGGATTCGAGCGCGGGCACATCCAGCAGATTGGTCAGTGCGGACATCTGATCCGCCGAGCTCTGGAGGTACTCGGCCATGGAGTCATTCACAATCATCGGGGTGTTGACTCCGGTCGGGTGCACGCTGTTGACGCGGATCGAGTGCTGCGCGAGCCAATTCGCGTAGGAGCGCATGAGGCCGACTAGACCATGCTTGCTGGCGACGTAGCCGTCCATGCCGCCGGTGCCGTTGCCGCCGCGGCCGGTGAGGCCTTGAGTGGAACTCGTCAGCACGATCGAACCACCCTCGCCACGCTCTATCATCCTGCCGACCGCAGCGTGGACGGTGTTGCGGACCCCGTAGAGGTTCACGGCAACGGTGTCCAGGAAAGCCTGGTTCGGATCCTTCTCGTGCAAGGTCATAGGCGCAATACCTGCGTTGGCCAGAATGATGTCGATTCGACCGAGTTCTGCATAGCCCTCTTCGAACGCGTTACGAAGGGCCTCGAAATCTCGGACGTCCGCTTGGCGCGCAACGATCCGCCGGTCGAGCTTTTCCACCTGGCGGGCGGTCTCCTCGAGATCCGCGGGTGTGCTCATCGGATACGGAACGCTGGCGATCTGATCGCAGATATCAATAGCAATGATGTCGGCGCCTTCTTGCGCCAAACGGAGGGCGTGGCTGCGACCCTGGCCGCGCGCGGCGCCGGTGATCAGAGCGACCTTACCGTCAAGGGATCCCATAAATCTTCCTTTTCTCAGGCGATTGTCTGCGAGCACGAGGCCCGGTTGGCTTCGGGCTCCGTGCTTGCGTTGCCCCACCGGCCCTCCACTCAGCTGATGGCGTGAAGGACCGGCTTCGGTCAGCCTAGCCCCTTTATTGACACAAAACCAGAGTATAATGCACAATGTGTCGCCAGGATGCGTCATTCGGAGGCTTGCTCATGGTGAACGGCTCGCGTATCGATCCACTGACGCCGAGACCATCTATTCGGCCTCGAAAGCGGCGGTCATTCACCTGACCCGTATCGCCGCCCTCGAACTCGGAAAAGCCGGGATCCGCGTCAACGCCATCTGCCCCGGGAGCGACCCGGACGGCGATGACAGCGCCCTTCTTCAACGAGGAATACGTCAGGCTCACCAAAGAGTTGACCCCGCTGGGTGAAGTGGGCAAACCCGAATACATTGCCGACGGCATCGTGAACGTGTTGCGCTCGGACTGGATCACAGGCCAAGCGATCGTTGTCGACGGCGGCGCCGGGCTCGTCACTGCCCGAGGAAGTAAACGCGACATCGACAGCATCAGCCCCAAGTGAACTGCCCCCTCAGCGTTGGCCGCTACTGGAATGCTCCCGGAAGTTTGGCCTGAGGAAATCGGTTCCAATTGATCACCGGCGCGCCACGACCTCTCAGCGATTCCACAGCCGCCCCGCCCCACGGTGGTGGCCATGACCCCGGTTTCCCACGATCTGATGTGGCTGCTGCTCGACGACGACACCGGTCGATTACTGGTCGACAGGCATACCGCCAGCCGCGCCTTAGCCGTCGCTGCCCTCGCCGACAACGCCAGTGGCGCAGCGAACTACCGGCCGACGGTGTCACCGCGGCGGCTTCGCCAGCGGTCGCTGGACGCACTACACTCCGCCGGCCGGGTGCGCCGCGACCGGATCAGGCTCGGCGGCGTGATCTCGCGCACGACATGGCCCACCGCCGATCTGCCCGGCAAGCAGGCGCTGCGCCGTTCACTGCAACGCGCGCTGTTCGACGCCCAGCCCGCCGAGGACCCCACGCGCGCATTGATCGCGATCCTGCACACCGCGGGCGCCTTGGCCATCCAGTGCCCGCGATGGCCGAACCGCGAAACCATCTACTGGGCACAGCAATTCATCGCCCAGCACCACGACTGCACTCACCTCGCCGAATCGCTGACTGATATCGAACGCCAGGCACTCGCCGACTCCCTGAGCTTCGGAGCTCGGCCATTGTTCGCGAGCAATGATCAAACCCTGTGGATGACCGGGGAGGGAGTACCTTCCCGGATGATCTTCGAATCCGAGGTTTGATCAGTCCTGGCGCGCCAACGCCGGGTGGGAAGGTAGGTCCCATGCTCAAAATAGTCGACGGCGGCTCCGAGTCCGATCAGGGTGGTGCTGGGGCCGGTGGGTCGGGTTCACCGATCGATGAGATCGCGCGTGAGGGGCTCCGGGGCCGGGCCCTCGCCGGCGTCGGTCACCCGGCTGACCGGCCAGTGGCAGACGAGGCCACCGCGTTCGCTTGCTGGGACCTCTCGGGCACCGATTACGCGTATCTGTAGGTCGACGGCATCCACGTCGAAGTGCGCTTGGAGCAGGAGAAACTCTGCTTGCTGGTGATGATCGGGGTCCGCACCGACGGCCGCAAGGAACTGGTCGCGATCACTGACGGCTATCGCGAATCGACCGAGTCATGGGCTGATCTGCTGCGTGATGCCTGTCGCCGCGGCATGACCGCCCCGGTGCTCGCGGTCGGTGACGGCGCGCTCGGGTTCTGGAAAGCGCTGCGCGATGTGTTCCCGCAAACCCGGGAGCAACGATGCTGGTTCCATAAATCCGCGAACGTTCTCGCCGCGCTCCCGAAATCAGCGCATCCCGGTGCGCCCCGGCGATGAAGGATATCTACAACGCCGAGGACATCGACAAGGCCCAGCTCGCAGTGAAGTCCGATCGAATCCACCTTCGCCACGGTGAGACTTCGCACGAAGGTCACCAAGGGGCCGGGCTCACGCGCGGCCGGAATCGCCATGGCCTACAAGCTGATCGAGGCAGCCCAGACCCGGTGGCGCACAGCCAACGCCCCCGAACTCGTCGCCCTCGTCCGCAACCGAGCCCTGTTCCACCAAGGCAAGCTGCTCGAACGACCCCGCGACATCAACCCCGGCGTCATCAACGGACCCCGCCGACACCACCGGATCGGAAGTCGCCTGAAACTCACCGAACCACAGGTTTTGACAATTCCTCCCAATTCGGCGATGAACTGACCGATGTCATCGGCGCCTGATGGCGGTGGGGGCGGGCCACTTCAGAACTCGACTTCGAGTTCGGGGCTTGTGGGCCGGGCCTGGCAGGCGAGGATGTAGCCGTCGGCGACATCGTCCGGGTCGAGCGCCTCGGTGCGACCAGGGTCCACAGTGCCCGCGGTGAGGCTACACATACATGAACCGCAGTCGCCTTCGCGGCACGAGAACGGTGCGTCGATCCCGGCGTCGAGCATGACATCGACGAGGTTCGCCGACGCCGGCCAGGCCAGGGTATGGGTCTCGCCGTCCAGTCGGACGGTCACAGTAGAGGCGTTGCCTGTATCGGTGAGTGGCGCGGCGGGACGGAAGGGGTCGCCGGTCAGGGATATGAACTCCTCCACGTGGATACGCGAGCGCTCGACACCGAGATCGCGCAACGCCTCGCCCACTGCCTGCATGAAGGGGGCCGGCCCGCACAGGTAAGCGTCACGGCTGGAGTGTGTGCGGGCAAACTCGGCGATGCCCGCCGGTGTCGGCAGGCCTTGTTCGCTTTCGAGCCAGTGCTGCACCGTCAGGCGTCCCGGGAACCGCTCGCTCAACCCTCGCAACTCCGCCTCGAAGATGATTGAACTCGGGTCACGGTTGGCGTAGAACAGTGCTACCCGACCGTCGGCGTGGGCGAGGACGCTTTTGAGAATCGACATGACCGGGGTGATGCCGCTGCCTGCGGCGAACAGCAGGAAATCGCCGCGAAGGTCGCCGGGGGCAAAGGTGCCCGAGGGCGGCAGCACATGAAGTTGCGAACCCTCATCGACGTTGTCGCAGAGCCAGTTCGAGCCGTATCCGCCGCTGACGCGCTTCACCGTTACCTTGAGTTCGTCGTCGGTGTGAGGCGAGCTCGCCAGTGAGTAGCAACGCGCGACCGAGCCGGTGCGTTCACTGGGCACCCGAACTGTGAGGAACTGGCCGGGCCGGTAGGCGAACTTGTCGCGCAGTTCGGCGGGGACCGACAAAACGATCGATCGCGCGTCGGGTGTCTCCTCGATCACACGACGCACAGTTATTGCGTAACCCAGCAAGGGAAGAGTTCGGGTCATAAAGGGCATCTTTCGGACACGATGGCCCTACAGGGCCGGGAAAGGTCTCGGGAGGAACGGAGCGGTCAGGACAGCGAAGCTCTGTCGTCGTGCACGAGTGGCAGCGCGCGGAACCAGACCTCGCCGATCGCCTTGCCGAGTTCGTCGATACGTTCACGCCGCGGCGTAGCGTTGACGAGGCCGACATGGATGTAGGCCATCTGCTCGGTCATACATCCCAGGGTTTCGGCGAGCAGTACGGTATCGGCCTCACCGATGCGCCCGTTGTCCTGGAGCCGCTGCAGCCAGCGTTGAATCCGTTTCACGAAGTCGCCGCGTATGTTCAGCCACAGCTGCGCGAAGCCTTCGTTCGCGCTGGCGGCTGCCGCTTCACGTAACAAGCGCAGCACCTTGCGATGGCGCGAGTAAGCGTGAAGGTATGCGACGTTCACATCGACGAGAACCGTCATTTCGTCCTCGTTCGACAGCCGTCGCGACATTGCGTCGGCCAGCTCGGCCAGGCCAGGCCGCAGGACAGCGAGGAAAACATCATCGAGGCTCGAGAAGTGCCGGTAGAAGTTTCCCTGGGAGATATCCGCACGGTGGGTGATGTCGGAGATACGAGTGCGGGTGTATCCGTATTCGCTGAAGCATTCAGTGGCCGCCTGGACGATCTTCGCGCGGGTTTGTTCGCCGCGGCGATTAGGACGCTTGGCCACCGGAGCCTCCGCACCGAGGAGCCCCGCATCTGTGAATGCGTCGTCAACGGTGCGGGACGCACGAGCCGGTTCCGGAACGGAGTTCTGCGTCATGGTCCGCCTTTCACCCGAAAGCTCGTTTGCGACGAAGTTATCACTAACCGTAGCGTCCCGTTGACCGGCGGCGTGTCGCGTCCGCCGCGGTGCAAGTGCACCGGTCGAGGGCTCAGCTGCTCTGGGGGCCATGAGCATTACGCCCGTTCGAGACTGCGCGCGAGCGGCGCCAGAGGATGGTCCCGGGGCACGGGCACAGGCAGATACGACAGCAACTCGGTCAGGTACTCGTCGTACTCGGCGATCTCGGTGGAGGTGGCGTTGCCGTCGAAGATCCTGCCGGTTGTGCCGTCGACGGTGACGGTCCGCCCGTTGAGGGTCGACATCGTTCCTTCACCGCAGCCGACGACACACGGAAGTCCGATTTCCCGGCACACCAGTGCGGCATGTGACGTCGCGCCACCGAATTCGGTTACCACGGCCGCCGATTCGAACATTGCGGGAACGTCGTCGGGCGCGGTGGCCGGCCGTACCAGGACCACGGCCACACCCTCGGCGGCCAGTTCTCGGGCGGTGTCGAGATCGGCGACTGCCTGGCCGACCGCGATGCCCGGGCCGGCCGCGATACCCGAGGCCAGCACCTCGCGATCGGTGTGAACGGATCCGGTCGCGGCGATCATTTCGGCCTGTTCGGCCGAGATGCGGCGCAGTGCTTCCTCCTTGTCGATGGCGCCTGCGCGCACGAACTCTACGGCGATTCGGACTGCGGCGGTCGGAGACCGCTTGCCTGCACGGCACTGCAGCACGTAGAGCCGGTCGCTTTCGACTGTGAATTCGATGTCGACCAGGTCGGCGTGTTCTGCCTCCAGTGTCGAGGCGATGTTCGCCAACGCATCGTAGAGGTCTGCGCGTTCGGTGCGCAGTGTGTCGAGCGGAGAAGGTGTCTTCTCGCCGGAAACGACGTCCTCCCCCTGGGCCCGGGCCAGCCACTCACCGTAGAGCCGGGCAGCGCCGGTTGCCGGGTCACGACTGAACATGACGCCGGTGCCCGAGCACTCGTCACGGTTGCCGAAGACCATGGCCTGCACCGTCACTGCCGTGCCGCCGCCGGTGCCGAGGCCGTGACGCTCGCGGTAGGCGCGCACCCGCTCATTGGTCCAGGAATCGAATACCGCCCCGATAGCGGCCCGCAACTGCTCATACGGGTCCGCCGGCGGCTCACTGCCAGGTTGCTTACTGACGATCGCGGCGTAGCTCGTTCGGAAGCGGTTCCATGTGTCCTCCGCCCATTCTGGATCGCCGGTCTCGGCGGCCAGTGCCGCACGCAACTCGGGTGTCAATCCGAGGTTCAGCACCGTGTCCATCATGCCCGGCATGCTTTGGGCAGCGCCGGAGCGCACCGAGACCAGCAAGGGTGACGGTCCTGCGCCGAAGCGGCGGCCCGTCTGGCGTTCCAGCTCTCCCATCTGCTGCAAGACCTGCTGCCACACTGTGTCGGGCAAAACGCGACCGTTGTCGTGGTACTTCGCGCACACATGTGTCGGCAGCGCGAAGGCCGGTGGCACCGGAAGCCCGAGTGACCGCATCTTGTTGACGCTGTAGGCCTTGCCGCCGAGGGTTTCTTTGGTACCCGGTGTCATACCGTCGAGCGCGACGACGTCGGACAGTGGCGAGGATGCATTCATCGGTGAAGTCCTTCTGCAACAGGAAAGGGCGCCGAGCGAGTAGCGAACAGGCCACCCTCGACGGGTATATCGATGCCGTTGACCCACGAGGCGTCCGGCGACAGCATGAAATCGATGACCGCCGCGATCTCTTCGGGTCGTCCGTGGCGGCCGACCGCGCCCGCCGAACGCTCCATCGCCTCGATCCCCATGCTGGCGGTGAAATCGGCCAGGATCGGGGTTTCGACCGGGCCAGGGCTGATGCTCAGCGCCCGGATGCCGCGTCCTACCAGATGAGCGGCCAGCGCGCGGGTCCAGTCGACCAATACGCGCTTGGAGGTGTCGTAGGCGGCGGGGCCGTCGGTCGGGTGCCGCCGCAGCCACTCGTCGAGCTCGCCGAGTCCGCGGGCGGCCGCCAGTTCGGCGATTGCTTCAGGCGACCGAGTATTGCGATGTGCGGCGACCGACGCGACGTTGACAATCGTGGCGCCTGCGCCCATGCGACCTAGCAGATCAGCGACCAATAGTTGGGGGGCAAGCACATTGACCGCCAACACCGTGTGTGGGGAGGCAGTTCCGGGCACCCCTGCCACATTTGCCAGTCCGGAGAGGGCGGCGGGCAGCTGGCTCGTTGTCGCGTGGATCGCGGTGGGATCGGCCAGATCGCAGGTGAAGGTAACCACCCCGGGGACCGGGCACATATTGCGGTCGATGACGACGACGTCGGATCGAGCGTGCAGGCGTTGAACCAGAGCCAGGCCTATGCCCGAGGACCCGCCGGTGACCACGATGGGGGCGCTCATGCCATCACCGCCCGGACCTCGATGAACTCCTCGATGCCGAGCGTGCCGAGCTCCCTGCCGTAGCCGGAATTCTTGCGCCCGCCGAACGGCACGGACGGCCGCGTTCGGGTGCGTACTCCGTTGATCTTGACCTGTCCCACGTCCAGGCGGCTGGCCACCGTCTTGGCACGGTCGGTGTCGGCGGACCAGATTTCGGCCGAGAGCCCGTACTCGCAGTCGTTGGCGATGCGCACGGCGTCGTCGGTATCGGTATAAGTCTGGATCACGATGACCGGTCCGAAAATTTCCTCCCGCACCGCTCGGGCGTTCTCATCCAGATCGGTGATGACGGTCGGGTCGACGAAATAGCCGTGGTCGCAGGCTTGGGAAGGCTTGGCGGAGCCGGTTATCAGGGTGGCTCCCGCAGCGATCGCGCCGTCGATATATTCCAGCACCCGGTCGCGCTGACGCGCCGACGCCAACGGGCCGAGCCGGGTGGCCGGATCGGCTGGGTCACCCAGGGTGTATCGCTCGATGTGGGCGTGCACCAAGGCGCCGACGTCGGCGAGGGCGGCGGCCGGCACCAGCATGCGAGTGGTCGCATTGCACGCCTGCCCGGAGTTGACCAGCCCGCTGCCGAGCGCTCCTTCGACTGCGGCATCCATATCCGCATCCGGCAACAACAGCACAGGCGATTTGCCACCCAGTTCGAGGGTGCAACGGGTCAAGGTACGTGCGGCCAAGCCCGCGACGGTGCGCCCCGCGCCCACGCTCCCGGTGAACGTGACGTGTCCCAGTCCGGGATGCCCGGCCAGCGCCGCACCGCTCACCGGCCCGGTGCCGGTGACGATATTGAGCACGCCGGGCGGACAGCCGGCTTCAAGGAACAATTCGGCAAGGACGCCTGCGTCGAAGGGGGTCAGCTCGGAGGGTTTGAGCACGATAGTGCAGCCTGCGGCCAGCGCGGCGGCAACCTTCGCGACGATTTGGTGGACCGGGAAATTCCACGGCGTGATCGCGGCGACCACCCCTGCGGCTCCGCGTTCGAGGGTGGCGCCTTCGATAAGCTCCGACCACGGAAACTGTCTCGCGGACTCGGCAGTGGCACGGAGCACGGCGGCCGGCAACTCCGCCTGGGTGGCCCGTGACAGCGCCACGGGCATGCCCATCTCCTGACTGACCAGCCCAGCGATGGTGTCGGTGTCACGCAACAGCTTGTCTGCGACGCGTTCGAGCAGTTCGGCGCGCTCTTCGACAGCGGTAGCGGCCCAGCCTGCCGATGCCTCGTCCGCAGCAGCGACGGCTTGCGCGACCAGGTCGGGCCCACACTCGCCGACCTCGCCGATAGGTTGCTCGGTGAACGGGTCGATCACCGGTATGCCGTCTCCATCGGGAGTGATCCACTCGCCAGCGATGAGGGATCGTGCTCGTCCGTACTCAGCCATCGATTCGCTCCATCTCCACCGGAAGCGTCTTGATTCCACGGAAGAAGTTGCTGCGCAAGCGCGCCGGCTCGCCGACGACGCGCACGTCGATTCCGCGTTCGATCAAGCGGGTGAACAGCAGCCGCGCTTCCAGGCGTGCGAGGTGGTTGCCGAGACAGGCGTGCTCGCCCCATCCGAAACCGAGGTGTTCGTTGGGGAAGCGGTCTCCGATGAACAGGTCCGCATCGGTGAAGGCGCGCTCGTCGCGGTTGGCCGAGCAGAACCACATCACGACCTTGTCGCCGGCCTTGATCGTCTTGCCGTGCATCTCGACATCGCGGGTCGCGGTGCGGCGCATCGACAGCACGGGCGACACGAAACGGATCATCTCTTCCACCAGCACCCGGATCCGGTTCGGGTTTTCCCGAATCACCTCCCACCATTGCGGGTTCTCGTGCAGGGCCAGTACGCCACCACTGAGCAGATTGCGGGTGGTTTCGTTGCCGGCGACCATCAGGATCAGGTAGTAGGCGTCCAGATAACCGCGCTCGAGCTTTTTGCCGTCGACCTCCGCCGCCGTCAGCACGCTGACCAGATCCTCGGCGGGGCATTCGCGTCGTTGCGCTTCCAGCGCGCGGAAGTAGTCGAAGACTTCGTCGCGGGCGCGGACCGCGGTTTCGGGACCGGCAGAGTAATCCGGGTCCTCCGAGGCCATCTGATTGGTCCACCGCAGCAGATGCGGGCAGTCCTGGATCGGCGCCCCGAGCAGGCGTCCGATCATGACCAACGGCAATTGCGCGGCGATCTCGGCGACGAAGTCGATCCGCCCAGCCCCGACCGCCTTGTCCAGCAACATGTCGATCACCGCCGTGATGTCGGCTTCGAGCGCCTTCACCTTCGAGGGTCGCACGTGCGGAGTCACGATCTTGCGCAGCGGCCCGTGTTCGGGCGGGTCGACGTGGTGGATACTGCGGCCACCTTCACCTTCGGCGCGACGACTTGCTATCTGGGTACCCTCGACCACAGTGAAACGTGCGTAGTCGGCCGCGACCGCTTTGACATCGGCGTAGCGGGTGACCGACCAGAAACCGGGCCCATCGGGCTCCTCGTTCCAATGCAACGGGTCCTCGTCACGCAAGCGTGCGAATAGCCGGTCGTCCTCACCACACTCGAAGGCTCGCAGGTCCATCAGATCGATGTCACTGCTGATTGCCATCTCGGCCTCCCGATACTCAGCTTTCCAGTTTGCGACTGTATCTTCACTAAATCACAGAACGGGAAGTTTGGAAACATCCCTTGTAGACCGACATGGGCGCAAGCTAGCCTGAAGTCCGATAAGCGACTACCCAGTCACAAAAGAGGTAATGTGTATCCCCCAATCATCGCAGCCGAGCGCCCGGACGATACTGCGTTCGTGATGGCGGCGTCCGGGACGTCGCTGACCTACGCCGAGCTCGACCGTCAGTCCAACCAGCTTGCACACCTGTTACGTGCCAGAGGGGTCGCCGCCGGCACTTCCCTGCTCATCGTCATGGAAAACCGGATCGAATGGCCGGTGATAGTCGCCGCGGGTATGCGCTCGGGCATGTTCGTCACCCCGGTCAACCGGTATCTGAGTGCCCCGGAGTTGGCGGCGTTGTTCGCCGAGGCCGATCCGGCTGCTGTCGTCACGACCGCCCCGTTGCGTGACGCCGTCACCGAAGCCCTGGGCGAGCGCGAGGGCGTCGTGCGGCTGTGCGCGGACGGTGCAGATGACAACTTCGAGGACCTGGCCACCGCAATTGCCGATCAGCCTGACAGCCCGATCGCCGACGAGACTCTAGGCGCACGAGTCATGTACAGCGGCGGCACCACAGGGCGTCCCAAGGCCTTTCGCCAGCAACTGCTAGGAGTACATCCCGCGCAGGCTCCAGCGCGTCACGGCCCGCTCGCACAAGCGCTCGGGATCGATTCCGACACGGTATTGCTCTCCCCGGCGCCCAACTATCACGCCGCGCCGTTCACCTTCCAACTGATGGTCTTGGCTGCCGGCGGGACGGTCGTCTGCATGGAGCGATTCGACGCTGCGGCGGCGATGACCGCCATCGAGCGGTATCAGGTCACCCACTCTCAATGGGTACCCACCATGCTTCTGCGACTTCTGCGGCTCGATGACCGCGAGCGGATTCCACTCGCTCCGAGCCACCGAGTCGCAGTCACCTCCGGCGCCCCGTGCCCGGTAGAGGTCAAAGAGCAAATCAATGATTGGTGGGGCACGATTCTGCACGAGTACTACGGCGCTTCCGAGGGATACGGCTACACCTATATCTCCGCCGAGGAGTCGCGCACCCACCCTGGTTCGGTCGGCCGGCCACTGGGCGCAACGAAGGTACGTATCGGCGATCGGGACGGCACACCGCTACCCACCGGGGCGGTTGGTCGGGTCTACTTTGCCCGGCCCACCGACGCGGCATACCGCAACACCGACGAGGCCACCGATGGCAGCACGTGGCGCAGCATGGGCGATTCCGGATACGTCGACGACGAAGGATTTCTCTACCTCGCGGGCCGCGAGAGCTTCATGATCATCTCCGGTGGCGTCAATATCTATCCCGAGCAGATCGAGGAAGTACTCGTTACCCATCCCGATGTGGCCGATGCCGCGGTCTTCGGCGTTCCGGATCCGGAGTTCGGCGAACGGGTGACCGCCCTGGTAGAACTTCGCCCAGGCCGAGCGGGCGACGCGCAGACCGCTCGCGCGCTGATCGAGCACTGCCGCGCCGCCATGGCAGCGTTCAAAGCGCCGAAGACGATCGAGTTCGTCGAGGCGCTGCCCCGCACGGATACCGGCAAACTCAATAAAAAGAACCTGCGCGCCGACTACCTGGCCGCGCGATCTGTGTCCCGATGACACCCGACACCCAGGAGGCAATGATGCCCGAGACGTTCGACCTGTTGCACGCACTCCGTGTCAAAGGACTGTCCAACGACGAAGTGCTGGCCGAACTGTCCGGAGTCCCCGCGCCCGAACTGACCGATCAGCTTGCGCCGCTGATCGAGCAGGGGCTGGTGACCCGTCGAGAAGGCCGCCTAGCTGGTTCGACGCTGACTCCTGCCGGGCGTGACAAACACCAGAATCTCCTTCTCGCCGACCCGGAGACTGCCAGCGCTCGCCCGCAGATCGAGGCCTTCTACGAGTCGTTCTTGCCGGTGAACGGCCAGTTCAAGGAAATCTGCCGAGACTGGCAAATGCGTTCGGAGACCGAACCCAACGACCACAGCGACGCCGACTACGACCAACGCGTCATCGCGCGACTGACCGAGGTGGACAAGGAACTCGAACCCAGCCTGCTCACCTTGGGTAGCCAGCTTCCCCGATTCGGGCGCTACCGCAACCGCCTCAGTGCCGCGCTCGACCGCGTCCGCGGTGGCGACAATGCCGCCTTCGCCCGACCGATGTACAACAGCTACCACGACATTTGGATGGAACTCCACCAAGATCTGCTGCTGAGCTTGGACCGCACCCGCGGTCAGCACGACGAAGGCTGACCCACTCGCCAGGTCGACAGACGTGATCCGGGCGCCGCACACATGAACTCGTGCGGCACCCGGATCTTCGTCGTCGATCGATGCCACGCTCTGGTTGTGACCTTGGCCCCCGGACCGGCGCCGAAAACGCGGGAGGCGGTACCAGGTTTACCGGTACCGCCTTCTCGCTTCCACTGGTGTCGTACTACCTCGGCGCCATCCGGATCGCGCCGTCGAGGCGGATCACCTCGCCGTTGAGCAGGATTGGAGACTATGTGCCCGACCAGCGCAGATAGGGCACGCAGCAGACCGAACAGAGCGTCGCTGCCCACGGAGTGCGTGGGCCCTTCTCTCCTTTGGTCCGTGATGGAGCGGTTCTAGTCGTGGGCCGATACCGGAAGGGGGCGGCCCAGAAGGGTGTCCTCGATCGCTGAGGCAGCGTCGTGTCCGTCCGGCCCACTCTCGGTGGCGACGCCGCGCAAGACACTCAGCGCCACGAAACCGTCCCGGACGGCGGCGGAATCCGTACCGACGCCGAGTCGCTCGGTATTGTCGAAACGCAGCAGGCGGATTGCCTCGGTTGAACGTTCGAGGCTCAGGCCCATCAGCCCGCGCGGCGCGAGGGTCGTGGTGCGCACTCCCTTGATTTCCTGCAGCTCGACATCGGGGACGTTGAGGTTGAGCATCGTGGGCTCGGGACGGTCCGCAAGCCACCCCACAGCAGCAACGGCCACCGCGGCCGCAGTATCGAAACGGTGGACGGGAGCGAACCCACAGCTGACAGCAACAGCCCGGAGGCCAAGCGCGGTCGCGCACAGCGCGGCGCCGACCGTGCTCGAATGCAGAACCAGCCGGCCGGTGTTGTGCCCTGGGTTGACTCCGCTGACCACAAGCTCGGGCGGGGGCCCGAACAGGCCGAATCGGTAGGCCATCACACCGAAAGCAGGCGGGGCATCGAACCCGATCACCCGCACCTCAGGCAGCTCGGGAAATCGCGTCTCCTGATAGGCGATCTCGGCGCCGTGCTCCAGGGTCCCCAGAGAGGAGCCGCTACCACTGTGGTCGGTCAACGGCGCGGCCACCTCGATCTCGTAGCCCGCCGCGTGCAACTGCCGTGCCAGCGTCCGCAATCCGGACGAGCCGATCCCATCGTCGTTGGTGACCATGATCCGCATCTCGTCGATCCCTTCTCCGCCGCTCCACTCGAACACGACTGACAGCCATTAATTGTGACTATATGTTCACATACTAGTCTCACCCTGTCACGATCAGGCTTCGACGCCGCGCACATCACGAGTTCACAGAAAGACCGCAGATAGAGGTCGAAAATGCGTTCAGAGTGGTCTTCGACCTGCAAGATGGACACGTCAGCGGTGGGGAGAAATTCCCACGAGACCGCTTGACACAGTGACTGCTATCACAGCAAACTGTGACTAGACAGTCGCTAAAAGCTCGACGCCGACCCTAGGTGCCGACCACGTGTGGAAAGAAGGCTTCAGATGGCCCCCTGGCCCATTGACGACGATGCGTCGAAAGTGTTTCCGTTGTACTCCCGGGCCAACGTCGGGGAGATCTTCCCCGACCCGATCAGCCCTCTGAACGCCTCGGCCGGCTTCCAGCACAACCTGGAGCCAGGCTGGCGTGACGCCTTCGTCGCGTGCCGAGTCTGGGATCACGAGCTGTACGACCGCGCCGCGGACAAGAACATCCTCCCCGCCTTCGGCAGCTACCTCTATATCAACATGTCGCTGATGCGGCTGTTCGGCGTCCGCGTGCCGGGTATGTCGCCTGAGGCGGTGGACTTGCAGTATTTCGGCGATATGCCCGGCATCCCCAGTTACGAGTCCGAGCGACGCGACTTCGACGAGAGCCCGGAGCACGAGCAGGCCGCGGGCGCGTGGTTGCTGGAAGAAGTTATCGGGGCGACCGCCCTGACCGAGTACGACAACGACCGGCGCGAAGTGCTCGAAATCCGCGCCAACCGGCCCGAGATGACTTCACTCAGCGACAGGGAACTGCGGGAGCGCCTGACATCGTTCGATTACATCCTGCGCCCCCTGTTCAAACACCACATCGAAGCGAGCCTCAAATGCGGCGTCGGCCTCGGCGCGATAGGACAAATCGCCACCGCGGTCGGACGCCCCGAACTTGCTCTCAGCCTGGTCAGCGGCATCGGTGACGTAGATTCCACCGGCCCGTCCACCCGGATGTGGACGTTGAGTCGCGCAGCCCAAGCCCCGGCGGTAGCCGAGGTGTTCGACGGCGGTCTCGACGGACTGTACGACCGTCTCGGATCCGCCACGGACCCCGCCGTCAAGCAGTTCGCTGCCGATCTCGACACTTTCTTGTCCGACTGGGACTTCCGTGGCCCCGCCGAATGGGAGATCCGCGCAGCGACCTGGGGGGTCAAGCCCGAATTGGCACTTGCCACCATCGATCGAATGCGTCAGGTCAGCGATGCCGAAGCGCCCGACGCCAAGAACGACGCCCGGGCCCGGGAGCGCGAATCCGCCACTGCCACCATCCGCGAACTGGTCGCCGCCGACGCCGAACTCAGTGCCCAGTTCGAAGCGACACTGGCCGCGGCCGCCCTGTGGTTGCGCGGGCGCGAGCGAGCCCGCACAACCGCGGCAATGGTCATCCACGAAATCCGGCTGCCCGCACTCGAACTCGGACGGCGAGGGGTGGCGGCCGGTGCGCTGGACGCGCCACAACACTTCTTCATGCTCTTCGCCGACGAACTCGACGACTACCTCGCGGATCCGCAGAAGTACACCACAGTGCTGCGCGAGCGCGAGGCCGCCTACCTCGACCTGTTCGACCGCGAACCCCCGTTCGTCGTCGCCGGCGCTCCCCCGGCTGTCGACACCTGGAAGCGTCGCTCCGAGCGCGAGAGCACTGCGCTCGAGGTCGGCGCCACACTGTCGGGAGTCTCCGGCTGTTCGGGTGTCGCCCGCGGCCGTGCCCGCGTCCTCACCTCTGCCGACGACCCTTCCGCGCTCGAACCGGGCGACATCCTCATCGCCCCGATCACGGACCCATCCTGGACGCCGCTGTTCGTCGCCGCGGCCGGCGTCGTCGTCGATGTGGGCGCGCCCTTCTCCCACGCCGCCATCGTCAGCCGGGAACTGGGAATCCCCTGTATCGTCTCCGCGACCGATGCGACCCGCAAGATCCCCGATGGTGCTTATGTTGAGGTCGACGGCACCAACGCCACCGTCACGATCCTGCCCGCCGAATAACTCCGCCAGCGAGCCTGTTCCGTGAATCGCGCCGCGCCACCGCGTTTCGGTGGCGCGGCGCAGCCACCAAGCCGTCGCTGCCTAAACGCAAGAAGCTCGTGCGGGTTCTTCCGCTCGCCGGCAAGCACCGAAGCGTCACGCCGCCGGCGCTACGGTCCCACTGATGACGCGCGTTGCGTTGTCGGCAGCACGTGAAAAATTCACGTCCCCATTGACATGCGTGCGCTGTCCGGAAAGTCGGTCGCGCCTACCTCGACCTGCTCCGCGAATGAACCCTGCTGAGCGACTGCACCATTCAGCAAGCAGAATTTACGGAAAGCGAGCCTGATCCAGCTTTCAACCGGAAGCAACACTGCTCGACTGCGATCTTCTTCAGATGTGTCACCGATGTCCCGCTATCCCGGGAGGCCCGGCCAGCGTGCTCTTAGCGCCGAGGAAGTGACCGACCTATACTGGCCGGGCCCTCAACCCACAGCTGTGCGCACGGTAGCAGTGGCAGGTCCATACAGCAATCGCTACAGATGTGGGCACGCAGGCCCGAAGGCCACTGTCGAAGCGCGGTAACGAAATTGCGAGCCTGTTGGAGCGTTGCACGAAATTCCAAGGCCGACCCTGCGAGCATGATTTCCACCCGGCACCATTGCTGATCCGAGTCGTCGTGTGTCGACATCGCGGAGACCACCTGAACCGAGGGCGTCACCCCTCGTCGTGTACGCCTTGTTCGCGGCCCCGGATCAATCTGGGGTGCTGACGCAATTGTGTCCAGATGTCGTGGTAGCTGTAGTACCTCGGCCGCGCGAAAGCCCTGAGGTCACCGCCCCGCCCGGCCCGTTCGGCGAGGGCCGTGCCGCCTGCAACCCCCTCGGCGCGCAGCGAGTGCAGTATCTCCAGCTCGTTCAGCATCATTACCTCCGGGTTTGCCGTGCCGGCGACGTGGTAGGCCGGCGGCGGCATGGCGATCTCTAGGGATCTACAACACCTCATTTGTGAACATTCAGTCGCTACTTGCCCAGAGTAGACGGCCAATAGCCCCATATACAAGGTGTAATTGCCTTCTCTCCTGAATTGATCTTGTGAATTTTGTGTCGCAAATTGGGGGACCGGGTAGAGGGCCGCTCGCCCATCCAGCGCAGGTGAAATCCCCCGTGGCCGGAACCGCCTCGGTCCTCAGCGTGTTGCTGGATCGGCAGTCTCTTTAACCAGGTTCGGACGGTGGTGCGAGTATTGGCGGGCCGTTCGGGTTCTGACGGCGCTACCGGTGTGGGTATCGCGTCGAACCTGCGATCCGCGAACGGAGGCGGTGTGTTCCCGCAGGGAATCCCACACCCGCATTCGACGAACCAATCGGTCGAAACCGGGGTAATCCGCTGGACTGGCTCGTCAACGCGCCCATCGATCGCGTTCCAGGATCGGGGTACGCGGTCGTTCTTGACGCGCGCCGCGCCGAGCCTCCCACTCGCACCGGCAGCGGCAGAATGATCACGGTGAGCGTCGCGTCGCCCGGAGTAGGTTTGGCAGTGTTGTGCCTGGTGCTCGTTGCCACATCGGCAGCGGTGTACCGGCTCGCATATCTGGGCTCGATGCTGATCGTGCCCGGTGCAGCAGTTCGCGCGATCGTGCAACTGAGTGTGGTCGCGCTCGTGCTCGCCGCAGCCCTGCGCCATCTGTGGTCCTCGTTTCTCGTTCTGGGCGTGATGTTCGCGGCCGCGGTGTTCACCTCCTCCCGCCGAGCACGAGCCGGACGCTCCGGAGCATGGCTGGCCGCAGCCCTCGCGACCGGATGGGCTGCGGTCCTGCCGCTGATGCTTCTCAGCGGGGTCGTTCCCCTCGCAGGGCCTGCGGTCGTCCCCGTCGGTGGCATCATCCTCGGCGGCGCCATGACCGCAACCTCACTGGCGGCACGCCGTGCCCTCGACGCCGTTCACGACCGGCGCGGCGAGATCGAGGCGGCTATGGCCTTGGGATTCACCGACCGCCACGCACGCCTGGAAATCATCAGATCCACAGCAGCCGACGCCCTGCTGCCAGGCGTCGACCAAACCCGCACGGTCGGATTGGTCACGCTGCCGGGCGCATTCGTCGGCGTCCTTATCGCCAGCGGCTCCGCTGTCCGCGCGGCCGCGTCCAAATACTGGTTCTCCTCGGCCTGCTCCTCGCGCAATCCTGTGCGGTCGCGGTCACCATCGAACTCGTCGCTCACGGCCGAATCCGACGACACACACACTGAGTACCCGGACATCGATACGCGTTCCACCGACAACAACGCGGAGTCTCGGTCAACCGTCGCGCGGCGCTAAGGATCCGTATGGATTGTCATCCGCACCTTGCGGCGGACGCGCTGCCGGCGGCACGGTGCGCGGTATGCGAGGGATCGGGCCGTTCGCCGCCGCACTGATTGCCACGATCTGCGTGACGGCCGGATGCTCGAGCCACACACAGCAGAATGCCGCCGTGCGGCCCGTCGACGATCCCAACCTGTTGGCCGGCTGCGGTCCGCTGTCCGATTCGGTCATCGCCGCCACGCTGCGGGTGCCCGCCGTGGAATCCGAGGGCGGCGGGTGGCGCGCTACCTACCCCGGCGCCGGCACAGCCGAGCTCACCTACGCGTGGTTGCGCGGCGACACCCTCGCCCGCGACGTGGACGTGGCCAACCAGCAGGGGTATCGGGTCGAGAAGATCGTGATCAAACGCTTCGGCGGAATGTACTGGCGCACTCCCCGCGACCCCGGCAGCTGCGCGGTCACGGTCGCCGATACCGGAACCGTGACCTGGTGGGTGAACAACCGCGACCACACCGACCGGCCCGACCCCTGCGCCGCGGCGATGAACCTGATGCAGGCCACCCTCTCGGTCGACGGTGTCTGACCGGTCGGCATGTCCTCCACCTCTACCCTGCCCCGGCGCGGCATCCATCGTTCAGGTAAATGTCGGCGTCGCGTAGTCGCCGGCGTGACCCAGACGGTGCAGAATCCGGATCACATCATCGGTGTCGGTCGGCGAGGTGGGAGTTGGACATGAGCGAAGACCTTTCGGCCGGCTCGACAACAACGGGCGGCACCCTACATCTGTCGCAGCTACTGAAGGCTCCGGTGATCGCGAAATCCGGCGAGACGATCGGCCGGGTGGAGGACCTGATCGTCCGTCTTCCCGGCGGGGACGCCTATCCGCCGGTGACCGGCGCGGTGGTCGGGATGGGCGGTCGCACCGTCTTCGTCGCCGCCGACACCATCCACGATTTCACCGTGGACCGAATCCTGTTGGCAGTCAACAAAGTCGACCTGCGCGGTTTCGAACGCCGCGAGGGCGAGGTGCTGCTGCGCGCCGACATTCTCGGGCATCGGCTGATCGACGTCTCGGCGGCGGAGCTGGTGCGCGCCTACGACGTCGAACTGGACGACACCGGCTCGGGCTGGGTTCTGGCGCGCCTCGATACCCGGCGTCCCGCCCGGTTGTTCGGGCTGGTCAAGACCGGCGCCGGACATGCGTCCCGGGATTGGAAGGCGTTCGAGCCGCTGATCGGGCACCCCGGTTCGATCACCGTGCGCCGTCTCAGTGGCCGGGTCGGCGCGTTGAAACCGGCGCAGATCGCCGACCTACTCGAAGACGCCACCAAAAACGAACAGGGCGAAATCCTCGACCGCGTGCACGACAACCCGGAGCTGGAAGCCGACGTCTTCGAAGAACTGGACCCCGACGAAGCCAGCCGCCTGCTCAAAGACATGCCCGATACGGAGGTGGCCGCGCTGCTGGGCCGCATGCGCGCCGACGACGCCGCCGACGCGGTCACCGATCTCCGCCAATCCCGCCGACGGCGGGTCCTGGATCTGATGCCCGCCGGGCAGCGCACCAAGGTGATCACCCTGATGGGATTCAATCCCGACAGCGCCGGCGGCCTGATGACCGTCGACTTCGCCACCTGCGCACCGAATACTACTGCGGCACAAGCACTCTCAATTATCTCCGACGCGCACGGCCTGCAGTCCGAGGCGCTGTTGAAAATCCATGTCATCGACGAGGGACGATTGGTGGGCGTGGTATCGGTGATCACCCTGTTGCAGAGCGAACCCGCCCGCACGGTGTCGGAGGTGATGGATGCCGACCCGGTCCGGGTCACCGCGGACGCCGACCTGACCGATATCGCGTTACTGATGGCCGACTACAACCTGTACGCGCTACCGGTGGTCGACGACACCGACCGCGTGCTGGGCGTGGTCACCGTCGACGACGTCCTGGAGGCCACGATCCCCGACGATTGGCGGCGCCGAGAACCCGCGCCCCGCCCGATCCGCGACATCGAACCGGCCGCCGACGCTACGAACCACGACCTACCGTTATGACCGACGCGCACGAAACCGGTTCCACCGCACCACAACCCACGCCGACGCCCCATCCGGTGCCGCCCGCGAGCACGCCGCCGGTGCCGCCTCGCTCGGCGGTCTTGGACTCGGCGCACCTCGGCGATATCGAGGGCGCTCTCGGCCGGATCCAGCTCAGCGACAGCGACCACCCCCGCACCTTCCGCACACGCGCACTGACACTGCTGGCCATCGTCGGCCCCGGCCTGATCGTGATGGTCGGCGACAACGACGCCGGCGGCGTGGCCACCTACGCACAAGCCGGGCAGAACTACGGCTACAGCCTGCTCTGGGTGCTGTTACTGCTGATCCCGGTACTGATCGTGAACCAGGAAATGGTCGTCCGCCTCGGCGCGGTCACCGGCGTCGGCCACGCCCGGCTCATCAACGAACGCTTCGGCCGCGGCTGGGGCTGGTTCTCCGTCGGAGACCTGTTCGTCCTCAACTTCCTGACCATCATCACCGAATTCATCGGTGTCACCCTCGCCGCGGACTACATCGGCATCTCCAAATACATCGTCGTCCCGACCGCCGCGGTCGCACTCGTGACGATCATGGCCAGCGGGAGCTTCCGCCGCTGGGAACGCGCGATGTTCGTCTTCATCGCCATCACCTTGCTGCAAATCCCCATGCTGCTGCTCTCACATCCCGAATGGGGTCGCGCGGCAAAGGATTTCGCCGTCCCGGGCGTGCGCGGCGGCGTCACCTCCGATGCGGTGCTGCTGATCATCGCCATCGTCGGCACCACCGTCGCGCCCTGGCAGTTGTTCTTCCAGCAATCCAACATCGTCGACAAACGCATCACCCCACGCTTCATCGGCTACGAACGCGCCGACACCACACTCGGCGCCGTTGTCGTCGTCATCGGCGCAGCGGCACTCATGATGACCGCCGACTACGCCGCCCGCACCACCGGAACAAGCGGGCAATTCACCGACGCCGGAGAAATCGCCCACCTACTCGGCGACATCAACCGAGCCCTCGGACCGATCTTCGCGATCGTGCTCCTCGACGCCTCCATCATCGGCGCGGCCGCGGTCACCCTCGCCACCAGCTACGCCTTCGGCGACGTCTTCGGCATCAAACACTCCCTGCACCGCGGCTTCCGCGACGCCAAACAGTTCTACCTGTCCTATATCGCCATGGTCACCCTCGCCGCAGCCATCGTCCTCATCCCGGGAGCCCCCCTCGGATTGATCACCACCGCGGTCCAAGCCCTCGCCGGCCTGCTGCTACCCAGCGCCAGCGTCTTCCTGCTCCTGCTGTGCAACGACCCCCAAGTCCTCGGCCCCTGGGTCAACCGCACCTGGCTCAACATCCTCGCCGGAATCATCGTCGCCGTCCTACTCCTGCTTTCCGGAATCCTGATGGCCACCACCCTCTTCCCCGACATCGACGTCGTCGCCACCGCCGAATGGCTCACCGGCACGCTGGTCGCCCTCACGGCCATCGCCGCCGCGGGGCTCAAATGGATCCAACACCGCACACCCACCCCACCGCCGGCACCGGTGGCCGACCACACCGACCGCGATCACTGGCGCATGCCCCCACTGACCCTGCTCGAACCCGTCACCTGGTCCGCAGCCACCAAACTCGGCATGCTCGCCCTGCGCACCTACCTGATCGTCGGCGCAATCCTGCTCCTGATCAAGGCAATTCAACTCGGACGCGGCTGAGTCGAGCCGCCGGCCACCTTCGAAGGCCCTCGCAATTCCCTTCATGAGCCGACAGGGTCGAACTTCTACCTCCGCCGTGCCGCCCGCCTGGGGCATCCGAACGTCGCTGGAAGCAGCCGTGGCCGACGAACAGTCCTCGACTCGCGAGATGCAGGCGAAACTGAACCGGCAACTGAAAGAACTGGACAAGAAGGAGAGACGCCTCATCGACCTGCTCGCCGACGACGGGGACTGCCCCGGATTTGATTGACTCGCGGGTTGTAGTGGTTTCAGGCGGCGAGTGAGCACCGACCTCGACGCCGACAATCACTGATCGGTTGTCCGGACGCGATATTCAGCGCCGTGAACCCGTCCAACGGCTCGCCAGACGACCAGGCTGCAACGCACACCACGTGCGCGAGCCCGTCTCCGGGGGAGCCCCGGCCGCAATCGTGGAACAGGTCACCGAGGCCGGTTTTCCATCCGCTCCGCCAAAGAGCCGAGGAGCAGGCCACGCTCGCCGCATTCGGCCACGATTCGCGGAATCGCACCGACGGTAGCGCGCCACGACCCGGATGCCGATGTGCAGTCGGAGTCGTGCAGGAGGATGGTGCCACCGGGACGGAGCTCGCGGACTACGCGGCCCGCCACCGTGTCCGGCGTGGCGGTCCGCGTCCAGTCCTTCCCGCACGCGGTCCACAGCACCGGCACCAGTTCCAGCCGTCGGGCCGTGGCCAGCGCCGCGGCCGAGAGTATCCCGTAGGGCGGTCGGTAGTGCCGCGGCCTGGAACCGGTCGTCTCCGCGATCAGGCCGTACGCGCGCGCAATGTCACGGTACGTCGATACCGGCGAGCGCGCGAGCAGGCAGCGGTGGCTCCAGCCGTGCAGCGCTACCTCGTGACCTTCCTCGACGATCCGAGCGCCGAGCTCAGGCGCCCGCTCGAGCATCGACCCGAGCAGGAAGAACGTCGCGTGCACGCGAGCGGCGGCCAGCGCGTCCAGGACGGCCGGTGTCGACGCCGGATCCGGGCCGTCGTCGAAGGTCAATGCGACCGTGCCGGTGTCCACGTATCCGGACAGGCGAGGGGTCAGGTGCTCGCGAACCGTGGAGATCGCCGTGACCGATGGGAGGGCGTTCAGCATCACCGCACCGGTACCGGCGATCGTTGCCTGCGCGACAGCGGATTTCATGCGCTCGTTCGCCCGCGTCGTCCAGCATCCCGCGCTTCCCATTCGCTGCACAGCATGTCCGCCAGTCCCAGCCGCGCGTGCCACCCCAGTTCCCGGCCGATTCTTGCGATATCGGCGATCACGCGGGGCGGATCGCCCGGCCGTCGGTCGCCGACCTCGTACTGGAGCCGCTCGCCGGTTACCGCGTGGGCGGCATCGAGAATTTCGAGTACCGAGTACCCGCGCCCGGTGCCGACGTTGTACACCGAGTTGCCCGTCTGACCGCACTCGAGCCGTTCGGCAGCGCTGACGTGCGCGTTCGCGACATCGAGCACGTGCACGAAGTCGCGGACGCAGGAGCCGTCCGGCGTCGGATAGTCCGCACCGAAGACGACCGGGGGACGGCCAGTCGAAATCGCTTGCAGGACATTGGGTATCAAGCCGGTCGCGTTTCGATCACCCAGCCCTGGGCCCCCCGCCCCCGCGACGTTGAAATAGCGCAATACCGTCGAACTCAGCGCGCCGCACGCCGCCGCGGCGTCGGCGACGATCCACTCGCATGCGAGCTTGCTGCGCCCATACGGGTTTATCGGCCGCGGCGGCGTCTGTTCGCATACCGATCCGTTCCCGACCTGCGAGCCGTATATCGCTGCGCTGGAGGAGAATACAAGATGTTCGACGCCGGCAGCGCCCATCGCGGCGAGCAAGGTGCGGGTACCGCCGGTGTTCTGCTCGTAGTACTCGAGCGGGTGGGTCACCGAGTCCACTGCCGATTTCCGGCCGGCGAGGTGGGCGACTCCGGTGATTTCGTGGTCGCGCAGAGCGGCGGTCACGGCCGCGAAGTCGGTGACCGACGCTGCGACCGTAACGACATCATCCGGTATCGCGGCGCGGCGACCGGTGGAGAAATCGTCGAGTACGACCACGGACCGGCCGGTCGCGCGTAGCGCTCGCACCACATGCGATCCGATATAACCGCCACCACCGGTCACCAGCCAGGTCACCCTACCCTCCTCGGGGTCGAGTCGGTCTGTGCCTCGATCCTGCGCTCGGCCGACGCGCGATCGCGACCGAGACATGTCACGCCGACAGCGACCGCCAGCAACGCGAGTACGAAGGCGGCACCCGCGCCACCGCCGGGGACCTCGTCGCCGAGCACGGTGACCCCGAGCACGACGGGAACGAACGAGGACAGAAAGCTGGTGACCGGAAAGGTGAGGACCGCCGCGCCCGCTTGCAGACCGCGCTGCAGCAGGCTGATCGCGAGCACCGAGCACACCGCGAGCACGTAGGGCGTCGGGGTGGTGAGCATCGTCCACGGGCGGTGTACGTCGAAGGTGAGTCCGACCTGGCGTGTCGCGACCGTGGCGATGCCGTAGGCGATTCCGGCCGCGGTACCGAAACCGAGCGCCGTGACCCATGGTCGTGGGGTTCTCGTCCCCAGGTCGCCGACAACCGCCCCAGCCCCGGCGGCCACTGCGCCGACAACGACGAACAGGAGCATCTGTACGTTCGACGCGGGCGAACCGAGTGCCGATTCGTCGTTGAACGCATACGCCATCAGGCCGGTGCCGAGCATCATCGCGGCGATCCCGGATCGCCCCACGGCCGCCAACCGCTCACCGAGTCCGCGCCGGGCAAGCACAACGAGAAACACCATGTCCAGGGTCAGCAATGGCGCGACCAGAGTCGCCGGCGCCACCGAGAACGCGTATGCCTCGGCCGCGAAACCGCCTATCTCGCAACCCAATCCGAACAGCCACAGCGGCCGCACGGCGAGCCGCGCCAGCAACAACAGTCCCAGGCCGCCGCCGTGAGCGGTCCGCCGCGCCGCCGTGGCCTGGACCGCCGGCGCACAGCCGTACAGCGCCGCGGCTACGATCACCGCCGGCAATCCGTGGGTCAGGGACTGGTTCACGGCGCCGGCGCCGCCCAGCCCCCCAGCCCGACCCGGTCCAGCGTGGCGCCGAACGCCTCCTCCCATGCCTCGGGCTCGACGGCAACCCGAGTCGACGGTGGTTCGACCCGCTCCAGACAAGCCAGAACGGAACGCCGGATCGCATCCGGCTGCGCGGATGTCACCGCCGCACCGCCACGTACGAGCTCCTGATGGAGGTTCTCTCTGCCGTGTCCGGGTACGACGTCGAGCAGTAGCAACTCGCGGCCGATCACTCTGGCCTCGGTGCAGGTGTCCCCCGACGAGGTGATGACGAGGTCGGCGGCAGACATCAGCACGGGGATCTCCTCGGTGAAACCGAAGGGGACAATCCGCTGCGTTCCGGCGGCCATCGACCGCAGCCGGGCTTCCAGTCCCTGATTGCGGCCCGCGACCACGAGCACGTGAACGCCTGCGCGTGCGATCAGGTCGGCTGCCTCGGCCAGCGGACCGACACCCCACGCCCCCGACATGAGCAACACGCATTTCACGTCCTGAGGCACGCCCAGCGCGTTCCGCGCCACGGCCTGCGGCGGCGCCTGATAGAACTGCGGGCGCACCGGCGCCGGTACCACCGCGATCTCCGCGTCCGGTTCGAAGCGCCGGATGTAGCGGGCGGCCGGCTCCGAGGTGACCAGGTAGAGATCGGTGTTGCGGTGCACCCACAGCCGATGTGGGCAGGCGTCAGTACAGAACACCGCGTTCACCACATCGGGGTGACGATCCTTGATCCGGCTGGCCGCGGCGGCGCCGGTAGCGAACACCGACACCAGCAACTGCACCGGCCGGTCGCGCAGCCGGGCGTTCAGAGCGGGAACCAGGTAACGGCAGGATGCCGCGTCGATGAACCGGGCAAGGCGACCTCCGGAGCGCAGGTGCCCGAAGTGGAAGGCGTCGTACAGGCCGGGCACGGCGAGCATGCCGCGAAACACCCCTTCGCCGAGCCCACCTCGACGGTTGCCCATCAGGCGCATGCTGTCGACGGTGTCGGTCGTCCAGCCGCGCCGACGCAGCGACACCGCGCACGCGTCGGCCATCACATCGTGTCCCATACCGAGCGAGCCGGACAGCAGCAGCGCGGAGGGAGTCGCCATGACTACCCGTTTCCGCGGACCGCGGCCGTGTCCGGATGCTGCGCCAGATACCACTCGACGTATCGCCGGACGCCGTCCTGGAACGAGGTCGTGGGTCGCCATCCGATCAGCTTCTCGGCCAGGGCGTTCGAAACATCGATGCCCCGGAAATCACCGGGCCGCGCCGGAACATGCTCGATGGGGGTACCGGGAAAGCGCGCCTGTACCGCCTCCGCCATATCGAGCACACTCACGCGCTCGCTGCCCTCGAGCGCGATCACCTGGTTCTCCGCGGCCTCATCGAGCACCCGTGCATGCGCGTCGGCGAGGTCCTCGACGAAAACGTAATTGCGGAACTGTTTGCCGTCTCCGGCGACAGTCAACGGCTCACCCGCGATGGCTTTGCGGACGAATCGGGCCAATACGAGTTCGTCTCTCATGCCGGGCCCATACGGCACGCCGTAGCGCAGGATCGTGAACGGC
Organism: Nocardia nova; assembly: GCF_002933465.1. Classification (GTDB taxonomy): domain Bacteria; phylum Actinomycetota; class Actinomycetes; order Mycobacteriales; family Mycobacteriaceae; genus Nocardia; species Nocardia nova_B. The sequence goes on from NZ_PSZE01000018.1 coordinate 104,839, forward strand.
ACCTCATAGGTCTCGGCATAGCTGTGGATCAGAAGCTCCGCGGCGATCTTGGTCGAGGTATAGATGTGGCCGGCCTTGGCCAACGCCATCGGCGCCGCCTCCGTCAGCGCCCGCGTCCCGTCCGAGACATCGAAGGCGGCCCCGTAGACCCACACGGTGCTGGCGAATACCACTCGGCGCAGGCCGTGGACACGGGCCGCGTCCAGAACATTGGCGGTGCCGTCCACGTTCAATCGCACCGTCCGCAGCGGATCCTGATGGGCGACATCGACATTCGACATACCTGCCAAATGGAAGATCACCTCGAGATCCGCCGAGGCGTCGACGACCGCAGTCGAGTCGAGCACGTCCAGCCGGCGGAATCGCGCGCGAGGGTCGGGCCTCGATGGGGCTACCGTATCCAGGGCGTACACGGTGTATCCGGCCTCGGCGAGCCGGCGAATCACGTGGGCTCCGATGAAGCCGGAGCCGCCTGTCACTCCGATCCGCATGTCTTGTTCAGCCTCCCATCAGTGTGTCTCGGACCTCGCGAAGCGCCGCCAGCACGTGATCGACCTCGGCATCGGACATGTCCGAATGCAGCGGGAGACAGATGTGCCGGGCGCAGATGTCGTCGGCGACCTCGAGCCGGCGCCGGCCGAAGCGCTCGAACACCGGTTGCCGATGCAGTGGCGCCTCGTACACCTCACCGGTCAGCGCGACCTCGAACCGTTCCTTGATCGCCTTCTTGAACTGCGCCCGGTCGATGTCGTCGGTGGGCAACACGATGTACTTGTAATAGTTGCTGCGCCCCTCGGGAGCGATGGCGAGCCGCTCGAATCCGTCCATCGCGTCGATCGCCGCGTCGTAGCGGTGCGCCGCGGCCTGGCGCACCCGCAGAAATTCGGGAAGGTGACGCAGATGAACCAGGCCGACCGCAGCATGCAGTTCGCTCATCCGCCAGGCATACCCCTCGCGGATGTGCACGTTTCCGAGGAAGCCGGCCTTACCCTGGTCTCGGTAAATCAGGGCTTCGTCGCGGATACGCTCGTCGGCGGTCACGATCATCCCGCCCTCGCCGCTGGTCAGCACCTTCGTCGGGTAGAACGAGAACGCACCCGCGACGCCGAAGGAGCCGGCGAACCGCCCGGCGTAGCTGCAGCCGTGGGCATGCGCCGCGTCCTCGACGAGCGCGATGCCACGCTCGTCGCACAGTTCCCGCAGGGCCGGCGCGGCGGGCGTGATCAATCCGCCGATATGGACGAGCACAACGGCCGCGGTGTCGGGTCCCAGCGCGGCTTCCACGGTCGCGGGCGACAGCGCGAAGGTGTCCCTGTCGATGTCGGCGAAGACGGGGTTGCCACCCGCGCGCAGCACCGAGAATCCGGTGGCGGCGAAGGTGTTCGCCGGCACGACCACATCACGTCCGGCAACGCCGATGCTGCGCAGAATTATCTCCAGCGCGGCGGTTCCGCTGCTCACGGCGACCGCGTAGGGCGCGTCGTGGGCGGCGGCGAAATCGGATTCGAACTCTCGCGTGTTGGGCCCGAGAGTCAGTGCACCGGTGCTCAGCGCGGTGGTGACACGACGGGCGATTTCGTCTCGATCATCGTCGGTGAACAGGATTCGCGCGGCCGGAATCTGCATGCGAGCCTTCCCTCGTCAGCGAAATATCCATTCGTCGGCTACCGCGGACGGCCATCGGACCACTCGAAATGCGCCGCCGTACTGCCACTACACAACCGGGCTACGCATGAACACGGAAGGCCGAAGGACCCACCGGCTCCAGCCGCGGCACTATTCATTTCGACCAAGCAGGACGCAATCTTACACGGGCGAATACCTCTACCAGCGATTATTCGACTACAACATCACAGATTCACCGCATCGGGCACCGAGTACGAGCCCACGGACAGCCGCCAGGGCACAACGGGTACTGCCCCCGCGCTCCGGCCAGCGTCTACGAACCTCTGCTACCGAGTTCGGCTGCGCGCACCGAGATTGTCGGCTAGCAGTTCGAACGACTCGCGTCGGTCGTGAGGGTCGTAGAGGTCGGTCTTGAACCGATCGCCGTAAACTGCCGAGTCACGCCGGCCCACGTGTCCGGATCACCTCAGATTCCTCGTCGACACCCGCCACCGCATTGTCGACGGCGAGTGCCAGGATTGCCTCTGCTAGCGCACGCAGCGATTCGGCTGCCAAGTCGGTGTCTCTGTCCGCAAGCCAGGCAAGCATCGTACCGTCGACGGTGATGGCCACCATTCGCGCCAGTACATCAACTGGTACCCGCCAGTGCACATTGAAACGCTCGGCTACCCCATCGAGGAGCCGAGCGGCGCGATCGGTGTAGAGACGGTACTGCCAAGCTCCGAACCGGCCAGGATTGTCACCGGTCCGGAGATCGAGCAAGGTAAGTTCGTACAAGACGGTTTGACGCCCAGGGTCGGCTATTCCTGCGGCAAGCAACCGCTCCATCGCGGCCAGCAGTGCTGTCCGCAAGGACTCGGTAGCGACGCTCACATCCGCCAGCGTGCTGGTCTGCGCGCTCACCACCGCCTCGGCCAGCTCCTGCCGCAGTTCTTCTTTCGACCTGAACGCGTAATGAAATGCGCTTTGCGGCATCCCCGCTTGCGCGCATATCGCACGCGTCGTCGCCGCAGCGACGCCCTTGCTGACCATCACCTCGAATGCCGCGTCCACGAGCATCCGCCGCCGCTCGTCCACTTTCAATCGCCCCACCGCACATCCCTCCGCCACCCAGCGCCGCTCTGTGCCCACCATCTGGCCGCCACCTTACTCGGTCAATTGCCCCAGTCACCTCCGGCGCCCGTCTATCGACACACCGCCGCGATCGACCGGCGGGCCCACACGCGCGCTCATCGCAGGTTTCCCACCACGTTCGACTGACTTCGTAAGAGATCCGCCGAGTTGGTCAGTTGATCAGTTTGTAACACGAATCCGTAGCGAAGGCGGGGCGCAAGCGGCTACCCTCAGAGAAACTTGGTCAACTGACCTGTTCAACCGACTCAATAATGCGAGAAGGGGAGTGCCGATGGCATCTGATAAGTACGCATTGGTCACCGGCGCGGCCGGAGGGATCGGCCTGGAGGTGGCCCAACGGTTCGCCAAGCGTGGTTACCGAGTGCTGGCCGCCGAACGCACCGACGACTTGGCGGCACGCGCAGTCGAGAAGATCGGCTCCGGCGCCGAACCTGTCGCCTGCGACCTCGCCGATGCCGATGCGGTCGCAGGCCTGTGTGAGCGCATCGAAAAGGAGTGGGGGACCGATCTCGAGATCTGTTTCCTCAACGCGGGCATCATCGTTCCAGGCGACGTCCTGGACACCACACCCGAGCAGATCGACCTGCAATTGCAGATCATGCTCGTCGCCACGATCAAGCTCGCTCGATCTGCCGCTGCCGCTTTGGCCGCCAGCGGTGGCGGGCAGATCGTGGCGACGGTGTCACAGGGAGCCGTGCTCGCGCTGCCCGGCTCGGCAACCTATTCCACTGCCAAAGCCGGCCTGCGCGCATTCCTGGCGGCCTTCCACCTGGAAATGCGCGGTACCGGAGTCAGCATCAGTGGCGTGTATCCGAGCGCGGTCGACACGCCGATGCTGCGGCACGAAGCTGTGCACGGCGGAAGCCTGCTCAATTTCGTGGGCACCGTCTCGTCGGTGTCCGATGTCGCCGACGCGGTCGACAAGGCTATCCGCACCGGACGTGTCGAGATCCATCTTCCAGTCTCCGACGGGCTGACCGCAAAGTTCTTGCAGTTCGCTCCCCGCCTCGTCCCCCTGCTGCTGCCCTTCGCCAACCGAATCGGCGAGAAGGGGCGCAAGCGCTACCTCTCCCGAACCACACATCAGTAGCCGGCCACGCAGTGCGGCACCCGCTACCCACTCCCCCACAGCCGATCCTATGGAGGTTCCCATGACCACATCCCCGAAAACCGAAGGCCACGCCCGGCCCAGCACCGAGTCCCCTGTACACCCGGAGCGCGAGATCGTCGGCCGCGACTCCGCTGTGGCGATCATCGGAGCCGGGCCCGCAGGCTTGAGCGCCGCTCGCATGCTGCGTCACTACGGAATCGACTACGACCATTTCGAACGTCACAGTGACGTCGGTGGTCTCTGGGACATCGACAATCCAGGCACTCCGATGTACGAATCAGCGCACTTCATCTCGTCACGCGATGTGTCCGGCTTCTACGACTTCCCCATGCCCAAAACCTTCGGCGATTACCCCAGCCGAAGGCAGATCCTGGAATACACGCGCGATTTCGCCAAGACGTTCCAGCTGCGCGAGAACATCGAATTCAGCACTCCGGTTTCGTCAGTCGTTCCCGACGGTGATAACTGGCTGGTGTCCGCCTCGGGCGGTGTCCAACGCCGATACTGTGGGGTGATTTGCGCGACCGGCACCAACTGGCATCCCCGAATGCCACAGCATCCTGGACATTTCGATGGCGAAATCCGTCACGCCATTACCCACCGCCGCGCCGGCGACTTCGCCGGCAAGCGCGTCCTCGTCGTCGGCCTGGGCAACTCGGGCGCCGACATCGCCTGTGATGCAGCCCAAGCCGCCGATGCGGCCTTCATCAGCGTCCGGCGCGGATATCACATCGTGCCCAAGCACATCTTCGGTATACCCGCCGACCAATTCGACGAAGGTAGTGTCTCTGTGCCTCGTTGGATCGAGCGGCCCGTGGTCAGCGCCCTGCTGCGCCTGATCGTCGGTGACGTCACCCGCTGGGGTCTGCCCAGGCCCGACCATAAGCTGTTCGAAACGCACCCGCTGCTCAACAGCCAGTTGCTGCATCATCTCCAGCACGCCGACATCGCCGTGAAACCCGACATTGCTCGCTTCGACGGTCACGAGGTCGTATTCACCGATGGATCTCACGAACGCATCGACCTGATTATCTACGCGACAGGGTACGAAATGCGTATTCCATACGTCGATCCCGATCTATTCAAATGGAACGGGGACCGGCCCGCGCAGTACCTGACCGCCTTCAACCGCCAATACCACAACCTGTTCACCCTGGGATACCTCGAAGTCAATTCCAGCGCATACACCCTGTTCGACAACATCTCGAACATAGTCGCTCAATACCTGCGCGACCAGACCACACGGCCAGCGGTCGCCGCTCAGTTCGACCGGCTCATCGCTACCGATCACCCGGATCTCGCCGGCGGCCTGCACATGGTCAGTTCGGCCCGCCATGCCGGATACGTCGACGCCAAGTCCTACAAGAAGATCCTGGCCAAGGTCCGCAAACAAATGGGGTGGACGGACCTCGCCCCCGGCTTCGCCGACCACCTCACCGACCCGGCAACCATGGCAGCGGCACGTTGAAACACAAAGGGGCGCTTGCTTTACGACACGAGTGAACCCTATGTGAGGTTCCCGGCCAATCCGGCTTCTCCCGGATACGCTGCGTGTTGTACCAGCCATCAATGCAGGAGAACAGAGGATCTTCGACGTCTTCCCTTGTGCGCCAGGAGTTCCGGTACACGAAGTCGTCCTCAGCGTGGCGCAGAAGTTCGCCATGAGCGCATCGTCGTAACTGTCTCCGAACGGACCCAGCTGAGCACTCCCGTTGTCGGCCAACCTATTCCAGATCGTATCGCCGTGTGTGCTGCACGCCAATCGATTGCGGCTCAGCGGCCGCGGCGCCGGTAGTACTCCTGGTCGCGGCAACCGGGGCAGCACAGGCCCACCCCGGCGGAGACCAGCACTCCTACAGCGCGTTTCGCACACCGCCTTCGAATATCGCCTGCGCTATCGAATCCGACGGGCCGGACGCGGATCTGTTCTGGGCCACCGTGGGCGGAATGGGCCTGACCGGCATCGTCGTGCGTGCCCGAATCAGGATGAAGCACACCGAAACCGCGTACTTCCGCCTTACCCGACTGATTACCCACCCTCCGAGACCATGATGGCGGGATCGTTGTCCGGCGGTCCAGCCCGATCGGGTGGACATGGCGCGCCTCGGGACCGGGTAGTCATCGCACCCCATGCTTTGCGCCAGCAAAGAGCCATCGCGATGTCCTGCGCCGGTCCCGAAGGCCCTCGATCAACGTCCCGGCAGCGCCGGGAAGGTTCCGTCGTGCCAGCCGGTGTACTCCTGCCATGCTCGAATGTAGTTGGGAGCGAATATCGGTCCCGGTAGCTCGATTTCGAAACTGTCGAGGATCAGCGGCAGGTTCGAGAGCAAGACGTGCTGATGTTGGCGCAGCCCTGCGGCGACTTCGGAGATCTGCGGGGCAGCAGTGAACCACAAAGCATGCGCCGCAATCCTTTCCAGAGCGTACGCGGCGGCTGCGCTGGCAATCACATCGCGCGCCAGATGAGCCGACGCCTTTCGGCTCTCGATCACCAACGCGGTGGCAGCGAGGCGTTCACCGGTAGCGGTAGCCAAGGCAACCGCGCCCGACTCGGGTCCGCGCGAGGTGCTCGCAGGGTCCGGGATTCCGGTTTCCACCTCGCGAGCGAGACGGAGCTCCCGATCGATCAACATCCGGACATACCACGGCAACTCTTCTGGAGTGTCCGGGAGCTGCAGCGTGGAAACGACCGCAGACCTGCCCGCGGTCGCTGCCATGATCCGGTTCTCCCCTTCCGCTGTCGCGATAGCTTCCACATTGGAGATCCAGTCGGCGATGTGGTTGTTCCTCAGGGCACCTTGCGCAGCAACGCGGCGCCGGCAAGTAGCCAGCACTTGCGCGGCGGTGTCGGAGAGCAGCGGCTTGACCAGCATCGGCCACAACACATGCGTCGCATCATCACCGGCCGTACTCGGCACGCTTCGCATATCCCTCACCACGCGCCCGAGCGTGCCGACAGCCAGCGTCGCCGCCAACCCGGTCGCGAGGTCCTGCTGGACCGAATCACGGTCCGCCATCAACGTCCTCGACGGCCGCCGCTGCGCTGCGTAGTTTGCCGTGCCGACGAGCGCGGCGCGAGCGCTGGCGATCGCCGCGTTGGCCAAATCGAGGCGGCCGTTGTCGAGCACGCCGATCGCGCGATGGAACCGCTGGCGTGGTGTCAGGTCGCACTGGAGACGGCCCTGATCGTCCATCCGCGCCCACTCGCCTCCCAGGAGGGCATCGCGAGGAACCCAAGCTCGGTCGAATCGAATGATCGCGTGATCCATCGGCGCCCCGGCCTTGTCCGGGAGCGTGACGACCTGCACGCCGTCGGCGAGGCCGTCCTCGGTCCGCAGGCGGATCAGGAACGGCAGCACGCCTTCGTCCTTGCCGCCCACGATCAGCCGGGCGGTGACCACCACGGTCTTGGGCACCGCCGTCGAAGCGACATTCGGCATGAATTTCGCCGCATCCATCGACGGAGTGGTGATCCAGAACCCATCAGAATCGGAATCATAGACGGCCGTGGTTTTTTGGTCCGCGCCGTTGGTGCCTCCGAGTTCTGTCAGCATCAGCACCCCCACTGCGGAGGCATCGTCCAACTCGGACAGGCATTGCTGTTGGTACGACGAATCGTTGCCATGGCGGTTGATCGCACCCATAGCCAGGTCGAAATGCCCGGTCAAGATGAGCAGCAACCGTGGCGCCGTGATCTGGGCCCAGTCGCACAGCGCACCTCGCAGCTGTGTATCGGCGGCGATCTCGCGAGCGCTGACGCCGAGACCGGCAAGCGCTCCCTTGAGCAGAGCCGGCGCGAGCTCGGCTTGCTCGAGCGCCGTTATGTCGCTACGTGGCTGGTCGGGCAGCGACGCGATCACGTCGCGAACTCGACGATGCAGAGCTAGGTGATCTCCGAAAATCAACTGCCGCAAATCATCCCGAACCTCCTCGTCGAAACCAGGTTCAGCGACATGCGGAACGGAGAATTCATCGGTGTTGAGCCGAGTAGAGAAATCGGCAGGGCGGTCTGTGATGGTCATGGTGCACACTCACTCGCGTCAAAGCTGTAGCCGCGCCCGCCCGGTTCACGTCGATGTGCACGGCGGCCTGGCTGAGAATGGGGAAAAGAACGTGGTGGTGCTCAACTCATAGGCGTTACCTCACATAATCGTCATGGGCGGGCTCGGCGGAAAGACGATGGGAAACGCCGCCAATGCACGATGGAAAGGACCTGGGCGCCATACCAATTCACTCACCGGAACCGCTGGCCTGGCATCGGGAAGCGCGTCGAAGAAGACGTCGATCACATCCGTGGCCACCATCATCGACAGCGACTGGGCATGCACCGGACACGTGTGCGGACCCGTACCCCAACCGAGATGCCACGAGTTGTCGGCATAGTCACCGGTATCGGCCGCAGGATCGCTACTGCACGCAGCCATGGAAACCATGACCGGCTGATTCGCGGGCAGCCACACCCCATCGACTTCGATCGGCTGCGCCGGGTAGGTCAACAGGTAGTTGGCCAGCGGCGGGTCCGTAGTCAGGATCTCCACCAGCGCCGTTTTCGTCGACAGCGGCGAATTGTTCGTCCTGCTGGCCATGTACCGCTGATCGGTCATCATCAGCAGCATCGCGTTGGCAATGAGGTCCTGCGGGAGTTCGTGTCCCGCGCTGTACATCGTGACCAGCTGATGGACCACCTCGTGGTCGGTGAGCTGCGCCGGGTGGTTGACCAACCGCGTCGCGATATCATCGCCGGGCGTATGGCGCTTGAGGTGAGTCAGTTCCAGCAGCGCACTGTCGAGCATCTCGTCCACGGTGGCCGTGTCCACGCCTTCGAACAGGGCAGCGCTGGCCGCGGCAACCTGCTCGCCGATGTCGAGCGGACACCCAATGATCTCGTTCAGAATCGAGAACGTGGTCGGCGAAATGTATTGCGACAGCAAGTCCGCCCGGCCGCCCTCGCAGAACGCGTTGATCGCCGGCACCGCGATCTTCTCGACGATGGAGTGCACCGCCAGCTTGTCGACACCGCCGAGCGCGTCGTTGGTGGCATCCCGATAACGCCTGTGCTCGACCGTTCCGCCGTTGCTGCGCAGTGCGTTCGGCCGCCACTCGATCATCGGCATGATCGGAATGTTGGTATCGACGTTGCGCTGCCAGGGCCTCGGGTCGGACGGGAAGTGCGCCGGATCGTTCAGGATCCGGACAGCCGTCCGGTATGCGATGACCAAGGTCGCAGGCACACCAGGCCAGATCTCCACCGGCACCAGTGAGCCGAAGCGCTCACGCATGGCGCGATAGTGACGGTGGGGGTCGGCGGCGAATTCCGGGGTATAGATTGGGATCGGCTCGGGATAATGGTTGCCGTCAGCCGGTGGCGGACTGATCGGGCGACCAGTCGAACCCAGCAGTGAATCCACCTGGTGCTACTCCTTCGCTGAAAGCGTCCGGCGTCGAGTCAGTCCGCATTCCGTAATGCGGTCCACTACAGCGGAATTCGACTCCAACTGCATGATGGTACCCACCGGTATCGGCCCGCGCACGCCGACCGGCGGGTAGCCAAGGGGACGCGAGGTCACCTCTGGTGGACCAACTGCGCCAACTCACCGCTCCGACGATGTGCCATCGACAGTTCGACCCGATAATCGACACCGAACGGCGTCAAACCCGACCACACCGCCCGGGTCGATGTCGAACTCAGCCGCCCCATCGGCCGCGGCGCAACCATCTGCGAACTCCGAGTCCCCCGCGAAGCCGAACCGAACGCGCTCGTCGCGACCATCGCCCAAGGCGACGAGTCATGGCCTGCGTCATGGCCGAAACCACGCACACCGCACCTGAGACCTCCCGCCGAGCCGGCGGACTGATGGCGAAGCTGAGCGGCGGTCGCGCCGATACACCCGTTTCTCGCCCGCTTGGTCCTCGCCTATCGGACCGGCGCGAAGGGCTGGTGCGCGGCCTGGCCACACCTCTCCTCGACGCGGCGATCGAATATGTCTCCGCGACAGCGGAATTAACGCGGTTGTACCTGCACACCGACGCCCGCGCGCCAGGCGCCTTGGAATGGTCGGGCGGGACGACGTGTTTCACCGACTTGGTGTTGTGGCGAGCCGCGCTCGAGTCGTCCTCGGCGATGACGGTGTCCCGGCAGGTTCTGCCTCGAAGTGAGTGATGGGGTGGGACCGTGTAGCGGTGTGATCCGGTCGGCTTGTTCGGCTGAAGCTGTTGTCCGCGTTGGCATATAGGTGAGGTTTCCGGCAGTTCGGTTTAGCGACCAGCAAAACCGGAGACCGAACCGGAGACCTCGTGACCAGCGTAGCGGTGGCGGGGCGAGCGGATCTGACCGGTGCCCGGGCTCACCCCCATGCGGCCGGTGCTCGCCGCGACAGCGGTGGGCAGGCCGAACCACCGGCCGGTCCGGGTCGGTGTGAGCCGGCCGATCACGGCCTGGGGCGTTCCCGGGGCGGGTGGACCAGCAAGCTGCATCTGGCGTGCGACCAAGGCTGCCGGGTGCTGCCGGTACACAGCGGGGCATTACGGTGAGGCATGGCGGGTCTTTCTCGCTGGTGGATGCAGGGATTGGCGTTTCTCATCCTGCCGCCGAAAGACCCGCCCCTCACCTCACACCCCCGCCCAGCGTCACCAACCTCACGACCCACAACACTGAGCGCCCACCTGTTTCGGCCTGGAAACTCGTGAGGGTTCGCAACACGAACCGGAAACACCGACCAATCCTCCCCGAACGCTCTACTCATTACGGCTACAAAGCCATGGTGACGGCGCCTGGGCGCCGTCACCACCGAAATTGTCGACGCCGGACCGCTTGCGACCCTCGATGCGATCAATTTCGTGCTCATGTGGGCCTTAGTTACACGGCCGTACAGCGGGATCCATGAACGTGCTCCGCCACGATTCGTCCACAATTTCCGCCTGAGAGTTAAGCACAGCTAAGCACCCGTACGCCTTCTCCGGAACCATGCAGAGGCACCCACTGCTACGATCAAAGCAGCACCGTAACAAACAGAATTGACCCACGACGCCGCACCAGACAGAGTGAAGCCGCTGACCGTGATCGCGACCAACAGCAACCCAAGGATCGTTCCCATAACCTTGAATTGCCCTGGACGCCACGTCGATGCACCCAGAAATACAGCCGCTAGGGCCGGCAACAGGAACGATATCCCGTTCGCGCCCGGGGAAGCGCTACCTTGCTGCGCCAATAGCAGTATTCCAGCACCGGCGCCCAGTATCCCTGATATGACATACGATCCCAAAACGATGGCATCTACCCGGATTCCGACGAGTCGCGCAGCCGGACTGGAGGAACCGATCGCAACCAGTTTACGTCCGACGGGAGTCTGAGTTACAACATACGCAACGAGTGCCGCAATGATCACAGCCACCGCCGCCAGCCATGGCAGTCCGGCGATTGTTTTCGTTCCGAATTCTACTAACCCGTCGGAAATTCCGTATGAGATACTAAGATTCTTACTATACCAGCTGAGGGCACCGTCGAGAATCGTCGAAGTGCCGAGCGTAGCGATCAGGCCGTTGAGACCGAGTTTGGTGACCAATAGGCCGTTGAATAGCCCAATTGTCATTCCTAGCACTAAGACGACGAAGCAGGCGACCAACAACGACCAGTGGTTGCGTGCCATAACACCCGCTGCGAGCATCGCAGACATACCTGCAACTGAGCCGACCGACAGGTCAAAATTGTTGGACAGCAACGGGATCATCAAGGCTAGCGCTACCACCAGGGTCACTGCTTGCGAACTGACGATAACACGCCAGTTGGCCTCAGTGGCAAAGGTATCGGGATGCATAATGGAAAATAGCGCGATCACCGAAAGGAGAAACAGTACGAGGCCGAAACGTTCTCCAAGTTGAAGCAGGTCGCCTCTCGAAACACTTCTTACAGATCTGCGATTCGGTATCGGCTGTCGATCCTGACCCACCGCGTCCGATGCTCTGGAAATAGTCATTTTCAATACCTTCTATGTGAAGCTGGGGCTATGCACTTGCGATCCGACGATGCCGTGCGCAAGTTCAGCGCATCGTGCTGGTGTCAGGTTCACACCCGATACCTCGCCGACGACCTGACCGTTATGCAATCCGACCACGCGGTCACACAATTCAGCCAATTCTTGCGGGTCAGAACTCACCACCAGGACGGACACCCCTTCCCGGGCTGCGGCCATGATGCGCTCGTGAATCGACCGACGTGCACCGACGTCGACACCTTGGCTCGGCTCATCCAGCAGCATGAGCTGAGGACCGAGTTCCATCCAGCGGGCGAGGACGACCTTCTGCTGATTTCCACCAGACAAATTGGAGAATGCGGTTTCGGTCGATGAGGTAACCACGCCATACATGTCGAGAGCAGCTGCGACGGCGCGTCGCTCACGACCGCGTTTCATACAAATACCTGACCAGTACCGTGCCAGGTTCGAACAAGAAAGGTTCTCGCGCACGGTGAGTTCCGGGAAGCTCGCCATTCCCGGACGGTCTTCAGGGATGTACACGACACCGCGCCTGATCGCCTCCAGAGGGCTACGTGGCGCCAGCGGCTTCCCCCCGAACTCTGCAACGCCCGATGTGATCGAGACCATACCGAACAGAGAGCGAAGAAGCATGGATCTGCCAGATCCCAAAAGGCCTGAGATGCCGACAATTTCCCCCTTTCCGACCTTAATATTTGCTCTCTTCACAGGCCCGACCGAATAGTTTCTCAGGCTCAAGCCGACTTCGGTGGCCCTGACCGCTTCCTTGACAGAACGGCCGCAATAGGATTCGCCGGTGATGCGTTCGATAAGATATTGTTCAGTGAGATTTCTTGCACGAACGGTCTCTTGATGAATACCATCACGCAAGAAAGTCACACCGTCGGCAACCTCCAATATTTCGCCGAGGCGATGGGTGACGAATATTACGGTGTGGCCGCGGATTCTGTATCCGCGGATGGCATCGAGAACCTCATCAACTTCACGCGTTGTAAGCGATGCCGTAGGCTCATCGAGAATCAGCGCGCCTCGTCCGGACGATTCCTCATCTTGTAGTGCGCGAGCTACTGCCACCATCGTTTGGGCCGCCGGGGAGAGTTCTCCAATCCTAGCTCCCGGAGACACGTCGATCTCAAAGCGGTCGAGAACGGACCGAACTTTCCGGTTCAGCGCGGTCCAGGGGATTGGCCGCAGCCCGCGAACTCCGAACGCGGATCCCATCGCGAAGTTCTCTGCAACCGTCAGATCAGGGAAGGTGCCAGTTGCTTGATGCACAAAGTGCAGCCCTGCATGCGTGGCCCATCCTGGTGACGTTTTGGAAGCATCGTGCCGGTCGCCGTCGACGGCGATCACCCCACTGTCGGCTTGGTAGACGCCGGCAAGAATCTTGATTAGGGTCGATTTACCCGATCCGTTTCCTCCACAGAGTGCGTGAACGGTGTTGTGGGGAATTTCGAATGAGACCTGCTTCAGCGCTCGGGTAGATCCAAATGATTTCGATATATTGCCGAAGACCAACGACGGAGGGGGTGTCGTCATGCCGAATACCTTTCGGAGATGCCGTGCGGGTGAGGCTGGATACCGCCGGCTATGCGGATGTGCCAGCCGCACGCGATCGCGATCAGCCCCGCCAGGAGCGGGTGAACGCACTGATGTAGTCGAATTTCGGCGTCCACCCCTGCCCTGCTGGGGGCAGACCGTGTTCGGCGTCGATGATCTGGAAGCTGGCACCTTCATTGGGAATGTCTGCCTGCCCGGCAAAGATCCGATTCAGGGCGTCGGCGCCACTCCATCCCAACCAGTCGGCAGGAATTGCAACCGCAGCCGTAACAGTCCTCGACCTTATGAAGTCGAATGTCGAGGGATAGCCCTCTCCAGCAATCACTTTCAAATCTTTGCGATTCGCTGCTTTGACGGACTGCACGGACAATGCCAGGGTGCTGTCATCGGGGATCTCCAGTACGTTCGCATCGGGATGCTGCTGCAAAGCCGTCGCAACCTTCTGAGCTACTATTCCTGGCTGCCCGAGCTCCCCGGCCGTTATGTCAACCTTATCAACCACCTGACAACTCGAACATTTATTTATCTCAGCGTTGTATCCATCGAACTCGTATTGTGTAACGAGGAAGTCGGGATGCGTTACCTGGACAATTTTCGCCTTACCCCCAGTGGACGCAATGGCGTAGTCGGCTTTCAGCTTCCCCCAGAGCGAACCGAACTGTCCAGGCGTGCCGTTATTATTGATCAGCGCGGTATATTCAGCGTCACCACCATTGACCTTTGGATCATTGCAGTCGTAGGCGTAGACACCGACTGTGGGAATTTTAGCCGCCTTGGCTTCACTCAAGGCTCCCTTCGCCGAGGGACAGTCCACCGCGACTCCGATGATTCCGTCGGCTTTAGCCGCGACTGCTTGACGAATAGCTGAGCTCATTCCAGCCGGCGTGCCTTTGGCATCGACGACTGTGATGTTCCAATCGAGAACTTTCGCAGCGTTCTGAATGGCGGTAGCCGGTTCCGCACAGCCTGGCAGGGCCTGGCTGCAGGAGACCACCCACACGTTCTTACCCTTCTGCGCAACAGGTCCGGGAGCGGGCGCCGTGTAGAGACCGCCGTAGGCCTGGTCGACTGCCGTCTTGGCGGCAGTAACATCCGAGGATGTCGCCGACGAGTTCGCCGTGGGCTCGTTCGAAGAATTGCACGCTGCGGCAGAGAAGGCCGTCAGCACCGCGGCTGCGACAACGACCGCACTTTTTGTCTTTCGCATAACCCCTCTTTGGAATCGTGAGTGCCGACTGTTGGGAGGCGTCCACACTCGCGGTTGTGATATTTAACTCGGAAGCCCACTAATGTGACCACAGGCACATATGTCACACAGGAGTAATGAATACCCCTTTCCGCACATGATGACCACCATGCGAGCAACCCCGGCGGGTGTAGTCAGGCGCAAACGCTATCGGTACGGCCGCATGGGCACAGAGCGATGTCGACGAAATTCTGGTCGCGCTGCCCGCGCAAACGTCACCGTTCTCGGCACGAAAGCCGCGGAAACTGTGCTTCCGAAGCTGGCCGATTAGTTGAAGCGGTTCTACCGCAGCGCAAGCAGATTGCCGAAGAATGTCGAGGAGGCGTTCGCGATTCCCGTCGTTGCCGAGGTCCTGACGCGATGCCCGGCACGGAGTCAGGACCAGCACCGCATCCTGGTCGAAGTTGGGACAGTGCCGCAAGAATGCCGATCCGCCGGGGTTGTCGGCCACTGGCCGGCCGATGGGGCCACGACGGGGGCCTTGGACACGCCCCGAGCGAGGGGGTACCCCGGCGCGCAACTGTCTTCAGAGATTGTGGCAGGCAAGGGATTACAGTACATCCTCACCGCGGTCAGGTAGACCGAAGACGAATTGCGGGCCGCATCGATGGCCGAGAATCGGCGCCGCGATCATCAAGTCCGTCGACCAGACTCTGCGGTAAGCTCACCTGAGCCTATTGCGCTTCAAAATCCGATCGCCGTTCATGCGTCTGCGAGGCCTCAGGCCAATTTGACGTGCCGACCGCCCCTGCTGACTCCACCAACTTGGATCTGCGGGCCGCGAACATGCCATATCCCTCTCCGCACCGCTATACGAGGAGGGTGCCCCGTCACGCAGAACGTTCGAAGACGGCAGCCAGGCCCTGCCCGCCACCGATGCACATCGTTTCCAGGCCGTACCGGCCCTCACGCCGGTCGAGCTCGCGTAGCAGGGTTGCGAGGATTCGGCCACCGGTCGCGCCGACCGGATGTCCCCCATTCAGCTTCAGCAACGCACCTCGCCCGAGGAAGCCGGGTTGTCGACATCCCATGCCGCCGCTAGGGCATCCAGCAGCCTACGTTTGAGCCATCGCCTTTCCTGGTTGTCGATGGGGCGAGGTTGCAGACTGGCGCGCATCATCTCCACGAAACGTCGGCGGCTGACACCGAACGAGATCAGCAGATCACCGGAGTCGGCACCGCCGAACGGCGCCCAGCGGATGGAGAACTCGATCAATGGCACTAGTTTCATATCGACCGATCGTGCCGACATGAGAAAGTCCAGCTGGCTCAGCGAGGAGCGCACCCAGCCGGAGTCATAGCTCACCCTCGGCGACGGACTCTTGTCTTCGATGCGGGACCCTCGCAACCGCTGCTGCGGCCGCGCGTCACGCACCGTGCTGGAGCGACTTCTCTGCCGATTCTGTGAATGGTCCATCAGTGCCCTCGAGCAGTAGCGCCTCATTTGTCTCAGCCAGCATTCGTCGTGCCCGCACGGTGAACGACGGGAGAACTACCTACTCGCGTACCTGTTTCGCTTCCATCTGGAACGGCGATACCACGTACCACAGGCCACGCCCGAGCGGCCAGGCGCCTTGTTGCGACACGCGGAAACCTAGCCAGACTCGCGTGGGGGCATCTGTGCTTCATCACGTCCGAACCAAGCAGCCGCCCGCTCCGGGCTACATTGTTTACAGTACAGAGCAATCTGCATCAATTGAATACAATAGTGAGCTAACTGTCAACAACTGAGCAGCCTCGAGTCTGATATAGGATTGACAACGTGGCTGAAGCGTCGAGTTTTCACTCCGAGACGCGTCGACTCTTGCGTGACCGCGCGCTCGAGACCGCGCGCGACATCGTATGCACCGAGGGTTGGGGCGCGGTGAGCATGTCACGCGTGGCCAGGGAGGTCGGCATCAGCCGCCCGGTGCTGTACAAGGAACTCGGCTCGCGGGAGTCCCTCGCGGAGGCGCTGATCGAGCGGGAAGTCGACCAGTTCATGGCCGGGATCATCGACGGCCTCGCCCCGCATACGGCCGACCCGGTCGCCGGCCTGACTGCCGCCACCGAATTCGCGCTCCACACCGCAGCAGAGAACAGCCTGATCAAGGCCATTTTGACCGGTCGCCAAGCAGGAGATACCGCTCTGCTACCGGCAGTGATGACCGAGCCCGAACCCGTACTCGTCCGGGTGCTCGACACCCTTACCGACGCGGTCCGCGCGCAGTACGGACTACCGGCAGTAGAGGACGCCACCTTGAAATCGATGGTCGAGGTCGTCATCCGCATGAATCTCAGCCACATTTTTCAACCACTCGGGACCGTGGAGCGCGCGATCGAACAGGTCGCCGCGGTGATAGCCGGCATCTTCGCTCGTCCACCCGTATCCGCCATCCCCGTTGACCTGCACCGGAGCGTTCAGACCGCGTAGTTCGCACGTCGCCGCACCCCTCGCTTTTCGCGACCGAGACATCCTCGAGTCGTACCATTTCCGCATGTCGACGCGCTAACGAGGCTCCCTCGCGCGCCCGAATACAGCAGCCGCAGATCCACGGCTTGCCCCGCTGCGCGGGCTACAGGCAGCGCACTTGCGGCGGCGCGGTTTACATTTTCCTCAGCACTGTATTGAAAAGTTCCGCCTTGCTCGTTATCGTTCGCTACGCTCTGGATCACAGCCGCTCGTCGACGTGTTCTAGGTCACTACTCGGTCGGCACTCTCCTGGCACCTCGCCGCGGCGCTGCTGGGCTCACGTCGCCGAGGCAGTAATTCGGATACGGCCGGTGCGTTCCCCGATGCGACGGCACTGACCCAGCGCGCGCGTAAATACCGGTACGAGCCGAGCTCAGGAATGGAGTGTGATGACAGCAACCGAAGTCCAGTTGTCCCGCCTGGTCACGGCGGTCGCAACCGGCGCTCGAGGAACTCCCAAGGTACTGGGCGACTTCTATGCGACTACCCTCGAAACGTTCCGTTACCTGCCACGACGGCCGTTCCAGCTTCGGGAATTCGTATCCCAGGCATGGTTCATCGCGAGCGTTTCGATCGTTCCCACGCTGCTGATGTCGATCCCGTTCTGCGTCATGGTGGTCTTCCAGATCAATGTGCTGCTGAGCGAAGTCGGCGCCATCGACCTGTCCGGCGCGGGAGCGGGCGTCGCGGTGGTGCGGGAGATCGGCCCAATCGTCACAGTTCTCGCGGTCGCCGGCACCGGCGCCACCGCAATCTGCGCCGATCTGGGCTCGCGGACCATCCGCGAGGAGATCGACGCCATGCGGGTGCTCGGAATCAACCCCATTCAGCGACTGGTGGTCCCCCGCGTATTGGCCTCCACGGTGGTCGCCCTGTTCCTCAACGGACTGGTCACCGCCGTCGGCCTCATCGGCGGCTACCTGTACGGGGTGTACCTGCAGGGAGCGACTCCGGGCCAATTCATCACCGCGATCCCGATCCTCACCGGAATTCCGGACCTGCTGCTCAGCGAGCTCAAGGCCACGCTATTCGGGCTGCTCGCCGGACTCGTGGCCTGTCATCTGGGCCTCAATGTCAAGGGTGGGCCGAAAGGCGTCGGGGATTCCGTCAATCAGACGGTCGTCTTCAGCTTCGTCCTGCTGTTCTTCGCCAATGCCATCATCACCACCCTTTCCTTGCACTGACCGGAGCGTTCGATGACATCCTCGACGACCTACGGCATCTCCGATGCCCTGCGCCGCAAGCGTTGGGCGCGTACCGCGGCCAAGTCCGCCGGCGCGCCTGTCAACGGCGTTGCCGATATCGGCAACCAGATCGCATTCCATCTTTCCAGCTTGGCCGCGGCGCCTCGCGTGCTCCGGCGATATCGCTCCGAAGTACTGCGGCTGATCGCGGAGGTCAGCCTCGGCACGGGCGCATTGGCGGTCATCGGCGGAACCGTCGTGATCGTCGGATTCCTCACTGCTGCAGCGGGTTACGAGGTCGGCCAGCAGGGAACGAGCTCGCTGGGCCGGGTCGGTATCGAAGCGATGTCCGGATTCATCTCGGCGTTCTTCAACACCCGCGAGGCCATCCCGGTCATCGCCGGCGTCGCGCTCACCGCCACGGTCGGCGCGGGATTCACCGCGCAGCTCGGCGCGATGCGGGTCAGCGAGGAGATCGACGCGCTGGAGGTGATGTCGGTGCCGTCCATGCCCTATCTGGTGACCACCCGGATCCTCGCCGGGCTCATCGCGGTGGGCCCGTTGTATGCGATCGCGCTGTTCATGGGCTATGCCTCCACCGAGTTCGTCAGCGTATTCATGTCCAATCAGTCCTCGGGCACCTATCACCACTACTTCAATCTGTTCCTCGTTCCCAGCGACGTGCTGTGGTCTTTCGCGAAGGTCGTGGTCATGGCAGTGGTGGTGATGTGCGTGCACTGCTATCACGGATACAACGCCACCGGCGGCCCGGCCGGAGTCGGCACGGCCGTAGGACGGGCGGTACGCACCTCGCTGATCGCCATCATGCTGATCGACCTGCTCGTCGGCATCACCATCTACGGTGGCGTGCACTCGACCGTGCGGGTGTCGGGATGACCGGCACTATCTCGCGCGGAAAGGCGCTGATACTCGGCTTCACCGCGATCGCCGGGGTGATCCTGGCCGCCATGGGGGCCGTCGCCTCCTACAACGGCAGCTTCACCAGTTCGGTGCGCGTCTACGTGCATGCCGAGCGTGCCGGACTACTCATGGCCGCCGGGTCCGATGTCAAAGTCGACGGCGTCGTCGTCGGACGCGTCGCGGCAGTTCAGCTGGCCGACAACCACGCGGTCCTCGCGCTGGACCTGGCCCCCGGACAGGCCCGCAAGATCCCCAGCAATGTCGGCGCCCACATCGAGCCGACCACCCTGTTCGGCCGCAAGTTCGTGTCGCTGCTCTGGCCACAACAGCCCGCGTCGACGCGCTTGCACGACGGGTCGGTCATCGACTCGGCCACGGGCACCGTCGAAATCAACGACACGCTCGACACCTTGCTGGGAATTCTGAAGGTCGTCGACCCGCAGAAGATCAACTCCACCCTGACCGCCGCCTCGACGGCGTTGGACGGGCGCGGCAAACAGGTCGGCGACCTACTGACCGATCTCGATCACTACCTCGGTCAGTTCAACAACGACATCCCGACTCTGCAACGCGACATCCCGCTGCTGGCCGACAACCTCGACACCCTCGCCGCCGCAACTCCGGACCTGATGACGACCGTGACGAATCTATCCGCGACCAGCCGGACCATCGTTGACAAACAAACGAGCCTGAGTGCTTTCCTACTCAGCTTCACCGGTTTCGGCAACGCCGGATCCGGCCTGATGGACAAGGCGGGTACCCCCTTGATCAGCGCACTCGACGCCCTCGAACCGACGACACGGATGCTCGCAGAACGCGCACCGAGCTTCCCGTGCTTCTTCGCCAGCCTCAACCAGTCCCGAAAGGTTCTGGAACGGGCGCTCGGTGGCCGCCCGGGTCTGAATATCGTGGGTACTCTGCTGCTCGGCAACCCGCCCTACGCCTATCCCGACGACCTGCCGGTCAACGGCGCCGACGGCGCGCCGACCTGCTATCCGTATGCGGCCGGCTCCGGCGGTCCCGCACCGGGTCACATCGATTTCGGCGACGGATCGCACGCCTACCGGCCCGTCCGCCAGCCGCTCGACGTGCTCGGCAACCCGTTCGCCGCACTGATCTACGAACTCACCCGATGAGCGCGCGTCGAGACGGGCTGAAGTTGCTGGCCTTCTTCACCGTCACCTCGCTCGTCACCGCAGCACTGTTCGTGGTGATCGGCGATCTGCGGTTCGGTAGCCAGCGCAACTACCACGCCCTATTCACCAATGCGTCGGGTATCAAGCCGGGAGAAGATGTCAAGGTCGCCGGTGTCGTCGTGGGCAAAGTCGACAGCGTCGACTTCGCGAAGAACGGACTGACCGACATCGGCTTCAACGTGGAAGACGATGTCGCGGTGCTGCGCTCGGCGACCGCGGCGATCAAATACAAAAACCTGATCGGCGACCGCTACCTCGAGCTCACCGTGCGCCCGGACTCGTCGGGAGTACTGCCGAACGGAGCTACCATCCCGGAGTCCCGGACGCACCCGGCGCTGGATCTCGACGCTCTGGTCAACGGATTCCGTCCGCTGCTGCAGGGGCTCGATCCCGACGAGACCAACTCACTCGCCGCATCGCTGGTCGAGGTGCTCAACGGCCGCCAGCAGAGCGTCTCGGCAATAGTCGAACAGCTTGGCACGCTGGGTAATTCGGTCGCCGACCGCGACGAGGTCATCGGCCGGCTGATCGACAATCTCAACCTCGTACTGAAGACGATCAACAGCCGCGACAAGCAGTTCGCCGGGCTGGTCGATGGCCTGCAGGAACTGGTCACCGGGCTGAACAAGGACCGGGGCACACTGACCGACGCGCTGCAACGCATCGATGACGTGTCGTCGCAGACCGCCGGCGTGCTGGCCGACGACCGACCCGCCATTGCCGCCGACATCGACGGATTGCAGCGCACCGCAGCCGATCTCAACGCCAGCACAGACACCCTGCAACTCGTGCTGGCCAAGCTGCCCGAGGTCTATCGGCGCGGCGCCCAGGTCAGCGGCTACGGAAGCTTCGTGAACTTCTTCCTGTGCGGCTTGGCGATTCGATACCCAGAGATCGGCGGCGGCTACACGACCACACCGATGCTCACCGTGCCGGCCGAAAGGTGCAAGTGACCTATGAAGTCGTTCTTCGATCGAGATCCGGTCCGCATCGGCTGGATCGGTACCGCGGTCATCGCGGTACTGCTGGTACTCGTATTCAACTACGACAAGATTCCGGGCTGGCCCGCAAAGACCACCTACACAGCACAATTCACCGATGCCAGCGGCCTGCAGCCGGGCGACACCGTCCAGATCAGCGGAATCACGGTCGGCAAGGTCGACTCCATCCGGCTGGCCGGTGACCACGTCGATGTCGCATTGCGGGTCGACAGTCGCGAACGCCATCTCGGCGACCGCACCGGCGCCGCGATCAAAGTCGAGACCGTGCTCGGGCGACGCTACGTCGAACTACATCCCGACGGTGGTGGCAGTCTCGGCAAAACAATTCCGGTCGCACGAACCACGTCCGGCTACGACATCACCGAATCGCTCTCGCAACTGACGGACAAGTTCGCCGGCACCGACAAGAAGAAGCTGTCCGATGCGCTCGACAGTGTCTCCTCGTTGGTAGAACAGCTTCCGCCGAATCTGAAGTCCTCGCTGGAGGGCATTTCCCGCGCGTCCAACACGGTCGCTTCCCGCGATCAGGCCGTACAACAACTGCTCGGAAACACCAGCGCCGTGTCCGGTCTGCTCGCCGAACGCGATCAAAAGATCACGGCGCTGATCAGCGACGGAGGGACATTGTTCGCGGCGCTCAACGACCGGGCGGAAACGATTCGCGCGCTTCTGGTCGACGTCCGCAACGTCAGCGACCAGTTACGTGCCCTGGCCAAGGAAAACGCGGCGACCACGCCGCCGATGCTCGCCGACCTGGACAAAACCGTGGCGCTGCTGAACCAGAACTACGCCAACATCAACGACGCGATCACCGGCCTGCGGCCGTTCATCACGCAGATGGGGGAAGTGGTGGGCAGCGGCCCGTTCTTCAATGTCCTGCTGCAGAACATCACGCCAGCCAACCTGCACGGACAGGTGCCGGGAAGCCTCGGAGGTGGAAAGTAGATGCGCGCAAACGTTTCGGCCACGCTGCGGCGAATTCCACTGCCGGGTCGCATCCTGGCTATCGGTGTCGCCGCGGCGATCGCTCTCACTGTCGCTGTAGCGATGGTCAGGAGCAGCGACACACACAGAATCACCGCGTATTTCGCCAACAGCACCGGCCTCTACACCGGCGATCCGGTCACGGTCAGAGGGGTACGAATCGGCACGGTCGACCGAATCGAGCCGATCGGCGACCGGGTGGGGGTCCGCATGTCCTATGACGCCGACAACTTCGTGCCGGCCGACACCCACGCGGTCATCGTGGCGCCGACTCTGGTTTCGGGACGGTATGTCCAGCTGACCACGGATTCTCACGGTCAGCCGGCGCTGGCCGACGGTGCGGAGATCCCACTGGAGCGAACCGCGGTCCCGGTCGAATACGACCAGGTCAAAAAGCAACTCGATCAACTCGCCACCGAAATCGGACCGCAGCAGGGCCACGACGGATCACTGAGCCGATTGGCCAATGCCACCTCCGCGGCACTGTCGGGCAATGGCACCACGTTGAAGCAAACCCTGACCAACCTGTCCGCCGCCGCGCAGACCCTCGCCCAAGGCGGGCCGGACCTGTTCAGCACGGTTCGCAATCTACAGGGGCTGGTATCGGCCTTGGCCGCCGGTGATCAGCAGATCACCCAGTTCACCGGTCAGCTGTCGAGCTTGTCCCGGCTGCTCGACGACAACCGCACCCAGCTCGACGCCGCCGTCGGCGGCCTGCAGGCGATGCTGCCCGAGATCCGCACCTTCGTGAAGGACAATCACACCGCGCTGGCCCACGACGTCGACGCGCTGACCCGGATCTCCCGGCTACTGGTCAACCGCCAGGACGACCTCGCGCAGATCCTGCATGTGGCCCCGACCGCACTGGGCGACCTCTACAACATCTACGACCCGCGTTCGCGCACCCTCACCGCCGCGGTCAGCGTCGCCGATTACCCGGAGCCGATGTCGTTCATCTGCGCGCTGTTGACCACCGTCAACGCCCCGCAACAGGAATGTTCGCGCGCCAGCCACAATTTCGGCGATCTGTTCGCCTCCGCGCTGCGTGCCGCCCAACCACCGGCGCCCAGCCCACCGCCGCTGGCGTTGCCGCAGCTGCTCATCCCAGGATTGGGGGTCGGTCGATGAACCGAATCCGCCGCGCGAGCGCACTCACCGCCGCACTGCTGGTTTGCGGTCTGGCAGCCGGCTGCCGAATGGACGGCCCCAACTCGATTCCTTTGCCGAACAACGCGATTCACCACGGTAGCTACACCGTGCACGTTCAGCTCCGGGATGCGCAGAACCTGGTCGGGAATTCGGTGGTCAAGGCCGACAACGTCACCGTCGGTGTCCTGCGCAAGATCGAGGTGCGCAACTACATCGCCGTCGCCACGGTCGACATCGACACGACCGTGGCGCTGCCGAAGAACACGACCGCACAGCTCGCGCAGACCAGCGTTCTCGGGGCGCAGTATCTGGAACTGACGACACCGAAGAACGCACCACCCGCCGGTCGCCTTCGTGACGGCGACACCATCGCGCTGTCGGCCAGCTCGGAGTATCCGGCCACCGAGGAGGTGCTCTCCGCGCTGTCATTGCTGCTCAACGGCAGCGGCCTGCAACAGGTACGCACCATCATGAGCGAACTCAACCAAGCGGTCGGCGGACGCGAAGACGTCGTCAACAGCGCGATCGGGCGAATCCAGACCTTCGTCGACGGTCTGGACACCCAGCGCGCGAACATCGTGCGCGCGATCGACAGCCTCGGAACGCTCTCGCAGTCACTGGCCGACCAGAACGCCGCTCTGGGAAAGGGCATCGAACAGATCCAGCCCGCGGTCAAGATCCTCGACGACCAACGGCAGCAATTGACGACGATGCTCGACAGCGTCGGCCGCTTCGGCGCCCAGGCCGCGCAGGTCCTGCGCAGCAGCAAAGACAGCCTGGCCGCTGATCTGGCCAGCCTGCAACCGGTTCTGCATCAACTCGCCGCCTCAGGAAAAGACCTACCCGAATCCCTGCTGATCGCGCTCAGCGTGCCGTTTCCGGTCACCGCTGTCGACGGCATTCGCGGCGACTACCTCAATCTGTTTCTCACGTTGGATCTGAGCGCCGACGCCATCAAGAACAAGGTGATCGGCAGCATCCCCTTCCCTGACATGCTGCCTTCGGGACCCGATCAGGCAGTCGATCCGCTGACCGCACCGACCCAACCCGCCCGCGGAGGACGATGATGAAATCGCGCCTGGTCAAAGCACAACTGATCGTCTTCTCGGTGCTGGCGGTCGTGAGCCTCGTCTACGGCCTGCTCCGTTACGTCAATGTCCAGCGCCTGACGGGAATCGGAACTTACACGGTCACAGTCGAATTCACCGAAGCCAGCGGGCTGTACACCAACGCACTGGTCACCTACCGCGGCTCCGATATCGGCCGCGTGACAAGGATAGACATGCGCGACAACAAGGCCGAGGTGCAGCTCCAGATCAGATCCGACAACGACAAGATTCCCGCCACCACCGCTGCCGCGATCAAGAGCATGTCCGCGGTCGGCGAACAGTATGTCGATCTGATACCGGACGACGACAAGGGGCCGTACTTGCACAACGGGTCCCGGATATCGCTGCGTAAGACCTCCGTACCCACGCCCACCGGCAAGGTCCTCGACAACCTGCAGACGCTGCTGGCGAACATCCACACCGACAACCTGAACAGGGCTGTCGACGAAGCCGCCGCCGCACTCGACGGTACCGGGCCGGCGCTGTCGGGGCTGATCGAGTCGTCCTCGTCGCTGATCCACTTGGCCCAGGCCGACCTCGGGCCGACGCTGACCTTGATCAACGATGCCGAACCGCTGCTCACCACGACCGACGCGGCGGGCCCCGACATCCGCTCGTTCAGCCACGACCTGGCTTCGTTCACCCACCAGCTGGTCCTCAGCGACTCGCAGATACGCAACCTGCTCGACCAGGGCCCCAGTACCGCCGACATGGTGGCGGGCACATTCACCGAACTCACCCCGACCCTGCCGCTGCTGCTGGCCGATCTGCAAACCGTGGGACAGGTTCTCCGCGTCAACGTCCCGGAGCTCCGCCAGATTCTGACGATCTATCCGGCGCTGAGTGCGGTCGTGAACAACAGTGCGGTCGGCTATCAGGACAGCTCCGATCCGCAACTGCCGCTACCGCTGGACATCAAACTCGGCGACACCCTCAACCCGCCACCGTGTACGGAGGGCTACCAGGGCACCGTGCGGCGCGACCCCTCCGACACCGGACCCGTTCCCGCGACGCCGGGACAGCACTGCGACGTGCGTGCCGACAATCCCAAGGTGGTGCGTGGAGCGCGGAATGTGCCGTGCGCCACCGACCCCTCCACGCGGACGGCAGACGTCGCGAACTGCCCGCGCGGACTGCCCTCGACATGGCCGGAAATGCTGGCTCGTCCGGGTGCTCCCAGCACCGGCCCGCAGCCGTCACCGGAACCGGCACCGCCGCCCCCGCCGACGGGAGCGCCTGCGGCCATCACGGTCCCCGCACCCGGCCTCACAGCGGTCCCCTACTCCGAATCCAGCGGGACCTTCCGCGGACCCGACGGCATCACATATCTCATCGGCCCGGCGCCCGCCGCGACCGGAAAGGAAGTCAACGGATGGCAATCACTGCTGATCAAGTAATCGAAGAATCCGACGTCGATACCGACACCGAACTCGTCGCCGATACCGACACCGGTGTCGACGAAAAATCCACGAGCGATTCCACGCCACCCGGGCCGCAGCGTGGCACACATCCCAGACTCGCTGCCGCCGTGCTGATCCTGACCGCGCTGACGATCGCTGTCGCCGTCTGTGCGACTCGCCTGTACCTCGACGCAGGCGCCGACAAGGCAGCGGCCGAACGCGATCGCGCCGTGCTCGACACCGGACGCAAAGTCGCGGCCGAACTCGTCACGCTCGACCACAACTCGGCCCAGCACAGTCTCGACACCATCGCCGCCAATTCCACTGGAACATTCCGCGACCAATTCGCCAAAGTGTCGGGAACGTTCTCCTCGGTACTCACCCAGGGACAAGTGATATCCACCGGCGAAGTCAAAGAAGCCGGGATCGTCAGCTCCGACGACCACCACGCGACGGTGCTGGCGGCGGTCACTTCTACGGTGAAGAACACCGAAGCACCCGAAGGGCAAATGCGTGTCTACCGAATGAAAATGACCCTGGACAAGCTCGAGTCGAAATGGCTCGTGTCGAATGTGGAGTTCGTAGCATGACCATCCCGTTTACACCACGACGTATCTTCACCGCACTCGCGCGCGTCCGCCGCGTACCGCTGGTCGTGACGGCGGCCGTGCTGGTCGTCGCGTCGGCGGGTGCAGCCACCGCGGCAACGATCTCCGCGGTCTGCCTTCACCACGCAGACGCGATCCGCACAGCGAAGACCGAGGCCGAATCCGCGGCGAAGACGGAGCTTCCCGCGGTGTTGTCCTACGACTTCCACACCGTCGACACCGACTTCCCCAAAGTCACCGACAATCTGAGCGGGAAATTCAAAGACGACTTCACCCACCTCAGCACCTCG
The DNA here is from genome assembly GCF_002933465.1 of Nocardia nova. Lineage (GTDB taxonomy): Bacteria > Actinomycetota > Actinomycetes > Mycobacteriales > Mycobacteriaceae > Nocardia > Nocardia nova_B. The sequence goes on from NZ_PSZE01000018.1 coordinate 131,801, forward strand.
GTCATCATCCCTGCGGCACACAAGGATTCGATCACAACCAAGGCCGAAGTGGTCGGAACCTCGGTGGTCGATGCCGCAGCCGATCGCGTGTCACTGCTGATGTTCCTCAACCAGACCACAACCAGCACCACCATGCCCGGCCCTCGCCTCGACGGCAGCCGAGTCCGGATAACCATGACTCACAGTGGCTCTCGGTGGCTGATCTCCGACATCACCCCCGTCTGAGCAGACACGGAAGGAACGCAACGATGGGTGTCGAAGTCTCAGTCGAGAACCTGACCAAATCATTTGGTAAGCAAAGTATTTGGCGCGACGTCACGCTGACGCTGCCCACGGGGGAAGTCAGCGCTCTGCTCGGCCCCTCCGGTACCGGTAAGTCGGTGTTCTTGAAGTCGCTGATCGGTCTGCTGCGTCCCGAGCGTGGCTCGATCTACATCGACGGCACCGATATCACCACCTGCTCCAACAAGGAGCTCTACGAGATCCGCAAGTTGTCGCAGCTGCTGATCGATATCAACGCGCAGATCGACGCGACGATTCTGATCGTTACCCACAACATCAACCTGGCTCGTAGCGTGCCCGACAACATCGGCATGTTGTTCCGCCGCCAGCTGGTCAT
>NZ_PSZE01000019.1 GCF_002933465.1 Nocardia nova
CGACCCGGGCCTATCCAGGTGGAATGCCGGCCCCCGGCACACCTGCCGGTGGGGCCGCATCGCAGCAACCGGCCCCGCCCACCCAGGCCTATCCGGGGCAACCCGCCCCGCCGACCCAGGCCTATCCCGGAGGTCAACCGGGCCCGCCGTATCCGCAACCCGGATCCGACGATCCCACGGTGCACGCGGGACAGGGATATCCCGCCGGGGTGCCGTATCCGGGCGATCCGAATCAGCCCCCGATGTACGGCCAGGCGCATCCGCCGGGCGGCTACCCCGACGGTGGATATCCAGGCGCGCAACCGTACCCGCAGCCGTATCCGGATCCGCAGTACGCGGGCGGGCAGCCTTACCCGTATCCGGGTGCGGCGCAGCCGAATTCGGGTGGCGGCAAGGTACTGGCGATCGTTGCCGCGGTGGTGGTGGCGGTACTCGTCCTGGGCGTGGCCGTCGCGGTGATCGTGGTGCACAACCACAACAAGAACAGCGATAACGATGCGGCCGCCCACCAGTCGACCACCAGCCCGTCGCCGACGTATTCGACCTCGACCGCACCCACGACCCGGGAGACCACCCGCAACGTTCCGCCGCCGCCACCGCCGCCACCGGCCGATGTCTGGATCGCCGCCGGCTACGACGCCGACACCGGCAAAGTGACCTGGGCGCGCAGCACGATCAGCTCCGACGACGCCATCAACCAGGTCCAAACCCGTTGCCCCGGTTGCGCACAGCCGGCGGCATGGGCACGCAACGCCTGCGTGGCGGTGGTCGTCGGCCAGAACAACGGCTGGGCCTCCACCTGGGGCACCACCGCGGAAGAGGCCGAATCCAAGGCCGTCACCAGCGCGCAGAACAACTACGGGGTATCGGGACCGTTCAACAAATGGTCCAAATGCGCGACGGAGTAGGCGCGGCGCGGATCTCTTCCCAGCGACGGGAGTAGAGCCGTCCGACGCCACGCCTATGCTTCCGGCAGTGATGTCGGTGGACACCACCAGGTCGGCGTCGGCGGCGCACACGAAATACCGTGTCGCCGAGGGTCAACGACCTCCTTCCCGCCCCGGGAAGTCCGGTCACCGACGCGTGTCGACTTTGCCTGGTTGAGAGCGAGGCCCCCATGAGCTCCGATGGCACCAGCCGACTGGGCGATCTGCACGAGCTCCCGGACTGTGCGCCGGCGGGCCTGAAAGCGCTCTTCAGCGCCGCGGAAGGGGTCATCCAAGAACAGGTTCGGCTGCTCGGCTCGGGTACGCCGTCGAAGGCTCCCGACCTGCGCGGGATGTTGCGTGGTCAGGGAATCGCCGATCCCGAGGACGAGTCGGCGATGATCGACAAGTACAGCGATCACAAGAGCCAGATGCACAAGGCCACGTCCGGCATCCAGCGCAAGGACGCGGGCATCGTGGTACGAACCGCGGGCATCGGCAACGCCGTGACCGAGGCGTACGGGACCGTCGATACCGCGGTGGGAGAACTCAATACGAAGATCGACGCCTCCTTCAAATCCGTGCGGACGGTGAAGGACAAGGACGGCACCTCCCACAAGGAATTACCCAGGGACATCATCGACGGCCTGTTCAAAGGCGTGTGGGAGACCGTCGGTACGACATACGACAAGGTCCACGGTGTCTCCGACCAGGCCGCGGCCGCGGCGCTGAAGATCAAAGGCGACGCCCCGCCGTCCTCCCCCACGAGCAATCCGATACCGCCCCTATCGCCCACTTCGAGTCCCTCCGCCGGAATCACTCCGGCGGGATACAACGGCACCACCCCGTGGAGCGGCCAGTCGGGTTCCATGGGCACCGCGATCATCCCCACCAAGGAAAAGCCCACCGCGATGGCGATGATGAAATATCTCATCGACACATACCACTTCACGCCGGCTCAGGCGGCCGGCATCGTCGCCAATGCGAAATTCGAGTCGGGATTCGACGTTTCCGCCACCGGTGACAACGGATCGGCCAAGGGCCTGTTCCAGTGGCGTTTCGGCCGGCTTTCCGGCCTCCAATCCTTCGCGAAGAGACCTGGCGAGGATATCGGCGACTGGCATACCCATATCGATTACATGGTTCAGGAACTGCGTGGTGGCGACTATCAGCAGGCAAACGCTGCCGTCACCGCCAACCCCAACGACGCGCGGGCAGTGGCCGAGGACTTCGACAGGTACTACGAGAAAAGCGCCGGACTCTCGACCAATGACCGGCGCGATTACGCGGCGGGGCTGCTCGAGGAGTACAACAAGTCGGCGCTCGCCGTTTGAGGCCGGCGGTCGGTCGCGCAGCCGCGACCTGCTCAGGGCACGACGACCGCGCAGCCGCCGGCCGCCGATACGCCTCGGGACCGTCGTCGAGGGTGAACCGGGACGCGGTCTTCCGACCGACCGTGTTCTTTCCCGGCAACCGATTCCGCTACGGCATACACCCAGCGAACCCATGGTCAGCGTCGGCTACTCCTTCGAGTAGTCGGTACTCAACCACCGTTCGGGGCGCATGCGGATCACCAGCGAACCCGGGCCGAGATTCTGTTCGGCGAAGGCGGCACCCTCTTCGGGTCCCAGGTACCGCACCGCGATCGCGCGTGCGACCTCGGGCGACGCCGGATCGATCGAGGTGACCGAGCCCTCTGCGGTGACATACCGGTACGGCGGCTGTTCCACCTGCGCGGTGAGCGAGAACCGCCCAGCCGCCCGGATGAGCCGCTCCTTCACCGTCCCGGCGTCGGTCCACACCACCACCTCACCGCCGGGCTCGTACCCGTACCAGATCGGCACCGCCAGCGGAGCCCGCTCCGGGCGCTCCACCGCGATCACCCCCACGTGCAGTTCGGCCAGGAACTTCTCACGTTCGGCACGAGTCATGGTCGGCATCGACGGTCCTTTCGCGAGTCGGGTGTCCTTCTTCGGCAACCGGCGAAGAGCGGTCTCCTATTCCGAACCGCGAATTCGGAGCGGCAGGTGGTGCGAGATTTGCTGGTCGGGCGGCTCAGCTCGACGGTGGCGGGATCCTGGAAGATCGCCGGATCGCGGTTGGCCGCACCCCACAGCAGCAGTAGGTGCCATATCCAGGCGACCGCACCTGTGAAACGATTGTGCACGGATGTATCGTCTCGAGACGACCCGAATCGAAGGGACCGTGTCCGACGATTGCGAACCACCGATGTGGATCGACTGGCGGGAGGAGTGCGCCGCAGCGTCGCCCGCGCACGCATCGAGGCGGCAGCCGCCGACCTGGTTCTCGCCGGTGCGGAAAGGATGAGATGAGTGTTCCGCTGTTCGTCGGCCTCACCACCGTCGACCTCGCCTACGCTGTGGACGCCTATCCGGCCGAGGACACCAAAACCCTGGCGCGCGAACAGTTTCTGGGCGCCGGCGGACCGGCCGCCAATGCCGCGGTGGCCTGCGCGATACTGACCGGCGGCGCCCGGCTGCTCACCGCCGTCGGACGGCATCCGCTCGCCGCGCTGATCCGCGACGATCTGCGGTCCCACGGTGTCGAACTCGTGGACACCACGGCGCGGCGCACGGACCCGCCGCCGATCTCCTCCATCGTCGTCGCAGCCGGCGCCGGAACGAGAACCATTGTCTCGCTGGATGGTTCGGGCATCGGGGCGCCGTTCGGCGACGAACTCGCGGATCGGGTCCGGGAGGCATCGGTGGTGCGCGTCGACGGACATCACATCGAGCTGGCACTCGGCATCGCGCGGGCGGCGCACGGTATGGGCATTCCGGTGGTCCTCGACGGTGGTCGCTGGAAACCGGAACACGCGCGGTTGCTGCCGCTGGTCGACATCGCCATCTGCTCGGCCTCGTTCGCGCCGCCGGACACCGAGGACATATTCGACCACCTGCACCGGATCGGGGTCCATGCGGTCGCCGTCACTCGCGGGCACCAACCGATCACGTACTCCGCCAACGGCATTCGGGGCGAGATCGCGGTGGGTGGGGTCGACGGCGCGGATACACTCGGCGCCGGGGACATCCTGCACGGCGCATTCTGCGCGTACCACGCACGCGGCCACGGCTTCGTCGACGCGCTCACCCGCGCCGCCGCGGTCGCCACCCTGTCCTGCCGGTTCTTCGGTACTCGCGCGTGGGGAGACAGGCTCGGCGAGTTGACCGAATGAGGTGACCGGGCCTCGGTCCGGGCACACGCCGAGACACGCTCATCGAGTCGTACGGACGAGACAGCCGGGCTCGGCCCCACGCACGCGCGGGGACAGGCTTACCGAGCCGGGAGAAGACGGTAGCCGCCGGGGACCGCGCGAAGCACCAGATCGGCTCGATCCCGGCTCTGCGCGATGAGGCGCGCGTTCGGCAGATCGCTGCCGGACACCATGGCCTGCGCCCGATCCGGGGATTTCCCGCCACGCAGATGCCGACGCAACAGGCGCTGTTCGATGACGGGCTCTTCGGCATCGAGATACCAGACCTCGTCCAGATACCCGCGCACCTGCCGCCATCCCGGCCGATCCAGCACAAGGTAGTTCCCTTCCACGATCGCGACCCGTTCGCCGGTGAAGGTCACCGCATCGGGGATCGGGTCGTGGCGGGCTCGATCGTAGACCGGCCACGGCACCGGCACGCCGATCGCACTGTCGCGCAACCCCCGGAGCCGCGCGACGAACGACTCCACATCGAAGGTATCGGGCTGCCCTTTGCGGCCGAGCGCGCCGGTCTGCCGCAGCACCGCGGAACTCAGGTGAAATCCGTCCATTCCGGCCACCTCGGCGGGCACCCCCAACCTCCGCACCGCGTCCGCCAAACCTGCTGCCAGGGTGGACTTTCCGGCTCCCGGCGGACCGGTCACCCCGACCAGGTACCGACGCGCACCCGCGCCGTCCGCCGACCGCACGATCCGCGCCGCCAGCTCACCCGGACCCATCACCTCGGCCGTCATCGGACACCTCCTTCACCGCGCGTCGATCCGTCGCCGCCGGCGAGCACCGGCCGCACCCTCGCATGACGTCGCAGCCGCTCTCGCCGTCACTCGACGAGTATCACTATCAACCGCCTCGGTCCGTGCACGCCCTGCACGCGAGTCATCTCGATATCCACCGTCGCCGACGGACCACTGATCCAGGTGGTCGGCCGGCGCGGGTCCACACGCGGAACGACCTCCGGCAATGCGGATTTCACCTGCTCGGCGTGGACCACGCACACGTGACAGTCCGGCACGAGTGTGGCCGCGCGGCGGCCCTGGCCGGCGTCGCCGTCGAGCACGATCGTGCCCGATTGCGCGATCGCCGCGGCGCAGGTGGTCACGACCGCGTCGACCTCGTCCAGTTCGAGAGTCGTCAAGGGCGGGTCGTCGGTCACGACGCGATGCTCGCAGCCGTCCGCCCACAGGGCCATCCAGATGTCCGGCAGTCCGGGTGGTGTCAGCACCACACGGGCCGAGGCGCGCCGCAGTTCCCGATCCACGGCCGCCGCGACTCCGGCCAGAGTAGTCCGATGCACCTGTGCGCCATAACGTTCCAGTCGCTGTTCGAACAGGTCCAGGATCGCGGCGCCATCGTCGGGGTCGACGCCCGGCGCGGTCCGCAGATAGTCGCGCGGCACGGTGACCGCGTCCGCCGGTTCGCCGAGGGCCTCGCGGACGCGTCGCAGGATCGTCTCGCGCGCATTCACGACGGACCCCTGTCCTCGTTCGCGGTGTCGTGCGGTGGGGGTCCGTCATCGTGGCGGCCGCCCTCGGTGCGCGCCCACCAGCGGCGAAACGATTCAGCAGGGATGTCGGGTACCCGCCGGCTGTCGGTCCACCCGCCCAGCGGACCGGGCAGGTGCCGCTTCGGGACCACGACGCCGATGCGCGCCGCCGACCGCACGGCCGCGCCCCACAGCGCCGGATGGCTCATGAATCCCGCCATCGCGTCGAAGGCCACCCGCTCGACTCGATGTTTCACCGCCGCCTCGCCCTCGGCGACCTCGTGGCGTAGCGCCAGCAGATTCCCGGTGATATCGATGCGGACGGGGCAGACGTCGTCACAAGCCCCGCACAGCGCCGACGCGTACGGCAGCGAGGCGGTCTGCGAATCGTCGGCGCCCTTCAGCAGCGGGTTGAGGATGGCGCCGATCGGGCCCGGATAGACCGAACCGTAGGCCTGTCCGCCGGTACGTTCGTAGACCGGGCAGATATTCATGCAGGCGCCACACCGGATGCAGCGCAACGCTTCCCGTCCGAGTTCGTCGCGCAGGGCGCGCGTACGCCCGTTGTCCACCAGCACCAGGTGGAAGGCCGAGGGTCCGTCCTGTGCGGTGACGCCGGTCCAGGTCGACACGTACGGCGACATCCGCTCCCCGGTCGCGCTGCGGGCCAGTAACTCCAGATAGATCTCCAGGTCGCGCCAGCTCGGAATCACCTTCTCGATTCCGGCCACCGTGATCAGCGTCTCCGGCAGGGTCAGGCACATCCGCCCGTTGCCCTCCGACTCCACCATCACCACCGTTCCGCTCTCGGCGACAAGGAAATTCGCGCCGGTGATGCCGACCTTCGCGCGCAGGAACTTCTCCCGCAGATGCAGCCGCGACGCATCGGCGAGCGCCTGCGGGTCGTCGGTCAGATCGTCCGGTGCCGGACGCCCGTGCTTGCCCATCTCGCGGCGGAAGATGTCGCGAATCTGGCTGCGGTTCAGGTGCATCGACGGCACCACGATATGGGAGGGCAGATCGTCACCCAGTTGCAGGATGATCTCGGCGAGATCGGTTTCGCGGGTGTCGATTCCGGCCGCGGCGAGCGCCTCGTCCAGCCCGATCTCCTCCGACAGCATGGATTTGGCCTTGACGATCTCGGTTTCACCGGTGGCCCGGACCAATTCGGTGACGACGGCATTGGCCTCGGCGGCGTCGGTCGCCCAATGCACCACTCCCCCGGCGCCCTCCACCGCATCGGCCAATCGCTCGAGATAGGTGTCGAGACGGCGCAACACATCGTCCTTGACCGCGGCGGCGGCGGTCCGCAGTTCCTGCCAGTCCGGGCGTTCGGCCACCAGGGCGTCGCGCTTGGCGCGGATGGTGTGGGTGGCACGGTGCACATTGGCACGCAACTGTTCGTCCGCGGTCGCGATCCGCGCGGCCTGCGGGAACGGGGGCCAGCCCACGAAACTCTTACTCACGAGCGCACTCCCGCGGCCACCGGCAGCCCGGGCATCGGCCCGTCGGCCTTCGTGCGCGCCAGGATTTCCACCAGATGCAGATCGCGCACCGGCGTCGCGTCGGCGGCCAGGCGCCCGCCGATATTCATCAGGCACGAATTGTCCACGGCCGTCACCACGCTCGCGCCCGTCTCGCGCACGTGTGCGGCCTTGTCGGCGTTCATCGCGCCGGAGGCGGCGGCATTCTTCACCGCGAACGTGCCACCGAATCCGCAGCATTCGTCGGCCGCGGGCAATTCGACCAGCTCCAATCCGGCCACCGCCCGCAACAATCGGTACGGCCGGTCGCCGATGCGCTGCACGCGCAGCGAATGACAGGTCGGATGGTAGGTCACCCGATGTGGGAAATAGGCACCCACGTCGACGACACCCAGGTCGTCGGTGAGGAATTCGGTCAGCTCCCGGATTCTGGGGAGCAGCGCCTCGGCAGCGCGGGCCAGCGCGGCATCGCCGACCTGCGCGGCCACCACCCGGTAGAACTCGCCCGGCGCCGCGCCGCACGAGGCGGACGGCACGACGATCCGGTCGTAGTCACCGAAGACCGAGACGAAATGCCGGGCCATTGTCGCGGTATCGGCCCGATATCCGGTGTTGGCATGCATCTGGCCGCAACAACTCTGGGCCATCGGGAATTCGACCTCGACGCCGAGCCGGCGCAGCAAGGTCACCGCCGCCCGGCCGGTCCCCGGATACATGACGTCGTTGACGCAGGTGATGAACAAAGCCGTACGCGCCGACATGCGGCCCCTCTCGTCACCGATGCCGCGGACCGGGCACTGATTCTCGAGCGGCACCTCGATACGGATACTGGCGAACGATCCCGGCCAGGATACGCCGCACGCACCGCGGCGAGACGGATCTGCGGGCGTTGTGCACCCACGGATCCGCCTCGCCGGCGGCATCGGTCAACTCGGCGCATCCGCCCCGGTGAGCGGTGGCGGCTCGGAATCGAGTTCGGCCACTTCGTCATCGGTCAGCAGCCGGGACCGGATCAGGAACCGCACCCCCTCGGGGGCTTCGAGCGAGAATCCGCTCCCCCGCCCGGAAACCACGTCGACGGTGAGATAGGTGTGCTTCCAGTACTCGTACTGATCGGCGCTCATCCAGAACGGAGTATCGGCGCCGACCCGGCCGAGCAGCACGTCCGAGGCGCCCACGCGGAATTCCCCGCGCGGGAAGCACATCGGCGCGCTACCGTCGCAACAGCCGCCCGACTGATGGAACATCACCGGGCCGTGCTGTCGAATCAGGTTGTCCAGCAACGACTGCGCGGCCTCGGTCAGGCCGACGCGGGTACCCATCAGAAGAAGCCGAGTTTGTTGGGTGAGTAGCTGACCAGCAGGTTCTTGGTCTGCTGGTAGTGGTCGAGCATCATGCGGTGGTTCTCGCGTCCGATGCCGGACTTCTTGTAGCCGCCGAAGGCGGCGTGTGCGGGGTAGGCGTGGTAGCAGTTGGTCCATACCCGGCCGGCTTTGATGCCACGGCCCAGCCGATAGGCGGTGTTGCCGTCACGGCTCCACACACCGGCGCCGAGGCCGTAGAGGGTGTCGTTGGCGATCGCGAGGGCTTGCTCGGTCGAGTCGAAGGTGGTGACCGCGACGACCGGGCCGAAGATCTCCTCCTGGAAGACCCGCATGTCGTTGGTGCCCTTCAAGATGGTGGGCTCGACGTAGAAGCCGCCCGGCAGGCCGTCGACCTTGCGCTGGCTGCCGCCGGTGAGGACCTCGGCGCCTTCTTTGCGGCCGATGTCGATGTAGGACAGAATCTTTTCGTACTGGTCGTTGCTGGCCTGGGCGCCGATCATGGTCTCGCTGTCGAGCGGGTTGCCGCTGACGATGGCCTTGGTCCGTTCCAGGCAGCGTGCCATGAACTCGTCGTAGATGGAGGAGTGGATCAGCGCGCGCGACGGGCAGGTGCACACCTCACCCTGGTTGAGGGCGAACATCACGAAGCCCTCGACCGCCTTGTCGAGGAACGCGTCGTCGGCGGCCATCACATCGGGCAGGAAGATGTTGGGGCTCTTGCCGCCCAGTTCGAGGGTGACGGGGATGATGTTCTCGCTGGCGTACTGCATGATCAGCCGGCCGGTGGTGGTCTCACCGGTGAACGCGACCTTGGCCACGCGGGGGCTGGATGCCAGCGGCTTACCGGTTTCGACGCCGAAACCGTTGACCACGTTGAGAACTCCCGGCGGGAGCAGATCGCCGATCAGCTCGACCACCTTCATGATCGAGGCCGGGGTCTGCTCGGCGGGCTTGAGCACGACCGCGTTACCGGCGGCCAGCGCGGGCGCCAGCTTCCAGGTCGCCATGAGGATCGGGAAGTTCCACGGGATGATCTGGCCGACCACGCCCAGCGGCTCGTGGAAGTGATAGGCGATGGTGTCGGCATCGATCTCGCTGACCCCGCCTTCCTGGGCGCGGATGGCGCCGGCGAAGTAGCGGAAATGATCGACGGCCAAAGGCAGGTCGGCTGCGAGGGTTTCGCGCACCGGCTTGCCGTTGTCCCAGGTTTCGGCGACGGCCAGCTGGTCGAGATTCGCCTCGATCCGGTCGGCGATCTTGTTCAGGATGTTGGCGCGCTCGGCGGCCGAGGTCGCACCCCACGCGTCGGCGGCGCCATGCGCGGCATCCAACGCCAACTCCACATCAGCAGCCGACGATCGTGCCACCTCACAGAAGACTTCCCCGTCGACCGGCGACGGATTCTCGAAGTATCTGCCCTCGACCGGTGCCGTCCATTCGCCACCGATGAAGTTGTCGTAGCGGTCGGCGTAGGAGACGATGCTGCCTTCGGCGCCGGGCTTGGCGTAGATCATGACGGGTGCTCCTCGATGAGTCACGAAGGGTCGCATCACGACAGGGGACGTCGTGATGTGGACCACTATGAGCCGCGAGGGTTGGCACAAGGTTGAATGCGGCGGGCGCGTCGCGATCAGCTTCGCAGTGTCGCGATCAGCTTCGCAGTGTCGCGATCAGCTTCGCAGTGCCGCGATCAGCTTCGCAGTGCGCTGTGCAAGCGCGCGGCGGCCACCGCGCGGCGCGCGTCGCGAGCGGGCAGCAGCCGCAGCGCGTGTTCGTGGATCTCGATGTCCCCGGGTGCTTTGGCGCCGTAGTCCAGCGCGTATTCGGCCTCGCCGGCCGACAGCACCGCGGTGCGGATACCGACCTCCAGATATTCGCGCCATTCGACGACGCCCGGTGTCTGCGAGCCCGGCAGCAGCGGGCCGCGATACAGCCGCACGGCGGTGGCGGTGTCCCCGGCGGCCAGGGCGGCGAGCATATCGGTCGCATCGCAGGACACCGGTGTGGTCAGCCGATAGACCCGATTGCTGATATCGCCGCCGGTGGCGCGGCGCAGATGCGAGACGTCGGCCTTGAGCGTGCTGGATCCGGTGGGCCGGTCGCCGTAGACGGCCAGCTGCAACCGCTCCGGTGTGTAGCCGTCGGGTTCGAGGGCGAGCAGGGCGAGGATCTCGAGCAGCCGCCGGCGCAGTCGCAGCGGCCGCCCGGCCCGGGTCAGCGCGGCGCCACCGAGACATTCCAGTCGCACACCTGGGGCCGTATTCGCCACGCCCCCTTGCAGTTTCGCCTCCACCGCCGCAGTGAGCGACAGCACCGTGGACATGGCCAATGGATGCGAGCGATCCCAGGTGGTGGACAGATCCAGCACACCGAGCTGGCGGCCGTCAGCGGACCGGATCGGCGCGCAGTAGCAGACCCAGCCGTGCAGTGCCTCGACCAGATGCTCGGCGGAGAACACGCTGCTCGGGCGACCGGTGTGCAACGCCAGCGACAGCGCGTTGGTGCCCATGTGGTTCTCGTCCCAGCGACCCCTCGGCATCGGGGGCATCGGGGATATCGGGGGCGATGGGGCCGGATTCGAGAGCACACACGGCCGCGGTCGCCGGGAGGTCGCGCGGGCTCGGAACCCAACGCGCCCACTGCCGTTCCAGTGCCGCGCGTCGCCGCAGCAGAGCACTGTCGTGTCCTGATCGCATCCGCCTCACCCGTCGCCGCTCGGTCCGCACCGTGCGTTCCGGCGGCGCCTGGGGCCGGGCCGCACATCGTCGGCTCGGCCCCATTGTCCAGCAGGTCGGCTCGTCGCGGGAGCGAAACCGGCCGGCGCGGACGATCGACCTCGGCTCAGATGGGCGTCAGTTCGAACAGCCGGAACCGGCGCGCGCCCGCCAGACGCTGCTCCATGGCGTAACCGGGCCAATAGGCCACCGCGCGGGCCCAGGCCTCCTCGCGCTCGGTGCCGCTCAGCCGACGGACCCGCACCTTGATCCGCTTACCGCCGCTGTTGATTTCGGCATCGGAGGCCGCGGCGAGGTTCGCCGACCAGGACGGATGCTCCGGCCGCCCCCAGTTGGACCCGATCAGCAGATACCGCTCGGGCCCGTCCGGTACGTACAGCAGCGACACTGTCCGCGGCAACCCGGATTTACGTCCGCGCACCGTCAGCTCCATCGACGGCAGGCCCGCCAAATCGAGCACTCCGTGCCGGCCGCCGGTGATCTGGCGGATGATGCGTTCCAGGACGACGACGACCGGACCGGTGCGCATCACCCAGGGGATCCGCGCGATCGCCCGTCCGAGAGCGGAGAGCGGATTACCGATACGTGAGCGACGGGTGCGATCCGACATGACGGCCTACTGCGAGGTCTGCGAGGTCGCGGCGCGCTTGGGCAGCTTCCAGCCCGGCCGGGGGAAGTGGCAGGTGTAGCCCTCCGGATAGCGCTGCAGGTAGTCCTGGTGCTCGGGTTCGGCCTCCCAGAAATCGGACGCCGGGGTCACCTCGGTGACCACCTTGCCCGGCCACAGACCGGAGGCGTCCACATCGGCGATGGTGTCGAGCGCGATCGCCTTCTGCTCGTCGTCGAGATAGAAGATCGCGGACCGATAGCTGCTGCCGATGTCGTTGCCCTGGCGGTCCTTCGTCGACGGATCGTGGATCTGGAAGAAGAACTCGAGCAGGGCCCGGTAATCAGTACGCGCGGGGTCGTAGACGATCTCCACGGCCTCGGCGTGCCCCGGATGGTTGCGGTAGGTGGGGTGATCGTTGCGCCCGCCGGTATATCCGACGCGCGTGGAAATCACACCCGGCTGCTTGCGGATCAGCTCCTGCATACCCCAGAAGCATCCGCCTGCCAGAATCGCCTTGCGCGTGTCGGTCACGCTTCCTCCTTCGGATCGGGTCCCCGCCCCAAGTCTCGCACCGGTACAACCCGGGCGCGGGCCCGAAAAGTCCCGCCGCGGCGCCCGCCTCGCTCGCCGTCCGTATCCCGCATACCCGCTATCCCGGCGGATTAACGGCCTACCCCCGGCCCTGACCGGCGACCGACTTCGAACCCGTTGGCGCCGAAGCGATTTCGGCGTGCATCGCGACTCGGGTCCCGTCGGCACCGGTGGTGATCTCGACGTCGCGCACCAGGGCGCGCATGATCGCCAGTCCGCGCCCGCGCACGGGATCCGGAACCTCGGCACGGGGTTCCCAGCTGCCGTGGTCCACGATGGTCAGGTACAGGTCCGAGCCGCTGATCTCACCGCGCAGCCCGACCATGCCGGCGCCGTCGCGGTAGCCGTGCTCCACGGCGTTCGTGCATGCCTCGTCCACCGCCAGCAACAAGTCGTAGATCTGTTCCGAGCCGATTCCCCCGCGCTCGAGCCAGGCCCGCAGATCGTGGCGCACCTCGGCGATCCGGTCGGCCTGCGACGGGAAATTCGCCTCGAAGGGGGCCACCCGCAGCGGGTGCGGCTCGCGTATCGCGGGCCCTGGGGCGGGGTCGCCCGGGGGATCTGGAAATCCGCTCATGTCCTCATTCCGATCGCAACCGATGATCTCCACTCGATGATCTCCTCGGCATCCGCGATACCCCCTTTCCCGGGCGCCACGCGGCGCCGTTCGCCTACTCAGTCGCGCAGCGCCTTCTCGCGCAGCTGTTTGAGCGTTCTGGTCAAGATCCGCGAGACCTGCATCTGGGAACAGCCGAGTTCCCGCGCGATCTGTTCCTGCGTCATCCCACCGAAGAAACGCATGGTCAGCACGTACCGCTCCTTCTCCGGCAAGGCGTCGATGAGCGGCTTCACGGTCAGAGTGTCGTCGATCGCGCCGAAGGTCGGATCGACGTCGCCCAGCGTGTCGAGGATCGCATTACCGGAGCGGCTGTCGTCGTCCGAGGTCGGCGTGTCCAGCGACTGGGTCTGGTAGGCGTTGCGGGCGATCAGCGCCTGCGTCACCTCGCCCAGATCGGCGCCCATCTCCTCGGCGATCTCGCGCGCCCGCGGCATCCGGCCCAGCCGTTGCGAGAGCGTCTCCACGGTCGGCCCCAGCGCGGTCTGAATCTCCTTGATTCGCCGGGGCACACGCAGCGCCCAGGTGTGATCGCGGAAGTGGCGGCGCACCTCGCCCATCACCGTCGGCACCGCGAAGGCGAGGAACGGCGACCCCTGCGTGGGATCGAACCGGTCGACGGCCGCGACCAGGCCGACCCGGGCGATCTGCAGGAGATCCTCGAAGTTCTCGCCGCGCCCGCTGAACTTGCGCGCGATGTGCTCGGCCAGCGGCAGGCAGCGGTTGATGATCCGTTCGCGCAGCCGGTCGCGCTCCGGATCGCCCTCGGGCAGGGCGGAGAGCTCGACGAACAGCGGTGCGACGTCGTCGTAGCCGTCGGGGTGGCGCGCGGCGCCGGTATCGTTCTCAGTCGACATCTGTTCCGCCACGTGCCCAGCGGAATTCGACGACGGTCGGGTGCCCGCCCACGGCTGCGTCGTAGTCCGAGCTCTCGGTCTTCACCCACTGGGTCAGGGTCGAGACGATGTGCCAGCCGAAGCTGTGGGTGTCCGGGCCGCCCGCGGTCGTGGTGACGGCGGCGACGCGCACGTCCATGGTGGTATCGCTCGCGGTGAATGTGCAATCGACCACGGAATCGGCGGCCGCGTCCACGATCAGCGCGCTGACCACCTCGTCGACGGCGAGACGGATATCGGTGGCCTCGTCGATACCGAAATCGGCGACCAGAGCGACGGTTTCGGTCAACGCCCGGACCATCATCAATTGCGCCGCATCGGCCGGTACCTGGAATCCGACCGCAGTGGTCCCCGCGTCCGGGGACACTTTCTCGACCATGCCCATTCGTTGCTCCCAAATATCGTGCCGCGAAACGATTTCACAGCGTACGCGAGCGCCCGCCGAACGCCCTCCGATCGCGGTGACGGCCCCCGTTCGGATCGCGCCGAAACGGGTATGTTGGTCAGCGGCGAATCGTCGCCACGCCGCGGACAGCGGCGCAGATCGGAATACGCCGGAGGTATCGAAGTGGCGAAATGCGGTACGAATCGCCTCGCGCTGGGGTCGGCCCGATGAGCGGCGAACGGGTGTCACCCCTGCTGCGCACCGAGCAGCGCACGGAAGGTTCGGCCGTGGTCGTGACCGTGGCCGGTGAGGTGGACATGAATTCCGCGCCGGAGCTGCAATCGGCTCTCGACCGGGCGCTGCAGGCCCAGCCCACCGCCGTGGTGCTGGATATGACCGAGGTCGGTTTCCTCGGATCGGCCGGGCTGAGCGTGCTGCTCGCCACCTCCCAGTCCACCGCGACGGGCGGCCTGCGAGTGGTCGCGTCGCCCGCGGTGCGCCGCCCGATCGAGGTGACCGCACTGGACGCGTTGCTGCGCCTGTTCCCGACCGTCGCGGATGCGCTGGCCGCGCCGGAGCAGACCACCTCGGCCTGATCCGGCGCCGGCCCGCCGCGTTCCTCACCGCCGGCGTCATCGCTGTCGGGGCAACCGGACGACCTGAACGAAGAATTCGTCGATGTGCTTGATCGCGGCGATGAATTGATCCAGGTCGACCGGTTTGGTCACATAGGCGTTCGCGTGCAGCCGATAACTGCGCAGAATGTCCTCTTCGGCTGCCGACGTGGTGAGTACTACCACCGGAATATGGCTGAGATCCGGATCGGATTTGATCTTTTCCAGAACTTGGCGGCCGTCGTATTTCGGCAAATTCAGATCGAGCAGGATCAAGTCGGGCCGCGGCGCCTGCGCGAATTCCCCCTGCCGGTAGAGGAAGTCGAGCGCTTCCTGACCGTCGCGGGCGACGTGCAGCGTATTGCCGATCTTGTTGTCCTCGAACGCCTCTCGGGTCATCAGCTCGTCGCCGGGGTCGTCCTCCACGAGCAGGATGTCGATGGGCTGGCTCACCGGTGCGGTCATGCGTCGGCTCCTTCGGATACGGGTTCGATCGGTGCGGGCATGGCGTCTTGGGTCGCCAGGGTGAAGCGGAACCGGGTGCCGCCGGTGTATTCGGTGTCGATCCACAGATCCCCGCCGTGGTACTCGACGATCTTCTTGCACAGCGCCAAGCCGATGCCGGTGCCGCTGTAGTCCTCCCGGTTGTGCAGGCGCTGGAAGATCACGAAGACCTTGTCCGCGAATTCCGGCGGGATGCCGATCCCGTTGTCGGACACGGAGAATCGCCATTCGTCCGGGTGATCGCCCGGCTCGCACTCGATGCGCACCACCGGCGCGGTACCGGGGGTGCGGAATTTCACGGCGTTGCCGATGAGGTTCTGCCACAACATCGTCAGCAGTATCGGCTGGCCCGCGACGTCGGGCAGCTGCTCCGGGCGCTCGACCACCGCGCCGGATTCCTCGATCGCGCCGGACAGATTGTCCAGCGCCGAATTCAGCGTCGAGTCCAAACCGACGAGCTCGTTGCCCTCGATCACCCGGCCCACTCGCGAGAAGGTCAACAGATCGTTGATCAGCCGCTGCATCCGCTTGGCGCCGTCGACGGCGTAATCGATGTACTGTTTGGCCCGCTCGTCGAGCTGATCGCCGTAACGCTTCTCCAGCAACTGACAGAACGCGGCGACCTTGCGCAGCGGTTCCTGCAGGTCGTGGGAGGCGACGTAGGCGAACTGCTCGAGTTCGGCATTCGAGCGGCGCAGTTGGACCGTCTGGCGATCCAGATCGTCGGCCTGCCGGGCGAGCAGCACCTCCTGCGCCCGCGAGGACCCCAGTTCGGAGACGATGCGCACGCGCATCTCCTCGACCGCCTCGGCGACCGTGGCCAGGTCGGCCGGACCGTGCGCCTCGATGTGATGATCGAACTCACCGGCCGATACCCGCCGGGACGCCTCGGTGAGCTCGTCGAGCGGGCGGGCGACCAGCCGCCGGATCAGCACGGTCAGTGCCAGGCCGGTGAGCAGAATGAGGACGACCACCGCGATCAGCACACTGTCGCGCACGGTGCGCGCGTGGTCGAGGTCGCGGCGGTCCTCGGCGATCGCGGCCGCCGAGTCCGCGTTCTGTGCGGCGAATTTCTTGCGCAGCTCGTCGAACAGGGCCTTGCCGCGAGTGACCAGATCGGCGGAGTCGGCCGGCGACACATTCCCCGCCGCCGCGATCATCGGCTGCACGTATTCGGAACGCCAGCGCTGCGCGGCGGCCTCGACGGCGTCCAGATCGTCGAGCAGCACAGGGCGGCCGGCGGCCACCTCACGCAGCCGTGCCACGGCGGCGGTCTCGTCGGCGACACCCTTGTTGTAGGGCTGCAGGAACTGCTGGTCGGCCGAGATCGCGTAGCCGCGCAGGCCGGTTTCCTGGTTGATCAAGGCGGCTTGTATCCGATACGCCTCGGTCGCGGCCGGCTGGGAGCGATCGAGCAATCGGTCTTCGATGGCGTCGGTATGGGCGATCACTTGCGCGGCGGCGATCGCGCCGGCGATCACCACCACGAGCATCAGGGCGAGAACCAGCTGAAACCACATCTGTGCGGTGAGCCGGCCGACGACCCCATCGCGGTGTCGGACGTCGTTCACCGGACCCGCTCACCCCCGTGCCAGCGCAGATAGACGATCGCCAGGTCGTCGTCGAGTCCCCCGGCCGGGGCGGCCGCGGATTCGACCTGGCCCAGCAACTCGTCGAGATAACGGGCGGGCTGTTCGACCGGCACCCCCTTCGCCATCGCCAGCAGGCCATCTTCACCGAGCCGATCGCCGGTGCCGGTCCGCACCTCGAACAGGCCGTCGGTGAACAGCACCAGCCCGGTACCGGCCGGCACGGTCACCTCGGAGACCGGCCAGTCCGCCCGGCCCGGCATGAAGCCGAGCGCCGGTCCGCCGGGCACCTCCAGCCATTCGGTGCCGGTCGGCGAATGGACGAGCATGCCGGGGTGACCGGCCCGGATCACCTCGACGGCGCCGCGACCGGGCAGGGCGTGCAGCGTGGTGAGGGTGGCGAAGGTCTGCGGGCCGGTGCGTTCGGCGACCAGCACCTCCTCCAGCAGTCGCAGCTGCCGGGGCCCGGTGATGCCGCTGAATACCAGTGTGCGCCAAGCCAATCGCAGACCCACGCCGATCGCGGCCTCGTCCGGGCCGTGGCCGGCCACATCGCCGATCAGCGCGTGCACCGTGCCGTCGGCCTCCTGAACGACGTCGTAGAAATCGCCGCCGAGCAGCGAATGCGCGCGTCCGGGACGATAACGCGAGACCACATCGACGATCGGCGCACCGCGCAGCAGTGGCTTGGGGAGCAGCCCGCGTTCCAGGCGGGCGTTCTCCTGGGCGCGCATAGTGCTCGCGCGCAGCGCCGCGGTGGTGCGCTCGGCCTGTTTGCGCTGAATCGCGTAGCGCACGGCCCGGCCGAACCACTCCGGCTCGACCCGGCCCTTCACGAGGTAGTCCTGCGCACCGGCCGCCATCGCGGCCAGACCGGTCTGTTCCTCGTCCAGGCCGGTCATCACCACGACCGCGACCTGATCGGTGTACTCCCGCAACTGCGCGAGCGCGTCCAAGCCGTGGGAATCGGGCAGGTTCAGATCGAGCAGCACACAGTCGGGCAGGCCCGCGGCCAGCCACGCACCCGCTTCGGCGAGCGAGCGCACATGTTCCAGGCGCACGCCGGGCGCACCGTCGGCAACGAGTTCCTCGACCAGCAGGGCATCACCGGGGTCGTCCTCGACCAGCAGGATCGTCTGCCCGAGCGGGGAGGCGGTGCCCAGCGGCGTGACGCCGTCGAGGGGCGGGCGCACGGTGGAGCCGCGACCGTCGTCTCGAACGGATGCGGAATGGGGACCCTTGGACGAACCCTCGGACGAGTGGCCCGCAGAACAGCCGGATACATCGCGAAACCGTGGGGACTGTTCCGTCACCGCGGCCGGGCGGGGCCGCGGGGTCGCATCGCCGCTGCGACGAGGTCGCACGATGTCGGCCCGCAGCGCACCGGCCGCATCGGACCGCGACGAGGGAACAGCAACCGTGCCTGGGACGGCACGCTTCGACAATGCTGCCTCCGATCAAAGAAGTGGCGGCCCGAGCGCACGCCGACTTGCTCAGCGGCCCGTTTTTCGACCGTGAGGCTTACCGATCCTATCGAACCCCGGCCGAACACGCTGCGCGCACCATGGCGCAGGCCGCGATCAGGACGTCGCGTCGGCACCTGCCCGAGACCGGAGAAGGGGCTGGTGCACAACGGTTTTCGCTACGAGAGGCGCCCCTGCGCCGATGGCGGCAGAGGTGCGCCGAAGGCGCAATTTCGCCGTCCACACCGCGACCACCGCCGCATGCACCGCAATGACGATCAGTGATATCGAGCCGATCACCATGAGCAACGCAACCACGACTGATCCCAGTCCTCTCGAGTCGAATGTCCTGTATACCGACACAAGATGCCCCGAAACCCTCATACCAAACAGATCGGGCGCGCGGAGCGCGTCACATACCGCCCGACCTGGTGTCGGCTCGGAGCGCGACACAGCGGATACTGTGAAACGTGAGTACGGAACAGTCGCCACGCATCGCGCCGCTCGAGCCCTTGACGAACGCGCTCGGCGCGCGGCCCTGCGAAAATGTCGGCTGGTTTCGTTTCTGGTTCGCCGATCAGCGCTGGGAATGGTCGGACGAGGCGGCGCAGATGTACGGGTACCCGAGCGCCGATACCGAGCCCACCACCGACCTGCTCATCTCGCACAAACATCCGGACGACCACGCGGAACTGGCGGCCAGCATCGCGGCTTCGGTGAAAACCGGCGAGCCCATCTGTGGTCAGCACCGCATCGTCGATGCCGGCGGCGAAACCCGCGAGATCATCGTTGTCGGCGAACAACTCACCGACGATGACGGCGCGGTGATCGGGGCCGGCGGATATTTCGTCGACGTCACCGAGACGATCGCCGAGGAGCGCAACGATGCGCTGTCGGAGGTACTGCCCGAGGTGATCGAGTCCCGCGCGGTGATCGAACAGGCCAAGGGCGCGCTGACGCTGGCCTACGGCATCAGTCCCGAACAGGCGTTCCGGGTGCTGAGCTGGCGTTCCCAGGAGACCAACACCAAGCTGCGGGAACTGGCCGCGCAGTTCGTGCACGAGTTCCGCCGGCTCAACGGGGAGAACACCGCCCTGCGCAGTCGCGTCGACCACATCGTCCTGACCGCCCACCGCCTGATCCCGCACGACTGAGCGCCGGTCGGTGCGGTCAGGAGGCCGCTTCGGCGACGACGATCTCGCGGGTCGGGCCGGTGCCGACGGCCGTGGCGTGGGCGTCGAAGCGCACCTCGGTGCGGCCGCGGATGGCGCGATCGCAGCGCTCGGCCAGGTCGTGGCGGTCGGTGCCCGGTTCCTCGATCGGCAGCAGGACGAGTTCGGCGACGACGCCCTTGGCGCGCAGGACGCGACGGGCCGAGTCGAGGAAGGTGTCCACCCCGACGAAGCCGGGGACCGTCGACGTCTCGCCGGCGCGGTTCAGATAGCGCAGCCGGATCGGCTGTACCGGCGTAGCGGTGTCGACCGCTGCCTGGAACAGTGCGGGTCGCAGCCGGCCGTGGGCCCGGCCACACCAGGTGGTGCCCTCGGGGAACATGCCGATCCGCTCCCCCGCCGCCAGCCGCGCCGACATCGCCACGATCACCTCGGGCAACTGCCGCAACCGCTCTCGATCGATCGGGATCACGCGCATGAGCCGGGCCAGCTGCCCCAGCACCGGCCACGACACCAGGTCGCCGCGGGCCACGAAGCCCATCGGCGAGACCGCCGCCAACGCCAGCACATCGGCCCATCCGACGTGCCCGGCCACCACCAGCAGACCGCGCCCGGAATCACTGGGAGCGCCACCGCCTCGCACCGAACCGTCGTCGACCGCCCCTCGCTCGTCGACGACTCGCAAAGCGATTCCGCAGCAGCGCAATACGGCCCGTGCGTACCGCCGATGCAAGCCTGTCCGCCGGGCAGCCGGCGTCACCACATTGACCACCGGAAACGCAACCAGCAACCCCACCACACCCGCGATCCGCGCCACACTCCGCACCGCGCCCGCGGTATCGGGCACGGCCACACAGCCGGCGCCGCACGGACTCGCGGGCATCCATGCGTGCACCGCCGGCGGTGCCGCCATGGGCCGAGGATCGAACGGCGTCTCCGCCGCCGCGCTGACGGGCTCGGCCGCCGCCCGGCCGGCAGTCTCCGCGCCGCTTCGTACATCGGTTGTCTCGGTCATCGTGCTCCTCCGCCCGTATCGCGGGCCCGCGCGGCATCGGCGTCCGACGCGCGGGCGTCTGTGCCTTCCGACGCGCGGGCGTCTGTGCCTTCCGACGCGCGGGCGTCTGTGCCCTCCGACGCGCGGGCGTCTGTGCCCTCCGACGCGCGGGCGTCCATGGCTCCCGCAGCGCTCTGCAGGCGTTCCAGGTAGCGGGTGTTGATCGTTTCCAGGCCGAGGAGGGCGACGAAATCCGCGACGCCGAAATCCGGGTCGTGGGCCGGTTCACCGCAGATCTCGGCGCCCAGGCGCAGGTAACCGCGCAGCAGCGGGGGAAGTTTCGGCCGGGCCGGGGCAGCCAGTTCGTCGAGCGCGCGGCCGTCGACCACGACCGGGCGGTACGGGCGCACGCGACGGGCCGGATCACCGGCGTGCTTGCTCAGCAACAGATCCCGGACCGCGGCCACGTTCGCACCGGGCGGATCGGCGGGAGTGTCGCGCATCGGAACCGAGACACACCCCATCACCCAGTCGTAGCCGGTGAGCTGGATGTAGTGCAGGATTCCGGCCCACATCAGCGTCAGCACCGAGCCGTTGCGATGGTCCGGAACCACACAGGCGCGGCCCATTTCGACGATCCGGCGCCCTTCGGGATCCATGGCGCTCAGATCGAATTCGGTGGCCGTGTAGTACCCGCCGGCCGCGCGCACCTTGTCCGGCGGCAGCATCCGGTAGCAACCGACGAATTCGCCGGAGGCCTCGTCGCGCACCAGCAGATGGTCGCAGTGCTCGTCGAACCGGTCGGCGTCCAGGCCCTCGGCGCTGAAGGGAATGTCGAATCCGGGTTCGCCGGCGAACACCCGGTAGCGCAGCCGCTGCGCGGCCCGGCGATGGTCGAGATCGGAGGACACAACCAGGGAGTACTGTGGCGCCGCCACCCCTGGGCCTGTCGTGCGGGTCGGATTCAGCACGGACGATGGCGTCATGGTGTCGATGAAGCCAGGCCGATTCGGCGAGGCGGCGACGTTCGAGTGTCGAGCGAATGCCAGTCCGGTGAACGAGATCCCCGTCACACCGAACGTTCACTGCGTCGTTCCCCCGAGTTGGCCCACTCGCCCGAAACCGCCACGTCGGACGCACCGACGCGGCCGCAGTAAGCAGCGGTCAGGCGTTCTCGCGGGCGAAGCTGCGAGCGCCGACCACCGCCCGGCCGATCACAGCGGGTGGTTCGGATCCCGTTCCGGCAGTGGGCGTTCGGTGATCACCGGGCGGCCCAGCGGATTGCGGACCCGGCGCTTGGCGGCCTGATAGACCTGAATCGTCTCCGCCGCCACCACATCCCAGGCGAAATCGGCGGTCAGCCGAGCATGGGCCGCGTACGCACGCTGCTGTGCCGCGATCGGATCGTCGAGGACGGCTGTCACCGCCTCGACCAGACCGGTCACATCCGCAGGTTCGAACGAAGCCCCGGTGACCCCGTCGACGACCAGCTCACCGAGCCCGCCCGCGGTGGAGGTCACCAGCGGCGTTCCGGCCGCGGCGGCCTCGAGCGCGACGATGCCGAACGGCTCGTAGCGACTGGGCAGCACGATCGCGTCGGCGCCGTGCAGCCAGCCCAGCAGTTCGGCATGGTCCAGGCGGCCTGCGAAATTCACCGCGCGGGCCACCCGATGGACCCGCGCGCGCTCGCGCAGCCATTCGAACTGCGTGCCCACCCCCGCGATGGTCAGCGTGGCGCCGGGATGTGCGCGCCGGATCCGGGGCAGTGCGGCGATGGCGTCCTGGACGCCCTTCTCGTATTCGAGCCGGCCCACGTACAGCAGCCGCGGCGGACCCGAACGCGGCGCGCGGTCGCGAAATGTCCACGCCCCCACGTCGATTCCGTTGCGGATCACCGTCACCGGCACGAGTTCGGGGCCGTAGAGCTTTTCCACCTCGTCCTGCATCGAGGTCGAACAGGTGATAAGGGCATCGGATTCGCGAGCCAGCCACCACTCGACCGAATGGACCTGTTTGTTGACCCGGCCCGAGACCCAGCCGCTGTGCCGGCCGGCCTCGGTGGCATGGATGGTCGAGACCAACGGCACGTCGTAGTACTCGGCCAGGGCGATCGCCGAATGGGCGACCAGCCAGTCGTGGGCGTGCACCACATCGGGCGTCCAGCCCTCGGCGATACCCGGTTTGCTCAACGCGATACCGGCGCGGACCATCGCATGGCCCATGGCCAGGGTCCAGGCGAGCATGTCCGCACCGAAGTCGAAGGCGGGCGGATCCTCGGCGACCGCGACCACCAGCACCCGATCCTCGATGAAGGTGTGGGTGGGATGGGTGGTGGCGTCGGTGCCCATCGGCCGGCGGGCCAGCACCACGACCTCGTGACCGGCGGCCGCCAGTTCGACGGCCAGATGATGGACGTGCCGGCCGAGCCCACCGACAACCACCGGTGGGTACTCCCACGACACCATCAAGATCTTCATGCCGGTCCTTCTGTTGCTCCCGCCGAGCGGTGACCGACTGCGGGGATGTCCGTACCTCGGGCGTCGAGTCGGCGCGCGTCGAGAGCGGGGAAGAATCCGTCGGCCGCGTACCATCCTGCCGCCAACTGCCGTGCTTTGGCGAGTTGGCCCGCGGTAACGGCCGCGGCGATCTCGCGGACGGCGTGCGCGTGCTGATGTGCGCGGTCGCGGGCATATCCCGCGGCGGAGTCCTTGCTGACCATGAACGCCCAGTCGCTGGAGACGGCCAGAATCGCCTCGCGCAGCAATTGGTCGGCGACCGGATCGCGCAGACCGTCGGACTGCGCGGCCATCTTGTCCAGAGTGTCCAGGGCCGCACGCACGATCTCGGCGTTGAGCTCGACCAGGTCGCGGACCTGATCACCGGCCCACACCCGCCAGTCCTTACCCGACCCCCAGGAGGAATCGGCCAGCTCGACGGGTTCGCCGACGAATCCGTCCGCCCGCGCATCGGCCAGGGTGGCGACGGTGACCCCGGCCTCCGGCAGGGCGCGCAACACCTGTTCCAGCCACTGTGGCCCCTCATGCCACCAGTGGCCGAACAGTTCGGTGTCGAAGGCCGCCACCACCAGCGCCGGTCGGCCGATCCGCTCGGATTCGGTGATCAATCGTTCGCGTACGGTCGTCACGAAATCGGCGACATCGCGTTCGATCGCCGCCGCGGCGGCCGCGGGATCATAGGGCGCCTTGTCCGGACCGGCGACCTGCTTGCCGGTGACGCGGGCCGGTTTGAGACCGGTCTCGTCGTCGTAGTGATGGAAGTCGCGGTAGTGGGCCTGGCCCGGATATCCGGATTTCGGCGACCACACCCGGTAGCTGACCTGCAGATCCCGTCCGAACGCGACCACATCGCTGTCCCGGACGGGCCGGCCGAGGGTGGTGTCGCCACGCAGCGCCGGACCGTCGACCATGAAATGCCTCACACCCGCCGCGGCATAGCCCCGTTCCATTCCCGGGGTGAAGCCGCATTCCGGCGCCCAGATCCCCGCCGGGGTGTGCCCCCAACGATGCCGCGCGTCGGCCAGACCTTCACGCAACTGGAAGTCGCGCAGGCGCGCATCGAGCAGCGGCTGGAACGGGTGCGCCAGCGGTCCGCCCAGCAGTTCGATCGCCTCGGCGTCGATCAGTTCCCGCCACACCGGCGATCCGCCGTGCCGCCACCGCTGCTCGAAATCGGCGAGGGCGTCGGCGGCCAGTGCGTGTTCGTAGCCGCCCAGCTCGCGCTTGCCGGCCATCGATGCCTCGTCGGCACGCATCTGCCAATTCCCCAGCCAGTGGTGCATCGCCGCCAGCGCGTGCGGATCGTCGAGCTGCGCGGCCAGCACCGGCGTGACGCCGAAGCTGAGCAGATGCGAACGTCCTTCCGCGGCAAGGGTTCTCAGCACCCGGGCGACCGGCAGATAGGACGCCGCCCACGATTGATACAGCCATTCCTCACCCACCGGCCACCGGCCGTGATGCACCAGCCAGGGCAGATGAGAATGCAGGACCAGGCTGAACCGACCCGGCACCGCTCGCGAATCGCTCACGGCTTCACCGCGATGGCGACCAGATCGAGGCTGGCATCGATCTCCGGATCCCGCGCCGGGACGGCCGAACCGAGGGCCGGGCGCAGTTCGAAATCGTCGGTGTGTACACCGGCCACCGCCGCGGTCAGTTCGGCGGGCCAGGGTTCACCGGCCAGCGCTCGCTCGATCTGCGCGTCGATGAACGAGCCGCCCCACTGTTCGTCGAGAGCGACCAGCGCCGGGCCGTGATGGACCCCGGCCATGACGTCGACGCGAAATCCGGCCTGCTCCAGCAGTTCCGCGAGTTCGGCGGCGTTCAGCTCGCGAGTGTGGAAGGGGTTCAACGGCGTATCGCGACCGGGCGAGAAGGTGATCCGGTTCGGCGTGCTGATCAGCAGCTGCCCGCCGGGACGCAGCACTCGCAGGCATTCGCGCAGGAATTGACCCTGGTCCCAGAGATGTTCGATGACCTGGAAGTTCACCACCACGTCGACCGAGGCGTCGTCGAGCGGCAGTTCGGCGAGGTTGCCCTGGATCATCTCGACCCGAGGGTAGGCCGCGCGCACATGCTCCACCGCGCTGGTGTCGTAGTCCAGGCCGATCACCCGGGCGGCGACGTCGGCGATCATGTTCGCGCCGTAGCCCTCGCCGGAGCCTGCCTCCAGAACCGTTGCCCCGCCGCATCGTTCGAGCAGGCGTGCGTAGACGATCTCGTGTCGGCGGAACCAGTAGTTCTCCTCCGCGATTCCCGGCACGGTCCGTTCGCCGGTCAATGGCAGCGACTCCACCCCGGCAGACTCCCCACTCACCGGGGAGACGACAGCCTCACTCATTGGACCGACGTTAGCGGTTGCCTGTATCACATCGGCGCCCGGACCGGCCATGGAGAACATCACACCATAAGTTACCCGTGAGTAACTTAATGTAGGGTAATCTCCCGGACGGAGCTTTAGATGTGACGGAGCTTTTCACGTGGACGTACGGCCACCCGATCGTGCGACCCCACTTCACGTGCCACCAGAACAGGAGGTCGACGAAGACCAATGCCGAACATCGTCGTACTGATCAAGCAGGTTCCCGACACCTGGTCCGAGCGCAAGCTCAGCGATGGTGACTACACCCTCGACCGGGAGGCGGCCGACGCGATCCTGGACGAGATCAACGAGCGTGCCGTCGAAGAGGCTCTGCTGATCAAGGAAGCCCAAGGCGGCGAGGTCACCGTTCTCGCCATGGGTCCCGAGCGCGCCACCGAGGCCATCCGCAAGGCGCTGTCCATGGGCGCCGACAAGGCCATCCACGTCAAGGACGACGCCATCCACGGCTCCGACGCCGTGCAGACCGCGTGGGTGCTCGCCGGCGCACTGGGCCAGATCGAAGGCATCGAGCTCGTCATCGCCGGTAACGAGGCCACCGACGGCCGCGCCGGCGCCGTGCCGGCCATCATCGCCGAGTACCTGGGCATCCCGCAGCTCACCCACCTGCGCAAGCTGACCGTCGACGGCGACAAGATCTCCGGCGAGCGCGAGACCGACGAGGGCGTGTTCAAGCTCGAGGCGAACCTGCCCGCCATCGTCTCGGTCACCGAGAAGATCAACGAGCCCCGCTTCCCCTCCTTCAAGGGCATCATGGCCGCGAAGAAGAAGGAAGTGCAGACGTTCACCCTGGCCGACCTGGGCATCGACCCGTCGACCGTCGGCGTCGGCAATGCGGGCACCGCAGTCTCCGGTGTCACCCCGAAGCCGCCGCGCACCGCGGGCGAGAAGGTCGCCGACGAGGGCGAGGGCGGCAACCAGGTCGCGCAGTACCTCATCGGCCAGAAGATCATCTGAGCCCACCGAGCGCAATCACCACAGACTTCAGGAGAAGCAACATGGCAGAAGTACTCGTGCTCGTCGAGCACGCCGAAGGTGCGCCCAAGAAGGTAACCACCGAACTCCTCACCGCCGCTCGCACGCTGGGCACCCCGGCCGCGGTCGTGCTGGGTGCGCCCGGTACCGCCGACAAGCTGGCCGACGCGCTGACCTCGGCCGGTGCCGAGAAGATCTACGTCGCCGAGTCCGACGACGTCGAGGGCTTCCTGGTCACCCCGAAGGTCGACGTGCTGGCCGGTCTGGTCGAGTCGGCCTCGCCGGCCGCCGTGCTGGTCGCCGCGTCCGCCGAGGGCAAGGAGGTGTCGGGTCGCCTGGCCGCCCGCATCGGCTCCGGCCTGCTGGTCGACGTCATCGACGTCAAGGAGGACGGTACGGCCGTCCACTCCATCTTCGGTGGCGCGTTCACCGTCGACGCCAAGGCCACCGGCGACGTGCCGGTGATCTCGGTGCGCCCGGGCGCGATCGAGGCGGCGCCGCAGGCCGGCGCCGGCGAAAAGGTAACCGTCGAGGTTCCGGCTCAGGAAGAGGGCGTCACCAAGGTGATCTCCCGCGAGCCCGTCGTCGGTGGCGACCGTCCGGAACTCACCGAGGCCACCATCGTGGTCTCCGGTGGTCGCGGCGTCGGCAGCGAGGACAACTTCCACAAGGTCGTCGAGCCGCTGGCCGACGCGCTGGGTGCCGCGGTCGGCGCCTCGCGTGCCGCCGTCGACTCGGGCTACTACCCGGGCCAGTTCCAGGTCGGCCAGACCGGTAAGACCGTGTCGCCGCAGCTGTATGTGGCCCTGGGCATTTCGGGCGCGATCCAGCACCGCGCCGGCATGCAGACCTCGAAGACCATCGTCGCCGTCAACAAGGACGAAGAGGCGCCGATCTTCGAGATCAGCGACTACGGCATCGTGGGCGACCTGTTCAACGTCGCGCCGCAGCTGACCGAGGCGGTCAAGACCCACAAAGGCTGATCGAGACCCCTGCAGGGAGTACGGCTCGCCGAATCGGTACCTCGCGGTATCGGTTCGGCGAGCCGTCTGCGTTCCGTCCGCGCCGTTCGGACCGTGCTCTTCAGTCCGGTGCCCCCTGCGGCTGGTTCCTGCCGACGGTGATGCCGATGACGGTCGGTATGCACAGCGCGAGCCCCCACGGCACCTCGCCCCAGAACGGCCAGAAGTATCCGGCGCCGATGGCCAGCCAGATCACGACGCACAGGATGTTGACGAAGACCCAGGGCGTCCACATGATCAGCACCCAGGGCGGCACCCGCCCGGCCCGGGCGGCGCCCGCCCGGCCCGCCGCTCGACGATCTTCTCCCGGTCCGCGTCCGAGGCCCGCACGTGCTCGTTTCCCACGGGCCAAGCCTAGAGGCGACCCTCGCCACGCGCCGGGGAACATCACCCGGAACTCGTACGGGCAGGCGGTAATCCGCTTGCGCTCCCCCGCCGCCCTCGCCCAGGCTGAGGCGGTGCCGACTCCGAACGGACCGCCGATCGCGCTCCCACCCGAGGTCGTCGAGACCGTGAGCACGGTCTTCGGCGCGCGCGGCCGGACCTGGCTCGCCGAACTTCCCGAGCGCGTCGAGACTCTGTGCGCGCTCTGGCAACTGACGCCGCTCGGCTCCGCGTTCGCCGGTGGCACCCATTCCTATGCCGCTCCCGTTCGCCGCGCCGACGATTCGGTGGCGGTGCTGAAGATTCCGGTGGTCGACGAGGAGAACATGGGTGAGGCGGCCGGGCTGTACTGCTACGACGGCGACGGATCGGTCCGCCTGCACGACTACGATCCCGGCAGCGGCGCCCTGCTGCTGGAGTGGGCGCGGCCGGGTACGCCACTGCTGGCGCAGCCCGGATTCCCCAGCCTGGAAGGTCTGCCGGAACATGCGGACAAGGTCGATCTGGCCTGCCGCTTGTATCGGCGTCTGCGCCGGCCGCCCGTCGCTCTACCCGACGGTTATCCGGACATTCCCACCGTTTCCGCCCTGGTCGCCGACTGGACGGTCCGCTTCGGACAGCCGAAACCCGAACTGACCCACACCGTTCCGTCCACCCTGCTGGACGCCGCGGTGGCTCGATGCGCCGAACTGTCCCGGCCGCGGGAACCGCTGGTCGTCGTCAATCGCGATACCCACCTGGGCAATATCGTTGCCGCCGAACGGGAGCCGTGGCTGCTGATCGACCCGAAACCGTATCTCGGCGAGGCCGCATTCGATATCGGCTTCCTGATCACGATTCGGATTCAGCGCTTGCCGACCGCCGAGCACGCGAAACGAATGGTCACTGCCACTGCCGCGGCCACCGGCGTCGACCCCGGGCGAGCGTGGCGGTGGGCGTTTCTGCGGGCAATGGAGGAAATATCCTGGGCCGTCGATGATCACGCACCCGAAGACCTGCGGTTACACCTCGCCGTCGCCACCGCGCTGCACGCCGTCGCGGCGTCGTTCGAGGTGAATCGAGGCCCGGCGAACCCGCCGAGTCCGAAACACCGGCGATGAACATATTCCCTACCGAGCCGTAGATAACGAATCGGTCGCTGCCACCCGGAATTGCTGCTATCTTTGCTGTCGTCGGGTGCTGGGGCCGATCGGGATCCTCTACCGGTAGGTCGATGGTGAATTCGCCTGTCCGGTAAGCGCTTCGAGGTCCCATTCAGGTTAGGTGCAGTATCATCCTGCCTGCCGCGTTCCCGCCGTCCGACCTGAGTGTTATCCCGGCCGCGCCGATCGCGGTCGTCGAGTTGGAAAGGACGAAGCGGCCGGAAATCCGGCACCGAGGGAACTGATGAATCAAGCTACCGCCGTGACTCTTTCGTGGATCCTCGCCGCCATTCTGATACTGACGATCGCGGGAGCTCTGTACGCCGCGTATTACGCGTCGCAGCAGCGCGCCCGCGCCCGCAGTGCCGAGGCGGAATTGCGCGCCCACGAGGACGAGCTCGAACATTTCACGAGCACCACAATGGGTTTGGTGGCCGACTCGGTGCGCCGCGCCGAATCGACGGTCGAATTGCCCGCCATCGACCGCGGCGGTTCTCGCTTCGCCCAGCTGCTGCAGCGGCTGACCGAGCGTTACGCCGACGACCTGCACCGAGTGGCCGCCGAAACCCATGAGCGCACCAGCCACGAGCTGGAATACGAGAAGCAGCAGGCGATCTCCGCCACCGAGGCCGACATCCGCGAACAGATCGAGAACGCCTCCCGCGAGGCGACCAGCGCCGCGGTGCGCGCGTTCGGCACCTCCGTGGTCAGCCTGGGCGCCGACGTCGGCCAGGTGGTGAGCACCGCGCTGCGCCAGCACCGCGGTGACGACGTCTACGAGACGCTGATCCGCATCGACCACAGCGTCCAGCAGATGATCCGCCAGGCGCAGTCGTACGTGATCGTCTGTGGCGGTCTGCCCGGTCGCCGCTGGCCGCAGCAGTCGCTGACCGACATCGTCGGCGGCGCGATCGGCCGCGTCCGCGACTTCACCCGGATTCGGCCGCAGCAGCTCGATCGGGTGATCATCAGCCGTGCGGTCGAACCGCTCGTGCACACGATGGCCACCCTGCTGGACAACGCCCTGCGCTACTCGCCGCCGACCTCGTTCGTGGACGTCACCTTCCAGGAAGGCCACCACGGCTTGACGGTGATCATCGACGACGCCGGCGTGCGGATGAACCCCGAACAGATGGAAGAGGCCCGCCAGATCCTCGCCGGCGAGCGCACCGTCGACATCCACCAACTGGGCCCGACCCCGCGGGTGGGTTTCCCAGGCATCGCCGCGCTGGCCCGCCGCTACGGCTTCACCGTGTACATCGACGGACCCAATATCTACGGTGGTATGCGCGCGATGGTCTACGTGCCCGAGGGACTGCTGGCCGCGCGGCCCGACAACCTCGAAAGCGTCACGGCCCCACCGATTTCCACACCGATCGAGGTCGCCGCGATACCCGCCGCGGGCGGGAGCGCTCATGCCGCCCCCGCCCCGGTGACCCTCTCCGCGGCACCGGCCGCCCCGGTCGCCGAGGCGGAGCCGCTGCCGGCCGCGGACCCGACACCGACCGGTCAGTCGTCCACGGTGCACGAGATCACGCCGGGCGGGCTGCCGCGCCGGCGGCGGCGCAGCGTGGCGTTGCCCGCCTCCGCCCGCGGGCCCCGCACCGATACCGGACAGCCGCATACCGATACGGGCCTGCCCCGGGTCGATATCGCCGAAGCCTGGCAGACCGGTTCCACCAGCGGACGTGCAGCCGCACATGACAACTCCGAAGGGATGACATCCTGATGGCCACACCCGGCACCACTGTGACCGACGGCGATAACAAGCTGTCGTGGATGCTCGAGGATCTGACCGTTCCCGGCGTCCGATTCGCCGTACTACTGTCCGAAGACGGCCTGCGCATCGCTCACGTCGGTGCCATCTCCCTCGACGACGCCGAGCGCTTCGCCGCCGCGGCCTCCGGCCTCAGATCCCTGGGTAAGGCCCTCAGCGAATTCTGCGGCGGAGCGAACACGGTGCGCCAGAACATGACCGAGTACGACGAGGGCATGATCTTCATCACTGCGGCCGGTGAGGGCGCCCTGATCGGCGTCTCGACCATGTCCGACGTGGATGTCAGCATGGTCGCTCACCGGATGAACGAACTCGCCGTCAGAGTCGGCCGCGAACTCGGCAGCCTGCCCCGCCACAGGCCC
Organism: Nocardia nova; assembly: GCF_002933465.1. Lineage (GTDB taxonomy): Bacteria > Actinomycetota > Actinomycetes > Mycobacteriales > Mycobacteriaceae > Nocardia > Nocardia nova_B. The sequence continues at coordinate 31,181 of NZ_PSZE01000019.1, forward strand.
GGTAGCGATCGGGCATGAGCAAGCACCGGCGCGATCCCGACCTGGTCCGTGCCTACGTACGCACGGGCGGACGTACCCGTGCGACTCGCTCGGTCGACCTGGTGACACTTGTTGTGGCAGCACAGGATCCGACGCCCGGTGCCAGTCCGGACGCGCGCCGGGTTTTGAACGTCTGCAGTCGGCACGCTGCACTGTCGCTCGCCGAAGTGGCCGCATATCTCGACCTGCCGCCCTCGGTAGTGAAGATCGTGGTATCGGACCTGCTCGACAGCGGCCATCTGGTCAACCCGACCCCGGCGGACCATGTGCCGGAGGTCGCCCTGCTCGAGGAGGTACTGAATGGGCTCCGCGCTCTCGCCGTCTGAGCGCCCGACCGCCCTGTCCGAACGACCCGCCACTGTGACCGACCGTACGGTCGACTATGTACCGGAAACGGTCACGCGATCGGTGAAGCTGTTGGTAGCAGGTAATTTCGGCGTCGGTAAGACCACGTTCGTCAGCAGCGTCTCGGAGATTCGTCCGCTGCGCACCGAAGAGACCATCACCGAGGCCAGCGTCGGTATCGACGATATGGCCGGTCTCCCGGGCAAGCAGACCACCACGGTGGCCATGGATTTCGGGCGCATCACGCTCAATCCGCAACTGGCACTGTATCTGTTCGGTACGCCGGGACAGCGCCGCTTCCTGCCGTTGTGGGAGGAGCTGGCCAACGGCGCACTCGGTGCGCTGGTGCTGGTCGACACCCGGCGCATCGACAAGGCGGACGAGGTGCTCTCCATCCTCGAGGAACGCGGCGTGCCGTATTCCGTGGCGATCAACGAATTCGACGGTGCGCATCGCTTCCCACTCAGCGAGATCCGCGATGCGCTGGACCTGGAACCGGGCACCCCGCTGACCGCGTTGGACGCCCGCGACCGCGGCACCTGCCTGCGATCGCTGATCACGCTGGTGGAATTCCTGTTCCACCGGCTCGAACCTCGCCCCTGACCGTCTCACCCCGAGCAACGCCGTACCGGCCTCCGGTGCGGCGTTGCTCTGTTTTCACGAGCTGCGCAGGGCGGCCAGCAGGGTGACCAGGATGGGTGAGCGCCGGATATCGCTGCGAAGTACAGCCGAGACCGGAATGCGCAGCGGCCGGCCGGCGAGTTCCAGGGTGGCGATCCCTTCGGTGGCGCTGTCGGCGTAGAGGATCGTCCAGGCGTCGGGCCGATTGATCAACTCCATCGTCGCGGTGTGGTCCGGCGGGATCGGCGGGCCGTAACTCGGGCGGGTCGGCAGTTCGGCGAACGCGTGCCGGACCACGTTGTGCAGAAGCACCTGTTCCGTCTCCGGGGGCAGCAGCAGCGGATATTTCCCCAACTCGGCCAATGTCACATCACCGCGGCCGGCCAGCGGATGGGCGGTCGAGGCGGCGATGACGAGGTCCTCCACCCACAGTTGTTCGACCGTCAGACCAGGCTGTTCGACACTGCCGCGGATGAGAGCAAGATCACAATCACCATCGGCGACCGCAGCGATGCGCTGTCGGAAAGGCTTGATGACGAACTCGATTTCGGCACCCGGATGCGCTTCGCGTGCTCCGGCTATCGCGGACAGCGATCTTGTTGCGAAAGACATATTCGCCGCCAGGCGAATTCGTGGCCCAGAGTCGCGGACAGCTGCGCGAATAGCGGATTCGAGGCTCAGCATTTGTTTCGCAAGGGGAAGTAGCCGAACGGTTGCCTCAGTCGGCACAACGGAGCGCGTGGAGCGTTCGAAGAGCTGCACACCAAGATCGTGTTCGAGCCGCGCGATTTGATGACTGATAGCCGATTGCGATATGAAGCAGCGCACAGCGGCGCGACTGAAGCTCAACTCCTCGCATACCGCGACGAAGTAGGTGAGCTGACGAAGTTCCATGCAAGATCTCCATTCATGAATGATCTAGATAAGAGTCATCAATATTATGCGCCCTGACCCCCGAAACATCCAGGCCACGAATCGCGTTTACTCATGACAGAAGGAGGCTGTCATGCAAGACGTGGATGCGGGAATCGAAACCACCGATGTGGTCATCGTGGGTTCGGGGTTCGGCGGGCTCGCCGCCGCGAAGCAGCTCAGCAAATCGGGGATCGGCTACGTTCTCATCTCGGCGACGCCGGAACATCTGTTCCAGCCGCTGCTCTATCAGGTAGCGACGGGTGTGCTCCCGTCCACCGACATCGCCCCGCCGATCGCGCAGATCCTGCGCCGGCACAAGAACGCGGATGTGCGGCTTGGCAAGGTCGTCGATATCGACGCCGCCGCCGCTGTCCTCACCTACGAAACCGAGCAGGGGCCGCGCAAGATTCGCTATGGCTCGCTGATCGCGGCCACCGGGGCCACCCAATCGTATTTCGGCCGCGACGATTTCGCGGAGAAGACCTTCTCGCTCAAGACCATCGACGATGCCGAATTGCTGCGGGCGCAGATCGAGCGCGTATTCGCCGAGGCGGCGAAGGCCGATCCGGAAACTCGGGAACGGCTGCTGAGCTTCGTAGTCGTCGGCGCGGGTCCGACCGGCGTCGAGGTCGCCGGTCAGCTCAAGGAGCTCGCAAAACGCCACTACCACCAGGAGATTTCGGTGACCCTGGTGGAGGGCGCGGGCGCGGTGCTGCCGCCGTTCGGTGGCAGCCTGTCGGAGTATGCCCGCAAGTCGTTGAGCCGCAACGGCGTCGAGGTACTGCTGGATACCTTCGTCACCGATATCGAAGCCGGCAAGGTGACCGTCAAGACCAAAGACGGTGTCGAGCGCGGTATCGGCGCCGAGACCGTGGTGTGGTCGGCGGGTGTGGCGGCCGGCGGATTCGCCACGCTACTGGCCGAGGCCACCGGGTGCGAAACCGACCGTGCCGGACGGCTTCTCATCAACCCGGACTGCACGGTGGGCGGACACGCCGACGTCTACGCGATCGGCGATATGACCTCGCTGAACGGCTATCCGGGCCAGTCGCCGACAGCCATGCAGGAGGGCCGCCACGTCGCCGACATCATCCGCGGCAAGAAGCAGCCCGGCACCCCCTTCGTGTACTGGGACAAGGGTTCGATGGCGGTGATCAGCCGGTTCAGCGCGGTCACCAAACTCAACGACCGCGTGAAGTTCACCGGCACCATCGCCTGGGCCACCTGGCTCGCCGTCCACCTGTTCTATCTGGTCGGCTTCCGTAACCGCTTCGTCGCGGTCCTGTCCTGGCTGGTGGCGTTCATCGGTACCGGCCGCCCGGGCTTCGACGAGAGTGACAAGCAGCCGCGGGCGACGAGGGTTCCCGAGAGCCGACAAGCGGCTTAGCCTGCCTCGACCGAATGTCCCCCTCGTCCGGGCCCGGCACTTATGCGGGCCGGAAGGCGCGGGTGCTGGCGCCGTCAAGCGGCTCGCTCGACCTCGGCGTCGGTCGTCGCCATGGTGAACAGCTCCTCGGCGAGTTCGTCGGGGTGAACACGCTGCACCTCGTTCGGTTCGACGGTGGCGAAATGGCCGGAATCGAACAGCTGCTGTGCCGCACTGTTTTCGATCAGGCGGGTGATGAGTAGCGCGCCGACACGAACACCGCTCGGGCGCACCTGCTGATCGACCGCGTAGAGGTAGTTCAGCATCGCCGATTGCGGAACGCTCGAACTGGCCAGCGCCGCTTGCGGATCGCGAATCGCACCACCCTGGGCGACGAGGACGGCGCCGGAACCGCGCGCGGTCATCGCGGGCAACAACGCATGCATGACGCGAACCGGAGTGGTCAGGTTGATCGGCAACCAACTGCGGAGGGTGTCCGCGTCCAAGGACAACGCGTCGACCGGCAACCGGCTCACATCCCCCGGACTGTAGACGACGACATCCGGAATGCCGTGCGCAGCGCGCAATTCGGCGAGCGCGTCGTCGATCCGAGCGTCGTCGGTCAGGTCGGCGAGCAGAGCATCCACCTCGACCCCCTCGGCCGCGAGCCGGGCACGCAGCGCTTCGAGCGTGTCGGCATTGCGTGCGATCAACGTCACCGAATAGCCGGCGCGACCGAAACGCATGGCTGCGGACAACCCCAACGCGGGCCCCGCCCCGAACACTGCCAGATGTGGCATCGCCAGTCCTCCATAACTTGATAGCCTACTCAATTTGAGTACCCTCTCAAGTTAGGCGAAGTCGAGTGGGTTTTCAAGTTGTTAGAGTGCGTACATGGTCGAGAACATCGCGAAAGGCGGTGAACCGGCTGCGGAAGCCCGGCCTCGCCGTCGCGACGCGCGGGACAATCGCGAGAAGATCGCCGCGGCGGCCCGCCGACGGTTCACGGCCGAGGGGTTGGACGCCTCGCTGAATCAGATCGCGCGCGACGCCGGGGTCAGTATCGGCACGCTTTACAACCACTTTCCCACCCGCGAGGCGTTGATCGACGACGCCCTCCTGGATCTGGTCGTGGCGTCGGGTCGCAGCGCGGAGGATGCCTTGCGGACGGCCGACCCCTGGGCAGGCTTGGTCGACCACCTGACGAAGCTGGCGCAGTGGCAGGCGAGCGATCGCGGCTTCACCGATATCTGCGTGTACTCGCTGCCCGCCGACAGTCCGATCGAGGTGGCGAAACAGCAGGGCCACACCCTCTTCCGGCAACTGGTCGCCCGGGCTCAGGAGGCCGGGCAGCTGCGCAGCGACATCACCGAAGCCGATCTCGGCCTTCTGCTGTGGTCGGTGGTGCGCGCGACCGACGGCGTGCGCGACGTCGCCCCCGAGGCGTGGCGCCGGCATCTGGCGGTCCTCCTCGACGGCTTACGCGCCGAGGCCGCCCATCCCCTTCCGGGAACCGCGCTCGACCACGAACAGGTCCGCGCGGCAATGACTCTGGACTGAAGCATCGGAAGCCCCCCGAACACAGCAGTCCCCGGTAGTCTCCATCGATACCTGAGCCTCAGTCGTCGCTGACGGCTCCGGTTGTTCGACTGGCTTGCCGGGGGCCTGGCCAGATCCTGGAAACCACCTCGTTGGCCGATCAACGTCTCGATCGACTACGTGATGATCTCCGGTGTTCCGGTGTACTGCTAAGTCTCCTCCTGATTTTTCTCCAGTCAAGACCACAGGGAGGAAAAACTACAGCTTGGCGAGCACTTTTTGCACTGTGAGCCAGGTGCGGGTGGTGATGTCCTTGCCGTAGACGGTCTCCACCCATGCCATGTGGTTGGGCGTCCCCGCGACGGAGTTGTCGATGACCGCCAGCAGCGCCCGCGCCGGTTCGTCGAAGCGCACGATCCGCACGGCCGACTCCAGGTTGCCGGGCGGTTCCGGCGGCGGGGCCCAGGCTCGATCCTTCACGAAGGTCGCCGTGAGATAGGTGCCGCGTGCATGTGTGAGGCCGGGAAAGGGATCGGAGTCCACCAGTTTCCGCAGCTCATCCCGGCTGCGGACGATGGTGCCGCCACCGATGCCGAGTTCCGCCTGCAACGCGGCCTGAATCCGCGATTCCATTGCGGCGATATCGGTTTCGGTGCTGCCGAAGACGATGTTCCCACTCGCCAGCACCGACCCCACACCCTCGTAGCCGAGGCCTTCGAAGACCGCCCGCAACTTCTCGTTGCGCATATTGGGGTTGCTGGGCATGATCCCCCGCAACCAGGCCGCATACCGGTTCATGAGCGGAAGGCTACCGGGCGTCACCGACAGGAATATCGGTGTGCCGGATCAGTCCGATCCCGCGCCGACTCCCGCCTTCTTGCGTTCGATATCGGCCAGAGCGGCGGCATGCCGGGCCCGCTCCTCGGCGGCGTCGTCCCAGGCCTTCTTGCGGTTCTTGACCACCCGGGCGGGAGCGCCGACGGCGATGCTGAAGTCGGGGATCTCCCCCTTCACCACGGCATGGGCGCCGAGCACGCAGCCGCGGCCCACCCGGGTCTCGCGCAGCACGGTCACCTTGGCCGCGATCCAGGTGTCGGGGCCGATGCGGACCGGGCTCTTCACGATGCCCTGATCCTTGATCGGCATGGTCACATCGTCCATCCGATGGTCGAAGTCGCAGATGTAGCACCAGTCGGCGACCAGGGTCGACTCGCCGATCTCGATGTCGAGATAGGTGTTGACGACGTTGTCCTTACCGAAGACCACCTTGTCGCCGATCCGCAGCGAGCCCTCGTGGCAGCGCAGCGCGTTGCCGTCGCCGATATGCACCCATTTGCCGATCTCCATGCGGCCGAGCTCGGGAGTGGCGTGGATCTCGACATCGCGGCCCAAGAAGACCATGCCACGCAGCACGATATGCGGGTTCGCCAGCCGGAATTTGAACAGCCGGTAGTACCGCACCAGATACCACGGCGTGTACGCCCGATTTGCGAGCACCCAGCGCAGCGACGCCCACGTCAGAAAGCGCGCCTGCTCCGGATCCCGGCGGCGCGAACCCCGCCAACGCGAACGCAACGGTGCGCCCCACATGCTCGTCACGGGCCAGCTCCCTTTCCTCGGGCGACGGTTACCTCGGTGGTCACCTGATCGAGGTACCAGCCTACTTTCGCACTGCGGGTGCGCGCTTGCGCCCCGCGAAATCGGATCGTGCATACTCCGCGGTACCACGGGGAGCGCTCGCATTCTCACCCAGCACGCTGTCACGACGGTGAATGTTCTAGTCTCGTGCAGGCCCGTTACGAACAGATGGGAGTCCAGCAGGTGCGAAGCGGCAGCCGGCGACCCGCGCGCAGCGAGCACGACCGCGGCGGACACCACCCGACGACGTTGCGCCACTCGGTAATTCGGGCAGGCGCCCCGAGGCGCGCGATCGCGGCGGTGGGCGCCCTCGGCCTGCTGGCGCTGACCGGATGTGGCAGCAGCACCATCGACGACATCAAGGTGGGGTCCGGCAAGGGCTGGCAGTCGGCCTTCCACGATGCCCGCAACAGCGGCGCGAGTCCCGTCCCCGGCGCCCGTCATCTGAGTCTGAGTTGGTCGCGCCCGATCGGCGGCCCACTGGCGAACGCGACCACGATCGGCCCGGACGGCCAGTTGTTCGTCACCTCCCGCACCACCACCGACTGTGTCGGCAAGCCGGGTACGACCGGCATGATCTTCTCGTTCCAGATGCCCACCGGGCGCAAGCGCTTCTGCAATGCGCTGGGACCGGATGCCGTCGCCGCGGCCTCGGCGGTCGACGGGGCGAGCAATGTATACGTCGGTGACGACGGCGCCATGTTCTCGTTCAACGCGCTGGGGCAGCCGCGCTGGCGCACTCCCGTTGCCGGCGTTCCGGTCTCGGTGCAGTTCACCCACGACGGCACCGTGCTGTCGGTATCGCAGTCCGGTCAGGTCGACGTCCTGGACCGGCAGACCGGCGACCGCGAAGTGTCGACCTATCAGGTGCTGGGCGACCCCGACTTCCTCGCGCACCCGAATGTCACGCGCCCACCGGACGGGCAGGGCATCGACGACTGCGCCGTCGGCGGTCCGCACTGCGCGGTGGCGAATGTGTCTGCGCTCGAACCGAATTCGGGCCGCTTCTATCTGACCGCCTGGCGGACCGGCGCGCCCGCGGCGTCCTTGGTGGCGCTGCACTACGGCGACAAGAAGGTCACCCAGGACTGGAGCGTCGATATCCTCACCGACGGCAGCGCGACCAGCCCGGCGCTGTCATCGGACGGGAAGACACTGTACGTGGGCGACAACAGCGGTCGCCTGCTCGCCGTCGATACCGCCGACGGTCACACGAAATGGACGCAGCCGCTGGGCTTCACCCCGCGCGGCGGTATCTCCGAACTCGACGGGCTGCTGATTCCGGGCGGCGACGACGGCCATCTGCTGGCGTTGCACGACAGCGGCGACCGTGCCGAGATCGCCTGGGAACGCAAGGATCTCACCCTGCGCGGCCGTCCGGTGCAGACGGCCGGCGATATCGGCTACGTGGTGGTGCCGATGGGTGATGCGCTGCATCTGCTGACCTTCGAGACGAAGTCGGGTAAGACGATCGCCTCCGCCCCGCTGCCGGGTGCGCAGGGCACGACGGTGTCCACCGCGATCGGACCCGACGGCCAGGTCGTGGTCGGCACCCGGATCGGCGAACTGTTCGCCTTCACGCCGGATCGGTAGAGTTCGCCGCCGACCCCACGCGCGGGGTTTCGCAGACGAATGCCGTTGCGGTACGGCCGATCCGGGTGATCACCACGGTGTGCGGGGTGCTGCCACGCGGTTTCATCCGGCGCCGCAGGGCATCGGGATCGACGTCGACGCCGCGGATCAGTATTTCCAGCGGACCGCAGTCGCGGCGGTGCAGTTCGGCGCGCAGCGGCTTCTCCCGGAACTCCAGCCGGTCCAGGATGCGGAAACCGCGCACACCTGGCGGCACCGTATCTCCGGTGAGATAGGCGATGCGCGGATCCAGTTGCCACAGGCCGTATCTCGCGGCGTAGTGGCGGACCAGACCGGCCCGGACCACCGCGCCGTCCGGGTCGACGAGCCAGGTCCCGGGCTCGCGGTCGGGAAGGTCGTCGGGCTCGGCGTCGGTCAGCGACCACGAGGAACCGTCGCTGCGCAGCACCGTCGCCCGCCTGCTCACCCCGGATTCGGTGAGCCCGCGCGACCACAGGCAGGCTTCGCGCACGGCACCGTCGAGGGAGACCACCTCGACCTCACCGTCCCAGGAAAGGCCCGCGTACCCGTCGGCAGCCGTCCGGTCGGCTCGCGCGGGCAGAGGTCGCACGCCCGGGCGCCGCAGCGCGAAACGGTCGAAATCCAGTCCGGGAGCGCATTTCACGACCAGATCGCGGTCGCGGTAGACGGCCATCAGCTCCGGTAACGGTGGTCGCAGCTGAGCCGGATCGTGGGTGCGCCGACCTCCCGCGCGCCGCGCCGGATCGGCGATCACCACGGCGCCGGCACTGCACGGCCGCAGCGCATCGGCCCGCACCAGCGCGACATTCGGCGCATCGGCCAGATTGTGCGCCGCCATCGCCAGGCGCACCCGGTCCAGATCGCTGCCGAGCACCGCCGGGCATTCGCGCCGCAGCGCGGCCAATTCCGCGCCGATCGAGCAGGTGACGTCGTGGACGGGACGCCCCGCCAACCGCCGGGCTCGGTGTCGCGCCACGAGACTCGGCGTCGCCTGCTGCAGAGCGTCGTCGGTGAACAGCCACTCGGCCGCGTCGTCGAGTTTGGCCGCCGCACGCCGGCGCAGCTGGACCGTCTCCACCAGCGCGGCCGTGCGGTCACCGTAGTCGCGCCGCAGCGTCTCCAGATCCCGCAGCATCGTCGCGGGAGCCAACGCGCGTCCTGCTGCGACCGCCGACAGCGCGTCCCGGCCGGCCGCACTGTCCAGATAGCCGACGTCTCCCGCTGTGAACGAATACCCCATCAGCGCGGCCCCCGCCGCCGCACGGACGAGACCGACTGGGCGGCAACCGATATCGCGCGGGCGAAGCCTTCGTTCCGGTAGCACACCGACACTGCCGCCGCCGGTCCGCGCGAAGGCGAGCGGACACTCTGCCGGCCGAACGAGATCCAGCCGATCCGGCTGCGCCCCTGTAGAGCCACCGCCGACGGCCGGATCGCGCACCCCACGCCCGCCGAGACGGTTCGCGCCGGACCGGCAGCGCAGCCGGTCGGCACGCGAAACAGCCTGCCGCCCACTACTTTCCGGCGGCGCCCGGCTTCACGCCGGTGATCATGGCGTTGTAGAAGAACTGGCGCGGCACCACGTGGCGCAGCACCTTCTCGTCGAGCTTGCTCAGGCCCAGCCATGCCTTGTACTGGGCCATCCGGTAGCGCCAGGTGAGTTTCTCCTCCGGCACCGCCGCCTCGAAGGTGCGCACCGGCCAGCCCCACAGCGCGGCGGCGAATTCCTCGGTCTCGGCGTGCACCTGCACCGCACCGGCGCTGCGTGCGATCTGCTCGAGCTCGGAGGGGTCGAAGGTGTGCAGGTCGACAACGGCCTCCAGGGCCGCGGCCCGCGACGACTCGTCCAGTTCGGCCTGCGGTCGCCGCCAGTCGGACAGGAACGGCAGTTTGGTCACCTCGGTGGTGACCTTCCAGGTGATCTGGCCCAGTTTGCGGGCGTAGAAGTTACCGATGGTGGTCGGCTCACCGGCGAAGACGAAGCGCCCGCCCGGCTTCAGCACCCGCAGGCATTCTCGCAGCGCCTGCTCGACATCCGGAATGTGATGCAGCACAGCATGTCCCACGACCAGGTCGAAGGTGTTGTCCTCGTAGGGAATGGTCTCGGCGTCGGCGACGCGGCCGTCGACATCCAGCCCCAGGTTCTGCGCGTTGCGGGTGGCGACCTTGACCATGCCCGGCGAAAGGTCGGTCACCGAACCGGTTTTCGCCACCCCGGCCTGCATGAGATTCAACAGGAAGAAGCCGGTGCCGCAACCGAGTTCGAGGGCCCGCTCGTACGGCAGCGGCGCATTCGGGGCGACGGCGTCGAAGCGGCCGCGAGCGTATTCGATGCAGCGCTCGTCGTAGGAGATGGACCATTTGTCGTCGTAGGTCTCGGCCTCCCAGTCGTGGTAGAGGACCTGCGCGAGCTTGTTGTCGGTGAGCGCGGCCTGGACCTCGGCCTCGGTGGCGTGCGGGTTCGGCGCGGGGTCGTCAAGACGTGCGGTCATGGTGGCACAGCGTATCCGAGTGATCACGCGGAGTGGGTCAGTGGCCCAGGAATTCCGCGGCGCCCGGACCGGACGCCGAATAAGAACGTGTTCCTACGCTGCGGTCTTCGGTTTCGAACAGCTCCGCCCACTCGGCGCGGGCGCGGTCGAGGCCGTGCGGACCGGCCTCGAAGACCCGTTTCGCGGCGGCCAGCGCGCGCGCCGGACCGGTGGTGAACTGCCGCGCCCACCGCAGCGCCGCACCGAAGACGTCGTCGGGCGCGACCACCTCGTCGACCAGCCCGATCGCCGCCGCCTCCTCGGCATCGACGTAACGGCCGGTGTACACCAGATCCTTGGCCGGGCCGGTGCCCACGAGCAGTCCCAGCCGGCGGATGCCCGCCACCGGGATGAGGCCCGCCCGAATCTGCGGCAGGCCGAGTTTCACGTTGTCACCTATGAGCCGGCGGTCGGCGCCCAGAGCGAGCTCGAGGCCCGCGCCGACCGCGTAACCGGTGATCGCGGCGATCGTCGGCTGCGGAATCCGGGCCAGGCAGCCCAATGCCTGCTGCAGGTCCGTGGCGACGGCGCCGGCCTGTGCGGGCGTCCAGCGCGCGAGTTCGGCCATGTCGTCGCCCGCGCTGAAGATTCGCTCGTCGCCGTAAACGATCACGGCCCGCACTTCGTCATCCGCCGCGAGGTCCGCGGCGGCCGCGGCCAGCTCCAGCGCCAGCTGCAGATCGACGAGATTCAGCGGCGGCCGCGCGAAACGCAGTACGGCGATTCCCGCCTCGATACGGTCCACGGTCACGAATTCGGCCACGGCGGCGAGCCTACTGTGCGCTGTGCTGTCGGCTCAGTCCCGGTTGGAACCCTGCAACCGGGACGCGTCCGGCATATCGGCGAAATAGCGGGCGTTGTTCGGGAATTGCAGCATCGGCTGGCCGTCGACCGGTTCGAAGAAAGGCGCGATCGGGCTGATCGAGCGTTCGGCCGCGAGAATCTCTGCGGTGGAGGCGAATTCGGCGATCGAACTCAGCTGCGTCCAGGTCGGCGGCAGCAGTACGTCCTCGCCGGCCCGCCAGCGGTCCAACGCCTGCGCCGGAGTCCGCCACGCCACCTCGTGCGCCTCGGTGGTCGCGCCGTCGGCGCGCTGCCCCTCCGGCAGAACCGCGACGAAGAAGTAGGTGTCGTAGCGCCGCGGTTCCACCACCGGCGTGATCCAGTTGTCCCACGGGCGCAGCAGATCCGCGCGCAGGACCAGATTCTCGTTCGCCAGGAAATCGCCGAACGACAGTTCGCGGCGCTCGAGCTGCTCCCGGGCAGTGCGGTAGGCGACGGTATCGGACACGACGGTGTCGGCGGTCGAGCCCGCCAGCAGGACACCGCATTCCTCGAAAGTCTCCCGGACCGCAGCGCACACCAGCGCCTGCGCACGCGCGCGATCGACCCCGAATTGCCGACCCCACCACGTCGGGTCCGGCCCCGCCCAGCCGATTTCCGCATCGGCGTCGGAGGGGTCGACACCGCCACCGGGAAAGACGGTCATACCGGCCGCGAAGGCCATCGCCTTGACCCGTCGTTGCAGAAATACTTCCGGACCGGATGCGCCGTCACGCACAAGCACTACTGTCGAAGCGTCCTTCGGCGCCGGTGGCTCGGCCTGGGTTTCCGCAACAGATTCACTCACAATCGCACCATAACGCGCGCTTGGTTCCGATCGGCAGCAGGTGCCCGAATGCGGCACCGGTGCGCACTGCGGGAACCCGCTGTGGCGCGGGAAGACAGCTCAGGCGCGGTGGCGGCCGAAACGCTGCGAGCGCCGCGCGAAATATCGTCCGTCGATGCGATCGAGGGCGATGGATTGGCGGAAGGCCTCGCTGAGGTTCTCCGCGGTCAGCACGTCCGAGAGCAGGCCCTGTGCGATCACATCGCCCTCGTTGAGCAGCAGCGCGTGGGTGAAGCCGGGCGGAATCTCCTCGACGTGATGGGTGACCAGCACGGTCGCCGGCGCATCCGGGTCGGCGGCCAGGTCACCCAGTTGCTCGACCAGTTCCTCGCGGCCACCCAGATCCAGCCCGGCGGCCGGTTCGTCGAGCAGCAGCAGTTCGGGATCGGTCATCAGGGCGCGGGCGATGAGAACGCGTTTGCGTTCGCCCTCGGACAGGGTTCCGTAGGCGCGGTCGGAAAGGTGTTCGGCGCCCAGGCTTTCCAGAATGTCGACGGCGCGATCGGTGTCGACATCGTCGTAGCGCTCCCGCCAGCGGCCCATCACGGCGTACCCCGCCGACACCACCAGATCCGACACCTTCTCGTCCGACGGGATCCGGCCGGCCACCGCCGCCGACGACAGGCCGATGCGCGGCCGCAGTTCGCTGATGTCGGTCTTACCGAGCACTTCGCCCAGCAGTGTGGCCGACCCCGAGGTCGGATACAGCTCGGCGGCGGCCATCCGCAGCAGCGACGTCTTACCGGCGCCGTTGGGGCCGAGCACGACCCAGCGTTCGTCGAGCTCCACCTGCCAGGTGACGGGACCCACCAGGGTGTGGCCCGACCGCCGGACGGTCACCTCGTTGAAATCGATGAGCAGATCGGGATCCGGTTGCGGCACGAGCTCCATCTTTGCCGACGCGCTCGATCCGTTGCCAACGTGGTCGGTGTACACGCTATCCGTCATAGTCGGCCACCCGCTCCGCCACGATCCGAATCGACCATTGCCACAGTGACATTCCGCACGTTTGAGCACCCTACGGCGGGCTCATCGCAGGCGCCACCGCGATCACCGTCATCGATCCGGGTGCGACTTCGGTGAATCCGGCGTCCCGGACGGCGGCGATCGTCTCCGGCCCGTCGCCACCGTGCACGCGGGCGCACAGCCGGACCCAATGATCCGGATCCGCATCACGGACGGCGCTGCGGAATCCACGCTGCGCCCAGGCGAAGGCTTGTTCCACCGGGAGCGCACCGGCCAGCACCATGCTCGCGTGACCGACCTGCGCCGCCGCCTTGCCGACGGTCATACCCAGGGCCGAATTCACCCACAGCACAGGCAGATCCGGGTCCGCGGGGCCGGGCTCGTCCGATTCGAGATCGGTGCCGCCGATCTGCAGTTTGCGGATGCGCGGGTCGATGTCGCCGACCGGGCCGGGTACGAGGGCGCGAGCCTCGGCGCCCTCCACCTCGAGCGTGACGCCGTCCACCTCGTTGGCCGCGAGCCACTGTGCGCCACGGGCCCGGCGCGCGACCTTCCGGATACGCGAGCGCTTCCACGCCAGGTAGCGGCCCTGCCACACACCGTCCGGGCCCACCCGCGGGTCCAGGCAGAGCGCCACGGCCGCGGCGGCCGCCGCCTCCAGTACGGCGCTGCGCCGCGGCGGTTCGGCTTTCGGTATGTGCAACACCATCTGCATGGCCTGCACCTGCGCGGGATCGTCGGGATCGCCACCGCCCCCGTAACCGAGCGCCAATTCCGCATGCCGGGCGCGGAAACCCGAATCCAGGAGCAGCGGCGGTGCGGCGTCGTCGGGCGCGTCGATCTCGGGTTCGGTCATCAGCTCAGCGGCACTCGGCGCAGCAGCCCGTCGCGGGCGTCCGCGGCCTCGACCTCGTCGCGGGTGACCCCGAGGATGAACAACACGGCGTCAAGGAACGGATGCGACAACGCGGTGTCGGCGACCTCCCGCAGCGCGGGCTTGGCCTGGAAGGCGATACCGAGGCCGGCGGCGTTGAGCATGTCGATGTCGTTGGCCCCGTCGCCGACGGCGACGGTCTGTTCCATCGGCACGCCGGCCTCGGCCGCGAAACGCCGCAGCGCCACCGCCTTTCCGGGCCGGTCGACGATCTCGCCGATGACCTGACCGGTCAGCTTGCCGTCGACCACCTCGAGGGTGTTGGCGTGCACGAAATCCAGTTCCAGCTCGTGCGCCAGCGGTTCGATCACCTGCCGGAATCCGCCGGAGACCACGCCGCAGCGGAATCCGAGCCGGCGCAGGGTGCGAATGGTGGTCCGCGCACCGGGGGTCAGCTCGATCCGCTCGGCGACCTGATCGATGACCGTTTCGTCCAGTCCGGTGAGGGTGGCGACGCGCTGGCGCAGCGATTCGGCGAAGTCGATCTCCCCGCGCATCGCGGCCTCGGTGACCTTGCGGACCTCCTCCTCGACGCCGGCGTGCGCGGCCAGCATCTCGATGACCTCGCCCTGGATCAGGGTGGAGTCGACGTCGAAGACGATGAGCCGCTTGGCCCGCCGGGCCAGCCCCGCGCGCTCGACGGCGACGTCGACCTTCTCCTTCGCGGCGACCTCGGCCAGCGCAGTGCGCAGGCGGGTCTCGGCGAGCGCGTCCTCGGTGGCCGGCGCGGTGACCATCAGCTCGAGGCCGGTCACCGGGTAGTCGGCGATGCCGCGGATGGAGTCGATGTTGACCTCTTGGGCGGCCAAAGTGCGCGCGATGGTGCTGAACGCGCGAGCGGTCACCGGGCTGCCGAGCACCACCACCGCGTGCGTGGACAGCGGCGCCCCGGAGACCGAATTGGCGCCGATCTCGACGTCGACCTGCATGCCGACGGTCGCCATCGCGTCTTCGAGCTGATCCTGCAGATCCTCCGGATCGCCCGGACTCGTCACCAGCACCCCGAGGGTCAGCCGGCCCCGGATCACGACCTGCTCCACATCCAGCAGGCTCACGCCGTGCCGGGACAGCGCCGCCAGCAGCACCGAGGTCACGCCCGGTTTATCGGGTCCGGTGACCGTGATCAGCACCGTCGTCTCGGTGGCAGTGCCACGATCGGACTCGGACGTGCCCACGCGCAACTCCATCTCTTCGTCACAGCTCCACTTCCGCGGCGATCGCGGTCCGCGACGGCCAGCAGACATTCTCTCAGGTCGGGTGCGGCCACCGGCGCGGACCGGTCGCCGGAGTCACTGCCGCACCGCCGACCCGGCGCGGCACCCCAGAAACGCCGAACGCGGCGGCCGTCGCACTGGACGGCCGCCGCGCCGGGATTGCTCTCTTCGAAGCGGGGTACTAGCTCGACACCTTCTCGAGCTCGGCCACGTGATGGGACTTCGAGCCCCAGCCCACGTGCGCCTCGGCCCGCATACGCTCCACCATGTGCGGGTAGTGCAGCTCGAACGCCGGACGCTCGGACCGGATCCGCGGCAGTTCGTAGAAGTTGTGCCGCGGCGGCGGGCAGGTGGTGGCCCACTCCAGCGAGTTGCCGTAGCCCCACGGATCGTCCACGGTCACGACCTCGCCGTAGCGGTAGCTCTTGAAGACGTTCCAGATGAACGGCAGCGTCGAGGCACCGAGGATGAAGGCGCCGATCGTGGAGATCGTGTTCAGGGTGGTGAAACCGTCGGTCGGCAGGTAGTCCGCGTAACGACGCGGCATGCCCTCGTTACCCAGCCAGTGCTGCACCAGGAAGGTGGTGTGGAAGCCGACCATGGTCGCCCAGAAGTGCCACTTGCCCAGGCGCTCGTCGAGCATGCGGCCCGTCATCTTCGGGAACCAGAAGTAGATACCGGCGAAGGTGGCGAACACGATGGTGCCGAAGAGCACGTAGTGGAAGTGCGCGACCACGAAGTAGGTGTCGGACACGTGGAAGTCCAGCGGCGGGCTGGCCAGGATGACGCCCGACAGACCACCGAAGAGGAACGTGACCAGGAAGCCGACCGAGAACAACATCGGTGATTCGAAGGTCAACTGCCCCTTCCACATCGTGCCGATCCAGTTGAAGAACTTCACACCGGTAGGAACCGCGATCAGGAAGGTCATGAACGAGAAGTACGGCAGCAACACCGCGCCGGTGGCGTACATGTGGTGCGCCCACACCGCGATCGACAGCGCCGCGATGCCCAGCGTCGCGTAGACCAGGGTGGTGTAACCGAAGATCGGCTTACGGCTGAAGACCGGGAAGATCTCGGACACGATGCCGAAGAACGGCAGCGCGATGATGTACACCTCGGGATGGCCGAAGTACCAGAACAGATGCTGGTAGAGGAGCGAACCGCCAGTGGCCGGATCGTAGATGTGGCCGCCCAGGTGACGGTCGTAGGCCAGCGCCATCAGCGCGGCGGTCAGCAGCGGGAAGGCCAGCAGGATCAGAACGCTGGTGACGAGGATGTTCCAGGTGAAGATCGGCATCCGGAACAGGGTCATACCCGGGCAGCGCAGGCAGACGACGGTAGTGATCATATTGACACCACCGAGGATGGTGCCCAGGCCGGAGACGGCCAGACCCAGAATCCACAGGTCGGCGCCGACACCCGGGGAGTGCACGATGTCCGACAGCGGGGTGTAGGCGGTCCAGCCGAAGTCGGCGGCGCCACCGGGGGTGATGAAGCCCGCGGTCGCCATGGTCGCGCCGAACAGGTACAGCCAGTAGCTGAACGCGTTCAGACGCGGGAAGGCGACGTCGGGCGCACCGATCTGCAGCGGCAGCACGATGTTGGCGAAGCCGAACACGATCGCGGTCGCATAGAACAGCAGCATGATCGTGCCGTGCATGGTGAACAGCTGGTTGAACTGCTCCGGCGACAGGAACTGCAGACCCGGACGAGCGAGCTCACCACGCATCAGCAGGGCCATCAGGCCGCCGATCATGAAGAACGACATCGCGGTCACCAGGTACATCACACCGAGGACCTTCGGGTCCGTGGTGGTGACGGCCTTGTAGATGAACGAACCCTTCGGGCCCAGTCGTGCCGGATACGGCCGTGTCGCTTCCAGCTTGGGGACTGGCTGGGGCTCTACAGCAGTCACTGATCCTCCTGAAGGTGTGCCTTCTGCTCGTTTCGCACGCTCGTGCGTTCCGGTGCATGACGAAACGACGGTGGCTTGCGCTAGAGGCATCGTAAACCGTGGCGCCCCAGGCGTCCGACGGGGTCCTACTCTGTGTCGTATTCGCCGCGCGGCCGGTGCCGCAACAACCCTGCGCACAGGCGCATGTACCCTACGCTGCATGCCGGTGAGCGAACGCGCCTCCACCCGAAAGCCCAAGACCCGCAAGCGCACCAGTGCGCGCCGGCTCTCGCTCGGCGGCGCGGCCGTCGGCGCGGTGGTCGCCCTGGTCACCGGGTGCGGCGCCGGCGGTGACGACGCATCGAGTTCGATCGTCCGGACCACCACGAATATCGCCGGCGCGAGCGTGGTCGGCATCGAGCGCGACACCACCCGCGCCTGTGCCCTGCCCAGCGCCCCCGACCAGGCGTCGGGCACCCACACGGTGGCGGGCACCCAGGTGCCGGCGGATCCGAAACGCATTGTCGTCCTGGACACCGCGGCGCTGGACGCGGTCTGCGCGGTGGGCCTGTGGGAGCGGGTCGTCGGCGCGACCACCCAGCCCGGCCGGGCGCCGCAACCGAACTATCTGGGCACCGGCGTGCTGAAGATTCCGAGCGTGGGGACCTCCGGAGCGGTGGACACGGCGAAAATCTCCGCGCTGCAACCGGATCTGATCCTGGGCGCCGCGGGTGACGGGGATCTCGCCGCCCTGCGCGGGCTCGCTCCGACCGTACTGGTCGACCATCGCGGCTGGCAGGACGATTTCACCGCCTATACAGAGGCCCTGGGCCGCGGTTCGGCCGGCGCGAAGGCGCTCACGGATTACCGCACGGACGCACGTGAAACCGGAGCCTCGATCGCGGCCAATTTCTCGCAAGCATCGGTTATTCGATTCTCCCCCAAGGACATTCAGGTCCAGGGCACCGACACGTTCGCGGGACAGGTGCTCGCCGACGCCGGTGTGCAGCGTCCTGGCGCCCAGCGCGATCGCTCATTCACGGTGGACAGCCTCGCCGCCGAAAGCGATCGCAACAAGATCGAGGGCGACATCATCTATCTGATGTTCGACGGTCCCGACGGTCAGAGCCACGGCGAATCAGTGATGAAAGGCGACGACTGGAAAAAGCTCGGCGCCGTCGCCGACAAACGCGATTTCGCCGTCGAGGACGACCTCTGGCACGGTTCCGGGCTCACCGCCGCGCGGGCGATCCTCGACGACCTGCGCAAGACGCTGAACGGGTACGTCACCGACTGAGCGAGCGGCGTATCGGTTCAGCGCAGCTCGGGGCCCGGTTCACCGGCCGTCCGCGTGGCCCGTCGACTCGTCGGCATCCGGCGGTTTCGCCGGCCCGCTCGTCGGAGTACGGCGCGGATCGTCGCGTGCCGCCCGCGGCCGCAATGCGTAGGCGGGCACCAACTGGTCGGTCAGGTGCAGCGGCGTCCGCCCGTCGGCATAACAGACCGAGAAATTCACCCGGCCCAGCCACTCGCCACTGAACGAGGGCACCCAGTGCGTCAATGTCCCCGGCCGCTCCCCCGTCATATCCAGACCCGCCCCATTGACGTGCCGGGGCGCGCCCGGATCCCGGATGAGAATCGCATCCAACCGCACCCACACCGGTTTCGGCGGCTGCACGAGCACCCGGTAGTAATAGCCGGTCTCGTTCGGATACCGCAGCTGCGGTTCGGTCCCCTCGGTCCGCGGAACACCGTCCGCAAGCCGCCTCGGCGCCCGGCCGGAGAACCCATCGCCCGCCCCCGCCGACGACACATCCCCAGCACTCGAACACATATTCGAATAATACCGGGCGGTCGGCCCGATCGACACTCACCCCACCGCATCCGGGCCACGCGTCGTTCCGGGCACGTCATGATGGGGCGGATGGGCGAACTTCTCGTATTGGTGAACGGTCTTCCCGGCGCCGGGCAAATCAACCGCCGGACCGGCGCTGGCACGGCTCTTGCGCGCCCGATTCCTCTCGAAAGACGCGGTCAAGGAGGCGTTGGCGACCTGCGTCGAGGATCCCGCCGATCTGCCGGATCTGGGCGGTGTCGCGATGGACGCGGTGTGGTCGCTGGCGCGAACCAGCCCCACCTCGGTCGTCATCGATTCGTGGTGGTTCGGACCACGAGACACGGAATTCGCCCGCGCCGGAATCGAGAAGGTGGGCGCGGACCGGGCCGTCGATTACACCGCCCTGGCCGCGCAGATCCACGGTCGAGCCGGGTTCAGAACTCCCAGTCCTCGTCTTCGGTGTTGACCGCCTTGCCGATGACGTAGCTGGAACCGGAGCCGGAGAAGAAGTCGTGGTTCTCGTCTGCGTTCGGGGACAGCGCCGACAGGATGGCCGGGTTGACGTCGGTCTCGTCGCGCGGGAACAGACCCTCGTAGCCGAGGTTCATCAGGGCCTTGTTGGCGTTGTAGCGCAGGAACTTCTTGACGTCCTCGGTGAGACCGACCTCGTCGTAGAGATCCTGGGTGTATTCGACCTCGTTCTCGTACAGCTCGAACAGCAGCTCGAAGGTGTAGTTTTTCAGCTCGTCGCGCTCGGGCTGGGTGAGGTCCTCGAGGCCCTTCTGATACTTGTAGCCGATGTAGTAGCCGTGTACGGCCTCGTCGCGGATGATCAGGCGGATCAGGTCGGCGGTGTTGGTGAGCTTGGCGCGCGAGGACCAGTACATCGGCAGGTAGAAGCCGGAGTAGAACAGGAAGCTCTCCAACAGCGTGGAGGCCACCTTGCGCTTGAGCGGCTCGTCGCCCCGGTAGTACTCGAGCACGATCTCGGCCTTGCGCTGCAGATTCGGGTTCTCCTCCGACCAGCGGAAGGCGTCATCGATCTCGCGGGTCGAGCACAGCGTGGAGAAGATGGAACTGTAACTCTTGGCGTGCACCGACTCCATGAACGCGATATTGGTCAGCACCGCCTCTTCGTGCGGGGTGCGCGCGTCCGGAATCAGGCTCACCGCGCCGACCGTGCCCTGAATGGTGTCCAGCAGGGTCAGACCCGTGAACACGCGCATGGTCAACTGCTTCTCGTGCGCGTTCAGCGTGTTCCACGACGGAATGTCGTTGGACACCGGAACCTTCTCCGGCAACCAGAAGTTGCCGACGAGCCGGTCCCAGACCTCGGCATCCTTCTCGTCGGGCACCCGATTCCAGTTGATCGCAGACACTCGATCGATCAGCTTCACGCCCGCTCACTCACCCTTCTCACCTCGCCGGACTGTGGGGGAATCCCTCACCCTGGACACTACTACTGGGGGCGGCCCACAACACACAACACAACAACTTGTGTCTTCCGGCTCCTGGGTAAATGCGTTCGGGGGTGGGAAGTTCCACATCGCAGTGTGCGACCAATGACCACCGCGCGATGCACAGGCTACTGCCGCCACGACGATCGCGGCAAAGATGCCGAAAGTTTGCGACAACGCCGGCGAGCGATTGTCAACGGCTGTGGTCCGACAGTGTTTCCAGCCAGGGATGACCAGGGTGTACTCGCGACAGCCACCTGGACAGCCGGGATCGCCGTGCGCTGTTCAAGAAGGGAAGCGCCTGCAGGAAGTCCGCCTCGTCCTTGGCTCGGCGGGCTTTCGCCTTGAACAGGAGTACGACCTCCGGAACAACGTAGGGGATGCCATCGGCGGTGTGCAGAATCAGCTCGTCACCGCGCAGGGTGATCGAGGGGTCGCGGCGACAGACCCATCGGTCGCCGCGGTGCGGCTCGCGGAATACGTCGAGGCGATACAGACCGGTCGTCGGTTCACGTAGCCATGTCTGATGCTGGTTGTCGGCTTCCTCGGGATACGGCCAGACGTGCCCGTCGCCGACGACGTCCCATTCGAAGCCGGGGAGGACGGCCGCGATATCGGCGAATCGCCCTCTCGGTACTCCGATTTCGAGATCGGAGTGCTCACGGTGGAGGCCGCCGACGAACAGATCCAGCGCCCAACCTCCTGCGACATACCAGTGTGGCGGGGTACTCGACAGTCGTTCGGCGACGTCGGCAGGCGTCCAGGCCTGCCAGAGCGAGTCGCATTCCTCGACGGACAACCGACGTCCGGCCATCTCGGGCGGCCTCCATCAGCTTCGGACGATTCGATTGTGTTTCGCGTCTTCCGACGTGACGGTTCCCGCACGTCCCTCGCTGAGCAGTAGTCCGGCGACAGCCTGGGGCGCCTCGCGCATGGCGTCGTGGCCGGTGGGGAGATCGTGGACCTGCCACCCGGGATCCGCTTGCAGGCGGGTGCGCAGTTCTGCGAACGGGGTGCGGTCTTCCCATCCCGAGCAGTAGACGAACTCCCGGCGAGGGACCCGCTCGAATGCGCCGGTGAGCCGGATCGTTTGCATGAAGGACGCGAGGGGGTGGAGCCGGCGGCGGGGGTCCCCGTCGCCCGGCGGGCACACGGCGTAGCCGGTGCTCGCGGCGCCGGCGGCGAACACGCGCCGGAAGTGCTCGTTCGTGGCGGACCAGCACGATTCGCCGGCGCGTGGGACGTACGCGTCGAGATGCACCAGGCGGGAAACCCGGCCGCCGGCGCGGTCGGCCGCAGCGGCGATCACCATCCCGCCGTAACTGTGACCGACCAGCGTCACGTCGGTGAGGTGGGCGCGGTCGAGGAGCCGCACCACGTCGCCGGCGTGAGTGTCGAGGTTGGCCGTCGCGACCGTCGCAGTGTCGTCGTCCGGCCGCAGACCGGTCAGAGTCAGGGCGTGGACGGTATGACCTGCGCGCTCCAGTAACGGAACCACCGCCTCGAACGACCAGGAACCCTTCCACCCGCCCGGCACCAAAACGTATGTCGCCATGTGCTTTACCTTCTCTCCAGCTGCGGCATCGAGGCACGCTGCCTCGAAGACCACTCCGCGTGGAGACAGTCTCACCGGCTCGCGGTGTGGCTTGCCACCGATAGAAAGCCATCTGATACCTGTTCGCCGCCAATCTCGGCGAGCCGAGGGCGACGGACTGTAAGGTGTTGCCGCCGGCAAGGTTTCGCATTTCCCTCCCGGTCCGATTCCTCCGGAATCGCTCGAGCGACCGCGCCGATTGCAATGGGTCTGCGCCGCCGTGGACGGCTGTCGGGAACAGCGGACCGCGCGTCGCCGGCGGGCCGACTCAGATCCCCAGCACAAGCTTCGCGGTCGTGAAGTAGATGATCAGGCCGGTCGCGTCGACCAGCGTCGTCACCATCGGCGCGGAGATCACCGCCGGGTCGATGCGCAATTTCTTGGCCAGCAACGGCATCGTGCCGCCGATGGTCGCGGCCCAGCCACAGATGATCACCAGGGTGATGCCGACGACCAGCGCGATCTGCGCGCCGACGAATGCCGCGCCGATCGCCATGCCGACCACCGCGAGCATCGACCCCAGTACCAGTCCGACCCGGCACTCGCGCCAGATGACCTTCAGCAGATCCGACACCCGCACCTCGCCGACGGCCAACGCCCGCACACACGAGGTCGCCGCCTGCGCACCGGCATTGCCGCCCGCGCCGATCAGCAGTGGAATGAACAGCGCCAGATGCGCGGCTTGGGCCAGCGTCGCCTCGAACGCGTCGGTCACCGTGACCGTCAGGGTGGCCGCGACCAGCAGCAACAGCAACCACATCGCGCGGTAGCGGGCCAGCTGGAACACACCGGCGGCCATGTAGTGCCCGGACCACGGGCTGGCGCCGGCCTGCCGCGCCACATCCTCACTGTCGGCGGCCTCGATGACCTCGACCGCGTCATCGATGGTCAACAGTCCGACCAGCCGGTCCTCACTGTCGACGACCGGCAGGTTGATCAGGTTGGTCTCGCGCATAAGCCGCGCGGCCCTCTCCGCTGCATCGGTCGCGCGGGCGAAAACCGGTGCGGTGACGACGAGTTCGGTCAGCATCGTCTCCGGATCGCTGAGAACCAGTTCACGCATCTCGACCACGCCGGTGAGCCGGCGACCGCCGTCCACCACGGGCAGCGTATAGACGGTCTCCGCGTGCGCACCCTTGGCACGAACCACGCGCAGCGCTTGCTCGACGGTCAGATCACGATGCAGCGCAACGACTTCGGGGGTCATGTAGCGACCGACCGACCCCTCGGGATAGCCGAGCAGCGCCGCGGTCATCCGCCGTTCGCGCGGGCTCAGCCCGGCCAGCACCTTCTTGGCGACAGTCGCGGGGGCCTCGCGCAGCATCCGGGCGCGGTCGTCGGGGTCCATCCCTTCTACCAGTTCCCGGAAGCTCTGATCACGCATCCCGGAAAGGATCTGCTGCTGGTCGACCGGCTCGAGCTCCTCGAACACCGCCAGCGCGCGGTCCTTGTCCAGCAGCCGGAACGCGATGCCGGCGTGCACGGCGTCCATGCGTGCGAGTTCGTCGGCGATCCGGTGCGGGGCGTGGTCGTCCAGCCAATTCAGCGCGGCGTCGACCCGGCGGTCGTCGATGAGGTCGCGGAGCGAATCGTGGTCCGGATGCTGTTCGGGGACAGCGGTTTCCGCGGCGCCGGCACTGCGGACTGCCGCGACGGCGCTCGAATCGGTGACGGCAGCGTCGTATCCGCCCGCGTCGGCAGCGCTCGTTTCGTGAACGCCCGTTTCGATGGTGAGTTTCTCGCCGGTAGCCTCTGCTCCGGCGTTGTCCAGCCCGGACTCCATACGGGTGGCCGGACGACCCTCATCCGGGACATCGGGGCGTGCGGGCGCGGCAAAGAACAGATCGGTCGACATGACAGAACCTCGGCATACTGCGAGTGGGTACGGGATCACGGATCACACCGCGAGGCACCGACCTCGCCACCGAAAGCTCTACCGGCAGAACAGGAGGACGGCGCCGCGCGGCCTTCGACTCGGGGGTTCGCTACGCACAGCCACCCACCTCCTCGTCGCCAGCACTTCACCGTCAGAGAATTTCGCGTCCGATGCCGATCGGCACCACTGTGACCTGCACCATTGCCGGGTCGACGCGGGGACGCACAACGCCCGCCTGCATGCTACTCCTCCGCACGTCCAACCACGAGCCGAACGGAACCGGGCCCGACGTGCGAACGGGCGCCCCGGTCGGAGCCGGGGCGCCCGTGGCACAGCACTGCTACAGCATGCAGCTGACGCAGCCCTCGACTTCGGTTCCCTCCAAAGCCATTTGGCGGATGCGGATGTAGTACAGGGTCTTGATTCCCTTGCGCCAAGCGTAGATCTGGGCCTTGTTGACATCACGGGTGGTGGCGCTGTCCTTGAAGAACAGCGTGAGCGACAGGCCCTGGTCCACGTGCTGGGTGGCAGCGGCGTAGGTGTCGATGATCTTCTCGTAGCCGATGTCGTAGGCGTCGGCGAAGTATTCGAGATTGTCGTTGGTCAGGTAGGGGGCCGGGTAGTAGACGCGGCCGATCTTGCCTTCCTTGCGGATCTCGATCTTCGACGCCACCGGGTGAATCGAGCTGGTGGAGTGGTTGATGTAGGAGATCGACCCGGTCGGCGGCACCGCCTGCAGGTTCTGGTTGTAGATGCCGTGCTCCATGACCGAGGCCTTCAGTTCGCGCCAGTCCTCCTGGGTCGGGATGCGCACGCCCGCTTTGGCGAAGATCTCCCGCACACGGTCGGTCTTCGGCTCCCATGCCTGTTCGGTGTACTTGTCGAAGTATTCGCCGCTGGCGTACTTGGATTCCGGGAAGCCGCCGAAGGCCGCGCCGCGCTCGATGGCGAGCTTGTTGGAGGCCCGCACCGCATGATAGGCGACGGTATAGAAGTAGATGTTGGTGAAGTCCACACCTTCTTCGGATCCGTAGTGAACCCGCTCGCGCGCGAGATACCCGTGCAGGTTCATCTGGCCCAGGCCGATGGCGTGGGATTCGTTGTTGCCCTGTTCGATCGAGGGCACCGAATAGATGTGGGTCTGATCCGAGACCGCGGTCAGCGCCCGGATCGCGACCTCGATGGTCTGCCCGAAATCCGGTGAGTCCATGGCCTTGGCGATATTGAGCGAGCCCAGGTTGCAGGAGATATCCTTGCCGACCTCGGCGTAGGACAGGTCGTCGTTGAACACCGACGGCGTGGAGACCTGCAGAATCTCCGAGCACAGGTTGGAGTGGGTGATCTTGCCCTTGATCGGGTTGGCCCGGTTTACCGTGTCCTCGAACATGATGTAGGGATAACCGGATTCGAACTGCAGCTCGGCGATGGTCTGGAAGAACTCGCGGGCGTTGATCTTCGACTTGCGGATGCGCTTGTCGTCGACCATCTCGTAGTACTTCTCGGTGACGTTGATGTCGGCGAACGGCACGCCGTAGATCCGCTCGACGTCGTAGGGCGAGAACAGGTACATGTCCTCGTTCTTCTTCGCCAGCTCGAAGGTGATATCGGGGATCACCACACCCAGCGAGAGCGTCTTGATGCGGATCTTCTCGTCCGCGTTCTCCCGCTTGGTGTCGAGGAAGCGGTAGATGTCGGGGTGGTGCGCGTGCAGGTACACCGCGCCCGCGCCCTGACGCGCGCCGAGCTGATTGGCATAGGAGAAGGAGTCCTCGAGCAGCTTCATGATGGGGATGACGCCGGAGGACTGGTTCTCGATCTTCTTGATCGGCGCGCCGTGTTCGCGAATGTTGCTCAGCAGCAACGCGACTCCGCCGCCGCGCTTGGACAGCTGCAGCGCGGAGTTGATGGAGCGCCCGATGGACTCCATGTTGTCCTCTATGCGAAGGAGGAAGCAGCTCACCGGCTCGCCGCGCTGCTTCTTGCCCGAGTTCAGGAACGTTGGGGTGGCCGGCTGGAAGCGGCCGTCGATGATCTCCTCGACCAGCTGCTGGGCGAGGAGCTCGTCGCCCGCGGCCAGGGTCAGCGCGACCATGCAGACGCGGTCCTCGAACCGCTCCAGATAGCGCTTCCCGTCGAAGGTCTTGAGCGTGTAGGAGGTGTAGTACTTGAACGCGCCGAGGAAGGTGGGGAACCGGAACTTCTTGGCGTAGGCCTGCTGGAACAGCTTCTTGACGAACGCGCGGCTGTACTGGTCGAGAACCTCGGGCTCGTAGTAGTTCTCCTCCACGAGGTAGTCGAGCTTCTCGTCGAGGTTGTGGAAGAAGACGGTGTTCTGGTTGACATGCTGCAGGAAGTACTGCCGGGCGGCGGCGACATCCTTGTCGAACTGGATCTCACCGTTGGGTCCGTACAAATTCAGCATCGCGTTGAGCGCGTGGTAGTCCAGGCCCTCGGTCGAGGTCTCGGTGCTGACCGGGCGCTCTAGGCGGGCCGTCTTTCCGGCCGGTGCTGTTGTCGTTGCCAAAACAATCCCAATCCCTCTCGGACGCGCTCGACGTCCTCGGCGGTTCCCATCAGTTCGAAGCGATACAGGTACGGCACCCCGCATTTGCGCGAGATGACCTCTCCCGCATAGCAATACGTATCGCCGAAGTTCGTGTTGCCGGCCGCGATCACCCCGCGCAACAGCGCACGATTATGCGGATCGTTGAGGAATTTCGCCACCTGCCTGGGGACGAATTCCTTGTCCGAACGACCGGCTGCCCCGTCGCCGCGCTGCGCGTCGAACACGTGACGGCCGCCACCGTAGGTGGGGCAGATCAGCACATAGGGCGTATCGACGCGCAGCGAATCGGCGGTGTGGAGCGGAATGCGAACGGCCGGCAAACCCAGCCGTTCGACGAAGCGGTGCGTGTTCTCCGACGCGCTCGAGAAGTAGACCAGAGCGGGCGTCGATCGGGTTCCTTCCCCGGACAACCCAGCCATCCCACTCCCCCTTACTCTGCTCGTCGGACGAACGGTGACCGGAGCGGGTCAGGCCGCGGCGGTCACCAGGGACTTGATGCGGTCCGGACGGAAACCGGACCAGTGCTCGTCGCCGGCCACGACGACGGGGGCCTGCAGATATCCCAGCGCCATCACATAGTCGCGGGCCTCGGGGTTCTCGGAGATATCGACGACCTCGTACTCCACACCGGCCTTGTCGAGCGCGCGGTAGGTGGCGTTGCACTGGACACAAGCGGGCTTGGTGTAGACCGTGATACTCATGGGTGACCCTCTCTCCTTGCCTTATCCGATGCAGCCTTGAATCGGTACGCCATCTGCTGTGAGCATCCGTACTGAGCACGATCCATCCGGTACTGCGCAAACCCCTGGAAGAGGGAGCAGCAGGGGCGGTCACACTGCTGTGATCGGATCGGAATCCGACTCCCCTTCCAGTGCGGTAGACACTACACCTAGTGGCCGACAGATTCATCCGACACGACATGTTGCGAACCACAAAGATGAAATTCGACGGCCGTAAGTACCAGGACAGTCGATTCGCAACCCGACACGACAGTGGCACAGATCACGATTTCGTGTCGCAGCTCTCTCCCAGCAAACCCAATACCACCTCTGGTCACATCGGTCACACGGATCTCAACAGGCCCGCTCCGGCACACCGGAAACGATCGAATGCCGCGCCCGTTCCGAGGGAACGGGCGCGGCATTCGGCCACTGCTCCGGCGTGTCACAGCCGGGCCGGGTCAGCCCTGGCGGGCCTTGAACCGCGGCTCCTTCTTGTTGATCACATAGGTCTTGCCGCGGCGTCGCACCACCTGCGCGCCCGGCTTGTCCTTCAGCGAGCGCAGTGAATTCCGCACCTTCATGACGGGCTCCTATCGAAAATGGTTTTCATATCCTACAGAGGTGTGCGGCGGGAGCGTTAGGACGCCGGTCACGTCGCCACCCCCTCGGCCGACGACCGCCCCACCCCCAACACCACCGAGGGGCCGCACCATCGGGTGCGGCCCCTCGCAACGGCTCGAGCCGATTACCGTCTCACACTCAGGCGTTGACCGATTCCCGCGCGGCGACCAGTTCGGTGATCGCGGCGGCGAGCTGGGTCACAGCCTCGGCGTCGTCGCGCGGATGCGCCTCGCCGAAGCGCTGGCCGATGGTGCCGAAGTGCAGGTGCGCGCTCTCCACGACGGTGCCGCCGGCTACACCGACGACCTTCACCGTGTCGCCGTGCGCCCACTTCGCGGCGTTCTGGCTGACCGAGGCGCTGATCACGGCGACCGGCTTACCCTTGATCGAACTGGCGCCGTAGGGCCGCGAGGCCCAGTCGATCGCATTCTTGAGCACGGCCGGGATGGTGCCGTTGTATTCGGGAACGAACAGCACCAGGGCGTCGGCGGCGACGATGGCGTCACGCAGCGCCTGCGCCGGCGCGGGCACCTGACCCGGTACGTCGATGTCCTCGTTGTAGAAAGGAACATTTCCGAGACCGTCGTAGATATCGACCTCGACACCTTCCGGTGCGGTCTGGGCGGCAGCCTCGGCCAGCTGCCGGTTGATCGAACCGGCGCGCAAGCTGCCGACGAGAGCCAGGATGCGAGTCTGTGACATGATCACTCCTTGTGCGATGGGGCGGCGGTGGCGTCCGCTGTCACGACACGATAACCGGACTACGGTCCGCTTTCATTCCCGGGTCATGGGGTAAACGACTGTGAACTGCGACACTCCGGATTCGACGCCGTCGAATTCGTCCCATTCGTCCGATCCGGGCGCCACGGATCCGGCCTTCGCCGCCGCGCTGCGTCCCGGCGCGCTGCCACTCGAGGCCGTGGCCGTCGACCTCCCGCCGACCGCGCTCATCACCGCGCTGCCGGTAGCCGAACACTCCGAGCGCAGCGATGCCGTACGGAACCGGCAGCTACTGCTCGACGCCGCCGAGGAACTGGTCCGCGAATTCGGCGCCGACGGCGTCACGATGGACGCGGTCGCCAAACGCGCGGGCGTCGGTAAGGGCACCGTATTCCGCAGGTTCGGCAACCGGGCCGGTCTCATGCTGGCGCTGCTCGACCAATCCGAGCAGAAATTGCAGGCGGCGTTCATGTTCGGGCCACCGCCGCTGGGCCCGGGCGCCCCGCCGCTGCAGCGGCTGATCGCCTACGGGCGCGCCCGTTTGGCCGGGATCGAGGTGGAGGGCGAAATGCGCCGCGCCGCCGACGAATCCGGCCGCTACGCCAGCGCGCCGTACAACATCTCGAAAACCCATGTGTCGCTGCTGCTTCGGCAGCTCGACGTGAGCGGCGATATCGCGCTGACGGCGGATACGCTGCTGGCGATCCTCGATGCCGGCCTGGTGCTGCATCAGCTGCGGGTCCTCGGTTATCGGCCCGAACAGATCGCCGACCACTGGGAAAACGTGGTGCGCGCACTGGTGGCACCCGCCCAGTAGAGTGGCCGCATGGGGAACCTGCGCGAACAGATCATCGCCGAATTGGGTGTCGCGGCCGACATCGAGCCGAAAGTCGAGGTGCGGCGCCGCATCGAATTCCTGGCCGACTATCTGAGTTCCACGCCGGCAACGGGTTTCGTTCTCGGCATCAGCGGTGGTCAGGACAGTTCGCTCACCGGCAAACTGTGCCAGCTGGCCGTGGACGAGTTGCGAGCCCGGGGACAGGAGGCGACATTCGTCGCGGTCCGGCTTCCCTACGGCGCGCAAGCCGATGCCGACGACGCGCGGCGGGCGCTGGATTTCATCGGCCCGGACCATGTGGTCGAGGTCAACGTGAAGCCCGGCGCCGACGCGGTGGCGGCCGCGACCGCCGAGGGCGTGCGCGAACTGCTCGGACATGAGACCGAGCTGCGTGATTTCGTCCGCGGCAACATCAAAGCGCGCGAACGGATGATCATCCAGTACGCGATCGCGGGGCAGTTGAATATGGTGGTCGTCGGCACCGACCACGCGGCGGAGGCGGTCACCGGGTTCTTCACCAAGCACGGTGACGGCGGGGTCGACATCACTCCCCTGACCGGACTGACCAAGCGCCAGGGCGCGGCATTGCTGCAAGAATTGGGCGCTCCGCCGAGCCTGTGGGAGAAGGTGCCCACCGCCGACCTCGAAGACGATCGCCCGGCACTGCCGGACGAGGAGGCGCTCGGTCTGAGGTACGCCCAGATCGACGATTACCTCGAGGGCAAGACCGTCGCGCCGGAGGTGGCCGAGCGCATCGAGACGATCTACTGCAATACCCGGCACAAGCGGACGGTGCCGGTGTCGCCGCTCGACTCCTGGTGGAAGAACTGAGGGCAGCGTCCACCGCTGGGGAGTCCACCGCACGAGAGAACGGGGCGCTGATCAGCCGCCCGCGAACGGCGGCAGTACGTCGACGCGGGCGGTGAGGCGGGTGCTGCCGTCGCGGGTGAGTTCCTCGCCTACCAGATAGGCGCAGACCTTCAGCATCGGGTCCAAATCCGCGCCGTAGGCCGCGCGCAACGCGGTGCGCAGGTCACCGACCGTTGCCGCATCGGGCAGGTCGAGATGTTCGCTTGATTTGCCGACCGCGTCGGCGATCGCGGCGAAATATCTGACCTCAACCACCGATGGCTCCCATCGTGCGTTCCGGGGGGACGAAATCGGCGGCGTCGATGCCGTGCCCGGCCCATTTGTTCCACATCGCGCCGCGCCACAGCTGTGCCAGTTCGTCGTCGCTCGCGCCGGCGCGCAGCAGGGAGCGCAGATCGTATTCCTGGTCGCTGAACAGGCAGGACCGGACCATGCCGTCGGCGGTCAGGCGGGTGCGGTCGCAGTCGCCGCAGAATTGGCGGGTGACCGAGGCGATGATGCCGATCGTGGCCGGACCGCCGTTCACCTGCCAGGTCTCCGCCGGGGCGCAAGGGTCGGCACGCCCGGTCTCGGTGAGGGTGAAGGCCGCGCCGAGAACGTCGAGCAATTCGGCCGCGGTGACCATATTGGTCCGTGCCCATTCGTGATCGGCATCGAGCGGCATCTCCTCGATGAACCGCAGTTCGCATCCCTCGTTCAGGCACCACCGCAGCAGATCGACCGCACCGGAGAGGGTTTCACGCATCAGCACGGCGTTCACCTTGACCGGGTAGAGACCGGCCGCATGGGCGGCGCGGATGCCGGTCAGCACCGAGCCGAGCCGGTCCCGGCGGGTGAGCCGGGCGAATCCGGCGGGGTCGACCGTATCGAGGGAGACGTTCACCCGGCCGAGCCCCGCGGCCGCCAGCCCGCGAGCGCGATGTTCCAGTCCGATGCCGTTACTGGTCATCGCCAGCGGCGTGTCGGGAACGGCGGCATGGCATCCGGCGACGATCTGCTCGAGATCGCGCCGCATCAGCGGCTCGCCGCCGGTGAATCGCACCTCGCGGATACCGAGGCGCCGGACCGCGAGTTCCACCAACCGCACGATCTCCGCGGCCGAGAGCAATTCGTCCGCGGGGATGGCCGGCAACCCCTCCTCCGGCATGCAGTAGGTGCAACGCAACGAGCACTTCTCGGTGATCGACACCCGCAGATCCCGGGCCGTGCGCCCGAATTTGTCGACCAGCAGGTCCGTATCGGGCCGTCCGTCCAGCGAGGGCCGCCCGCCCCGGACGGCGGGAATCCCCATGAGAACGACGGTCACTCCTCCATTATGCGGGCCGCCCCCACCTCACGTCCCGCAACTCACGACCTGTGAGGTAGCCGAGCACCGCCCCCGAGACCCCGCCGGAGCGAAGCGCAGGCCAAAGACACAGCTAGGCTGACGTCTATGAGTCAGCCTGCCAAGACTGCGGCTCGGTCCGTCGAGGATCATCGGGAGCGGATCGAACAGCTGCTGCGACCGCTGGCAATGCGGCAGGTGGAGCAGTTGGCGTTGCACGGGGCGCGGGGCCGGATGCTGGCCGAGGAGGTGCGGTCGCCGCTGGATCTGCCGGTGTTCCGCAATTCGGGGATGGACGGATACGCGGTCCGGGCGGAGTCGGTCGCGGTCACGCCCGTGACGCTGCCGGTGGCCGGTGTCGTGGCCGCTGGTCAGAGTGGCCGGGAGCGGTTGCCGGACGGGGCGGCGATCAAGGTGATGACGGGCGCGCCGATTCCGCCGGGCGCCGATTGTGTGGTGCCGGTGGAGGACACCCGTGCCGTCGACGGCGGGGTGTCGATCGAACGCGGCCGCAACGCAGGCGATTTCGTGCGGGAGGCGGGAACCGACATTCGACGCGGTGAGCTGCTGGTGGCGGCCGGGTCGTTGTTGTCGCCGCATCGGATCGCGGCGCTGGCGGCGGTGGGCATCAGCTCGGTGACGGTGGCGCGGCGGATCCGGGCGGCGGTTCTGACGACCGGCGACGAGCTGGTGTCGGCCGGTGTCGCGTTGCGCCCGGGTCAGATCTACAACTCGAACGGCATCGCGCTGGCTGCTGCGTTGGGCGCCAACGGGATCGATGTGGTGGATGTTTCGCACAGCCGCGACCATCCGGGCGAGTTCCGCCGCAAGTTGTCGGTCGCGACGGCGGCCGCGGATGTGGTGTTCACTTCGGGTGGGGTGTCGCAGGGCGATTTCGAAGTGGTCAAGGAGGTGCTGGCCGAGGTCGGCGGCGAGTTCGGTTCGGTGGCCGTGCAGCCCGGCGGCCCACAGGGCATCAGCGTGGTCGACGGGATTCCGGTGCTGAGCTTCCCGGGTAATCCGGTGAGCACGATGGTGTCGTTCGAGGTGTTCGCCCGGCCGATCCTGCGGGAGCTGAGCGGGTTGGCCCCCGTGCCGAATTACGAGGTGGCGCTGCTGGATCCGGTGCGGTCCCCCGCGGGTCGGCGGCAGTTCCTGCGGGGCCGGCGCGAAGGCGCGGGGGTCCGTTCGGTGTCGGGTCCCGGGTCACATCTCGTGGCGGCGATGGCGCAGGCCGATGTTCTGATCGAAATTCCGGCCGAGGTCACGACGGTGGCGGCCGGCTCGCTGGTGAGGGTGCGTGAACTGTGAAGGAACTGTCCCACGCCGAATCCGGCGCCGCGCCGAAAGGCGATGGCGGCACCTTGTCGCATGTCGACGCGGAAGGCCGAGCGCGCATGGTCGATGTGAGTGCCAAGGCCGAGACGACACGGGTGGCGGTCGCGGCCGGCCTGCTGCGGACTACCCCCGAGGTGGTGGCGCTGGTACGCGCGGACGACCTGCCGAAGGCCGATGTACTGCCGACGGCTCGCATCGCCGGCATTTCGGGGGCGAAGAAGACCTCGGAGCTGATTCCACTGTGCCATCAGCTGGCGCTGTCGTCGGTGGATGTGCGCTTCGGGTTCGCCGAGGCCGCCATCACCATCGAAGCGCGAGCGAAGACGAAGGGCCCCACCGGTGTCGAGATGGAAGCGCTCACCGCGGTCGCGATCGCCGGCCTCACGCTGCACGACATGGTGAAGGCGGTGGATCCGGCGGCCGTCCTGGACGGTGTGCGTCTGTTGACGAAAGACGGTGGTAAGCACGGCCATTGGGAGCGTGCGGATATTGCCGCGTCCGACGATGCTGCGGTATCGGCCGATTCGCCAGTTTCATCCGCACCGAATCGCGACACGCTCACGCGCCGGAAGTGCGGCGACAGTCCGGGCGACGGCACACACACCGATCACGCATCCGACCGCCGCTCGGCCGGCACTTCTCCGCAACCGCAGGCAGCGGCGTCCACGGCGGACGGCGATGCGGTGCACGGCGCGACGCACTCCGGCGAGGGCTCCCGGACCGCGGTCGTAGTCGTCGCCTCGACCGGCGTCGCGGCCGGCACCCGGGTCGACAAGACCGGGCCGGTGCTGGCGAACTGGCTTGCGGGGCTGGGCTTTTCGGTGCGCGGACCGCTGGTCTACGCCGATGCCGATATCGCGACCGGTCTGCGCGACGCACTCGACGGCACGCCGGGACTGGTGATTACCACCGGCGGCACCGGCGCCTCGCCCTCCGATGCCACTCCGGAAGCGACGCTGGCGGTGCTGGATCGGGAGTTGCCGGGCGTCGCCGAGTCGATTCGCCGGCGCGGTACGGCCGCATTTCCGTTGGCGGCCTTGAGCCGTGGCGTCGCCGGCCTGTCCGGCCCTACGGTGGTCGTTAATCTGCCCGGTTCGCCGGGCGGGGTCCGCGACGGGATCGCGGTCCTGGAACCGTTGCTGGATCATCTGCTGGCCCAGGTCGCCGGAGGAGGCCGCCATGAGTGAGTACACGCCGCTCACCCGCATCAGCGATCAGCCGTTGCGGCCCGAGGAGGTCGAGCGCGCGGTCAGCGGCCCCGAACACGGCGCCGTCGTCGTCTTCACCGGCAAGGTCCGCAATCACGATGGCGGACAGGCGGTTTCGGTCCTCGAGTATTCGGCTCACCCCGAGGCGGAGAAGTTCTTGACCCGGGTGTGCGCCGAGGTCGGGAAGTCCGCCGGCCTACCCGTCGCCGCGGTTCACCGGGTGGGTGCGCTGACCGTCGGCGATCTGGCGATCACGGTGGCCGTCGCCGCTCCGCACCGCCGCGAGGCCTTCGAGACCTGCGCGGAATTGGTGGACCGCATCAAGCACGAGGTCCCGATCTGGAAGCGCCAACTGTTCACCGACGGCATGTCCGAGTGGGTCAACGCCTGCGGCTAGGCCGCGGCGTCAGCGTGGTTCGGAGCCGGGATTCGCCTCGGCCGCCGGTGCGGACTCGGTGAGATTCGCCTCGATGCGGCGCAGCGCCCGGAAGAGTGCGGCGCGTTCGGCCGCGCTGAACGAGGTCAGCGCGCGTTCGGTCAGCCGCGCGCTCTCGGCTTCGATCTCGCGCTCCAGATCCCGCCCGCGTGCGGTCAGGTGCAGGCGGACCAGTCGGCGGTCGGTCGGATGCGGTTCGCGCCGGACCAGTCCGGCCGCTTCCATGCGGGTGGTAGCCCGGGTGACGGTGGGCGTCGCCAGGCCGAGTCGTCTGGCCACCTGACCGGGCGTCAGACCGTCCTCCTGCCAGAGTTGTCGCAGGATGAACTGCTGGCCCTCGTACACACCGTGCCGGGCGTAGGCTGCCGCTGCCGCCACCGCGAGGGCATGTTTGGTGGACCAGAACGCGGTCTGGAAGTCGTCGTCGGTCATGGTGTGTTCAGCGTAGAGGGATTGTATTCGTTAGCCGACTCACGTTATAGTCGTTGTCCGGCTAATAACTTTGCACGAGAGATACGTGAAAACCGGCATCGCACTCACCGACTTCTCCTGGCCCGTCCCGAACAGCGAAATCGGTTCGGCGGTCACGGAACTCGCGCAAGCGGCCGACGCATCGAGTATCGACCTTCCCGGTAGCGGCTACGCCGACAACCTCGCGCACAAACTCGCGGTGCTGCGGCGGCAGTGCGACGAGATCGGCCGCGACTATTCCACGATCGAGAAGACCGTCACCACCGCCCTGGATATCGACTCGGGCCGCGGACCGGTGCTCGATCACCTGGAAACCTTGGCCGCCACGGGCATAGACCACGCGATTCTCGGACCGGACGGGCCGTGGACGCCGCCGCGCCTGCAACGCCTCATCGAGATGGCGCCCGACATTCACGCGCTCTGATCCGAGTCGTCCCTCGGCACGTATCGCCACACCGGCAGCAATGCCTGTTCGTCCAGCGGTTCGGGTCCGGTGTGGGCGGTGGCGTGCAGGCGGGCCGTCGCGGAGCCCGCATCCAGACCGGCTCCGATGAGTACCAGCCGGGTTTCGCGGGTTTCGCCGCGCGACCACGCGGCCGGCTCGAAGACCACATGCCGACCGACCATGTGCAGCAGGAACTTCCGGTTCTCACCGCGCACGCCGAAAGCGGTGGCGCCCTTGGCGCGGAACAGGCCCGACGGCGGATCCTCCAGGAATCCGACCAGGCGGCGCGGGTCGAGATCGGTTGCGGTGGTGAACGATACGCTGTCGTAGCCGTCGTGCAGATGGCGGTGACCGGGCGCGTCGTGGTCGTGATCGTCGAGCAGTTCGTCGAACGACAACTGCCGGGCGATCGTCGCGTCGCCGCGTTCGGGAACGTCGAACAGCAGCGGCGGATCGATGCGGCCGTGCGCGGTGGCATAGACCGGCACTCCTGCGGCGATTCCCTCGATTTCCGCGCGCAGTCCGTCCAGCCGTGCGGCCGGTACCCGGTCGGCCTTGTTCAGCACGATCAGGTCCGCCAGGCGCAGATGCGCGGCCAGTTCGGGATGGCGGGCGCGGCTGTCGTCGAAATGCTCGGCGTCCACGACCTCGATCAATCCGCCGTAGCGAATGCGCGGATTGTCGCTGCCGATGACCATGCGGATCAGGTTGCGAGGTTCGGCGAGGCCGC
The DNA here is from genome assembly GCF_002933465.1 of Nocardia nova. Taxonomy (GTDB): domain Bacteria; phylum Actinomycetota; class Actinomycetes; order Mycobacteriales; family Mycobacteriaceae; genus Nocardia; species Nocardia nova_B. The sequence goes on from NZ_PSZE01000019.1 coordinate 67,522, forward strand.
TGGCCTCCACCACGATCACGTCGATGCCGTGGCGCGGCTCGGCCAGCCGGGCGAACATCTCGTCGAGTTCGGTGACGTCCACCGCACAGCACACACAGCCGTTGCCCAGCGAGACCATGGCGTCCACCTGGCCCGCGACCAGCATGGCGTCGATATTCACCGCACCGAAATCGTTGACCACGACACCGATCCGGGCCTCGCGTCGCCGCAGCAGATGGTTCAGCAGCGTGGTCTTACCGGCTCCCAGAAATCCCGCGACCACCAGAACAGGTATGCGCCGATCCATTCGGCCGAGCTTACCCAGGCCCGGACGAGGTCGTGCCCGCCCCTTCGCGCGGAGGGGCGGGCACGATCGGGGCCGTTTACTTACTCGGCCCCAGGAGAATGGAGACCAGGGTGTAGGCCAGATTCGCCAGTTCGGAATCGAGCGCACCGTCGCCCAAGCCGAGCGATTTCGCCAGCGGCAGCAGCAACCGCATGGCGGTGGTCGCGAGATTACCGGCGCCGGAACCCGATTGCGGTTTCTGCGCGCCGCTGGTTCCGGGTGTGGTCGAGGTCTGCGGTGAGACCCCGGACGTGCCCGGATCGGTGTTCGAAAGGGTCCCCGGCGCCGTTCGATACGTACCGGCCGGAGCCCCCGCCGGATTCGAACCCGGTTGCGTCGTGGCCGGAGCCGACGGCGCGGTGGACGTCGGCGCGGACTGCGTGCTGGCGGGTGCGGAGTTCGGCCCGCCACGGAGTGCGTCGGTTGCCGAATTATGTTGCGTTGAATCAGAATTCTGGGTCCCCGAGTTCTGGGCGCCGAGATTCGGTGTCGCCGATCCCTGCGGGGACGCACTCTCCGGCGCGGCATTCTGCGGTGCCGGACTGTGCGGGGTAGCGCTCGGCGACGTGGCGCTCTGTGACGTACCGGTCTGCGGCGCGGAATTGTCCTGCCCCGGCGCTGACTGCGGCGCGCTCGTGGGACTGTCGGCGGGCGACGCGGCCGGTGAGGTACTGCCAGGAGCGACTCCGATCAGATAACTCACCAGTCCGGTCGTTATCGCGATGGCATGCTTGAGCTGCCCCTCGGGCGATTCGAGCATTTTCGCGTCGTCGACATTCGCGCCGTTGCCCATTTCGATGAAGACGTCGGGCACCTCGGTCAGTGCCGGGCCCGCGATATCGGACCGGGTCTGCAGACCGTCGACCGCGCCCGCGTAATCGGCGGGCGTGAACCCGGCCTGTTTGTACGCGTCGCGCATGGCGTTCGTGGCCACCTGACCGGCACCCGACTGCGCTTCGTTCGCCTTGGCATCGGGAACCGGCAACTGCGGCACGATCAGATGGAATCCGTGATCCTGTTCCGGTGCGCCGTCGGCGTGGATGCTGACGGCCACCGCGGCGCCGGAGCTGTTGGCCGCCGCGGCGCGTTCGTCGACACATCCGCCCCATCCGGTGTCGTCCTGGCGGCTCATCACGACGTGCGCGCCGAGCGCCTCGAGTGACTGCCGGACCAGCTGTGCCACATTCCAGTTGATGGTGTGCTCGGGCACGCCGTTGCGGGTGGTCATTCCCGTGGTCTGACACTCCTTGGTGCCACCACGGCCGTTGTTCACTGGACGATTGAGGTCCTCGTTGTGGTTGCTGCCCTGATGGCCCGGGTCCAGAAATACCGTCTTACCCACCAATTTGGTCGACATATCGGGATCTGCGGGCGCGGCCGGCGCGGCGAGGGCGGCGGCGGGCGCCAGCACACCGGCCGTGGTGACCGCGGCGACGGCGAGCCTGACTCCGGTCTTGATGATGCGTGGATGGTTCATGTTCGGACGGCGCACCCGGAGGCGGGCACACCCCTCCCTTCCCACTAGTAACATCAAACCCAGTGGTTCACTGTTGCAACGGCAGCATCACATACGCAAGCTCAGTTATCGAACCGTTACCCCTATTAGAGCTGCGGTGACGCCTCATTTTTGCAGACACGCCGGTCGTCCCGTCGATTCTGCGTCAGCCAGCAGGAAAAACGGACACCCCAGAGCTATCCCATCGCAGCCACCTCGCCGGCGGCACGGAACAACCGGAAGGTTTGTGGTGCTGACCACATCGCGGCTGGATCCGGAGGTCATGCGCATCATTGCCCGAATGTCGCTGCGGCTGTTCGAATCCGCACGATCCGCCGATATCCAGGCCCGCGGCCGAAAATGTCGAGATGCTGAACGCGGATGATTCGCCATAGTAATTCAATTCTGAAATATCACTGTGTTGCACGGGTCGTCGGCGCTGCAGTACGTTCCCATCTCGCACCTCGGCGGTCGAACCGCACGCCGGTGCCGTCCCCGTGGGCGCGAGGGGATCCCGCGGGGACGTTCTACGACAGCATTTCCCGGCCGCCTGCCCACCGCCCACCGGGCATTGTCGAATCTCCAGATATTTCTCCGATCCGGTCCGCGCCTATCGGAATTCTGATAGACCAAGGCCCCGGAAGATGCGGGGATCTTCTCCGGCCGCCCCATAGTCGGTGGCCGTCTGCGATATCGAGGAGGACCGCCGTGCGTGGACGCACCTTTGTGATCGCCGGGGCCGTCGCGTCCACGGTGACGATGCTCGGATCCGGCACTGCTGCCGCCGATCCGGCGACGAACATCCCCGGGGACGGGATGTACCGGGTCGGGGTCGATATCGCGCCCGGTATCTATCAGTCCGCAGGGCCGGCGGACCCGGCGCACGACTGTTCCTGGGAGCGCCTGTGGAAAATTCCCGAACCCGGTGATCCGCCGGACCCGAACGGCGCCATCGTCGCCAGCGACCGCACCCACACCGCTCCGGTGCGGGTGCTGATCAAACCGTCCGATGTCGCGTTCGCCTCGGCCAACTGCGGCGGCTGGGTGATGATGCCGGCACCGCCTCCGACCGGCTCCTACGGGCCGGGAGGGTTGTTCGGCAGCGAGTACTGAACGAGTCCGATCCGGCGCGGTGTATCCGATCGGGTGCGCCGCGCCGGATCCGTACCCGCAACCTGCCGCGGCCGCGATGTTAGTGTCCCGCTGAGATCCGGTGGATCGAGCGGAGGGATGCGGATGGCGCGGCCGAGTCCGGTGATGAGTCGTCGGTCGCTGGCCGACGGCCGCGAGATCATCTACTTCGACAGCGAGCCGGTGCCGCGCACCGCCGCCGACACCCGGGATCTGCCCCGGACCGGTACGCATTCCCAGGCACGTTTCGATCCGCTGCTCGGTGAGTGGGTGGTGATCGCCTCGCACCGCCAAAGCCGGACCTTCCTGCCCCCGGCGGATCTGTGTCCGCTGTGCCCGTCGCGCCCCGGCCATCTCACCGAGGTCCCCGAGGCCGACTATCAGGTCGTGGTGTTCGAGAATCGCTTTCCGTCACTGTCGACCGGCCGCGCCGAACTTCCCGACCACGTCGAAGGGTCGCCGGAGACGTTGCTGCGCAACGGTTTCGGCCGCTGCGAGGTCGTGTGCTTCACCAGCGACCACACCAGTTCGTTCGCCGGGCTCGATCCGGGCCGGGTGCGCCTGGTGGTGGACGCGTGGGCCCAGCGCAGCGCCGAACTCGGGGCGCTCGACGGCGTCGCCCAGGTGTTCTGCTTCGAGAATCACGGCGAGGAGATCGGTGTCACGCTGTCGCATCCGCACGGCCAGATCTACGCCTACCCCTTCCCCACCCCGCGCACGGCGACGATGGTGGCTAACGCCGCCCGTCATCGAAAGGCGCACGGCAGCAATCTGTTCGGCGATCTCCTCGGCGCCGAACGTGCCGCCGGTATCCGGGTGGTCGCGGCGAACGAGGAATGGACCGCCTTCGTACCGCCGTTCGCCCGCTGGCCCTACGAAGTTCAGTTCTATCCGCACCGCCGGGTGGCCGATATCCCCGATCTCGACGATGCCCAGCGCGACGGCTTCGCGCATTTGTACCTGGATGTGCAGCAACGCTTCGCGCGCCGGTTCGACACCCCCATGCCGTACGTCGCGGCATGGAATCAAGCGCCGAAATCCGTTGGGCCGTTCGATGACTGGTGGCTGCACCTGCAGCTGTTCTCGATTCGGCGGACGGCGCACAAGTTGAAGTATCTGGCCGGTTCGGAATCGGGGATGAACGTCTTCATCAGCGACACCACACCCGAGACCGTGGCCGCCGAACTGCGGGAGGTGCGGTGAACGCGGCATCCCGGCGCGGGGTATGGGTCGCGCCCGGCCGGGTCAACATCATCGGCGAGCACACCGACTACAACGACGGTTACGCACTGCCGATCGCATTGCCCCAGGTCGTGACCTGCACCGCCGAGACGACGACGGACCGCACGGTGCGAGTGAGTTCGAAACAACACGCCGGGCAGGTGTGCGAACCGCTCGACGGACTCGCTGATTCCGCGGTCACCGGGTGGGCCCGCTATCCGCTGGGCGTGGTGCACGAATATCGGCGCCGCGGGCACGAACTGTCCGGGGTGGTGCTGGAGATCGACGGGGCGGTACCGGTGGGCGCCGGGCTCTCGTCCTCGGCGGCGCTGGAATGCGCTGTGGCACTCGCGATTCGAGATCTGTTCCAGGTCGACGCCGACAGCGCCGAGCTGATCGACATCGGCCGGGCCGCGGAGAACTCCTACGTCGGCGCCGCGACGGGGACCCTGGACCAGTCCGCCTCGTTGCTCTGCACAGCGGGCCACGCCCTGTTCCTGGACTTCGCCACCGGGGAATTCGCGCAGGTTCCCTTCGATCTCGCCGCGGCCGGACTGCAATTGCTGGTGGCCGATACCAACACCCCGCACCGGCTGGCCGACGGCGGTTACGGCCGGCGCCGGCGCGAATGTGAGGAGGCCGCGCACGCTCTGGGCGTGCATTCGCTGCGGGCCGTCACCGATCCGGCGGAAACGCACCGGCTGGCGGACCCGGTGCTGCGGCGGCGCGCCCGCCACGTCGTCACCGAGAACGCGCGGGTGCTGACCGTGGTGGAACTACTACGCGACGGGTGTGATCCGCGCGCGATCGGGCCGCTGCTCACCAGCGGACACGCCTCTTTGCGCGACGATTTCGAGGTCTCCACGCAGGAACTGGATGCGGCGGTGGCGGCCGCGCTCGACGCCGGCGCCCACGGTGCGCGCATGGTGGGCGGCGGCTTCGGCGGCAGCATCATCGCCGTGACCGATATCGAGCGGACCGATTCGACCGCGGCCGCGATCCGGCGGCGGTTTCGCGACAACGGTTTCTCCCCACCGCGATTCTTCGTTGCCGTCCCCGCCGCCGGAGCCCGGCGGATTTCCTGACCAGGCGGCCTGGCGGCACTAGGGTGGGGCGCCCTGACCAGGCGCGGAACTGCGGTCACCGCGCGAGCAATTGCCAGCGGACCACCCCGATATCCGGGTTTCGCTGATGTGGACGACCACGAGGCGGTCCCCCGCGTATTCGCAGGATTCCGCGACGAATTCGGCGGATTGGATCGCGTGATCGTCAATGCCGGCTTGGGCACGGGCGCAGCGCTGGGCATCGGGCGCGCGGATGCCGCCGATGATCGCGGTGATGGTGTCGGCCACGCTGGTGCCAGCGCTGGTGCGGTTGATGGTGCCCGTTCGAGACCGTTACCCCGAAGGTAATGGACCTCGCGCCCGCGTCCGGGCAAGCTCGGCATCATGATCGATACCGAAGGAACCCGGCTGTTCCACAGCACCATGCCGTTCACCGAGAAGCTCGGCGTCGAGGTGCTCGAGCACGGACCGAAGCTGGTGCGCAGCCGGCTCGCCTGGGACGAGAGCCTGTGCACCCTCGGCGGCGTCCTGCACGGCGGAGTGCTGATGTCGCTGGCCGACGCCACCGGCGCGGTATGCGCGTACCTGAATCTGCCGGAGGGCAAGCAGGGCACAACGACAGTGGAGTCGAAGACGAATTTCCTGCGGGCGATCCGGTCCGGCTACGCGGTGGCCTCGTCGGCGCCGCTGCACGCGGGGCGCAGCTTTATCGTGGTGGAAACCGAAATCCACGACGACGCCGGCAAACTCGTCGGCAAAGTCACCCAGACCCAAGCGGTGTTGTGAGCGCGAACGCGCTCATCTCAGGCCGAATTCGACGCTGATCGCCATCCGCCCCACACTGCGGCGGGTGGCGATCCGATCGACGACGGCATCCAACTCGGTCCAGTCGCGCACCTCCACGTAGGGACGTATCGCCTTCCCCTTCCACAGCTTCCACAACTGCGCCCGATACTGCTCGATCAGTGCGGGTTCGGTCCGCGACAGCAGTCCCATCGAGAAGCCGGTGACCGTTTTGAGGTCACCCAGCAGCGTGGAGGTGTCGACCGCGCCACCGCCCGCGCTGAAGGCGACCAGCGTGCCGTGCGGGCCCAGGCTGTCGACCCCGCGCTGCACCATGTCGCCGCCGACACCGTCGAGGACGATGTCGACGGCGCCGGGCCACGGATCGTCGTACGTCAGCACCTCATCGGCGCCGCACTGCCGCACGAAATCGAATTTGCCCGCCGATCCGATCGCGGCGACCACGAGCAGTTCGTCGGCGCCCTCGCCGCGGCGGTCACCGCCCGTGCCGCGAACGAATCGGCTCTCGACGCGCTACGCCGCCTGTTCCGTTGCGCGGCAGAGGATTACGCGGCCGACGTCGGATTCTCGGGACCGGAGTTCAGCCGCATGCTCGCCGACAGCCCGACACTCACCGCGCGGGTGCGCGAACTACACGAGTTGCGCGAACAGGCCCTGGCCGAGGTGCTGCCCGGTGACGACCTGCTGCGCCGGACGGCAGCCGCCCACTTGGCGGCGGCCAGCCGACTGCTGTTCCAGCGCATTCAGCAGCTGCAGCTGTCCGGCGCATCGCGGCGACGAGTCGCGGCCACCGTCACCGCCGAGGCCGAGCGAATCTTCGATCTGCTGGAACCGGCCTTCGGCGAGTACGGGCGCGCCTCAGAGTGAACGCAGGCGCGGCACCAGCTCCGCGGCGCGTTCGGCGTATTCCACCGGATTCCGGTCCGGCATGATGTCGAATTGCGTGATGCCCAGCGCCGCATAGCGTTCGGCGTCGGCGACGAAGACGTCCGGATCGTCCACGACCGGGCCGATGTAGGTGGCGGTCGTGCGGATCGCGTCGTAATCGCGCCCCTCGGCCGCACAGTGGGCACGCAGCACGTCGAGTTTGCGCGTGACGTCCTCCGGCGAGGAAGCGAACAGATTGCACGCATCGGCGTAGCGGGCGACCAGCAGCAGCGTCTTCTTCTCGCCACCACCACCGATCAGAATCGGCGGCCGCGGACGACTCAACGGCGCGGGTACGCACAGTGTTTCGTCGAGCTGATAATGCGCGCCCCGGTACGGGCCGTTGTCATCGCTCCACATCTGCAGGCAGATCTGCAGCGTCTCCTCGAGCCGTTCGAAGCGCTCCCCCATCGGCACCAGCGGCACACCCAGCCCACGCTGCTCCCGCTCGTACCAGGACGCGCCGATGCCGAGCTGCGCCCGTCCTCCCGACAGCACATCGAGGGTGGTGACGATCTTGGCGAGCAGACCGGGATACCGGTACATCACACCGGTCACCAGCACGGCCAGGCGCATCCGCTCGGTCAGCGCGGCCACGTACCCCAGGGTCGTGTACGCCTCGAGCATCGGCTCCTCGGCCACCCCGGTGTGTTCCATCTGGAAGTAGTGATCCATCACCGTGAATTCGATGAAACCGGCCTGCTCGGCGATCCGCGCGGTCTGCGCGATGGCATCCGCGGTGCGAGCCGGATCAGCGGGAGTCGAGAAGTTCCAGTAGTGCAGACTCAGTTCCATAACGCCTCGATTCTGCGCAGCGGTGGACAGGTGTCGATACCCGCACACAGCCTATCCGTCACCACGGCACCACCGGCGACGACCAGTGCGGGCGGCGTGAACCCGTTGCGGGCGTTGATCGCGGCCGCGGTCGCGACATCGCGGTTGTGTCCGGCGAGATCGAGCCCGGACGACAGCAGAAATACCTGGGAGACCCCGCGAACGGCGGGCGCCAACATATCCGGCCGTCCAGCGCACCGGCCGATTCGAAAACCCCCGCCGGTGCGGGGCGCTGCGCCGATTTCGTGCGTCGGGCGGCCGTGCGGCACGAATTTTCGCCATCCGAGCGGCGCTCGCTCGCACACCGTAACTCGTTCGATACTGGTTAATAGCCCGCTATCGCATCCACCGGATCTATCCTGCCCACATGACAACCAGCAAAGAGGGAGTTTACGTGGGGCCATTGCACCAATTGGCCCGTGGCGCATGGCAATCATTGCTGGTCATCGGCCTGCTGTCGGTGATCGTCGGGATTATCGTGCTCGTCTGGCCCGGTCCGACGCTCGCCGTCGCCGGCATCCTGTTCGGCGTCTACCTGCTGATCTCGGGAATTCTGCAGTTGATCACCGCGTTCGGCCCGCACGTCGGCACCGGCTATCGGGTGCTGACCCTCATCAGCGGCATCCTGTCGTTCATCCTCGCCTTCTTCGCCTTCCGCAGCATCGGCAACTCCCTGGTGCTGCTGGCCCTGTGGATCGGCATCAGCTGGCTGTTCCGCGGCATCGCCGCCATGGTCGCGGGAGCCGAAGCGCCGCAAGGAGTTCCGGGCCGCGGCTGGGCGATCTTCTTCGGCGTCCTGCTGTTGATCGGCGGTGTCGCACTGGTGGTCTGGCCCATCCACTCGATCACCGTGCTGGCACTGGTCGTCGGCTGGTGGCTGATCTTCATGGGCGTGATGGAGATGATCTACGCCTTCGAGGTCCGCAGCGTGGCCAAAAAGACTCCCGCCGACCTGTGATCGGCCGGCACGACGCTTCGCCCCGGGCGCGAATCCGCCTGGGGCGACGTCTTGTCCGAGGCCCTGGATTCGGACCGTAATACCCGCACAACGGCCGGTCACGCACTATTGCGCCAGTCCGGTGACTATAGGCACATGCGCCTGCGAACAGGGCCTTTCCCCTGCTACGGTCGGGTCCCCTACAGATTGCCCGCAAGGAGATTCACCATGGGTATCATCACGATGATCATCATCGGCCTCATCGCCGGTGCGATCGCTCGCCTCCTGGTTCCCGGTAAGGAGAACTTCGGCTGGATTCTGACCATCGTGCTAGGCATCGTCGGCGGTTACGTCGGCGGGACCCTGGGCAGTCTGGTCTTCGCCCCCCACAAGTTCAGTGTCCACCCGCCCGTCCAGCACACTTTCCTCGGCGCGATCGTCGGTGCCGTGATCATTCTGGTCATCTACAAGGCGATCCGCAGTCGCGCCTGAGCGCACGAGAAACGGGCCCGGCTCCCTCGCGGAGCCGGGCCCGTTGCCGTCGCGGGTCAGGGCCGGCAGACCGCCGACTGTGAATGACCGCCGATCTGCGACAAAAGGCCACGCGGGAACAGGATTCCGTACAGCGAGACATCGAGGGAACACAGATACGCGGCGGCGTAGGTGCCGTCGCCGGAGAACTTGCCGACGTCGGACAGGATTCCGGGCAGATCGATCGCGGCCTGATCCAATTTCGCGCCGTTGTCGATCAGCAGCGTCAGCGCGTCCCGGGTCGAGTTCTGCGCGGGCACCAGTTTGGGCTGTACCTGCGAGACCATCGCCACCAAACTCTCACTGGCGGTGGCGATCTGGACCGTCGAGGCCAGCAGCGACTGCCCTTGGTCGTAGAGTCCGCTGATCAGCGCCCGAGTCTGGGTGATCAGGGTTTCCAGTTCCTCGCTGCGCCGAGCCAGACCCGACATCACTGCGGACAGGTTGGTGATGATGTCTTTCAGGATCGCGTCGCGACGCTCGAAGTCCGAGGCCAGTGCGGCGGCCTGGGTAATGAAGGTGGACAGTGATACGCCGTCACCCTGCAGCGCCTGGATCAACGTCGTCGACAGGTCGTTCACCTGTTCCGGAAGCAGATTCTCGAACAGCGGCTGAAAGCCGTTGAGAAACGCCGAGATATCGAAGGACGGTTCGGTGCGTTCGAGAGGAATCCGGCCACCGGCCGCGAGCAGGCGCGAATCCGGTGCGGTACCGGGCGCCAGCGCGAGATACCGCTGGCCGATGAGGTTCTGATAGCGGACCAGCGCCTTGGTGTCGGTGTAGAGGTGCTGATCACGCTGCACGTCGAAGGTCACCTTCGCCAGGTGCTTGTTGGTCTGGGGGTTGACGTCGAAGCCGATCGCGGTGACCTTCCCGACCCGCACGCCGGCGATGCGCACATCGTCGTTGGGCCGTAATCCGAGCACATCGCCGAAAATCGCCGAATAACGGTCGGTCGGGCCGTTCACGGTGCGCGCCAGGGTATTCCAGATGACCACCGTGACGAGAACCGAGACGATGGCGAATGCGCCGAACCCGAGTGCTTGCTTTCGGATGCTCATCGGCATCCGGAACCACGGACGAGCAAAACCACGCCTCCTCGAACTTCCACACGGAACCCGAAACGCCGGCAATGATTGCGCTGACCGCAGGCACTGTAGTCGGAGGCACACGATTGTGACCTACGCCACGCCGGTCGGAGACGACAACAGCCCGGCGCTGCTCGCGCCGGGCTGTTGTGCGGACGGTACGAGGGGACGTACCGGAGTATGGATCAGTCCACGATCGAGCCGTTGGAGGCCGCGCGCTGCTTCGCGGCGCGGGCCGCCTTGCGCTCGGCACGGATCTGCTCGAGTTCCTGTTCGAGGCTGTCCGCGATGCGGAACTGGCCGGTGTCGTAGGCGCTCAGCGGATCCGAGTCGTCGTCGGCGGCATCGGATTTCGACGACTTGCTCGCCTTGCCGTCGGCGACCGAATCCGCCGCATCGGTGTCGGACCGGCGACTCGAGGACTTTTTCGGAGTCCAGAGGTCCGGCTCGACGATCGGATCGACCGTCTCCACCGTGCGCGCGGCTTCGGGGGCCGCCGCCTCGGGTGCGGTATCGCCGGCGCCCGGCAGCGCTGCCATCGGGGCCGAGCGGGTGTCGGGCGCGGCCTGCCGGATGAAGCTGACGAAGGTCGGCATGCTACGGCGAATCTGTTCGGCCGGGTCGGGCAGATCGCGGATCTGATCGGTGGCCTGGGTGATGGCCTGGCCGTAGCGCTGGCTGGCCGAGTCGTGCACCAGCAGCGCCACACCGATCATCACCGGCGCCACGGCGTGCACGCCGACGTTGTACCAGTCGCCACTGCGCAGGTACGGGTAGGTGTTGAGGCCGACGGTCAGCGCCAGCAGGGCCAGTTCGGCGAGCGCGACCTGGCGGCGGCTCTCCAGGATGCCCCATTCGGCGACCTTGTTGGTGCCGATCATGATGATGACCAGGCAGACGCTGATCATGCCTTCGAGCAGGTAGCTGAACCAGTACAGCGGATCGGTGGGGCCACCGGGAGCAATGTTGTGCTGTACGTTGACCGCCGACCACAGCATGCCGGCAATGACCACACCCGCGAGAGCGCGCATCGACCAGGCGCGATGCCGGTACAGCGACGCCACCTTCGCGTGCGGGCTGGATTCTCGTCTCTGCGCCGCAATTGCCTTGCGGGCCATCAACAGATCTCGCATATCGGCCTTCGCGATCGCTTCGGAGGTCTGCCTGGCGCGGTCGGACGTCGATGCCGCCGCCTGTACATTTTTCCAGCGCTGTTCGCGTTCCTGCTCGCGGATCTTCTCCGCGAGTTCACGTTCGGCCTGCAGCTCGTTCTCGGAAAGGGCCTCGGTCAGCGCGGGGTCGAACTGGTACGCAAGCCGCCCGCGAGCCTTCTCGACCCGTCGCGCGAGCTGCCTGACCTCATCTTCTCCCGGGTGTTCGACGGTCAACTAGACCACCGCCCAGTGAGATACGGTGGCCGGCAAGTGTTCACGAAGTGGGAACGGCACATGCCATTCATAGTCGATGAACCGCCATCTGCGAAACCGCGGATTAGCCCCAATGCCAGACTTATTCGGCGTGTCGCGCGCGGCACGCCGATTCGGCGTGTCGCGATGGGGCTGCGAGGCAGGACGTTTCGCCCGGTTCCGGCCGACCAGGCGGCGGTCGTTTCGCGGCAGCGGCGGCGGCTCAGGCCGCGGCGGCGCGCGCCAGCATCCGGCGCACCTCGTCCGGATCCTCCACGTCGACGACGATCCGGCTGAATTCGGTGCCGGTCAGCTCGATCCGCACGCCACGCCCGTCGAAGCGGGTATCCCAGAACTCCTTGCGGCCTTTGCCGCGGAAGACACCGGCCGCGATCACGCCGGGGAAGAAGGTGCCCGGCGCGCGCATCCACGGCGGCCGTAGATCCACCTCGGCGGGCGCGACGGCGGCGATGTGGGACAGATCGAAGCGCACGCGTTCGCACAGCGAAAGCAACCGGTGGGTGCCACGAACATGGACGGTGACCGTCGTACCCGTGATCTCGATATCGACCATCGCACACCTCATCTCGCCGAGTGGGTCCTCGGGATCCATAGTGCCGAGCGGTCCTGATCGGAATCTGTGCCGATCCTTTGAAATCTCTCAGATTTACGAACCCGGTTACCGGCCGCGATCTGCGAGGATGCGCTGTTCCAGCCGCTGCGTCAGCGACCGCACCCGCTCGTCGACGCTCAGCTTGTGGTCGAGGGCGACGTTCACCACGCCCCGCAGCAGGGCGTACGGCTCCCATCCCGCGGGCGCCACGGTGCGCGCGGACCGGCGTTCGATGGCACCGGCGATCACCTCGGCGGCCCGCCGGGCGGTGATGCGCTGATCCAGCGGCCAGGGCAGCAGCGCGCCGAATTCGGCGCCCAGTTCGTCCTCGTCCAGGGTGTCGTGGGTCATCGCCGTCTCCACCACACCGAAATAGGCGATTCCGGCCGAGGCGCCCGTTCCGCCGAGCTCCACCCGCAGCGCGCGGCCCAGCTGTTCCACCCCGGCCTTGCTCACCATGTACGGCGAACCGCCCATGCCGGGAGCGAACGCGGCACACGAGGAGACCACGACGACGTGGCCGTGCGCCGCGATGACGTCGTCGAGCGCGGGCTGGATGGTGTTGAAGGCGCCGGTGAGGTTGATCGCCAGCACCCGGTCGAATTCCTCGGGATCGAGCAGCCGCACGGTGGCCGGGCGCGGGACCACGCCGGCGTTGGCGACCACCACATCGACGCGCCCGAAGTTCTCGCGCACCTGCCCGACGGCCAGCCGCACCCCCTCCCGGTCGGAAACGTCGACGGTGATCGCGACCGCCCGGATGCCCAGTGCGGCCGCGCTCGCGCGCACGGCTTCAGCGTCGATATCGAGCAGGGCGACGTGGGCGCCGCGGTCGTAGAGCAGCCGGGCCAGCTCGTAGCCGATGCCGGCGGCACCACCGGTGATGATCACGACCTTGTCGCGCACGTCGAGTCGCTCACCCCCGCCGAGCACCGGGGCCAGCAGCGTGCGCGCCATGTCGAACGGTCCTGTGATCATCGGATGCTGCTCATCTCTGCGGCGGTCGGATCCGGCACGTGGCGCGACAGCAGGTAGGAGTCCGCGTCGAAACTCGCTACGCGGCGGCGGTATTCGAAACTCCAGTTCGGATACAGCCCGGCGTTCTCACCCTTGTCGGTGGTGTAGTAGCTGTCGCAGCCGCCGCCCAGCCACACGCTATCGCGACTGCGTTGCCGCATCTCGTCGAGGAACCGGTCCTGCACCGAGGCACGGACCTCGACTCGGTCGACAGCGTTGTCGCGCAGGGTTTTCAGTGCGTCGACGATATAGGCGATCTGCGATTCGATCATGAAGATCGCGGACTGGTTCCCTGCGGCGCCGAACGGGCCGAGGGTCAGGAACATATTGGGGAAGCCAGCGATCGCCGCGCCCAGATAACTGCTGGGCCGGCGGTGGTAGTGGTCGGCCACGGTCAGTCCGCCGACGCCCTCGATCCGCTCGTAGAGTTTCGGTATCGCACCGAACCCGGTGCCCCAGACGATGGTGTCGACCGGATACTCCGCACCGTCGGTGGTGACGATCGATCCGGGACGGATCTCGGCGATCGACTCCGTCACCACCTCCACATTGTCACGGGTAAGGGCCGGATAGTACGCATCGGAGAAGATCGCGCGCTTGCAGCCGATCATGTAGTCGGGAGTCAGTTTGCGCCGCAGGGCAGGATCGTGGACCTGGCGGCGCAGCTGCATCCGCGACAACGCCTGGAACGGGTGGCGGAAGCGGCGGTCGACGAATCCGACCAGGCCGAAACTCTCGATACCCGCGTAGTAGGCGCCCCGAAGCGCGGTGCCCAGCAGCGGTAACCGGCGCAGCAGTGCACGCTCCACACCGAGGGTGGACCGATCCAGGCGGGAGACGATCCACGGGGCCGAGCGCTGGAACACCGTGAGTCGCTGCACCTTCGGCGCGATCTCCGGAATGAACTGCACCGCGGAGGCGCCCGTGCCGATCACGGCGACACGCTCGCCGGTCAGGTCGTGCTCGTGGTCCCAGTGCAGCGAGTGGAACTGGGCGCCGCGAAAGGTCTCGCGTCCCGGCATATTCGGAATCTTCGCCTCACTGAACGGGCCGACCGCCGAGATCAGCACATCGGCGCTGAGCAGTCCCCGGTCGGTGCGCACGAGCCACCGCCGCCGCCCTTCATCCCACCGCGCGCGCTCCACATCGGTGCCCAAGCGCATATGCCGCACGACATCGTGGCGTTCGGCGACGTCGCACAGATAGCCGAGGATTTCGGGCTGGCGTCCATACGTGCGCGACCAGTCGGGATTCGGCGCGAAAGAATAGGAGTAGAGGTGCGAGGGCACATCGCAGGCGCAACCGGGATAGGTGTTGGCCCGCCAGGTACCGCCCAGGTCGTCCGCACGTTCGAGAATCACGAAATCCTCGAATCCGGCCGCGCGCAACGACACCGCGAGGCCGATTCCGGCGACTCCGGCGCCGATCGCCGCGATCGGCGTATGTTCGGCGGGGGCGCTCTCGGATACTGCCATCGTCGAATTCCTTTCGGTGCGGGCGTCGTTGCCCGAAACAACCGGTCTCGTGCTCACAGGTCGAGTTCGAGGGAGTCGCCCGCCGCGCGTGAGACGCAGGTGAGCATGGTCGTCGCGCGTTCGGCGGGACTCAGCCGCCGATCGCGATGGTCGACAGCGCCGGCGTGCACGGTCACCGCGCAGGTACCGCAGAATCCCTGGCGGCACGAGTAGGCGACATCGGGCAGAACGCGGCCGATGGCCGCCAGTGCCGATTCGTCGGCGGCCACGTCCACGGTGCGACCGCTGCGCCGCAGCCGGATTCGGAACGGGCGGCCGTGGCGAACCGGCAGTGGCGAGAACCGTTCGGTGTGGACCGAAACGGTCGGCTCGTGGGCGGCGTCGGTGTCCAGAGCGGCGGCCATCAGCGGCGGCGGACCGCAGACGTAGATCGCGGTGCCGCGCGGTACGTCGGCCAGAATCAGATCGAGATCGGCCACACCGAATTCATCGTCGGGCCGGATCTCGAGCCGTCCGCCGCGGTGGGCCGACAGTTCGTCGAGGAACGGCATCGTCGCCCGGCTGCGGCCGAGATAGACCAGCCGCCAATCGATTCCGCGCCGTTCGGCGTCGGCCACCATCGGCAGCAGCGGCGTGATTCCGATACCGCCGGCCACGAAGACATAGTGCGGGGCATCGATGTATCCGAAGGCGTTGCGCGGCCCGCGCACTCGCAACCGGTCCCCCACCGCCACGTCGCGATGGATCTCGTCGGATCCACCGCCGCCGTCGGGCAGGTGGCGCACGGCGATGCGATAGGTTCCGCGGTCGGCCGGATCTCCGTTGAGCGAATACTGCCGCTGACGCCCGGAGGGGAGAAGCACATCGATGTGCGCGCCCGGAACCCAGCGCGGCAACCGTTCGCCGTAGGGAGCGACCAGCGCCAGCACGACCACATCCGCGGCCTGCATCTCGCGCCGGGCCACGATCAGTTCGCGCTCGAAACCGCTGCGGCGCACCGGATTCGGTCGCGGCAACACGTCGATCGACGGTGCTGCGGTGACGCCGCGCTTGTACAGGTCGAAGACCGCACCGACCGCCCGCAGCGGCAGCGACGGCCGATACCCCGGCCGCTCGGCGGCCACCGCGTACGCCACCGCCGTCACCGCCGGCCCTCGCGCGCCGCCGGCGACTGCGCGAGATAACGCAGCGCGTTGTCCATGCTCCCGAGCTGGGAGGGGTGGAATCCGGGCCGCAGATACCGCGGAATCTCGGTCAGGAAGGTCGACATCTGCGGCACCACGCCGCGGGCGGAGGCGCTGAGGAATTGCAGCGGCCAGAATCGTCCCTTGCGGGGATCGGGATCCTTGCCGAACAGATAGCCGCCCGCGATCACGAACAGCACCAGCAGCGACGAGCTGGCCAGCACGGCCGTGCGGGCCTTGCGCAGATATCCGCCGTCGACGTGCATATACGCGTCGTAGACCACGCTGCGATGTTCGACCTCCTCCGCGCCGTGCCAGCGAATCAGGTCCAGCATCGCTGGATGCATGTTCTTGGCCTCGAGCACGTCGTTGGTCAGCAGCCACTCGCCGATCACCGCGGTGTAGTGCTCCATCCCGGCGAACAGGCCCAGCCGCTCGCACAGCCATTCGTGTTTGGCGCGGCCGGTCAAGCCGTGATCACCGAGAATGCGATCGACCAGCCAGGCCACCGTCTCCACCATCGGGGCCACGTCCAGCCCGAGCGATTCCAGGTGGCGGCGCGCCTGCGCGTGCGAGCTGGCGTGCTGATTCTCCTGACCGATGAAGCCCTGCACCTCTTCGCGCAGCCGCTCGTCGTCGATAGAGGGCAGCGCTTCGGCCAGGGCCGCGGCCATCGCGCGTTCCCCCTCCGGGAGAACCAGGTGCATCACGTTGATGATGTGAGTGGCCATGACCTCGCCCGGGATGTAGTGCATGGGGACGGAGTCGAAATCGAATCGCACATCGCGAGCCCTGATCGCGTGGGCTTGGTCGTCGTAGACCGAGGTGTTCATGGCGCGTCCTTGCGGGTGGTCGAAGCGATGCTCCGACGGTAATGTTGACATCACTAGATGTCAACAGCAGACGATGTCAACAAAACGCCTTGTCGCCGCCCCCGATAGCATCACCGCCATGGCCGATTCGCCGCACACTCCGAAGACGGGCAGCCGCCCCTGGCGTGGACGCGAACCGGCGGACCGCATCGCCGCACGTCGCGAACGGCTGCTGCAGGCCGGTTACGAGCTCATGGCCGGCGTCGGCGCGGCCGAGACCTCGATGCGCGGAGTATGCCGACAAGCCGGGCTCACCGAACGTTATTTCTACGAGAGTTTCGCCAATCTCGACGAGTTGACGACCACCATCCTCGAGAACACCGTCGAACAGTGCCGGGATCGACTGCTCGCCGCACTGACCGAAGCGCCCGAGGACCGGAACCTGCTGTTCGGTCACGTGGTGCGCGCGTTCACCGATTTCCTCACCGAGGACCCCCGGCGCGGGCGCATCCTGTTCGTCGAATCGATCGCCACCCCGGCACTGACCCGCCGCGGCAGCGAACTGGTCGCGGTGATCACCGGGCCGATCGCGGGGGTGATCGCGGCCGACGACACCGACACACCGGCTCCCGATGAAACCGACGCGACGCTCAACGCGATGGCCATCTTCGGCGCGCTCGCCTATTGCTACCGCCCGTATCTGATCGGCGAAATCACCATCGACCGCGACCGGTTCGACAACCACGCCGCCGCGATCATCCGGCAGCTCAGCACCGTGCGCTCGGCGTCGGTCCTACGCTGAGCGCCCCTCCCCGACTGCCCGTCCCGCACGCCGGTCGGACGCCGCTCGAACCGGTGCCGAACCTTGCCTCGTCCACCCCTCCGTAGTAGCGTCCAGACACGTGTCCATCACGATGGATCCGGAAATGCGGAAGGATTTCTCATGACGTCGGTCAAGCCGCGGCAGGTCTCCGGGGGCGAACACGAGCACGGCCATCTCGACGAGTTCCGCACCGATCCGATCGCGCTGATGCGGCGGGTGCGCGCGGAATGCGGCGATGTGGGCTCGTTCCGGCTGGCCGACAAGGACGTCATCCTGCTCTCGGGCGCCGAGGCGAACGAATTCTTCTTCCGCGCGGCCGACGAGGATCTCGACCAGGGCGCCGCCTACCCGTTCATGAAGCCGATCTTCGGTGACGGTGTGGTCTTCGACGCCAGCCCCGAGCGCCGCAAGGAAATGCTGCACAACCAGGCCCTGCGTGGTGACTTCATGCGCGGGCACGCCGAAACCATCGCGCACGAGGTGGACCGGATCCTCGAAGGCTGGGGCGACGAGGGCGAAATCGACCTGCTCGAGTTCTTCGCCGAGCTGACGATCTACACCTCCTCGGCCTGCCTGATCGGCAAGAAGTTCCGGGAGGAACTCGACGAGCGGTTCGCACACCTGTATCACGAACTCGAACGCGGCACCGACGCGCTGTGCTACGTCGACCCCTACGCGCCCATCGAGAGCTTCCGCCGCCGCGACGAGGCGCGGGCGAAACTGGTCGAACTGGTCCAGCAGATCATGAACGGCCGGATCGCGAATCCGCCGCAGGGCAGAGAGAATCGCGACATGCTCGATGTGCTGGTCTCGATCCGCGACGAACCGGGCGAACTGCGGTTCTCCGCCAGCGAGATCACCGGCATCTTCATCTCGATGATGTTCGCCGGCCACCACACCACCTCCGGTACCGCGGCCTGGACCACCATCGAGCTGTTGCGCAATCCCGAGGTGCTGGGCCGGGTCGTCGGCGAACTCGACGAGCTCTACGCCGACGGCCAGGACGTGAGTTTCCATGCGCTGCGCCAAATTCCGCAGCTCGAGGCGACGTTGAAGGAGACACTGCGACTGCATCCGCCGCTGATCATCCTGATGCGGGTGGCGCGCGGTGACTTCGAGGTGTGCGGGCACAGCATCGCGCCGGGCGATCTGGTCGCGACCACACCGGCGGTCTCCAACCGGATCGCGGAGGACTTCCCCGACCCCGACCGCTTCGATCCGGGCCGCTACGTCGATCCCAACCAGGCCGATCTGGTGAACCGCTGGACGTGGATCCCCTTCGGCGCCGGCCGGCACCGCTGCGTCGGCCAGGCGTTCGCGCTCATGCAGTTGAAGGCGATCTTCTCGATCCTGTTGCGGGACTGGGAATTCGAGATGGCGCAGCCCTCCGACAGCTACCACAACGACCATTCCAAGATGGTGGTGCAGCTGCAGCAGCCGTGCACGGTCCGGTACCAGCGGCGCGGGTGAGCGCGGTCCGGCTGCCGGGCACGGTGATCGCGCGACCGCGGCGCCGGGTCACCGTGACCAGGCTGGCCGGGGTGGCGATGGCGTTCGACAAGCTCACTCCGCGCGCCTTCGGCGAATTCACCGCCCGCCGCATGGGCGTGCACCGAATATTCCCCGATAAGGTCGATCGCGCCGCCCGCGCGAACTACGACCGGCGGGTCGGCAACACGCCGGAGGGCTGAAACCACACATTCCGGCCGATGCCGGATATTATCAGGAACGGCGTACGCCCTGGTCATCGCGCGGAAATCGGCGAATATTCCGGCGTGCGCCCTTCGACGTCTTTTGAGAGCCGCACCAACGGGTACCCAATCTGGGTCGGATTCAGTTGGAAGCGAGGTATCTCGAATGACACATGAACCGATCGCCCGTCGTGCCGAAACCGCCGCACGCCACGGTGCCAACAGTTATGACAACATCGAACCCTGGTTCGAGAAGCTGGCCGCTCTGGACCCCGCCGATCCACATCGGGAGTCGGTCCGCGCGGAAATCATCGAACTCTGCCTGCCGCTGGCCGAGCATATCGCTCGGAAATTTTCCGGCCGCGGCGAGACGTTCGACGATCTGCACCAGGTGGCGAGGCTCGGTCTCGTCCTGGCCGTCGATCGATTCGATCCGGCACGGGGAAATTCTTTCCTCTCTTTCGCCGTGCCGACCGTGATGGGCGAGGTTCGCCGTCACTTCCGTGATTACACCTGGTCGACCCGGGTACCGCGCGCGGTTAAGGAATTGTGGCTGCGCATCGGCCCGACGACCGAACATCTGGCTCACGAACTCGGACGCATGCCCACGGCCCGCGAGCTGTCCGACGCTCTCGACGTCGACGGTCCGCAGGTGGTGCAGGCCATGATCGCCGGCAACGCCTACCAGCCGAACTCCATCGACGCCGTCGTCGACGCCGACGACGGCGCGATCATGGACAAGCTCGGCGCCGAGGAACAGTGCTACCGGCTGACCGAGGACGCGATGGCGGTACGCCCGCTCATCGACGCGCTG
Source organism: Nocardia nova (assembly GCF_002933465.1). GTDB lineage: Bacteria > Actinomycetota > Actinomycetes > Mycobacteriales > Mycobacteriaceae > Nocardia > Nocardia nova_B. The sequence goes on from NZ_PSZE01000019.1 coordinate 87,714, forward strand.
CCCACCCGCGAACGCAGAATTCTGATCATGCGCTTCTTCGAATCCAAGACTCAGAATCAGATCGCCGAGAAACTGCAGATCTCTCAGATGCACGTCTCCCGCATTCTGTCGCGCACGCTGAAAAGTCTTCGGCAGCAGGCGCTCTGCGAGCCACAGCCGACGTAGTGATACATCCAACCCTCCGCACGACCGAAAGGTGTAGTCATGCCCAAGGAATGGTCAGCCAAAGAAGAACGCCAATACGAACATGTGAAATCCTCGGCGCGGCAACGGGGTGAGAGCAAAGACCGCGCACAGGAAATCGCCGCGCGCACGGTCAACAAGAATCGCGCCCAGGAAGGTAAGACCCGCACCGCGAGCCGCAGCTCCACCAACGATATGTCGCCGCAGCGCCGCGGTGGCCAGCGGTCCGGAAAGGGCGCACAGGGACCGACCCGCGATCAGCTGTACAACGAAGCGCGCCGGCGCAATATCAAGGGCCGGTCGAAGATGACCAAGAAACAGCTCGCCAGTGCGCTGGGACGGTAATACCCGGCGCGACACATTTCCCGTTGCGAATCCGAAGAAAAGGTGCCCGGTCCCATCGGCCGGGCACCCTTTCGGTCGGCTGCTCTGCTCACGTCACCGTCAGGAGCCGCCCTTGCCCTGATAGGCCTGTTGCCGCTTTTCCTCCACACCGGCTTCCGCACGATGCTTCTCGGCTTCGGCCTCCTTCTGGGCGGCCTCGCGCTGCGATTCGGCGCGGCTCTGCTGGGCCTTACCCTCCTCGCGCAGCTCATCCTTTCCGAATACCTGGCCGGCGGCTTCCTTGGCCTTACCCTTCGCGCCTTCCACGACGCCTTCGAGGCCTTCGCGGCCTCCGCCCTTCTCGTGCTCCGACAAGGGATTCACCTCCAACGCGTCGAAATCACTGACATCGGGCGCGATACCCGGCGACCCCGGCGTGAAACTCCCGCCGACCGCTATTTCGGGCCGCGGTGGCCGCCCTCACCGCGTCTCGCCGCCGCGCCGGCGCTCCCGCCACGGATGGGCGAACCAGGTCAGCAGAAACAGCACCGCGAAGCACACACCGATGACGATGGCGGCGACCGCACCGGCCACCGTGTCGAAGATCAGCACCGCGACCCCGGTGAGCGCGATGCCGAGCAGCGCCAGCCCGGCCAGCGCGAAGGTGTGGGCGGTGCGCACCACACTGCCCAGACGATGCTGCCGGAACAGGATGCGGTGGGCGGCGACCGGCGCGATAAGGAAGACCGTCGCCGCGATCGAGGCGGTCACGATCGCCAGGTACAACCCGCGCATCGGTGTGGACACCGTGGTGAACCTGGCCTGGAACGGCAGCGTCAGCAGGAAGCCTGTCAGCAGCTGCACGCCCGTCTGCACCACCCGCAATTCCTGAATCAAGCTGGTCAGATTGCGGTCCAGCTGTTCGGTTTCCGTCTCACCGCGGACCTTGCGGTCCCATTCCCGATCGCGGTCTTCCCGGCCGCCGGCGAACTGCGCCTGCTCCATCCGACAACCCTATCCCCGGCTGATCGCCCCGAGTGATCAATAGTTCCGGCCATAATGGTGCCATGCACACCGTCGAGGCGCCCGAGGTCCGCACCTGGAATTTCCCCCGCGGGATCGCCAGCGTGGCGGTGATGATCGAATTCGCCGCCGAGCACGGGGTGGACAGCGCGCGGCTGCTCGCCCGATCCGGTATCGCGCCGGCTACGCTCACCGACCCCAGCGCCCAGATTCCGGCCGAGGCCGAACTGGCGGTGGTGCGCAGTCTGGTCGCCGAACTCGGCGACATCCCCGCGCTCGGCGTCGAGGTCGGGCGCCGGTACCGGCTGAGCACCTTCGGCATCTTCGGCTTCGCCTGCGTCACCAGTCCCACGCTGCGCGAGGCGATTTCACTCGCCTTACGGTACTACCGGCTCGGATTCGCTTTCTGCACACCGATCGTCGAGTACCGGCGCGACGATGTGATCGCCTGGATCCACCACGAGCTCATCCCGCCGGATGTGCAGACATTCCTGGTGGAGCGCGATATCGTCGCGATGCACCGGGTGATGGCCGATCTGCTCGGCCACGACTTCTCCTTCGCCCGGATGGAATTCGGCTACGACGAACCGCCCTACACCGACCGGCTCGAGGCCGTGCTCGGCGCGCGACCGCGCTTCGGGCGCGCGCACACCATGTTCACCGTCGCACCGGAGATCCTGGCCCAGCCACTACCTCAGGCGAATCAGCAGACCTGGGCGGTCTGTATCGCCCAGTGCCGGGATCTGGTGCAGCGCCGCAGCGCGCGCACGGGTATCGCGGCCGAGGTACGGGAACGACTGCTGCCCGGCAGCGGCGCGACCGGTATCACGACGCCGCCGCCGATCGAGGCGGTTGCCCGGGAACTCAACATGAGTGTGCGGACCCTGCGCCGCCGCCTCACCGAGGCCGGGACCAGCTATCGGGCGCTGCTCGACGAGGTGCGCCGCGCACTCGCCCAGGAGATGCTCTCGGGGACGCCGCTGACCATCGACGACATCGCCATCCGGCTCGGCTACGCGGAGGCGACGCCGTTCATCCACGCCTTCAAACGCTGGACCGGAACCACCCCGGCCGCCTACCGGCGTGACCGGAACTATTGATTTTCTGGCCGTCGCTCTCTGCGTCCACCCCCTGATCCGCCCATACGGTACGAGTGGACGATCGGGACCAGGAAAGGGCGCGGCGATGGGGTTCGACTACGACGTGGTAGTCATCGGGTCGGGATTCGGCGGCAGCGTGAGCGCGCTGCGCCTGACCGAGAAGGGCTACCGGGTCGGCGTCCTCGAGGCCGGCCGCCGCTTCGCCGACGACGAGTTCGCGAAGAACTCCTGGCGGGCGCGGCAATTCCTGTGGGCGCCGCGCCTGGGATGTTTCGGCATCCAGCGCCTGACCCTGTTGAAGGACACCTTCATCATGAGCGGCGCTGGTGTCGGCGGCGGCTCGCTGGTGTACGCGAACACCCTCTACGAACCGCCGGCGAAATTCTTCGCCGACCCGCAGTGGGCTCATATCACCGACTGGGGCACCGAACTGGCACCGCACTACGACCAGGCCAAACGCATGCTCGGCGTCACCACGAATCCGGTGACCACGGCCTCGGACCGGGTGTTGCGCGAGGTGGCCGAGGAACTGGGTGTCGGAGCGTCGTTCCGGCACACACCGGTGGGAGTCCTGTTCGGCGGCAACGGCACCCGCGCCGGACAGGAGGTGCCCGACCCCTACTTCGGCGGTGTCGGCCCGTCCCGGCGCACCTGCACCCACTGCGGCGAATGTATGACCGGATGCCGCCACAACGCCAAGAACACGCTGGTGAAGAACTACCTCTATCTCGCCGAGAAGGCCGGGGCCACCGTACATCCGCACACCACCGTGGTCGATGTGGTGCCACTGCCGTCGGGCGGATACCGCGTCGACACCGTCCGCACCGGGCGCTGGGTTCGCAAGGCGCGCCGCGGCTTCACCGCCGAACAGGTGATCTTCGCCGCGGCCGCCCTGGGTACGCAGCGGTTGCTGCACCGGCTGCGCGACCGCGGCTCGCTGCCGCACATCTCCGCACGGCTCGGCTATCTGTCGCGCACGAATTCCGAAGAGCTGCTGTCGATCCGGAGCCGGCGATCCGACACCGATTTCACCAAGGGGGTGGCCATCACCTCCTCGATCCATCCCGATGCCGACACCCATGTCGAACCGGTGCGCTACGGCAAGGGCAGCAACGTGCTGTCGCTGATGACGACGGTGATGTACGACGAGGACGGCAGCACCTCTCCCGCCCGGCTGTGGTTGCGCGAGAACTGGCGGCGCCGCCGCGATCTGGCGAAGGTGCACAATCCCCGCCACTGGTCGGAACGGATGATCGGCCTGCTGGTGATGCAGTCGGTGGACAATTCGATCACCACCTACACCGAGCGCGGCCTGTTCGGCCGCAGGATGACCACGAAACAGGGTGAGGGACAACCGAATCCGACGTCGATTCCGGCCGGGCACGAGGTCGCCCACCGGGTGGCCGAGAAGATCGACGGCATCGCGACCGCCGGCATCACCAGCCTGTTCGGCATTCCGATGACCGGACATTTCATCGGCGGCTGCGTGATCGGCGATTCACCGGAGACCGGTGTCGTGGACGCCTATCAGCGCATGTACGGCCATCCGGGCCTGCACATCGTCGACGGCTCGGCGATTTCGGCGAATCTCGGCGTCAATCCGTCGCTGACCATCACCGCACAGGCCGAACGAGCGCTGGCGCTATGGCCCAACAAGGGTGAGCCGGATCAGCGGCCGCCGCTGGGTTCGCCCTATCGGCGGCTGGCCCCAGTCACGCCCAAGGCGCCCGTGGTTCCCGCCGACGCACCGGGTGCGCTGCGGCTGCCGATCGTCGACATCACCTAGGCCGTATCACCTGGTCAGCATCACCTAGCCGGCTCGGTCCGCACTCGCCACCACCGCCTCCGACGGCAGCTCGGGCGCGAGCGGCCCGAGACGCAACGAGGACTCCAGCAGCATCGCGTGCACGAACGCCTGTGGCAGATTGCCGCGCAGCTGCCGCTGGGTGACATCGAATTCTTCGGCGAACAGCGCCGGGGTGCCGCACGAGGCGCGGTTGCGTTCGAAGAAGCGCATCGCGGTCACCGGGCGGTCGAGTTGAGCGGCCGCCATCGCCATCGTGAAGCCGCACAGCAGGAACGCGCCTTCGCTCACCTCGAGCGGGCGATCGTCGTGGCGGTAGCGGTAGACGCAGTAATCGGTGGTCAGATCCCGCTGCACCGCGAAGAAGGTGGCGGCGTAGCGCGGATCCGAGACCGGGATCGCGCCGCGGATCAACGGCAGCATCAGCGCGGCGTCCACACCGGGCTGATCGGGGGCGCGTTGCCAGCGGCCGGTCGGATGCACGCCCGTGCGGGCCGCCTCGGCCACCAGCGTATCGGCCAGCGCACTGCAGTAGGCGGTATCGGCGCCGGTGTCAGGGCAGGCCGCGACCGCGCGCAATCCGGCCGCGCAGATCAACCGGGAATGGGTCCACAGCCGATCCTCGATCTCCCAGATACCGGCGTCGGGGCGGTGGTAGTTGGCCGCGATCGCCGAAACCGCGATATCGACCGCGCGGCGATGATCGCCGCCGAGCCGGCCGTGGCGTGCGGCCGCGGCGAACAGCAACAGCGTCTCGCCGAAGGTGTCGAGCTGGAACTGCCCGCGCACCCGGTTTCCGATCACCGGCCGGGCGCCCGGATATCCGGGCAGATCGATATCGCGAACCGGCGGCACGCTCTTCCCGTCGACGGTATAGGCCGGGGCCAGTGCGGGACCGTCGTCGAGCAGCCGGGCGGCGGTGAACCCGACCGCGTCGTCGAGCAGCGGGTGCGGACCGGCGACGGCGATCGCCTGCCCGGCCAGGCATTGATCGCGGATCCAGACGTAGCGGTAGTCGTAGTTCTCGCCCTGGTCGGCGCGTTCGGGCAGGCTGGTGGTGGCCGCCGCGACCATTCCGCCGGTATCGGCGGTCATCCCGCGCAGGACGGCGAACGCATGGGCGCTGTCGCGGGGCGCGGCGCTCGCGCCGAAATCCGGGCGGTCGCGTCGCCACGCGTTTTCCGTTGCCTCCCAACAGGTGTCGGGGTCGGGCAGCTCCTCGGGCAACGCGTGGTCGGACAGTTCCAGAATCAGATCGTGGCAGCGCCCGGCCGGAATCTCGAGGTGATCGGTCCACCCGCGGTCGGGTCCTCTCGGATCGAGCTCCGCCTTCGGCGCCCCGGTCCAGCGCATCCGAAGCGCGCCGGCACGGGCGGTCCACACCCCGTCCTCGCAGTGCGGCCGGCGGACCGATTCCGCGCCGAATCGCGCCACCGGCCGCAACACCACATCGACCTCGGCGTCTTCCTGGACCGCCACGATCCGCCGCATCAGGATTGCGCGATGCCGGTCGCCGGGAAAGGCCAGCGCCTCGCGGCACTCGATCACCGCCGACCCGGACAGCCAGCGCGAGCGCCAGATCAGCGTGCCTTGCTCGTAGTAGCCGCCCCACACGAACCGGTTCGCGGGGGTGACGGCATACATTCCGGAACCACCGAGCAGAGAGGCGAATACCGCGTCGCCGTCCCAGCCGGGCAGACACATCCACGAGATGTCACCGCGCGGCCCGACCAGGGCGCCGCGCTGACCGTCGGCGATGAACGAGTACTCCCGCAGGACATGGGGCGCGGCAGCGGAATTCGCGATCATGGCCGGGAAATACCACGATCGCGCGCGGTTAACCGCCCGCTCGCTCCCCTCGGCCCGGGCGGCTCACGGCCGAGGGGTTCGCGTTCGTCCGGGACGTCCGGTCAGGCCTTCCGCTGGGCGGAGGACCGGGCGGGATTGCCCTGACCGTCGGCTTTCGGATCCTTCTCGTCCTGTTTCGCCCGGACGCCGGATTCCACCCGGTCGCCCAGATCCTTGTCCACATTGCGCCAGTATTCGAAGGCTCGCGCCAGGACCGGCTCGGACACACCGTTGAGGAGATGTCCGACGATGTTGTCCACCAACCGTTCTCGTGCCGCGTCGTCAAGCACCTGGCGGACCAGTGTGCCCGCCTGACCCCAATCGTCGTCCTCGCGGCGCAGCGTGTAGGCCTCGCGCACCATTTCGCCGTCGGTGTACCAGCCGGCGGTCGGCCCGGCCCGGCCCGGCTCGGCGTGCGGTCCGCCCTTGGAATTCGGCACGTAGACCGGATCGCCCGGATTGTGGTGCCGCATGTGGCCGTCCTTGGTGTAGGAATGCGACGGCGACTTCGGCGCGTTGACCGGCAATTCCTTGTAGTTCGCACCGATCCGGTAGCGGTGGGCGTCCGGATAGGAGAACCACCGGCCCAACAGCATCTTGTCCGGGCTCGGTCCCGTTCCCGGGACCGCGTTGCTCGGCTCGAAGGCGGCCTGTTCGATCTCGGTGTGATAGTCGGACGGGTTGCGATTCAACGTCATCCGGCCAACCTCGTAGAGCGGGTAATCGCCGTGCGGCCACACCTTGGTCAGATCGAACGGGTTGAACCGATAGGTCTTGGCCGCCTCGAACGGCATGATCTGCATCTTGAGCGTCCAACTCGGGTGGTCCCCGCGCTCGATCGCCTCCCAGAGATCCCGGGTGTGATAGTCGGTATCCATCGCGGCCATCTGATCGCCCTCGTCCTGGGTGAAGAACTGCACACCCTGGTCGGTGATGAAGTGGTACTTGACCCAGTGCTTCTCGCCCTCGGCGTTGACCCACATGTAGGTGTGGCTGGAGTAGCCGTTCATGTGACGCCAGGTGCGCGGGATACCGCGATCGCCCATCAGCCAGGTGACCTGGTGCGCCGACTCCGGCGACAGCGTCCAGAAATCCCACTGCATATCGTGGTCGCGTAAGTTGTTGTCCGCCCGGCGTTTCTGCGATCGGATGAAGTCCTGGAACTTCATCGGATCGCGGACGAAGAAGATCGGGGTGTTGTTGCCGACCAGGTCGAAATTGCCGTCCTCGGTATAGAACTTCAACGCGAATCCACGCGGATCACGCCAGGTGTCCGGGCTGCCCCGCTCACCGGCCACCGTGGAGAACCGGGCAAGCATCTCGGTCCTCGCCCCGGGCTGGAACACCTTCGCGCAGGTGTAGGCGCTCATATCCTGCGTAACCTCGAAGACGCCGAACGCGCCGCCGCCCTTGGCGTGCGGCTGGCGTTCGGGGACGCGTTCGCGGTTGAACGCGGCCATCTTCTCGATCAGATACGCGTCGTTGAGCAGGATCGGGCCGTCGGGGCCTATCGTCAGCGAGTCTTCGTCGCTGGCCACCGGAATTCCGGCGTCGTCGGTGGTGAAACCGCCGGCGCGAGTCTTCTCGACCATGTCTCTCCTCTCCTGGACCGGATCGGTGCAACGGTCTCCCCAGCGCGGACCCGGCCGCGCTCACGCGCTGGTCAATGCCCCTGTCGCTGGTGCGGCTCCCACTGGTCGCGCGCCTGCGTGCGCTTGCTCTCGAGCGCGATCCACGCGATGCCGCCGATGAGACATACCGCGCACACCACACCGGCCACGATCGCCCACCCGCCGAAGCCGTATCCGGCCGCGGTCAGCGCGAGCGCCAGCGCGACGAAACTCAATGCGCACAGCACGATGCCCGGAATGTTGTACGTGTCCTCTATTCCCTCACCGGCATGCTTGCGCGGCGCGCGCAGCGGGCGCCGTCGCGGCGCCTGTTCCTGCGACGCACTTCCACGCGCCATCCGCGGGTCCGTCATCATGGCACCTCCGTTTTCCGGCTGCGGCCGCACTCCTGCCTGCTTGCAGGCGTACTACCCGGGTTCGGCGGTTCGAATCAGGCAAATCCCACCGGCCCGAGCCCCGTCATCCGATGGATTCGACGATCTTGACCACGACCAGCACGACGGCCACCAGCAGATATCCACGTAACGCGAGCATGCCCGCGGTGCGCAGCGGGGTGAACGACGGACGCTCGAGTGTGTGCAGCGCCGGGGTGCGGAAGGTGTCGCGGTCCCCGGCCAGTCCGGCGCGTTCGGCGCCGCGGTCCAGTTCCTGCACCTGACCGGGGTCGAGGTCGCCGAATCGGGCCGCGGTCGCCGCGGCGAAGCGGCGCCGGGTTCGCCCGTGTGCGAGCAGGGCGACCGCGCCCCCGGCCAGACCGGCGAGCACGCCCGCACCCAACCCGAACTCGAGAGTTCGGGTGCTCAGGCCGGGGAAGAACGTGGCGGCGGTGAGCGCCGCCGAGAGCAGCACCAGCGCCCAGACGATGATCGCGGCGCAGATGTTCTGCCGCAGCGTATTGACCCACGGGCCGAGTACGTCGCGGTCGTTGCACAGCAGCACCAGGAATACCGTCGCCGAGGGCAGCAGCACCCCGGCCAGCGCTTGCACACCCTGCGTGATCAGGCCCAGCACGTGGTCGGGGCTGAACGAGATCGCGGCGGCGACGGCCAGCAGGGCCGCGTAGCCGGCGTAGAAACCGGGTGCTTCGGACACCTTCCAGTGCAGTGAATGCCGCCGCCCGAGCGTATCGCCGAGGGTGTAGGTGGTGGCCAGGCCGACCGCGTTGGCGCCGATCAGCGAGGCGTCGAGCAGGACGATCGCGAACAGTGCGCCGACCACCGGGCCCGCGTGCGCGCGCAGTCCCGCCGCGACCGCCCCGGCATCGGTGAAGCCGCCTACCGGACCGGTTCCCGACAATCCGTAGGCGGTCGCGGCCATGATCGCGATCGCGCCGGCCATCACCACCACGATCCCCAGCCACAGATCGATGCGCTCGTAGCGGATCCAGCGTGGGGTGATGCGTTTGTCGACGATGTTGGACTGCTGGAAGAACAACTGCCACGGTGCGACGGTGGTGCCGACGATCGCCACGATGATCAGCAGCAGGGTCGAGGAGAGCCCGCCCGGCAGCGACGGGATAAGCCCGTGCGCGGTGCCCGATCCGCTCGGATGGACCAGCAATGCCATCGGAAACAGCACGATGTTCATCGCGATGAGCGTCATCATCAGGCTCTCCCATCGCCGGAACGACCCACCCGCGACCACGGCGAACAGCGCGACCGCCGCCAGCGGCACCGATACCGCCTTCGGCAATCCGAAATAGCTCAGAGCCATTGCCACGCCGATGAATTCGGTGACGATGGTCAGCGCGTTGACCACGAAGAGATCGCCGACGCTGAACGCGCCCCAGAACTTCCCGAACCGCGCGAAGATGAGCCGGGCATGGCCGACCCCCGCCACCGCGCCGAGCCGGACCACCATTTCCTGGTTGACGTACAGCACCGGAATCAGCAGCACGAGCGTCCAGAGCAGAGCCATACCGTAGTTCTGACCGGCCTGGGCATAGGTGGCCACGCCGCCGGCGTCGTTGTCGCCGACCATGACGATCAGGCCGGGCCCGATCACCGCCGCCAGCATGCGCAATCTCTGCATCCGGCTGCGACCGGCGAGGCCGTCGTGCTGCCGGATCACGCCCAGCGCGCCGACGATATCGCCGACGTGGGCGTGATCGGCGACCGCGCCGGGCGGTGCGGCCGGGGTGCGGGTGTCGTCGGAGTAGGTGGTCATCGCCGCGCTCGCTTCCTGAAACTCTGTGCTTACCAGTTGTTTTCGAGTTCCGGGGCTAGTGGAATGCGCCCGGGTGGCGTTCGAGGTGAGCGCCGAGGGCTGCGGTGTGCACGGGCGCCGAGGGACGGCAGGAACGCAGGTTGCGGCGCTCGAATTCGGTCAGGCGGCGGCCGGTGAGTCGACGAAAGACGGTGCGGTACATGGGTTCTCCTCAGAGGTGAAACCCGGCTGCGCGCAGCCCGCGGCACCCCGGAACCCCACACCGGCGACGCCGAGGCGGTGGATCGGGGGTGAGTTCAGGCCGACGGGCAGCGAGCCGGGGACGATTCGGTTCGCGAACTCGGATACGGACTATCTCCGGATGGCATCGCCCCTCACCTCCTCGCTGCCGGGACGCACGCGCACGTCGTTGTTCTGGTGACCGGCACCACGCGAGAGGGAGACCCGCCCGATCGGCGGATACGCACCCCTCTCGTCAGAGCTTCGGCACTGTACGACGTATCCCCTTGCGGGAGAAGCCACTTCGGATCATCCCTTAATCCGGGAAGATCTGTCCTAACCCTGGGCGTCTCTCGACGTCGTCGGATCAGTGGCCTGTGTTCGTACAGGAGCCTCGCCTAGCGAGGTGCTGACTGCACAAGGGTGAACCCGGCGTTTGCGATTGTCAAATCGGTGCCCCACGGCAGGGTTGCCAGGATCCGGTCGGCGGTGTTTACTTCCTTCCCGGCGCCGCCGGCCGGCGCCGTTCTACGCGGGTAGTGCCCCGGAAGGAGGTGGTCGCTGTGCCCGATGGCAGCCATATACGTCGCTTTGCCAAGAATTCACTCGGCGACCATTCTCGTGTCGACGGGCCCGTGCCGATGTCGCGGTAGCCTGCGCGCGCGAGTTCTCGCCCTCCATCGAAGGGGTGTCTCATGTCGACTTGGGAGATGCTGCTGCGCCTGGCCACCGGTGTCGGTCTCGGTGCGGTGATCGGTTTCGAACGGCAGTACCGCGCCCGGATGGCCGGATTGCGGACCAACGCTCTGGTCTCCGCGGGCGCGGCGTTGTTCGTGCTGCTGTCCGCGCACGGCTTTCACGGCGGCGCTGCCGATCCGACCCGGGTCGCGGCCCAAATCGTTTCCGGTATCGGCTTTCTCGGCGCGGGTGTGATCATCCGCGACGGATTGAACGTGCGGGGGCTCAACACCGCCGCGACACTCTGGTGCGCGGCGGCGGTGGGCGCGCTCTCCGGCGCCGGAATGTACGGCACCGCGGCGGCGGGAACGGTCGCGGTCGTCATCGTCAATATCGCGTTGCGGGCGGCCGGGCGAGCGGTCGACCGCCAGCCGGAATCGGGTAACGAACAACCCGCGCACTACGCGTTCACCGCCGTCACCGACGACGCGCACGAGGCGCATGTGCGTGCGCTGCTGGTCCAGGCGTTGGCGCGCACGGACTTCCGCCTCGTGTCGGTCGCCAGCGCCAATGCCGAGGATGCGGGCCGGGTGGAGGTGCGCGCGGATCTGGTCGGGGATCAGCGCGACGACCGGCAGATGGAATCGGCGGTCAGCCGGTTGAGTCTGGAACCGTCGGTGACCAGCGTCGGATGGCACACGGTCGAACCGGTCGGACCTCGGCTGTAGTGCGCGGCGGGTGGTATCGGTCAGAACCCGCTGAGAGTTCGCTGGTAGAGCGGTTGTAACCCTCGCCCCGGCGCCGGTGTGGGCCGAGCCAGCGGCTACGCCCGCGACACCGCCACGCGCGAGCTGGCCTACGCCGTCGAGGCGCTCGGCAAGGCGGTGGGAGCGCTCGCCCGCGAATTGCACAATTGAGCCGGCTCCGCGCTCCGACCTGCATCGATGCCTTCGATCACTATGCTGACGCCGTGAGCAGTGTCGCCCCGATGGTTTCCGTACCCGCCGATCCGGACACCGTGACCGCGGTGGGCCCCGAGGACGACCCCACCGCCGTGGGCCTGCGCCGCGGCGACGTCGAGGCGGTGTGGGAGTCGGTCCGCGCGTGGTATCGGATGGGAACCACTCCGGCGATCCAGATCTGCCTGCGCCGCCGCGGCGCGATCGTGCTGAACCGGGCTATCGGCCATGGCTGGGGTAACGCCCCCGGCGACGGGCCCGACGTCGAACGCATACCGATCACCGTCGACACTCCGTTCTGCGGTTTCTCCACCGCCAAAGGCGTCGCCGCGACGGTGACGGCGATGCTGATCGAACAGGGCGCCTTCGCGCCGGAAGACCGGGTGTGCGACTACATTCCGGAATTCGCGGCGCACGGCAAGGGCCGCATCACCATCGCCGATGTGCTCTCCCACGCCGCCGGGGTGCCGTTCATGCCGGCGGGCTACCGCGGCTTCGACGCTGTTGTCGACGAGGAGCTCGCGGTGCGGGCGCTGATCGAATTGCGGCCGAGTTGGCCGCCCCGGCGATTTCGCGTCTATCACGCACTGACCAGCGGATTGATCCTACGTCTGCTGGTCCAACGCGCGACCGGCAAACGGATGCGCGATCATCTGGCCGAGCAGGTGCTGAATCCGCTCGGTTTCCGATGGACCACCTTCGGGGTGAGCCCCGAGGACGTCGATCGAGTGGTGCCGAGCGTGCGCACCGGACCGCGGCCCTCCCGGGCCTGGTCGCTGGTGGCAGGCAAGGCGCTCGGCGGTGGCATGAGCGCCTCGACCTCGGCGGATTCGGTGCGCGCGTTCCTCACCGCGGAGCTTCCCTCCGGCAATCTCGTGACCACTGCCGCGGAACTCTCGCGCTTCTACGAAATCCTCTGTCGCGGTGGTGAACTCGACGGCGTGCGGATCCTGTCCCCCGACACTCTGCGGAGCGCGATCGCACCGTCTCCCCGGATTCCGGGCATCGCGGGACGGGTAAGTCTCGCGGGCTTCGAGCTGGGCGGGCGGCGGTCGAAATTCGGCGCCCATACCGAAACCCATTTCGGCCGTAGCGGATTGACCACACAGTACGGCTGGGCCGACCTCGACCGCGGACTGTCCGGGGCGATTCTGACCAGCGGTAAGTCGACCGTTGACACCGAGCGGCCCTGGCAGTTGTGCGCACAGATCTCGGAGATCGTTCCGCACTCGCCCAGCGCCCGGGCGTAGCGGCGGCATCCTCCCGGCCCGTCCGGCGGTCCGGGTCTCAGCCCTGCCGCTCGGGTAATCGAAGTCGTTCGAGCGACACCGCGTTCGGCGCGACGATGATGCTGGAGCCCGACATGGTCAGGGCGGCGATCTCCGGGCGGAGGGTGAATCCGAAGGCCGGTTCGAATACGCCCGCGGCGATCGGGAGCGCGGTAGCTCGCCTGGCGAGAGGAGTCGTGCACATGGACGCCTGCCCCGACGCATTAAGCCTGGCCACGCCGACGGCCGTCATGGACGGCACCGGGCTGGGTGCTCGCCGTGGCGTGCTGTTCGAGAACGCCCCGGCGCTGGAGACGGGCGGCGCGCGTCGACGTGGTGGTGCTGGACAAGACCGGCACGCTGACGAAGGGCGAACCGGCCGTCACCGAATTCGTGACCGCGGTGGCGGAGCTCTCGCCCCCTGTCGTTGATATGGTCGGCTCGGGGGGTGACTATTCGGCGAAGGATTTTTCGGGCGGCGGAGGTTCCGGTGAGGGTTTCGAACTCCCGCGGCGGGCGCGAAACCGTCGATCTCGCGCTGGTGGTGCCGGGTAGCGGACCGGCGGGCCTGTTCGGCCCGTCCTGTGAGGCGTGCGCCGCGCTGGCGGTGGAGGACATCAATCGCGCGGGCGGAATTCTCGATCGCCCGGTGCGATTGCACACGGTCGATTCGGGCGCGCCGCTGCCGCTGCTGGCCGAACGTATCGATCGCATGATCGGCACCGGCGCCGTCGACGGCGTGGTGGGCTGGCATCTGTCCGATGCCCGCCGGGTGCTGACGCCCCGCACGGCCGGACGGGTCCCGTATGTCTACACCACTTTCTACGAGGGCGGCGAGAATTCCGACGGCGTGTACATGGTCGGCGAGACGCCCGATCATCAACTCTTTCCCGCGCTGCGCTGGCTGCGCGCGGAGCAGGGCATCCGCCGCTGGTGCATTGTCGGCAACGATTACGTGTGGCCACGCGAAACCGCCCGGGTCACCCGCGAGGCGGCGGCATTCGGCGATATCGACATCGTCGGCGAGGCATTCGTCCCGCTCGGCAGCCGCGCCTTCGGTCCCGCCCTCGACCTGATTCGCCACTCCTCGGCGCAGGGGGTGCTGCTGTTGCTGGTCGGCGCCGACTGCGCGGCGTTCAATCGCGCCTTCGCCCGCACGGGACTCGACGAGCACCGGTTGCGCCTGAGCATGATGATCGGCGAGGACGTCCTGTACGCGGGCGGTCCGGACAGCACCCGCGGATTGTTCACCGCCTCAGGCTATTTCGAGAGTGTGGTATCGCCCGAGGCGATGGATTTCGGCAGCCGCTACACAGCTCGGTACGGCACCTTCGCTCCCGCGCTGAACAACATCGGCGAATCCTGTTACGAGGGCCTGCTGCTGTTCGCCTCGCTGGCGGAGGCGGCGCGCAGCCTCGACGTGCGCGATATCGAACGCCATGCCGCCCGGGTACGCTACGGCGGCCCGCGCGGTGAGGTGAAGGTACGCGGCGCGCACACCACCCAGCCGGTCTACCTCGCCGATGCCGACGGTGTCGACTTCGACGTGGTGAGCGAATTGCGCCGCGCCTGAGCCGAATTCGTCCTCTCCGGGCCGTCTGCGGCGTGCCGGCCGAAGGGATCGACCGGCCTGAGCCGCCCGATGAGTAGCACGATGGCGGCGCACCCGATGCCGATTCCGGCCGCGACGAGTCCCGGCACCGCGGTGACCGCGGCCTCCGCACTGCGGAACCAGCTGTGCGAATATTCGATCCGGCCCAGTTCGCGGCCCTGCAGGGCGACCCCCGCGGAGGGCACGAACAGGATGACGATGCCGACGACCGCACTGGTCGCCCGCGGGCCGACCGCGCAACCCAGTGCATATCCGGCGACCGCCGCCAGTGCGATACAGCTCGGCACGGTCACCGCCGCGGTCGGGACGTCCACCACTGCGGCGCTCACCGCAGCGGCGATGGACAGCGCGATAGACCCGGCGACAGCCGGCAACGGCAGGCGAATGCGCCATCCGGCGTAGAGTCCGGCGCCCGCGGCAGCGACCACCAGCACGGTCGACCAGACCGGGCGCGGAACGATGAGCAGGGCCGACCCCGCCGAGGCGAAGGCCACCATGACGACCACCAGCATTCCGTCGCGTCCGGGGAGCAGCAGCGCCGCCACCGCGGTCGCGAGCAGCAGGAGCGCCCCGCCCACCAGAATCGATACGATCGCGCCGCCGCGCGCCATCCAGACGGAGGTCCCCAGCGTCGCCGAGACGATCACGACCGCGGACACCACCGGTTTCAGCGGAACCACAGCGGTGTCGTCGGGTTCCGGTCGCCGCTCTTGGCGAAGCAGCACGGTCGCGCAGAGCATCAGTACGAGTGCGGTGAGAATCAGCCAGACCGGAGGCGCCCCACGCAGAGCGCCCTCCCCCGCGACGGTGGAAGCGAAATCCGGCACCTGGGTGATATCGGCGAGCAGAATCGAAGCCAGCGCACCGAACAGATATCCCCCGGCCGGGGCCCGGCGGTGCCAGACCGCCGCGGCCAGACAGCCCAGGATCACTCCCGCGAGCATGGAGTCGATGTAGTTGAGCGTCGATAGTGTCCGAGTCTCCAGTTTCACCAGCAGGGTGTGGTTCACCAGCATCGCCAAGGTCGCGCAGAAGACCACGCCCCAGGCCAGACGGCTGTTGCCGATCGCCGCCGCCACCGAGACCGCAATGGCGGCGATCAGCGCGCCGGCGGTGAGGGCCAGCGGCATATTGAAGATCAGCAGGTCGACCTGCAACGCCGACCCCGGCGAGAGCCAGGATTGGCTGATCGGCATCATCATGGCCAGCCCGGCGACCGCGGCGCTGACGCATGCGGCCGAGGTCTCCGCGGCCACCCGCAGCCATTGCGCGTCGGCGATACCGGCCGACAACCGATGTACGTGCCCCCGGATATCCGGAGAACCGAAAGTCACAGCACTCACGCCGGACTCCGTCCCCAGCAGGTAACGCCTGGTCGTGACTTCCCCGCCGATTCGTTAGCCGAATGATTGCGGGACCGACACTACCGGAGCACGAAAGCACTCTTTCAGCAGCTGATCGCCGTCCAAGAGGGAAAATCGGCAATTCGATGGTGATTTGCTAACGGTTCGATTGCGACGGGTATAGCTTTCGTATCAATTCCCGCCACGACCGCGCGCCCGCGCCCGTTCACCGCGATCGTCGCCAGTTCTCACGGCCGCGCCCGTTGCCGGATCGTGTCCGAGATCCCGAACCGATCGGCGACGGGCGCCGCGTGAATTACCGGGCTACGTCGTCGGCGGGCGCCTCCCCGGCCTCGGGTCCGGCCGAGGAACTCGCACTGCGAAACAGCGGACGATGCGCCACCCCGCCGGCAGGCGCCGGCGTCTCGATGGGTACCGGACTGTGGCTGAACAGATTCGGCTGCTCACTCATATCGGATGTCCTTCAGACTCTCACCATCGACGGCCCGTCCGGCCAGCGAATCGGCCGCACCGCTCGCGCGCACAGCGCACTGTGCGATTACCGACAGCACTTACAGTACACCCCCGATAACCGACGGCGGACGCGACGAGCCGAGACCGGGCGTTCGCGTCGTGGCGCGGAATCGGTTCGGCGGGCACACATTCCGCGACCGCGCGGCCCTCAGCCGCGACCGTGCCGCAGTTCGTACTGCTCGCGTTCGGCCGCCGCACGCTGCCGTTCGGCGATGTCGGCCAGTTCGGGATCGAGCCCGTGCTTGAGCAGACGGTGACGCCGATACACGTACATCAGCGCGATGGTGAAGTAGACCAGCGGAACGTACAGCAGCGCCGCCATCGACAGTCCGATCCACAGCGGGCCGGGGACCAGCAGGAACAGGCACAGCACGGGAATGATCGGCACCAGGAATCGCAGCAGGTAGCGGCGGGCGGCGCCCGGGCCGGTCAGATCGCGAAGGACCCACTGCTGCATCGAGGGCGGCAGGGTGGCGCCGCAGATATAGCGCACGCGCTGAACCGGATTCGGCTTCTGCTCACTCATCGGTAGCTCCCCTGGGTATCGGCGAGCGCGGCTCGCCGGGCGGCCTCATTGACGCGGGTCAGCACCTCGCGCAGTTCCTCCAGATCGGCCAGGCTCACGCCCAGCCGCCGCACGACCGCCGGCGGGATCAACTCGGCCTGGCGGCGCAGCGCCCACCCGGCCTCGGTCAGATCGATCAACAGTGTGCGTTCATCGCGCGGATCACGGTGGCGGGTGATGAGGCTCGCCGACTCGAGCCGCTTGAGCAGCGGAGACAGCGTAGCGGAATCGAGCTGGATCGCCTCGGCGATGGCCTTCACCGACATCGGGGCCTCGCCCCACAGCGCCAGCATCACCAGATACTGCGGATGGGTCAGCCCCAAAGGCTCCAGCAGCGGGCGATATACCGTCAGCACCGATCGGTTCGCGACGGCCAGGGCGAAACACACCTGCCGGTCCAACCGCAGCGGATCGTCGACGTCGGTCGTCATGCCCCTCCTCGTGTCGAGGTCAGATTAGCGTACCAATAGTTAGTGCACAAACTATTAGTGCGCTATCACACAGTCTGTGGCGCGGCCGGCAGCCGGGTGGTTATCGGTGAATCTTCACAGGTGAACGAATGCCGAACCGACCCACACTTCGCAGATCGCCTGCCAATCCACGATCCAGATGCATAATCCAGATGCATATATGAACCACGAATCTCGACAACAAGCGTCGATTCGACCGATTCCACCGCTGCTCATCGAAGACCTTGTGCTGCAACGGAATCGAGCTCGGATCGAATGCGGACGAGCCCACGTCACCGCGGGCGCGCACCACATCCAGATCGTCGTCGTAGCCGCAGGCGATCAGCGCGGCCCTCAGGGAGGCCGAGACCAACCCCGAGGTCAAGCGCTGGGTGCGCGCCCGCGCTGCGCGAATTGATCACGGCGAGTTCGGAATCCGCGCGAAAGCGCGAGGCGGCACGATCGAGTTCGTCCAGCCGCGCGCGGACCACCGCGGCCGCGCGCGCCAGCTCCCTTCGGCGCCGATACGGATCAGCCATCCGCACGTCCACGGCCACCCGTTCCACGGCTCCCACGGGTGTCGCCGCATGGCCGATGGTGCCGGCCGGCACCGCCAGTTCCGCGGCGAGCCCATCGACGGCGACCGTCGCGGCGACGAATATTCCGCTTGCGCCGCGCCGGATTCGCGAGAGATTCGGATTCGTTGTCATCTCTGTTCCACCTTCGCCTCCGGTATCGCTTGTCGCCCGCGAAGTTCGCGAATCACCTGTTGGTCTGCGGGATCTCGATGCTGAGCGGCATCCGCAGTTCGGCCATGTACCACAGCACGAACTGCCGCAGGAATTCGTCGAACAGCCAGGTCGCGTCCGCGGTCGGCGGTATCACGCCCATCACGCCCTCGCGCACGGCGACGAATGGGCCCCAACTGAACTTCAGCAACGGATCCCACACCGGTTCCCGCGCGATCCGCAGATCGTCGGCGATCTTGTCGCCCAGGATGAAGCGAGTGAACGCGCCCAGAATCGGCTGGCTGAGCAGCGTCAAATCGAGGCCGAAGCCCAGGTCCATGAGGTTGTGCGCGAGCTCGATCCCCTCCGGCGTCGCCTCGATGATCGGGTCCAGTTGCTGCTTGGCCTGGGCATCGGCCTGCTCCCACGACGCGGGAATGTATTCGTCGCGAATGCCGAGGAAGTGACCGGCCAGCTGCCAGGTACGCAGGTAGCCCTCCGATTCGACCTGCGGAATCTGCAGATTCCAGGCCCGGAAGGTCCGCATGATGGTCGTGGCGCGGCTGTGCCAGGTGACCATCTTGTCGTCCTGGCTGATCGGGATGTGTTCCTTCGGCCAGTGCGGCGACTGCGGCAGCAGATGCCGGACCGCGGCATCGATGATGCGGGTCTTGACGCAGGTCACGATCATCTCGCCGCCCGGTTGGTAGGCGTTGACCGTGCCGATGTCGTAGCCGAATTTCGCGGTCTTGGCGATGCGGGTCCTTCAGGTGCGAACCGCCTCGGGAGTAGTACACCGCGCGTGCCTCGTGCGGGATGACATTCGCCATCATGCCGCTGGCGAAGGCGTAGAGCACGCCCAGCGCTCATCGGCGGCCTGCTCGCCGCCGAACCCGACATGCTCGTCGCATCCATGATCGGCGATCAGGGACACACCGTCGCCATGGTGCGCCGGTTCGTGGCCGACCAGCTCCGCCGCGAGCAGCGCGCGGGCCAGGTGGCGCAGGAGGTCGATGTCGATCTGGTGGCCGAGTTGATGGTCCGGATCTCCGCCTCCTATCTGGCGCTTCCCAGCCAGGTCATCGATCTCGACGACGACGAGCAGGTAGCGGCCCTGGCCCGGCACTATCTCGTGCCGATGCTCGAGCCGCCCCGCGACTCCGGCGCGGATGCACTCGCTACCGAGCGCCGATCCCCGCGGACCCGAGATCGAGCTGATTGAGCAGATTCTGAATCAGGACATAGGGGTTCATCGTCGAAGCCTCCGTCTCCACGGTGAGCGGGCTGCTGCCGCGAGCGGTGCGGGCGCAACCGTCGGTCCATGGCAGCTCAGAATGTTGATTAACATACACAACTCGGCCCAGGGCTGTCTACACTTTCAGCTAAGAATGGCGAGCAACTTAGCGGCTGCGCGGAAGCCGTCGGCGGGCAGCCGGGAACCAACCGAGGACCGCAGGTGAGCGGCACTCGTCACCCCCCGAGCCCGCCGACCAACCGACGCGCGACCCCAGAATCGGGAGCGCCGGCGCGAATCATGATCGACTTATTTCCGTGCGCCCGGTACCGCTGCCAGTGCCGCGTTCGCCACGCTGTCATCGGTGGTGGCGAGGACTACCTGCAGCAGGACGAGAGTGCCGTGCGCACTGCACACGTACATCGTGTTGAACAGCTCGAACCGATAGGGGTCCAAGCGAATGCGATGACTACCGAGCTGGAGGTGCCGAGTAGAGGGTGACCACCATCCGGTGGGGTCGTAGACGACCCGCCGTACCGGTCCCAGGTGCGGCCGGAGGGCGGTGAGCAGGCCCGGAAGTTCGGCGGCGAGGTCCTGCGTGCGAGGCCACCAGACACCGTCGACATGGCCGGTGCCGTCGCCGCGCGGACGCACACGCAATCGTGGTGTAGAGAGCGGTAGGCGACGAGCTGGTGCGGGATGCGAACTCGTCGAGCGTGCCGTCATGAGACGCTCCTGTCACAGCCTCCGCGAGGGGCCGGAATTCGAATCGGAGACGATGCGACCGTGGCTGGTCGGCATGCGAGGTGCCTCCCGATGTTGCCCAGCCTACTCGCTGACACCTGCCGGCGACCTGCGGGAATGGAATCGTGCATGCTGGACCGTCCGTGTCGGATTCCGCGCTTGCGCTGATCACGATCGGCGAAATGAGTTGGCTCGGAAGGCATTTCGGATCGAGGCATGGGTGCGTCGGCATGGCGGGCGCGCCCGATGGCACCTCGTCGTGGCGGACGCGCGGTCGGGGCACTGCCTTGGTGGCCGATCACTCCGGGCCCGATGGTATGAGCGTTGCTCGTCGTTGTGGGTCCCGATCGCTGTCGAACGCCGGTCCGCGCGGGGCGGGGCTGTCCAGCGGTGCCAGCAGGTCCTGGATCCGGGACACGCGCCGGGCGTTGCCGCGGCCGCCAGGATCGCGCGCGCGATTGCCGAGTCGGTGTGCGGAGGTACGACCAGTAAGCCGATCCTGGCGTGCTCCTGCCGCGACCCACCGGAAAGAGGACGCACTTCGAATTCGGGAACGGCGCTACCTCTGCTGGTCAGCGCCCGTGATGCCGCCGAATGCCTCGAGCCTACACCCGGTACACCCCGCTCGAGGCGCCACCGGAAGCAGTGGACCGCCCGCACCGTAACGAGCAGGCTCGGCCGCCGAAGCAGCGGAAGGCCCGACAAAGGCGACCGCGCCAGCTGCTTATTTGAACTGGCGCGCTCTCGGCACTGCGGTCTCCCGGGAGACACGGTTACCTGCCCTCGACTTACCCACACCCACGTCACTCAACCCCGGAATCGGTGTGGATGACGGCTACCACGCGTCGGCGACCGTGAACGGTGCGCCCGGAGGCAAGCGCCGGTGACGAATCCGCCGGATGGAACCCGGCAACACATCGAAACCAGCGGCGAACGCGTGCGCGCGGAGCAGTCACTGGCCGACCGTTTTCGGTCACACAGTTCCGGCCCGACCGCGATGTCGTGGCCGACCCCACAAAGAACGCCGAAGCTTATCGGTGAAATTCGTTGAGACACTGATACTTTCGAGTTGATACGCCGACTCGGCCGTCTGCCGCCCGCCGGGTGAGACAGTCACCCCTTCTCTCTGCTGCCGACAGCGATATCGGGTGCGGCGGCAGCCGCGCCGAGGTGCGGCAGGGTGGCGGTAAGGCCGGCCAGTAGCATATCGAGTCCCCGCTCCAACTCGGCTTCACCGTCGTAGTCGGCCAGCAACGGCGCGAGTTGGCGCAGCAACGGGAACTCGGTGACCGGCAGCCGATGCAGGCCGAGTCGCAGTACTTCGTCCGACTCTTCCGGGCGTTCCACCAATTCCTGCAGCTCATTGAGCACATGGCCGTAGAGGAAACCGAACAGCGCGCGATAGATGTGCAGGGCATCTGCTCCGGAGAAGCCGGCACGGGTGAGCAACGCCAGTATGTCCTCCAGCGGCCGTAGGACCGCTGGGGAACGCTGCCCGAGCGGCGTCGCCAGTGGTCGCGTCACCAGCAACGGCACCACCCGCGGATGCGCCAGCGCCAGTTCGCGGAAATCGCGAGCAATCGTCCGCAACCGCCCGCGCCAATCCGGGTCGGACCTGTCCACTCTCAGCTGCCCGAAGACGATCTCGGCGACCCCGTCGAGCACCGCCGCCTTGTTCGGCACATGCCGGTAGATCACCATCGGATCTCGGCCCACCGCCTCGGCCAAACGGCGCATCGACAACCCCTCCACGCCGTCGTCGTCGATGATCGCCAGTGCGGCCGCCAGCACTCCGGCGCGCGTGACCGGGCCGGCCACACGACCGTTCGCGCCACGCCCGATGTGGGCACTGTCGGTGAAACCTTGGAGGTTCGGTGACGATTCGTCCATGGTGCAGCCTCACTCGCCGGCGGAAAATTCGGTAGCGATAAAGCGTAGACCTACAACGTTGACATAACCTGTCCACCGGCGTCTACTGGAGGAACCGCACATCTTCGAGCACCGACGCCCGCGTCCTGAGCCGTCGATGCGGCCGCGGGCACAGGTCGAGTGCCGAATATTTCGGCCGCCACGTTCCATCTCGACCAGCAAGGGACCGGTCACCATGGCCATCGCTCACACATTCGCACACAAGACCAGGGCCTTCCCGGAAGCAATCCGGCGCTATCTCGACCCCGTACCCGAACACACCTCGAGCGCCCCGCCGCAACCCTCGAACGGACCTCTCGAACCTGCGGTCACCCACCGCCCACCGCGACTGCGTCTGAAGCCGGAAGGCCGCCACGCGGACTACATCGATGGCGCGTGGTGGCCCAGATCTACCGACCTCCCTACCGAGCTCCCGGAACTGTTGGCTGCCTTGGCGACTCGGCTGAGCCCGGTCGATCGGATCGTCTTCGACCCGAACAGCTGGTCCGCGCCGCCGCGGCAGGTGACTGTGGGAGAGCATTCGATCAGCCTCGAGCCTTACCGGTTCCATTTGCGGAACACGATGTATGTCGTCGGCGCCGATTCCACGGTCACGGTGTTACGCGTGATCCTTCCGATCACCGACAGAATCACCGCCGACTCCGAGATGGCGGACGCCGCCACCCCGCGGCAGGAGTAGACCATGCCTCGCCTCCATGCACGACGTCCCATCGTCACCGGCTTCGAAGCGGATACGGCCGCACAGAACGGGCGGCAGCCTTTCCGGGCACCCACGCGGACACCGCGCTTGATGCTCCGTGGACGCGGTGCCGTCCCCGGAAATGTCGACGGCGCCTGGTGGCCGTGGACCACGAACCTCACGTCCGAACTACACGACCTGATCAACGCGGTCACCCCACGCCTCGGTCCCACGATGCGCGTCGGCTTCGAATGGAACGCGACCAGCATCGCCCAGCGACGCATCGACACCGACGACCACATCCGCGTGCACGGTCCCAGTGACGACCAGCCTCCCGACGTGATGCGCCTCTACGGAGCGCACGACACCTCCCTGGCGCTGCTCGTCATTCCGGCGGGCACGACACCCGAAGTCGCACGCGAGCGCATGCGCCTCGCGTTGGCAGGACACGTCGGCCCGCCGCCCGGGCCGTGACACCGGGACGCGGCCGATTCCCGACCGAGGAGGACCGTCGCTATGACACAGGACAACGCCCGCGCGCACCGGCAGAGCTCCGACGCGGTCGACGACCGAGCACCGCGAGTGCGGCTGAAACCGGACTCGGCGAAGACCGGCTACGTGGACGGGGCGTGGTGGCCGCGCAGCGATGATCTCGAGGTCGAATTGCCCGCGCTGCTGGCGACCGTGGCCGGTCGGCTCGGCCCAGTTCGCCGGATCACCTACCGCCTCGGTGAGTGGGCGAGCGCGCCCAGCGATCTGGTCATCGAGGGGCTGGCCGTCCGCCTCGAAGGCCACCGCACCGGCACCGTCAACACGATCGAGATGCTGGGCACCCGCGACCGTCGACTGGTCCTCCTGGTGATCCCGCCCTATACCGACGACCAACAGGCCTTCGCCGCAATGACCACCGCATCCGCCACCGGCGACGTCTCCACCGTGGACGAACTGCTGATGATCAGTCCCGGAGAACGACGAGATCGCACCACCCGAGCGGCGGCGGTGCGCCGATGGAGCTCGGAGGACCGGCGTTGACCTCGAAGGCTCGCGCACTCGATCTCGGTTACGCGGCCGGTTGGCAGTTGGTGCGTACCCTGCCGCAGCGGTGGGCGCTGGGCCTGTTCGGTCTCGCGGCCGATCGCGCGACCAGAAACGGTGGTCCGGTTCAGCTACGGCGCAACCTGGCCAGAGTGCTGGCCACCCCAGAGTGCTGGCCACCACTGCCTCGCAGGTGCCGGACGACCTCGTACACGCGAGCATGCGCTCCTACGCCCGCTATTGGTGCGAAACGTTCCGGTTGCCTTCGGCTCGCATGCCCGCCGGTCCGGCCCGGCTGGCGATCGACGCCGGCGCACCGCTGCTGCCGGTGCATTGCTGGTTCACCCGGGGCGGCTGGGGATTTCACGGCGGCGAACCGATCGACACCACCGGCGGCCACGATGTACGCGCCTTCCAAGATGTTCGCAGGATGTTCGCGGGATCGGCACTAAAGTTCATCCGCTGGGTCGACCACATGGCCGGTGAGCACGACCCGCCCGTCCTCGCCATTCGATCCACACCCTCCGGTGGAGCGGCACTGCCCGAAGATCACCGAGAGCCGCCGAACCCGGAACCCGGCGATCAGCAGCCGCACGACCCGGGAATCTCCTACGCCGCGCTGTCCGGGGATTCATTGTCTGGCAACAAATCCTACGCAGGCAGTGGCGAGCGCGGCTGAGGTTTCCGCCCTTCGCTGCTGAGCCAACGCTCAGGTGGACACGCGCATTAGACTTCTCGGCGGAAACTCCGGAACGATCCCTACTGGCCGCTCTCGGTGGTCAGGCGCATCGCCGGGGTTGCGCCATTCCGGTTGGTGGTCGCCGGTCGAGGGATCGTAGAATCCGCCTCTTCGTCGATGATCTGACGAATCCTGTTCTCGGACAATCCTTCCGAAACCGCGATCTGCTGCGAGGTGTGGCAGTGGGACTGTGGCCAGATGCGTTCGCTGCAGTCCCGGTGTCGCGACAGGGCCCACGGACCCGTCCGTACCCACCGGCCCCGGGGACCCCATCCGGCGCCACACCCACTCGTTAGTGTCTTCGACCCTGACCCAATGCGAGTCAGCTGCTCCTGGAGCCGGTCGCTGTGCCCAGAGTAGCCTGAGGCGATTGACTTCTGAACGGACTGGCGTCCCTCGGGCGGAGGTGGCTGTCGTGGCGTTCGCGACGCCCAGCAATTCAAGTGATCAAGTCTCGGTGCCCCATCACCGGAATCGTCGGTCGATGACCTCGCGTGGAAGCTGGTCGGGAGTCGGGTAGGTGATCAGTACGCGAATGTCGTCGGGATCGACGCCCTCGACGAAAGTGATTCCGTTCAGGGTATTGGCGTACGTGCTGGGATAGTGGGCGCGCAGGCGTTGTTCGATCTGTCGCAGTTCTTTCTCGCTGCCCGCGGACCAGATGATCTGCTCGACGCCCACGTCATTGATATCGCGTGCGTTGTGTGCCTCGTGTGTACGCAGGTAGAGCTGGAAGCCGTCCGGCGTCAACAGAAGCGCCGCGTCCGGTTCGTGAATCGCAATGTTGCACCGGAACACGTCGCGGTAGAAGTCCACGGAACGCTCGAGGTCGGACACTCGCATCAAGCAGGAGGCGATCCGTGCCGCGGTACTCACATTCGGTCCCCTCTTTCGAGAAGCACTACCCAGGCCATTCACGCTACGCCCTGCCCGATTTTACCGGTGCCCAATAGGTTTCGTGTCGTTCACTATGTGCGGCTTCGCGGGGCGGGGGCGCGCCCGGGCGGCTGGGTCGGGCGCGGGGTTGTTGTCGTGGGGTCTGGGATCGGTCGGGTGATCGGGGCCTCGGTGGCCACGGTGATCTGCTGTCCATGGTGGGTGGTGCGGATCGGTTGACCGGATTGGAGGGTGTAAGTCGCGGTGGTGGCCGTGATGTCGACGGTGAGGCGTCGCCCGCGCATCGTGACGGTGAAGGCGAGGCGGGTCAGTGCTTCGGGTAGGCGTGGCGCGAAGGACAGCTCACCGTTGGTGTCTCGCATTCCGGCGAATCCGGCGATGAGTGCGATCCAGCTGCTGGCGAGGGCGGCAATGTGCAGGCCGTCGCGGGTGTTGTGTTCGAGGTCGTCGAGGTCCATGAGGGCGGCTTCGGCGAGGTAGTCGTAGGCCAAGCCGGTGTGGCCGACCTCGGCGGCGAGGACCGCTTGGGTGCAGGCGGACAGTGACGAGTCGCGGACGGTGAGTCGTTCGTAGTAAGCGAAATTGCGGGCTTTCTGCTCGGGGGTGAAGGCGTCGGTGCGGCGGTGCATGGCCAGGACCAGGTCGGCTTGTTTGACCACCTGTTTGCGGTACAGGTCGAAGTACGGGTAGTGCAGCAGCAGCGGATATTTTTCTGCGGTAGTGGTGTCGAAGTCCCAGATCTGGTGGGCGGTGAAGCCCTCGGCCTGCGGGTGAACGCCGAGCGTCTCGTCGTAGGGGATATACATGGCGTCGGCGGCGTCGCGCCATCGGGCGGTTTCCTCGTCATCGATCCCGAGGTCGCGGGCGGTGTCGGGATGGCGGTCGGCGGCGTCGGCGGCGGCGCGCAGGTTCTGTTGGGCCATCAGGTTGGTGTAGACGTTGTTGTCGGCGACGGCACTGTACTCGTCGGGGCCGGTGACCCCGTCGATGCGGAAGCGGCCGACGGTGTCATGGTGGCCCAACGCCGCCCAAAGCCGGGCGGTTTCGGTGAGCAGTTCGAGTCCGACGTCGCATTCGAACGCGTCATCACCGGTGGTGTGGATGTAGCGGATCACCGCGTCGGCAATGGCGGCGTTGATGTGGAAGGCGTCCGTGCCCGCCGGCCAGTAGCTCGAGCACTCTTCGCCGTGGATTGTGCGCCACGGGAACGCGGCACCGGCCAGCCCGAGCTGGGCGGCACGGGCCGTGGCCATCGGCAGAGTGGAGTGTCGCCACCGCAACGCGTGTGCTGCGGCGTCGGGGGCGACCTGGGTCAGCACCGGCAGCACGTATGCCTCGGTATCCCAGAAGCTGTGTCCGTTGTAGCCGGGACCGGTGAGACCCTTCGCGGGGATCGCGCGGCCTTCGGCGCGCGCGGCGGCCTGCAGCACGTGGAATAGCGAGAACCGCACCGCTTGCTGGATCTCCGTATCGCCGTCGAGTTCGATGTCGGCCCGGGACCAGAAGTCGTCGAGGTAGGCGCGTTGCGCGGCGGCCAAGCCGTCCCAGCCCGTCCGTCGTGCGCCGGCGAGGGCGGCATCGGCCTGATCGCGCACCGCGGGCAGGGAGCGGGTTCCTGACCAGCCGTAGGCGACGAACTTGTCCAACCGCAGCCGTTGGCCGGGGTGAAGTTCCGCGGTGACGGTGACGCGGCCCAGGTGCGGGAAGCTTTCCGATTCCACCTGCGTGTTGTCGGGTCCGTCGACGGCGTGGTCCATCACGACGGCGATGCGCAAGCCGCTGCGCCCGGTGGAATGCACCAACCCTGCGCGGGTGCCCTTGGCGGCGTGTTCTTCGCCGATCAACGGCACTTGCTCGGCCGCGGCACGCGGGTCACCGTTCGCCGCCGGTAGCGCTTCGTTGGCGACCAGTTCGGATTGGATGACCACGCGCACCGGCCGGTCGAGAGCCTGCACCCGGTACCGGATCGCGGCAATCGCCCGGTGCGCCAACGACACCATGCGGGTCGAGGACACGCGCACCGCGCAATCGGCCGGGGAGGTCCAGTCGGTGCGGCGGTGCAGGACGCCGTCTCGGAAGTCCAGGCACCACTCGTGGGCGTCGAGCCGACCGTAGGTGATGTCGAATGGTTCGTCGTCGACGAGCAGCCGGATCAGTTTGCCGTTGGTCACGTTGATGATCATCTGCCCGGACTCGGGGTAGCCATAGCCGGGCTCGGCGTAGGGCAGGGTTCGCAGCTCGTGAACACCGTTGAGGTAGCTGCCGGGCAAACCGTGCGGTTCACCCTCGTCCAGGTTTGCGCGCCAGCCGATGTGCCCGTTGGACAGCGCGAACACCGATTCGGTTTGAGCGAGCACTTCCAGGTCGAGGCCGGTCGCGCGCAGGCACCAGGGTTCGATCGTGAACGCGGGGTGATTGATCATCGGCGCCCGCTCAACTCGGCCAGGTCGGTGACGACGGTGTCGGCGCCGTGCGCGATCAGCTCTGCGGCCTGACCGACACGGTCGACGCCGACCACGTAGCCGAAGCCGCCGGCGCGACCGGCGGCGACACCGGCGAGGGCATCCTCGAACACGGCCGCGGCATCCGGTGCGACCCCGAGTGCACGCGCGGCGGCGAGGAACGTGTCCGGCGCCGGTTTGCCCGCCAACTTCTCCCGCTGCGCGGTGACCCCGTCGATACGCTGATCGAACAGGTCTTCGATGTGCGCGGCCACCAGTATGTCGCGGCAGTTCGTGCTCGACGACACCACCGCCCGCCGCAGCCCGACCGCACGCACCGCTTCCACATAGGTCACCGACCCCGGATACGCCCGCACCCCGTCGCGCCGAATCCTGCGCAGCACGATCTCGTTCTTGCGGTTCCCCAGACCCTCCACCGTCTCGACGTCCAGTGGATCATCGGGGTCGTCCTCAGGCAGGTCGATCCCACGAGAGGCCAGGAACGCGCGGGTGCCGTCGGCGCGGGGTTTGCCGTCGACGTAGGCGTCGTAGTCGGCGACCGGGTCGAACGCCACGAACGATGAGTGCTCTCGTGCTGCCCGGGCTCGCAGGTAGGCGTCGAACATTTCCTTCCACGCCGCGGCATGCACCCGGGCGGTGTCGGTGAGCACACCGTCGAGATCGAACAGACACGCCCGGATCCCGTCGGGCAGGCCCAGCGTCACGGCGGCGCCGATCTGCGCGCGCGACCATTCGAGGCGTCCAGCGACTTGCGGCACACCTGTGCAGTTTGCGCCCTCACTGTGGTGTTTGCAGCCGAATTCCGATGTCCGCCGAACCGGGACGCCCGACTCGGGCATCGACTGTGAACGCGCGCGGGCATATCGTCGTGTTGAGTACCGCTTCGGTATTTGGAACCGGGGTGGCCGCGACGCTGGCCCACAACTGGGCGAGCGGACCCTCGCTGGCTGCCCGGTGACCGCTCCTGCGAGGACGTGTCATGGCCATCGTTATCGTCATTGTGGTTGTCGTCGTGATCCTGGCCCTGATCGGCCTGTCGCTGGCGGTGCGAGTGGTAACCCAGTACGAGAAGGGCGTGCTGCTGACCGGGTGGCCGTTTGCCGACCGACATCGGGCTCGGCCAGTCGGGCCGAGCGGTCGACCGGGCAAACTGCAGGTATGCAACGTGTCTCTCTGGAAGCTCTCGCCCGCCAGCAGATCGAACAGGCTGCCGCCCGCGGTGGCGGGCATACCGCCGACACCGTCTATGGCGGACACGAGAAGGTCTTGCGTCAGACGGTGATCGGCATGATCGCGGGCGCTCGTCTCGGTGACCACCCCAACCCCGGTGAGGCCACGATGCTGGTCTTGTCCGGCCGGGTCCGGTTGACCTGTGCTGACAACTCGTGGGAGGCCCGCACCGGCGACCTGGTGATCGCGCCGGCGGGCCGTCACAGCCTGGAAGCGTTGGAGGATTCCGCGGTGCTGTTGACCGTCGCCAAATTGCCCTGACCGTAGGGGAGACCGTCGCCGGCGAATACGCTTCAGGACGAATCGGCGAGCACAGCGCACCCCTGCGAACGCGCAGCCGAAGCGCGAGAACCTCGACGAGGGCCGGAGCTTCGGCGTAGGTTGAGTTGTGCCAGCCAGTCGGTCCCGCAGTGAGGTCAGTTGTTCGCCGCTGACCGTGGCGAGCATGAGTTCGGTGCCGGACCCGCTGGTGACCACTTCTCGCTGAGATCACCATGAACGTTCTCTCCCCGCCGCGACAAGCAATGACGCTCCGCCGCTCCAGACGATGCTCTATGCGGCAACGAACAGGCCGGGCCACGACCGCGGCATCTCGTCACGATCTCCGGCGACCTGACCCCGGGGCCCCTGCGTCGTGTTAGGCCGTGTGCTTGCAGGAATCGAGGTGACGACGTGATGCGTTTACACGACCATCACCGGCGGCAGGCCGAGGACGGCGGGCCTGCCGCCGGTCCGGGGTGAGCGATCACGTCTGACAGTCATGGTGGAGTGGCGGATTTGCTGGTGATCTTCGGGATCACCGGGGATCTGGCGCACAAGATGACGTTCCGCGCGCTGTACAGGTTGGAGCGGCGCCGGCTGCTCGACTGCCCGATCATCGGTGTCGCCGCGGACGACCTGCCGGTCGAGCAGCTGGTGGAACGTGCCCGCGAGGCGATCGCGGGTGCCGGGGAACAGGTCGATGACGCGGTGTTCGACCACCTCGCCGCACGACTGTCCTATCTGCACGGTGACGTCACCGACGACACACTGTATGACCGGTTGGCAAAGCAGGTCGCTGCCCACCAGAGACCGCTCTACTACCTGGAGATGCCGCCGGTCTTGTTCGGGCCGATCGTGGAGCACCTGGGCAGGGCCGGCTTGGCCGAACACGCGCGGGTCGCGGTGGAGAAGCCGTTCGGGCACGACCTGGACTCCGCCCGGCAGCTGAACGCCCGGCTGCACCGGGTGCTCGCCGAGGAGCAGATCCTGCGAGTGGACCATTTTCTGGGCAAGGAACCGGTGATCGAACTGGAGTACCTGCGTTTCGCCAACCTCGCCTTCGCGGAGCTCTGGGATCGGCGCAGCGTGTCCAGCGTGCAGATCACCATGGCCGAGAATTTCGGTGTCGAGGACCGCGGCGCGTTCTACGACGCGGTCGGCGCGTTGCGTGACGTGGTGCAGAACCACCTGATGCAGGTGCTGGCGCTGGTCGCGATGGAGCCGCCGGCCGGTGCCGGCGGCGATGAGTTGCGTGACAAGAAGGCCGAGGTGTTCCGGGCGATGCCGGCGGCGGATCCGCGCCACGTCGTGCGCGGGCAGTACGACGGGTACACCGAGGTGCCCGGGGTGGCGAAAGAATCGAGCACCGAGACGTTCGTGGCGCTGCGCCTCGAGATCGACAACTGGCGCTGGTTCGGGGTGCCGATCTTTCTGCGCGCCGGCAAGGCGCTCCCGGACCGGGTCACCGAGGTCCGGCTGATCCTGCACCGCACCCCACGGTTGACCTTTCTGCACAATCCGATGCAGATCGAACCGAACCAGATCGTGCTGCGCATCGATCCCGACGCGGGCCTGCGCGTGCAGATCGCGGCCCGGGCCGGCGACTCGTGGCGCCCGGTGCACTTGGACACCTCGTTCACCGAGGAATTCGGCGAGCCGCTGGAACCCTATGAACGGCTCCTGCACGCGGCGATGGTCGGCGACCGCCACCTGTTCGCCCGCGAGGACAGCGTCGAGCAGACCTGGCGCATCGTGCAACCGCTGCTCGACCACCCCGCGCCGATCCGCCCCTACCAGCGCGGCACGTGGGGACCGCTCGAGGCCGACGACCTGCTGCGTGGCCATCAGGGGTGGCAGCCGGCCTGGTCGGCAGCCGACAGCTGAGGCGGCCCTGACCACCTGACCGCCTCCCCCTCCCCCTCCCCCTCCAGGAATGCTGATGACCGAACGTCGCACCGACCAGCCCGCCGACGACGACGGCCAGGCGCCGCCCGGGTTCCGGTCACGGCTACGCACCGGCTCCGACGTCGTCGATCCGGCGAGCTGGGCCGGCTCGATCCCGCAAGCCAGCGGGATCGCTCCGCGGCTGCGGGTCGGCCAGAGCAGGTGGTTCAACCTGTTGTGGTTGCTGCCGATCGGATTCGTGGTCTTGATCGTCGCGGTCGCCGTGGCCAAGGGCCTGCGGGATATGACCTCGGTGCAGCAGTTCATCGCCGACAACCCCGGGACCGTCATTTCGCCGAGCACTGTCCATCCAGGGCTGCCGGTCTGGGTAGGCGTGCAGCACTTCTTCAACCTGTTCCTGCTGATCTTCGTCATCCGTTCCGGGCTGCAGATCCTCAGCGATCATCCGCGGCTGTACTGGACCCGGCACAGCACCCCGGGGCGGGACTGGTTCCGCATCCAGCGCCCGGTTCCGGTCGACCCGCTGTGGACGGCGAAGAAGGATTCCATCAGCCTGCCAGGCCAGGTCGGGTTACCAGGCATCCGGCACTCGATCGGGCTGGCCCGCTGGTGGCATCTGGGCGTGAACACCCTGTGGCTGCTCAACGGTGTGGTCTTCTACGTGCTGCTGTTCACGACCGGGCAGTGGCGGCATGTGGTGCCCACCAGCTGGTCGGTGTTCCCGAACGCGGTGTCGGTGCTGATCCAGTACCTGTCGTTGCAGTGGCCGGTGGAGAACGGCTGGGTGGCCTACAACAGCCTGCAGTTGATCGCCTACTTCATCACGATCTTCATCGCGGCGCCGCTGGCGTTGCTGACGGGGCTGGGCATGTCCCCGGCGCTGTCGACCCGGTTCAAGCCAGTCAGCAAATTGTTCAGTATTCAGCTGGCTCGCTCGATGCATTTCCTGGTGCTGGTGTGGTTCCTGTTGTTCATCACCGTTCACGTCGCGTTGGTGTTCATGACGGGTCTGCTGCGCAATCTCAACCACATCTACGCCGGGCGCGACGCGACGGATTGGGCGGGTTTCGCGGTGTTCGCCGCGTCGATGGTGG
Organism: Nocardia nova; assembly: GCF_002933465.1. Classification (GTDB taxonomy): domain Bacteria; phylum Actinomycetota; class Actinomycetes; order Mycobacteriales; family Mycobacteriaceae; genus Nocardia; species Nocardia nova_B. The sequence continues at coordinate 120,357 of NZ_PSZE01000019.1, forward strand.
TGGTCGTCGTGGGCTGGGTGGCGGCGACCCCGTTCACGCTGCGTCACCCCCGGGTGGTGCAGCGGGTCGGGTTCGCGCTGATCGGGCCGGCGCAGCGGCTGTTCGAACACCTGGACGCGACGCCCGGGGAGTACACGGAAAAAGACATCTCGCCGTACTTCTGGCACAACGGGCTGTATCCCGATTCGGCGGAGTACACCGCCTTGCTCGACGGCGGCTTCGCCGACTACCGGCTGCGGATCACCGGCCTGGTCGAGAAACCTGCCGAGTTGAGCCTGGCCCAGCTGCGGGCGCTGCCGCACCATGAGCAGATCACCCAGCACTTCTGCATCCAGGGCTGGTCGGGGATCGCCAAGTGGGGCGGGGTGTCGATGCACACCATCCTTGACCTGGTCGAACCGCGGCCGGAAGCGAAGTGGGTGGTGTTCTACTCGCTCGCCGAGGGCCCTGACAAGGGCCTCTACTACGACGCGCACCCCATCGAGCAGATGAGCTACCACCTCACGATGCTCGCCTACGACATGAACGGTGAGCCGCTGACGTTCGGCCACGGCGCCCCGCTGCGGCTGCGCAACGAGTCCCAGCTCGGCTTCAAACAGGTCAAGTGGATCCAGGGCATCGAGTTCGTGGCGCACTTCTCCGATATCGGCGGCGGCTACGGCGGCTACAACGAGGACCACGAGTTCTTCGGCTACCGGCAAACGATCTAGACACACAAACAAGGACGGGGCGAGATATGAGCACCGAACAGCAAACATTCGTCATCGTGGGCGGCGGCTTGGCCGGCGCCACAGCGGCCGAATCGCTACGCACGCAAGGCTTTCCCGGTCGGATCGTCCTGCTCTGCGAGGAGAGTGAGCGCCCCTACAATCGGCCTCCGCTGTCGAAGGACTATCTGCAGGGCAAGTCGGAGAAGGACAAGATCTACGTCCACCCGCAAACCTGGTACGCCGAGCACGACGTTGCGCTGCGGCTGAGTACCGGGGCAACCGGGCTCGATCTCGCCGCTCACCGGGTCAGCGTCGCCGGTGGTGAGCGGATCGGCTATGACAAGCTGCTGCTGTGCACCGGGTCGGTCGCTCGGCGGTTGAGCGTGCCCGGCGCCGAGCTCGACGGCGTGTTCTGCCTGCGGCGGCTCGAGCAGTGTGAGGCCATCAAGGCGGCGTTTGCCGCCGCGGATCGGGTGGCGATCATCGGGGGCGGGTGGATCGGGCTGGAAACCGCCGCGGCGGCGCGCGCGGCGGGCTGCGAGGTCACCGTGATCGAGAGGGGCGAGCTGCCGCTGCTGCGCGTGCTGGGCCGCGAGATGGCCGAGATCTACGCCGATCTGCACCGGGCGCACGGCGTCGCCCTGCGCTCGGGTGTCACGGTCGCCGAGATCACCGGCGATGGTGGTCGAGCCAACGGCGTCCGCCTGGCGGACGGCAGCGTCATCGAGGCCGACGCGGTCGTGGTCGGGGTGGGCATCAGTCCCGACACCGAACTGGCCGAGGCGGCCGGCCTGCATGTCGACAACGGCATCGTCGTCGACGAACGCCTAGCCACCAGCGACCCCGACGTGGTCGCGGCCGGGGACGTCGCCAACGCCTACTATCCGCACCTGGGGACGCATCTGCGCCTGGAGCACTGGTCCGCGGCGCTCAACCAGCCGGCGGTGGCCGCGGCCACCATGCTGGGCCGTGACGCGGTCTATGACCATGTGCCGTACTTCTACTCCGACCAGTACGAGATGGGCATGGAGTACTCCGGCTACGTCGCCAATGGCGACTACGACGAGGTCGTTTTCCGCGGCGATGTGAAAAAGGGTGAGTACGTTGCGTTTTGGCTGCGTCACGGGCGGGTGTTGGCTGGCATGAATGTCAATGTCTGGGACGTCACCGACACGATCGCGGCCCTGGTCCGTACCGGCGGCCCCGTGGACCGAGACACACTGGCCGACCCCGCCGTACCCCTGGCCGAGGTCACCACAGTACCGGTGGCGCGGTCATGACCACGGCGATGACGGCCGCACAAATCGAGCTCGCCGGGCGCCTGGCCGCGCAGTTGCGGGTGGACTCGATCCGCTGCAGCACCCGCGCCGGTTCCGGGCACCCCACCTCGTCGCTGTCGGCTGCGGACCTGATGGCCGTGCTGATGGTCGGGCACCTGCATTACGACTGGCACCGCCCCGACCTGCCAGCCAACGATCACCTGATCTTCTCCAAGGGCCACGCGTCCCCGCTGTTGTACTCGATGTTCCGTGCCGCCGACGTGGTGGACGAGAACGAGTTGATCAAAACCTACCGGCAGCTCGGGTCCCGGCTGCAGGGCCACCCCACCCCGATACTGCCCTGGGTGGACGTCGTGACCGGCTCGCTCGGTCAGGGCTTGCCCGACGCGGTCGGGGTGTGTCTGGCAGGCAAGCGCCTGGACATGTTGCCCTATCACGTGTGGGTGCTGTGCGGGGACAGCGAAACCGCGGAAGGCTCCATGTGGGAGGCCCTGGACAAGGCCGGCTACTACCGGCTCGGCAACCTCACCGCCATCATCGACATCAACCGG
>NZ_PSZE01000001.1 GCF_002933465.1 Nocardia nova
TGTATAAGAGACAGGCGTAATCCGGCCACTCGAATTCGGCGTTGTGCGGGACGTGCGGGACCGGCGTGATGTACGGCTTGCGCGGATCACGAGCACCCGGGTTCGCACCGCCCGCGCGATCGGGCCCACCACCATCCGGCGGCTGCTGCCCCGCCCGTCGGCCGGCACCCGCGCGGCCGCCGTCGCCGGACTCCGCATCCGTTCCGTCTCCGTCCGAGCCGGACGCGCGCGGGCCACCCGGGTGCGGTTGCGTGGTCCGCGGTTCCTCCGCCCGGTCCCCCCGGGAATCTCCCTTCTCTCCGGATTCCGCGGCATCGGCGTCGCCGGACGACGTGCGATCCGTATTCGACTCGCTCCCTTCACCTTCCGAAGGATCACCGGTACGCGCCGGTGCCACCGGCCGCTGTCCACCGTCGTCGGCACGTTCCGGCTTGCTCCGACCGCCTTCCGGAGCGTCGTCGGTTCCCCGCTTACGGGCCTCGGTGTCGTCCTGGCTGCGGACAGGTCGGTGCGGTGCGGCACCGGTCTCCTTCGATTCGGCGCGCAACCGGCCCAGTTCGTCGGCGAGACGGCCACGTTCGGTCGCCAGCCGCTCGACTTCGGTTCGGCCCGAATGCAATTCGTGTGGTTGCATCGGCCCGGGCTGCCGCAGCGGACCGTCACCGGATACCGGCGGCCGCTCACCCGGATGCGGCGCCACGGCACCACCGGAATCCGAACCGGGGCGATCCGGGCGATCCGGTTTCGCACCGCTCGCGCCCGTATCCCCTTCGTCTGTGCCACCTTCGTCCGTGCCACCTTCGTCCGTGCCACCTTCGTCCGTGCCACCTTCGTCCGTGGCACCTTCGTCGGTGCCACCGAGGGCGGGCCGGGCCTGATTCGTCTCACCGGCCTGCTCATCGGGCCCGGCCGCGCCGAGGTCGTCCAGTCGGCGGGTGAGGTCGCCGCGCAGCCGCCGCAGGGTGTCTGGCAGCTGCCTCGGCTCCACCGCTGACTCGGGTTCGCCGAGGCGTTCCGCCCAGGCGAAGCGCTCGCCCGGATCGGCGTCGGCGAGCTGTTCCACGCGGCCCGCACGCAGCAGCAGATCCAGCAGCGGGTCGCGCGCACCTGGGGCGGGCAGGGCACGCAGCGGCCCCGCGTCGCGCACCGCCACTTCCTTCAGGGCCTCGACCGGGTTGCGCGGCAACCCCGGGAAGCGTTGCCGCGCACCGGCTTCGGCGAGAATCTCGGCGGCGCGGCGTTCGCGCGGCGAGAGCCACGCGGGGTCGGGCGCGGGCGCATCGACCGCGTACGGAATCCGCGACATCCGCAGGGTCTTGTCGCCGTCGCGCTCGGGCGCATCGGGCGGCAATTCGTCCGGGTGGACGGGCACCCCGTCGCGGATCACCAGATGTCCGCTCAGGCGGCGCCGGTTGGTGTCCCAGTCGTAGCCGTACCGGGCCGCTTCCAGGTCGGCGTCGTGCCAGGTGGCGTCGTCGTGGTCGGCGAGGTACCTGGCTTCGACGTAGGCGTCGTCGAGCAGCAACAGATCTTCGTTGTACGGGGTGGTCCTGCCGTCGCCGTCGCCCTCGCCGGTGAGCCGCAGCCAAGCGTCGGCCACATGCGGGAGCCGGTCGTAGGTCTTCTTGACCATCCTGCCGGTCGGGTCGGCGTGGTCGCGCACCCACATCTCGTTGCGCATGAGGTGGTCCTTGACCAACTGGATGCGCTCGGTCAGTTCCGCGCGGGTGAGCGGAGTGCCGTCCGGATGCCGCGCCAGGTTCAGCGCCTCCAGCCGGGCGCCCCCGGGACCGGCGGGGTCCAGCAGCGGATCGCGGGCGCGGGTCAGCAGGTCGACGATCCGGTGCACATCGGCATTGCCGGCATCGTCGGCGAATTCACCGATCACCCGATCCGCCCAGCGCTGCACCGCATCCCAGCGCGCCACATCGCGGTCCTGGCGCGGCGTGGACCACTCCACCCGGTCACGCGGCGGCACGTGATCGGCGGCCGACCACGGCCGATGCGGCGGCTGCAGATCGATGCGCGGCCCGGCACGCCAGCCCTTCCAACCACGGAACGAGCGCACGACGGGGATCTTGCGCAGCACCGGATGATCCGGATCGAACGCGCCGTCGGGCAGCCAGGTGGTGTGCCCGCGCACCCACTCCCCGATCTCCGGCCGGCGCTGCAGCGGACCCAGCACCCACGGGTGCTTGCGCGCCATGTCGTAGAGCTGCACCCACCGCTTCCCGATGGTGTACAGCGCGCCGTCGAGCGGCATGCCGTGATGGGCTTCCTCGTCCCAGCCCGGCGGCGGCTCCGGTTTCGGTCCCGGTCCCTGATGCCACCACAATTCGGCGCGGCCGGCTTCGCTCAGCGTGAGGATCTGCTCGTAGCTCAGCTCCGGCCAGTGATCGGTCAGGAGCCGAAGTACCAACGGCTCCACCATGTTCTGGAACGGTTCGGCGCCGAGCGTGCCGCTGAACCCGTCCGGCATCTTCTCCTCCCGCTGCCGGTACGGGATGTGGGAGTTGTCCGTACCGCCGAACGCCGCCCACCCCTTGGGCGGCAGCCGCCAGCCGTCGACCTCCTTCTGCCAGTATTTGTCCAGTTTGGTGCCGCGCGGCAGTTCCGGCTGGTAGGCGCGGAAACCGCGGGCCTGCCCCTCCCTGGTGTCATGCCAGCGTCCGTCCGCACCGTGCCAGCGCACCATCGTGTCGCCCGCGAACGGCAGCGCGTCTTCGCCCAGGCGGCCGTGCGCGGGCAGCCCCGTGCGCTCGATCTCCACCGGCGCCATGGTCTCGACCCGTGCGCGGATCTGACCGGCGCCGTCGCGATCGCCGCCCGCCAGCTCACCGGTGACGGACAGCCGATCGATGCTGGTGGCCGGGTCCTTCAGCAGCGGAGCCAGATCGGGATGCCGCGCCAGCGCATCCAGCAGCGGAGCGTCGAGGCGGTCGTCGACCGGTCGTCGCGGTCCGTCCGGATCGTCGGCGCGGACCGGCACGTCCGGATGGTCGAATGCGGCGCGTCCCGCGACGACGATGAAGCGGGCCGGGCGGCCGCCGGTTCCGTCCTCGTCGGGCGCGCGACCGTGGTCCACCCACACGTTCTCGCTGATCCGGCGCACTGCCGGTGTCTGGTCCGTGCCCACCGCGGCCCGCCAGTGGTCGGCGACGGCATCGGGCCACGCACCCGTGAGAGCGACCCGCTCGTCGTTGAAGCGATCGATCTCGTGTTCGGCGCGCTCCACCGCGTCCTCGGCATCGGCGAGCCGGCGCAGGTTCTCGGGGGTGCGCCGCGCGGGGTCGTCGAGAAGCCGGGACAGCTCATCCCTGATGCGCCGCAACGGTTTGGCCCGCTGGACCGCGGCCCGGTGCTCGTCGGCCACCCGGCCCAGCTCGTCGCGGACCGCTTCGGCCTGCGACGCGTCGTGTCGGGCACCCCGCTGTTCCAGGTCGTGGATCTCGCGGTCGATGGCGTCGAGCCGGTCCTCGAAATGGAACAGCCGGTCCAGCGCCTCGGCCAGCTTGTCGACGTGGTCGGTCTGTTCCCGCTCCTGCTCCGGATTGAGCTGCTCGTGTCGCGCGACGTCGGGACTGTCCGGGCCCGCGCTGTCGCTGACGTAGCGCCCGGTGTCTCCGCGCAACTGGCGCAAGGTCTCCGACCAGCGGTTGCGGCTCAGATCCACATCCCCGAACGGGTCGGCACGATGGTCGACCTTACTGCGCCAGAACTCGAGATCGGCTGCCACGTGGGCGCGTTCGCGCACTGTGGCGTCGAGCGCGGCCTGCGGGTCCGCCGCCGGCTCGGGGTTGTCCGCCGGACGGGGCCCCTCCGCGTCCAGCTCGCCGGATCCCGGCGCGTGTGACTCGGCTCCAGCCCGACGCGGTTGCTCGAGTTCGGCCGGGCGGTGCGCGGCGCCGTCGAGTTCCGATGGGGGCGGGTGCATGTCGCTGAGCCGAATGTGTCCGTCGGCGTCGACGCGAACCTGCTGGAACACGAATTCGCCGTCGGCGCCGAGCAACGCGCGGCGGACAGCGGGGTCGAGCACATGATCCGGATTCGCACCCGGCGCCACCACCACGAGCCGGGCCGGTGTGCCATCGCTGCCCGGAACCAGCCGCGCCACTTCCGGTTTCGGGTTCACCGGGTCCACGGGGCGCCCCGCGGCGGCCAGCGGCAGGCCCTCGTGACCGGCCAGGACATCGCGAGCAGCGAGTAGCGCGGCGTCGGCCGCCACCCGGTCGCGTGCGGCCACCAACGTCTGATCGTGCACCCGCAACAGCCCCAGCAGGGCCTTACCGAGCGATTCGGTCTCCTCGGCCCGCGCTTCCTCGGCGCGGCGATCCGCGAAGAACTTCTGCAGATCGGCCCGTGGGATATCCGCGCGATTCCACAGTTCGTCGGCCCGGGCCCGGCGCTGAAGGACCAGATCGCGCACCGCACCGGCCAGCTCGCGCGGCCGCATCCGCCAGGCGTCGTCGATACCCAGATGTTCGGCGAGCTGGACGATCTTGGCGAAGTTCTTGTCCACCTGATCGTTTCGGCGACCCAGCTCCGCGCCGAGGTCACGCAGTTGTCCGCGCAGCGCCCGGGTGCCCGGCTCGTGTTCGTGCGCGTCGCCGCCGACGATCCAATCACCGGGACGGCGCACCGGATCAGGCCGCGCGGCAACGGGTTCCGTCGATGCCGGATAGTGCTCGCTCACCCAGATCCGGCCGTTGTGGTCCAGTTCGAGCCGGTAGTAGACGGCGTCGAACCCCTCGGCCGCGTGCCGGGCCCGCTCCCGCGCGGGCAACCGGAGCTCCGGATCACGGCCCGCGCCGACCCCGACCCATCGGCCGCGCTCGCCCGGGGCGCCGTCCACCCGCATGTGGGTGGGGGCGTCGAACCGGAAGCGGCGGTAGGAGACTCCGGAGATACGCGGGCCGCGGTCGTCGAAACCGGCTCGCAGCTGCAGCATTTCGCGTTCGGCGGCATGCTGGGCAGCGGCCCGGCGGGCGGATTCGTTCGCCGACGCCGTGCGATACCGGTCCACCAACTCGACGGTCACGCGCCGCCGCCGCTCGGAGATGGTGTCGCGATGGTTGTTCACCGCATCCCGGACCGCGCGTTGCAGCTCCGGCCGCGACCGCCCCTGCGGGTCGACGCCGAATTCGCGGGCGAGCCGCTCCAGCCGGTGCAGATCAACGGTGTGGCGATCGCCGAGTTCGATGGACAGCTCGGCACGCCGCTGGGCCGGCGGTGCCAACCGGTCTCGGATCGCGTCGGCGACCTGATGGTCGGATGGCAATGGCACACCCAGGCGCGCGGCTCGCCGGTCCACCTCCAGCCGGGGCGTGCCGCGGTCCAGATCGCCCAGCAGATCACGCAATTCGCTTCGAACGGCGGGCGCGGTGGCGGCGGCATCGGCAGTGCGGGCAATCGTCTCGCGCAGGATCTCGCGCCGTATCTCGTCCGGCCGCAGGCCGAGATCGTGAGCGCGCGCGGTCATTCGCGTCCAGGCGCGGACTCGCGTGGCACCGGCATCCGCCAGATCCCGCAGCGCCTTTCGCACGGCGCGCGTCACCGGACGATGCTCCCGCTGTGGGCCGTCCTGATGCCACGCCTCGCGCGCGGGCCGTTCGCCACCGTGCGGCGCGGGTGGCTCGGACTCTCGCGGGAGCGCCAAGGTGTTCGAATCCGGTGGTATCGGGACGTTGTCGGACCCGCCGTCGCCGTCGTGCGGCGGGCTGGGGTCGTCCGGACCTCCATTCGTCGGAGGTTTACCGCCGGTGCCACCATCGGTCCCGCCACCGGCCGCATCGGGGGCGGGCTGCGCGCCGGGTTCCGCCTCGGCCCGCGGCGCGGCACCGCCGGGCCGGTCACCCCCCGGCTTCGCGGGTGAACCACCCGTGCCGTCGTCGTCACCACCGGAATCGGCACCCGGCTCCTCGTCGCCGGGTTTGCCGGCGGAGCCCTCGTCACCGGCCGGTGGTTGTTCTGCAGGTTTCGCGGTGGGACGCTCCTCGCCGCCGGCGGACGCCCGCTCGCCGGGACCTTGCGCGCGCTGGGGATTCGCGGCACGAAGCTGCCGTTCCTCGATCCGGGCGGCCTGGTAATCCCGGGCGGCGCGCATCATCTCGCGGCGCAGGCCGTACAGCTCGTTCAGCCGCTGCTGGGCCCGGTCGCGGGCGGCGGCCCACTGGTCCGGACGCAGGTCGTTCCGTGCGATGGTGGCCTGATGTTCGGCCGACTCGTCCTCGATCCGGCGCAGGATCGCGGCCTCCAGATCACGTGCGTTGCCGTGATCGGGAAGGCCGAGTTCTCGTGCGATCCGGCGCAATTCGCTGTGCGCGGCATCCTGCTCGGCCAGCGCGGCATCGATCGCGTCGGGTTGCGCGCCCTCGACTCTCGATGCCCCTTGCCGCTGTTCCCCCTTCTCCGGCTGCCGCTCCGACTGCGGTAGCTCGGTCCCGGCCGGATCCCGCATCGGCACCTCGGCACTGGGCCGCGGCTTGTCGACTCCGCTCGCCGGATCCGGTGCCCGGGGTGTCGATTCCGGCTCGGCCGCAACGGGTTTCGGGTCGTGTGGTGCGGCAGACGATGGCGCCGGCTCGGTGGGCCCGCGGTGGTCGCCGACGATCTTCCACAGCCAGTCGGCGTGCTGGGCGGCTTGCCGAGCCTCCCATTCCGCTTGATCCGCGCGCATCCGAGCGGCCCAGGTTGTCGGACCTTCGGGACCGTCCGGATCGCGGGCGACCATCTCGTCGGCGAGTTCGCGCATGCGGAGGGCATGCCGGGCCGCCATGCGCGCGTCCCAGCTCGCGTTCTCCGCACGCATCCGTATGCCCCATTCGGTGGGGGACTCGATGCGCGCAGGTGCGGTTGCACCGGAATCGGCTGCGGCGGTGTCGTTGTCGCCCGGATGCGGTGGTTCCGAGCGCGTCGATGCGGATTCGCCCGCGGCGCGGTTGCCGGGCGTCTGCGGCGAGGTTCCCTCGGGTTCCCCGCCTCCGGGCTCCGGCGGTTGCGCGCCCTCCCCCGGTGAGCTGGGCGGCTTCGACGGCGGTCCCTGCGGCGGGGCGGCGGCCGCGCCGTCGTCGCCCTCGGACAGCTCCACATCGCGTGCCACGGCCGCGCGCAGCTCGGCGTCCAGATCCGCCACCCGCACGTCGTTGTCGTGGAATCTGCGCGTCGCCTCGAACAACGCCTCGTGCCGGCGCGTGAACTCCTCGAACCGCCTCCGGTAGTCGGCGAGATTCTCGCCCCGGACGGTGCGCGAACCCAGTTCGTCGAACAGATCGTGCAGGGCCGAGCCGTTTTTCAGGTCGTCGGCCAGCAACTCCTCCGGCGTGACGCGGAGTTCGTAGGCATGGTTTTCGATATAGCTGCGGGCCCGTTCGCGCTCGGTCCAGGCAGCCGCCCATTCCCGGCTGAGCCGATCGATCCTCGCCTGCCGGTTCTCCGGCAGATCGGCGACCGCCCGGTGGTAGCGATCGTTCAGCTCCGCCAGCGCCTTCAGATCGGCGGCCCGCTGTCGCACGTCCGCGAGCAGTTCGCGGTGCACCTGCTCCCGCTGTGCCGGAGTGAGCCGCTCGTGCTTTTCGATCTTGCCGTCCCGATAGGCCTCGTAGGCCCGCACATACTGCTCCGGGGTGGCATCGGTGAGGTCGTGGCCGAGCAGCCGGGCCCAATCGCGATTCGGCCGCGATCCGGAGGCGACCGGCCGATCCGGGTCGGGCGTGCCGAACAGCCGCTGCCCGTCACCGATGATCTCCCGCAGGTGGGTCAACGATTCCGGATCGTGCATCGGCACTTCACCGTCGAACACCCGCGGATCGGTCGCGGGATCGAAACGCAGACCGGTCGTGAACGGGTCCGTGTCCGCAAGGGTCCGGATGAAATCGGTCAGCGCCGCGCCGGTACCGGGGTCGCGGAGTCGGCCGCGGATCAGCGAGGTCAGCTCGCCGGGATCAATGCCCTGCGGATTGCGCTGATAGTCGAGTTCCTTCGAGTACTTCTTCGGGAATACGTCCTCCGGTTCGCCGCCCAGCGCGCGCACGAGATCGTCGCGGGCCTCGACCAGGTGCGCCGGGTCCTCGCCCCGCCCCTTCAGATAGCTCGCCAGCTTCTCGTAGTACTTGACCAGCTGCTCGACCTGCTGCTGACGCAGGGCGTTGCGGGTGCCGCGATCGGCGATCGACTCGGCGACCCGCTCCGGCGTCGCGTGTTGCGCATCGTCGATGCCGGTGGTCTGCGCGAGCCGGTCGCGCGCATTGGCCAGATCGTGGAAGGACTCGATGGCGTCGCTGCTGCGCGCGTGGTCGAGCAGGGCCTCGATCTGCAGGGCGCGCAGGTCGTTGGCGCGCAGCTCGTGTTCGATGAGTTCGGGGGTGACCTGTTCGGGGTCCAGGCCGAGTTCGCGCGCGAGATCGTCTCGGACGGAACGGATGTGCTCGGGGGTGCGGGCGTGCGGCACGACCGGGGCCGGTTCGCCGGGCGGCTGGGTGACGTGCCAGGTGCCGTCGGCGTCGCGGACCAGCAGCCCGTCCAGCTGCCGCCCCTCGACGTCCACCGAGATAGCCCGGCCCTCGATATCGCCGACGTGGCGGACGTGCGCCTGATTGTTCGCGTCGACGACGACGGTCCACTTCTCCGCCCGCACGTCACCGCTGTTGAGGCGGGCAGCGAGACCGGGATAGCGATCGAGTGCGCCGGCGAGCGTCTGTTCGTGGTCGCCGTGCACGTCCAGGACCACCAGCCGGCCCGGCTCACCCGGTAGCTGCGGCGGCAGCTCGCGAATATCGTTGGCGGGGAAGCGTTCCCGGAACCGCGCCACCTGGTCGGCGAAATCGCGGATCTCGCCGGCGCGTTCGTGGACTCCGTCACGCAGGTCGTTCAACGCGCGGTCGAGCTGGTCCGGTTCGAGCCGGGACAGTTCGGCGGCGAGCAGATCCGCCCAGGTCGCCCGCTCGTCGCGGATCTGGTCGCGGCGCAGCGCATTCTCGAAGTAGGTCCGCAGGCCCTGGTCGCGGCCCGACTCGTCCTCGGGGTCGTATTCGATACGCTCGTCCGGGTTTTCGACGTTCAGCACATCGAAGTCGCGGCCGGATTCGGCGCCGTTGTTCACGCCCCGCCAGTTCAGCAGGCCGGGATCGTCGCCTTGGGCGATGACTACTTCCTTGAGGAACCGGCCGAGCGGATTGTGGTCGGTGATCGACTGCGGCCGATACGGGATATCGGCGTGTTCGGCGTTGTAGCGGTGCGCGGCGTCGCGCAGGGCCTCGATGACGGCGGCCCGGCGCAGATTCTGGTATTCGGCGGTATCGAGTGCGCGGCGCAACGTCTCCGGACTGATATCGGTCAGGCCGATGCCCAGGCGATCGGCCGCGGCCCGCAACTCGTCGGCCGGATTGCCCTGCGGTGCTTCGGCTTCACCGTGCTGGGGCGCGGAATGGCCGGGCAGGTCCTGCGGCTGCGATTCATCGACCAGATGGCCCAGCCCGATATCGCGCAGATACGTGTGCATCGCGGCGACCTCGGCCGGGTCCGCGTCCTCGTTCCAGTACGCGTACTCCCGCCCGTCGCGGGCGCGCATCGGAATGTGGTCGCCCGCTTGCAGCTCCATCCGTGCCGTGAAGCGGTTGAGCAGCGGAGCGTGTTCCCGGTTGATCCAGAGCGTGAACGACTCCTTCAGCAACCGTGCGTAGTTGATGCTGATGTCGTGGTCGCCGAGGGTTTCGAGCGCGTGAAGGTCGAACAGATGCCCGAAATCCTCGGTCATCTCGGTCTGGTATTTGCCGTCCTGACCACTGCCGGACGGATATTTCGGATTGTGCCCGGTGTAGCCACTGGTCAGCCGGTGCCACAACGAACGCAGCCGCCCCGGCTTCGCCGGTTCCGTGCTGGTACCCGACGTGCGCTGTCCGCCCTCCACAGGTTCGACCGATTCGACCTTCCATCGCCCGGCCTCGTCGGCGATCAGTCGCATCCGCACCTGTTCACCACCGAGATCGACGACCAGCTCACCGCGACGCGGCGGCTCCGCGGTATTGCGGCCACCCGACTGTTCCGGGCGCCGCGGTCCGTCGGTTACGCCTGGATCATGCCCCTCACCGGCCACGTGCCCTCGGCCCGATACCGGCCGAAGATTCGACTCGCGACCGCTCTCGTGATCCCCTGCGTCCGGTCGTCCTGATCCCGGAACGTTCTGGCCTGCTTGTCGATGATCAGCCGCTGATCCAGGTGCTCCTCGCGAGTCCCGAACCGATACTCCACCTCGGTCGGATCCTCCCTGATCCGGTCGTAGAACACCATCAGTGCCATCCTCTTCCCTCCACAGCGTGTCGTAGCGCTCACCGGTGCGCCCCGGAATGTTGTCCTGCCAATTGAAGCGCTCGTTGGCGTGGTCGTGCGCCGCGGCGTAGGTCGCATCCGGATGGTCGACCATGTACTGCGCCTCGCGGAGTTCGTGCTCGAGTAGCACGATGTCCTCGGGGAGCGGCTTGCCGGACCGCAACCGGATCCACGCCTCGGCAATATCGGCCGATGCATCGAACCGCTGCCGCGTGAGACCACCCTTTTCATAGTCCCTCAGCAGATGCTCGGCGCGCATCAGGTGGTTTTTGAGCTGTGCGATCTCATCGCGGGTGAAGCCGATCCGGCCGTCGGCGCGCGGGGTACCGGCCAGGTTGTCCGCGATATCGCCGATATCGCTGTCGTCGGAGCGGAAGCGTTCGTATGCCGCACGCGCCCAGGCGTCGTCGTGGTAGACATCGCGCGGCCGGATCGCACCGCCGGTGAAGACCTCCTCGTTCGCCGGATCACGCACGTCGCCGGATGCCTCCGGCCTCTCGGGGCCGTGTCCCTTCGCGGAATCTGCTGTCACGTGCGGTGTGCCGTCGAACCCTTCGGGATGGCGGAAAACGACTGTGACGCCGCTGTTCTCACCGAGCCGGCCTCCGAGCCCGGAGTCACCCGGCAGATCCGGATCGCCGAAGGTGACCTCGGTGTAGCCCAGTTCCTCCGCGAGGATGCCGGTGAAGGTACGGCGCGCGGCCTCCTCCGGCGTGAGCCCCTCCTGTACTCCCGCATTGAAACTGTCCAGATTGTCGGTCAGCGCCCCACCGTCGAACCATTCGGCCTGGATCGCGTCGACGCCGTCGCCGAGCTCGTTCATCAGATCCCGGAACATCTGTCGTCCGGACGGCGTATCGGGGCCGACGCGCACCTCGACGTGCAGCACGCCGTGCTCGGTCACCCATCCCTTGATGCCATAGCTGGTGTCGCCGCCGTAGTGGTTGGCGTAGCTCCTCCCGCCCCCGTCGCGCGGCTCGGGCGGACCGGCCGGTGAGCGAGGCTGCTGCCCGTCGCCCGAGTCGTCCCGGGGCGGATGCGCGGAATCCCACGCCTCGCCGTAACCGTGCGCGTAGCTCGCGCCGCCGTCGGGCGCATGATCGCCCATCGCCGGGCGAATGGCGTCGACACCGGCCTGGTTCGCGATCCGGTCCAGTTCGGCGGCCCGCGCCGCCGCATCGCCCGGCAGGTCGTCGCGCCCGGCTGCCCGCTCGCGGGCCGCGGTGAACGCGTCGCGGTAGATCCGCTCCAGCGGACTCGTCGCGATGTCGTGGCCCGCCTCGCGCAACTGCGCGAGTGCGTTGAATTCCATTGCGTGCGCGTCGGTTTCCTCGTCCAGCAGGTGCGAGACGTAGTCCTCGCGCGACATCCGATCGCGGTCGAGCACACCATCGGCGGTACTGCGCTCGTGCGCCCGCTCGGCATGGATGGCGGCGTGGACCAACGCGGCCATCTGTTCGCCGTCGGTGCCGCCGATATCGAGAGTGAGCCGGTTGCGCGCGGGCTCGTACCGATGACCGCCACCGGAGTCGTGTTCGATGGTCACGCCCCGGGCGTGCAACGTGTCGACCGCCCAGATGCCCACCGGCACCTCGGCCAGTTTGCGCTCCAGCTCGGTGACGATCGCCTCGGAAGCCTGGGCCGCGAGGTCCTGCGGCTCGACGGGTTCGGCGGGTTCGTCCCGGGCGGCACCGGGCTGGTCGACCCGCTCGTAGCGGATCTCGCCGTTGTGGCGGGTGTCGACGGTCAGGTATTCGGGCTCGACACCCGGGCGGGCCATTCGTTCCACGATCTCGGACGGCGCCGCCCGCAGCACCCGCTCGTGATCGCCGGGTGCCGCCGCGACCATGATGCGTTCCGGTTCACCGGGAATCACCGCGAAATGATCACCGAAGACTTCGGCGCCCGGGGCATCGGCGATCATGTCGCCGAGCAGCCGGCGCGCGACGTCCGCAGCAGCGGTAGCCCGCAGCCGGTCGACCTCGGCCAGCGCATTGTGATGCCGATCGACGAGGTCCGACATCCGCCGCAGATCGTGTGCCAGCCGACGCAACTCGGCGCGGCGCTCCGGCGGCAGGCCGTCGCGGCCGAGTTCGCGGTCGATAGTGCGCAGCTGATCGGAGATCAAATGCTGCACCATATCCCGCCGCATCGTCGGGTCGTAGGGGATGCGATCGGCCACCCGGTCGGCGACGTGGGCCAGCTCCTGCGCATGCTCGTTCAACCGCACGGTGGCGATATGCCGCTCTAGTACGGCCGAGCGGATGCGGTCGCGGACCACCGGATCGTCGGGCACGTAGCGGATGCTCTGATCGGTCGGAGTGCGGGCGCCGTCGTGCGCGCGATCCCAGATATCGCGGTAGTGATCGGCGTAGGTTCGGCCACTGTCGTTCGGCGGGACATGCTCGAGGTAATTGCGCAGATGGTCGACCGCCACCTCATGTGCGATCTCGTGCGCTTCCGGCCCCGCGAGCCCCCGCAGTGCGCGCTCGTAGGCATGGCGGTAGGCGACCTCGGCGGGGTGTTCGGCGATGTCGTAACCGAGTTCGCGCAATTCCGCCGCCAGCTGGAACCGGCGGCCGGAGGCCATCGCCTCCTCGTGCACCATTTCGCGCACGTAGTCGTCGCGCGACAGCTCCAGGGGTCGATCGGCAGGAGATTCGCCGTTGAGATAGCGCTCGGCGTGCACGCTCTCGTGCGCGAGGGTGAGTGCCTGAGCGATCTGACCGCGACCCTCGGCATACAGGACCGCCGTGATGTCGCGGCGCCGGAACGACCCGGATCTGCCGTCGGTGTGTGCCCCCTGATCGATGTGCTCGCGATAGCGGCGATCGGTGAGTTCGCCGAGAATCCTTCTGCCGGTGGGTGTTCGGAGCAACAGTTCGTGCACCCGGCCGACGTTGTCGTCGAGCGCCTGCCGGATTCGCACGGCGGCCGGATCCTGCTGCCGCGCAAGGGCTTCCCGATGTTCCGGGGTGAGCGGATGGATGGGACGCCCACGGTGGTCGAACAGGATCATGTGGGTGTCGTGCAGATCCGAAGGCACGCTCGCCGGGTGGTCGGTCACCACACCCGTACTCGGATCGCGCACCACGACTCGCCCGCCGCCCTCGTGGACCATGACGTAGGCGTGCGCACCGACGACTCGGCGACCGGGACCGGCGTGATAGCCGTCGACCACCAGCGCCGACGCTCCTTTGCGCATCCGCGAGAGACGTCGGGCGATCGCGTCGTGGTCGCTGACCTTTACCATTCGGCCACCGGCGTCCGCCTGGACCTGCGCGGCGGTCATCCCTTCCGGCCCGACCGCCCGCTCGGGCAGCCGGATCGTCTTGCTGCCGGTGAGATCGCGAATCAGCTTCAGCGCCAATTCGGCACAGCGGCCGCGGGTCGACTCCGGCCGCGGAGTTGCCGGTTTCGCCGCTTCCGGCGCACCGATGTGATCGGGCTGCTCGCTCCGCGCCGAACGCGCCGGCTGGTGGTCGCCGATCGGCGCCGGCATGGGCGGGGCGCCCGGCACCAACTGGTCTTCGGGCCGGTCATCGCTCGCCTCGTCACGGTCGTGCCGGGTGCCGTCTTCACCGTCCTCGTCGTGAACCGGTTTGCGCACCGTACCGTCGTGGTTCGCGTCGGCCGCGGGGCGCCGGCGTGGTCCACCCGATTCGGCGTTCGATGTGTCCTGCGCGGCATCGTGTTCGGATCGGGCCTCGTCCGGATGCGACGGGTCTCGCGCTGGATCGCCGGTGTCGTCGCGCGGTGTAGCCGCTTCGGCGTTCTCGGCCGGATGGTGCCGCACACCCGGCTCGTCCGGGTGGTTCGAGACGCCCGAATCCGCGTCGCGGGGTACTGCGGCATCGGCGTGAACCGCCGAGTCCCCGTCCCGGGAGGTAAGGAACTCGCCGGCGCCCGGTACAGCCTTGTCGGAATCGCGAGCGGGCGCACGGTCATCCAGAGGAAGGGCACCGTCCGAATCACGTGGACCGGCATGTTCGGCATCCCTCGGGCCGGCATGCTCACCTACCGGAGGCTCGGCGCTGTCGGAATCGCGCGGGGCGGACGCGCCGGTGTCACGCCGGTCGGGGTCCCGCTGGACCGTCTCGTCCCGATCGCGCGGGGTCGACGCGTCGGCATCGCGCCGCTCGGCGTCGCGTTGCGCGGGCTCGGTCGAATCGCGCGGATCTCGGCGGTCACCCGCAGTTGCTTCGTCGCGCGTCGCGGTGTCGTCACGCCCGGGCTCATCACGCGTCGCGGCCTCATCACGCGTTCCGGCACCGTCCGCATCCCTCAGTGGCGCGGACTGCCGTTCGGGTGCGCGTGGTACGTCGCGGGACGCCGGTCGGTCCGGCCGTGGCGCGGTGGTTTGATCGGATTTGCTTGGGGTGCGGGCATTTTCGGGACGCTCGCTCGCGCGCGTCGGTTCGGTACCACGCGGTTGGTCCCTGCGCGGGCCGGCACCGGCGCGGTCTTGCGGCTGTGCAGTTTCCCCGCGGTCTCGCGGCTGGGCGGCATCCGCACGGTCCGGTTTGGCGGTGACCCGTTCGCCCTCGCTCGTACCGGGCCGGGTCGCGGCGCGCGGACCCTCGGAGTCGCCGACGCGAGCCTGCATCCGCGGATCGGCAGCGGGGCGTGCCGCGGACGGGTCGGCCGCACCGGCTCTGCCCTGCGGACGGGCGTCGGTAGCGGCACCGCGGCCGAGATCGGAGGCGGCACGTCCGTCGGTGGCGGCTCTGGCGTCGGGCGTGCGCACCTCACCGGTCCGGGCCGCCTCGGCACCGCCGGACGCGGGTCCACGAGCGTCGATCGGCGACGCTGCGGATGCGGCCGTGGAGCCCGTCGACGTACCGGCTGTCGCGCTCGAACCGGTCGAGGCTCCGGGGCCCGGCGCGCTCGATCCCGACGACGCGCTCGGGCCGGACGATGCGGCCGGACCCGAGGCGGCGGCGGAACTCGCCGACTCGGCCGGTCCGGACGATGCGGCAGGACCGGCGGCCGTGCCCGCTTCGCTGCCTGCTGGTACAGCCTCCGGCGCATGGGAGGCCGATTCGGAGGAGGGAGCCGTTGTCGGCGTCACGGTTTCGTGCGTGCCGCCGCCCGGCGGCGCCGCGGTGTCCGCGGTCGTGGAATCGTGCGTGCCGCCCGGCACCTCGCTGCGGGCCGGCGGTGTCGGCGACGAATCGGATACCGAACCGCTGGAAGTCGCGGATTCGGATGGCGAACTCGAGCCCTCCGACCCGGAACGCTCCGCCGGAGTCGATGGTGTGGTCTCCGAGGTATCCGAATGATCCTGTGGCACGGACTGTTCCGGCGTACCACCGGTATCGGACGCCGGACGCTCGTGAGCGCCCGCCGTCGTAGTCGGCGCACCCGCATGGCTGTCGTGACCGTTGGTCACCGGCCCGCCGCGCGCGGACCCGGAAGATCCCGGCTCGCCGCCCGTGCCGGTAGACGAATCACCGTGCGGCACAGCGCCGTTGCCGTTCGACAGGTCGACATGCTCGTTCGGCACGGTGCCGTCGTGGGTGAAGCCGTGCACATCACCGATATTGCCCAGATCGGCGCGCGGCGCGTTCAGCTTCCAGAACGGCGAGTTCTCGAAATGACTGTGCGCGAAATTGTGATTCAGCGCCGACGCCCCGCCCGTGATCGCACCGGCACTGAACATGCGCCAATCGACGTGGGTGTTCTTCAGGTTCTTCAGCGCGGTGTCGAGATCACCGTGTGCCAGGTCGGAGGCGAACTGCCAGCCGACCGAGCCGCCGAAGGCCGCCACCGAGTTGACCAGGCCCGATCCGGCGCCGATCCCGGCACGGGTCAGATTGACGCCCCACTTCGAGGTGACGTCGCCGACCTCGTTGCGGAAGGCGTTGCCGAACTTCTTGCCCATCGCCTCACCGAAGGCGCCGCCGGCGGCGCCACCGACACCCGCGGCGAAGGTGGTGACCTCGAGCTGCTGCCAGTCGATGCTCTTGCGGTGCCCCTCCCACACCTGCCACTGCTGCACCGCGAAATCCTGAATCGCGCCGAGGGCCGCATTCAGCAGCACATGTCGGAACATGAAGCGCACCAACGCGTTCTCGGCCAACCGGCCCGCCCACCCGGCCATGGCGTCGAGTACGCGGCGCATCATCATCCGCACCGCGACGCGGGTTGCGACGATGATGCCGGCTTCCTCCGCGGGAGCCGTGGGCGGGAAGATCCACACCGCGGCGATATCGGCGGCGGTGATCACCAGCGTCGAATAGAACATCAGCTTCGTGTATTCGATCTGCGTACCGCCGCCGTAGACCGAATCGCCGACCTGATCGAAGTATCCCACCAGCGCCTCCAGCGAATCCTTGCCGTGGCGCATGCTGTCGAACGTGTCGATCATCTGCTGCTGGCCGTCGCCGGACGGGTAAGCGGCCAGCGTCGCGGACTTGGCGTCGTCCATCAGGCTCAGGATGTCGCGCAGTTCGCCGGCGGCGGTGTGCCAGTCGCCTGCCAGCGCCCACATATCGTCTTCGTTGCCGTGCGGCCACTCCATCCCGATGGCCGCACCCAGCCACTCGAGCCAGCTGGGAAACTCGATCATGCGCGGTTACCCCGGGTCACCAACTGGAGTCGGTGACCCGGCGTTCCGGTTCGACCGGATAGGTCTCCGCATCCGCGAACCGGAGCTCATCCTCGCCGTAGGCGGCCGTGCGGTCCGGCGAATCCGGCGGCGCCAGTGAGGGTTCCGGCGCGGTCGGGATGCGCATATCGGGCATGCCCTCGATCAGATCGGTGAGTTTGGGCAACCGGGCCCGGTGTTCCCGCAGCGGCGCCATCAGTTCCCGATGCCGCTGCGCCAGGTTCTTCGACGCCTGCTGGGCAGCCTCGGTCACCGCCCGAGCGATCTCGGAATAACTGAGATCCTCGATTCCGGCGCCGAATTTGGTCTCGATGACGGTGCCGTCGGCGTTCACGCTGACCGTGACCCGGTTCTTGCGCACCGACGCGGTGCCGGTCAATTCCGCACGGTCCCGCTGGATTTCGGCGATCACGCGCAGTTGCTGTTTGGCCTCGCCGATGATTCCCGCCAGCTCGGCCTTCATATGCTCGTTCGTCATGAGCGCTCGATCCGCGGCTGTTCGATCACTTGAAGCCGTAGGTGTTGCCGTGCTCCATGGTCTCCAGATAGGTGGCACTGTCGTTCTGGCCGTCGGAGAACTTCTGGAAGGCGGTGGAGAAGTTGCGCGCGCCGGTGACCATGTTGTCGTGTGCGGCGAGGTAGCCATCGCCGCTGCCGGTACCGGCGAACTGCTTGCCCAGACTGTCGTCCCCCCAGCAGTTTCCGTAGCCGGTGGTCTTACCCTGTAGTTTCGTCAGCACCTGTTCGATGTGGTCACGCACATCCTGCGTTTTCCCGGCGGCCGTGCGGAGTTTCGCCACCTCGACCTCGATCTCGTCCGCCATAGTCCGTCCCTCCATCGCACTGCCGGCCGGCGCCCGTCGACGCTGGTTTTCGACGATGGCAGTCCCGGGAAAATCATCAGTGGCGCCGACGTGAACTCCCGGTGGCCGGTCCCGAAAGCCACCGCGAAAACCCACCGCGGCGGCCGATATCCGATGATGGAGGGCATGCGAATCCTGGTACAGCGCGTCAGCTCGGCCCGGGTCACGGTCGACGACGAGGTGGTGGGCGAGATCGACCCGCCCGCGATGGGGGTGCCGCACGGCCTGCTCGCCCTGGTGGGCGTCACCGGCACCGATACCGCCGCGCTCGCGAAGACTCTGGCGGACAAGCTGTTTCGCCTGCGCATTCTGGACGGTGAGCGCTCGGCCGCCGATCTGGGCGCGCCGATCCTGGTGGTCAGCCAGTTCACCCTCTACGCCGATACCGCGAAGGGCCGGCGGCCCTCCTGGTCGGCCGCGGCACCTGGATCGGTCGCCGAGCCCCTGGTCGACGAATTCGCCGCCGCGCTGCGCGATCTCGGCGCCACCGTCGCGACCGGCCGCTTCGGCGCGCACATGCAGGTGTCACTGGTGAACGACGGGCCGGTCACGCTCCTGCTCGAGGCGTGAGCGTCACTCGTCGACCTCCTGATAGTCGTTCATCCGCTGCACGATGTGCTCGGCCTCGGTGTCGATCCAGTCGGCCAGTCCCGCCGAGCCCATCCCGACGGCCACCGGCGCCGGTTCCTCCAGAGGAATCACATAGCGACCGTCATCGGGCAGATCGCGCCACAGCCGAGCCACCGAGATGCGACCGCGCGGACCGAATTTCGATCTGCCCTGGGTCAATCGAACGGTGCCGGTATGGGCCGCGGGAATGTCGAAGAAGGCCGCACTGGTGAGCCCGCGGTAGTCGTCATCATCGTCGGCGACCATCGAACCGCCACCCGAGGACCGGCCGGTGCCTTCGCCGATCTCGATCTCGATCGGTCCGCGCCGCCCCGGTCCGGCCGCCGGCAGTAGGCCGACGACCGTCTCCCCGAGCGCCCGCGGATCGCAGGCGGTGATGGTGAAACCTTCGGCATGTTTCAGGGTTTCGCCAGGCAACTGCACCACGACGAATCCGCGGGAACCGAGCCGCCCGGCATAGAAGCGCACCCGCTTGTTCGGATTGTCGAAATCCGAGTCCTCCCAGGCCTCGCCGCCGACCAGCACCTCCGGCAGCACCATGGTGTCCACGATCGCTTCGAAGGCGCTGTCGCCGCGGTTCTCCAACTCCGCTCGGGTGCGGCGCCATTCGCGCTCGTAGTCGTCCAGATACGGGATGCGGCTGGTAATGCTGAACATCGACGGCACCAGACCGAAGAATCGGGTGTCGCACAACACCTTGAATTCCAGGTCCGTCAGGGTCCAGGTGTTCACATTTCCTCGTTCATGGTTCGATCACCGGCTTGACCCGGAACGGGGTATCGCCCATCGCGTCGTCGAGCCAGTCCGTGGACGTCAGGTACTTCGGCCGCCGGTGCTGACCCTGCGGTCCGGAATTGCCCGCACTCGACGCCGGGGTACCCGCCATACCGGGCTGACCGGGTTGTCCGGGCTGACCGGCCTGCTGGTCGTACGAATCATGATGTCCGGCACCGTAGGTGGAGACGTCCGCCGGTAGGGATGCGCGCGGAAACTTGTCCGGTTGCCGCGGTTGATCGAGTTGCTGGGGCGGTGTCGGACCGTCGGGCCCGTCACCGGCTCCGCCAGCGTCACCGGCTCCGCCACCGGCATCGGCGCCTCCCCCGCCGGCGCTGTCGCCTCCGCCGGGGTCCAGTTGTGCCGCGATATCCGACAGGCCCTCCATACCCGGGGTGTGGCTGAGGTCCCGCAGCCGTTCCGCCAGCGCGTGCAGCGGATCGGCGTCGCCCGTACCGGACAACAGTTGATCCAGTCCGGGAATTTCGGAGAGCAGGTGACTCAGGTCCGGATTGCCGGAGAGCAGTTGGTCCACCCCGGTCGATCCCGAGACCAATTGGTCCAGACCGGGGATACCGGACAGGAGATGACGCAGATCCGGATTGCTCGCCAGCAACTGATCGAATCCGGGGATGCCGGAGAGCAATTGCCCCAAGCCGGACAGGCTGTCATGGGCCGTCTGCCCGAGCTGGTTCAGTGCCTGTTCACCGCCCGAGAGCAGCGATTCGAGCGGGTTGGAGCCCCCTGTGCTCCCGCCGAGCAGCGACGCGAGCGGGTTCGAGGTGCCCGACCCACCGGTCAGCAGCGATTTCAGCGGATTCGAACTTCCCGTCGTCGCCGAATCGCCGAAGGACGGTACCGTCTGACCGAGGCTGTCGCCGGTGGTCCCGGTCCCGGCCTCCGTATTCTGTTCTCCCGCAAGGCCGGACAGGAGATCGTCGAGTGACGGCAGCTGCTGTTGACCGTTCTTGGCCGCACCCGCCCCGGATTGCTGGTTCTTGCCGAGACTCGACGGAATCGTCGACGAACCCGTCCCCGAGGTGGATCCGGTACCGGTCGACGAGCCGGTGCCATTGCCACTCGGACCGGAGTACGGCGTGCTGGTGGGACCGGAACTGCCCCCGGAGGATCCGCCGGTGTCACCGAGTCCGGAGGAATTGAGCAGGTCGCTCAGATTCGGAAGTTGCTGGTTGGACTCGCCGCTGCCCGGCATGCTGTCGTAGTTGCTCGGGATCTGCGAATTCTTGCTGGTGCGACCCGAACCCGAGCTCGCCCCGGATCCGCCGCCGTAACCGCCGCCCGCGCCACCTCCGTAGCCTGAGCCGTAGCCGGAACCGCTGCTGTAGTCCGCGCCGCTTCCATAGCCTTGGCCGCTTCCATAGCCTTGGCCGCTTCCATAGCCTTGGCCGCTGCCATAGCCATCTCCACTGCCGTAACCCTGGCCGCTGCCATCTCCACTGCCATAACCGGAGCCGCCGCCGTACCCGGAACCACTGTCGTAGCCCGAACCACTGTCGTAACCGCCTCCGTAGCCGGAGCCACTGCCCGACCCCGAACTGTGCGAACCCTCTTGGTATCCAGCCTCGTAGCCTTGCTGGTAGGCCGCCTGCAGCTGCTGCGATGTGGCGCCGCTACCCGACCCACTGCCGTACCCGGAGCCACTGCCGTACCCGGAGCCACTGCCATAGCCCGAACCGCTCCCGTAGCCGGAGCCACTGCCGTAACCCGAACCACTCTCGTAGCCCGACCCACTGCCGTAACCCGAACCACTCTCGTAGCCCGACCCACTGCCATATCCCGAACCACTCTCGTAGCCCGACCCACTGCCGTACCCGGAGCCGCTCCCATACCCCGAACCGCTCCCATACCCCGAACCGCTGCCGGAACCCGAGCCCGAGCCGCTGCCCGAACCGGATCCACTGCCCGATGTGCTACCGCCGCTCGCCTGGCCCGGAATGGCGATCGTCGGAATCGTCGAGATCGTCGACTTCATCGGATCCGCGTAGTACTTCTTGTAATTGGCGCGATACTCGTCGGTGTGGTGATGTTTGCAGCCGGTCTTCTCCGGCTGCCCGGGAGTGGGCATCGACTTGCGCGTGGCCTCGAGCCAGTCGCTGGTGTACCGCAAACTCGCACCGGTCACCTTGATGGCGTCGATCAGATCCTGCGTACTGTCCTTGTAATTGCGCACCGCGGTCACCGCCGCGGCCGACGCGGTACCGGTCCAGCTGGCCTGCAGCTTCGCGATCTGGTCCGCGTAGGTGGCCATATTGGTGGAGAGCAGCTTCGACATCGAATCCCAGAATCCGGACAGATCCATCGGCGGCTGGGCGTGAATCGTCTGCCCCAGCTGGATCATCTGATCCCAGTCCAGGCTGTCCGGGTTCTCGATATTGATGGTGACCGAATCGGTCTTACCGCCGTAACCTTGGATCGCCTCCGGGAAACTCGGCATCGACCAGCTGTCGTCGACGAGATCCTGATTGAGGTCGGCGACCAGACTCCCACCGTTCGAGGAGAGTTTCGGCGGCGTCACATTGCTGGTGACGTCCTTGGGTTTGGCCAGCGTGTCGAAATTGAACGTCGAATTGTGCTCGTGCGCCGCGAAGGTCTTACCCGCGGCGACGAAGGTGTCGAACTGATCGCGGACCACATTCGCATGCGTCATCAGCGAGTTGTACAGTGCCGCCCCATGATTGCTGTAGACACCGGCCAGGTCGCGGCTGGACTGCAGAATGCTGAAGGCGCCGACCTCGTGCGCGCGGGTGTCGTGGACCGATTGCGCCAGTGCTTCCAGATTGGCGATCAGCTGCGCCGCCGCATCGGTGGCGGCCTTGATGTCTTTCGTATCGAACTGCAGCACACCGGAATTCGCGGCTCCCAGCATCTGGGTCCATTCGGTGGTATCCGCATTCGGCAACGTCATGATCGTCCTCCGAGGCCTTCGGTCGAACCTTGTTCGGCGGCTCTGAACTGGTCGGCGGCCGAACGCTCACCCTCGGCGAATTGGAATAGGGCATCGGCCATGCTGTAGCCGCCGTCGACCATATTGGCCCGCGTCGCCTTGTATCCCTTGTCGCCATCGGCGAACTTCTTGCCGGACTTGTCGTTTCCCCACGGCTGGTTGGTGGAGTCGTTCTCGATTCCGGCCAGCGTGCTGTGCAGGGTATCGATCACGCCCCGAACCCTGTGTGAGACGTCCTCGGGCAGATCGGCTGCTCTGGTCAGCGCGTCGACATCCACCTCGATCTTCTCCGCCATTGTCAGTCCCTACCTGTGTGCCTACATCTGGAACGGCTTGTCGACATTCGGATCGTCCCCACCCGGATCGCTCCCGCCCGAACCATCCAAGGCCGCCGCGCGCGGCGCGGGCGGCGAATCGGCCGCCTCCAGCCACGCTTCCTCGCCCGGCGCATCCGGCGCGTCGTAGTGCGCCGGCATCGGACCGATGTCCGGCACCTTCTTCGGCCGCGACTTCGCGCGATAGTCCTTACCCGGTCCCAACGGCCTCCCCGGATCCTGCGACTCATCCGGGCCGGTCGGCGGGGGCGGGGCCGGCGCCGGACGCGACGGGGTCATGTAGTTCGGGTCCGAGGGATCCCGGAAGCCACCACCCTGCCCACCATTCACCGGCGGGGGCGGCGCCGGACGCGACGGAGTCATATAGTTCGGATCCGCCGGGTCGCGGAAACCACCACCCTGCCCTCCGGTGGAGGGATTCGGCACGGAGGCAGTCGGCGGGCCCGGCTGCGTGAACGGCCGGGAAAAGTTCGGCGGGTTACTCGGATTCCCCGTCGAATTACCCACCGGCGCAGCATGAATCGGCGCCGACGACGAACCCACCGGCCCACCCACCGACGCACCCGGCTGCGTGAACGGCCGGGAAAAGTTCGGCGGATTGCTCGGATTTCCCGTCGAATTACCCACCGGCGCAGCATTGATCGAAGGCGCCGGGCGAGAGCCGGGGGCGGCGCCCGCGGAATTGCCGATCGGATGCGGCACCGATCCGTCACCGCCGCTTACCGGCGGGGCGGGGGCCGGGCGCGAGGGCACCATGTAGTTCGGATCCGAGGGCGAACGGAAACCACCGCCACCCCCGTGCCCGCCGTTCACCGGCGGCTGCGGCGCGGGACGCGACGGCGTCATATAGTTCGGATCCGACAGATCCCGGAACCCACCACCGCCCTGCCCGCCATTGACCGGCGGAGGCGGAGCCGGACGCGACGGCGTCATATAGTTCGGATCCGACGGGTCGCGGAAACCGCCCCCGGCAGCCGTCGACTGATGCGGTCCGCCGAAACCCGCTGGGCCCGAACGTGTTCCATCCGCACCGGATTGCCCGCCCGTCCCCGCGGCGTGGGTCGGCGGTGCGGGGGCCGGGCGCGAGGGCGCCATGTAGTTCGGATCCGAGGGCGAACGGAAACCACCACCCCCGTGCCCGCCGTTCACCGGCGGCTGCGGCGCGGGACGCGACGGCACCATGTAGTTCGGATCCGAGGGCGAACGGAAACCACCACCACCCTGCCCACCGTTGACCGGCGGCTGCGGCGCGGGACGCGACGGGGTCATGTAGTTCGGATCCGACGGATCCCGGAAACCACCACCCTGCTGGTGGCTTCCGCCGGCGTTGGCCGTCGTGGTGTTGGCCGTCGCGGTATTCGTCGTGCCACCCGGGTGCGTCGTCGACGCCGCCTCGCTCTGTCCCGGCACCGGGCGCGGCGTCAGCGGATTGTTCGTGGGTGGCGTTTTCGGCGGCGCCCACGGCGCCTTCGCATTCATCCAGAGGTTGAACCTCGGGTCGCCCTCGGTGTTGGTGGTCGTCTTCGTTCCCAGACCGCGCATACCGCCGACCATCCCGCCGCGGGCCGCACTACCTACCCAGCCTTCCGGTCCCGCGAACGCGCCCGCGATATCACCGGTCACCGCACCCGCGCCGATATTGCCGAAGACGTTGCCGAAGACACCGGCCGTGGCACCGATGGTCGCCCCTTGCAGGAACATTCCCGACCGGAACGGCATATTGGTGATCGCGCCGCCGAATTTCTTGTCCAGATTGCCGATCCCGAAGCCCATGTACCGGCCGAGTTCGCGACTGGGAATAGTGCTCAACGCCGAGGCCGCCCAGGAGGCGCCGAATTCCTTCCAGTTGAATCCGTGCCGCTTACCGTCCGCGATCTGCGCGCCCTGCACGATAGCGTTGGTCACCGGAGCCCAAAGCGCGCCCTCACCGAATTTCAGCGTGTAGACGCCCATGCCCTTGGCCGTGGGCAGAATCGTCTTGGCCTTGTACTTCCAGGTCTGTCCCTTCATCCCCTTCCAGGTATCGGCCGAGAGGATGTGCTTGAACCAGTACCGCGAGGCGCCGTTGAGTTCGCCGCGGGTCGCGAATCCCAGTTTCGCCCAAGCACGTTCGAGCGCATTCTGCAGTGCGTCGGCGATATATTTCACGATCGATCGAGTGGTGCCGATCGCGGCGGCCTCCACCGCCGGTGCGGTCGGCGGGAACAGCCACGCCCAGGCGATCTCGACCAGCAGAATGCACAGCGAAACGATGATGTTGATCTTCGCCGACTGCAGTTCGGTACCGACGTCGAAGGTCGAATCGCTGATTGTCTTGAACGATTCGGCCAGCGTCGCGAGCGACTGGTCACCCTGCAGAAAGGCATCGAACAACGTGCCGATCTGATCGGCGGCATCGCCGGCCGGAAAGGCCGCCATCGCCGCCGTTTTCGCGCTCTCGATACCCGAGACCTGCGCCGCGAGATCCTTGGACGCCTGCTCCCAGGCCCGCGAAACCGCCCACATCTTGTCTTCGTCACCGTCGGGCCAACTGGAGCCGGCAACCCAGGCGATCGGACGTACGGGCGGGGGCAGGTACAGGCTCACGGGGGATCAGTCCTCGTCGGACACCATCGAGCGGTGCGCGCTGCCGTCCACCGGATGCGTGGGCGGAACGTCGCGATAATCCTCGATCCGGGTCGGCGCCGGTGGTGCGGTGGGCATCATCTGCCCGAGATCCGGTGCGCCCTCGACGAATTCCGACAACTTCGGCAATTGCAGCTTCCGCTCGCGCAGCGGCTGCATCAGTTCGGCGCCGAGTCGCAGCACCTCCGCCGCGGCCTGCTGCACCGCCGCGGTCATCCCCGTGGCGATCTCGTCGTAGGTCAGATCCGCGATATCGTCGGCGAACTTCGTATCGATCAGCAGTCCGTCGGCATTGACAGTCACCTGGATTCGCTGCTCACAGGCGCTCGCCGTGGCCGTCAGCCGGGAGCGTCGCAACTGGATCTCGGCGATCCCGCGCAATTGCTCGTCGAGCCCCTCGACCACCGTCATCATGTCGGCATGGAGCCGTTCGTTGACCACTGCCACCTCCACCGTCGACGCGCGCAGTAGCAACAACAGCACACCAGATTGAATATCCGGTGGCGCCCAAGGAAATTCGGTGTCGGCTCGCTGAGTTGCCGAGCCCCACTGCTGCGGATCCGATATACCCCGGTGCGCAGGCGGATCGCGCCCGGCCGGGGAGGTCGAGGGAACCCGCTGTGGCACACCCGCAGCGCCTCGCCGATCCGCTTGTGAGATATCCAGGGCGCAACCCGGAACCGATCGATGGGACCGGACCGGGAGTTAGGTTCTCGACCAGCAGATATTCATAAACACGTGCGGTCTCGACGCCGTACGCCGACTGTGAGGAGGGCCCGTGACCGAACACAGTATCGCCATGAACCCCGGAAGGCACGAGGTTCTCGACTACTTCGGCAAATGTCCCGAATGCGGTTATCCCGCGCGGGCTTCGGCCGATTTCGCCGGAGCGCCCACCGTCGTCGCCAGCTGCGACCGCCCGTGCGGCTGGACCGGCATCGTGCCGCTCACCACCATGACGGGGGGCACGGCGTAACAGCCCCCGACAGCACGACGCACCCGCGCCGACAAGGCCACGGGTGCGTCGCGAAACGGATTATTCGGGACGAACGGTCAGGATCCGCGGACCGTCCTCGGTCACCGCTACCGTGTGCTCCCAGTGCGCGGCGCGACTGCCGTCGGTGGTGACCACGGTCCAATCATCGTCCAGCACAGTCGTTTCCGTGGTGCCGAGAGTCAACATCGGCTCGATGGCCAGCACCGAACCGACCACGAGTTTCGGCCCGCGGCCGGGCGCACCCTCGTTGGCGAGGAACGGATCCATGTGCATCTGGCGGCCGATGCCGTGCCCGCCGTACCCGTCCACGATGCCGTAGGCGCGGCCGTGCTCCTTCTCCGCGGCGCGCGTCCCGAGCTCGATGGCGTGCGAGACGTCGGTGAGGCGATTGCCCGGCAGCATGGCCGCGATACCGGCGTCCATGGACAGCCGGGTGGCCTCGCTGAGCAACCGATCGGCCTCGATGATCTCGCCGATGCCGAACGTCCACGCCGAATCGCCGTGCCAGCCCTCGAGAATCGCACCGCAGTCGATGGATACCAGATCGCCCTCGGCGAGCACCTCGTCCTTCGACGGAATCCCGTGCACCACACGGTCGTTCACCGACGAGCAGATCGATCCCGGGAAACCGTGATAGCCCTTGAAGGACGGGACGGCGCCCGCCTCGCGAATGGTCTGCTCGGCGACCTCGTCCAATTCCCAGGTCGATACGCCGGGCTTGGCGGCCGCGCGCACGGCCACCAGCGCGCGGCCGACGATCGCGCCGGCCGCGGCCATGGCATCGAGCTCACCTGCGGTGCGGAACGGCACCACCTTCTTCTGCTTGAGGCCGAAAACCATTCGCCTCAGCGACCCAGAACGTGGAGCACGCGCGCGTTGACCTCGTCGACCTCACCCACGCCGTCGATCGAGACGACCAGGCCGTCGTAGTGCTGCAACAGCGGTTCGGTCTCGTCGCGGTACACCTGCATCCGGTTGCGGATGACTTCCTCGGTGTCGTCGGCGCGGCCGCGGCCGAGCATCCGCTCGACCACCACATCGGTGGCCACCTCGAAGCTGATCACGGCGTCCAGTGCGTGACCGGACTCCTTGAGCATCTTCTCCAGGGCCTCGGCCTGGTCGACGGTGCGCGGGTAGCCGTCGAGCACGAATCCGTTGACGGCATCGGGCTCGGCGATGCGCGACTCCACCATGCGGTTGGTCACATCGCTGGGCACCAGGTTGCCGGCGTCGAGGTACTTCTGCGCCTCGCGGCCCAGCGGGGTCTGCTGGGAGATGTTCGCACGGAACAAATTCCCCGTGGAGATGTGCGGAACACCCAGCTTGTCCGACAGCAGTTCGGCCTGTGTCCCTTTACCGGCACCCGGCGGTCCGAGCAGTACGAGTCTCACTTGAGGAACCCTTCGTAATTTCTGTTCATCAGTTGGCTCTCGATCTGTTTGACCGTATCGAGGCCGACGCTCACGACGATCAGCACCGACGTGCCGCCGAACGGCAGGAAGTTCGAACCGCCACCGCCTGCACCGATGTGCAACAGCAAGTTGGGCAGTACGGCAACAGCACCGAGGTAAATCGAACCGGGGAGAGTGATTCGGCTCAGTACATAGTTCAGATAGTCGGCGGTCGGCTTACCCGGACGGTAACCGGGAATGAAGCCACCGAACTTCTTCATCTCGTCCGCGCGTTCCTCCGGGTTGAAGGTGATCGCGACGTAGAAGTAGGTGAAGAACACGATCAACGCGAAGTAGATCACGACGTACACCGGGTTACCCGGGTTCACCAGATACTTCTGGATGATCTTCTGCCACCAGCTGTCGGAGTTGGAGGACTGGGTCAGCTGGGCGACCAGATTCGGCAGATACAGCAGCGAGGACGCGAAGATCACCGGGATCACACCGGCCTGGTTGACCTTCAGCGGCAGGTAGGTCGACGACCCGCCGTACATCTTACGGCCGACCACACGCTTGGCGTATTGCACCGGTATTCGGCGCTGGCCCTGTTCGACGAAGATCACGCCGACGATCACCACGAAGGCGGCGACACACACCAGCCCGAAGATCAGGCCGCCCTTGCTGTCGAGGATCTGCTTGCCCTCGCTCGGGATGCGGGCGGCGATACCGGCGAAGATCAGCAGCGACATACCGTTGCCGATACCGCGTTCGGTGATCTGCTCGCCGAACCACATCACCAGCGCCGCGCCGGCGGTCATCACCAGCACGATGATGATCAAACCGAAGATGCTGGTGTCGGCCAGGATCTCGTCCGGGCAGCCGCGCAGCAGCTGACCGCGCGAGGCGAGCGCCACCAGACCGGTGGCCTGCAGAATCGCCAGCGCGATGGAGAGATAACGCGTGTACTGCGTCATCTTGTTCTGGCCGGACTGGCCTTCTTTTCGCAGTTCCTCGAACCGCGGAATGACCACCGTCAGCAGCTGGATGATGATGCTCGCGGTGATGTAGGGCATGATCCCGATCGCGAACACCGACAGCTGCAGCAGCGCACCACCGGAGAATAGGTTGATCAGCTGGTAGATGCCGGCATTGTCACCGCCGGAGACGACGTCGATGCAATGGCGGATCGCCTGGTAGTCGACGCCGGGCGACGGTAGCGAGGCGCCGACGCGATACAGCGCGATCAGGCCCAGCGTGAAGAGAATCTTCCGCCGCAAGTCCGGGGTCCGGAAGGCCGACACGAAGGCGGAAAGCACAGATCCTCCTGGCTGACGACACGGGGGTCACGCCCACTTCCGTCACCTCGGCACATACCGGTGCCCTACAGGGCAGGGCCGGTCCTGTGCCACGACAACGGGGCAGACTGGTTGGCAGACAACACTTGAACTCTAACAGCGGCGCCGGACGGGCTCTCACCCGTCCGGCGCCCCGACTGTATTACCAGTAACTGTCAGCCCAGTTCGGTGGCGGTACCACCGGCGGCGGTGATCTTCTCCTTGGCGGAGCCGGAGAACTTGTCGGCGCTGACCTGGACGGCCACCCCGATCTCGCCCTCGCCGAGCACCTTCACCAACTGGTTCTTACGCACGGCACCGGCGGCGACGAGCTCGTCCTTGCCAATGGTGCCGCCCTGCGGGAACAGCCGCGCGATATCGCCGACGTTCACGACCTGGTACTCGACGCGGAACGGGTTGGTGAACCCCTTCAGCTTCGGCAGGCGCATGTGGATCGGCATCTGGCCGCCCTCGAAACTGGCCGGCACGTTCTTGCGAGCCTTCGTACCCTTGGTACCGCGACCGGCGGTCTTACCCTTGGAGCCTTCACCGCGACCCACACGGATCTTCTCGGTCTTGGCGCCCGGGGCGGGGCGCAGGTGATGGAGCTTGATGGGGGTCATGCGGTTTCCTCCTCAACGGAAACGAGGTGGCGCACGACGTTGATCAGCCCGCGGTTCTGGGCGTTGTCCTCGCGGACCACGGTCTGGCGGATACCGCGCAGGCCGAGGGTGCGAAGCGACTCCCGCTGATTCTTCTTGGCGCCGATCGTGGACTTGATCTGGGTCACCTTGAGCTGTGCCATGTCAGACTCCCTGTCCGGCACGCGCACGCAGCATGCCCGCCGGGGCAACGTCCTCGATCGGCAGACCGCGGCGAGCGGCCACCTCCTCCGGACGCTGCAGCATCTTCAGAGCCGCCACCGTCGCGTGCACGACGTTGATGGCGTTGTCGCTACCGAGCGACTTGGCCAGGATGTCGTGGATACCCGCGCACTCCAGCACGGCACGCGCCGCACCACCGGCGATCACACCGGTACCGGGCGAGGCCGGACGCAGCATGACGACACCGGCGGCAGCCTCACCCTGCACCGGGTGCGTGATGGTGCTGCCGATCATCGGGACGCGGAAGAAGCCCTTGCGAGCCTCCTCGACACCCTTCTGGATGGCCGCGGGAACTTCCTTGGCCTTGCCGTATCCGACACCGACCAGGCCGTTGCCGTCGCCCACGATCACCAGGGCGGTGAAGCTGAAGCGACGACCACCCTTCACGACCTTGGAGACGCGGTTGATCGCGACGACGCGCTCGAGCTGGTTCTTCTCGGCGGCATTGTCGCGACGGTCACCGCCGCCGCGACGGTCGCGACCGCCGCCGCGCTGATCGCGCTCGTTGCTGTTCTGTCCGGCGGGTCCGTTGCCGCCGTCACGCCGCTGACGTCCCGGCATCAGACGTTCCTTCCGTTCATGTTCATTCGGTCCGCAGGTCGAATCCGCAGCTGTGTCTTTTGGATGTTCCGCAAGCTACACATCAGAATTTCAACCCACCTTCGCGAGCGGCATCCGCGAGCGCGGCGATGCGGCCGTGGTAGTCGTGGCCACCGCGGTCGAACACCACGGCCTCCACACCGGCGGCCTTCGCGCGGGCGGCCAGCAGCTCGCCGACCTTCTTACCCTTCGCGGACTTGTCACCGTCGAGCGCGCGCACATCGGCCTCGATCGAGGACGCGGAGGCGACGGTCTTGCCGACGGAGTCGTCGATCACCTGGGCGTGCAGGTGCCGCGAGGAGCGGAACACGACCAGACGCGGACGCTCGGCGGTGCCGAGGACCTTCTTGCGCAGACGGAAGTGCCGACGGGTCTTCGACACCCGGCGACGAGTCGACGCATCCTTGCCGACCGGCTTGCGGGCGGCTTTCTGAGCTTCAGTTTGTGCCATGGCTTACTTACCCGTCTTTCCGACCTTGCGGCGAACGACCTCACCGGCGTAGCGGATGCCCTTGCCCTTGTACGGGTCGGGCTTGCGCAGGCCGTGGATCACCGCGGCGATCTGGCCGACCTTCTGCTTGTCGATGCCGGACACCGAGAACTTGGTGGGGGCCTCGACCTGGAAGGTGATGCCCTCGGGGGCCTCGATCGGAACCGGGTGGCTGTAGCCGAGGGCGAACTCGAGGTTCGAACCCTTCTGCTGCACGCGGTAACCGACGCCGAAGATTTCCATCTTCTTCTCGTAGCCCTGGGTCACGCCGACGATCATGTTGTTGATCAGGGTGCGGCTCAGGCCGTGCAGCGAGCGGTTGCGGCGCTCGTCGTCCGGACGGCCCACCTCCAGCTCACCGTTCTCGGCCTTGGTGACGGTGATCGGCTCGGCGACGGTGTGCGAGAGGGTGCCCTTCGGACCCTTCACCGACACCTGCTGGCCGTCGATGGTCACCTCGACGCCGGCGGGAACCGAGATCGGCTTCTTACCGATACGCGACATTGTTCCTACCTCCCTTACCAGACGTAGGCGAGGACTTCCCCGCCCACACCCTGCTGCTTGGCCTGACGGTCGGTGAGCAGGCCCTTCGACGTGGAGATAATTGCCACGCCCAGACCGCCCAGCACCTTGGGCAGGTTGGTGGATTTCGCGTAGACCCGCAGACCCGGCTTCGAGACGCGGCGCACACCCTGCAGGCTGCGCTCCCGGCTCTGGCCGTACTTCAGGTCGACGATCAGGGTCTGGCCGACGGGCGCATCCTCGGTGCGGTAGTCGGCGATGTAGCCCTCGCGCTTGAGGATCTCGGCGATGTTCGCCTTGAGCTTCGAGTGCGGGGCCTTCACCTGATCGTGGTACGCCGAGTTGGCGTTGCGCAGACGGGTCAGAAAGTCTGCGATCGGATCAGTCATGGTCATGTGTTGACCGTTACCTTTCTCGCCGCGGTTCCCATACAGCACCGTCACGCGGGGCGGTCGTGGGCCTACGACAATTTCGGCTGGTCCGGCCGACACCGTTGCCGACCGGATTGGAATGCTGTCACCCGGAGCAACGCGCACGCATATGGGCACGAGAGTGCCCGAGCAACCGGTCTAGTGTAGGCGAGGGGTATGAGCGGGCAAAATCGGGTACCAGGCCAGCACCGATCAGACCTCGAGATCCGCTTCGATCGCCTTCAGCCGATGCCGGGCCAGGGCGAGATTCGCCCGCCCGCGGTCCAGGGCGAGATACAGAAACAGCCCTTTGGACGTCCGGCCGGTCATGGGGCGGATCAGGTGGTACTGGCTGGACAGCGAGATCAGGATGTCCTCGATGTCCTCGTTGAGGCCGAGCTGTTCGATCGTGCGCAGTTTTGCCCGCACCACCTCGGTATTACCGGCCCCGGCGACCTGGAGATCCAGGGCTTTCGAATTCCCCAGCATCCCCAGCGACATACCGCTGTTGTAATCGACGACGGAGGCTCCCATAGCGCCGTCGATCGCCATCATTTCCTTCAGCGCCAAATCGAGATTGGACATGTTCTTTCCTTTCAATCGGTATTACTTGTTCGGTCGTCTTTGCTGTGCTTGCCGGTCGGGGTGGCGGTGAGGTGGTCGGCGATCGCGCGGGCGGCCGGGCGGGATTCCAGATGCAGCCGGCCGACATTCACGTCGGGCTCGGCCAGCACCGTCAGCGAGGTCCAATCGGCGCCGTAGACCACGACATGGCCGCCGGTGCCGCGCACCACCACCTCGTGGAATCCGCCGCCGACCGCGGTGGTGGCCAGCCGATGCGAGAGCGCCAGTTGCGAGGCCGACAGCGCGGCCATGCCGGTGGGTTCGATATGCGCGGGCAGATCGTGCTCGATGAGCAGGCCGTCACTGGATGCCACCAGCGCACCGATCAGCCCGGGAACGCGTTCGCGCAACGCTTTCAATTCCGCGAGACCCGCCGCATTCGGCTCGGGTCCCGACATCGTCACCTTGCTGAACCTCCCCATCAGATCGCCGAGCAGCTTCTTGCGCACGGTCACTCGAGTTCCTCCAACGCCGCCCGCAGGCGGACGAGCACGTCGACATCCACCGGAGATTCCCAATGATCAGGCGGCACAACGGATGTCGCGGATCGGCGGCGACGGACCAGCGGCGGCGGGACGACAACCTCCGATCGCGCCGGCGGCACCGGAATCGCCGGAAAGGTGGTCGCATCAGCGGGCTGGATCAGATCCGCGAGCGTGAGGTCGCGCACCGCCACAAGGCAGCCGTAACTCGTGCGCCCGAGCTCGCGGGCGATATCGGCCACGGTGCGACGGCCGTCGGCGGCGGCCAGGACTTCCGCCTGCCCGCCCGTGAGCGAGATCCGGCGCCGCCGCACCCGGCGGACCGGCACCACCGGCGCACGATCGACAGCCTCGGCCGGCCAGGGTCCCGCTTCCGGATCGCCCCGGCGCGCACATTCGTTCACCAGCAGGCCCGGGTTGATATGACAGACCGGCGCCAGCCAGTGCTCGGGTGCGGGCTCGAATTCGGGAGTCGTCGCGGACGCCAGCAGAAAATAGGCGGCGTCGAAAACCGACAGCAGCGCAAGGGTTTCCAATTGCGGTTGCGCCAGCACCCGCCCCGGATCTCCGGATCCGGCGCGCTGCCAATCCTCGGCGGTGGCCACCCCCGCCTCCACCACGAGCCGGTCCAGACCGGTGGTGCGCCGGCAGTCGGCGGAAACGATTGCCCCCCTGGTGAGATGAAACGATCCGTCCCCCGCGCGCAGCACCCCCGTACTTCCCTCTTCTTCCAGCTTGCGCAGCGCTACCGCCAGCTCAAGTCCCATGACTCCCCTCGGTCAATTCGGAGAGAATCCCCCGCAACTGAAATCTCGCCAGGGCCAGATTTCCGGATTCCTCGTCGAACAGAACGTGCACGAACAACCTGCCGTCGAAATCGCCGTCGATCAGATTCAGCAGGTGATAGCCGCGGGTCCCGCAGACGATGATCTCGGTGACGTCGTCGTCGCCGTACTCGGTGGCCAGCGCCGGGCACGCGAGCACCGAACGCACCACATCCGTTGTGGCAGCCGCATCTTCGTGCTCATCGATCGATTCGTGCCGACCGGCCGCGGCGATCGCGAGCCCGCTGGCCCCGTCCGCCAGCGTCACCCCGCGCGCGCCCGGAATCTCCATGATCCGCCGCAGGCATTCGTCGATACTGATCACACGCCACCGCTCGTCGAGTTCGGGCTATCTGAAACGCCGACGCTACACATCGCCCGCCGCACCCGCATGTCGAACGCGAAGAATCGCAGGCAAAACTTGTGCGCCACAAGATCATCGGCGGATTATGGACGCGCCGATCCGACTGCCGGCGAGGGCGGCCAGGCGCGGCCACGTCTCGGCGGCGGCATACCAGGCAACCGATCAGCCGAGCGGTTCACCCAATCTGGACGACCCGTACACCCGAACACGTTGAGATGCAACATGTTCCACATCCGGCGATCAAATCTTCTCAGCTTCTTCCGAGGCAACGCCGATACGATTTTTCCCATTCGCCCAAGACAGACAACAACTCCGGGAGCTGTATGCCTGCCATGAGCCTCACAATTCTCACCGCGCACTCCTTGTCGGCTACGGTTCGCCGCTCGCGACAGTCGCGGCTTTCGTCAATGCCGTAGCGATCCTGACCTTGGCCATTCCGGTCGGCAATCCGACCGCGACGACCACGCGGCTGGGGATGGACGCCGCCAACCCGTGGCTGTTCGAAAGCAGCGTGCTCGCCCTCATCCTCATCGGATTCCTGATGGGAGCGGCGTGCGCCGGCGCGACGCCGGCGCCCTCGAAAACCCATGCGGGAGTTCGGCACAGCGCCGTCATGATCGGCGACGCGTTGCTACTGGTGCTGGCCTTCGCCTGGTCGGAACGCACCCTGTCGGTCTTCCTGGCGGCCCTTGCCTGCGGGCTACAGAACCGGACGACCTCCAGCCTGCGAACAATGCAGATCCGCACCACCCACTTCACCGGCACCGTCACCGATCTCGGCCTGATCATCGGACGTTCCCGCCTGCACGGCGTCGACAGATGGCGAGCCGCGGTGCTGTCGGCCAGCGAGCGATGTACCAGTCGACTGACCCCAGCCACGACGCACGGCGATCGCGTCCCGAGCTCGATCGCCGCGTGTTCGACGGCGCTGGAGCGAATCCGGGTCGGCCCACTGAACCAATCGTGCAAACCGCGCCGAATTTTGCGGTTTCTGCACATTTTCGTCGCGGTTTGCACGATTGGTTCGGGGTTCTCGCGGCCCATCCGCGTCACAGGACTGCAGCTACAGCAGTGGTGACTTCCGACAGCAGCGGCAGCGACTCCTCGCGCTGCGGTGCGCGAGCCCACCACCGCCTCAGGTCGCCTACGTGGAGAAGCTTGCCGGTTGTCTCTACGTCGAATCGCCGGCCGTCGATCGATACCTGCGCGCGTACGATGACATCGAAAATGCGGCGCTCACAGCGAGCGAAACTACCTCCCGAACGGCACCGTACGCCTCCGCAACAACTACACCACCCTCACCTACACCGCCGACGAGTGGACGGCCTTCACTTCGGGCATCGCCGCTGGCGAATTCGACGCCGCCTGACGCGGGGTGACACGCCCGCCGGGAGAGGCCAACAGCGCAATAAGGAGCCCCAGGCGCATGAGAAAACTCAGAGGCGACACTGGGGCGTTCGTCGGCTAGCATACCCGCCATGACGGGGGATGTCGACTACAGCGAAACTCAGGTGTGGGACCTCCTTTCAGCCCCACGGATGGCGCCGTACCTAGCCGCGGCTGGCGGCGACCGCACGCTGGCCCTGTCGCTGTACGAATGGAGCGCTCGGACGGTCGCGGCCTCGTTCGAGGTACTCGCACATACCGAAGTGCTGCTGCGTAACTCCTTGGACTCCGTGCTGCGGGAACACTTCAAGGAAGCCGTCAGAGGCATTCCGTGGTTCCTGATTCCGTTGAACGACAACGTGTCAACGGCGGTTCAAGCCGTGCGTGAGCGCCTGAGACAACAAGACCGGGAGCACCGCGACCAGATCGTGGCGGGTTTGAGCTTCGGCTTCTGGTCGGGTTTGCTCGGCACCAAATACGAGCAGCTTTGGCGAGATTGCCTGCATCGCGCGTTCCCGCACTCCTCAGGTCGGCGCAAAGAGGTGTCGGCCGCGCTCGACGGTGTGCGCAAGTTCCGGAATCGGCTTGCTCATCACGACTCGATCTTGAACATCGATATTCCGTTCGAACTGCGACGGGTGATCGAAGTCGCCGGGTACATCGATTCAGATGCCGCATCCTGGATCGGCGACCTGAGCCGAGGGATGGCGGTTTACTCCGAGCGGCCGGTTGCCGCCGTCGACACAGCAGTGGTCGCAGCACGGGTCGCATGGCCCCTCTACCAGTCGTGTCAGGCCTACGTCTGTCAGGCCGGACGCTTCTTCCGACCGGTCGAGCGCATCGCTTTCTATACCGAGTCGGCGATTCAACCCGAGGTGCCGCTCGTATTGCATCGGCGTGACAACGTCGAGTGGACCACCGAATCTGCCGCCAAACTGCGAGCTTCCGAAGACAGAACGGATCGCAAGATAGGCGCAGTCATCGACGCCGCGCGTCAAATGGGTTGGGCTGAGGGCGCTTACCAGGTATTTCTGCTCACCGGACCGGGCCATCCTTCGCACAGATCGCTCGCCCAATCCCTCCCACACAATGCAACCGGCCGCGGAACGGCATTCACCCAACGACAGCGGTATGTCTCCCTGCATGCGCTCGAGACGGCGGTAAGCACGGATGCACTCTGACACTGGTCTTCCCTGACGGCGACCACCCTACATCCGGCGACGCGCGGGGGCGGATGTCGAAGGCAAGCTGCTCCAGCTCGCGAAGATGCGAACCCCGCCGATCGCGTCGGTGCGGTCCGATTGCGGTCCTACGCGGAACGGGCCCGAAATGGTGAACGTCACTGGCGTGACAGTGAATTCCTGGCTCGACCGGTGCCACCGAAGTACTGGAGCTGAAGAACTCACCTCATTTCATTTGGCGATGGGACCCGGAACCCCCGCCGCCACCAGCCCCGCCGACCCCACGCCCGAGGCCCGGGGGAACCGTCGTGGGCCCTAGCGATTGGCCGGATAACTTCGCCGAATACCCGACCGACACACCATGGTGGGCAAGATGAGCGGTCGCGGCGACGCTTCGGGGTGCCGGGTCACGGGAACAGCGTCAGCACCTGCCGGGTGACCTCGGCCAACGCGTCCGCATTCTTCCCCGTCACAGTCACCACCGGAAGGCGAGGCCCGAGGAAATCGCCTGCGGCGGGCGAGCCGAGTTCGGGGCCCAGGACCGTCGTGTAGGTGACGTAGCCGTCGGAATCCGATGCGGGCTCGAGGAAGACCGCGTAGTTACCTGGGAAGTCGGTCTGCTGCGACCCCTGAATGAGCTTCTGTTGCTCGTATTCGTACCGGACGGTGACATCGTCTCCGCGATAAACGAAGTCGCACTTGTCCTCTCGGCGATCATCGGGGCCCGCGGTGGCACTCAGCTTCGGAAGTCCCGCACAGGGATCTGCCCCCGTCAGAACGGTTCGGGGCGAGACGGTTCCCTGCTGCGGTTCCTTGGCGAACTCGGATATCAGTTGCGGTACCAGCGATTTCGCTGTTTCGCAGGCATCCGTGCCGAGCGGACCGTCGAGGTGCATCATGACGGCCGCGTGGGACGGGTATTGGACCGTGACGGCACACGTGCGCTGCACCAGCTGATCGGTCGGCATCCCGGAATCTGCATCACTCAAGAAGGTGACCGGAACACCGCCGATCGTCTCGGTCCTGCCCTTATCGGCGTTCTTCACCTCGGCGACCACAACCGACCAGTCGACGCTTGTCCCTTTGTACGCCTCGGACGACCCCAGCTCCACATCGCACGACGTGGGGTCATGGCTCTCCATCGAACGGATGGACCCGATCTTCTCCAGTGCGGGCTTCGGAATGAGCGCGCAGGGGTCCACATTCCGCACCCGCTGCAGAACTTCCGAACGCTGCTGATCGTTCTGTGGTGCGGTGAACCAGAATTTACCGGGATCGTCCGACTTCCCGGTCCCGCAGGCGGTTATCGCGATCAACGCCGCGAGCATACCCAGCCGACGAATCATCCCCCACTCCTTCACATCCGCCTCGGCGGTCGACGGGCAACCACTATTCCGGGCGTCGATCACGCAACCGGCTCGAATGATAGTCGGCCAGCACCGACGACACGCCCGTCGTCAAGAAGACACCGCAC
Source organism: Nocardia nova (assembly GCF_002933465.1). GTDB lineage: Bacteria > Actinomycetota > Actinomycetes > Mycobacteriales > Mycobacteriaceae > Nocardia > Nocardia nova_B. Next base: position 38,089 of record NZ_PSZE01000001.1, read on the forward strand.
CCCTCCACGTCTTCTGCGATGGTTTTCGAGTAGACGCGGTACGAAGGGTTGGGAGCTCGGAATCTGGTGATGGCGCCCTCCGCGGTTCGAATGTATCCGTAACCCTGGTACTCGGGCAGATCGTAAGCATCGGGAATGCCTATCACCTGCATGGAGGTGCGTGGGCTGAGTTGCTTCATACCGATCCGATAGTTCCGAACAGCATCGAGAGCATCGTGAAAACTGTGTAGATCGGTAGCGGCGAACAGCAGATGGACGCGTCCGGCGACGACTTCAAGTCCAGTGTCACTCGAGACCCGTTGTCCGCCATACCGATCGGCACTTGCAGCCGATCACCGTACGGCTTGCGCCGCCATCGGTACTCGACATCCAACTCACCGACATCACCGATTCGATGGAACGGCGCGAAATCGAAGCCACCATTCGGTGACGGATACACGCTGGCCGGATCCACACCGTAATCGTTCAATCCTGCAACCCAATTCTGTTGGCGCCGTGAGGGACAACGCCCAGGGTAACGGACCTCGCGCCCGATGCCGACCGGTCGCGAGAGCCCGGCATCAGTGTCCCTGCGGCCGGCGCGGAACCGGTCGCGATGGTTCCGAAGCACGGGTGTCGCCCCGCGGGCTGGCCAGCCTTCGTTCGAGGTCGGTGAGTGCGGAGGTCGCCTCGGGTGATTCGAAAGCGCGATTGCGGCGGCCGACCGACAGGCATTCCGATCAGGCTGCGCAGGAGCAGATCCACAGCGGAATTCGCCCGCACAGGGTCCCAGCCAGATTCGATGATGTCTTCCAGCCGTTTTTCGAGCGGAATCCGCGCCCGCCGGACCCCGGCCGGCGTTCCGTCTACTCGCCAAAGTCCAATCTGTACCGGCACCACTCCCCCTGACTTTGTGCGCCGAACCCACCGGATACCGGATCGAGAAGTACTGTATGCGAATTACGCGTTCCCGCGTCGACTGTCACCGCACCGAATTCAAGGCGCGACATACGTAGAGCGGCGGCCGAAAGTTGCTTGGCCGCAGGCGTTCCAAACTCCGTCGCAAGGCCGCAGCAGAGTCAGGATCAATCACACCGATCAGCTCGGATACTCGCCGAACTGTCAGTGCGTCGATACCGCGCTCGGCAGCCTCTACCGCATACCGGTCGATCTCGGCGACAGGGCCGACAGTGGGTACACGCACGCGGTCTCTATTCGCGAGCTTGTCTCGCTCGATATCGACGTCGCTGTATCCACGGCGGTGGCGTAGTACACGTTCGATGTCCGCGAACCGTGTGGTCTGGGAAATGGCGGCAGCAAGCGTTGAACGTGCGAGGGCATCGGCCGGCACTTCATGCACATCGACTGCGCTGTCGGTCACCTCGATAACAGCGCCGCGTTGTGTCTCGACTCGGCCGCGAAATCCGGCTGTGGCCACGGCGAGAAGGCCATTCGCCTCCGACGGGTGCCAGGCCCAGACCTCTTGCAACGCAGAGTAATCCGTAGACCGAAGACGCACACGCGGTTTCGCGTCTAGTAACGCGAGCCTTGCGATCACCTCGTCTGACGTGAGTTCGCCATCCAGCCCTATACCGGCAACCAGGACCCGCACGGGTAGCCCGGTGCGCACGGCCGCGGCCAGGGTTACGGCGTCGGCGAGCGGGCTGCGCAGGTTCGCTTCGTTGCCCTCCGCCACGATGTCGCCACCAACATCGACGATAACGAGCCGGTCGGCGCCGAATGCTCCAGCTGCGGCACGCATCTGCTCGGCGAGACCGACAACGCCCGCGGAAGCATCGATCAACAACAACGGTTGCGGAACATGGCGAGCTAGTTGCGGCAATGTCGAGCGACCGGGTCCGATGAGTCGCGCGGTCTCCGAAACTTCCGATACACCGCCTCGATCGAGGAGACCGACGAAGTCCGCCGCAGTGCGCGGTCCGGGTACCGGATCCATCATGAGCCGGTCCCATGACCAAGACATGACAGCCGCAATATCGAGATCAGGCAAGGCGCCAGCCAGCGCCGATGCGGTGATCGCATCGCCGCCGCCGCCCGCCGCGACCGCTACTGCCGTCATGGATGCCACTCTAGGACTCGTATGCTGGCTAGTGGCATACGGCACATTTGGAGGTTGTGGAGTGCCCGAACTCGAAGAGGTGCGGCCGAAGTATCTGCAGATAGCCGGGTATATCCGCGACCAAATAGTGCGCGGCGATTTGCCTCCGGGCGCCGAGGTCCCATCCGAGCGCGAGCTTGCTGCGGACTGGAAGGTTGCACGCCCGACCGCGAGCAAGGCATTGCAGGCACTTCGACAGCAGGGGCTTGTCGAATCGCGACGCGGGTCGGGGACGTTCGTGCGCGCAGTGAGCGCGGCACCGAGGGCGCGTGAGCGGTTCGAGCGGGCTGCGGCATTCGGCACGATGTACGCAGATTCCGAAAGTGTCGTGTTCCCGTTCGTCGGCATCGTCGGCGCCCCGGAATATGTAGTGTCCGCGCTCGATCTGACACCCGGGAGCCGGGTCATACGGCGAGAACGACTGATCAGCAACGATTCCGGCCCGGTCGAGTTGTCCACCTCATGGTTTCCCGAACAGTTCGCCGACGTAGCCCCTGGCCTCCTAATCGGCGAGCGCCTCCGCGGCGGCACCCTGCCTTATCTCGCCGACGCCGCCGGCGTCACTGCGATGTACGCGCGGGATCGAGTAAGCGCGCAATCAGCCACGAAGGACCAGAGTTCAGTCCTCACTGTTCCGGCGAACGCGCCCGTCCTCGTCTATTGGCTGGTGGCGTACGACGCATCAGACCGACCGGTCCAGTTTGACGAGGCGATCTACCCCGAAAATCGGTGGTCCTTCCGCCAGGAGTACCCGATCAACCTCTAACGCCCGGCGGCTGGCGCGGGAAATTTTCCGATTTCAGCAAAGTGGACTATGCCACCATCCATTAAGTGGCACAGTCCACTTGTCTAACCAGTGGCCTAGCAGAAGTGAAGAGACCATGACCATCGAGGCAACCAGCGGCGACAACCACCAAATAGCAATCGTAGTGCTACGCATCGAAATTCGAGGCGAAACCGACGAGAACGACATGCGCGCGCTCGCCGGGCGCCTCGGGTATCGACTCGCCGCCGCCCCGATCCCGCTCGAACCCGACCGCGAGGGACCACTCACAACCGTGATGCTGGCGCTGGCCCGCACGAAAGGATCAGTCGTGATCGTCCCGAACCTCGGACACCTCGATGGAATGCCTCCCATGTTCAGCAGCGTGCGCGAATCGTCACCGTTGCCGTTGCCGGCGAACGCGTGCTCGAGCGGATTACCGCCACATCGGTCACCGAGTCCACCGCGGCCGTATGAGCGGCGCGGCGATCCTGCTGTGGGCAGTTCTCGCTGCGATCACAATCGCGGTCGTTGCACTCATCGCCGAAGACTTGCGGCCCGATCCCAATGATGTGCAGCCTCCCGTACCTCCGCTCCCGGCAGCAGCACCAGTTCCCGCAATACCTGTGGTTCGAATAGTCGAGCTGCCGCCGATTGCGTTGTCGCACAACCTGCCCGAGCGAGCGCTGACACCGGATGAGGCACACGCGATCACACAGGAACACCGCAAATGTCTCGCCATTGAATGCAAGCGGAAGGCGTATGCGATCGCGGTACTCATCGCCGCCGAACGCATGGTTCCCGACACACGCCGATGAACGAGGAAGCCTAAATGACAGACGAACCACCCCCGCGCGCAATGAGTTACGTATGCGTCGACCTGGTGAAAACACTGACCGGCATCGATTTGGCGGCCCGACGGATCGCCGCCCGGCTCGGGTACCAGTACATCGGAATGACCAGAAGCAGCAGCCTCATCGTGCCCGAGGCATTACCGGCACACGCCCCGGCACACGACGTCGAACTGCTGATCGTGCCCCACATTGCACATCTACGCGGCCGGATCCCGCCCGAGCTTGCCGACCTCACCGATATCCACGACCTCGCCACCGGTGTCACGCACGAACGCGAAGGCGCGTACGCACCCGATGAAGGTCATCGCGCCAACCCGCTGGCGACGTCATGAATCCGCCACTGCCGCAGAGGAATCCAAGTAACGAAACCGAGATGAGCTGGTCCGCGAGTCTCGCACTGGTCGATGACCTGCTCGCTGCCCTGCGAGCCTGGCAACCGCGTGATTCGCCCCCGTCTCCTGCCACCGAGCAGGACGTGGCCGTACTATCGGCATTGTCGTGCATCCCGTGGGCACAAACCCGTCAAGCGCCCTTCGAGGACAGTGGATTCGGAGATAGCACCAGATGAGTCGACGACGCGATCGCAGCGACCGCCCAGTTCAGCGACAAGCGTCTCACCCAGCCCCGAGACTTCGTTGCTCCGGCGTACATCGGGTGCTTCCATTTGGTCGTCAACCTCGCGAATAGGTGCCGGGCAGACGAGGCAGCTCGACGGCCTCGGCACGTCACCACCGCCGAGTTTATGCAACGAGCTGGCCTCGAACGAGGTCGCTCCAACTCACGAAGATGCGAACCCGACCGAGCGCGTCGGTGGGGTTCGATAACCTCTCTCGCATGATCACAGGCAAGCTGCGCGGCAAAAGCAGATTACCACCGCCGACCTCGCCGAGCTGGAAAAGATCTTCCTGGACAACGGTTTCGGCACCGAAGCCGATATCGAACAGGTCAAGACCGAGCATGGCGGCCTCGGCCTGTTCCTGCGCGGTCTGACCGGGCTCGACCGCGAAACCGCCGCCGCGGCCTTCGACGAATTCCAAGCCGGAAAGAACCTCACCACCAACCAGTTGCACTTCCTGAATTTGCTGATCGACGTGATCGCGGAAAACGGCATCGTGGAAGTCGGCGTCCTCTGGAACCCCCCTTCCGTTCCCTCGCCCCGATGTGGAACCACACGGCATAACTTGTCCGCTATGCGAGCTTTGATGCGCTCGCGTCCGTCGTCCGAAAAGGGAGGGGCAGAACTGGTATGGGGCGAATTTTCACGATCGGCGTCGGCTTCATTGCAGCGGCCATAGTCTCCGGCTGCAGCACCACGCGTTCGGGCGACACCGAGGATTCGGCGTCCACTACGTCGACCGCCACCTCGAAGGCGTCGATCGCCGTATCGATTCCGCCTCCGCCGGACCAGAAGCAGAGCAGTAAGCCCGTGCGGTTCGACCCCTGTCTCGAAATCGGGGACGATCTGGTTACCCGAGCGGGGTTCGACCCGTCGACCCGCGAACGGAGCGTCGGTGATGTCGTCACCGATCTGCTGACGTTGATCGGATGCGATTTCAACCGCACCGCGACCAAGGACGGTGAGAAGGTCATTTCCGGCAGCATCTCGATCGAGTCGAGCAACAGGACGCTCGACGACATCCGAACCAACCCCGAGCGGACCGCCTTCAACTCCGACCCGATCCGTGGCCGCGCGGCGGTGCTCTACCGCACCCCTTCGCTGCCCGGAATGTGTTCTGCCGCAGTCGCATCGCCCGACGGCGTCCTCGACGTGTCGTTGACCGTCTTTCCCGGCCCGATCGCCGTACCGCAGCCGTGTGATCAGATTCGTGAGCTGGCCGACGTATTCACCTCCGCTCTGGACGAGAAGTAGCCGATCAGTTGCCGTACTTCAGCAACGACGATCGGTATCACCGCATCGCGAAACAGGTCGGCACGATCGTCGCACTAGTGGGCGTCATCATCGTCGCGGCCATCCTCACGGTGCGGATCGCGAATTCTCACCAGCGTGTCGTCGCCACACCGGAGCAGCCACCCTCGGTATGGCACGCACCGCCAGGACCGTCGGGGCCCGCGGATCCTCCCCTGCCGTCAGGATTTCCCTCGATGGCGGTTCCTCCACCGATGAGTCCCGCCCCGAAAGGGGGACCGCAGACCGTCCCCACCTGGTATGGCCTGAGCTACACCGTTCCCACTACCGGAGCGTGGCGACCGAGCAACGAAAGGGTGATGGGCTGGACCAGCGAAACCACCGACCAGACCATCGTCTCTTACGGAGCGGTCAGCGATTACGGCTACGGCTACTGCCCGCAGACCGATGGGTCAGCCCTGGCTAACGTAGGCGCCAGAGGCCGCAACGGCATCGATATCGAGACAGCGGCCCGAGAAGAGATCAGCAAGGCCGAGGAAATCTTCGGAGCCGCGGACGCCGGCCGAAAAGCGATCGTGACTGTCAGCGAACCCGCGCGGTGGTCAATAAACGGCCGTCCCGCAGTTCGCTACCGGGCGAATATCTCCGGGATTCCCCGTAAGCATTCCTGCGACGCCACCGAAGCCGAGTTCGATGTCATCGCCACGCCGGCATATTCCTCGGCCGAGGTCGCAGTCTTCGTCATCGAACGCGAAATCGGGCCAGCACAAGCGTTGACCGCCGGCGATGTCGACACGATCGCCGCATCCATACAGAAGACCAGACAGTGAAAATCGAATAACAGGAGGGGCGCCTGAAGATGGGTGAAATTTTCCGAGCAATCCCCGGCGAGATAGCCGGGCTCGCCAAGCTCATCTCCGAAATCGGCGACGATGCCACCAAGGCCGCCGAATTCGCCGGTCAGGAGGGCCAGCCCGCGGGAGTGGCTGCACGGTCCGATCATCGACGAGATGATTACTCCGATACGAGAGATGGCGCTGGCCACCAAGGTGCGGATGGGCGACCTGGGGAAGACGACTACGGCAACCGGTGTCGAACTGAACAAAGCGGCCTGGATGTATGCCGATCAGGATCATCGCAATTACGCCGCACTGAACAGTCACACCTTCCTGGGGCCCGTCGGCCCGAACGCCCCCAAGGACACCAATACCGACGTCGAGGCGGGCGGTATCACCGAGGCATACGTTTCGCCGGCCAATTACCCCAAGCCGGAAGAGTTCAAGCTCGAAAAGCCACAGGCGAACAAGGAAGACACGGTTGCGCTGATCGCTGAGGTCGCGCCGATCCTCGGGGACCTGAACGAAACAGTCAAAAGCATCACCCGGACGGCTGGTAACGAAATCGACCCGCTCGGCAAGTGCCTGGAACCCATTCCGGGGAACTGGAACGAATTTCGCAGGGTCGGTGAGGCTTTCAAGGCGGCCGGGCAGGCGCTCGAAACCTGCGGGAAGAACCTCGAATCCGGGTTGAAGCGGGTCGACCCCAATTGGGACGGCAAAGCCGCGCTGTCGTTCAACGATTGGGCGAACCGCGAGATCGCGGCCATGAAATGGGAAGGGCCGGTCGGGCGAGTCCTCAGTGACGTATTCGGCGTCGTCTCCGACGAGATCCGGGCGGCGGTCAAGACCATCCTGCAAAAACTGTGGGACATCCTGAACGACCAGATCGACTTCTCCAGTGTCAAAGGCATTTTCAAGACGATCGGCAAGAAGATTCCGGTCGTGGGGCAAGTGGCGGAGATCGTGGATCTCGGCCGCAAGATATTCAAAATCGTCAGTACCGCGATCGACCTCGTCGGAACCATCCGGCAGCTGGTGGACAAGCTCAAGAAGCTTCTCGAATTCTTCAAGGACCCGCTCGGACAGTTGAAGGACCGGGCGCAGCAGAAGCTGGACGAGACGATCGCACCGTTCAACGAGAAGCTGGAAAAAGCATCGAAGAAGGTTGCGGTGGCCACGGATCTCGCACAGATCGCCCAGGTGAATCAGACGTTGAACGCACTGGGGGCCGGCTATGACGTCGGTTCCGGATCGCAACCGTGGGACAACGCATGACGCCGCGGTGGGGCAGTATGCGGGAACCGGATCTGGATCCGGCCGTCGAAGCCCTCGTGCGCGAAGTCATGGATGCCGTCGACGATGTCCGCACCGCACGAATCCGGTTGGAGAACCTTGATGTCTCCGAAATTCTGCACGAGCCGACCGTCGTCGACGAAGAGTTCATGTCGAACCTGGCAGCAGCCGATATCGCCTCCCCCGAACTACGGTCCTACGCGGAACGGGTCCGGAATGGTGAATGTCACTGGCGTGACATCGAATTCCTCGCTCGCCCTGTGCCGCCCGAAGTACTGGAGCTGAAAACCTCACCACACTTCATTTGGCGATGGAACCCCGAACCCCCGCCGCCACCAGCTCCGCCGCCGACCCCACGCCCGAGGCCGGGGAGACCGTCGTGGGCCCGAGCGATTGGCCGGACGACTTCGATGAATACCCGACCGACACACCATGGTGGGCCAGATAACCAATCGCCGCGATGGCCTCGGCTCGCAGCAGCAGACGTGACAGCGCCTCGGTTTCGACCAGCGCGTTGGCTTCGGAATCGAAAAGGTTGTCAGCGCGCGAGCCGACCCAACACAAAGAAGGGTACGGACTCACCCGAGTCCGTACCCTTCTCCGATTCGATTGTCGCGCTCAGCGCATGCGCTGCCTCAGCAGCGCGAGCTCACCAGGAGCTCTTGTGCACGCCCGGCAGTTCGCCGCGGTGCGCCATTTCACGCACGCAGACGCGGCACAGACCGAACTTGCGGTAGACCGCGCGGGGGCGGCCGCAACGCTGGCAGCGGGTGTAGCCACGAACGGCGAACTTCGGCTTCGCGGCGGCCTTGTTGACGAGAGCTTTCTTAGCCATGTGCTCAGTTCTCCTTGAACGGGAAGCCGAGGTGCTTGAGCAGGGCGCGGCCCTCCTCATCGTTGGTCGCGGTGGTGACGACCGTGATGTCCATACCGCGCGGACGGTCGATGGAGTCCACGTCGATCTCGTGGAACATCGACTGCTCGCTCAGGCCGAACGTGTAGTTGCCGTTGCCGTCGAACTGCTTCGGCGACAGGCCGCGGAAGTCGCGGATACGGGGCAGCGCGATGGACACCAGGCGGTCCAGGAACTCCCACATGCGGTCGCCACGCAGCGTGACGCGCGCACCGATCGGCATACCCTCACGCAGCTTGAACTGCGCGATGGACTTGCGGGCCTTACGGATCTCCGGCTTCTGACCGGTGATCAGGGCCAGGTCGTTGACGGCGCCGTTGATCAGCTTGGCGTCGCGGGCGGCGTCACCGACACCCATGTTGACGACGACCTTCACCACGCCCGGGATCTGCATCACATTGGCGTAGTTGAACTCGTTGTTCAGCGCGTCCTTGATCTCCGCGCGGTAGCGCAGCTTGAGACGCGGAGCGATCTTCTCTGTGTTTTCTGCCGTGGTCATGCTCAGATGTCCTTCCCGTTACGACGGGAGATGCGCACCCGCTTGCCGTTCTCGTCGGTGCGGTAACCCACCCGGGTCGGCTTGCCGTCGGAGTCGACAACCATCACGTTGGACACGTGGATGGGCGCCTCCTGGGTCACGATGCCGCCGGAGCTGGCGCCGCGCTGGTTCGCGGAGTTCGCGACGTGCTTCTTGATCCGGTTCACGCCCTCGACCAGGACCTTCTCGGTCGCCGGGTAGGCCTGGATGACCTTGCCCTTGGCGCCCTTGTCCTTACCCGAGACGACGATCACGGTGTCGCCCTTGTGCACCTTCATGTCAGAGCACCTCCGGGGCCAGCGAAACGATCTTCATGAACCGCTTGTCACGCAGCTCGCGGCCGACGGGGCCGAAGATGCGGGTGCCACGCGGATCGTTGTCCGCCTTGATCAGCACCGCGGCGTTCTCGTCGAACTTGATGTACGAACCGTCCGGACGACGACGCTCCTTGACGGTGCGCACGACGACCGCCTTGACGACGTCACCCTTCTTGACGTTGCCGCCGGGGATGGCGTCCTTGACGGTGGCGACGATGACGTCGCCGATACCGGCATAGCGACGCGACGACCCGCCGAGCACGCGGATGCACAGAATCTCCTTGGCACCCGTGTTGTCGGCGACGCGCAGTCGCGACTCCTGCTGAATCACTTCAGCTCCTCCTAGACCTGGACGTAATGCACGCCGGATTGCCGACCCGACGGGCATGGTCAGTTGCCCTTCGACGGACCTTGACGGCCCGCTCCCGCAAGCTCAGCGGGGCAGCGCCTGCCAGCGGTTTTGCATGATCGGAAGGATCAACCACTGTGGGTTCGCGGCCGAAGCGCGGGCACAACGCCCGCAGGCAACCCGACAAGTGTAGCGAAGCCGCAGGTCGCGCCCAAATCAGGGTCGAGCGGGGTCCGGCGTGGCCACCCCACGGGTGGCGGTCGAACTCAGCCGATACTCAGCAGGTTCGGTTAGCCTCTCACCGACGCAACCGGCCACGCCTCCGGGTGGAGCCGCAGTGACGGTCGTCGCGCAGGTGCACGATGAAGTCGGGGAGAGGATTTTCTGTGACATCGTCCGGTCGCCAGGTCCGCCTGGGTCGCCGCTCGTTCCTGATCGCCCTCGGCGCGGTGCCGGTGGCCACCGCCCTGGTGTCGTGCAACAGCGACGACGCGAAGCCGAAACCCCTCACCGGCCCCGATTTGTCGGGCGCCGACCCCGCGGTGCGGCCGCAGGACGATCTGTACCGCAATATCAACGGCGCCTGGCTGCGCACCTACCAGCTGCCGCCGGACAAGGTCTCCTACGGCACCTTCGCCGAGGTGTCCGATCGCGTCGAAGGGCAGCTGCGGGAGGTCATCGACGGAATCCACGATCCGAAGGACGGGTCGGAGGGCCAGCAGATCCGCGACCTCTACGACGCCCGGATGGATCTCGACACGCTCGAGAAGCTCGGCACCACCCCACTGCAACCGCTGTTCGCGCGGATCGATGGGGCGCAGACCAAGGCCGATCTCGCGAGGGTCATGGGCGCGCTGCCGCTGGGCGGGCTCATCGGGCTGGGCGTGAGTATCGACCGCAAGAATTCGAATGCCTACATTCCGTCCGTGAGCCAGTCCGGTCTCGGAATGAGCGAGCAGTACTATCGGAAACCCGAATTCGCGCAATATCTTTCGGCGTATCAGACGCTGCTGCACAAACTGGCGACCGGTGCCGGCCTGCCCGACCCGGACGGCGCGGCCGAACGCACGCTGGATCTCGAGAAGCGCATCGCCGCCGGTTACTGGGACAACGTGCGCACCCGCGACTCCGATGCCACCTACAACCTCATGGCGTGGAACGAGATGACCACGCTGGCACCGGGTTTCGACTGGGAGCCGTGGCTGGCCGGCAGCACCGACCGGCCCAAGGAACTGTTCGGGAAGATGGTCGTCGGCGAGCCGTCGTTCGTCACCGCGGCCGGGCAGCTGTGGACCGAGGTGGATATCAACATCTGGCGGGAATGGCTGAAGCTCAGCCTGCTGCGCAAATACGCCAAGTACATGAACAAGGAACTGTCGGATGCGAATTTCGATTTCCTGAAGGCCACCAGCGGAATCGAGCAGCGCCCGGAGCTGTGGAAGTCGGCGGTCGCGGTGGTCGACGCCAATCTCGGTGAGCAGCTGGGCAAGTTATACGTGGCGAAATACTTTCCGCCGCAGGCGAAGACTCGGGCCAAGGAACTGGTCGACAATCTGCTGGCCGCCTATCGCGACAACTTCCGTAACTCCTCCTGGATGTCGCCGCGGACGCGCGAGGCCGCGATCGCGAAACTGGACAAGATCACGGTCAAGATCGGCTACCCCGACAAGTGGGTGGACTATTCGAAGTTGAAGGTCACCCGCGGCCAGCTGGTCGAATCCCTGCTCGCCATCGAGGCTTTCGAAGCGAAGCGTTCGATGGACAAGCTGGGGACGCCGGTGGACAAGGCCGAATGGGGTATGTCGCCGCAGACCGTCAACGCCTACTACGAGGCCACCTCCAATTCCATCAATTTCCCGGCCGCGATCCTGCAGGCCCCGTTCTTCGACACCGACGCCGCACCAGCGGTGAACTACGGCGCGATCGGTGCGACCATCGGCCACGAGATCGGGCACGGCTTCGACGACCAGGGCTCGAAGTACAACGGTGACGGCAATCGCGAGGACTGGTGGACCCCGGAGGACCGGACGGCTTTCGAGGCCAAGACGAAGCAGCTGATCGATCAGTACAACGCCCTGGTGCCCGAGGGACTGCCGCCCAGCGATCACGTCAACGGCCAGCTCACCGTCGGCGAGAACCTCGCCGACCTGCGCGGGTTGATGATCGCGCTGGCCGCCTTCCGCATCGAGGAAGCCAAGAACGGCCGCAACACCCCGGACTACACCCCGATGTTCCAGTCCTGGGGCCGCAATTGGCGGGAGAAGCAGACCCAGCAGTCACTCGAACAGCAGGTTGCCACGGATCCGCACTCCCCCGGCGAATTCCGCTGCAACCAGGTGGTGCGCAACCTGCCGGAGTTCTACACGACCTTCGCCGTCCAGCCCTCGGACCAGCTCTTCCTTCCTCAGGACCAGCGCGTCAGCCTGTGAGGTTCAATGGGTGATCAGCCGCCAATCCTCGGGCAGGTTGGTGGCGGTCACCTGCTCACCGTCCACCGCCAGATCCACCGCCGTTCCGCCGAGGCGCAGATCGGTGAGCTCTACTCTGCCCCAGCGCGCGGGGACGTGCGGCAGGACGGTCACCGTGCGGTGCGGCACATCGGGTTCGAGCCCGAGGAACGAACGGACCAGCAACAGTGGCGCAGCGCTGGCCCAGGCCTGCGGGGAACACGAGGTCGGATACGGCACCGGCGCCGAGAAGCGGGAGCGCTGGAAACCACAGAACAACTCGGGCAGACGGCCGCCGAAAGCGGTTGCGGCGTCGAGTAATCCATTGGACAGCCGGGTGGCCAGCCCGACCGCGCCCGGGATGTGGCGATAACGCAGCAGACCGGCGACCGCGATGGCGGTGTCGTGCGGCCAGACCGAACCGTTGTGATAACTCATCGGATTGAACGCGCCCATACCGGAAGCCAGTGTGCGCAAACCGAATCCGGAGTCCATCTCCGCGGTCGCCAGATGGTGCACCAGTTGTTCGGCATGGTCGTCGGTCACGATGCCCGACCACAGGCAATGCCCGACATTGCTGGTGAGCGCATCGACGCGGCGCTTGTGGCCGTCCAAAGCGACGGCATACCAGCCCTTTTCGGGAATCCAGAAGGCTTCGGCGAATTTCGTGCGCAATTGTGCGGCATGTTCGCGCAGCTTCTCGGCCTTGTCCGACTGCCCGAATTCCTCGGCCAATTCGGCGCGGGCCAGGATCGCCGCGTAGACGTAGCTCTGCACCTCACACAGCGCGATCGGCGCCTGGGCGAGATGTCCGGCCGCGTCGTTGATGCCGTCGAAGCTGTCCTTCCAGCCCTGATTGATCAGGCCGCGGTCGGTCGCGCGCTGATATTCGACGAATCCGTCACCGTCGCGGTCGCCGAAATGCGACATCCAGTCGAGGGCGGCGTCGGCCGCCGGCAGCAGCGCCTGCACCGCCTCCGGCGACGCACCCCACCGCCGGGTCTCGGCCAGCAGCATCACGAAAAGCGGTGTGGCGTCAACGGTTCCGTAGTACACCTCCCCGCCCAGGGCCAGTCCACCGGCCGGGCCGCGGCGGATCTCGTGCATGATCCGGCCCGGCTCCTCCTCGGTCAGCGCGTCGACCTGCTGGCCCTGCATTTCGGCCAGCTGCTGCATGGTGCCGAGCGCGAGCGAGGAGTCCAGCGGCAGCGCCATCCACGCGGTGAGCAGCGAGTCGCGGCCGAACAACGTCATGAACCACGGTGCGCCGGCGGCGACGAAGGTGCGGTGCCGGCGTTCCTCGCGAATCTGCAATGCGCCCAAATCGCTTTCGGTGCGCTGCAGAATGGCGGTGAGCTGCGGATCACCGGTGGTGAGTTTGGTGGCGGTGTCACGCCAGGCGGCCATCTTGCGGCCCGGTTCGCTGCTGCGATAGTGCTCGCCGGGGCGCAGCGCGACATGCACCCGCTGATTGGCCACCGTCGGCTGCGCGAGGATCTCGGTCTGCCAGCGCCCGGTGGCGGGCACGACGATGCGCCAGGTCAGCGAGCCGGGCAGCACGGTCGGGAGCTCCGAGGAGGAAACCGCCAGGCCGCGGGCGCGATCGGAGCGGTCGTTGAGCAGCAGTTCGTTGTCGGTGACCAGTATTTCGGCGCGCCCGTGCCCGGCCCGGCCCTCCTTGACGGCGAACAGATCGACGAAGTCGGCGTCGGCGCGCAGCTCGAGCACCACAGCCGTGGGTTCGCGGCCGAGATTCTCCAGGATGACCGTCTCCCGCATCCCGTCGGCGACGAGTCGTTCGCGCACCACCAGCAGACTGGAATCGGCGGCGCCGGAGCGCGGCGGCCGCCGCAGGATGAAGCGCGCGGTGAAGGCCTCGGGGCTGAGCACCGACAGCGGTTCGAGCCGCTGCCCGTCCACCCGCAGCTCCCAGCGCGACACCACTCGGGCGTCGCGATAGAACAGGCCCTGCGATGTTCCCGATTCCACATCGCCGACCCGGTCGGACAGGCAGAAGGTGCTGCCCTCGACCAGCGTCACCGAACCGTTCAGCAGGGCGGGCTCGCCGCCGTTGAGAGGTGAGGGCCCGGTCATCACGCATCACCCCCTCGGGGGTGTCGCGGCGCCGCGGCGGGCGCGGTAGATCGTTTCGTCGACTCGAACATCACCATCGCGAACGGCTCCTCCCTGATCACCGGCGACAACCGATCCGGCTCGAGGTTTGCGTGGGCCTATCCGACAACGTTCGCACGAGAACGTCTCGATCATCGAGAGTAACCGCTGGATGGTGTCCGGCGCGGCCAATCCCTCGACCACGTCGCAAATCCGCGCGGTGGCACGGCACGGCGAATCGCGAACGAAGTAGCGCCGACGGAACTCAGCGCGAGCGCTTGCCGGTCCCCTCGAGAGGCTGTTTGCGCCGCGGTTTGACGTTGACCAGGCTGAGGTCACCGCCGTAGTGGGCCAGCACCCGTGGATCGATCACAGCGCGCCACAGCGGCGGCACCGCGGCCAGCAGGACCATCCCGGCATAGCCCATCGGAAGCTGTGGGGCCTGCTCGACGCTGCGCAAGGTCTGGTAGCGGCGCCCCGGATTCGCGTGGTGGTCGCTGTGGCGCTGCAGATGAAACAGGAAGATGTTGGTGACCAGGCTGTCGCTGTTCCAGCTGTCGCGTGGCGAGCAGCGCGCGAATCGGCCGTCGGCGCGGCGGGCTCGCAGCAGGCCGTAGTGCTCGACGTAGTTCACCGTCTCGAGCAGGACGGCGCCGATCAACGCCTGCACGGCCAGCCACGGGATCACGCGGGGGCCGTAATACAGGATGAGGACGCCGAACAGTGCGACACTCATCGACCAGGCCTGCAGCAGATGATTTTCGTAGCTGAACCACCGTTTGCCCCTGCGTGCCAGCCGGTCCCGTTCGAGCCGGAACGCCGAGCGGAGCCCGCCGAACATGGTGCGCGGCAGGAACGCCCACAGGGACTCGCCGAAGCGGGCGCTGGCCGGGTCCTCCGGTGTCGCGACGCGGGCGTGGTGGCCGCGGTTGTGCTCGACGAAGAAGTGCCCGTACGCGGACTGCGCCAGGGCGATCTTCGACAGCCACCGCTCCAGATTCTCGGACCGGTGGCCGAGTTCGTGCGCGGCATTGATCCCGATGCCGGACACCACCCCGAGTGTGATGGTGAGGCCGAGTTTGTCGGCGAACGACAGCCCGGTGTCCGCCCACAGGTAGCCCGCGATGAACAGGCCGAGGAATTGCATCGGCAGGAAGAGGTAGGTGCACCAACGGTAGTAGCGGTCGTTGGAGAGCGCCTCGTAGTCCTCGTCGTGCGGATTACTGCCGTCGTTCCCGACCGCCCAGTCCAGCAGGGGGATGACCACGAACACGATGATCGGCCCGATCCACCAGAACACCGGCGATCCGGTGAGCGCCACGAGGGGCGCCGGGAGCAGGGCACAAGCCGGTGCGATCAACCCCAGCATCCACAGGTAGCGCTTGGGGTCACGGGCTCGGGATTGTTCGAAGATCGCCATGTACTTCTCGCTATCCAGGGAGACACCAGATGGAGAATTCAGCCGCGAGAAACGGGCGTAAGCCTGTGATATTCAGCGTAGCCGTTCGCGCGACACAGTCCAAAGAACGTCGAAAATGACCTACGGGCGTGCGCATACCCCGAAATTGCCAATGTATGACCGGACTGTTCCGGCATACACGCCACGACGCCGCCCACCGCGATGGTGGGCGGCGTCTTTCGGGCCGTCCGGAAATTCGCTACGGCAGGGCTGCGCAGTTGCTCGGCGCGGGCAGACCGGCCAGCCGATCGGTCATCCATGAATGCGCGGTCGCCAGCGACGGGAAATAGGCCAGATCGTGGGTGCCCACGATGCCGGTGATAGCGGGCAGCTGCGGATTCGCGTCCAACTGTACCGCAGTGCCACCGGCGCACCAACCGGCGGCCACGGCGCGAACCGGCGGATACGGTGTGCCCTCGTCGTTCACGGCCGAGGCGATGAGCACGGGCATCGAAGGTGCCGTGGTTCCGATGCGCTGCTCGTCGAATGCCGCTTTCAGGGCCGGCGACCGGTCGATGACAGCGGTGAGAGGTTCTCCGCTATTGGTGATTTGCGTTATTCGCCGTATTTGAATGTCGAGTGACGCGGCGATGGCGCACTTGTCCAGCGCGTCGTGCATCAGCCCTTTACCGGCGTCGTTGAGTTCGGCATCGAGAATCGGACGCGTTTCGGGATAGTCGGCGGCGATACCGTTGAGGGTGAACGGCGCGGCGGATCCGACACCGGGCTGCCCGTAGTTGTAGCCGATGAAATTCTCCGGGTCGACGATCGGGCCGCCGATGTAGGCCCCGCGCACGTTCAGTTCGGGCGCGTAGCTCGATTGCAGTTCGGCGGCGCCGGCCGAGGCCATACCACCCTGCGAGTAGCCGAACAGGATGACCGGCGAATGCGGATTCAGTCCGGTGCCCGGCAGCTGCAATGCGGCACGCGCGGAATCGAGTACGGCATATGCCTGGGCTTTCCGGTTGAGGAAGTCGTGCACATCGGGTGTGCCCAGTCCGTGATAATCGGTCAGCACCACGGCCATGCCGCGGGCGAGCAACGAGGCCAGCGCGATGACGTCGTATTCGGCGATGACGTCGTACGGCGGCCGGAACTGGGCCAGCTGCGGCAGCACCTTCGACGGCGCGCACTGATCTCCTTGGCCCTGCGAGCCGACCCCGTATGCGACCAGCGGACGTTCGCCCGGGCCGGTCCACGGCACCACCGGCTGCAGATACGTCGCCACCACCGCGGTCGGAGCATCGTGCGTATCGCTGCTGACGTACATCATTCGCGTCGAGGACGCGGGCATGACACCCGGCTGACCGGGCGCCGACAGCACCAGCGCTGCTGGTTCGGCCCGAAGGATCGCGCCCGGCGGCACCGGCGGCACCGGCGGCGGTATGTAGAAATCATCGGCGGCGACCTGCGTAGCCGGTAGCGGCGACGCGGGTGGCGCCGATATCGCCGCGCCTGCGACGAGGACGAGCGTGCCGAACAACACTGCGTTCCATCTGCTGATCAGGCCCCTCACGATCGATCCTTCCCTGCTGCGTTTTCAGCGGATATATCTCGAGCGTCGAGCGATCGGACATCGGTGGCCCGGGTGGGCGTCTGCGGCCCATCCGGACATGGCTACGGCAGCGCGGCGCAATTGCTCGCTGCGGGCGCCGCCGCGAGCCGATCGGTCAGCCACGTCTGCGACGCCGCCAAAGACGGGAAGAAGGCGAGATCGTGGGTGCCGACGACCCCGGAAATCGACGGAATCTGGGAGTTCGCGTCGATTTGCACCGGCACACCGCGACTGCACCACGCGGCGGCCACATCTCGGATGGGCCCGTACGGCGCGCCCTCGTCGTTCTTCGCCGCCGCGATGAGCACCGGCGCCGACGGCGTGCCGCCGCCGATGCGCTGATCGGCGAACGCCTGGCTCAACGCCGGGGACCGGTCGATCACGGTGGTGAGCGGCTGTCCGCTGGAGGTGAATCGGGCCGTCTGCCGCTGCGGATTGTCCACCGACACCGCGATGGCGCATTTCTCCGCGGCGTCGCGCAGCAGCGCCTTGCCGGCGTCGTTGAGTTCGGCGTCGAGTTCCGGGCGAGTATCGGGATAGTCCGCCGCGATGCCGTTGAGTGTGAATCCGACCGCGCCGGAAAGGCTCGGCTGGCCCTCGTTGAAGCCGATGAAGTATTCGGGATCGACGACCGGCCCGCCGATGTAGGCGCCCCGCATATTCAGCTCGGGCGCATAGCTCGGTTGCAGTTCGGCCGCACCGGCCGAGGCCATACCCCCTTGAGAGTAGCCGTAGACGATGACGGGCGGCCGCGGCCCCAGCCCATTGTCCGGCAACTGCTGTGCGGCCCGCGCCGAATCGAGTACCGCATAGGATTGCGCTTTCCGATTCAGGAAGTCGTGCATTTCGGGTGTGCCCAACCCGTGGTAATCGGTGACCACGACGGCCATACCGCGCGACAGCAGCGAATACAGCGCCAACACATCGTATTCGGCGATGATGTCGAACGGCGGCTGGTATCGGACGAACTGCGAGAGCAATTTCGAGGGCGCGCATTGGTCGCCCTGTCCCTGCGTGCCGACCGCGTACGCGACCACTGGGCGTTCCCCGGAACCGGTCCATGGCAGCATCGGCCGCAGATACGTTCCCGTCACCGCGGTCGGCGCGTCGTGCGTGTCGTTGCTGAGATACATCATGCGTGTCGAGATCGCCGGGACGACGCCGGGTTGTCCCGGCGCCGAGAACATCAGCGATGCCGGCTGGGCTCGCACGATGGCTCCCGGAGGACCAGAGGGCAAGGGCGTCGGCGGAAAGTAGAAATCATCGGCGGCGGCCGGTGCCGGCGGCTGCGTCCAGGCGTGCGGTGCGGACACCATGCCGCCCGCGATGGCGATGAGAGTTCCGAACAGGACAGCGGTACAACTGCGTATCCGGCTCCGCACGATTCGTCCTTTCCTGAGCTTCGGGAGGCCTATCGGAACGAACAAACGGATCTCGACAGTACCGAAAAAGACGGATCGATCTTCTGTGAATCAGAATGACACTCGGAGCGTCTCGCTATTGACGGGCAAACCAGCTGTTCGGATGCGGAGAACCGGTCAGCTCTGGGCGGCGCGACGGTAACCGCGAATGGCCATGGCGCCGAAAACCACAACCAGCCCCACCGACCACGCGACGGTCTGCAAGACCGGAACCAGCAGCGGACCACCGAGAGTGAAGTTGCGCATCGCCTCGATGGCGCAGCTCATCGGCTGAGCTCGCACGATCGGTTGCAGCCAATCCGGATAATTGCGCACCGGCACGAATCCGGAATTGAAGAACATGCCGACCAGCACCACGATCGCGAACAGCTGCACCACCTTGTCGCCGGCGCTGCTCACCCCGACCGCGATGACCAGCGGGGTGAATCCGGCGATCACGATCACCGGCACCAGCAGGACTCCGATCGCACCGCCCCAGCCCTGCTGAAACCGCAGGCCCAGCACCATGCCGACGGCGACGACCACGACCGTCGCCGCGAGCGCGCGGGCGCATTCGGCGGCCAGCCGGCCGGACAGTCCGGCCCAGCGATGCATCGGAAGCACCCAGAACCGGCGCAGCAGACCGCTTTCTCGCTCGGCGTACAACGACATGCCGGTACCCATCGCGCCGTACATCGCCCCGGCGACGGCGATCATCGGCACGAAACCGTAGATCGGATCGGCCCCGCCGGCGGCGCCGAGAGATTTGTCCAGCACCAGGTCGTACATGAGCAGCAGCAGAATCGGCAGCACCAGCGTGCTGGTGATCACCTCGGGCTGCCGCGACCAGCGCCGCAGCAGGCGACCGGTCTCGATCAGAGTCTGCGACCCCAGATCACCGATCGGGTTACGCACGCTGCCGCCTCCGCTCGCGTCGCTCATGGCTGTGTCTCCTGCGGCCATTCGCGGCTCGCTCCGTGGTTACGCACACTGCCGCCTCCGCTCGCGTCGCTCATGGCCGGTGCCCTTCCGCTCGCACTGCCAGGACCACGGCGACCATCAGCAGCACCACGATCCAGATCGCGGCCACGCCGAGTTCGGAGGGGTACTTCCCCACCGCCAGTCCGCGCAGCGCGTCGGTGATCTGAGAGACCGGCTGGTTGCGTACATACGGCTGGATCCAGCCCGGAAAACCCTGGACCGGAACGAACCCGGTGGAGGTCATCACCAGCAGCAGTTGGGGACCGAACAAGACGGTGCCACTGAGTTCGCTGTTGCGGGTGATGGTACCCAGTGCGTCGGTAGCGATCACGAGCGTGGCGCCGAATGCCAGCACCACCAGCACGAAGACCAGCGCGGAATCCGCGCTGTGGAATCGGAATCCGAAGATCGTGCCGATGATCAGCGCCCCGGCGAAGGCGGCGACGGCGCGCACCAGATTCGCCGACATCCGCGCGGTCACCGGAACCCACGGCGGCACCGGCATCGCCCGCAGCCGTGTGGCCATGCCGCCGACGACCTCTCGCGCCGCCCGGTCACCGGCGAACATGGAGGTGAAGAACATGGCGAAAACCGCGATCAATGGAAGCAGATACTGCGCGTAGTCGATACCACCGGCCTCCATCGAATGTCGCAGCGGCACGTAGAAGCAGACGAAGAACACCACTGGCGCGGCGAAGGCCAGCACCAGATCGCCCTCGCGCAGCGCGGTGCGAATCATGCGGCCGCTCAACGCCGTCCATTGCAGGCCGGCCGGAACCCGGAACAGGTCGGGGGTTTCGGTGCTCGCCGCGGTCATGCCGGAACATCTTCGGCCGGTTTGGTCAACTGGATGAAGACCTCGTCGAGGGAGGGGCGGCGCAAGGCGATGTCGATCAATTCGATTCCCGCGGTGTTGATCCGGGTCAGCGCCTCCGACAGCGTCACCGCGCCACCGGGCGCCGGCACCGACACCCGGTCCCGCGATTCGGCGATCGTGACCTCCCCCAGGCCCGCGAGCGCGGCGGCCACAGCCGGCACATCGCCGGCATCGACCGGGACGACCTCGCAATAGCTGTCGCCGGAGCGGGCTTTGAGCTGATCGGCGGTCCCCTCAGCGATCACGGCGCCCTTGTCGACGACAATGATGTTGTCGCTCAACGCATCCGCCTCCTCGAGGTACTGGGTGGTGAGCAGAATCGTGACGCCCTGTTCCTTGAGCGAGCGCACCAGCGCCCACAGGCTCTGGCGACTGACGGGGTCGAGGCCGGTGGTGGGTTCGTCGAGGAAGACCACGCGCGGCGTCCGGACCAATCCGCAGGCGATATCGATGCGCCGGCGCATACCGCCGGAGTACTGGCCGACCCGGCGTTCCGCGGCATCGGTCAGCGCGAACTGCTCCAGCAGTTCCTCGGCGCGCTGCGCGGCGGCCTTGCGCCGCAAGCCCATCAGACGGGCGAAGAGCACCAGATTCTCCCGGCCGGTGAGCATTTCGTCGAGCGCCGCGTACTGGCCGGTCAGCATGATCGAGGACCGCACCTGCGCGGCCTGGGTGACGACGTCGAAGCCGGCCACCCGCGCACTACCGGCATCGGGACGGATCAGCGTCGACAACACCGACACCGTGGTGGTCTTACCCGCGCCGTTGGGCCCGAGCACACCCAGCACAGTACCCGCGGGGGCGCTGAAGCTGATACCTCGCAACGCGCGCACCGCGCCGAAGGTCTTCTCGACACCGTCGACGACGATCGCGTTGTCCGTATCCGCCGGACTACCCATTGAATTCGACACCATGCTCTCCGTCCGAGCGCCCGCCCAAGTACTTTGGTAAGGCTAACTTAATCATTCGACGAACTCCACCGCCTCGGCCTCAGCCGAGCAGCGCCACCACCTCGTCGAGGGAGGCGCCACCGAGAATGGCGGTGACCGGGAGATCTCGCCGCAATTCGGCCTCGACCCGCTTGCGGAGGTCGAGCGCCTGCAGCGAATCCAGGCCCAGTGCCACCAGCGGGACCGATCCGTCGACGGCCTCGCTCGGTTCCAACCCCATCACCACCCGCAGGGCGTCGCGCACGGTGTCGGCGGTGCCGCGCGACGACGCGGTGGCCGGCCCGGCGGCGGGCTCGGGTTCGGCCACCGATTCGGCAACCGTGACCGCTTCCGGCTCCGGCTCGTCGCCGGGTAATTCGGCGAACAGCGGCGCGAAACCGAAGACCGAGAACAGATCTCGGATGCGACCCCACTGCGCGGCCGCGACCAGCACATTGGCTGCGCGCGGCGCGAAGCCGGCGGCGACCGCCACCACCGGGTCCATCGGCAGCAATCCGGTGCCGCTGATGCGGGCCAGCGCTTCGGCGTGATCGGCGCCGACCGCCCGCCACAGGCCCCACTGCACCGACGAGCATCGGATGCCCTCAGCCCGGTAGTGCGCGGCCTGCGCGTCCAGCATCCGGTTGACCGCGGAGTAGACCATATGCCCGCGCCCGCCCAGCGTGGCCGACAGCGACGAGCACACCACGATGCGACCGTCGTCGGTGCGCGGGAAGATACGCGTGAGATTTTGCAGCACGACGGATTTGGCGTTCGCGGCCGCGCGAATGGTCGCCGGATCCGGATCGGCGGCCGCGGCGTCGTAATCCACGGCGGCGTGCACGATGAGGGTCGCCGGACTCGCGGTGTAATCCGCCGCGAGGTCGCCGAGTGCGCCCGGGTCACCGGCATCGCAGCGGCGTACCAGAATCTCCGATTCGTGCCGGGCGCCGATCTCGGCGATGCGCGCCGCGGCAGCCGCCGAACCGCCGGACCTGCTGATCACTGTGATCCGGCCCGCGCCCGCGGCGGCGAACTGCTCGCAGAGGTCGAGCCCCACTTTGCCGGTGCCACCGACGATGACAACCTCGCGCAGTTCCTCCCCGCGCGGCGGAATATCACCCGAGGTGTCATCGAGGAGCAGGCGTTTCGCGTAGTAGCCGCCGCCGCGCACGGCCAATTCCGGCTCTCCCGCGATATGGATCGCGCCGAGCAGCGCCTTCGCCGCCGCGGCGGCCTCGGTCCCGGCGCCGAGATCGGCGTGCCGGAAGGCGACGCCAATGTGTTCGGCTGCCAGACAACGGAATCCGGCCTGCGCGGCGGCATGGAACGGATCCGGCAGATCGGAGTCGACGACCTGTTCGCCGCCGCTGGTCACCAACCAGATATCGCCGATGCCGTCGAGTTCGGCCAACCAGCCGCGGCTGCCGAGGAATTCGGACACATCGCGCACCGGACCGTCCGGCGACGACGGTGGGGCCAGCACCACGAGGGTGTCCGGCCGGGCGTCTGTCCCCGGCTCGATCACCGTGGCGCCCTGTCGCGGCGCGGCCGCGCGGACGGCGGCCGCGAGTTCGGCGTGGGCACCGCTCGGATCGATCACCGCGAGGGTCCGCGGCGGCACCATGGTGCGCCGCTGCAATCTGGCCCAGGTCTCGACCACCCGCTGTGGCGCGACCGCGGAAGCGCCTGAATCGCCTCCGGCGATGTTCTTTTCGGCTGTGCGACCGTATTCGAACGGCGCCCACAGCGATTTGGCGCTCATCTGCGTGTTGGGGAAATCGAGCAGCGGCAGCGCGGGCACACCGCCATCGCCGGGTTCGCGCAGCGCCTCCCACCGATAGTTCGCGTCGTGCACCGCGACGGTCACCAGATTGCGGGTGAACTCCCGCAGGTCCTCGGCGGTGCGACGCGAGGTGCCCAGCGTCTGGAATTCCCGCTGTCCCGGAATCTCCGACAGATTCTCCTGAATCGCGAGCATCAGGGTCGGATGTTCGGAGATCTCGATGAAGGTGCTCGCCCCGGCGTCCACGGCTTTCCGGATCGCCAGGTCGAAGCGCACCCGGTTACGCAGATTCAGATACCAGTAGTCGACGATCGACAGGCCCGGATGGAGGCGGTCGCCGAATGTCGCGCCGAAGCAGGGGACGTCGGTGTCGAGGAAGGTCGAATTATCCATCTCCGCGCTCACGGTGCCCGACAGTGGTTCGCGCATGGTGGCCACGAAGGAGGTATGCGCCGGGTACTGCACCCGGATCTCCTTTGCGAATTTTCCGGCGGCATTGAGCGATTCGACGATATTCACCACCGCACTGCGTTCGCCGGAGATCGCGATGATGTGCCGGGAGTTGATCACCGACAGCTCCGCGAAATCCGGCTGACGCGCGATCAGGTCTTCGCATTCGTCGCGGTCGACACCGAGGACCGCCATCGAATAGCCGGTCAGCTCCATACTGTCCACGATCCGGGCGCGGGTGGTGACGATCCGGACCGCGTCGCGCAGCGTCTGCGCCCCGCTGACGTAGGCGGCGGCAATCTCACCCTGCGAATGCCCCACCGTCACACCGGGGCCGACCCCGGCGGCCTGCCACATGGCGCCCACACCGACCATCTGCATGAACAGCGCCGGTTGTACGGTCAGCGCCTTGTCGTCGTCCTCCTGCCCGGCCGCGAGCAGATAGGCGCGCGGTGACCAGCCGTAGAGATCGTGAAAGACCTTGTCGCACTCGTCGACAGCATCGCGATAGGCCGATGAGTGCTCGTAGAGCATCGCGCCCATGCCGGGGCGCTGGCTGCCCTGGCCGGGGAAGACGTACGCCACGCGCTGCGCGGTCGCGGCGCGCTCCGATCGCACCACCGCCGGA
Organism: Nocardia nova; assembly: GCF_002933465.1. Classification (GTDB taxonomy): domain Bacteria; phylum Actinomycetota; class Actinomycetes; order Mycobacteriales; family Mycobacteriaceae; genus Nocardia; species Nocardia nova_B. The sequence continues at coordinate 62,544 of NZ_PSZE01000001.1, forward strand.
TGCGGACGCCCGTCGGCAACGGCACGCAGCGCGGCGATCACTGCGGTCTGCGCATCCGCCATGACCACAGCGCGGTGGCGGCGCGGTGCGCGGGTGCGAAACAGCATGTCGGCCAGGCGATCCGGAGACACCTCGGGATGGTCGGCGAGGTAGTCCGCGACTGCGGCCGCCTCCCGGCCCAGCAGGTCCGGGTTGTCGCTGGACAGCAGGATCGGGACGCTGCCGTCGGGCAGGCGGTAGCTAGACATGACTCTCCTCTTCGGCCGGAATGGCCAGCAGCGCATGAGCATTCGTGCCCGACACCCCGAACGACGACACCGCTCCGTAGCGCACGCCCTCGTGCGGCTGCCAGACCTCGAGCTTGCCCGCCAGCCGCAAACCGGTCGCGTCCCAATCCACCTTGCCGGTCGGATTGTCGGCGAAGCGGGTCGGCGCGATCTGTCCGTGTAAACCGCTGAGCAGCACCTTGATCAGCCCGAGCATGCCCGCGGCCGCCTGTGCGTGGCCCAGGTTCGATTTCACCGAGCCCAGGCGCGCGCAGCCGGATCCGTAAACGCGGTCCAGCGCCTCGAGTTCCAGCGGATCGCCGACCGCCGTCGCGGTGCCGTGGCCTTCGATCATGCCGACGACCTCGGGCGAAATACCCGCTGCCGCAACGGTCGCGCGGATCAGTCGCTCCTGCGCACGGCTGCTCGGCACGGCGATCGGCGCTCCGGCGCCGTTGTGGTTGACCCGGGTGGCGAGCAATCGGCCGTAGATCCGGCGACCGGCCGCGCGGGCCCGCGATTCGCGTTCCAGCACGACCACACCCGCGCCCTCGCCCCACAGCGTGCCGTCGGCGGCATCGGAATACGGTTTGCACTGCCCGTCCGACGCCAGCGCGTTGTTCTTGGAGAATTCGAAGAACGCGGCGGGCGAACCCATCACACAGACCGCACCGGCCAGCGCCCAGTCACATTCCCCGGCGCGGATCGCCGCCGCCGCCATGTGCAGCGCCGACAGTGACGAGGCACAGGCGGTGTCGACCACGATCGACGGGCCGCCGAGGCCGAGGCAGTTGGAGATCCGCCCGGCCACCGCCCCCAGCGCCGCACCGGCCGCACGATAGCCGGAACAGTCGTTGACCTCGGCGCCGTGCGGACCGTACTCGGTCGGTGAGGCGCCCATATAGCAGCCCACCTCGTCACCGTCGATGGCCGCGGGGTTGATGCCGGCGTTCTCCAGTGCCCGCCAGGCCACCCGCAGCGCCACCCGCTGCTGCGGATCCATCGCGACGGCCTCGCGCGGTGTGATGCCGAAGAACATCGGATCGAATTCCGCTGCGCGATCGAGGAATCCGCCCGCGTCGCAGACCGTAGCCCAGCCGTCGTGGCGCGAGAGATTCAGCAGTTCGGCGAGCGGCCAGCCGCGGTCGCGCGGGAACGGCCCGGTCAGATCGCGGGCCTGCGACAGTGCCGCCCAGTACTGGCCGGGGGTTTCGATGCCGCCGGGCGCCTCGACGGCAAAGCCGCTGACGACGATGGGATCCGCATCGCTCATGAGGTTGTCTCCATCTCGGCGACGAGCAGCTCCGCGATGCCCTCGACGTGGTCGTGCAGATAGAAGTGGCCACCATCGAACATCGACACCGACAGCTGCGATTCGGTGTGCTGCTGCCAGCCGTAGAGGTCGCCTATGGTGACGTACTCGTCGTCGCTGCCGCCCATCGCCTGCACGGGAGCCTGCACCCGCACGTCCGGCGGGCAGGTGTAGCGGTCGAAGGCGGCGTAGTCGGCCTTCAGCGCGGGAAGCGCCATCCGCATCAGGTCACGATTGCCGAGCAGATCCGAGCCGGTGCCCTCCAGCCCGGCCATATGGTCGAGCAACTGTTCGTCCTCGGTGGGATGGTTGGGCATCTCGGCCACCCGTCCCGGGGGAACCGCACCGGAGACGACCAGCAATCGCACCGGCACGCCTTCGGATTCGGCGATACGGACGAATTCGAAGGCCACGATCGACCCCATACTGTGGCCGAGCACCGTGATGGGCTCGTCGCGATTCCACGGTGAGAGCGCGAACTCGTCGAAGGCACCCTCGGCGATCTCCGGCAGCGTCGGCAGCGCGGCCTCGCGAGCCCGGTCCTGGCGGCCGGGATACTGCAGCACACCGACGTCGAAATGGTCGCGCAACTGCTTCGAGAAGGGCCGGTAGGTCGATGCGCCGCCGCCCGCGTGCGGACAGATGATCAACGGTGCGCTCGCCCCGCGCGGTGCGTGGAACTGCCGGATCCAACCGGGTGCTGCTGCCATGCTCGTCTGACTCCTCATATCTGTCACTGCCACATCCGCCGCATCACCAGCAGGGCCTGATCCTCGTCGCCGATCACAGTGGTGTCGGCGACGGCGCGGTCGGGGTGTTCGGCGATGGCGCGCAACGTATTCCGGAAAGCGAGTTCGATGATCCGGGCGTCGTCGGCTTCGAAACTGTCCTCGGCGTAGAACACCACCGCCTGGACGGCATCGCCGGGCAGCAGGGAGTTGGCCGGGAAGATCATCAGCAGCAGCGCATTGTCGGTGGCGCCGCCGCCCTCGAACGACACCAGCTCCATACCGGCGTCGCGCAACGAGGTTTCCAGTTCGTCGCGGCCGGGCGGATAGGACTGGAAGACGAACATGCTGTCGAACAGCTTGCGCGCCGCCGGGCCCGACCGCCCCGCCGCCCGCATCGCCGAGGTGAGCCGGTACTGGTGGTACTCCATGAGATCCACTCGGTGCCGCTGCATCTCGGCGAGATGGTCACGCCAGCTCCGGTCGCCGGCCAGGTCGATCGCGACCGGAATGGTGTTGGCGAAACAGCCGACGGCATGGTCGACGCCGTCGAGGTCGGCGGGCCGGCCGGACACCACCTCACCGAAAACCGTTGCCTGGTCACCGGTTACGTAACGCAGCGCATTGGCCCAGGCGAGCTGGCAGACCAAGCTGAAGGTGGCGCCCTGCTCGGCGGCCAGTTCGGTGGCACGCGTGACCGTCTCGTCATCGAGAACGAACGTGCGCCCCTCCGGCACGCCGCCACCGTCGGGCGTGCGGGCCGGAGCGACCAGGCACGGTCGCACATCCTCGAGGTAGCTCCGCCAGGCCGCCTCGGTGGCCTCCTCCCGGTCCCGGGTGCGGCGCAGGAAGCGCGCGAAGGTGTCCGGATCGCCGAGCGGCCCGCCCCCGCGACCGGCGTATTCGGCGAAGATCTCCCGCGGCAGCAGCTGCCCGGACCAGCCGTCGGTCAGCAGATGGTGCGAGGTCAGCGCGACCGTGTGCCGGTTGCCGGGCAGATGCACCACAGTGACCCGCAGCAGCGGCCCCTGGGTGAGGTCGAAATGTTCCGCCTGGTCGGCCCGGAAGAATTCGTGCAGCCGCTCCTGCGCGTCCGGCAGGTCCGCGAAGTCGATCTCGCGTACCGGAATGCTCATGTGGTCGGCGACCACCGCATAGGGCTGTCCGGCATGTGACACCGAAATCGACACGCGCAGATTGGGATAGCGATTCAGCACGGTGTCGAAGGCCGCGGACAGCAGCGGCAGGTCGAGTTCGCCGCGGACCCCGATCAGTGTCTGCACGTTGTAGACGTCGTTGCCCCCGGAGCCGAGCGCGGTGAGGTACAGACCGGCCTGCAGCGGCGCCAGCGGGTAGATGTCCACGCATCCGCGATACAGCGCCTGCCAGCGATCCAGATCCAGCTGGGTCACCTCGTCGGCGACCACGTCGCTGGGCGTGAGGCGGCGAATCGGATTGTCGCGCACCGTCTTCACGAGTTCGGCCAAGCCCTCGGTCCACAGCTGGGCCAGTTCGCCGGCTTCCTCCTCGGACAACGGGCCCGCCGGGAACCGGAAGGAGGCATGCAACCGCACACTGTCGCCGTCGGCCAGTGCGACCGTGTTGACGTCCAGCAGCGCCGGGGCCGGCATGGCTGGATCCGCGTGACCACCCAGATAGCCGAATTCCGGCGCGGCGTCCCAGGTTCGGACCGATTCGCGGTCCGCGGTGGCGGACTCGGCGAAGCGGCCCATGTAATTGAAGCTCACCTGCGGCGACCGCGAACCGGCCAGCTCGGCCCGGGTTTCCGGGTTGAGCCGGCTCAGCAGTCCCCAGCCGATGCCCGATTCGGGCACCGCGAGCAGTTGCTCCTTGACCGCCTTCACCGCGGATTCGACCTGCTCGCCCGCGTCCGGAATGCGCAGCGAGACCGGGTAGGTGGTGGTGAACCAGCCGACGGTGTTCGCGAGATCCACTCCGTTGAACAGGGTTTCGACCCGGCCGTGTCGTTCCATCGTCACCGCGACCGCATCCGCGTCCCGGTCGCGGCGGCGGCGGAAGCGATGGATCGCCACCGCGAGCGAGGCGACCTGGATGTCGAGAAAATCGCAGCCGAAAGCCGTGGTGGCCGTGCTCATCAGGAACGCGGTGTCGTCCGCGTCGAGGGTGGCGGTGACCTCACGCATGGTCGCGACGGTGTCGAGGTCCGGATCCAGGGCGCGACTGCCGAGCAGCGGATCCACCGCCTCGGCGGCCGCGCGCCAGTACGGCAGCGTCGCGAGGACGGCATCGGTGTTCGCCACCCGCACCAGGCTGGTGTTCCAGGTCTTGACCGAGGTCCCCGGCTGCGGTTCGACCGTCGTGGCCGCGACACCCCACAGACCACGCAGATCGTCGTGCAGGACCCGCCAGGACACACCGTCGACCACCAGGTGGTGGACGACCAGCAGCAGCCGTGCCCGCGTTCCGTCGGCGGAGTGCACCCAGGCGGCGGCGAGCATGCGGCCCGCGCCGGGGTCCAGCTGCGCGCTCAGCTCGGCCAACTGCGCGTTGAGCCGCGCACCCGCGGTGCGGTCCCAGTTCTCGTCCTCGATCACGACCTCCGCGAGGGTGGGCGCGACGGTCGGCTCGTCCGGTTCCGGGACGTAGTAGGCCGTGATGCCCTGGGGATCGGTGCCGAGCCGGGCACGCAGCATCGGATGGCGTGCGGCCAGCGCCGAGACGACCTCGGCGATCTGCTCGCGAGTGCTGTGCGCGGGGGCGACGACCGCGGTGGCCTGGGTGTAGGCGTGGTAGTCGTCGGACTGCTCGGTGAGCAGGGTCGCGATGGGGTTCAGCGGAATCCAGCCGGCCGGGCTGCCCGCTTCGACCAGCGCCGGACCACTGTTCTCGACGATCGGTTCGCACGCCGCGGCGATACGTGCGATCGTGCGCGCGTCGAACAGCGCGCTGGTCGTGATCAGCAATCCGTACTTCTTCAAGGCCGAAGCCATCCGGATCGCGCTGATGGAATCGCCGCCGAGGGCCAGGAAGTCGTCGTCGGCCGCCAGCGCGGTGGTCGCGCCGAGGTGCAGCACCGACCGCACCACGTCCGCGACCGCGGCTTCGGCGCCCGCGCGCAGATCCCGCCCGTACCCGGTGCTGCCACCCAGATCCGGCTGCGGCAGGGCCCGGCGATCGAGTTTGCCGTTGGCAGTCAGCGGTAGGGCCGCCAGTTTCACCAGTGCGGTGGGAATCATGTACTCGGGCAGGCGTTGCGCCAGTGCGGCTTTGATGCGCTCGGTGTTCTCGGCGTCGCCGGCGGTGGCGAATTCCGAATTCGCCTCGGGCACATAGTAGGCCACCAACGCCAGGTCGTGGCTCTGCTCGCCCTGCGGCACGGTGATCGCGACGGCGGAGGCGATACCGGGCACGCGGCGCAGCACGGTGCCGATCTCACCCAGCTCGATGCGATGTCCGCGCACCTTGACCTGATCGTCGACCCGGCCCAGATATTCCATCCGGCCCTGCGAATTCCAGCGCACGATATCGCCGGTGCGATACATCCGGGCCCCGGGCTCACCGGCGAACGGGCATGCCACGAAGGCCCCGGCGGTCAGATCGGGGCGGCGATGGTAGCCCTGGGCCAGCTGCACGCCGCCGAGGTAGAGCTCACCGATCACACCGGGCGGCACCTGCCGCAACCGCTCGTCCAGCACGTAGACCGACGAATTCCATTCGGGCAGGCCGATGAGCGCCGGTTCGAGCGCGGCGCCTGCGGTCCCCTCGGTGTTCGCCCGCTCGGCGAAGTCCTCGTGCATGAGGTCCATCGATCCCTCGGTGGGGCCGTAGAGACCGAGCACCCTACCCCCGAAGAAGCGGCTCGATTCCTCGACCAGCGCCGGCGGCACCGCCTCACCGCCCAGGTACACGTAACGCATGGACTGCAGCCGCGCCGGGTCCGGCCCCGCATCGATGAACGCGCGAACCACACTGGGCACCAACGAGATCTGCGTGATGCGATGCCGGTGGATGATATCGGCCAGCGCCTCCACATCGGCCTGCCACCACTGTGGCGGCGGCAGCACCGTCGCCGATCCGGTGCACAGCGCGTTCACCAGCTCGAAGACCGAGACGTCGAAACCGATCGGCGCCTTCTGCAGGATGCGCTCCTCGCCGAAGCCGAGGTAGTCGCGCATCCACTGCACGTGGTTGGCGATGCCGCGGTGGTGGATCACGACGCCTTTGGGCCGGCCGGTGGTGCCGGAGGTGTAGAGCAGATAGGCGGGGTCGAGCGGATGCAGGGGCCGCGCAAGCTCGGCCGGCGCCAGTTCCGAGCCGTCCAGCGCGGACAGCCGCTCGATCACCGACTCGTCGGTGAGATCGATTGCCGGAAGAGCGATCTCGATGTGCAGAGCCTTGTCGGCCGATGTCAGCAGCAGCGTCGGCTCGGCATCGCCGAGCATGTACTCGATGCGGTCGAGGGGATAGCTGGGGTCGATCGGGAAATACACCGCGCCGACGCGTAGCACCGCCGCGAACGCGATCGGCAGCCGCTCACTGCGTTCGGCGTAGACGCCGACTGGATCGCCGGGCCGCACGCCTTCTGCCAGCAGCAGTCGCGCGAGCCGGTTCACCCGGGTGTCGAATTCCCGGTAGGTCAGTTCGACATCGCCGAACACCACGGCCGTGCGGTCCGGGTAGGTGCGCGCGGAGGCGCGGATCATCGCGTCGGCGGTCTCCGCCTCGATCGGTACCGCGGCGCCGTGCGACCACCGCGCCAGCGCCGTTCGATCGGTCGCCGACAGCGTGGCCAGCTCCGATACCTTTCGGTCGGCGGTCGCGGCGGCGAGCACGAGGTCGATGTACTCGTGCAGGCGATCGATCGTGACGGGATCGAAAAGATCGGTGCGATAAGTGATCTGGACGTCGGTCCGATCACGGTGCATGAACGTCTCCACCACCAGCGGCAGCAGAGCCGCGCCGTTGTCCATCAGCTCCCACCTGGTGGTGGCGCCCGGTAGCTGGGGGCCGTCGATCTTCTGGTGCAGGAACAGCACCATCGTGTCGAACAGCTGGGAGCCGACGTTGCCGGTCGCGGCGTTCACCGAGCGGACGATGCCTTCCTGCGGAAAATGCTTGTGCCCGAACGCATCGGTGATCACGCCGCGCACCTGCTCGACCAGCTCGGCGAAGCGCTGATCGTCGCGGCCGGCGATGCGCAGCGGGAGCATATTGCTGAAATTGCCGATCAGCAGTTCCATCCCGGACTCTTCGCGGTTGGCCACGGTGGTGCCGATGACCATGTCGGTGCGCCCGGTCATCTCGCGCAGCGCGACGTAATAGGCGGCGAGGAATACCGAGAACGGGGTGGTGCGCAGGTCGGCGGTGAGGCGGCGCAGCGCCGCGTCGGCGGCCGTGCTCAGCGGGCGATCGCAGCGCACGCCGCGTTCGGTGGCCGCGACCGGGCGGCGATCGTAGGGCAGCTGCAGTTCCGGCAGTTCACCGTCGAAGCAGTTGCGCCAGAAGCGAATATCTTCGGTATGGTCGTCGGCGGCGAACCGGTCGGCCTCCCATTCGGCGAAATCGGCGACCTGCGGCCGCAGCGGCTCCACCGTGACCGGGCCGGTCAGCGCCTGCCGGTAGAAGTTCTCCACATCCCGCGAGAGCGCGGGCAGTGTCATGCCGTCCCATGCGATGTGCTGCATCACCACCACCGCGACCAGTTCACCGGCGGATATGCGAACGAAGGTTACCCGCAGCGAGGACTCCGATGTCAGATCGAAGGTCTCGCGGGCCGCGGCCTCGGTCAGCTCACGCAACCGCTGCCGGGCCTGCTCCTCGGCGAGACCGGACAGATCCTCCTCCGCCAGCCGGGGCGGCAGATCGGAGTGAATCCGCTGATAGGGCTCACCGTCCTCATCGGTGTGATAGGTGGTGCGCAGCACCTCGTGTCGCTCGACGAGCGCGGCGAAGGCCGTACCCAGGGTCCCCACATCGATCGGCTCGGCGTCCGCCGCGCCCTCGAAGGTCAGCGCCAGGCACAGGTTGTAGGCAGAGCTGCCGGGCGAAATCTGCTGATGCGCCCACACGTAACGCTGTCCGAACGACAACGGCGCCCGCTCCGGATTCCGGCGCACCGGCACGGCCGCGGCGGTGGCCAAACCCTCCTCGGCGAGCCGAGCCGCCATCGCTACCTGCAGGTCTTCCAGCGAACGCATCTGACGAACCAATCTGTCTACAACGAAAACTCGGGGCCGGTGCTGCGGTGGCTCAGCTCGCCGCCGGGGCGAGGGTCGAATCCGTCTGTGCCGAATCTTTGTGGGGCACCGGCACTTCGGCCAGCTCCAGCAGAATCCGAGACACCTGCGCCAAGCGACCCGGGGTGGTCTCCTCGGCCTGCAGCTGCGCGGCGATGCGGCGCACGGTCCGTCCACCGAATACCGCGGTGACACCGAATTTCTCGACCGCGAGCAGTCCGCGCACCTTGGCGGTCAGCGTCGTGGCCAGAATCGAATTGCCGCCGATCTCGAAGAAATCGGTTTCCACACCGACGGTCTCGACACCCAGAATCTGCGCCGCGATATAGGCCAGCGCCGCCTCGATCTCGTTCGCCGGCGGCACCGCGGACGCGCTGGCCTCGGGCGCGCCCGCCTCCACCAGCCGCCGGATCGCCGCCCGGTCCAGTTTCCCGTTGGGAGTCAGCGGAAGCTCGGCCACGGTTTCGATCAGGTCCGGAATCATATGTGCGGGAAGCAGATCCCGCAGCGCGGCCCGCAGCGCGTCGGAGGTGACCGCAGCGCCGGCCCGCACCGCGGCCGCCAGCCGGCCGGAACCGGTCACCAGCGCGACGGCCTGCCGCACGGACGGCAGTGTGGTCAGGGCGGTTTCGACCTCGCCGAGTTCCACGCGGTAGCCGCGGATCTTCACCTGATGGTCGGCGCGTCCGAGGAAGTCGACAGTGCCGTCGGGCAGATAGCGGGCCAGATCGCCGGTGCGGTACCACCGCAGGCCGCCGTATTCGACGAAACGCTGCGCGGTGCGTTCCGGATCGCCGCGGTAGCCGTCGGCCACACTGGTTCCGCCGATCCACAGTTCGCCGACGACCCAGTCGGGGCAGTCCTCGCCGCGCTCGTTCACCACCCGCATCGCCACATTGGCCAGCGGCGTGCCGTAGGGCACCGCGGCGCGGTCGGCCGGGAAGTCGTCGGTCACTTCGCAGACGGTCGAATGAATCGCGGCCTCGGTGGCTCCGCCCAGACCGGCGAAACGCACGCCGGGTACCAGGGCGCGCAGGCGATGCGCGAGTTCGGCGTCGACCCGGTCGCCGCCGGTCACGACCACCCGGAGGGTCCGCACATCCTGCGCGTCGGCGGAGTCCAGCAACATCCCGATCAATCCGGGCGCGCAATTGAGCACGCTCACTTCGTGTTCGGCGATCAACCGGGCCCACGCCCGGGCGTCCCGCTCGATCTCGGCGTCGACGCACACCAGCGCACCGCCCAGTGCGAGCGGGGCGAAGATATCGAAGACCGACAGATCGAATTCCAGCGACGACAGTCCCAGCAGGCGAGCGTGCGCGCCCAGGTCGAAATACGCCGCGAGGGCGTCGACGGTGTTGGCTGCGGCCCGATGGCTGACCTCCACTCCCTTGGGCTCACCGGTGGATCCGGAGGTGAACAGCACGTAGGCGACGGCATCCGGATCGCTCGCGTAGGCGCGATCGAGGCGACGACCCGCCAGCGCGGCGCTCAGTGCGATCGCGGTGACATCGGCCGGCAGCTCGAGCGCCGCATCGTTGAGCGCGACCCGGGCGCCCGCGCGGGCCAGGATGCGGTCGCGTCGCGCCGGCGGTTGACCGGTGCCGATCGGCACGTAGGCGGCCCCCGCGGCCAGCACACCGAGTACGGCCGGAATCTGCCGATGCCCCTTGGGAACGATCACCGCGACGGTATCGCCCGGCCGCACGCCGGCATCGGTGAGCGCGGCGGCCACCGCGAGAGCCTGATCGGCCAGCTCGCCGTAGTCGCAGGCACCGCCGCGCCAGCGCAGGGCCTCGGCCTCCGGTTTGCGGCGGGCCCGGTCGAAGAAGTCACCGTGCAGGGTGCGCGCCTGCCAGTCGGTGAAGGTGTCGTTCACCCGCTCGCGCACCGCGCGCTGCTGTGCCGGCAGGTCGATCGACAGCGGGGCGTTCCAGTCCGCGCCCGGCGCGGCGAGGGTCAGCAGCAGCCGGCGGAATTCGGCGAACATCGCCGCGACCACGCCCTCGGGCATGGCGTCGCGGCGCACATCCCAGTTGACCAGCAGTCCGCCGCCCAGTTCGGCGACCTGCGCGTCCAGATCGACCTGCGGGCCCTGCGACAGAATCCACACCGGCTCGCCGAACAGCGCGGTGACCCGATCGGAGAAGAGCTCACCCAGGTCCAGCCCCGAGGTGAACACCACCGACGGCGTCACCGGGCCCCCACGCAACCGGCCGAGATCGCGCAGCACATCCAGGCCCTCGTACACCGAATGCACGGCGCAGGTGTGCAATTCACGCTGCAGGCGCTTGGCGCGGGCGACCATCGATTCCGGCTCGCGGGCATCGACGTCGACCAGCACCGAATTCGTGAAATCACCCACCACGCGGTCGATGTCGTCGTGCAGGGGCTCCCGGTCGAACAGCGGCACGTTCAGCAGGAAGCGCTGCCGCGCGGACCAGCGTGCGATGGTCTCGGCGAACACCGTGGCCAGCGCGACCGCAGGGGTGACGCCGTGGCTGTGGGCAAGTGTGTCGAATCCGGCCTTGGCCTCGGGTTCGAACCAGTGGTGCAGCCGGATGCTGCGGCTGGGATCGGTGCGCTCGTCCTCGGCCAGTACCGGCAACGACGGGATGTCGGGCAGGTCGTCGAGTCGCCGCTCCCACCAGGCCTGGGCGGCCGAATTGTCCGGCGCGTGGCGCGCTCTGGCGTCGAGATATTCGCGGAAGGTGTAGCCGACGGCATCGGCCGGATCGGCGTCGCCGTCGTACAGCGCGGCCAGGTCGTCGAGAATTCGCCGGTAGCTCAACGCATCCGCGGCGAGCATGTCCACATCGACGTGCACGCGGTTGGCGCCGCCGGGCAGCAGGGTGAGGGTGATGTCGACGACCTGCCCGGATTCGACATCCATCCGCTGGTGACTCTTGGCCTGGCGCAGGCGTTCCAGGTCCGCCTCCGGGTCGGCGGCCGCGCGCAGATCCGCCACGCGGAACACCGGCAGCAGCGGCTCGGGCAGGACCCGCTGCGTGCCGGCATCGGTGAACTGCGCCCGCAGCTGGGGATGGCGGCGTACCAGGCGGTCGACCGCGCGGCCCATCCGATCGGCATCCAGGCCGCGGCCGTCGAATTCGACGTAGAGATGGGCGGCGACACCGCCGAGCCGCTGGTCCTGGCGGCGACCGACCCAGTAGGCGTGTTGCATGGTGGCGAGGGCGAATTCCTCGCCCTCGGTGAATGTGGCGCCGCCTTCGCGGAAGTCGGCGGGGGTGGTGGCGGGCGCCGGTTCGGGGGTGGCGCCGAGCAGTTCGGCCCATGCCGAGATCGTGGGTGAGAGCGCGAGTTCGGAACTGCGGACCTCGTGGCCCTGTTTGCGCCAGCGGCCGGCGAGGCGCATCAGTTTCATCGAATGCATGCCCAGGCCGACCAGATCGTCGTCATATCCGATCGATTCGGGTCGGATCCCCAGCTCCGCCGCCACGATGTCACGAACGTCAGCCTTGCCGAGCATCAGACAAACTCCTCACCGGCCGGAAATCGGGCCTCACCACCTAATTCAAAGGCTAGGCTTGCCTAACCTCCAAGCATAGTAGCCCACCCGATCCCGACTGCCGTAGGGATGTGGTTTGGCTAACCTAACCCAGCTACCCTAACCTCATGGGCAAAGGCATCAACGGCGTCATCCTCAAGGCACTGCGCGCGGACGACTACCGGCTGACCGTCACCTCGGTGCGGCAGATCGGCGACAAGTACCTGCGGCTCGGCTTCACCGGCGGCGGGCTGCTGGCCGACCATCCCGTGCATCCCACGCAGTGGATCCGCATCTGGTTCCCCGACGACAACGGCAACCTGCAACAGCGCGGATACACCCTCGTCGACCCCGATCCCGGCAACGACGCATTCGATATCGAATTCGCGCTGCACGGCGGCCCGGCCTCGCAGTGGGCCGCGCGAGCCACGGTCGGTGACGAGATCGACGCCACCGTCATGGGCTCGAAATTCACGGTGCCCGAACCGGTTCCGTCGGAATTTCTGATCTTCGGCGACAGCGCCTCACTGCCGGCGATCAATTCGCTGCTGGATGCGATCGGCGAGACGCCGGCCCGGGTATGGCTGGAATGGCAGGAGGAGTCCGAGCAGTCGCTGCCGGTGCGCACCGGACCGAAGACCGAGGTGACCTGGGTGCAGCGTGTCAACTACGGCCAGCTGCTGCGGCAGGCGGCCGACACGGTCACCTGCTCCCCCGATGCCTTCGGCTGGGCCGCCTGCGATGCCGCGACCACGCGTGCGATCACCAAATCGCTCAAAGCCAAACTGCCGAAGCACAATATCGCCGCCCGCGGCTACTGGCGGTGACCCGCACACGCCCCGGGCGCCACCACGCACCGGGCGGCGGTCACGGCATAGGTGCGTGACCGCCGCCCGATCGGCGCGAAAACCTCAGGCCGACACCAGATGCCAGCCGGTCGCGCGGGAGCGCTCCGACCAGAATCCGGCATAGCGGCCGTCCAGTTCGAGAAGTTCGGCGTGCGTGCCCCGTTCGACGATGCGGCCCGCCTCGACGAACAGGATCTGATCGGCGTGGGCGATCGTGTCGAGCCGATGCGCCACCACAACGACGGTCTTGTCCCGCGTCAGTTCGTGAATGCCGCGCACCACCGCCGCCTCGCTGTGCGGGTCGAGGGCGCTGGTCGCCTCGTCGAGCAGCACGATCGGCGCGTCCTTGAGCAGCGCGCGGGCGATCGAAACCCGTTGGCGCTCACCGCCGGACAGCGCCGCTCCGCCCTCGCCCACCGCTGAATCCCAGCCGTCGGGCAGCCGGTCGACGATCTCGTCCACCCGGGCGATCGCCGCGGCCCGGCGCACCTGCTCGGCCGTGGCGTCCGGATTTCCGATGCGGATGTTGTCGGCGATGGTCTCGTTGAACAGATAGACGTCCTGGAAGACCAGCGACACCTGGCGCAACAGGGTTTCCGAGGGCTGCCGGCGCACATCGTGACCGCCGACGGCGATACTGCCGGAACCGACGTCGTAGAACCGGGAGGCCAGCTTCAGCAGCGTGGTCTTCCCGCCCCCGGACGGGCCCACGATGGCCGTGGTGGTGCCGCTCGGCACGGTGAAAGATACTCCGTCGATGACCTTTTCACCCTCGCGGTAGCCGAAGTCGACATCGTCGAAGACGATCTCCGGCGCACCCGGGGTCACGGGTTCGGTGGCCTCGGCCAGATCGCGCTCGGCGAGGAAGTTCGTGATCCGGTCGGCGGCGTCGGCGGCGCTGCGGATCGCGGTGCTCAGCTGTGCGGCCCGGTTGATCGGTTCGATGAACCGGGATGTCACCGCGATCAGCGCGATCGTGGCCGGGATGGAGAGGTCGCCGCCGGTCCCGCGGGCGACCACCACCGACACCACGATCAGGAAGACGATCTGCACGCACAGCGCGAACACCATCAGCCCCGGCACACTGGCGACGATCATGCGCCGCGAGGCCGCCTCCTGTTCGCGCAGCGCGCGCGTGAGTGCCCGGTTGCCGGCGCCCACCGCACCGAAGGCGCGCAGCACGGGCTGTGCCTGCGCGAACTCCACGACCCGCGAATTGGCTTCGGCCGCAGCGGCATCGAGCCTGCGGTCGGCGCGCGTGTAGCTGGTGTTCGCCCAGCGGCTCACCAGCAGCAGCACCGGCAGGCTGATCAGCATCACCAGCGCGATCCGCCAGTCGATGAACGCCACCCCGATCGCGACACCCACCGGAACCAGTACCGCGGTCAGCACGGGTGCGAGCAGATAGTTGACCACGCTGAGGATTTCGCGCACGCCGCCGACGACCATCCGCGAGATGGATCCCGCGTTGGCGGTGGCGAACCAGCCCAGCGGCAGCGTGCTCAGATGATCTCCCAGCCGGGTCTGCACGCCGCGCAGCATGCCCACGCCGATCCGCAGGCCCACCAGCAACTGCTGGTACGAGCACACCGAGGCGACGACCACCGCGAGCGCCAGCCAGGCGGTCCAACGCCACGCGCGGCCGAAATCACCGTCGAACAGCGCCTGCAGCACCGGAATCAGCAGCAGATAGGCCGCGATCTGCCCCAGCGCGCCGGCGCCGATGAGGGCCACATGGCGCGGCACGTAGCGGCGCAGTCCCGGCGGAACGAGGGCGAAGATCTTCCTGATCACCGCAGTTCTCCTTCGGAGTCGGAGCCGGTCGCCGCGGCGGCATCCGCGTCGGGCCGGGTCAGCACGCCCACCGAGGCCTGATTCTGTTCCCAGAGGCGCTGATAGAGCCCGCCGGCCACCGACAGCGTCGCGTGGTCACCCGTTTCGGCGAGTTCGCCGTTGTCCAGCACCAGAATTCGGTCGACTCCCGTGATGGTGTGCAGTCGGTGCGCGATCACCAGTACGGTGCGATCGGCGACCAGGACGGCGAGCGCGTCCTGGACCGCGGCCTCGGATTCCGGGTCGGCGAAGGCCGTGGCCTCGTCCAGCACCAGCACCGGGGTGTCGGCCAGCAGGGTGCGGGCGATCGACAGGCGCTGCGCCTCACCGCCGGACAGCACCGCGTCGACACCGATCTCGGAGTCGTAGCCGCGCGGCAGTTCCAGGATCCGATCGTGAATCTGGGCGGCGCGCGCGGCGCGCTCGACGGCGGCCGCATCCGCATCGGGCCGGGCCAACGCGATGTTGTCGCGGATCGTCCCGCGAATCATCCGCACGTCCTGCAGGACGAAGCCCACGGTGCGGTAGAGCTCGGCGGTGGAGTACTCCCGGACGTCCTTGCCGCCGATCGTGATTCGCCCCGCGGTCACGTCGTAGAAGCGCGGCAGCAACCGGGCCAGGGTCGACTTGCCGGAACCGCTCGGGCCGACCAGTGCGGTGATGGAACCGGGAGCGAGTTCGACGTCGATCCCACGCAGGACGGTTCGATCGGCGCGATAGCCGAAGCTCACCTGCTCGAACCGGACCGGCAGTCCCGTCGCGGCGCCGTCGCCCGCACCCGCGGCCTCGCCGTCGCCATCGGCCCGCACCTCGAGTTCGGGTGTCTGCTGCAGCTGGTGCAGGCGCAACGCCGCGGCACCGCCCGCACGCAGCGCCTGCCCGCCGAAGCCGATGCCCAGCAGCGCACTGCCCAGCCCGATGCCGAGCAGCAGGAACGGCAGGATGTCGACGGGATCGGTCCAGCCCAGATCGGCGAAGCCCACACCGGCCACCACCACGACCAACATGAGCAGCACCGGGGTCAGCAGGATCTCGGCCGCCGACTGCAGTTTGGTCATCGGCGTCTTCCAGGCCAGCAGGCTCTCGGTGGTGTTGTCGACCGCCCGCTGGAAGGTGCTGTGCGCCTTGCGGGCCCGGCCGAACGCCCGCACCACCTGAATACCGTCGACGAATTCGATGACGGACTGTTCGATGGCGCGTTCGTTGGCGTCGAAGACGGCGAAGCGCTCCTGATGCGCCTTACCCATCATGGCCGCCAGGCCGCGCGTGTAGAGCACCAGCGGGATCAGCAGGATCAGCGTCAGCCGCCAGTCGACGGTGAACAGGTAGATCAGCGCCACCACCTGCACCGTCACCGCGCCGACGAATTCGAGTCGGGCGTGCGCGACCAGATAGTGCAGGGCTTCGACGTCGTCCTGCAGGAACTTCTTCACTTCACCGGAACTGCGGTCGGTGAACCAGCCCAGCGGCACCCGGGTCAGCTTGGCCGCCAGCAGTTGTCGCAGCGTGAGCTGGAATTTCGCGTCGACCATATGGGTCCAGACCAGCGCCGCGGCCTGCAGCAGTCCGCGCAGCACCAGCACCACGACCGCGGCGATCACCAGCGTCCACACCCGATCCTTGTCGATCGGGGCGGACAGCAGTTCCCGGCACGCCTCGACGATCAGGATGAACGGCACCACCGCGCAGATCGAGGAGGCTACGACGACCAGGCTCGCCAGCGACAACGCACCGTTCACCGGCGCCAGCACCTGTTTGCGGGCCAGGCCGTCGGCGCGGCGCTGCTGTTTGAGCGCGACCCGGTCCGGTTCCAGCGGTGCGTCGGGCGTGGTGGGCGGCACCGGCCGCGCTGCTGCCTCCGGCTCGGCCGGATCCACGGTCTGAACCGTCATCGGTCCTTCCCTCCCATAGCTGTCACCCTGCCTGTCACTGTGCACCGAATTCGGACATTCCGGCGGCGAAATCACACAGTATGGTGCGCCAGCGCTCGGCGCGCGCGTCGGCCCCGGCCTCGTCCAGCACCGCGGAGTTCACATCGATATGCGCGACCAGAACCGGGCGCGAATCCTTCGAGACCACCGCCGTGTTGAGGTCGATGGTGAAGCGCAGCGGCAGATCCGGATGTCCGGCCACACCGAATTCCGCGGTGAGGTCCGGCAGCGGCACCGGCGTCCACGGGCCGCTGCCGAACCGCAGCACATCGAAGCGGCCCAGGTGGTTGAGGCGAATCTGCCCGCGCGCGTCCAGGGTTCGATCGTGGACCGGCGCTCGGCCGGCCGCCGGAGACCAGGTCTCGAGTTCGGCCACCGGTACCAGTGCCGTCTCCTCGACGGTGAACCAGCCAACGCGGCGGGTGTCGTCGCCGGGGTCGCGGCCGTGCGATTCCCTGGTGACCGCGATGCGACCGGTGTTGTCGGCGGTATCGGCGACCAGCCGCGCGCAGGCGGCCAGCAACAGATCGTCCAAGGGCACAGCGCTTTCCGCGCACCGGGCCAGCAGCGCCTCGGTGTCGTCGGGGCCGAGTTCCACGATCCGCTGGATCGCCTTGCCCGCCCGATCGCGACGCGGATCGGTGTAGCGGCCGCCGAGTGGTGTGCCCAGGGTCGGCGGAGGGTCGAACCGCGCCGGAATCGAATCCGATTCCGACACAACCTCGTTCATCGGTTGCTCGCCCTGTTCCAGTCGGCGCAGGTCGTCGCCCAGGATGAGCCAGGACACCACGTCCACGGCGAGGTGATGGATGGACAGGACGAGCCGCGGTTGCGCTCCGCGTAACAATGTGGCCGACATCATCCGGCCCGTGCCGGGGTCCAGGCGCTGCACAGTCTCGGCGAGATAATCTGCCGCACTGCGACTGTCGGTTCCATCGGCGAGCGTGAGCAGTTCGGCGGCACTGGATGCCTCCTGCACGACGAGCACAGCGCGGCCGTCGTCGCCGGTGGCCAGCCGCGAGCGCAGCGTGGGATGGGCGACCGCCAGCGCCTCGAGCCGTTGGACGACCGACTCGGGAGTGACCGCCGGCTCGAGCGAGAACACCTGGGACTGGGCGAGGTAGCGGTAATCGCCGTGTCCGAGGATCTCCTGGGCCAACGCGGTGAGCGGTAGCACCGTGCCCGCCGGCGTCACCTCGGCGTTTCCTGAAGCGTCCTCGGACGGATCGTCCAAGCGCTCGGCGAGATCGCGAAGATCGGCCGCGCCCAGCACTTCTCGCGCCGAGATGCGGTAGCCGGCGCCGCGCAGCCGCGACACCAGATCGATGACGCCGATGCTGTCGATTCCCAGATCCACCAGGCTGTCCAGGATGCCGATCCGCATCCCCGCGTCGGCGCTCATCGCCTCGATCAGCGCCAGCAGGGTGCGTTCGGTCTCGGTCCGCGGTTCGGCGCGGGCGCCGGTCCCGGCCGGGCGGGTCAGCAGTTCGGCCGCCACGTGTACATCCAGTTTGTCGTTGCGATTCAACGGAATCTCATCGACGAACACGATGCGGGTGGGGACCAGGAACTGCGGCAGCCGGCGGGCCAGATCGGAGCGCAATCGGGCGACGGTGCCGTCGCCGACCACCAGCGCGCCCAGCCGGGTCCGTCCGTTTTCGCTGAAGGCCAGCGCCGCGGCGTGCCGTACGCCGTCGAGTTCGCGCAGCACCACGCTGACCTCGTCGGGCTCCACGCGGTATCCGTTGATCTTGACCTGCCGGTCGACACGGCCTTCGTAGGCGACGGTGCCATCGGCGGCCCGCCGCACGAGATCGCCGGTGCGATAACGCCTTTCGCCCGCCCCGCCCGCCACGAAGGCGGCCGCGGTGGCGGCGGGCCGCCCCAGATAACCGAGCGCGAGTTGCGGCCCGGAAAGGTAGAGCTCGCCCTGCCCACCGGGCGGCACCGGCCGCAGCCGATGATCGAGCACCTCGGCGGTCATCCCCTCGAACGGGCGGCCGATGGTCGGCGCGGCGTGATCGTGCACATCGGCCATCAGCGCCTCGACGGTCGCCTCGGTCGGGCCGTAGAAGTTGATGACACGGGTGGTCGCCAATCCCCGCAGGCGCCGCCAGGTGTCCGGACCGATCGCCTCGCCGCCCAGCGCGAGCACGGCCAGCGGACAGCGCTCGGCGCCGGTCGCCGGATCGGTGCGAAACAGTCCGGCGGCGATCAGCCGGTTCAGCATCGACGGCGACGTGTCGAAGATGTCTATCCCTAAGTCCTCGATGGCCGCGACGATGCGCTCGGCATCGGTGCGCACCTCGTCACTCAGCAGGACCACGGTGTGGCCGCTCAGCAGCGCGACCGTGGGCTGCCAGGCAGCGTCGAATCCGGTGGACCAGCCGTGGCCGATCCGCAGCGTGCGCCCGGTGGCGGCGGCGATCGGCGCGAAGATCCGCCGCTCGTGATTGCCCCAATGGTTGAGCAGTGCGCGATGCGATACCGCGACCCCTTTGGGCCTACCGGTCGTGCCGGAGGTGAACACCACGTAGAACGGTGCGTCCGAATACAACTGCGGCACAACGTCTGTCGCGTAGGCCGAGTCGCCTTTCCGGTCCGACGCCGGTACCCCCGGCATCGGCCTCGAAGCGAGCGTCTCGAATGCCGCGCCGGAGTCGTACTGTCCGTTCGCTGCGGCACCGTCCGATGCCGGCAGTGGCGATTCGTGTGGGGCCGGGAACAGGAGGCGGCCATCGTTGTCCGTGATCCCGTGGCGGCACTTCACCCCTTGGGTGCGGACCTCGTCCAATACCTCGGCGCGATCCGCATCGGCGAGGACGATCCGCGCGCCGCTGGTGCTCAGCAGATAGGCCACGCGGTCTGCCGGGGTGGCCGGATCGACATGAACACAGATCGCGCCCGTCAGTCCGACGGCGAAGGGCGCGTGCAGGACTCGGCGGTCACGGGGGAGCATGACGGCCACCGCGTCACCACTGCCGACTCCGGCCGCCCGTAGCTCGTCGGCCAGCGTGCGTACCGCGACACCGAATTCGCCGAAGCTGTGCTCGCCCGCCGCGTCGACTACCGCTACCCGGTCGGCCGCCACATGCGCCGCATGCAGCACTGCCTGGGGAACCGTCGTGGCCTCGATGGCCGGCACAGCGTGCGGTGCCTGCGCGGGCTCGACGGAAGCCGGTACACCGGGCACGTCGGTCGAGACCCTCGCGATGCCGGAATATGTGGCGGAATTGGCACTTTCGGCCTCGAGCGCGGCGGGCTCGTCGTCGAGCAGCACATCGACCGCACAGCATTGCCGCGCCACCACGATCCGGGTGGCGACGGCGAGGAGCCGGCGCGCCATCCGGTCGGGGTCGAAGGTGGTGAGCAGGTCGGGGCGGGTTTCGACGCGGCAGATCAGCTCGCCGTGCTCCAGCACCGGGACGACGGCGATGGGGTAGTGGCTCGGGGAGTCGACGCGGCGGGCGGTCATGGTGGCGCCGCCGCCCATCGGCATTCGCGGTGCGACCGCGCCGACCGGGGAGTTCTCGAAGACCAGCAGGCTGTCGAACAACTGCCCGACCCCGGCGTGGCGCGTGATCTCCGCGATGCCCAGATATTCGTGCGCCCGCAACTGCGCCACCGAGCGCTGCAGTTCGGCACCGACCTGCGCTGGCGTGCGCTCGTCGAACCGGACCCGCACCGGAATGGTGGTGACCAGCGCGCCGACCAGACGTTCCGCATTCGGCAGCGAGGCATCGCGGCCGGATGTCGTCTGCCCGAAGACCACGTCGTCGCGACCGGTCAGCCCGGAAAGGATTCGCGCCCAGGCCATTTGGAGCACGGTATTCAGCGTGAGGCCGTTGGCGCGCGCCCAGCCGACGAGCCGGTCGGTGCCGGCGGGGTCCAAGCGCGCCTCGCCCACGACTGGCAGATCGAGATCGGCCGGTGCCGGGGGTCCGAGCATCGGCATCGGCGCCAGACCGTCGAGCGCCGCGGCCCACGCCCGCGCCGAGGCCGCGGTATCGCGACTCGCCAGCCAGGCCGCGTGTTCGCGCAGCGGCGGAGCCGGTGGCAGCGCCGCGCCCTCCCCGCGATGCAGGGCGATCAGATCGGAGAACAGCAGTGGAATCGACCAGCCGTCGACGACGATATGGTGTGCAGTGCACACCACTTCGTAATCGCGCTCGCCGACGCGCGCCGCGACCACCCGGAACAGCGGGCCGCGGTCCAGATCGAGCCGCCGGCGCGCCTCCTGCCAGTAGAGATCGCGCGCCGCCGCCTCGGGATCACCGGCCGAGCGCAGATCCACCTCGCGCCAGCCGATTCGCCCCTCCGAGGTGATGACCAGCACAGGATGCGGCACATCCTCGGCGAGTACCGCCGCACCCAGATGGGGATAGCGCCGCAGGACGCCGTCGAAGGCCGCGCGCAGCGCCACCGGATCGGCAAGATTCTCCACTCGCACCGCGAAGGTGACGAGGTAGGGATCGATGCCCTGTGCCATCGAACTGACCGAATACAACCCGCGCTGCAGCGGTGACAGCGCGACGACGTCGAGAATCTCCACCTCGCTCACCGCGCGGCGAACTTCTTGCCGAGTGCCGCCAGCGCGGCCGAGTCCAGACCGGAGGCGCTCATCGGCGCGACGGGTGCGCTCTGTTCGGCGGCCGGGGCGGCCCCGGCCTCGGTCAGCTGTGCGGCCATTTCGTGCACGGCCGGAAATTCGAACACCTTCTGCACGTCCAGCACATAGCCGCGCTCGCCGAGCAGGGTGACCATACGCAGCGCGGCGATGCTGTCACCGCCGAGAGAGAAGAAGGTGTCGGCGCGGCCGACCTCGTCGTCCGCATCGAGTTCGAGCACCTCGCGAATGGTGTCGGCGATCAGCCGTTCGGCATCGGTGCTGGGCCGTCCGCCGAGCCCGGTGCCGCCCGGGTAGGCCGCGTTCCGTTCGAACACCGTCGGAAGCTCGCCATCGCGCGGCGCGGTCGCCGCATCCGCGGCGACATTCAGCAGCCACCGCTCGAGAGCGCTCGAGAGCGTATCGATTTCGGCGCGCCCGGCCAGTGCCACCGGGAATTCGAGAGTCACCGTAACCTCTTCGGCTCCGGTGACGACATCGGCGACGATATCGACTCCGTGCGGCCGCGCCACCCGCCGGGCGATCTCCCGCGCGTTCGCACCGGTCACCTCGCTTCGGACCGTGACCAGTGCCTGGAACGGCGCACCGGCGGCGACGGCGGCGGCGCCGCGTAACTGATGCGTGATCCGCTCGATCCGGGCCGCGGCATGGGCGCGTGCGGCAACGGACAGCTCCGTGACCTGCTCCAGCAGCGCCCGCGCGGTGGGCGCGGCGTCGGTGTCGATACGCAGCACCAGATGGTTCGCGTACGCACCCAGCGCCGAATCAGCTTGTGCCCCAGTACGTCCCGCGTCGACGATGCCGACGGGTACATCGCCGCCCAGACCCGCCGCACCCAGCACCGCGGCCAGCGCGGCGACCACGGACAGTTCGGCGTCGCGGTCGCCGAAGGCAGCCGCCGGAACCCGCAGTGTGCGGGTCGCGGACGCGGCGGCGGCCGGAGCCGATTCCGCGCCGGAATTCTCGGCCGCAACCAGGGTCGCTCGCTCCGGCAGACCAGCGAGCCGGTCCAGCCAGTATCCGAGGTCGGGATCGCCGGCGGCATCGGCGACCAGCGACTTCATCTGCGCCATCGCGTAGCCGCGGTACTGCGTCACCGGCTCGGCTGTCGCGCCCCCGAGCAGTTGCGCCGCCAGCAGCTCGAGACTGCGGTCGTCTACGGCTACCGGATGGGCGGTGATGGACAGGACGTCTCGATCGGGTGTGCGGTGCAGTCTGATTCGGATCGGCAGGCCGCGCACCGGGTCGATGCGGTGCGCGGCATCGGAGCGCAGCGCGGCATCGAGTTCCGACGACGCGGTCTCGACCGTTTCGACCACTGTCTGGGGTGCGTCGACGACGCGCTGGTACGGAATCCGGCGATCGTCCGGATAGACGGTGCGCAGGATGTCGTGCCGGCTCACCGCGGCCACCGCGGCCCGGTCCAGGGCGGCCGGTTCGAGGTCACCGGTGATCTCCAGGGCGAGAAACAGATTCGTCGCCGCGACGCCGCGCAGTCGTTCCGGCAGCAGGGCGGCCTGCTGGGCCGGAGACAACGGAATGCCACGCCCGCTTGCCCGCGACTCCCTCGCGGCCGCAGCGTTGTTCGGAGCAGTCGTGGCCGGCGCGGTCGTGTTCGGCACGGGCGAATCAGACATGGGTCATCAGTCCTTACTTACCGACGGTGGCGAGCGTCGGTTCGAGCTTGTCGAGCAGATACGGCACCGACAGTGCGGTCGGCTGGTTGATGGCGTTGATCGTGATCATGTCGACGAACGAGATTCCGCCCTGGCGCACCGACGGCAGATCCGCGTATCCGGGCAGCTGGGTGAACTTCTCCTGCAGGCCTGGCGCCGCGCCGCACACCAGCAGATCGGAGGTCAGATCCCCGAGCCGTTCCGGCGACAGCGCCAGCCGTCCACCCGAGGGGGCCTCGGCGACCAGTTTCGCCGGCATGGTCATCCCGAGCCGCGTGAACACCTGGGCGGAACCGTCTTTCGGATCCGCCAGCACCATCAGCTGGGTGGGCGTGGTGAGCATGCAGGTGAGGAAGCTCTTGCCCTTCAGGCCCGGATGTTTCGCGGCGACCCCGTCGATCCTGCCGTGCACATCGGCGACCACCTTGTCGGCCTGGTCCTGCTTGTGCAGCGCCTTACCGAGCGCCTGGACCTGGTCCTCCCACGGATCGATCTGGGCCGAAGTCAGCGGGCCGATGGTCGGGGCCAGCTTGGACAGCTTGTCGTACATGGCCTTGTCCATCAGGTAGCCGGGCGCCAGGATGAGATCGGGCTCGAGCGCCGCGATCTGCTCGACGACGTCGCCACCCATGTTCAGGGCTTTGGACTGCTGCGGCAGCGACTGCGGCAGCCACGGCACGGTCATCCCCGCCCCGGCGCCGGGCACCAGGTAGCCGACCGGGGTCACGCCGAGGGATACGGCCGCGTCCAGCCAGGCCGGGCCCAGGGTCACCACGCGCTTGGGCGTGCCGTCGACGGTGGTCTCCCCCATGCTGTGCTTGATCGTCACGGCCGCACCGGAATCGGTGTCGTCCGCGCCGGATCCACAGGCGGCCAGGGCCGTCACCAGCCCCAGGATCAGCGCCAGCAACGTGGTTCGCAGCACCGCGCCGCGTGCGCGCACTCCGCGACGCGCGGATGTTCGACCTGGATTCATTGCACAGCTCCTTGTCCTTCGCTCCGGGCGACTCGCGATCCCGGCCCTCTCGGAATCGTAGCTTAGGCTAAGCTAACACTGGCCGTCGATGCCTCGACGCGGGCCGCCAATCCGGCCACCGTCGGAGTGTCGAAGAGTGCGCGCACACCGATCCGCACGCCGAACTCGGCTCGGATCCAGGCCAGTAGCCGCACCGCCAGCAGCGAATGACCGCCGAGTTCGAAGAACGAGTCCTCGGCGCCGATCCGCTCGCGGCCGAACATCCGCCCGAACAATTCCGCGATCCGCGTCTCCATCGCGGTGTTCGGCTCCCGATACAGCTCCACCGGCGACCGCTGTGGCACCGGCAGGGCACGGCGATCGAGTTTTCCGTGTTCGGTCAGCGGAATCTCGTCGATGATCGCGAAGGCGCCCGGAACCATGTACGGCGGCAGCACGGCCGCGGCGTGTGCTCGCACCGATTCCGGATCCACTGCGGCGCTGCCGCTTTCGCGGCGCGCGGGCACGAGGTAGGCGGCCAGTACCGTGCCGAGCACCTCGTCGGTCACCGCGGCGGCAACGCAGTGCGCGACATCCGGATGCGCGGCGACCGCGGCCTGTACCTCCGCGAGTTCGATGCGGTAGCCGCGCACCGTGACCTGTTCGTCGGCGCGGCCGAGAAATTCGAGTTCGCCGTTTCCGTTGCGGCGCGCCAGATCTCCGGTCCGATAGAGCCGCTGTCCGGGCGCGAACGGATCGGCCACGAAGCGCTCGGCCGTTGCGGCGGCGCGGCCGAGATAGCCGCGCGCCAGTTGCGCACCGCCGAGGTAGATTTCGCCCACCACACCGGTGGGCACCAGTTGCAGCCGCTCGTCCAGCAGATAGAGCGCGACGTTGCGGTTGGGATGGCCGATGGGCACGATCCGGGTTCCCTGGGGTCCCTCCACGGTGAGATGGGTGGCCGAGACGACCGCCTCGGTGGGCCCGTAATGGTTGCGGAGTTCGGCCTCGAAGATGCCGGCGAAGCGGTCGGCGACCTCACCGTAGAGCGCCTCGCCGCCGACCGGCACATGGCGCAGCGCGCGCCACTGGCTCACCTCCGGCAGCATCAGCAAGGTGCTGAGCATGGACGGCACCATATGCAGCACGGTCACGCCGCAGCGCGAAATCAGTTCCGCCACATACGGTATGTCGTCGAACGCGTTCACCTTCGGGATCACCAGGCCGGCGCCGAGGATGAGGGGTACGAAGATGTCGAGCAGCGAGGCGTCGAAGCTGATCGACGAGGATTGCAGCAGCCGATCCTCGGCGCTCACACCCCACTGCGCACAGAACCCCACGAGATGTTCGGCGATCGCCGCGTGGGATACCGCGACCCCCTTGGGCGTTCCGGTCGAGCCGGAGGTGTAGATGACGTAGGCGAGGTTGGCGGGCCGCAGCGGACGCACCCGATCGCTGTCGCGCGGATCGTGCTGCGGCGATGCGCGGGCGGCCCGTTCCGCGCCCCGCAGATCCTCGGCATCCAGGACCAGCGCGGGCCGCGCATCGGCGATCAGGAACTCCACCCGATCCGCCGGATAGGCCGGATCGATCGGCAGATAGGCCGCACCGGCCTTCAGCACCGCGACGACGGCGACCACGAAATCCACCGAGGTACTCAGCCGCAGCGCAACCACGTCCTCGGTGCCGATCCCCTGCCGAATCAGCTGGTGCGCCAGACGATTCGCGCGCCGGTTCAGGTGGTCGTAGCTCAGCTCGCGATCTCCGTCGCGGGCATCGACGAGTGCGACCGCGCGGGGATTCGACGCCACCCGCCGCTCGAAGAGGTCGACCAGTGTGGTGGGTGCGACCGGGACGAATTCACCGTGTGACTGCTCCAGAATCTCCGCGCGGTCGCGGACTCCGAAGATGTCCAGTTCGCCGATGCGACGCTCGGGTTCGGCTGTCGCCACGGTGAGCACGCGTACATAGTGGGTGAGGAACTGCTCGAGGATGCGGGCGTCGAATTCGTCTGCCTGATAGACGATTTCGACGCGCTCGGGCAGGTCCTCGGCGGTGATCACGGTGAGCGACAGCGGCATCCGGGTCGTCGGGCTGCCGACACCGACCGCCGTGGCCGCGATGCCGTCCAGGGTGAGCGACGCGGTCCGGCGCATCCCGAATTCGATGCGGGCCACCTGCTCCAGCCCGTCGCGACCACTGCCGCGCTCGGGGTTGAGGTCGGCGACCACCTGATCGATCGGCGTGGCGCGGTGCTCGAAAGATGTTGCCGCGGAGTCGTTCACCGCACGCAGACAGTCGAGGAAGCTGTCCGCGGGGTCGACCCTCGTACGCAGCAGCAGCGTATTGCCGAAGTATCCGATGCCGGTGTCGTCGGCGTGCCGCACGGTGGCCGGTACGCAGACCAGGAAATCCGTTGCGGCGGTGTAGCGGTGGATCAGCGCATCGAAGGCGGCGAGAAGCACCGTGAAGGGGGTGGCGCCCTCCCGGTGCGCGAAATCCGTCACCCGCGCGGCCACGTCGGCCGGCAGTTCGGCGCGGATCCGGGCGGTGCGCAGCGAGGGCACGGTCGCGACGACGCGGCCCGGCAATTCCAATGGCTGCGGCAAGGGCGAGAGCGCGTTGTGCCAATAGCCGCGAGCGACCTCGGTCGCCGGCGCGGGGGCGCCACCGTCGTCGGCATCGCGAAGGCTGCGCACACGGTCGTCTCCGCGACTCGCCGATGCGACCGGAACCGTCGCCGCGTCGTAGCGCGCACCGACCTCGTCGAAGAAGATCTGCCAGGAGTCCTCGTCCCACGCGATCGTATGGACCACGAGAGTGAGGAGATACCGCCGCTCGCCCATGCGAATCAGCAAGCAGCGCAACGGTGTTTCGGACGCCGGATCGAACGGGCGCCCCGCCTCGCGGCGGATCAGCACCTGGGCCCGGCGCTCGCGACTGGCATCGGCGAGATCACGCAGATCCACCTCCTGCCAGGATGGCGTCGCGTCGGATCGCACCACCGCCCGCGGCTCGTCGTCCTCGTCGAGAGTGTAGATGGTGCGCAGAATCTCTTGCCGCGCAACGGTTCCGGCGATCGTCGATCGCAACCGGTCCGCGTCCACGGCACCCTCGAGCCGGTAGACCGCACAGCGGTTGAGTGTGGTGTCGTCCGGGTCACGGATCTGCAGGAACCAGATCCGGCGCTGTCCCGCCGACAGCTCCCCTGCGGCCGGCTCCTGCGCCGACAGCGCGGTCATCGCGGGGCGTCGGTGAGATAACCACCGCGAGCGAAGAATTCGGCGCCGTCGTGTTCGGTACCGTCGGCGGTGCGCACCCGGGTGACGAGCAAACCGAGATTGCCGCCGCGATGTGCGTCCGGCCCGCAGATCACCACGCCCCCACCCTCCTGCACGACGACTCGGCCGGGCGTTCCGCCGTAGCGAGCCTGCGTCAGGGCGGCGGCGGTTATCTCCACCTTCTCGCCCCGATAGTAGGAGAACGCTCGCGGGTACGGCTCGGACAGCGCGCGCACGAACCGCTCCAGATCCACGGCGTCCCAGTGCCAATCGATGCGGCTGTCCCGCTCGGAACGCTTGTGGAAATAGGTGCGCTCGGCCTTGTCCTGCGGCCGCCAGACGGCGGTGCCGGATTCGATCGCGCTCAGCGCCTCCCGCAGCGCTCCCGGGATCAATTCCATTCCGGCGAGGACGAGTTCGGTTCCGGTGGCGGTCGGGCCGATCGGCAGCGAACGTTGCACGATGATGTCGCCGGTGTCGAGCTGATCGTCCATCCGGTGCACCGTCAGGCCGAATTCGGATTCGCCGCTGATCAGCGCCCACA
The DNA here is from genome assembly GCF_002933465.1 of Nocardia nova. GTDB lineage: Bacteria > Actinomycetota > Actinomycetes > Mycobacteriales > Mycobacteriaceae > Nocardia > Nocardia nova_B. The sequence goes on from NZ_PSZE01000001.1 coordinate 90,271, forward strand.
GTACGGGCGAGAATCCGGTGAACTTCGGCAGCAGCGAATCGTGCAGGTTCAACGTGCCGTACGGCGGCATGAGATACAGCTCCGGCGGCATCCAGGTGTACCAGCTGTTGACCACGATGATGTCTGGCTCGGCGCGCTTGACCAGATCGATGGTCTCCGCATCGGCCCGCTCGGTCAGGTGGACCGGAATACCGTGTTCGCGGGCGAGCTCCTCGACCGAATCGGACCAGATGCCCTTGTAGGCATGTTCACTCGCGGGGTGGGTGACCGCGAGCACCACCTCATGTTCGGAGTCGATCAGAGCCTGCAGCGTTGTGCGACCCCAGGTCTGATAACCGAACGACACGATACGCATGAACCGAACCTCTTCCCTCAAACTAAGGGTAGCCTAGCCTACGATCTGCCGGGTGATCATTCCGGGCGCTGCCCGGCCGCGACTCGGGCCGCCACGGCGGCCGCGCGCGCCGGTACCTCACCCAGCACGCGATCCGAAAGCTCGCCCAGGCAACTGAGATTGGGAAATCCCGGCCCCTGCGCCATCCCCGCGAGATTCGGCAGATAGAGCTTGGCGTCGAGGCCGGACACCGCCAGATCGTGGCCGATCGCCGCCTCCAGCCGCGCGTGGGTGATGGGCCCGCCCACCGCCAGCTCCACCAGATCCGAGGTATCGGAGTCGAACAGATCCAGGAACCACAGCGGCTGGCCGCCGGTGGCGTCGACCACCAGATCGAAGGCGTGCATCTGATCGGGCCGCAATTCGTTGCGCAGCGTGAGCGCCACCCCCTCGCCACGCTCGGCGACACGGACCACGCGGCCCTGGAGATGATGAACGCGATTGTCCGCCAGCACGTTCTCCTGCACGCGCACCGAGAACACACCACGATCGGTGCGGCGGATGACGTCGCGACGCTCCTGCAGACTCAGTGCCCGCCACTTCGCCGGATCGCTGAACAGCGAATTCTCGAAATAACTTTCACCGCGGGTGTAGATGGTGGCCGCGGGCGAGATCACCGAGACCGTGAGGACGTCGTGGCGGACCAGTTCGTCCACCGCCGAGCCCGCGGTCTCACCGCCGCCGATCACCGCCGCCCGCGAGGAGACCGGCAGCCGGCGCTTACCCGCGAGATCCCAGAAATCCGCGATGCTCAGCACCTTCGGATGTTCAGCCAGCGCGCGCCGGCTGTCGCCCGGTCCGGTGATCATCAGTCCGTCGCAGTCGATTTCGGTCTCCACGCCGGAACCGTCGGCCACCGAGACCAGCCAGCCGTCGGCAGCGGGGCGAATCCGGCGGACCGCGCCCATCACCATTTCGACCTCGGCCTTGCGGGCGACCCATTGCAGATAGTTGGCCCAGACGTGGTGGTGCGGACTGGGCCGGCCCCGGTCGACCCATTCGGCATAGGTGCCGTTCTCGACCAGGAAGGAATTCCAGCTGTAGGCGATCATCGCCCGGTCGATCGCGCGGTTGTGGCCGCGCGCCCAGGTGGAGTGGTACGGGAAGCCGACATCTTTCTCGGGGCTGGTGCCGAGCCGGTGCTGGCCGTCGGTCCATCCGCCGCTGGGCAGCCAATTGCCGCCCACCGCATGCGGTTCCACCACGACCACGCGCGGAGCGGGTAACCCCAGGTCCCGCAGCACCCGAGCCTTCGCCGCCACTGCCATCGCTTTCGGCCCGGCTCCGACCACGAGAAGCGTCTTCACTGGTACTCCCGTTCTGTGATTCCAGCCACCGCTCAGCCGGTCGCCGGGGCGTTCAGCTGGGCAGATCCGACATATCGGGAAGAGCGAATCCACCCGAAGTCGACTGAGTACTACCTACCTTTGCATAGGCTTACCTTATATTGCTTGGTGGTGCCAGCCCTTGCGGAACGATTGCGAGCCACGGCACTCCTGTCCCACAACTGATCGGATACGACCATGATCAAGATCAAATCCCGTGCCGTTGCGGCGTTTTCGCTGGCCGCCGTGGTCTTCGCCGGCGGCGTCGCCTCCGTGACCCCGGCCGTCGCCGCGCCGATCGCCGCCCCCGTCCACGCCGCCGCCCCGGGCGTCGGCGAGCTGCAGAGCAAGCTCGAGCTGGTGCTCGACCCGAACGGTTCGCGGTCCGCCCGCGCCAACGAGCTGGAGGCCGGCGAGGCCGGACTGGGCCTGGTCGACCAGGTCGGCGGCGTGATGGCCACGGTGCCCGGATTCCAGTGGCAGGCCGTCGCGCCGGTGAACGTCCAGGGCGACATCCTCACCCACAACCTGCAGATCAACGTCCCCGGCTTCGATGCCATGTACATCGAGCTGAAGTGGAAGGACATCGACGGCACCTGGAAGCTGACCCGCGAATCCGAGTGCACGATCGCCTATTACGCGAACCTGCCCTGCACCGTCTAGTGCACGAGCGGTCCCGGGCGTACCGCCGTCCTGCCCGGGACCGCCGCCGCGGGCGGCTACGGAGATTCGCCGGACAGCTCCGCTCGTTCCCGCCGCGCGCGCTCCAGATCCTCCGGCGTCGCGGTTGATCCGTATCTGCGCAGGCCGACGTCCAGCACTCGCAGCGCCGCTGCGTCATCGTTCTTGAAATCGCGCAGTATGCGCACATTGTCGAGCACCCGAGCGAGGCCGTCGAGTTCCTTGGACCCGCCGTACTCCAGCTCGCGTGGCTCGTCGCGCTGGATCACCAGCACGTGATTGCCTGCGGGATCGACCATCGTGAATCGAGTCTGCCCGGGCTTGAACCGTGTGATTCTCGGTGATCCCTTGGCCGGCACCTTGCCGAGCCGCGCCCGCAGTGCGGCAGTGAATTCGCGGTGATATGCGGCGACATCATCGACGAGAACCAAGCAGCTGAGTTCCGTATCGACGCCCTCGGGCCGGGCGACGAAGTGCAGTTGGTACTCGCTGCGCGCCACTGCGCCGTACACGTAGGGGCGGGTCTGCTCATGCGTGACCTCGAAACCGAGCCCGCGGTAGAAGTCGAGCAATTCGGACAACTGAGCCTTGCGGCTCCACAACAACGGCACCGCAGTCTCGGGCATATCCCCGCCCCTCCTGTCAGTAATCAAATTTGACTAGCGGAGGTTATCATCACTCGGTGTCCACAGTGCGATTACTCGTCCTCGGTGTGATCCGATTGCGGCAGCCGACCTACGGCTACGCGGTTCGGCGCGAACTGCTGTCCTGGCGCGCCGACACGTGGACCAACGTGAAGCCGGGCTCGATCTATCACGCCCTCAAACAGCTCACCCACGAGGGCAAACTGCACGCGACCGGCACCGAAGCCAGCAGCAGCGGCCCCGGCCGCACCTTGTTCGAAATGACCGAGACGGGTGACGCCGAGTTCCGTACGCTCCTGGATGCCGCGCTGGTCAGCATCGATATGGAGGAGCTCGGCGCCGGCATCGCGTTCATGGACACCCTGCCGCGATCGCACGTCATCGGCCTGCTGCGACGGCAACGCGAACGCAGCGCGGAGGTGCGCGACGAACTGCTCGCCATGAAGGCCGACTACCCTCCTCGGTACGAGGCCCCGCACTCCGCCGACCTGCTCGAACTGTGGAGCGGCACCTTCGACACTCTGTCGCGCTGGACCGACGGCGTGCTGCAGCGACTCGAGAACGGCCACTACCGAATGGCAGACGACCGACCGACTGCACGAGACGGCGACCTCTAGTCCGGGCCTTGCGCCGCTGTCGTTAGGGTCGATGTGTGCGACGCCGGCAACAGCCGCCGCTGCCCAAGCGCCACGGACTCGATCCGGCGCGGCTGCGGTTACCCGAAGACGGAACCTGGGCGACCATCCGCGACCATCTGGTCCATCGGCTCCCCCGGGTCCCCGCCGCGCGCATCGACGAGATGCTCGCCGATGGCGACATCGTCGATCTCGACGGACCGATCGGGCCGGACGCACCCTACGTTCCCGGGGGCGCGGTGTGGTTCCACCGCGATCTCCCCGACGAGACACCGGTACCGTTCGACGTCACCGTGGTGTACCGCGACGACCATCTGCTGGTCGTCGACAAACCGCACTTCCTGTCCACGATTCCGCGTGGCCAGCACATCCTCGAGACCGCGCTCGTCCGGATGCGGCGCGATCTGGACCTCCCGGATCTGGTGCCCGCGCACCGGCTGGACCGGACCACCGCCGGACTGATCTTGTTCGTCGTCGATCCGGCGCGACGCGGGGCGTATCAGACCCTGTTCCACCAGCGCCGGGTGCACAAACAGTACGAGGCGATCGCACCCTACGATCCCGAACTCACCCTCCCCCGCACGGTGCGCAGCCGGATCGTCAAGGAGCGTACCGTCCTTCGCGCCTTCGAGGTCGAGGGCGAGCCCAACGCGGAAACGCTGGTCGAACTGATCGAGCACCGCGACGGCCTCGGCCGCTACCGGCTGAGCCCGCACACCGGCCGCACCCATCAGTTGCGGTTGCACATGAACGGGCTCGGAATCCCGATCCTCGGGGACGACTTCTATCCCGACCTCACCGATCGGCCGGTGGACGATTTCACCCGGCCGCTGCAGCTGCTGGCCGCGCGGCTCGCCTTCACCGACCCGATCAGCGGGGCCGAGCGGGTGTTCGACACCACGCGGACGCTGCAGGCGTGGACGGACTACGCGGGCTGGAGCGGCGGACGGTCGGGATAGCGGCGACCGGTTTCGCCCGCGAGCCACATCACCGGCGTCGCGGCGATCGTGACCCACCGAACACGGCACACCCGCCCGGATGAACGTAGACTGGCGACGATGTCTCGAAACGATAACGGGGTTGCGCAGTCCTCGGCCCCAGTCGGCCCGGGGCGCCGGTTACACGCCTACCTCGACGTCGCCGTCGTGGTGGCGGTGCTCGCCGGGACGAACCTCATCGCGCATTTCACCTCGCAATGGGCCAATATCGCGACCGTTCCCGCGGCCGCGGTGATTCTCGTGCTGTTGATGCGACGACGCGGACTCGGCTGGGCGGAATTGGGACTTTCACCGCGACAGTGGCGCCGTGGAACGCTCTATGCGCTCGGCGCGGTCGCGATTGTCGTGGGAGCCGTGGCGATCGGCGCACTACTTCCGATGACGCGGCCGTTCTTTCTCGCCAATCGATATGCGACCTTGTCCGGAGCATTGATCGCCTCGATGATCGTGATTCCGCTGCAAACGGTGATTCCGGAAGAACTCGCCTTTCGCGGCGTACTGCACGGCGCACTGGATCGAGCGACCGGCGCGCGCGGCGTATTCATCGTCGGGTCACTGCTTTTCGGCTGCTGGCATATCGCCTCGTCGCTCGGCCTGACCAGCGGGAATCGCGGTTTGAGCACGCTGCTCGGCGGTGGCGTCGGCGGACAGATCGCCGGAATCACACTGGCCGTACTCGCGACCGCGGCCGCCGGTGTGATCTTCACCTGGTTGCGCCGGCGCAGCGGCAGTCTGCTGGCGCCGATCGCACTGCACTGGTCGCTCAACGGCGCCGGCGCGCTCGCGGCGGCCATTGTCTGGCACACCGCCGTGCACTGAAATTCCGCTGTCCCAGCCGAATTCGGAATCGCCGGGCCGAACAGCCCATTTGCGTATTCATCCGAACTGATGTTCGGTGAAAGCGTTGACCGCGCCGATGGTCGGCGATTACCCTTTCACCTCGATCACACATATGTTCGAGTACTCGGGTAATCGACCTCGGTAGCGCGGCCGCTGCCGGGAAAGGCACGCCATGCTCGACGAGCAGTCGACCACCACGACCGCCGTCCCTCCGGCGGACTCCGCGCACCTTCCGCTCCGCGACGCGGAACGGACCGCCGCAGACGCACACGTCGGGGAGATCTCCGCGGAGGAACCGTCGAAGGGCGCGGCCCGGCGCCGGCGCACCCCCGAACACTCCCCGCAGGCGGAGCTGAACGCGTTGGCCCGGCGGGTCGCGACCGCGCGAGGCAAGCTGCCCCTGCAAGCGGACCCGGCGCTGTTCGCCGAACTGTCCGATCGGGAGATCGCCGCCGAGCGCGATCTCGCCGAATGGATCCGCACACAGCGCCGCCGGCAACGCAAACGTGCGGTGGCGGCGCAACTGTCGGCCGAGAAGCGTGATCGCCGCGTCGCCCTGGCCCTACGCCGGGCCGACGACGCGGACACCCGTTGGCACCGGCGCGCCCGCGCGGCCCGCATGCGGGTGTCGAATCCCGATGCGCGCCTGGCACAACTGTTCCGCCGCGCCGAATGGTCCTCGCGGGCGCTGATCGGCGTCGTCGTTCTCGGCATGGTCTGGGCGGGGGTGAACGTTCAGCACAACCTCGTCCCCAGCGGGGATATGTCGGATCCGCTGTATTGGCTCAGTTACGGCTTCGAGGCGATGATCTCGATCCCGATCATCACGATCATGGTCGTCGCCACCACCGCTGCCCGGTGGGGCCGCGACATCGACCGCGGCAAGGTCGTCTTCCTGGAAACCGCGCTGCTCGGCGTCACCATCGCACTCAACGCCGGCCCGCACCTCGTCGCGGGCGCACCGGCACGCGCCGCCGAGGCCGCCGTCGCCCCGGTCATGGTCGGCGTCGTGATCTGGTTGCACGCCTGGGTTTCCGCGCGCTACGCACAACTCATCGACGACATCCCGATGGAGGACATCGACTCCGACCTCCCGCCGACCGGATACCGCCCGAGGTACCGTCCGGACGACCTTCCGGAGTGGGCGCAGGCACGTCCGCTGCCCGACGGCGCGGGGTCCGTGGAATTCCCCAGCTATCCCCAGCTCCCGTCGACGACTGCGCCGCAACCGGTTTCGGTGGCCGGATGGGATGCCGCGCTGCGGCTCGCGGACGCGGTGGAGAGTTGCCGACCGCCGGCCGCGACGCCAGCGAAGACCGTGCCGCCAGCGCAGACATCGTCGACCACGCAGGGCGCCGCTCCCGTCGAGCCTGCCGCGGCATCTGAGGTCGTCACCGAGGCGGCAGCCACCGTCGACTCTTCCGATGCGGCAACGGTAAAGGTCACGGCGCCAATGGAAGTCATGGAGGCCGAGGCGCCCGGAAGAGCCGATGAGCGGTCGGGATCGCACAGTGCCGGACTGCGGATCGTCTCCGACGAACCGCACAAGACACGCACACGGCGGGCCGTGGACGATGCTGTGCAGTTGGTGCTGGGGGAGCCGATCGCCGAAGCACCGCGACCGGGTGCGGCCGCAGCGGAGGCCGACCGCAGGACAGCACCGGACGAAACCGCCGACCTCTCCGGCATCGCCGAGGTGGACGAGGCCGAATTCGCCGATATCGAATCCGCCGCCGTCGAATCCGTCGCCGTCGAATCCGCCGCCGTCGAATCCGCCGATATCGATGCCGCGGAGGACGAGACCGGCGAGGGCGCCATCCGGTCTGTCGCGCACGAGATCCGCCGCCGCGGCCTGTCGAAGCTGTCGGTCGACCAGCTCGCCGAAATCCTGACCCTCACCGACGAATCGTGGACCCCGGCCGCGATCGGTGCCGCCATCGGCCTGCCGGGCTCCCGGATCCTGGGGATTCTGGAGGCGGCGCGCCGCATCACCATGCCCGTGGCAGTCGGCGGCTGAGCGCCGATTCGCACCGCCGCAACCAGGCGGTTCAGGCGCCTCGAAGGGGCCGATAAGGAACCTCACAGGCTCGGTCGTAATCATGGAGTGCGACGACCGACTCGAGGAAGCAGATGATCGACACCTTTCCGCGAGCGCATTCGTCGGCGACCTTGCCGCGCGACGGACGGTGCTCCTGCCCACGGATCTCGGCACGATGAGTACGGCGACTGCGACACCGGTCCGCGGTAAGCCCACCTCCGTCGCGACCGAATCGGGAGCGGCCGCGCAGCCTCAGCCGTCGCGGCCCTATCTGCATCAGGTCAACCTGTACCGGATCCTGACCTTCGCCTGTGTGATCGCCGTCCACGTGATCGACAGATCCGGCGACCCGAACAATGTGTCGGCGAACGGGGCCATGGTGCTGCTGCACTTTCCCCGCGAGGCCTTCTTCACGCTGACCGGATTCGTCCTGATCTACCAGTACGCCGACCGGTCCTTCGACGCGCCACATTTCTGGCGCCGGCGCTTCGCGCTGGTCGGTATCCCCTACGTCATCTGGTCGGTGTTCTACTGGGGCTATTCGGTGATCGCCGGCATTCATCAGGAGTCCGCGGCGGGAGCGATACGCCGGTTGGCGATCGAACTGGTGACCGGTGAAGCCTGGTATCAGCTGTACTTCCTGCTGGTGTCGATGCAGATCTACCTGCTGTTCCCGCTGTTGCTCCGGTTCGTGCGCTGGACGGCTGGCCACCACCGGTGGGTGCTCGGGACGAGCGCGCTCGTGCAACTGGGCATGCTGTGGGCGCTGACGCATCCGCCGACGCTCACCGGAATGCCGGCGCAACTGTGGAACCACCTCTACGTGACGGTGCTGCCGTACCAGTTCTACATACTGTTCGGCGCGGTCGCCGCATGGCATATCGGCACCGTCGACCGTGCCGTGCGCCGCTTCGGCCCGCTGCTGATCGCCGGCACCGTCCTCGGGGCGGCGGGCGCCGAGTGGTGTTATCAGCGCGCGGTCGCGGGCAGCACCACACCGTGGCAGGCCGACAATGTCTTCAACCCCTACATGGCCGTCTATTTCGTCGCGCTGATCGTCGGCCTCTACACCGTGAGCACCTGGTGGTCATGGCTGCGCCCGAAGTACCGCATCGTCGGCCGCATCTCCCGCTACGGCGCCGATCGCTCCTTCGCGGTCTTCCTGATGCATCCGATCGTGCTGGAACTGCTGATCCCCCTCTACCCCCGGCTCCAGGACGCGGTCGGCGCCGCGGGCGCGACGGTGCTGTTGTTCGTCGCGGTCCTGGCGGTCACCCTCGCGGTCGTCGGCCTGGTGCGCCATGCTCCCGGCAGTATCTACCTCACCGGCCGGCCCCGGATCGACGGCACAACCCCGCTCGGACGCCGACTGCGGTCGATCGGCCCGGCATCGCCGCAGCGTGCGACCGCCGTCGACACCGGTCACGCACTCTCGGAGTCGTACGGACGGCAGTCGTCCGCCGAGGCGCCGGCGGCGTAACGCGCGGCGGCGTCCGAGACGGCGGGGGCAGAGCCGCTGGTGTGGCGGTACGCATCGGCCAGGGCGGCGAGTTCGGCGGCGGTGAGAACATCCTCGATCCGATCGAAGCCGTTCGGCGCCCGCTGCGCCACGGCGTGCAGGACGCGGTCCATCGGCATATCCCGGTTCGCCAGCACGATGGTGTTGACCGCCTCCCGCCGGCTCTGCTCGTATCGCGCGAGCCCGGCGATCGGGTCGGCGGCCGCCGCCAGCTCGGAAGCCACGGCACGGGCGTCGAGGATCGCTTGCGACGCGCCGTTGGAACCGACCGGATACATCGGATGCGCGGCGTCACCCATCAGCGTCACGCGTCCGGAACCCCAGCGCGACAAGGGGTTCCGATCGACCATCGGATATTCGAGCACTTCGGCACTGGCGCGGGCCAATGCCGGAACATCGACACCGGCCAGGCGCCAGCCTTCGTAGTGCGGCAGCACATCCGCCAACCGCCCGGCGCGATTCCAGTCGGGACTCTGTACCGCGGTATCGTGCACGCGCACCTCGGCGACCCAATTCACCAGCGCACGCCCACGCCGGTGCGCACCACCCGAGATGGGGTACATCACGAATTTCGCGGCACGATTGGAACCCGCGAGCACCATCGTCCGCCCGTCCAGGAACGGACGAATCTCGCTGACCCCGCGCCACATTCGAATGCCGTTCCACAACGGCCGCCCCTCGTCCGGATGCAACTGCGCGCGGACCGTGGAATGCAGGCCGTCGGCGCCGATCAACACGTCCGCGGTCTCTTCGACGACGGTGCCCGCGGCGCGGTCGAGGAACCGGCAACGCACCCCGTCGGCCTCCTCGGCGAACGATCGCAGCAGCATTCCTTCGCGCACGGCATCGGACCCGAGCCGGCGGCGCACCAGATCCAGTAGCAGGCCCTGCAATTCGCCGCGGTGCACCGCGTATTGGGGCCACGCATGCCCCGCGGCGAGCCCGCGCGGCTCACTCCAGATGTGATTTCCGAACCGGTCGAGATGCACCGCACTGGAGGTGGCGATCGCGCAATCGGCCAGTGCCGCATCGAGTTCCAGTTCGTGCAGCTCCCGCACCGCATGCGGGAGCAGATTGATTCCGACGCCGAGCGGGCGAAGCTCACCGACCCCGTCCAGCACGACCGCCTCGATCCCCACCCGATGCAAGCATGCCGCCGCGGTCAACCCGGCGATTCCGGCGCCTGCGATCAGAACCCGCATCAGCCCGCCCCGAGCTCGTCGACCGCCAGGGCCCCACCCATGATTTCGCTCCTCCCGACAACGACCCGAATCTACCGATTCGCGGTATGTGGTGCAGAACGGTCATTCACCGGAGGTGGAAATGCCGCGCACTCGGCGCGGTGGAAGCAGCCGCCCGGTGAACCCGGCTGCCACCAGCCGGTCGTATGCGGCGCGAACCCCCTCGGGAACGTCCTGCTCGATGGCCCAGCCCTCGGCCGCGTATCGCCACACGCGTTGCGTATCCCCCACCAGCATCGTGACGACCCGCTCCACGTCGCCGATCCGCCGCACATAATCGTCGAGCGATTCCGGCAGCGAACCGCACACCACCTCGACGTCGGGCCACCGCTTCCGGCAGGTCGCATAACTGCGCCGCTGTTGATAGGGCCGGCAGATCAGCAGAGCGGATGTCACGACGCGGCCGCAGTCGCGCAGCATCACACGCGAAAAGTCGATGTTCTCAGCGGTATTCGTGGCCCGCGGCTCGACCAGCACAGCGTCGTCCGGAATCCCGAGCGCGACAGCGTGTTCACGGTAGTGGACGGCTTCCCCCGCCGGAAACTCGGCGGCCGTCGTGGGCGCGTTGGCGCCGCTGAACACGATCGTCGGAAAGATCCCCCGCCGAAACAGCTCGGCCGCATACGTCGCCACCCCGATGTCATGACTCCCCAGCCCGATCCCAGCATCCACCGGCCGCACGTCATGATCCATGAGGTTGTAATCCCACAGGGTGCGCACATCGGACCGGATGGAGTCGGGAATCCAACGCATGCACCGATCGTACGAACGCGGCGGGCATTCACCTGCCGGGGTGGTTACCTCGCCCTGGCAAAGCCGAAGGCAGGGCGCTCGGCGGCTGGCGAATACGCGAAGGCCCGCCTCCCAACCGGGAAGCGGGCCTTCGCATTTCGACTACACAGCCGAGGCCGGGAGAAGAAGGAGACTTCCTACTTCGCCTTCTCCAGGACCTCCACCAGCCGCCACCGCTTGGTGGCCGACAGCGGACGGGTCTCCATCAGCTGCACGCGGTCGCCGACACCGGCGATCTCGTTCTCGTCGTGCGCCTTCACCTTCGAGGTGGTGCGGATGATCTTGCCGTAAAGCGGGTGCTTCACACGATCTTCCAGCTCGACCACGATGGTCTTGTTCATCTTGTCGGAGACGACGTAGCCGATGCGCACCTTGCGCGAGCCACGCTCCTCCTGCTTGGCCGGCGTCTTGGCCGGGCCCTTGGCGTCACTCATGCCGCGTCTCCCTTGCCTTCAGGACCGGAGGCCAGGCCGAGCTCGCGCTCACGCATGACCGTGTAGATGCGCGCGATCTCATGACGAACCACACGCAGGCGCCGGTTGTTCTGCAACTGGCCGGTCGCCATCTGGAAGCGCAGGTTGAACAGCTCTTCCTTCGATTCACGCAGGCGGGCGACGAGCTCGTCCTCGTTGAGCTCGCGCAGGTCTGCGGCCGGAGTTCCGGTAGCCATCAGAACTGCTCCTCCCTGGTCACGATCCTGCACTTCATCGGGAGCTTGTGCATCGCGCGGCGCAGCGCCTCACGAGCGGTCTCCTCGTTCGGGTAAGACATCTCGAACATCACGCGACCCGGCTTGACGTTCGCGACCCACCACTCCGGCGAACCCTTACCGGAACCCATGCGGGTTTCGGCCGGCTTCTTGGTCAGCGGGCGATCCGGGTAGATGTTGATCCAGATCTTGCCGCCACGACGGATGTGGCGGGTCATTGCGATACGCGCCGACTCGATCTGCCGGTTGGTGACGTAGGCCGGCTCCAGAGCCTGGATGCCGAAGTCACCGAACGCCACCGAGGTGCCGCCCTTGGCCATACCGGTACGACGGGGGTGATGCTGCTTGCGGTGCTTGACCTTGCGGGGCATCAACATGGGTCAGCCCTCCTGATTCTCTGCCGGAGCCTCCGCCACCGCGGTGGCGGCCCGTCCGGCCTCAGTGCTGGTCGCGGTGGTCCCGGCCGAACCGGACCGCCGCGGACGGCTCGGCCGCTCCCGACGCTCGCGACGCTCGGGCTGCGCGGCGGCGGCGGTGACCTCACGCTTGCCACCGACGATGTCGCCCTTGTAGATCCACACCTTCACGCCGATGCGGCCGAAGGTGGTGCGAGCCTCGTACAGGCCGTAATCGATGTCGGCGCGCAGCGTGTGCAGCGGCACCCGACCCTCACGGTAGAACTCCGAGCGCGACATTTCGGCGCCGCCGAGGCGGCCCGAGCACTGCACTCGAATGCCCTTGACGTTCGGCGAACGCATGGCCGACTGGATGGCCTTGCGCATCGCGCGACGGAACGCCACACGGTTGGACAGCTGCTCGGCCACACCCTGGGCAACCAGCTGCGCATCCGACTCGGGGTTCTTGACCTCGAGGATGTTCAGCTGAACCTGCTTGCCGGTGAGCTTCTCCAGCTCGGCGCGGATGCGGTCGGCCTCGGCGCCGCGACGGCCGATCACGATGCCCGGACGCGCGGTGTGGATGTCCACCCGGACGCGGTCACGAGTGCGCTCGATCTCGACCTTCGAGATGCCGGCCCGCTCCATACCCGTGCTCAGCAGCTTGCGGATGGCTACGTCTTCCTTGACGTATTCCTTGTACTGCTTGTCGGCGTACCAGCGGGACTTCCAATCGGTGGTGATACCGAGGCGGAAGCCGTGGGGGTTGATTTTCTGTCCCATTTACTTAGCCCCTCCCTTCCGGCGGCTGCGGGCGGAGGCGCTGGCAGTGTTAGGCAAGCTCTCGACCTCGATGGTGATGTGGCTGGTGCGCTTGCGGATCCGGAACGCACGCCCCTGGGCGCGCGGCTGGAAACGCTTCATGGTCGCGCCCTCGTCGACATACGCCGTCGAGATGACCAGGGTGTCGGGGTTCAGGCCGAAGTTGTTCTCGGCGTTCGCCGCGGCGCTGGCCACGACCTTGGCGACGGGTTCGCTGGCGGCCTGCGGTGCGAAGCGCAGGATGTTCAGCGCATCCTCGACCCGCTTGCCGCGGACCAGGTCCACGACGCGGCGAGCCTTCATCGGAGTGACGCGAACGTGCTTCGCGGTCGCGCGCGCGGTCGGGTTCCGAGGTTCGGATTCGCTCAGCTGTGTTGTTTGGCTCTTCGCTTCGCTCATCGCCGCTTGCTCTTCCGATCTTCCTTGACGTGGCTCCGGAACGTCCTGGTCGGCGCGAACTCACCGAGCTTGTGCCCGACCATGTTCTCCGAGACGAACACCGGCACGTGCTTGCGGCCGTCGTGGACCGAGAACGTGTGGCCGATGAAATCGGGGATGATGGTCGAACGACGCGACCAGGTCTTGATGACCTGCTTGGTGCCCTTCTCGTTCTGGACGTCCACCTTCTTGAGGAGGTGTTCGTCGACGAACGGGCCCTTCTTGAGGCTGCGTGGCATCTTTAACCTCCTCCTTAACGCTTCTTGCCGCGGCGGCGGACGATGAGCTTGTCGCTCGGACGGTTGGGCTTACGAGTACGGCCTTCGGGCTTACCCCAGGGCGAGACCGGGTGGCGACCACCGGAGGTCTTGCCTTCACCACCACCGTGCGGGTGGTCGACGGGGTTCATGACGACACCACGGACCGTGGGGCGGCGACCCTTCCAGCGCATACGGCCGGCCTTACCCCAGTTGATGTTCGACTGCTCGGCGTTACCGACCTCGCCGACGGTGGCGCGGCAGCGCACGTCGACGCGGCGGATTTCACCGGAGGGCATACGCAGGACGGCGTAGGCGCCTTCCTTACCCAGCAGCTGGATGCTCATACCGGCGGCACGAGCCAGTTTGGCGCCACCGCCCGGACGCAGCTCCACCGCGTGGATGGTGGTACCGGTCGGGATCGAGCGCAGCGGCAGGTTGTTGCCGGGCTTGATGTCGGCGCCGGCGCCGGACTCGATCTTCGTGCCCTGGGCGATGCCCTTCGGCGCGATGATGTAGCGCTTCTCGCCGTCGGCGTAGTGCAGCAGGGCGATGTTGGCGGTGCGGTTCGGGTCGTACTCGATGTGAGCGACCTTGGCCGGGATGCCGTCCTTGTCCAACCGGCGGAAGTCGATCAGACGGTAGGCCCGCTTGTGACCGCCACCGCGATGACGGGTGGTGATCCGGCCGTGCGCGTTACGACCACCGGACTTGGTGAGCGGGCGCAGCAGCGACTTCTCGGGAGTGGACCGGGTGATCTCGGCGAAGTCCGAAACGGACGACCCGCGCCTACCCGGCGTAGTCGGCTTGTACTTACGGATTGCCATGAGTTCTTCTCTGCTTTCTGGAAAGCCGACCGCTTACGCGACCGGGCCTCCGAAGATCTCGATGGGCTTGCTGTCGGCCGAGATGGTCACGAGCGCGCGCTTGGTGCTCTTGCGCTGGCCGTAACCGAAGCGGGTCCGCTTGCGCTTGCCCTGACGGTTGGCAGTGTTGACGCTGGTGACCTTGACGCCGAAAACCTTCTCGACGGCGATCTTGATCTGCGTCTTGTTCGAGTCCGGGTGCACCAGGAAGGTGTAGGTGCCCTCTTCGATCAGCCCGTAGGACTTCTCGGAGATCACCGGCGCGAGCAGGATGTCGCGGGGGTCGGCGATGGTGGTCACTTGCTTTCCTCCTGTGCCGCGGAGCCGGGCTGTGATTCCTGGGCCGACTCCGTCGGCCCGTGCACGAACGCGTTGAGCGCCTCGACGCTGAACACGACGTCATCGCTGAGCAGCACGTCGTAGGTGTTCAGCTGGTCCGGCGCGATCGGGTGCACACCCTGCAGGTTCGCCACGCTCTTCCACGCGGTGACATCTTCGCGACCCACCACGACCAGGACCTTCTTGCGGTCCGACAGCTCGGCCAGGAAGTTCTTGGCGGCCTTGGTGGACGGCGTCTGGCCGGCGACCAGTTCGCTGATCACGTGGATGCGCTCGTTACGGGCCCGGTCCGACAGGGCGCCACGCAGCGCGGCGGCCTTCATCTTCTTGGGCAGACGCTGCGAGTAGTCGCGCGGCTGCGGGCCGTGCACGGTGCCACCGCCGGTGAACTGCGGCGCGCGGGTCGAACCCTGGCGGGCGCGGCCGGTGCCCTTCTGGCGGTACGGCTTCTTACCACCACCGCGGACGTCGCCGCGGGTCTTGGTGGCGTGCGTGCCCTGGCGAGCCGCGGCCTGCTGGGCCACGACGACCTGGTGCATCAGCGCGATGTTGGCAGTCGCGTCGAAGATCTCCGCGGGGAGTTCGACGGTGCCGTTGGTTTTGCCGCCCGGCTCTTTGACCGGAAGCGTAAGATTGGTTGCCTTTTCCGACTTGACAGTGTCGGTGCTCATGCCCGGGCACCACCCTTCGCAGCACTCTTGACGATCACGATGCCGCCCTTGCGGCCCGGGATCGCGCCCTTGATCAGCAGCAGGCCGTTCTCGGCGTCCACCTTGTGGACCGAGAGGTTCTGCGTGGTCACGCGGTCGTTACCCATCCGGCCGGCCATCCGCATGCCCTTGAACACGCGGCCCGGGGTGGAGCAACCACCAATGGAGCCCGGCCGGCGGTGCACGGCCTGCGCACCGTGGGCGGCGCCCTGGCCACGGAAGCCGTGGCGCTTCATGACACCGGCGTAGCCCTTGCCCTTGCTGGTGCCGGTCACGTCGACGTAGGTGCCCTCTTCGAAGACATCCGCCGACAGTTCCTGGCCCACCTCGAACGCGGCGGCATCGGCGACGCGGATCTCGGCGACGTGGCGACGCGGGGTGACACCGGCCTTGGCGAACTGCCCGGCGACGGGCTTGGTCACCTTGCGCGGGTCGATCGCGCCGAAGGCGAGCTGAACGGCGGAGTAGCCGTCGCGCTCTTCGGTGCGGATCTGAGTCACGACGTTCGGTCCGGCCTTGACGACGGTCACCGGAACGACGCGGTTCTTCTCGTCGAACACCTGGGTCATGCCGAGCTTGGTGCCCAGGATGCCCGCGGCGGGCCGCGTCTTGGCGTCAGTCGCCGGTCCTTGCTTCTTCTCAGTCATATCTGCAATCCCCGTCACTGAATGTTGACGTCGACGCTGGCCGGCAGATCGATGCGCATGAGCGCGTCGACCGTCTTCGGCGTCGGGTCGAGGATGTCGATCAGCCGCTTGTGCGTGCGCATCTCGAAGTGCTCGCGCGAGTCCTTGTACTTGTGCGGCGAGCGGATGACGCAATACACGTTCTTCTCGGTCGGCAACGGCACCGGCCCGACGACGCGGGCACCGGTGCGGGTCACCGTCTCGACGATCTTGCGCGCAGACGCATCGATCGCCTCATGGTCGTAGGCCTTGAGCCTGATGCGGATCTTCTGTCCCGCCACGCTGAGTGTCCTTTTCTCCGCTTACGTTGTGACCCAGGAGCTTTCGCTCCCGAACCACCCTCATTTGCACAGCCCGAACACACGAAGACGCATCAGCCACCAACACGACCGGGGCGCACCCGATCCATCGCCGCTGTTCATCTGTCATGGTTCTTCCGGTCCACGCGGTCGGGCGTGTCGCCTCTCCGCTCATTCTTCGACCCCGGGCATACTTCACCTGCTGGGTCTCGGAACTTCGTCCCGGACGTACCCGCGCCGGACTCGACGCCGATACTCAGTGGGTCCTGCTCACCTACCGGCGATGAACGCACACCACCGCTGCAGGCAACCCGAACAGTATGCCCGAGGCCCCCCACCCACTCCAAATCGGGGGTAGTCCGCCCCGGCGGACGCGCCGCGGCCCTGGTCGGACGATACCGGGCCGTGCGGCGGCGCGTCTAACTTACTCCAGAGTAAGATATCGCCATGACCACAGAGACCGCTACCTATCGCGGCTGGAAGAAGCTCCCCGACAACCGCCTCGGACACGCCCTGTTCTCGGTCGGCATGATCGCCCGCGTCCCCTACTTCGGCACCGTCGTGCCCAACGTCGTGCGGCTGGAACCGGGATTGTGCGAGGTCACCGCCCCCAAGTGGTTCGGGATCCATAATCACCTGGGCACCTTCCACGCGATCGCGGCCTGCAATCTGGCCGAGGTCGCGATGGGCATGCTGAGCGAGGCGACGGTTCCGACCACCCACCGCTGGATCCCCAAGGCGATGAACGTGCGGTACCTGGCCAAGGCCGAATCCGGTCTGCGCGCGGTCGCGAAGCTCGATCGGATTCCGGACTTCGCGACCCTCACCGAAGGGACGGAAGTGGTCGTCCCGGTGTCGATCTACGACAAACACGGCGTCGAGGTCGTGCACGCCGACATCACTACCTGGGTGACGCCGAAGTAGCCGATCGGGCCGGCTCAGCAGGACGGGGGTGGCGGCGCGCCGGCGACCGCGGCCGCGATCTCGGCGATCGCGCGCGGATTCGACAGCAGTTCGTTGTGGCTGACCGCCAGCGCCGGGCACCCGTCCTGGATCCAGATATTTCGGTTGTCCCCCTCCGGATCTGCCAGCAACGCGGTCTCCGCCGGGGTGGTCACCTCGTCGGTGCGGCTCGCGATCGCGGTGTAGCGGATACCCGGCGGGGCCTCGCCGTTCACGTTCAGCTTGTCCAGCGTCGGCGTGCCGGGGACCTGTTCCGCGCCGGCCGGCCCGAAGACCTGCGCGGCAATCTCCTGCCCGTTCATGCCGAGCGCGCCGTAGAACGGGAACATCGTGGGCAGGCCCGCGAACGTCGACCCGCGATACGGCGTGCCGACGGTGACCACGCTCGCGACCGCCTCCGGATGCCGCCGCACCAGCTCGCGGATCTCGGTGCCGCCGGTGGAATGGCCGACCATGATGACCTTCGGTGCCCCGGTCATACCGCGCACCATGGCGACGAAAGCGCTCAATTCCACGGCCGACGAGGAGATATCCGCGACGCCGTAGACGATATTGCCCTGGAGCGCCGAAGCCACCGGACCCAATCCCGGCCACCCGGGATTCGATACGCCGTTCAGTCCGAGTGTGGGTAGCGGCACCCGGCCCACGTTGGCGGCGAAGACGCAATATCCCTCGCGCCGCAATTCGGGGGCCAGGGCGCCGAAACTGCGCTGCGCATCGGTGGCCGCACCGTGTGCCAGGACGACCGGAAAGGGCTTGTCCGTTGTCGGCCGGCAGCCGAAATCGTTGGCGCCGGGCAGTTGCGGCACTTCCATCGGAAATGCATTCGCCTTCGGAGCTTGTCCGGCGACCACGGCGATAAGGGCACAGAGAAGCACAGCAACCGCCGAGGACCGCACCGTACTCATGGCAACCCATGGTAGATGAACAAATGAGTAACTCTTTGTTCCCGTAGCTGAGGGCTTCATTACAATGACTTGGCGATTAGGTGGCAATTTCGCATACCTGAGCAGCTCATATACGCGTTGCGTATCGCCGCGCGCGGCTGCGGGCGACATCGGTCACAGCCCCAGACCTGCGGCGAGAACCGGCCAGGACTGTTTGAGATCGTCCTGCCAGTAACCCCAGGAGTGGGTGCCCGTCGGCCGGAAGTTGTAGGTGGCGGGAATCCCCAGCGAATTCAACCGGGACTGCATATTGTGCGCGCAGTAATCGGTTCCGGCCTCGATGATGCCGCCGAGGACGATCTGATTGGAGAAGCCCCAGGCTCCGGGCAGCGAATACTTTCCGCCGTAGTTGTCGTAGGGTCCGGGCAGGCCGGTGCCGTTGGCGATATAGATCGCCTTACCCCGTAAACCCTCCGCCTGGACATAGGGATCGTTTCGCACCCAGTTCGGGTCTCCCGGTGGCCCCCACATGTTCTCGACATTCGACAGCCCCCATTCCTCGACGGTGAGCCGCACGAATTCCCGACCGACCGGATCGCTTGTTTGCGCGCACCCGCTGTAGGAGCCGACCGCCGAATACAGGCCGGGCGTGGTGGCCGCCAGCGCCAGTGTCGTGGTGGCCGACATCGAATATCCCGCGATGCCATTGCGACCGTTGGCATTCAGGAATTTGTCCAGCAGCGGCGGCAATTCCTCGGTGAGGAAGGTGCGCCATTTGTTGCGGCCAAGGCGCGGATCGTCGCGCTCCCAATCGGCGTAGTAGCTGAACATCCCCCCGATCGGCGTGACGACGTTGACGTCCTTGTCCGCCAGGAAATCCCAGGCATCGGTTCGCGTCGCCCAGGTCGCACCGTCGATGCCGCCGCCCGCGCCCAGCAGCAGGTACAGCACCGGCCGCGGCGTGGACTGATCGGCGGCTCGCTGGACCTGAACCTCGATGTCCTTCCGCATGGAGGCCGAATGGACCGTGACGGTCTGATGCCGCGGATCGTCGCTACGCACCCCGACGATCGCGGATTCCGTTCCCGCCGAACCGGACGGCGACACCGGATCGGCCGAACCGGTTGGCGGGCAGATCATCAGCACACTCGCCGCGAGCACCGCCGCCGCAACCGATCCGATTCGCGGCATGGATCTGTGCCGCGGAATCCGCCCCGTCTCTCGAAACCTTCGCATATCGTTCTCCCTGGCCACCGGCAATTCGCGAGCACCCCCCGACGGCGCCCGTGGTCTCAGGTTATGAACTGCCCCAACGCATTTCACGACGCGAATTGCTACGCCACGAGTTTTCGGGGCGTAACATCCACGGCCCCCGTGGCGATGTGGGGCCGGGCTGGGAGAATGCAGCCATGAGTGCGCAGCATGCCCGCCGAGCCGATCTGTGCGTGGTCGGGCTCGGGCCGACCGGCCGTGCCGTCGCACACCGCGCTATGCGGGCGGGGCTCGACGTGGTGGCGGTGGATCCGCGGCCCGAGCGGCTGTGGCCGCCGACCTTCTCCTGCTGGGTCGACGAACTTCCCGCATGGCTGCCACACAGCGCGATCGCCCAGCGCATCGAGGCGCCCACCGTCTGGACGCAGACGCCGCATCGAATCGAAAGGCCGTACTGCGTACTCTCCAAACCCGGGCTACGCGATGCGCTACCTCTAGACGATGCCACCGTGCTGGCCGGTCGCGCTACCTCTGTCGACGCTCATCGCGTCGACTTGCAGGACGGCAGCACGATCACGGCCACCACAGTGGTGGATACCCGCGGGCTCGCCTCGCCGGGGGCGCGGCGCACCGCCAGCGCGCACGGCATCTTCGTCGATGCCGAACGGGCGGCGCCGATGGTCGGCGACGGCGAAGGACTGCTGCTGGATTGGCGCGACGAGAACGGCGCGGGTCCGGACGAGCCGCCCTCGTTCCTGTACGCCGTCCCACTCGGCGACGGCACGGTGATCTTCGAGGAGACCAGTCTCGGCCTGCGCGGCGGTATGCCGCAGCACGAACTGCGCCGGCGCACCCTGCGTCGGCTCGCCGCACACGGCATCCGGCTGCACGGTGACGAGTCGTCCGAGGCCGCGCACTACCCGCTGGATCAGCCACCCCCGCCGATGCGTAGTTCGGTGCGCGGAAACAACCCGGTTCCGTTCGGCTCCCGCGGCGGAATGATGCATCCGTGCACCGGCTACAGCGTCGCCAACTCGTTCGCCCTGGTCGACACACTGGTGGATGCGGTGCGCAGGGGCTGCGATCCGGTCGCCGCGTTGTGGCCGTGGCAGGCGCGGCTGGTGTATTGGATGCGGATGCGCGGCCTCTACGGCTTGGGACGGTTGACGACCGCGCAATCGATCTCGATGTTCGAGGCCTTCTTCACCGCCTCCCCCCGCCAGCAGCGGGCGCTGCTGGCGGCGCACGACGACTACGCGGCGCTGGGCGCGGTGCTGTTCATGACGGTCTCGCGGACCTGGCCGTTCCGCTGGCGATTCGATCTGGTCGGCTGGGCGAACCGCAACCGCTGGGTGGGCTACAACTATCCGGCGGCGACGTCGGCCCCGGTGCTCGACGCGGCGCTTCCGGAAGACGGGAGCGCGGGCGGCTAGCCGGCGGGCAGAACCCCGGCCAGCAGCCCGCGCCGGTACGCCGCTGCGACCGGCGACCGCTCCCCGAGCAGCGCCAGTTCCTCCGCACTCCCAGGTGGGCCGCCGCGGGTGGCGACGAGACGAGAATGATGGTTAACTTTGCGAATTGTGGTTAACTTATGCTGACTTGTCCGGCGCTGTCAACAAGTCGGCGCCGTCGACGAGCCGAAACGCAGAAGGAGAGGTATATGGTCGCGGATCGCAGCGAGGCCGGGCTCGCATCCGCGCGACCGGGTACCACCACGACGCCCCGGCGTCGGCCGAAGGATCGCAAGGCACAGATCGTGCGGGTCGCCGCCCGCGCCTTCAGTGAACGTGGCTACCACCCGGTCGGCGTCGACGAGATCGCCGCCGAGGTGGGCATCTCGGGACCGGCGCTGTACCGCCACTTCGCCAACAAGTACGCGCTGCTGGTGGCCGCCGCCGAGGCCGGCGCCCAGCAACTGCTCGATGCTGCCAAGGCCGCCGACACACCCGGGCTCGATCCGAAAGCGCGCCTCACCACGCTGATCCGCGCGCTGGCCGAACACACCATCGATGTCCGCCGCGAGGGCGGTCTGTACCGCTGGGAGCGTCGCTACCTCGAGCGGGCGGACCGCGCCCGCATCCGGGTGATCTACGACGAACTGCAAGATCTGATCGAATCCGCGGTCGCCGCGCTGCGACCGGAGGCGCCGGCCGCCGACGTCGAACTGCTGGCGACCGGCATGCTGGGCGTGATCGGCAGTATCACCGCGCATCGCACCGCCCTGTCCAACGCGCGGCTCACCGATCTGATCCTCGATATGTGCTGGTCGCTCCTGCACACCGACCTGCCGCCGCTGCCGGATCCGGCGGCCACCGGGGCGCCGGTGCGCGGGTTGCCGCTGAGTTCCAAACGCGAACAGCTGCTCACCGAGGCGATCCGCATCTTCGGCCGCCAGGGCTATCACGAGGCCAGTATCGAGGAGATCGGCGCTGCCGTCGGGATCAACGCGTCCAGCGTCTACCGCTATTTCTCGAGTAAATCCGATCTGCTGGCCGCCGCGTTCCACCGCACCGGGGAACGCGTCGCGATCGCGAATTCCGAGGCGCTGGCGGAGGCGACCAGCCGCTCCGATGCCGCGCTGCGCATCGCGGCACGGTTCGCGCGGCTGACCTTCTCGACGCCGGAGATCCTGCCGGTCTACTTCGCCGAATTCTCGAATCTGCCCGCCGCCGAACAGCAGAAGCTGCGTTCGGTGCAGCGGCAGAACGTGCTCGAGTGGGCGCATCTGCTCGACGACGACCCGGCCGAGGCGCGCTGCCGGGTCCATGCCGCCATTGCCCAGGTGGTCGATGTCGGGCGGCGTGTGCGCTTCGAGAATCGGCCGGAACATGTCGCCCGAGTGTGCGCGTTGATGGAAGCGGTTCTGCTGGGCTGGAATTCACCGGCGGAGGCGGCGCAGGGCGAACCGGTGGAAGCGTAGCGGTCCTGGCCTAGCTGCCACGGCTAGAAGCCACTGTGGCGGGTCCGGAAGATCGCCCGCGTCAACCGCAGATGCCGCGGGTGCCGGTCGAAGCTCGACAGGTCCACCGGCGCCCGATAGCGCTTCTCCGCGATCGCCAGCGTCCGGCTGAATTCGCGCAACCCGGCCTCGCCGTGCGTATGCCCCTGCCCGTACTCGCCGACACCGCCGAAGGGCAGGGCCGGATTGGCGGCGTAGGCCATGGTCGAATTCACCGTCACCACACCGGTTCTGATGCGCTCGGCGAAGTCGGCGACACCCCGCACGTCGCGAGTGAACACCGAGACCGCCAGTCCCTGATCGGCGGCGTTGATGCGGTCGATCGCCTCGTCGATATTCGCCACCCGATTCACGATCAGCACCGGCCCGACCGCCTCCGCGGTGATCGCCTGGCTGTCCTCGGGCACGTCGGTCAGCACGATCGGCTCGATATACGGTTCGCGAATCGATTCCAGACCGCCCACCACGGCCCGGCCGCCGCGCGCGATCGCGTCCTTGACCTGGCGGCGGACCACATCGACCTGAGCATCCATGATCATCGGCCCGTAGGATGCCTTGCGATCGCCACCGGGACGCAGCGAACGCGCCTGGGCGACGACTCTTTCCAGAAACGGTTCGTAGACCGATTCCGCGACGTAGGCCCGCTGGATACCGGCCGGGCTCTGCCCCGCGTTGGACATGGCACCGAACACCGCCGCCTCGGCCGCGGTGTCGAGTTTGGCGTCGACGTGCACGATCATCGTGCCTTTGCCGGCCTTCTCGACCACGACGGGAGTCAGGGTGGGTGCGCACAGTTCGATCACCTCGCGCGCACCGGCCTCCGAGCCGGCGTAGGCGATCTTGTCGACCCGCGCGCGGCACAACTCGGCACTCGTGGCGCTGGTTCCGGTGATCGCCTGCAAAACAGGTTTGTTCGGCGCCAGTGCCGCCCAGCTGTCGGCCAGCCACACGCCGACACCCGGGGTGAGCTCACTGGGTTTGAACACCACCGCGTTGCCGGCGGCCATCGCATAGGCGATCGAGCCCATCGGGGTGAACACCGGATTGTTCGGTGAGCCGAGCACCCCGACCACGCCCAGCGGCAGATAGCCCACCGACGCGCGCTGATTGCGGGTGAGCCAGGTCGAGGCGAGTTTGCTTCGCCCCAAGAGCTTCTCCGCATTGCGCGCGGCCCAGTTCAGATGTTCCACGGCGAGCATGATCTCGATCGCGGCGTCGACGCCCGGCTTACCCGACTCGGTGCAGATCAGTTCGGCCAGTTCGCCGGCATTGCGGGCGATACTGCGCTTCCATTCCAGCAACCAGCGCTTGCGTCCAGCGAATCCGATTGCCGCCCACCAGGTCTCGGCCGACCGGGCGGCGCGCACGACGTCGGTGACCGCAGCCGCGTCCAGGATCGGATATTCCCCGACGAGCTCCCCGGTGCGTGGATCGTGGGACTTCAGCATCTCGGCCATTGGCCACCCTCTCGCCGGCGGAGACCTCGGCAGTCGTTCGACGTGTGCACCAGCAGCGGGCGGGCGACGATGCCGCGGGAGGGTGCGGACGAATCGGATACCGCTCCCCTGGTCGTCAGACTATGGTGCCCTCCGGGCGGGCGACAACAACCGGAACATCCTACGAACCATCCGGTCCGCGTCCGGACCAGCGACAATGGTGATCGGAGCCGATTGGGCGCCGGAAGTGTGAGCAACGCCACAGATCGCGGGCGCTGCAACATTTCGACTACACCACGTTTCAGATCGCGGTAGAACCTACCGCGATGGAAAAATTCGGGGACGCGAGCGGCGCCCCGAATCCGCGGCACCGACGGCCGCGCAGCCGGACGAAGTAACATCGCGCCCGATGGAAGGTATCCATCAACCGGGACAAAGATCAGCGTTCCGGACAATCCGGTCGCGGCCCGGCCGATAGTGGAGAGTTGATGCCGAGTTTGGACAACGCAGAATCGCACACACCGCGTGAGGATTCGGGCGCCACCGACGCGGCAGCGTCCCGGACAGGCACCGACGCGGCAGCGTCCCGGACAGGCACCGACGCGGCAGCGTCCCGGACAGGCACCGACGCCGCCGGCGGTGCCGGTAGTGCTGTGCGCGCTTCGGGTGGTGATCCGGCCGTCGTGGTCGACGATGTGCGCAAATCCTTCGGCGAGGTGCGGGCGCTGCAGGGCATCAGCTTCACCGCCGCCCGCGCCTCGGTGCTGGGCATCCTCGGACCCAACGGCGCCGGCAAGACCACCATGGTGAAGGTCCTGTCCACTCTGCTGCGGCCCGATTCGGGCAGCGCCTGGGTGGCCGGGCACGACGTGGTCGCCGATGCGGCCGGGGTGCGGCGCTCGATCATGATGACCGGGCAGTACGCGGCGCTGGACGAGAATCTCTCCGGCCGCGAGAACCTGGAACTGTTCGGCCGGCTGATGGGTCTGCCCAAGAAGGACGCTCGCCACCGCGCCGACACTCTGCTCGAGGAGTTCGATCTCGTCGGCGCCGGTAAGCGCGCGGTCCGGCACTACTCCGGCGGTATGCGCCGCCGCGTCGACATCGCCTGCGGGCTGGTGGTGCGCCCGGAGGTGGTCTTCCTCGACGAGCCGACCACCGGCCTGGACCCGCGCAGCCGCCAGGGTGTGTGGGATCTGGTCAACGCGCTCAAGGAGCAGGGCATCACGGTGCTGCTGACCACGCAGTATCTGGAAGAGGCCGACATTCTCAGCGACAACATCATCGTCATCGACAAGGGCACGGTGATCGCCGAGGGCACCGCCGACGAACTCAAGGAGAAGACCGGCGGCAGCTACTGCGAGGTGGTCCCGCTGGATCCGACGCAGCTGCGCAAGGCGGTGACCGCCCTCGGGGAGCTGGTACCCGAGGCGCTGCAGCACGAATTCGCCGGCGACCGGATTTCCATTCCGGCCCCCGACGGGGCGAGCACCCTGGCCGAGGCGGTACGCCGCATCGACGCGGCGGGCCTGGAACTGGCCGATATCGCGCTGCGGCGGCCCTCGCTCGACGACGTGTTCCTGTCCATCACCGGTCATTCCGGCGGACATCGGTGAGCGCACCGGTGGCCGCCGAGGCTCGCCTCTTCGCGCAGATGCCCGAGGCGCGGATCTCCAGCTTGGCCCAGTGGCGGGCGCTGACCGGGCGGATCGTGCGCACGATGGCGACCAAGGGTGAGCTGGTCGTCGCGGTGATCACGCCGCTGGTGTTCACCCTCGGGTTCTATCTGCCGCTGCGGTATGTGATGCAGTTCCGCGGCATCGACTACGCGCAGTTCGTAATGCCGATCATCGTGCTGCAGACCATGTCGTTCACCATGATGTCGAATGCGCAGATCGCGGCGTTCGAATCGATGACCGGTCTGCACACCCGCATGCAGACCATGCCGATCGGCCCGATGGTTCCGCTGGTCTCGCGCATCTGCGCGGGTCTGGTGCGTTCGGTGACCTCGCTGATCGCGGCCTTGATCTTCGGATACATGATCGGTTTCCGGTTCACCGCCGGAGTCGGCCAGGCCCTACTGTTCTGCGCGTTCTCGCTGGCCGTCGGCACTGTGCTGGCCATCGGCGCGGACGCGCTGGGCAGTTTCACCAAGAGCCCGGAGGCGCTGAGTCAGGCACTGACGCTGCCGACGCTGATTCTCGGCATGCTGTCGTGTGGCTTCGTGCCGGAGTCCGGATTCCCGGCGTGGATTCGGCCGTTCGCGCGCAATCAGCCGGTCTCCCAGTTCTCCTTCGCCCTGCGGGATATGGCCGCGGGCGGAGTGAGCTGGCATGTGCTGTGGGTGCCGGTGGTGTGGTTGATCAGTCTGGCGGCGGCGTTCGTACCGCTGGCGGTGTGGGCGAGCGTGAGGCGATCGTGAGCAGTCTGACCATCGATGCCACCGAGGCGTCGCCGGAAACTCTCGGCTGGAAGACGCCGCTGCCCAGGGTCGCGGCCCGCTCCGAGCGGTCGGTCGCGACCTGGGCGCGGCACAGCCTGATCCAGTGCAAGCGGTTGCTGATGGTGTGGGCGCGCGACCCCGCGACCACCATTCAGACACTGATCTACCCGGCCCTGACTTTGCTGATGTTCCGGATCGTGCTCGGCGATTCGATCACCGCGGCCACCGGCATGCCCAGCGTCTACGGGACGGTCCCCCTGATCACCCTGGTGGCGGCGATGTCCGGAGCGGTGGTCAGTGCGCTGGGCTTCAAGACCGAGAAGTACACCGGCCTGCTCGGCCGTTTCTGGACGATGCCGATCCACCGGGCCGCCGGACTCACCGGGCGACTGCTGGCCGAGGCGCTGCGCGTCCTGGTGACCACGCTGTTCGTGGTCGCGGTCGGCGTCTGCATCGGCTTCCGCTTCTGGAACGGCCCGCTGGCCTCGCTGGCCATGATCGGCATTCCGGTGCTGTTCGGCGTGGGCTTCGCGGTGATGGTGACCGCCCTGGCCACCGTCTCCGAGGGCGTGATGCTGGTCAATATCGTCAGCATCATCAACACCCTGCTGATGTTCTTCAACTCCGGCTTCGTCCCGGTCTTCGCCTACCCCACCTGGTTGCAGAAGGTCGTGGAAAACCAGCCCATGAGCACCGCCATCGACGCCATGCGCGGACTCTGCTGGGACGGCCCCGTCGCCGAACCCCTGTGGAAGACCCTCGCCTGGGTGCTCGGCATGATCGTGGTCTTCGGCTACCCGGCCGTGCGAGGCTACCGCCGCGCCGCGGAGACGGGGGCGTAAGCCGCGACGGGGAACTCCGGTGGTTGTCGCTACGACGCCGTGCGGGCGCAGCCGCGTAGTTCGCCGATGTAGGTGGTCATGGCGTCGCGGTTGCGGGTGAGCAGGTCGATACGCTGGGTCAGGCGGTCGCGCTGATGTTCGAGGGTGGCGATGATCTCCGGTGTGGCGTCGGCGAAATGGATGTCGCGCGGATCGTCCAGGCAGGGCAGGATCTGCTTGATGATCCGGGTGGGCAGGCCCGCGTCCAGTAATCCGCGGATGTGCAGGATCTGATCGACCAGGCGCTCGTCGTAGTCGCGATAGCCGTTGGCACAGCGGCGCACCCGGATCAGCCCCTGCTCCTCGTAGTAGCGCAGCAGCCGCCGGGAGGTATCGGTCCGCTCCGCCAACTCGCCGATTCGCATATGCTCTACCTCACAACGACTTTCGGTTGACCTTCGCACCTGTGTCAAGCTTCGACGATACCGGCATGAGCACAGACATCACACTGTAGGGCTACTCACCGATCACCGATCCGATCCAACGGAATTCGCGCCGGCGCGCTGCTGAATTCCGATGTGGGCGAACGGTATCCGCAGATCGGTCCGGCACCGCTATCTGGACGAGGCGCTCGAGTACGTGGTGGACCATCCGGGCGTGTGGGTGACCACCAGCGATGAGATCGCGGCGCACTATCGACGGACGACGGCGTGACGGCCGCTATCGACCGGCCACGGTCAGATAGATCAGCAGCAGGTTCAGCGCACTGATCACGGCGGCGATCAGCCACGCGGCCACGGTGGTCGCCCGATGATTGGCGTCCGCGCCCATCAGGCTGCGATCACCGGTGAACCGCACCAGCGGGATCAGCGCGAACGGGATGCCGAAGGACAACACCACCTGCGAGACGATCAGCGCGCGGGTCGGGTCCACGCCTGCGGCGAGGATGAGCAGGGCGGGGATCAGCGTGACCACGCGGCGCAGCAGCAGCGGCACCTTGCGGCGCAGCAGCCCGTCCATGATCATCGCGCCGGCGTAGGCGCCCACCGAGGTGGAGGCCAGGCCGGAGGCCAGCAGGGCCACGGCCAGCAGCAGCGCGGCCCAGGGACCGAGGACCTCCCGGACCGCGGCGTGGGCGGATTCGATCGAGTCGACATCGCGGCCACCGAGCGTGGCGGCGGCCATCAGCAGCATCGCGAGGTTGACCGCACCGGCGATGATCATGGCCAGGCCGACGTCCATCCGGGTCGCGCGCAACAAGCGACTGCGGCGCGGGCCCGGCTCGGTGCGGCCGTGCCGGTCGCGGGTGAGGCCGGAGTGCAGATAGATGGCGTGCGGCATGACCGTGGCGCCGATCATCGCGGCGGCGAGCAGGACGCTCTGCGCCCCGTCGAAACCCGGCACGAGCCCGCCGGCCACCCCGGAGGGCGAGGGCGGCGAGATCACCACACCGGCCAGGAACCCGATCGCGATCACCGCCAGCAGGCCGATGATCACGCGCTCGAAGGGCTGCTGCCCACGGCGGTTCTGCACGGCCAGCAGGGCCATCGACACCACACCGGTGATCACGCCGCCGAGCAGCAGCGGCAGGCCGAACAGCAGGTTCAAGGCGATCGCGCCACCGACGACTTCGGCGAGATCGGTTGCCATCGCGGTCAATTCGGCCTGACCCCAATAGGCCAGCCGGACCGGGCGCCCGGCTCGTTCGCGCACGATCTGTGGTAGCGAGCGACCGGTCACCACGCCCAGTTTCGCCGACAGATACTGCACCAGCGCGGCCATCACATTCGCCATGACGACCACCCACACCAGCAGATAGCCGTACTCCGCGCCGGCGCTGATATTGGAGGCCACATTCCCGGGATCGACATAGGCGATCGCCGCCACGAAAGCCGGGCCCAGCAGCACTACGAGCGAACGCAGCCGGTTCCGGCGCGTCGGCGCGGACTCGGCGGTGATCGCACTCATGAAAAATACTTTACGGCCAACCGAACTTTTTAGTGCGCCAGCCCCTGGAAAATGGCGAATCCGCCCCGATCGCGACGGCGACAGAGGCGGACTCGGTGGTTCGTTCGGGGCGGTCAGATGCCCAGACCGCGGGCCAGCACCGGCCACGAGTCGAGGAAGTCGTCGTGCCAGTAACCCCACGAGTGGGTGCCCGAGCTGCGGAAGTTATAGGTCGCCGGAATGTTGAGCGAATCCAGTTTGCCCTGCAGGTTGTGGCTGCAGTAGTTGGTCGCGGCCTCGATCACGCCACCGATGACGAGCTGGTTACCCAGGCCGTAGGCGCCGGGGAGGGCGTAGGGCCCGTTGAGGGTGTCCCACTGGCCGGGCAGGCCGTTACCCGAGGAGATGTACAGGTTCGCGCCGCGCAGCTGATCGGCGTGCAGCAGCGGATCATTGTCCTGCCAGGCCGGGTTGTCGTCCTCGCCGTACATGTTGCGCACGTCGCCGCCGCCCCACGTGTTGACGGTGAGCTTCACCGCTTCGCGGCCGACCTCGGTGCTGCTCTCCGCGCAGCCGGAGTAGGCGGCCACCGACTTGTACAGACCCGGCTTGGCGATCGCCAGGTTCAGCACCGAGGTGCCCGAAGTCGACAGGCCCGCAATGGCATTGACGCCGTTGGTGCCCAGCGCGCCGTCGATCAGCGGAGGCAGCTCCTCGGTGAAGAACGTCTTCCACTTGTTGCGGCCCAGGTTCGGGTCGTCCTTCAGCCAGTCGGTGTAGTAGCTCCACTTACCACCGATGGGCTGCACGACGTTGACGTTCTTGTCGGACAGGAAGCCGTTGACGATATCGGTCTTCTTCTGCCACGACGCGTCGTCCTCGCCGCCGCCCGCGCCGTTGAGCAGATACAGGGTCGGGCGCGGCACCGACGCGTCGGCGGGGCGCTGCACATCGACCGGGAAGGTGCGGTTCATCGCCGTCGAGTGAACGTAGAGCCGGATGCTGCGGTCGTCCTTGTAGGTGGCCTTCTCGATACGCGATCCGTCGGGCGACTGCGGGTCGGCCAACAGAGACTTCGAGGCGATGACCGGATCGTCCGCCGAGGCGGACGTCGCGCCGACTCCGGCCACGACGCCTGTGAGGACTCCGGTGGCCGCGAGCACGGCAGCAGCTCTCAGGCCGCTACGCCGGAAGTGTCGACGAATCAATGTTCACACCTTCACTATCTGCTCGAATTCGGTTTCAGCTTTCCGCGGGGCGCCCGGCGAGGCGCCACCCGAACGGTCGAGACCTCGCCCGACCCTACGGCCTGTCTAGTCGTCTGACCAGACCGGTCCGTTACGTATGCGCCGCCCCATCATGCCGGAGACGACCCGTCCGGGCGAGGACCGCCCCCACGCGCCAGTACTCGTGCCAGTACCGGACCGAGTTCGGCCAACGCCGGCGGCGAGGTCATCTGGTCGTGCGATACGCCGACCGGATGATCGGCGATCTCGCCCTCGACGTAGGGCCGCCAGTTCTGCGCCGCCGTGTCGTGTCCGGCCGCGCTGAAATAGTCCACGCGGCCGCGATATACGTCCGGCCGATGTTCGGCGATCAACTCCGCCGACCGCACCGCGCTGCGGTAGATGCGGCGTACCCGGTCCGGCGTCAGCACGGCCATATCCGGCGGGATGGTGGCGTGCAGCGCGGCCACCGCCTCCTCGCTGAGATCGTGGATGTCGCCGTCGCCGACCAGGGCCTCGGCGCCGATCCCGATCTCCGCCAGCGCTTCCCGGATCGCGGTCCGGAAATCGGCGACGTCGATCTCGGCGTGGCTGTCGAGCATGGTCACCGAGCCGACCTGCGCACCCGCCGCCTGCAGGGTGGTCGCGACGGCATGGGCCAGCACACCGCCCAGCGACCAGCCGAGCAGGTGATACGGGCCGTGCGGCTGCACCGCGCGAATCTCGGCGACGTAGCGATCGGCCATCTCCTGCAACGATTCCGGCAGGTAGCCGTCCTCCGACAGCGCCGGCGACTGCACACCCAGGATCGGCCGGTCCGCCACGTACCGGGTCAGGCCCGCGTAGCACCAGGACAATCCGTACATCGGGTGGATGCAGAACAGCGTCTCGCCCTCGCCCTGCGCCCGGATCGGCAGCAGCACACCCAGTGCCGCATCCGATTCCAGGTCGTAGTCGTACTCGTCGCTCATCGCCGCGACGATGCGCTGCGCGAGGGCGGCGACGGTGGAGCCGAGGAAGAACCACTGCACCCGGACCTCGACACCGGTGAGCGTGCGCAACCGGCTCACCGCGCGGGTCGCGACCAGGGAATTGCCGCCCAGATCGAAGAAGTCGTCGTCCAGGCCGACCCGGTCGGCGCCCAGCACCTCGGCGAAAACGCCGGCGATCGCCTCCTCCAGCGGTGTCGACGGCGCCCGGTAGGGACGTCCGGAGAACTGCGGCACCGGCAGCGCCTTGCGATCGAGTTTGCCGCTGGCGTTGAGCGGCAGCGCGTCGAGCACCACCACGGCCGCCGGAATCATGTACGCGGGCAACGATTCCCGCGCGTAGGCCAGCAGCTCGGCCTCGTCGATCGTGTCCCCGTCGTGCACCACGTAGGCGACCAGGCGGTCACCCGACGAGCTGCGCGCCAGCGACACCACGGCGTGCCGCACCGGCGCGAAGCCCGCCAGCACCGCCTCGATCTCCCCGAGCTCGATGCGCTGACCACGCAGCTTGATCTGGAAATCGCTGCGGCCCAGATATTCCAGTGCCGCGCCGGCGCCGGTTTCGCGCCAGCGCACGATATCGCCGGTGCGGTAGAGCCGCTGCCCGCCCTCGTGGGCGACGAACCGTTCGGCGGTCAGCGCGGGTGCGCCGAGATATCCGCGGGCCAGCTGCACACCGGCCACGTAGAGCTCACCGGGCGAGCCCGGCGGCACCGGCCGCAGCTGCCGGTCCAGCACGTACACCCGGGTGTTGGCGACCGGTGTGCCGATCGGGACCGCGACGCCGTCGCTGTCCCCGGCGGGCCAGGCCGTGACCACGGTGGCCTCGGCCGGGCCGTACCAGTTCACCAGCTCCGATTCCCCGAGCGTGGCGCGGAATCGCTGCGCGGTCTCCCCCGACAGCGCCTCACCGGCCGCGAAGACCCGTCGCAGCGACGGATAACCGCGCGTCACCGCCGCATTCGCGGCCGGATCCAGGAACGCGTCCAGCATCGAGGGCACGAAGTGCACCGTGCTCACCGAGCGCTGTTCGATCACCTGCGACAGATACGCCGGATCGCGATGGCCGTCCGGCTCCGCGATCACGATCGCCGCACCGGTCTGCAACGGCCAGAACAACTCCCACGTCGAGATGTCGAAGGTGATCGGCGTCTTGTGCAGGACGACGTCGCCGGTGTCGTGCGGATAGGTCCGCTGCGCCCACCGGAACTGGTTGGTCATCTGCCGGTGCGTGATCACCACGCCCTTCGGCCGGCCGGTCGAGCCGGAGGTGTGGATGACATAGGCCACCGCATCCGGACGGACGTACGGGAACCGCAGCGCCGCAATGGATTCCGCCTCCCCGTCCAATCCGGAGATATCGACGACCGGAATGCCGCTGTCGGTGGCGAAGCCGTCGCGGCCGGTGGTCAGCACACACACCGGGCGTGCGTTGGCCAGCACGAACTCGTTGCGTTCGGCCGGGTGATCCGGGTCGACGGGGACATAACCCGCACCCGTCCGCAGCACCGCGTAGATGCCGACCACCAGGTCGATCGAACGCCGCATGGCCACGGCCACCAGCGAATTCGGTTCCACTCCCCGGCCGAGCAGTTCGGCGGCGAGGGCGCGCGACCGCAGATCCAGCTCGCGGTAGCTCAGTGTCACGTCGCCGAAGTGCAGCGCCGGCGCCTGCGGGGTGCGGGCCACCTGCTCGTCGAACAGGCTCAGCAGAGTCGCCTGATCGCGCAGCTGTGGCACATCGGTGGCGTTGCGGGCTTCCAGTGCGGCGCGCTCGCCGTCCAGCAGCGCGTCGACATCGGCGACCCGAGCCTGCGGTGTATCGGTGAAGCGGCCGATGAGCGCCGCGAGCCGCTGCGACAGCGCCTGGGCCGCCGCTTCGTCGAAGACGTCGCGCAGATACTTCAGGCTGATTCGGAGCTGGCTGTCCAGCACCACGATCACCGTCACCGGATAGTGCGTGCCGTTGACCGCGCCGATGCCCGTGACGTGCATGCCGTCGATCGAGCCGACCCGGTCGAGTCCGTCGCGATCGACCGGGAAGGATTCGAACACCACCAGCGAATCGAACAGACCTTCCACCCCGACGGCCTGCTGGATATCGCTCAGGCCCAGGTAGTGGAAGTCCAGCAGCGCCGCCTGTTCGGCCTGCAACTGGCTCAGCAGTCCGGCCAGTGTGTCGGTGGCGCCCAGACGCACCCGCACGGGAATGGCGTTGAGGAACAATCCGACCATCGTCTCCACACCCGGCAGCGCGGGCGGGCGTCCGGATACCGTGGCGCCGAAGACGACGTCGTCGCGATCGATGCTGCGGCCGATGAGCAGACCCCACGCCGCCTGCACCACGGTGTTGACCGTGACACCGAGCCGGGCGGCGAGCCGGGTCAATTCGGTGGTGTCGGCGACCGACAGTTCGAAGCCGATTTCGCCCACACCCGCGGAGATCTCCCGGCTCGGGTCGACCGGCGCCAGCGGGGTCG
Source organism: Nocardia nova (assembly GCF_002933465.1). Lineage (GTDB taxonomy): Bacteria > Actinomycetota > Actinomycetes > Mycobacteriales > Mycobacteriaceae > Nocardia > Nocardia nova_B. The sequence continues at coordinate 124,262 of NZ_PSZE01000001.1, forward strand.
GCTCGGTGATCCCGTCCAGCGCGCGCTGCCACTGCGCCCGCGCGGCGGCCGGATCCTGCGCGATCAGCCAGCGCAGATAGTCACCGTAGGAGCCGGCCGCCGGCAACTGCCGCGACCGCGCGCCCACCGCGTACAGCGTGAGCAGATCCTGCATGAGCAGCGGTGTCGACCAGCCGTCGATGAGGATGTGGTGGCTGGTGACCAGCAGCCGGTAGGCGTCGGCGGCGAGACGGAACAAGGTGAACCGCAGCAGCGGCGCGCGGTCCATCGCGAACCGCCGGCCGTAGTCGAGTTCACACATCCGGACCGCTTCGGCCTCGGCGGCCTCGGGTGTCAGATGCGTGAGATCGATACTGCGCCACGGTACTTCGACGCGATCGAGTACCACCTGCACCGGATTCCCGGTGGCGTCGGCGGCGAAGGCGACCCGCAGGTTGTCGTGCCGGTCCAGCACGGCCTGCGCGGCCACGCGCAGCCGTCGCTCGTCCACGGCACCGCCCAGATCCAGGGTGAACTGGGTGATGTAGACGTCGGTCGAGGTGTCGGCCAGCAGGGCGTGGAACAGCATGCCCGACTGCAGCGGCGTCACCGGCCAGACATCGGCCAGATCCGGGTAGTCCTGCGACAGCTTCGCGATATCGGCGGCTTCCAGGCGGACCAGCTCGAAGTCGGACACGGTGAAACCGCCGGCGTCGGCATGGGTTCCGTGCTCGGCGAGGCCGCCCAGCGCCCGCACCCACAGTCCGGCGAACTCCTTCACCTGATCGACGGTGAAAACGGCTGCCGCGTAATCGAATCGCGCCAGCAGTCCGTCCTCGGTGGCGTCGACGGTGATGTCGAGCAGCAGGTCGGCCGCGGGCAGGTGCGGATATGGCCGGGCCGGACGCAGATCGCGGTAGCGGAACGCGGTGCGGCCCTGCGGGGCCGCGGCCAGCGCGGGCGCGGTGTCGGCGTTGAGATACCGCAGCAGACCGAAGCCGACACCCGAATCAGGCACCCCGCGCCGCAATTCCTTGATCTGCGCGATCGCGTCGCCCGCGGCCCGGTTACCGAGCAACGCCTGCTCGACATCGATACCGGTGAGGCCGACCAGCAGCGGATAGGTCGAGGTGAAACCACCGACCGTACCGGCGGATTCGGCGCCGGCGACCGCGCGGCCGTCGGCCGCCAACTGCACCACGGTGCCGATCAGATCACCGGCATCGGCACGGGCGCCCCGCTCCTGCGCGAGCGCGAACGCGGTGAGCAGCACATCCTCGATGGAGGCGTGATAGGCGTGCGCGACCGCGTCCACGGCGGCCGCGCCCTCGGCGGTGATGACCAGCGAGACCCGGCCGCGCGCCGTCAGATCGATGCCCTCGACCGGCGCATCGGCGGGTGCGCAGGCGAGATGACGCTGCCACCAGTCGAGTTGCGCCACGGTCTCCGCCGCTACGGCACTCGCCGCGAGCGCGCGACCGACGCCCAGCGGACCGGCATCGACGGCCGCGGGCGCGGAATGTCCGCCCGCCCACGACTCCGACAGCTCGTCGACGACGATGCGCCACGAGGTGTCGTCCACCACCAGACCGTGGGCGGCCACGACCAGACTCGTTGCGGCGCCCGAGGATTCACCCGGTTCGGTGGGCGCGATCAGCGCGAAGGCGATGGTGCGCCCGGCGGCCGGATCGAGCTCGCGCCCCAGCGATCGCACCGCCAGGTCGACGGCGTCGGGCCCGGGCCCGAACTGCCGCAGGATGGCCGGGGCCGGAGTTTCCGGAATCACCAGGGCGCCGGCCTCGACATCCAGGTGAGCCGACAGGATGGCATGCCGTTCGAGCACCCCGGTCACCGCCGCACGGATCCGCTCGGGATCGCGGTCGGCCGGAATATCGAGGGCGATCGCTCGGAGTTCGCGCCCGGAGGGGTCGAGTTCCAGCGCGCGACTCGCGGCCGGCGGCAACGGCATCGGCCCGGACTGCTCGGCGGCGGCCGGCGCCTCGACGGTGGCCGCGCGGGCCAGCGCCTCGACCGTGCGCGCGGTGAACACATCGCGCGGGGTGAAGTGCACGCCGCGGGCCCGCGCCCGGGACACGACCTGGATGGAGACGATGCTGTCGCCACCGAGGGCGAAGAAGTCGTCGTCCACACCGACCCGATCGACGCCCAGGACCTCGCCGATCACCTCGGCGACCACCTGTTCGGTGGCGGTCTGCGGTGCGCGGTAGCGCTTGGCCTCCAGGACCGGTTCCGGCAGGGCCTTACGATCGAGTTTGCCGACCGGGGTCAGCGGAATCTCGTCCAGGACCACGATCGCGGTCGGAACCATGTACTCCGGCAGCCGCGCGGCGAGTTCGGCGGTCAGCGCCTCGGTATCGGGCGGCACACCGGCGGCCGAACGCACATACGAGACGAGGATCGTCGTGCCCGTGGCGGTGCGATGCCCCACGGTGACCGCGAAGTCGACACCGGGCTGATCCATCAGCGCACTGTCGATCTCGCCCAGTTCGATACGCAGACCGCGGATCTTGACCTGGAAGTCGTTGCGGCCCACATATTCCACCACCGGCTCGCCGCGGCGCCAGCGCACCACGTCGCCGGTGCGGTAGAGCCGCTGCCCGGGCGGGCCGTACGGATCGGCGACGAACCGGGCGGCGGTGAGGCCGGGCCGGTCGTGGTAACCGCGGGCCAGCTGGATGCCGCCCAGATACAGTTCGCCCGCGACGCCTTCGGGCACCAACCGCAGCCGCGAGTCGAGGATCAGCGCCCGCATGCCGCGGACCGGCCCGCCGATGGTCACCACGTCGCCGGGCGAGAGCGGATCGCTGATGTTGGTCATGATCGTGGTCTCGGTGGGGCCGTATCCGTTGTGGAACCGGCGGCCCGAACCATCCGGCGCACCACCCCATTTCGCGACCAGATCGGCCGGCACGGCCTCGCCACCGGCGACGATGACCTGCATCGAGGCCAGCGCATCCGAATCCAGCGAGGCCAGGACCGACGGGGTGAGGAAGGCGTGCGTGACCCGCTGACCGCGGATCACCTCGGCCAGTTCCGCACCGCCGAAGGTGCGCGGCGGCACGATCACCAGCGCCCCGCACGCACCGATGGCCAGCAGCAACTCCAGCATCGAGGCGTCGAAGGACGGCGAGGCGAACGCCAGCGCCCGCGAATCGCGGTCCAGCCGGTAGCGCTCCCGCTGTTCGGCGCTGAAGTTCGCCAGACCCGCATGGGTGACCACGACGCCCTTGGGCAGACCGGTCGAACCCGAGGTGTAGATGAGGTAGGCGGTGTTGTCCGGGTGCAGCGGGGCCAGCCGTTCGGCATCGGAAACCGGTGCGCCGGACAGGGAATCGACCTCGTAGGCGAAGTTGGGGTCGTCGAGCACGATCCAGCCGCCCGCGGTATCCGGCAGGTCCGCGACCTCGGCCCGCACGGTGACTCCAAGGTCCGCGCGGCAGTCGGCGACCATGTGCGCGATGCGGTCGTACGGATAGGTCGGGTCGATCGGCACGAACGCCGCACCCGACTTGGCGACCGACCACAGCGCCACCACGCCCTCGAGCGAGCGCGGAATGGCCACCGCCACATGCTTGTCCGGCCCGGCACCCAGTTCGATGAGCCGGCGGGCCAGTTTGGTCGAGGCCAGATCCAGCTGGGCATAGGTGAACGCGCGCCCGCCCACGACCACCGCGGGACCGTCCGGATTCGTCGCGACCGCGGCCGCCATCAGATCCGGCAGCGTGGCGGGCGCAACCGCGGGCAGTCCGGTGCGGGCGGCGAGATCCTCGGCTTCGGATCCGACCAGGATGTCGAGATCGCCGACCGCGATATCGGCGTCGCGCGCCACCGCGGCGAGGATCCGCCCCAGCCGCCGGCCGAAGTCGATCACCGTGTCCCGGTCGAAAAGATCGGTGGCATAGGTGAACTCACCGAAGATACCGGCCTCGCCGCCGGATCCGGTGCGCTGTTCGCGCAGCGTCAGCAGCAGATCGAATTTCGCGGTGTCGGCGGCCGGGTCCAGGGCGGTGAAGCTCAGGCCCGGCAGTTCGAAACTGGTTCCGGCCAGATTCTCGAACGACAGCGCCACCTGGAACAGCGGATGCCGGGCGGTGGAGCGCTCCGGGTCCAGCGCCTCGACCAGCCGCTCGAATGGCACGTCGGCGTGGGCGAAGGCGCGCAGATCGGTTTCCCGGTTGTCGGCCAGCAGTTCGGCGAAACTGCGGCCCGGCGTCACCCGGCTGCGCAGTACCAGCGTGTTGACGAACATGCCGATCAGATCGTCGAGTTCGGCCTCGCCGCGGCCTGCGATCGGCGCACCGATGGCGATGTCCTCGGTGCCCGACATGCGGGCCAGGAAGACCGCCAGGGCGGTATGCACCACCATGAACACCGTGGAATTGTGCCGCTGCGCCAGTGCGGTGAGGCCGGCGTGCACCTGCGAATCGACGGCGAAGTCGACCTTGGCGCCGGCGAAGCTCTGCACCGCGGGCCGCGGCCGGTCCGCAGGCAACCGCAGCTCGTCCGGCAGATCGGCGAGTTCGGTTGTCCAATACGACAATTGGGCACTGACCAGGGATTCCGGATCGTCCTCGGCGCCCAGCGCGGCGCGCTGCCACAGCGCGTAATCGGCGTACTGGATCGGCAGCGGCGCCCACGACGGCGCCTGTCCGCCGGCCCGGGCCACGTAGGCGGTCATCAGATCCCGGGTCAGCGGGCCCATCGACCAGCCATCGGCCGCGATGTGGTGGGCGACGAAGACGAGGACGAACTCGCTCGCCGCGAGCTGGAACAACCGGATCCGGAACGGGATCTCGGTGGTCACGTCGAATCCGCTCGCGACCTGGTGCCCCACCTCGTGGGCCACCCGCTCCTCACCGATCGGCACCGGCTCCAGATCGATGCTCACCGCGCCCGGCGCCAGCACCTGCTGCACCGCGCCGCCGGACTCGGCTTCCGGATAGATGGTCCGCAACACCTCGTGCCGGGCCACCAGATCCGCGACCGCCTGTCGCAGCGCGGCCACGTCCAGTGCACCGGACAGCCGGATGGCGACCGGGATGTTGTACACCGTTGCGGCGGTGTCGAACTGGTTGAGAAACCACATCCGCTGCTGGGCGTAGGACAGCGGAACGGCGTCCGGACGCGGACCGGCGACCAGCGGCAGCCGCGGCCGTTCGGTTCCGGTGCGCTCCACCCGGGCGGCCAGTGCGCCCACGGTCGCCGCCTCGAACAGCGCGCGCACCGGCACGCGGACCTCGAGCGCGGCGCCGATCCGCGCGGCCACCTGCGTGGCCAGCAGCGAGTTACCGCCGAGGGCGAAGAAGTCGTCGTCCAGGCCGACCCGGTCGATACCCAGCACCTCGGCGAAGGTACCGGCCACGATCTCCTCCACCGGGGTCGAGGGCGCACGAAAGGCGGTGGTCTCGAATTCCGGCTCCGGCAGTGCTTTCCGGTCGAGTTTGCCGTTCACGGTGAGCGGCAGCGCGTCGAGTACCACGAAGGCCGCGGGCACCATGTAGTTCGGCAGCGCCGAGGCCAGTGCCGACTTCACCTGTGCCACATCGAGTTCCCGGTCCGCGGAGACCAGATACGCGACGAGCCGATCGCCGGTGCGTGGGTCGGACTTCGCCACCACGACGGCCTGCGCGAGCTGCGGCAGGCGCAGCAGCGCCGCCTCGATCTCCCCCAGTTCGATGCGGAAACCGCGCACCTTGACCTGGAAGTCGGTGCGGCCGCGATATTCCAGCTCGCCGTTCGCCGTCCGGGCCACCACGTCGCCGGTGCGGTACATGCGCGAACCGCCACCGAACGGGTCGGCCACGAAGCGATCCGCGGTCAGGTCCGCTCGGCCGAAATAACCGCGAGCCAGCTGCGCACCGGCCAGATACAGCTCACCGGAGACGCCCACGGCCACCGGGTGCAGACGCGAATCCAGCACGTAGACGCTGCTGTTCCACTCGGGTGCGCCGATCGGCACGGACAGTTCGTCGGCCGCGCCGACTCGGTGCGCGGTGATCGAGACCGCGGCCTCGGTCGGACCGTACAGGTTGTAGAGCTCGACCTCGGGATGGGCGGCGGCGAACCGTTGCGCCAGCGCTGCGGGCAGCGCCTCACCGATGGCGAGGACTCGCCGCAGCGGGCTCGCCGCCTGGGGTGCGGCATTCGTCCGGGCCTCGGTGAGCAGGGCGTCCAGCATCGACGGCACCACATGCAGCGTGGTGACGCCGGTGCGCCGGATCAGATCGTTCAGGTAGGCCGGATCGCGATGCCCGTCGGGCGCGGCGATCACCAGCCGTCCGCCCGACACCGCCGCGGACCAGAACTCCCAGACCGACAGGTCGAAGGTCGCGGCGGTCTTCAGCAGTACCGCGTCGTCGGCGCCGAGGCCGAATTCGGCCGTCTTCCAGACCAATTGGTTGACGATCGCGCCGTGCGGCACCGCGACGCCCTTGGGGCGGCCGGTCGAACCGGAGGTGAAGATCACGTAGGCCGTGTGCTGCGGCAACAGCGGTGCGATCCGGTCGGCCTCGGTGACGGGCCGCGCGGACAGCCCGGACAGATCCAGCTCGTCGAGACGCACGACGTCCTCGCGCGCCGCGGACCGGCCCAAATCGGCCAACGCGGGCATGGATTGCGAGCGACCGCGCCAATCCCGGGTCGCGGCGCCGGCTGCCGAGGGCGCGGTACGTCCGGGCAGGTCCGGAATATCCGAGGTGGTCAGCACGCATACCGGGTCGGCGGAATCGAGGATGTAGCCGACCCGTTCGGCGGGCTGATCCGGATCGACCGGCACGTACGCGCCACCGGCCACCGAGACGGCGTACATCGCGACCACCAGATCGACGCCGCGCCGCAGAGCCAGCGCGACCCGCGATTCGGGGCCGACGCCGAGCGAGATCAGATGCCGGGCAAGGCGGTGGACGCGCTCGCCGAGTTCGCCGTAGGTGAGCTCGGCGGGCGTACCGCCGAACTGCTCGTCGGCATCGGCCGTCAGGGCCACGGCCTGCGGCCGCGCGGCGATCGTCGCCGCCAGCAGTTCCGGCAGCGTCGCGGCTACGACCGGATGCGACGCGCCGGTCGCGGCGCGCTCCAGCTCGGCCCGCTCGGCCGAGGTCAGGATGTCGAGATCACCGACCGGGGTGCCGGCCTCGGCGACCACACCGGCCAGCAGCAGCGACAGCCGCTCGACGATCGATTCGGCGGTCGCGGCGTCGAACAGGTCCGTGGCGTAGGTGAGGAAACCACCGATGCCGTCCGGATTTCCGTCCGCGTCGTACGCGTCGGCCACGATCAGATGCAGGTCGAACTGCGAGACGTCCAGATCGGCGTCCACACCGGCGACGCTCAATCCGGGCAGTTCCAGTTCGGTGCGCGCCACATTCTGGAACGACAGGCCCACCTGGAACAGCGGGTGATGTGCGGTGGAACGCGGCGGGTTCAGCACCTCGACCAGCCGCTCGAACGGAATGTCGGCGTGGGCGAAGGCCTGCAGATCGGTTTCGCGCTGGCGGGCCAGCAGTTCGGTGAACGGCTCGCCGCGCTCCACACGGGTCCGGAAGACGACGGTGTTGACGAACATGCCGATCAGATCGTCGAGTTCGGCCTCACCGCGCCCGGCGACCGGGCTGCCGACGGCGATGTCGTCGCCGCCCGACAACCGGGCCAGCAGCAGCGCGAACGCCGAATGCACGACCATGAACAGCGTGGCGCCGTGAGCGCGGGCCAAGTCGACCAGGCCCGCGTGCACCTCGCGCTCGATCCGCACGTCCACGCGCGCACCGGCCAGCGTCGCCACCGGCGGACGGGGACGATCGGTGGGCAGCTCCAGCACGTCCGGCAGGCCGGCCAGCTCGCGCTGCCAGTACGAAATCTGCTGGGCCGCAATGGAATCCGACTGCGATTCCGAGCCCAGTACGGCACGCTGCCAGAGCGCGTAATCGGCGTACTGCACGCGCAGCGGCGCCCAGTCCGGCGCCGCGCCGGAGGTGCGGGCGGCATAGGCGGTCATCACATCGCGCACCAGCGGGCCCATCGAGGACGCGTCGGCGGCGATGTGGTGCACTACCACGGCGAGCACGTATTCGCGTCGCGAACCGGGGGCGAGGTCGGAGATCTCCAACAGCCGCACCCGCAGCGGAACCTCGGAGGTGACATCGAAAGGCGTTGCGGCCAGGGCATATACCGCATCGGCGACCGCGGCGCCGGCGGTGCGTTCGGGGCGCAGGCCCAGCCGGGTATCGGCCGGCAGGATCACCTGCACGGGCCCCTCGGGGGTCTCCGGGTAGACGGTGCGCAAGACCTCGTGTCGCGTGACCACGTCGTCGAGGGCCGCGCCCAGCGCCTCCACATCCAGGCTGCCGGTCAGCCGCAGCGCGAAGGGCAGGTTGTAGGCCGCCGAACCGGAATGCACCGCCTCCTCGGCGGTCTCGGCCTGGTCGAAGCGGTTGAGGAACCACATGCGCTGCTGCGCCAGCGAGAGCGGCAGCTGTTGCGGGCGCTCGATCGAACCCAGTTCCACGCCGCGCCGAACGTGGGTTTGGGAATCGAGGGTGGCGGCCAGTCCGGCCACCGTGGGCGTCTCGAACAGCGACCGCACCGGCACGCGGCCGCCGACCGCCGCACCGAGCCGGGCCACCACCTGCGTGGCGATCAGCGAATTGCCGCCGAGGGCGAAGAAGTCGTCTTCGGCGCCGACCCGTTCCAGTCCGAGCACGGAGCCGAAGACCTCGGCGACGATCTCCTCCACCGGAGTACTCGGCGCCCGGAATTCCCGGCTGCTGAAGGTGGGTTCGGGCAGCGCCTTGCGGTCGAGTTTGCCGCTGGGATTGAGCGGGAAGGCGTCGAGAACCACGACGACCGCCGGAACCATATAGGCCGGAAGCGAATCCTTCACGCCGTTGCGCAGGCGCTCGGGGTCGAGAGTGGTGCGTGGCTGGGCGACGACGTAGGCGACCAGCTGATCGCCCAGTGCCGAGCCCGTCACCAGCGCCACCGCCTGGCTCACACCGGGCAGCGCCAGCAGCGCCGTCTCGATCTCACCCAGTTCGATGCGCTGGCCGCGGAACTTCACCTGGAAGTCGGTGCGGCCGATGTAGTCGAGCCGGGCGGGCCGGGTCTCGTCGGCGTCGCGCCACAGCACCAGATCGCCGGTGCGGTACATCCGCTCGCCGTGGCCGAACGGGTTGGCCACGAACCGGTCCGCGGTCAGGTCGGGGCGGCGCACGTAGCCGCGGGCCAGCTGATCACCCGCGAGATACAGCTCACCGGGCACGCCCACCGGCACGGGACGCAGGCGGCCGTCGAGCACGTAGACGCGAGTGTTCCACTGCGGCAGGCCGATCGGCACGGTCGGCCGGTCGTCCTCGCCGACCGGCCAATACGTGACCGACACCGCGGCCTCGGTGGGCCCGTACAGGTTGTGGATGCGCGCATCACACACCGCGTGCACGGCATCGGCGGTCTCCGGCGGCAGCGCCTCGCCGATCACGAAGATGTCCTGCAGGGTCGGGCAGCTACCCGCCGCGATGTGCGCGGCGAAGACGGTGAGCATCGACGGGACGAAGTCGGTGACCGTAACCCCGTGCGCGGCAATGGTTTCCGCGACGTACAGCGGATCGCGATGGCCGTCGTGGGTGGCCACGACCAGCTCCGCACCCGCCCGCAGCGGCATGAAATAGCCCCACAGCGAGACGTCGAAGGTGGTCGCTGTCTTCTGCAGATAGACGTCGCCGCTGCCCAGCGGATAGGCGGCCAGCATCCACTCGATCTGGTTGTTGATCGCGGCATGCGAGACCGCGACGCCCTTGGGCCGGCCGGTGGAGCCGGAGGTGAAGATGACGTAGGCCGGATGATCTGGCCGCACCGGCGCGAGCAGTTCACCCGGCCGGATCGGGCGCGGATCGAAGCCGCCGAGATCCATGGTGTCCAGCCGCAGCACCGGAATCCGCGCGGGCACCGCGACCGTATCGGCGACGGTGGTCACGACGCAGACGGGCTGTGCGGTATCGAGGATGTGCGCGATGCGGTCCGCCGGATGATCGGGATCCAGCGGCACGTACGCACCCCCGGCCGCCACGATCGCGTACATGCCGACCACCAGATCCAGCGATCGCCGGATCGCCAGGCCGACCAGGGCATCCGGGCCGACACCACGCGAAATCAGCAGACGCGCCAGCTGATTGACCTGCGCGTCGAATTCGGCGTAGGTCAGCCGCGCACCCTCGTAGGTGACCGCCACCGCGTCCGGATTGCGCAGCGCCGCCCGGCGGTAGCCGTCGAGCAGCAGTTCCGGTTCGACCCGGTGGGCGGTGTCGTTCCAGTCCCGCAGGATGCGCAGGCGCTCGGCCGGGTCGAGCAGCTCGATATCGCCCACGGCAGCCGCCGGATCGGCGACGATACCCTCCAGCACCCGCACCAGCCGGTCGGCGTAGGTGGCCACGGTCGGCTCGTCGAACAGATCCAGCGCGTAGGTGAACATCGCCGATACGCCGGCCGGGGCACCCGCCTCTACTCGCGGTACGGCGGTGAGCTGCAGATCGAATTTCGCCACCGCGCCGTCGAATTCGACCGTTTCGGCGACCAGTCCGGGCAGCCGCAGCTGCGGCTTCTGCATGTTCTGGAAGAACAGCGCGGCCTGGAACAGCGGATGATGCGCCTGCGATCGCACCGGGTCGAGCACCTCGACCAAGCGCTCGAACGGCAGCTCGGCATGCGAGAAGGCGCCCAGATCGGTGTCCTTCACCGCCGCGAGCAGCTGTTCGACCGTCGTCGCGGCGTCGATGCGGGTCCGCAGCACCAGGGTGTTGACGAACATGCCGACCAGAGCGTCGAGTTCGGCCTCACCGCGCCCGGCCACCGGGGTGCCGATGGTGATGTCGTCGGTGCCGCTGGAGCGGGCCAGCAGGATCGCGAACGCCGCATGCACCACCATGAACAGCGAGGTGCCGGTGCGCTGGGCGAGTTCCTCGAGCCGGGCGTGCAGTTCGGGCGCGATGTCGAAGATGTATTCCGCGCCGCGCCCCGAGGCGATCTGCGGGCGCGGCCGATCCGCGGGCAGATCCAGCCGGTCCGGAATGCCGGCCAGGGTGGTGCGCCAGTAGTCGATCTGCTGGGCCGCGAGGGAATCGGGATCATGTTCGTCGCCGAGCAGCGCTCGCTGCCACAGCGCGTAGTCGGCGTACTGCACCGGCAGCGGCTGCCAGCTCGGCCGGGCGCTGTTGCGCCGGGCGAGGAACGCGGCCAGCAGATCGCGCGTGAACGGCGCCACCGAGGCGCCGTCGGCGGCGATGTGGTGGACCACGACCGCCACGACGTGATCGTCGGGCGCCAGTTCGGCCACCGCGATGCGCAGCGGCACCTCGGCGGCCACATCGAATCCGGCGAGCAGATATCCGGCCAGCCACTGCGGCAGTTCGTCCTCGGTCACCGGCTTCGGCGCCAGATCCGGAACCGATTGCGCCGCAGGCAGAATCACCTGGTGTCCGGCGCCGTCGGCGGACGGGTAGACGGTACGCAGCGTTTCGTGGCGCTCGATGACGTCGGCGACGGCCGCCTGCAGCGCCTCCACGTTCAGCGCGCCGGTGAGCCGGATCGCGAACGGAATGTTGTTGGCCGCCGATTCCGGATCGAACTGGTTGAGGAACCACATCCGCTGCTGGGCCAGCGAGAGCGGAATGCGTTCCGGACGCGGCATCGGCGCCAGCGCCAGGCGCCCGCCCGCACCCTTCAGCGGTTCCAGCCGCTGCGCCAATTCGGCGACCGTGGCCGCCTCGAACAGCAGCCGGGCCGGTACCCGCGCCGAGATCTGGGCGCCGAGGCGGCCCGCGACCTGAGTGGCGATCAGCGAGTTTCCGCCCAGTTCGAAGAAGTCGTCGTCGGCGCCGACCGGCCCCGGCGGGTCGAGCAGATCGGTGAAGACGGCCGCCACCATCTCCTCGAGCGCACCCGAGGGCGCGCGGAATTCGCGGGCGGCCAGGACAGGTTCCGGCAGCGCCGCGCGGTCCAGTTTGCCGACCGGGGTCAACGGAATCGCGTCCAGGACCATGATCGTCGTCGGCACCATATGGGCCGGAAGACTCTGTCCCGCATGCTCGCTCAGCTCGTCGGTGTCGACCTTCGCACCATCGGCGGCGTGCACGTACGACACCAGAATCGTCGCGCCGCTGTGCAGGGTGTGGCCGACGGTGACGGCGAAGTCGACCGAATCGTGGGCGGCCAGTACCGCGTCGATCTCGCCGAGCTCGATCCGGAAGCCACGGATCTTGACCTGGAAGTCGTTGCGGCCCAGATACTCCAATTCACCAGCGGCCGTCCAGCGCACCAGGTCGCCGGTCCGGTACAGCCGTGAACCGTTGGCGTCGAAGGGGTTGGCGACGAAGCGGGCCGCGGTCAGGCCGGGGCGCAGGTGGTAGCCGCGCGCCAGTTGCGCACCGGTGATGTACAACTCGCCGACCGCGCCGCGCGGCACCCGCGCGAGGTGTTCGTCGAGCACGTATTCGGTGATGCCGCGCACCGGCGCGCCGATGGTGACCGTCTCCCCCGGCACCAGCGGCGCGCTGATGTTGGTCATGATCGTGGTCTCGGTCGGACCGTACCCGTTGTAGAACTCGCGGGTGCCGCCCTCGATCGCGATCGCCCAGCGCCGCACCAATTCCGGCGGGCAGGCCTCACCACCTGCGACCACGACGCGCAGGTCGTCCAGTCCGGCCGGATCCACCGAGGCCAGGGCCGCGGGCGTGATGAAGGCGTGGGTGACCCGTTCGCGCCGTAGCAGATTCGCCAATTCGTCGCCGCCGAGTACCGACGGGGAGGCCACCACCATGGCGGCCGCACCGCCGATGGCCAGCAGCAGTTCCAGCACCGAGGCATCGAACGAGGGCGATGCGAAATGCAGGGTGCGCGAATCGTTTCCGACCCGATACCGCTCGCGCTGTTCGTCACAGAAACTCGACAGCCCGGCCTGGGTGACCACGACACCCTTCGGCTTGCCGGTCGAGCCGGACGTGTAGATCACATAGGCCGGATGTTCGGCCCGCAACGGCCGCAACCGATCGGCATAGGTGACCGGATCGCCGGAGAACTCCTCGAGCCGCGCGGCGAAATCACCGGCGTCGACGGTCAGCCACTCCACCGAATCGGGCAAATCCCCCCGCACCGGCGATACCGTGAGGCCCAGTTTCGCACCGGAGTCGGAGACCATGTGCGCGACGCGATCGGCCGGATAGTTCGGATCCACCGGCACGAAGCCGGCGCCGGTCTTGGCGACCGCCCACACCGCGACCACCGATTCCACCGACCGGGGAATACCGACGGCGACCAGATCCTCCGGGCCGATGCCGCGGGCGATGAGCAGCCGGGCCAGCCGGGTCGAACGCTCGTCGAGCTCGGCGTAGCCGAGTTCGACCAGCGTGGTGGTGGCATCGGCGAACACCAGGGCCGTACCGGTCGGATCCGCCTCGACCGCGGTGGCCATCAGCTGGGGCAGGGTGGTGACGCGTGGCCGGCGGGTGCGTGTCGGCCGGACCCGAGCGGGGCGCGTCATGCCGTCACTTCCAGCGCGTACTGTCCGCTGACCACCCGTACCACCTATCTCATCCTGCCTGTCATCACCGCATGCGCCCGCACGCAGGCCACCCTTGTCCATCGATTCCGGCCGCGGCGGGCGTTACTTTCCCGCGATCGTGCCACCGGTTGCTCAACGAAGCACATTGTCCTGCAGCACTACCAGCTCGGCCGAACCGAAGGCGGCCGGCGCCGGCGCGTCCTCGAGCACCACGGCCCGCAGGTCTTCCAGCGGTTCCGGATCCAGCAGGTCCAGACCGGCGCGATCGGTGAACAGGTGGGTGACCCATTCGTCGGCGAGCCCGTCGGTGCCGACCTCGGCCGGCAACACCATCGACGCACCGGTCGTCCCCGCGCCGACCACCTCGAGCAGCGCGGCGACACCGTCGGCCCGGCCCTGCCGGAAGGTGCGAGATTCGAAGTCCAGCTCGGTACGAGCCCGCAACCGGTCGACCGCGGCGGCCAGCGCGTCGTAACTGTGGATGCCGTCCGCGCCGACGAAGGCCGGATCGGCGCCGCGCAACGCCCGGGTGCGGTTGGCGTAGGTCACCGGCCGCGCCGACTCACCCGCGATTTCGGCGGCGACCGCCGCGTCGTCGAGGACCAACCAGTCGATACCGTTCGGCCCCGCCTTCGGCCGGGCCGCCGCCACGGTGACTCCGGTCTTGATCTCCAGCTCCGACGGCAGCTCCCCACCGTCGACGACCGGGACCAGCGCGGCACCGGCCTTGAGCACCGCCCAGGCCGCGACCGCCGACTCGATACCACGCTCGAGCCGGACCGCGACCCCGCTACCCGGACCGCAACCGCGACCGATCAGAGCCCGGGCCAACCGGGAGGAGCGGGCGTCGAGCTCCTGATACGAGACCGCCTCCTCGCCCCAGGCCAGGGCCGGACCCTCGGGATCGTCCTCGACGGCGGCGGCCAGCGCCTGCGCCAGCGCGGTGCCGACGGTGGAGCCGGTCGCAGCCGGGTCGGTGCGGGCCGACTCGACCACCACCTCCGACTCGTCGTGCAGGTCGATCGCGCCGAGCAGGATCTGCGGATCGGCGGCCACTGCCGCGAGGATGCGCTCGAATCGATCACCCAGCGCGCGCATCGTCGCCGGATCGAACAGGTCCCGCGCGTAGGTGAAGATCGTGACCAGCTCCGCCGGTGAGCCGTCGGATTCGTGGCGCGGCTCGACCGTGACCTGCAGATCGAACTTCGCCGCCACGGCATCGGTGTCGAGTGCGGCGATGGTCAGGCCCGGCAGTTCCAGCGTCGGCTGCTGGGTGTTCTGGAACGACAGCACCACCGTGAACAGGCTCTGCGCGCCACCGCGTCCCGGGGCCACGACCTCGGCGACCCGTTCGAACGGGATATCGGAGTTAGCGAAGGCCGCCAGATCGGTGTCGCGGGCGGTTTCCACCAGCGCGTCGAAGGTGTCGGCGGTGTCGACACCGGTGCGCAGCGTCAGCGTGTTGACGAACATGCCGACCAGATCGTCGAGCGCGCGCTCGCCGCGGCCCGCGATCGGCGTGCCGACCACCACATCGGCGGTGCCGGACTGCCGGGCCAGCAGCACCGCGAGCGCGGCGTGCACCACCATGAACAGCGACGAATTATGTTCGCGCGCAATCCGGACCAGCCCCTCGTGCACCGCGGCCGGGATCGCGAAACCGATCGATTCGCCGCGCATCGACGGCGCGGCCGGACGCGGATGATCGGGCGTCAGCAGCGGCGTACCGGACACCCCGGCGAGCCGATCCCGCCAGTAGGCGAGCTGCTTGGCCGCCACCGAATCCGGATCGTCGTCGGTGCCGATGGCCCGGCGCTGCCAGATCGCGAAATCGGCGTACTGGACTTCCAATGGCGCCCAGCCTGGTTCGCGGCCGCCGGTGCGGGCCACATAAGCGGTCATCAGATCGCGAGCGAGCGGCGCCATCGAGGAACCGTCGCCGGCGATGTGGTGGATCACCAGTGCCAGCACCTGGTCGGAACCGTTGCGCAGCAGCAGGGCGCGCACCGGAACCTGTTGAGTCACATCGAATCCGGTCGCCATGAGCGCGGCGATCCGGTCGACCGGCTCGGCGGTGTCCTCGACCGGCAGGCCCTCCGGCAGCGCCTCGCGGACCGAGAGTATCTCCTGATACGGCAGCCCGCCCGGACCGCCGGCCGGATAGCGGGTGCGCAGCACCTCGTGCCGCTCCACCACGTCGGCGACGGCCTGACGCAACGCGTCCGCATCGAGATCGCCGGTGAGCCGGATCGCCAGCGGAATGTTGTAGGCCGGTGATTGCGGATCGAGCTGGTTGATCACCCACATCCGCTGCTGGGCCGGCGACAGCGGAATCCGCTCCCCGCGCGCGGCCGGTTCCAGGCGCGGGCGCACCGCACCGGCGGCCGCACCGGGCACGATCCGCGCCGCGAGCGCCGCCACGGTCGAGGCCTCGAACAGCTCCCGGACCACGAGGTTCGCGTCGAGCGCCGCGTTGATGCGAGCCACCGCACGGGTCGCGAGCAGCGAATTGCCACCGAGAGCGAAGAAGTCGTCATCGAGGCCTACACCGGTCGTCTCCGCCCCGGCGACACCGAGCAGGTCGGCGAACACATCGGCGACGGTCTGTTCGATCGGCGTACTCGGCGCCCGGAAGGCGGCCGCGCTGACGACCGCCGGTTCGGGCAGCGCGCGACGATCGAGTTTTCCGTTCGGCGTCAGCGGCAGCGCGTCGAGCACGACCACCACGTTGGGCACCATGTAGCCGGTCAGGAAGGCGCCGACCTCGGCGCGCAGCGCGATCGGATCGAGCGGCGAACCCGCCTCGGGCACAACGTAACCCACCAGCCGCTCACCGGAATGCTCACCGGTGCGGACCATCGCCACCGCCTGCGCGACACCGGTGCAGCGCAGCAGCGCGGCCTCGATTTCGCCGAGTTCGATGCGGAAGCCACGCAGCTGCACCTGCTGATCGCTGCGGCCGGCGTATTCCAGCGCGGCCTCGCCGTCGAAGCCGGCCCAGCGGCCGATATCGCCCGAGCGGTACATCCGGGAACCGGGCGCACCGTACGGATTGGCCACGAACCGCGCCGCGGTCAAGCCCGGACGGCCGAGATAACCGCGCGAAAGTTGTTGTCCGGCAATGTACATCTCGCCAGCCACGCCGACCGGCGCCGGATGCAGCCGGTCGTCGAGCACATAGGTCTCCAGGCCCGGCAGCGCCCGGCCGATAACGCTGGCCGGATGGTCGGCCAGGCCCTCGTCCAGCGCCAGGAACGACACGTGCACGGTCGTCTCGGTGATGCCGTACATGTTCACCAGCTGCGGCGCGGTGGAGCCGTGCCGTTCGTACCAGCGCGCGAGCTGCCGCAGATCCAGCGCCTCACCGCCGAAGACGATGTAGCGCAACGCGAATTTGGCCGCGACCGTCACCGCGGCGTCGCCGGTGTGGCTGTGCGCCGCGCGGTCGGCCTCGGCGAGTTGATAGAACGCCGAGGGCGTCTGGTTCAGCACGGTGACCTGTTCGCGAATCAGCAACTCGCGGAACAGCTCCGGCGATCGCGAGGTGAGGTGATCGACCACCACGACCGCACCGCCGTTGGCCAGCGAACACCACAGTTCCCAGACCGAGAAGTCGAAGGCGAAGGAGTGGAACAGCGTCCACACGTCGGTTTCGTCGAAGTCGAACAGCAGCTGGGTGTTGGCGAACAGTTCCAGCACGTTGCGGTGAGTGACGCCCACCCCCTTGGGCACGCCGGTAGAGCCCGAGGTGTAGATGACGTAGGCCAGATCGGCCGGTCGCAGCGGGGCGAGCCGCTCGGCGTCGGTGATCCGGCCGCCGGCGAAGTTGCCGGTCTCCTCCAGCAGCACCGTCGCCAGGCCAGCGGCGGGCACCGCCTCGCGCAGCTCGGCGGTCGTGAGCACACACGCCGGCGCGGCGTCGCCGAGCATGAATTCCAGCCGCTGTACCGGATATCCGGTGTCGATGGGCAGATAGGCGGCGCCGGCGAGCAGCACGCCGAGCAGCGCGACCGGCAGTTCCTCGGTGCGCGGCACCGCCACCGCCACCAGCGATTCCGGCCCGACGCCCTGGACGATCAGCGCGCGGGCCACCCGGCTCGCACGCTCGTGCAGATCACCGAAGGTGAGCGTGGTGTCACCGAAGCGGACCGCCACCGCACCCGGCCGGCGCCGGACCTGCGCGGTGATCAGATCCACCAGGGTCACCGGCGGCACCGGCGCACCGGGCGAATTCCATTCGTGCAGAACGAGTTCGCGCTCACCGGGGGCCAGCACATCGATATCGCCCACCACGGCCGCGGCGTCGGCGGCGACGGCATTCAGGATGCGCGTGAACCGATCGGTGAAATCGCGCACCGTCGCCTCGTCGAAGAGGTCGGTGGCGTAGCTGAAGGCGGCCGAAATGCCCTGCGGCACACCGTGCTCGTCGATCCGCTCGGCCATCGCCAGCTGCAGATCGAACTTGGCCAGTTCGATGTCGAGGTCGACACCGGAAACCGCCAGCCCGGGCAGCTCCAATTCGGTGCGGGCCAGGTTCTGGAAGGTCAGCATCACCTGGAACAGCGGATGCCGCCCGGCCGAACGCGCCGGATCCAGGATCTCGACCAGCCGCTCGAACGGCACGTCGGCGTGGCCGAACGCCGCCACGTCGGTGCCGCGGACATCGGCCAGTACCTGTTCGAAACTGCGCGCCGGGTCGATCTCGGTGCGCAGCACCAGGGTGTTGACGAACATGCCGATCAGCTCGTCGAGCGCCGCCTCACCGCGCCCCGCGACCGGGGTGCCGATCGCGATGTCGCGGGTGCCCGACAGCCGGGCCAGCAGCACCGCGAGCGCGGCGTGCACGACCATGAACAACGTCGAATGATGTTCGTGCGCAAGGCGGTTCAGCGCCGCGTGCACATCCGGGGCGATCTCGAAGTCGAGCGTGGCGCCCCGATAGGACGCGACCGCCGGACGCGGCCGATCGGCCGGCAGGTCCAGTTGTTCGGGCAGAGCGGCGAGTTCACGGCGCCAGAAGTCGATCTGCGCGGCGAGCACCGACTCCGGATCGTCCTCGCGGCCCAGCGTTTCCCGTTGCCACAGGGCGTAATCGGCGTACTGGACGGCAAGGGGCGTCCATTCCGGACGACCGCCGCGCACCCGATCGAGGTAGGCGGTCATCAGATCGCGGGTCAGCGGCCCCATCGAGAAGCCGTCACCGGCGATGTGGTGCACCACGCACACCAGGACGTGCTCGGTCTCGCTGGCGCGGAGCACCCGCAGGCGCACCGGCGGCGCGGCCGTCACATCGAAGCCGCCCGAGACGGTCTCGGCAACCAGGGCGGCCACCTCGTCCTCGCCCGCTTCGACCAGGGGAATCTCGGGTATCGCCCGGGGATCCGAGACGGGCAGCACCCGCTGGTAGCCCTCACCGTCGAGTTCCGGATAGATGGTGCGCAACACTTCGTGGCGCTCCACCAGATCGCGCACCGCGGACCGCAGCGCGTCCACGTCGAGGCGTCCGCTCAGCCGCACCGCGACCGGGATGTTGTTGACGGCCCCCGCCGGGTCGAAGCGGTTGAGAAACCACATCCGCTGCTGCGCGTAGGACAGCGGGATGCGTTCGGGCCGCGGCATCGGCCGCAGCCGCTCGCCGGTGTCGGTTCCGGCGTGCCGTTCCACCTGTTCGGCCAGTGCGGCCACGGTCGATGCCTCGAACAACAGCTGCACCGGCACCCGGGCGCCCAGGGCCGAGCCGATCCGGGCCGCCGCCTGCGCGGCCAGCAGGGAATTGCCGCCGAGTTCGAAGAAGTCGTCGTCGGCGCCCACCCGGCCGGGATTGTCACCCTCGCCGGGGACGAGCAGAGCCGCGAACACCTCGGCGACGATCTCCTCCACCGGGGTGGCGGGAGCACGGAATTCGCGTGCCGCGAAGGTCGGTTCCGGCAGCCGGGCGCGGTCGAGTTTGCCGACCGGCGTCAGCGGAATCTCGTCCAGCGACATGATCGCCGCGGGAATCATGTAGGCGGGCAACGAGTCCGCCAGGAAATCGTCGAGGGTCGCGATATCGAGCGCCGCACCGGGACGCGGCAGCACGTACGACACCAGCGCCGTCGCGCCGGAAGGCAACGCGCGGCCGATGGTGGCGGCGAAATCGATATCCGGATGCGCGGTCAGCGCGTTGTCGATCTCGCCCAGTTCGATGCGGAAGCCGCGAATCTTGACCTGGAAATCGGAGCGGCCCAGATATTCGATGGTGCCGTCGGATTCGTTGCGGCGCACCAGGTCACCGGTGCGGTACAGCCGGGCCCCGGACCTGCCGGTTTCGGCGCCGAAGGGACTGGCCACGAACCGTTCCGCGGTGAGCCCCGGGCGGCCCAGATATCCCTGCGCCAGCGCCGGGCCCGCCAGATACAACTCGCCGACCACCCCGGCCGGCACCGGTCGCAGCCGCGAATCCAGCACGAACGCGCCGACCCCGGCGATCGGGGTGCCGATCGTGATCGGCTCGCCGGCAATCATTTCCGCGCTGGAGGTGGCGAGGATCGTCGCCTCGGTCGGGCCGTAGCCGTTGTAGAAGCGCCGCCCGTCGCGCGCCCAGCGACCCACCAACTCCGGGCCGAACTTGTCGCCGGCCACGACGACGGCCTCGAGGTCGGGCAGTCCGGCCGGATCGACCGATTCCAGCGCGCCCGGGGTGATCAGCATGTGCGAAACCTGTTCGCGGCGCAGCAGATCGGCCAGCTCGAAACCGCCGAACACCTCCGGCGGCGAGACCACCAAGGTCGCACCCGACGAGAAGGTCAGCAGCAGTTCCAGGACGGAGACGTCGAAATTCGGCGAACAGACGTGCAGGACACGGGAATCCTCGGTCACGCCGTAGTGCTCGCGCTCGGCCGCGACCAGACCGCCGAGTCCGGCATGGGTCACCACGACGCCCTTGGGACGCCCGGTGGAGCCCGAGGTGTAGATCACGTAGGCCGGGTGATCCTCGGTGAGCGGGCGGACCCGGTCGGTGTAGGAGATCGGATGCGCGGGGCGCGCGCCGATTCGCTCCGAGGCGGCCGGATCGTCGAGTTCGAGCCAGTACACACCCGTCCCCAGCGCCCGGCGATGGGCTCCGGTGGTCAGGCCGAGGACCGCGCCGGAGTCGGCGACGATATGCGCGATGCGCTCGGGCGGATAGGCCGGGTCGACCGGAACGTAGGCCGCGCCCGCCTTGGCGACCGCCCAGATCGCGAGGACGGATTCGATCGAGCGGGCGATGCCGATAGCCACCACGTCGCCGGCGCCGATGCCGTGGGAGATGAGTTCGCGGGCCAGGCACGACGATCCCTCGTCGAGCTCTCGATAGGTCAGCTGCCGCGCGTCGGCCGGATCGTCGGTCGGCGCGTACCGGATCGCCACCGCATCGGCGGCGGACTCGACCGCGGCGGTCAGCAGCTGGCCGAAAAGGGGGCTGCCCGACCTGCGGCGACGACCTCCACGAGCGGAACGGCGGGCAGTATCCATTCGAGTGTCTTCACCTCTCGCGTCCAGCAGGTCCGCACGGTCGAACACCCCCTCGCGCGGTCCGAGCAATCATATAAGGATGGCGAGCACGACGCGGTGCGCCGGATCGAACTGGTGACCCGCCGGTACTCCTGGTACTCATCGCTGCCAGGGTGCCTTGATGTTGCGCCTCGTGTCGACTTCCGTGGCGCTGGTCACAACTTCCGTGGCACTGGTCACAACTTCCGTGGCACCGGTCACGGTAGGTCCCCCGCTTGTCACAGCCAGCCGCGGCGGATCGCCTGCACGCCCGCCTGGAACCGGGTGCTGGCACCCAGTCGCTCCAGCAGGCTCGCGGTCCGCCGCACCACCGTGCGCCGGGACATGCCCAGCCGCCGGGCGATCGTGTCGTCCGTCGCGCCCAGGCCCATCAGAGTCAGAATGGCCCGGTCGCGTTCGTCCAGCGGCTGGTCCGGATTCACCGAGATCGGCGCGGCCAGCGACCACAACACCTCGAAGGTGTGCACGATCGCGTCCAGCGTGGGGCAGGCCGCGACGCGCAGCCCCATCGGATCGCCGCGGCGTTCATCGTGGTGCAGCATCAGCGCCGCGCGGTCGTCGTCGGCGATGATCACCTTGAAGGGCGGATCGGGCAGCGTGCGCGCCTGCGCCCCGGCGGTATTGGCCTGCAGTGCGAAGCGCAGCCGATCGGGATCCTGATAGATGGTGTCCTGATACAGCGTCTGGTAGCGCACGCCCGCCGACATCCGCGCCGAGCGCAGATCGAACAGCCGCGCGGCACGTTCGCCCTCGCACAGATACGGTCCCCGGTCGATCATCCGGATCCGGCCGCGCGCGGCACGCTGTAGATCCTCGAATTCGGCGACCACCTCGCGGGCCTCGTACATCGGCACGACGCTGCCGTCGCCGCGGGTGGTGCGCCGCACCGAACGAAAGGTCTCGCCCAGCCGGGCCGCGGCCTCGTGCATGCGCGCGGTTTCGGCCTGGCGGCGGCGGGATTCGGCTTCCGACAGGGCCTCGGGGGCATGGGCGTCCCAGCGGACGGTGTCACCGATGTCGATGCGGACCGCGGCCTGCATCTCGCAGAGTTCGCTCAGGGCGGCCGCGACGGACTCGCGGGAGCACTCGAGATATTGCGCCAGCTCCGACAGGCTGGACCGCGGATGCTGCACCAGAGCCGTATAGGTGCGGCCGTGCATGGATCCGGAGTCGAACAGCTCGTACAAACCAGTCAATGCATCAACCCCCCGCGGCCGGCCGAGCCGGGCGGCCGACGACAACGCGGGCGCTATTCGCCCGCCCCCCACGACTGCTGGGACAGGACGACGCCCTTGCTCGCCAGATAGGGAGCCGGATCGATCTTGACGTCGCTGGGATCCCAGATCTCCAGATGCAGGTGCGGGCCGGTGGAGTTGCCGCGGTTGCCGACGGTCGCGATCACGTCGCCGGCGTTCACCCGCTGACCGACGTGGGTGAGGATGTCGTTGACGTGGCCGTATACCGCGGTGGTGCCGTCGTCCTGCTTCACCCGCACCCACAGCCCGAAGCCCGAAGCGGGACCGGCATCGATCACCGTGCCGTTCTCCACCGAATGAATAGGAGTACCGATCGGGTCGGCGAAGTCGACACCGTAGTGCATGGCGCCCCAGCGGGACCCGAAGCCGGAGCTGACCACCCCGGCCACCGGTCGCACGGCCTGGGCCGGTGCGAGCTGCTGCTGAATACCCTTCAGCACCTCTTCGGCGTGCGAGAGCGGACCGGCGACTTCCGGCGGCAGATTCTGCAGACCGAACGGTGCGGGCGCGGGCGCGGCCACCGGCTGGGCCTGCGTCTCGGCGGCGACCGGGGCGGCGACGGGTGCGGCCTGCTGTTCGGCCTCGTGCGCGGGTTCGGCGGCCGACTTCAGCGCGACCGGTTCGGGAGTGTCGTTGTGGCCGCTGGGCAGCAGCGGCGTGGCGTGCGCGAACTGGGTGGCGGTGCCGATCAGCGCGCCGGTCGCGACGGCGGCGCTGGCGGCGAGCTTCATCCGGTCGCCCGTGCGCGGCTGGGCGCGGTGGCGGGTGCGACGCTCGGCCGCGCCGTCACCGGCGTAGATGTCACCGAGAAGGTCCTGAACGGATACGGAACTGGATGTCTCACGGTGCTGCGGCAAGGCTCGTCCTAGCGTCGATCAACTCGGTGGCGACGCCGGGTCGAAACCTGACATTCGGTAACGATTCGGCATCTGTTGTGACGGAAACTGTACTCCGTCGTGACCTTTTCGCAACCTCCTCGGAGAAATTCGCAGGTGGAAGGCTGATCTTGGTGCCGTGGGCGCCGTTACCGGGACCACGGCCGGGTTCAGACTGGGGAGGTGATCCTCGACAACGTGCGCACCCCGATCGTGCTGGCGCCGATGGCCGGCGGCCCGTCCACCCCGGAACTCGCCGCCGCTGTCGGCAATGCGGGCGGGCTGGGATTCCTCGCCGCCGGGTATCTGAGTGCCGCCGATGCCGCCGCGCGGATAGCGGCGCTGCGCGAACTCGCCGAGACTCCCTTCGGCGTGAACCTGTTCGTTCCGGGCGCGCCCACGCCGCCGGAACATTTCGCGGCCTACCTCGACCGGCTGGGTCGCCGTTTCCCGCTCGGCGAGGCGCGATTCGACGCCGACGCCTGGGACGAGAAGCTCGACCTGCTCACCGCCGAGCCGGTGGCGGTGGTCTCGTGCACCTTCGGCTGCCCCTCGGAGGCCGAGATCGAGCGCCTGCATCGCGCCGGATCCGAGGTGTGGGTCACGGTGACCTCGGTGCCGGAGGCACGAGTCGCCGCCGAAACGGGTGCCGATGTCCTCATCACCCAAGGCGCGGAGGGCGGCGGACATCGTGGCGGTTTCGCCGACCGGCCCGAGGAGGACGGCGCCGATCCGCTCACCACCCTGGCGCTGGTGCAACTGGTGCGCGCAGCTGTCGAGACGCCCGTGGTCGCGGCGGGCGGGATCGCCACCGGCGCGGGCATTGCCGCGGTCCTCGCCGCCGGCGCCGCGGCCGCGCAGTTGGGCACGGCCTTCCTCCGCTGTCCGGAGGCGGGCACCTCGGGACTGCACCGCGATGCGCTCGAGATCGAGACACCGACCATGCTGACCCGCGCCTTCAGCGGCCGCCGAGCCCGTGGCCTGCGCAATCAATTCATGCTCGACAACCCCGACGCGCCCGCGGCCTATCCCGAAATCCATTACGCCACCGGACCGTTGCGAGCCGAGGCCCGCGCCGCCGACAACCCCGACGCGGTGAATCTGTGGGCCGGGCAGGCACATACCCTCGCGGAGGCCATTCCGGCCGCCGACCTGGTGCGCAAGCTCACGGAGGAAACGAAAGCCGCTCTGCAATCGGCACTTTCGCGGTCATTCTCGTCTTGTTGACAACCTTTTTCGTTTAGACTCGTGGGACATCACCCGCCCATCCCACGAGGAGAGCGTCATGTCATTGGATGTCCCAGCCGCACTGCTCGAACGCGCCGAAAGCGGTCCGGTCAGCGACGAGGAATTCGTCGAATGCGTTCGCACCTCACTGCCGTACGCCTATGAGGTCGTCAGCCGAGTGGCCGCCGACTTGCGTTCCGGCACAGCAGAATTCGCGGACAATCAGGTTCCCCCGCCGGACGAGACGGCCCGCGGCCAACTGCTGCGCGCGATGGCGTCGGATTCGATTCGCGGCAGCTTGGAGCGGCATTTCGGCATCAAGCTCGCCTTCCAGAACTGCCATCGGGTGGCGGCCTTCCCGCTGTCCGCCGTCGGCGGTGACACCTACTCGACCTTCATCTCCACCCGTGCTCAACTGCTCAATCAGAGCCCGGAACTGCGTAACTGCTGAACCGTACGGTTCCGGCGCCGGTGCGTCCGGCGCCGGAACCGGCGTTACGTTCCGCCGCCTTCTCCCCACTGCCGCAGCCGCCACTTGAGGACCTTTCCGGTGGGGTTGCGCGGCAGTTCGTCGATGAAGATCACCTCGCGAGGCACCTTGTAGCGCGCCAGGTTCGACTTCACATGCGCTTTGATCTCCTCCGCGCCGAGGGTGTCGGTGGTGCGGACGACGAAAGCGACCAGCCGGGCGCCGTATTCGTCGTCGGGCACGCCGATGACGGCGGCCTCGCGCACGTCCGGATGCGCGTCGAGCAATTCCTCGACCTCGGCCGGGAACACGTTCTCCCCGCCCGCGACGATCATGTCGTCGTCACGGCCGTCGATGAAAAGCCTTCCGGCGGAATCGAAATGACCGACATCGCCGGTGGACATCAGCCCACGGATCTGCTCCTTGCCGCCGCCACCGGTATAGCCGTCGAAGGGCATCGCGTTGCGGACGAAGATCCGCCCGGTGGTCCCCGGCGGCACCGGCTCACCCCGCTCGTCGAGGATCTCGACCACCGCGCCCGCCACCGGTGAGCCCACACATCCCGGTTCCTCCGCCAGATCCTCCGGGGTGGCGACGGTGGCGTAGGCGACCTCGGTGGATCCGTACAGGTTGTAGACGACCGGTCCGAAGGTAGCGGTCACCCGCCGGCACAACTCGGCGCCCAACTGCGCTCCGGCGACGAAAACGATGCGCAGCGCCGACAGATCCCGCTCGCGCACCGCCTGCGGTCCCAGCTCGACCATGCGCGCGAGCATCACCGGCACCACGATCAGCGCGGTCGCGCGATGCTCGGCCATACTGTCGATCACCCGCTGCGGATCGAATCGCCGCCGGATCACCAGTGTCGAGCCGAAACCGATGGCCAGCAACGACATTGCGAAGCCGAGTGTGTGGAACAGCGGCGCCGGGCATTCGGTCACCTCCCGGGTCCGGAACGGCACCTTGCTGAGAATCGCACCCAGCGGTTCCAGCGAACGCGGCTCCGACCGCGGCGCGCCCTTGGGTGTGCCGGTGGTGCCGCTGGTCAGCAGGATGATCTTGGCGCCGGAGCGCGAGAACGGCGGCGTGGCGGGCGAGCCGGCGGTGATCAGCGACTCCAGGCTGGAGGTGTGCCCGGTCTCCGACCAGGCCCGATAAGCCCCCCGCTGGGGGCTCAGATCGCCGAGGATGGATTCGTACTCCTCGTCGTACACCAGCAGATCCGCCCTCTCCCGGGCGGCCACATCGCGTAGTTGAGGCCCGGCGAAGTCGGTGTTCAGCAGAATGATCCGGGCCCCGCATTTGGCCGCGGCGAAGACCGCGTCGAGCAGCCCGCGGTGGTTGCGGGCCAGAATCGCCACGCCCTCGCCGGTGCGGAGTCCGCGCTTGCGCCATTCGTTGGCCAGCCGGTTGGAGCGGTGGTCGAGTTCCCGATAGCTCAGCGTGCCGAGTTCGTCGATCACGGCCGCGCGATCGCCGTAGCGGGCGGCGGCCAGCCGCAACAGCGCGGGCAGCGCGCCGTGACGCAGCAGCGCGTCGCCCGCGGACAGCAACGTCAACGGCGACTCGATGCCGACCACGCCGCTGCCGACCGCCAGCCGCAGATATTCCAGTTCGGACCACGCCCGTGCGATCACCGTGCGTAACAGATTCACCGTCATGCTCGACTCCCCCTGCCGCGCCGACTGTCTGGCATCGGATGGCGGTGCACGCCCATTACCCCGGACCTCTCTGTCCCCGCCCGGTGGAGCCGAGGTCCGCGAGGAGGCTACGGCTGCGTGGCCACGCGGGCTCCCCTGTCGGGCGCATACGACACCGCCTCTTCGACGGTACGCGCCCTCACCGTAACCCCGCCGCACACAATCGGTCGACCGCAACCGCGCCGGCGCAGTCGCTACCGCCGGACCCGCTACTTTCCGTGCGCGCGCAACTGGTAGAGCCCGCGAGTCTCGGCGACGACCACCCCGTCGGCGTCGGTCACCGTGGCCGCGAGGGCGAAGTCGGCCTTGCCGTTGGCCTCGGCGTCGGCGATCACCCGCGCGATCTCCTCCTCCGACAGCGAAGCCTCGGCGCGCACATCGGTTTTCGCCGGCTTGCGGAAGAAGATCTGCAGGTCCTTCACCAGCGGGTAGTACTTGGCGCTGTCGAAGGTGGCGATCGGAATCGCACCGCCGAGAATCTCCGCGACGGTGAACAGCACGCCGGCGTACATGACGCCGAAGTGGTTGCCGTTGCCCTCGATCGGCACGGTGGTGGCCGCGAAACCGGGCCGCACCTCGAGCGCTCGCACACCCATCTTGTGCGCGATCGGGATGGTGAACTCCAGCCCACCGTTCACCACATCCGCGAACGCGGGGGTGTCGTTGTTCATCTCGGCGCTGCTCGTCTCGGTCATCGCCAGCCCTTTCTGCACGTGATCGGACGCCCACCGGACGTCGGCACTCAGCGTACGACACCTTGTTGACATAGCGCCAACAGGTTCGGCGATCACTCGCCGATCGGCACGGGCGGGCACCGCGGCACCCCGCTCACACCGCAGCCGCGGCCGGATGGTCCGGTCGCGGCTGCGGGATTCGTTCACAGCGTCGGGACGCTCGTTGTCACAGCGTCGGGACGCTCGTTGTCACAGCGTCGGGACGCTCGTTGTCACAGTGTCGGGACGCTCGTCGTCACAGCGTCGGGACGCTCGTTGTCACAGCGTCGGGACGCTCGTCGTCACAGCGTCGTGACGCTCAATTCGCCGTCGGCGTAGCGGGCCCGCAGCCGCTTCTTGTCGAATTTGCCGACGCTCGTCTTGGGCACCTCATCGATGAAGGTCCAGTGCTCGGGCAGCTGCCACTTGGCGAATTTGTCCGCCAGGAAATCACGCAACTCGGCCGGTTCGGCGCTCGCGCCCTCCTTGAGGACGATGGCGACCAGCGGCCGCTCGTCCCACTTCTCGTCCGGCACTCCGATCACCGAGGCCTCGGCGACTGCCGGATGGCCCATGATGGCGTTCTCCAGATCGACCGAGGAGATCCATTCGCCGCCGGACTTGATCACATCCTTGGACCGGTCCACCAGGGTGAGATAGCCGTTGGGCGTGATCTTGCCGACGTCACCTGTGCGCAGCCAGCCGTCGTCGAACTTGTCGGGATCGACGGACGCGCCCTCCGGTGAGTAATAGGCCCCGGCGATCCACGGGCCGCGCACCTCGAGTTCGCCCACGGCCTTGCCGTCGTTGGGCAGCACCGAGCCGTCGTCGCCGACCAGGCGCGCCTGGACCAGGGCCGGGAACCGCCCCTGCGTGTAGCGGTACTCCCATTCGTCCTCGCCCGTCACCCCCTTCGGCGGGTGCGCGACGCTGCCCAGCGGCGAGGTCTCGGTCATTCCCCAGGCGTGCAGCAGTCGCACCCCGTGCTTTTCCTGGAAGGCCCGCATCATCGACGGCGGCAGCGCCGAACCGCCGACGACCACCTCGCGCAGATGCGTGATGTCCTGCGGCTTCGCCTCCAACTGCGCCAGCACGCCGCCCCAGATGGTCGGCACCGCGGCGGCGAAGGTCGGCTGCACCGCGGCCATCATCTCCAGCAGCGGCGCCGGCTGCAGGAAGCGGTCGGGCATCAGTACGCTCGCCCCCGACAACATCGCGCCATACGGCAGACCCCACGCGTTGGCGTGGAACAGCGGCACGATGGTCAGCACGGTGTCGTCGGAAGTGAATCCCATACTCGCGTTCGTCAGCACCTGCATGGCGTGCAGGACATTGGACCGGTGCGAGTACACCACGCCCTTGGGGTCGCCGGTGGTGCCGGAGGTGTAGCACATCCCGGCCGCGGAGCGTTCGTCGACGACCGGGAAATCGTAGGTATCCGGTTGTCCCGCAAGCAATTCCGCGTAGGAGTGCACCTGTACGCCCTCCGGCGCGGTCAGATCCGCGGCATTGCCGCGGGCCACGATGACGTGGCGGACGGTCTTCAGCGTCGGCAGATAGTTGGCGAACATCGGCAGCAGCGAACCGTCGACGATCACGACCTGATCCTCGGCGTGATTGGCCACGTAGGTGATCTGCTCGGGGAACAGTCGCAAGTTCAGCGCGTGCAGCACGGCGCCCATCGCGGGCACGGCGGCGTAGGCGACCATATGTTCGTTGTTGTTCCACATGAACGTGGCGACGCGGTCGCCCACGTCGATCCCCAGCCCGCGCAGCGCGTTGGCCAGCCGCGCCGATTCCGCACCCAGTTCCCGATAGGTCATGGTGCGCACCCCGTCGCCCGTCCAGGTCGACACCGTGGCATCGCCGTGGAACGTGGACGCATATCGCAGCAGGGTGGCCAGCGACAGTTGCTCGTCCTGCATCGTGCTCAACATCAGTAACCGCACTCCTTCACCGGTGAACGACGTCACACCTGCCGCGAGAATAGCCGAAACCGGACGTAGCGGTTATCGGCCCGGACCAGATGGTCCACTTTTCCCGCGACACGCCGCGCGAACAGCACAGACATAGGATGAATCGGCTGCACGTGGCGAACCCCTGAGCGCCACGTGCAGCCGCCCCTGCCGCCCGGATGCACCCGGGTACGGCAGATCAGTCCCGCATGGCCGCCGGACGCGCGACGACACCCCCTGCAGCGCCGTCGAAAACGTCAAATGCCCACCGGGACAGGCTTTTTGAAGAGGAACTGCTATAGATAGTAGGTTCGGCGGGCCGGACCTGTCCAGCGGAGTCACATGTCCGGTCCCGCGCGGCAGCCACGGTATGGCCGGAAATATTGATTCATTGACCGCTGATCTCTCGGAGCGGACCGCCCGGCGCTCTACTCTTCGACTATGACTGCCACGCCATCCATCGTGATCATCGGCGCCGGATTCGCCGGCCTCGGCATGGCGCTGGAATTACAGCGCGCCGGTATCGACAACTTCACCATCGTCGAAAAGGCCGGCGATCTGGGCGGCGTCTGGCGCGAGAACACCTATCCGGGCGCGGCCTGCGATGTGCCCTCGCCGCTGTACTCGTGGTCGTTCGAGCCCAAATCCGATTGGCCGCGCCGCTTTTCGCAGCAGCGCGACATCCACGCCTATATGCGCGCGGTCGCCGAGAAGCACGATCTGCCGCGCAAGATCCGGTTCGGCGTCGAGGTCACCGACGCGGAGTTCGATCCTGCCCGTGGCGCCTGGCAGGTGCGCACCGCGGACGGCGAGACCCTCACCGCCGACGTGCTGATCCCGGCGGTGGGCCAGCTCTCGCGGCCGGCGATGCCGAATATCCCCGGCATCGATACCTTCACCGGTCCGGCCTTCCATTCCGCCGAATGGGACCACAGCGTCGATCTCACCGGCAAGCGGGTGGCGTGCATCGGCACCGGAGCCAGTGCGATCCAGTACATTCCGGCCATTCAGCCTACGATCGGGCATCTCACCCTGTTCCAGCGCTCCGCCGCCTGGGTGCTGCCGAAATTCGATACCGAATACACCGGCCTGCATCACGCGCTGTTCAAGTACTTTCCGCCCAGCCGGTGGGCCGAACGCTTCGCCATCTGGACCTTCTTCGAGGTGATGGCGCTGGCGCTGACCGACGTGCCGTGGATCAAACATCCGGTGATCGCCATCGCCGACCGGCATCGCGCCAACGGGGTGCCCGATGAACAATTGCGCGCCAAGCTCACTCCGGATTACGCCGCCGGCTGTAAGCGCGGCCTGTTCTCCAATGAGTATTTTCCGGCACTCACCCGGCCCAATGTCAGCGTGGAGACCACCGCGATCGAGGCGGTCACGGCCGACGGAATCCGCACCGCCGACGGCGTCGAGCATCCGGTGGACGTGATCATCTACGGCACCGGATTCAAGGGCACCGAATTCCTCGCGCCGATGAACATCTACGGCCTCGGCGGTCGCAAACTGTCGGACGAATGGGCACCGGAGGGCGCGCGGGCATTCCTGGGCATGTCGGTGCCGGGCTTCCCGAATCTGTTCATGATGTACGGGCCCAACACCAATGTGGGTTCCGGCTCCATCATCTACATGCTGGAATCACAGGCCCGCTACATCCGGCAGGTGATGGAGTATCTGTCCGCCAAACCCGGACATTTCCTCGCCGCGCAGCCCGCCGCGGAACAGGCCTGGGACGACTGGTTGCGCAAACGCCTGGCCGATACGCCGTGGAACTTCTGCTCCAGCTGGTACCGCAACGCCTCGGGGCGCATCACCAACAACTGGCCCGGCGCCACGCTGCTCTTCCGATGGAAGACACGGCGTTTCGACCCGGCCGACTACGCCGAAGGCGTGGCCGGATCCTGATTCGCCGACGCGGTGTTCACAACCGGATGGTGGTGAACACCGCGACCGTGCTGTCCTGGCGGTAGTAGATGTCGGCCGGTGCGTCGGCGAGATGAGCATCGGGTAGCCAGCTGTAATCGACCGCCCGGAGAGCGAGTGGTCCGGCCGGCGCCGTGAGTTGGATATCGACCCCTTCGGCAGGCGGTGCGTAGAACCGAACTCCCTGGGCGGGCACCGGCGTGATGTCGCGTCCGGCGACCGTGAGTGCGCGCACCGGCCCGGTATACCGCAGCGCGACGGACGTGGCCCCACGGGTGGATCGCAGCCGCAGCCGCACAGTGCGCAGATCCGCCTCGGTGCGATCGGAGAGTTTTTCAGCGACAGGACCGGGGAGATCGTGCGCCGGGGCGGCGCCGGCGGCCGCCGCGTCGGTCCACAACTGCGCGAATGCCCCGGGCGGAGAACCGGATTCGACGAAGCCGCGGGTCCATCGATCCGGCGCCTCGGCGGAAATCCACTGTGCCTCGCGGCTGTTCGCATCGAGCGCATAGGACAGGTGCGCCATCAGCGGATGCCACGCGTCGAACCGGTCGACGACCGTCCCGGCCGCCGCGAGCGCCACCGTGAGGACCACCGCCGCCGCGGGAACGAGGACGCCGCGACGGCTCGGCCACGCGTGGGCCAGGGCGAGCGTGAACAAGCAGCCGAGAATCAGCACCACGGGCGCGGTGAGATACGCGGCGGCGGCGAGTCCGGTCTGCAGCGCCGCGTACGCGGTGCCACCTGCGAAGACCGCCGCCGGGACGAGGAACACGGTGAGCACCGGCAACCGCAGGCGGTCGGGCACCGCGAAGGTCAGCACGACGCCGACTACGGCGGCGAGGGCCGGAATCACCACCATCACGCCCGCTGCCGGCGCCAGAGCCGTGACCACCACACCGATCGCCGTCACCGCGCACAGCACGCCCACGGCGGTCGCGGAAGGCCCGAACAGCCACCGCGACAGCGCATACCAGGCGGCGAGGACCGCCACACACGCCATCACCACAGCCGCGCCGTAGAACTGCGGCCGGTACGGATCGACGAACAGGGCGCGATACTCCGGGCGGATCGCGGTGATCGTCTTCCACAATCCGTAGACGACGCCCATTCCGATCGGAACCGCCACCAGAGCGGTTGCCGCCGCGCCCAGAGTCCGGCCGATCGTTGCCTCACCGGTCCGGCGAATCCGCCACACCACCCAAGCCGCGAGCAGCACCGAGGCCACCGCGGCCACGACCACCACCCACAGCGGCAGCACCACCAGCTCACCGAAGGGCAGCGGAAAGTACGCGCGATTCGGCTGATCGGCCGCGGCCCGCAGATCCCGCGCCGCGAATTCGCGCGCCGCGGCGGTGGTGTTGTCGCCGAACTGCTGCACGGTGGCGAGGTCGACGTGGTCCGGGTCGTCGAACGGATTGTGGTAGTAGGCATTCCGACCGGCGAAGGCCCAGTCGAGCACCCGGAAGCCATGGGGGTCGAGCGCCGCGAAATCGGTATTGCTCCCGGTCTGATCCCCGCCCAGGGTCGTGGACAGCGAATCGGTGTTCGGATGCGGTACTCCGGTGACCACGCTGATCAGCCCCGCATCGGGATGACTGATCCGCCACAGCATCGGCGGACCACCGGCGCCACGCGCCTCGTGATTGATCACCACACCACCGCGCGGGTCCGCACCGCCGGAGGTCGCGAAGGCCTCGGCGCCGAGCAGACCCACCTCTTCGGCGTCGGTGAGCAGCACCACGAGATCGTTGCGCGGCTGCAGCCCGCTCGCCCGCAGCGCACGCACCGCTTCCACAGCGGTGGCGACACCGACCCCGTCGTCGTTCGCGCCGGGGCCGGGCGGCACCGAATCATAATGCGCGACAAGGTAAATCGTGCCCGTAGCAGCCCGGCCCGGCCAGCGGGCGACGATATTTCCGGTCTCCCCGAGCACCGCTACCGCACGATGCGGATCCACCGGATACTTGCCCACTCCGTAGCGAACATCGGTGTCCAGCCCCAGTTCTCGCAGCTTGCCCACCAGATGCTCGCGCACCCGGTCGTGTTCGGCGGTGCCGACGGGGTGCGGCCGGGAGGCGATCTCCCGAATCGTCGCCAGCGCACGCTCGGCACTGAATTCCGTGGCAGGGGCCGCGGCGTCGCGATATCCGTGCGGTTGTTGCTCCCAGGCCGTCGCGATCGCGATCAGGACCAGGACAGCAACGGCCAGCACACCCGATACTCGACGCCCCATCGTGCGATGGTAACGCGGGAAAACCGCAGAAATCGGGCAGGACGAGCGCCGGCGACGCCGCACATGGCAGCACCGCAACGGTTTCGATCCGTCCGAGCACAACGGTGGGATCGCCCGATGCGCGCACTAGCCTCGATCCGATGAGTCTTTCAGTTCCGATCGGGGTTTCGGTCTGGCCGCGGCCCGATGCGGCCAACGACGTCGACGAGGTCCTCCGGCTCGCCACGGAGGCGCAGCGCACAGGTGTGCGTTCGGTGTGGTTCGGACAGAAATTCGATCTCGATGCGCTGACCCTCGCGGCGGTGGTCGGGCTCGCTGTGCCGGAGATCGGGGTGGGCACCTCCGTGGTGCCGATCAATCCGCGCCATCCGCTGGTTGTCGCGTCGCAGGCCCAGACCGCACAGGCCGCGTCGGGTGGCCGCTTCCGCCTCGGCATCGGATTGGGCGCTCCCCCACTGGAATCGGCGGCATTCGGCATCCGCGAGGACAAGCCGGTGCGGCGGCTGCGCGAGTATCTGATCGCGCTACGCCAGGCCATCGAGGACGGCACCGTCGACGTACAGGGCGAGCGGGTGTACGCCCGCCCGCCGATACCCACGACGGTGCACGGCGGCAGCGACATCCCCCTGCTCGTGGCCGCCATGGGTCCGCAAGCGTTGCGGGCCACGGGCGAATCGGCCGACGGCGTGTTGCCGTTCCTCGCCGGACCGCGCACGCTGGAATCGCATATCGTGCCTACTTTGCAGCAGGCCCGCCCGGCGAATCCGGTGCGACCCCTCCAGGTGGTCGCCGGTGTGGTCGCGGTCGTCACCGATCGCGCCGAGCAGGTGCGCGAGAGCGCCGCGCAAGCGCTGGCGTTCTACGAACAGTTCGATTCCTACCGCGCGGTTCTCGACCGCGAGGGGGTGGCCCACGCGGTCGACGTGGCGCTGATCGGCGACGAGGACCATGTCACCCGCGGCCTGCAGGCGTATGTCGATGCCGGTGCCACTGAACTGCTGATCCACCAGACCGATCTCGCCGGCGAGGACGATCAGCGGCGCACCTGGAAGTTCCTGGCCGAACTCACCGCCTGATCATTCGGTGCGGGGCCGGGCGATGATGATCGGGCATTCGACGCTGTGCATCAGCGCCTGACTGGTGGAGCCCAGCGTCATCCCGGGAAATCCGCCCTTACCGTGACTGCCGACCACGACCAACTGTGCCGCGGCGGATTCGTCGAGGAGACGCCGCACCGGCCGATCCTCGACGACGACCCGCCGCACCGAAATCGGTTCGTCCGGATCCTCGTGCGCGGCCAGGGCGGCGTCGAGGAGCCGATTCCCCTCTTCTTCGAGGGCCGCCGGAGACGGGTAGTCGCCGAACCGCTGCCAGGCGTGCACTACCACCAGATCGGTCCGCCGCCGCCGCGCCTCGTCGACGGCGATCGCGAGAGCCTGTGCGCTGCACGGGGAATCGTCGTATCCGACGAGCACCGGCCGCTCGGACCCGAGCAGCGGATCCGCCGGCACCACGGCGACCGGGCCGCGAGCGTGCCGTACCAGCGCGGTGCTGACCGAACCGAGCAGGCTGCGCTGATAGGCCCCGAGCCCCCGCGCGCCGACCACCACCAGACGGGCCTCGTCGGCTTGGGACAGCAGCGCCGGAATGATCGGCGCATCGATCACGGCGGTGTCGATATCGATCTTCGGCGCGATATCGGCCGCCGCCCGAGCGGCCGCCGCGATCGCGCGCTGGGCCTGCTCGCGGGTGCGCTCGTGGTAGGCGCACACGCCCTCGTCGCCGGCGCGGTCCTCCGGAACCGGCGGCACCGCCGAAACGACTTCCAGCGGAACCCGGTGCAGCGCCGCATCATTGGCGGCCCAGCGCGCGGCCCGCAGCGCATCGCCGGAACTGTCGACTCCCACCACCACGGGCGCCTTCGAGGCCATGCGTCCCACCTTCCGAGCGGTTCACGAGCGTTCCAGGACGAAGACACCCCCACCCTACCGGCCGGAATGGTGACAACTACGATACTGGCAATACTCTGGCGAATGCACCCGACGAAATATCGCTCTGGGAGGCATCATGCAGCACGTTCCGGACCGCTCGACCATCGTCGCGGCCCTGCAGTTGGCCGGCCGCGCCCCGTCGGTGCACAACACCCAGCCCTGGCGCTGGGATTTCGACGGGACCCGCCTGCGCCTGTTCGGTGATTCCACCCGGCAACTGAAGGTGGCCGATCCGAGCGGGCGCCAGGAGGTGATCAGCTGCGGCGCCAACCTGCACCACGCCCGAATCGCCTTCGCCGAGCAGGGGCATCCCATCGCGGTGTCCTATCTGCCCCAGGAAGGGCTGCACGACCTGCTGGCCGTCGCCGAATTCGAGCCGCCACGCGCGCCTTCGGATCGCGAGCGCGCCCTGGCCGCCGCGATCCGCACGCGCCGCACCGACCGGCTCCCGATGTCGGCGCCCGACCGGCCGGAGCTGGTGCAGCAGCTACGTGAGGTGTCCGAGGTGGACGGTGTGCACCTGAACGCCGTCGACGATTCGGTGCGGCCCCGCCTTGCCGCCGCTTCCGAGCAGACCGCCGCCCTGCAACAGTTCGACACCCCTTACCAGAACGAATTACACTGGTGGACAGGTGATTTCGATCTGCCGGAGGGGATACCGCCCTACGCTCTGCCCACCGCGCGCGAGGCGGCACTGGTCGACGTCGGCCGCGACTTTCCCATCCCGCCCGGAGACCCGCACCGCACCGGCGAACCCGATCACGCCACCCTGCTGGTGCTCAGCACCACCGAGAACACCCCGCACGAATGGCTGGCGACCGGCGAAACCCTGTCCACCGCCCTGCTGTCGGCCACAGCGGCCGGACTGGCGACCTGTCCCCTCACTCACATCACCGAAATCCCGGCCGCCGTCCGCGCGATCCGCACTCTCCTCCCCGACTCCGATCGCATCCCCCAGGTACTCGTCCGCCTGGGCACCGCACCCCACGACACCTTCGTCCCACCCACCCCGCGCCGCCCGGTCGAGGATTTCCTGTCCTTGCCGAACTGAGGCGCCGGAGACCGGTCGTCACCATGGCGGAGTAGCCACCGGCCCGCCACACGCTAGACTGACCACGCCTGATCGTCGCCCCCGGGAGGCACAGGCATCGTGGACCACTGCGAGGCAGGTTCGAATTCCGTTGCGAAACGGGGTTTTCCACACTTTCGCGCACGGTCCGCGCCCTCGTAGCTCAGGGGATAGAGCACCGCTCTCCTAAAGCGGGTGTCGCAGGTTCGAATCCTGCCGAGGGCACTTACCTGCGACGACGTTTCCGCAGGTCACAGCGGTTGACATGCCATTTACCGAAAGCGTCTTCAGCGTTTCCCCAGGTCGCACGTCGCAGGTCAGCCGAATTGCCCGATCAAACGCAGAGCAACGCAAGTTATTCGCAAGGCACTCAGCCGCAGTGCGATGCCGCCGACATCCAGTTGCTGTCACGTACGCTGCCTCCCCACCTGATGCAGACACCTGGCGCTTTCGCCTTCGACCGGACCAGCGTAGTAGGCGTAGTCGCCGCTGTCCCGGATACCGATAGCCCCTCCTTGTGGACCGCCGCGATCTGAAAAGCCTTCGTTCTGTGCGCGCTGACGCGGACAGAAGCCATTCATTGACCGTCCGGTCGGTCATCGTGATAGGCTGTCGTCGTGCAGCGAGTCAACAAGAAATTTCGAGGAAAGGTCGAAGTATCAATCCGAGTCGAGACGGCCGCATACAAACGGGCCACTCGACCGAAGTGAGAGCTTCACGCGACCCGAAATGCGGTCCGGAGACGTTGCGCTGTTGCACAGCAAGCAATTTTTTTCTGCTCCCTTTATTCATGCGGAAGACGTAGGAGATTGTGTGAACATTCGATCTTTGGTCGGCGGATCGGTTGCTGCTGTGGCGATTTCGATCACCGGTGGGGCAGTTGCGGGTGCGGTCCCGTTCGCTGCCTCGAGCGGGACCGTGCAGAACCCCGCCGATTACCTGGTGGGCGATACCGTGTATTTCAGTGCCGGGTACGCGAATTGTTCGATGCACCCGAACGGTGACGTGGGCTGTGA
This sequence comes from Nocardia nova, assembly GCF_002933465.1. GTDB lineage: Bacteria > Actinomycetota > Actinomycetes > Mycobacteriales > Mycobacteriaceae > Nocardia > Nocardia nova_B. Next base: position 161,771 of record NZ_PSZE01000001.1, read on the forward strand.
CATCAGCCTCGGAGTCGCCACCTTGTTCGGCGTTCCGATCGACAATGTCGCCATCGATCTACCGTTCCTCCCGGCACATCCGACGTTCGGACTGACCGGTCCGCTCGGGCGCGCGGGCAGCCGCTCCATCGACTCGGGGCCCGCATCAGACGGCTACGACTACGGCGGCGTCATAAACTACGGCGGCGCCACCTGCAGTGGCGGTGGACGCGGCGCGGTGCAGTGCAGTTCGAAGGGACACACTTTCAATTTCGGCTGGTCGGGCACCAATCTCAGCTGACGACAGCACTGACTCGACCCAAATGGGCCGCCGCAAGCCTTCCCGGGGTCGCGGCGGCCAGTTCCGGCCGCTACGCACCGGCAGCGGACGGCTGGCAATCGTTTCCTCGCCGGTCGTTCATCAAATCGGCAGCGCCCCGCGATGTCCGCCGGTTTGCCGCCCGCGCTCGGTCAGCGCGACGACAGCGCGACCCGTTACTGTGGTCTGCGGTCCCAGCGTCAGTGGCCCCACCGACGCCCGTTCTGCGATACGCGCGGCGGTCATCGCGTCCGGAATTCCGGTCCGGTGCTGGAATTGCCCCCACAGCGCATCCCACATTTCGATGCTCGGGGCAGTGAAGGCGATGTCGTTCCACGCGTCCGGGGAGAAGCCATGATCACGCAACCATTGCGACACCGGCTTCGCACGCAGCCCCTCCTCAGACGGGTGGGGGTCGCCGTACAACCACAGCTCCTCATGGACACAATCGTTGAGGTGGGCGGTGCGTATCGTGTCGCCGTTTTCAGCGATACACCAACCGCCCCATTCGTAATCATCCGGTTCGCCACGATCTCCTTCCAAATCTCGGACTCCTGCGCCGCACGGATCCGCTGGTCATCGCTCAGGTAATGAGATGCCGGGTCGCCGAATACGAGCGTCCAGCCGTTGAGGCAGGGGGTGACGTAGACACTTTCGCATTCTTCAATCGGATGCCGCCGGTTTTTCATGGCTACCGCGGTACCCATGGGAGCGGTTGCCGGAACCGGATCCGATAACCCGAATGCTTCGAGTACCGCAGCTCTATCATCGGTGGGCAGCGCCCACCACAGACAATTCGTCGCTGCCGGTATTTGCGGAGTCTCGCGCGCGAGCTTGCCCATGATCAGTCGATGTAGCAGCACAAGGTCGTCGACTTCGATTGTGTGCCAGCCGATTTCGGCGAGAGCATACAGCGCGCCACGCCGTTCGGGTAGACGCGACCGTCTGACACGTTGTAGCAGTGGAACGGTTTGCTCGCCCAACTCGCCGAACGACTTCACTGCTGTGCGGCGCACCCTCTCATCGCTGTCGCCGAGTAGCGCGGTATTCGGCGCGGCTCCTCGAATGGGTTCGAGAACGGCCGTCGTTGAAATATGCCAATATGCAACAAGTTTCGACTACTCGTGGAGAATCGAAGCAACGGTCGCGGGAAGCGGCTCATGCGCCGAGGAACGGGAGTGCGGCCGCCAGGAACCCGTCTGGATCGGAGGAGAATGCCACGTGGCCGGTGTCCAGCTCGACAATCGATCCCAGCGCTTCGGGGAGGAAATCTCGGCGAACGATCGGATCGTGCCGACCCCAGACCACCAGTGTAGGAGCGGTAATCTCGCTGCGACCGAGGTTGTAATCCGGGCTACTGAAGCCCCGCCAGATACTCGCGACCACCTGAGCACCTTCGGGCGTCTTGGCGCGAGCCACGGCACGCGATTCGATCTTCCTGTCGGACTCGGTGCGTGAACGCATGTAGGCCGGCACCATCCGCGGCATCACCAGCCGGGCGATCGCCGGCTTCCCGATGGTGCGAGAGACGGCGCGTACGAACCATGGCACCGTGACGAATCCACCAGGATTCACCAGAATCAGATGGGTGACGGCTTCCGGGCGCCGTACCGCAAGGCGCCCGGCGGCGAACGCTCCGACGGAGTTGCCGATGTAGGCGGCAGTGGACAACCCTAACGAGTCCACGACGTCTTCGAGCACATCCGCGAGCAACGTCACTGACGGCCGCGCGGGATCGGACAGGCCGTGACCAGGCCAATCGATGGCGACAACACGGAAATGCGCAGCCAATCGGTCTGTGATCGGATCGAAGTCATGGCGATCGTGCAACGTGGCGTGCAGCAGCACGACCGGAGGACCCGCGCCGCGTTCGACCACATGGACCAGGCCGGCCCGGGTGCCGATCATCGCTGACTCGCTCATGACACTCTTCCTTTCATTGACCGTCCGGTCGGTCACTGATGATAGGTTAATGTCGCACTGCACCGCAAGAACAGACTCCGAGGAGGAATTGACGTGTCGATCCGAGTGGAGGCAGCCGCTCGTACGCGTGCCGAGCTGGTCGATGCGGGGCTGAGGTTGGCGGGACGGTTCAGCCTTGCCGAACTCAGCGCCAACCGGGTCGTCGCCGAGGCCGGAGTGTCCAAAGGGACGTTCTTCCACCACTTCCCGAACAGAGTCCACTACCTCCTGGCCCTGCACGAAAGCTTCCACGACCGCATCGATACCGAAATTGCCACTGCGATCGCAGATCTGCCCCCAGGGCGGGAACGTCTACGCGCGGCGCAGCGGGCCTACCTGGACAGCTGCCTGCGCAATCGAGGGGTGCGCGCGCTGCTGCTCGAGGCCCGCGCCGAGCGGGCGATCACCGATCAGATCCGTGCCCGCAACGAAAGGCTCGCACGCGTCGCGGCGGAGGACTTTCGCGCCATGGGCTGGTCGCACCCGTTCGAGTCGGCGCTGTTGTGGATCGGCCTGGTCGTCGAAGCCGCCTTGCTCGAACTCGAGGAAACAGCCGCACATCCCGCGATCCGCGCAGCGCTGGAGCAGTACTTGACCGTGAAGTGAACCGCCGGATCATCCCGCAAGAGAAGCCGCCGCACCCCAGAGCTTGCGACTGCCTGGCCGCAATGCCCACGACGCCACCGCGCACACCGTGAAGAATCCGGTGTAGAACAGATGAATCACCGTCGAGCCGTGCGCGACGTGCGAAGCGAAAGCACCAGTGAGATCGAAAAACGTACCCGCGTAGGCCCATTCCTTGACCAAGGGAAACCGCGGAACCAGGATCGCCATAGCGCCGAGCACCTTCCAGAATCCGAGGATGGTCATAACGTAGGCGGGATATCCCAACTCGGCCATGCCCGCCGCAGTGTCACCGACGTGCAGTAGGTCGGCAACACCACCTGAAGCCAGGACGAAGACCGTAACCACGGTGGTAGCCCAGTATCCGATTGATCGTGCATTGCGCATGGTGACTCTTCCCGATTCGTAATCTCGACGCGATTGCGTTGCGCGCCATCACATCTCTGACGCACGAGCCGAGCCGGACGTGACCGCGCACCCGCGGACACATCCGCGCCGGAACGGAAACGACCACCTGAGTTGCGGCCGGTCGCGCGGCGCGCGTGCGGCGCTCGGTCACAACACCGCCGTGGTGTGCGTCAACAACACGACGTACCACATTCACCAAAGGATCAGATATGGCCTCGATCAGTCACCTGCGTCTCGGAACGACCTCCCCGTCGGCCGCCGTGACCTTCTATTCGACCGCGTTCGGTATTGATACGCCGATCCACACCGAAAGCTCGGCGCAAGCATCCAACGGTTTCCGCGGATTCACCTTGGGGGTGGATGTCGCCGGACCGGCGAGCGTCGACAAACTCTTCGCCCACGCTGTGGGACTGGGAGCCACGGAGGTGAAACGTCCGAAGCGGCAGCTCTGGGGCGGCTATTCCGGCGTGTTGAGCACTCCGGACGGCACCGTCTTGAAGATCGCGACGACAGCCAAGAAGGACGACATCCCGCTGGAGCTGAATCCCGAGCGCGTGGTGCTGCTGCTCGGTGTTTCCGACGTCAAAGCCAGCCAACAGCTTTACAGCGCCCGAGGGCTGGCCGTGGCGAAGAGCTACGGCAGCAAGTATGTCGAATTCGAGCAGCAGGGCGGTGCGATCACACTCGGTCTGTACAAGCGCGCAGGTTTGGCGAAAGAGTTCGGTGTCTCAGCGGAAGGCAGTGGCTCACACCGGCTCACGATCGTGTGGAGCGGCGAGCCCTTCACCGACCCCGACGGGTTCGTCTGGGAATCGGTCGATGCGATCCACGATTGATACGGACCCGAAGTATGAGCCCTGTGGAATTCCGCATCAGTCGAATCGTTGTTCCCGCTCTCGATGTAGAAGCTTCGCTGGCCTTCTACCGTGATGTCCTCGGCTTCGAGGTTCGTGGCACCGAAGGTGAAGGGGCCACGCGTCGGCTCACGGTCGGACCCGTCGGCCAGCCCGAGCTGTCGGTGGTGCTTTCGCCACTCACCGCGGCCGGCAGGCCGTGCTGTTCCGAGCAGATCGATGACGGCGCATTTCCCAGTATCTGCCTTTCGACCCCGAATCTTCTCGATACCTTCGCGCACCTCGAGGCGGGCACGGCCATCGTGGAGGTGATTCAGGAGCCGATTCGGCACGAGTCCGGGGAATACGATTGCGCCTTCTTCGACCCGGCAGGCAACGTAGTGCGTCTCGTGGAGGACCATGGGAAAAGGCCTGATACCGCCTGAAATAGGCAGCCTCGGGAACATCCGGCCGCAGCTCGCACCGGATGTTCCCGACGTAGGCCATGTGCTCGACCGCGACTCACCCAACAAAACGGCACGCACCGCAGGTGCGGTATGTCATCGACTCCGCTCGCGCAACCGGTCGATCGACTGTCCGATGCGGCGCAACCGCGTCTCGGGTCTTTTGGCGTTCTCGATCAAGCGGATCTGTTGACGCTTCTGGCTGACGGTCAGTCGTTCATAGGCGGCACGGGCATCCGGATCCGCGGCCAGCGCCGCAGCGAAATCAGCTGGCTCGGCGACCGTCACAGGTTCGTTGTTCAGTTCGACTCCCACCTCGACCATTTCGCCGATCGCGACTCCGGCCGCGGCCCTGTTGGCGTTGCTGAGTCCGATCAGGTGACGGCCGCGCATGATCGCGATCCGCGTATCCCAGGTGTGCCCGCTGATCGTGACGTGCACTCGCGGTCGCGCGCCCCCGGCCAGTGAGTCGACGACCGCCGCGGGCACCTCCAGACCACGCATCGGTTCAGGGGGCTCAACCTCGGCGCGAAACCGCATCTCAAGAATCCGTTCGCTCGTGGGTGAGATCCAGGGTGGCCAGGATCTCGGGATCGGCGATCAATTCGATCTCGCGCACCAGACCGTCGTCGATCCAGAAGGTGAATGCGACCTTCGCCCGCCCGCCGACAATCCATGCGAGGCCGGGCTCGCCATCGATCGTGGCCGGTCGCGCTCCCCGGGCGCCGCCATGGAAGCGGGCGGCGACAGCGGCAGCGCCGTCGTAGGTCTGCTGGGTGCCCATTCGTTCGCCGACAGCATCGGCGCGCATGACCGCGTCCGGCGCCAGCAGGTTCAGCAGATCGGACAGTTCGCCACCGCGGGCGGCCGAGAGAAACGCGTCGACCACCTCACGACTTTCCGCGCGCGCCTGCTGCTCCTCCACCGGCTCGGGCGCCCCCCGCACTTTGCGCCGTGCGCGGCTGGCCAGCTTGCGCACCGCCGTGTCCGAGCGGCCGAGCGCGACGCTGATCTGCTCGAACGGGTATCCGAACACATCATGCAAGACAAATGCCACGCGCTCGGCCGGTGCGAGCGTGCCCAGGACGACCTGCATCGCGTCACCGACCTGCTCGGCTAATAGCACATCGGCCTCGGGATCCACGCGTGCAGTATCGGCGGGTGCATCGGTTCGAGCCGCCGACTCGGCTGCTGATCTGGTCTGGCGTCGGCGCAATTGATCGAGACACAGGCGCGTCACCACGGTAGTCAGCAACGCCGGCGGATCCTCAACCGTCTCGATACTCGACAGCCGCAGCCACGCTTCCTGGATCACATCGTCGGCTTCGGCATCGGTCCCGAGAACTCGGGCCGCGATCGCGGTTAGCCGCGGACGCTCGGCCTCGAGTTCGGCTACATCCATACTTGTCATGCTCTTATGACGAGCGCCGCAGCGGCAATGTGACACACCTACCGCTGTCACGATTGTTGCCCGGTCCGCGTCAGTAGAGCATGAACACTGTCGAAAACATCGTGTACACCGTCGCAGACCTGGATGCGGCGAAGGCCATCCAGATCGCGCTGCTCGGAACCGAGCCGCACACCGACAACGCCCATTACGTGGGCTTCACGGTGGATGGAATCGAAATCGGCCTGACCCCTGCCCGACCCGATGCTCCCGCCACCGCTGTCGCACATATCCGGGTCGCCGATCTCGATACCGCACTGAAACGCGCGCGCGATGCCGGCGCAACCGTCGTGAGCGAACCCCGTCAGGTCAGCGCCGACACTCGCGTCGCAGCAGTTCAAGGCCCCGGCGGTCCCACATACGGGCTGATCGAGCACACCGAGAGCGCTACCTAGCCCGACGCGGTAAAAGACCGTTTTCAGTGAAAGTGAGATTTTCGAATGAGACGCTCCACCGTTGCCTTGGTATGCCTGATGGCCACGACCATCAGCCTCGGCACCTCCGCGATCGCGGTCGCCGATCCGGTAGCAGACACCTCGCGCGACGCCATCACAGACGATGGTTGGCAGATACGAATCAGCAAGCTGGAAGAGAACGTGGATCGGGTTACCAACCTGGCCGAGTCGCCGTTCACCCGGGAGGGATTCGTCAAGCTCAAAGCGGTCGCCGACATCACTGGGAACGGCCGAGTACCAGTTGACGCGGGGAACCTGACGCTGGGGTATCAAATCGGCTGCCAAGTCGATGTCTCCAACGGCATGACCGTCGGATTGTCCGCGGCGGTAGGGCCGAACATCAGCGTTTCCGTGGGCGGAATGAGCGCGGGCATGAGTGCATTGGCGATTCCGAGTCTGTCCTTCGCCCCCAAACCGGGCACGATCACCACCGTGCCGTTGGCAACGAAGCAGCTCGCTGGCGCGCATGCCTCGGCCACGGTTGATCAGGTGCAGGTCAAGGTCGATTCATGCCTGGGGCCGGTGAGTCTGCGCTCCTACGCAATAGTGTCGACCTCGACTGCCGACGCCGACAACTCCGTAGCCGTCTACGGCGATCCCGTCTGGTTGTGACAGATGCGGACCACGTTGTGCCCGATTGCGCTTGCGGCGGCGATCTCCGCGGCGGCGTTCTCGCTGCCGAGCGCCCAAGCCGATCCGGCGTCGCCCACCAGCACGTGCACCGGCGCCCAACCACCCGGCTCATCACATTGTCCGCCCCCGGCGACCGCAGGTGACACTCGCTCGTCACCCCTTCCATTGCCGATGCTCGTCCAAGCACCCCGCAAACCCAACAATGCCGGCCCTCAAGACAAGGCCGGCGCATTGGTCCCGCCACCACCGGCGGTGAATCACGATCGAAACCATCCGCCGATCGTGTCGTAGCGGGTCGACACCGACCCCCGCAACGAACCGGTCCCATACCGAACGCCGACCGTTGGTAGCCGAGAATGAAATCAACGGCCGGCGTTCGGTAATGCGGCACGAGTTCATCGGCGCCGATCCGACCTACTCATTCCATACGGTATCTGCTGCGGCTCACCGCTGCTCCTGCCCAGCTGCTCCGAATGGCTGAAAGGCCGGCCGCTAATCCGGAGACCGCCTTCGCCAGTACGACGACCGGCACCTGCAACATGCTCGCCGTCCTGTTCTGCCGCGACACGGCCGCCCTGCTGACCTACCTCACTCACCGACCGGGCGCACTCAGCGGCATCGAACCGGCCCCGATCACCGCCCACGCCAACACGTTTCGCGCTGATCCGGATAGCCCCCACCGCAGCAGCAGTGCGCGGTCAGTTCTCGCGATCCACGCTGGCATCGCTGTTCTTGCTTGCGCCAGAAAATGATTCGGTTAAGTAGCCCATGCCTGCTGTTCTCGCCGCAACGGCGCCGATCCGGCCATCACCGGGGAGCCTCCGAAAGAGCGCACCCCTATTCGGGACACTGCCAGTAGAACCGGACGTATGTCGTACGTCATAGCGACGAACTGAGCGGCACACGAGCAGTTCGTGCGCAAGCGGGGTGGTACCGCGGGCTCGCAGGCCGAAGTGCCTGGGAGCGACGTCCCTGCATAGGTCAGATAACTACCTGTGCGAGAACGGAACCGAGGGAGTACCCACGCATGGTCCACGACCGGACTGCTACCCCTTTCCGCGTCCTTCCGACGCGCATCGACCTGCCCGCCGCCGAGATGAGAATCATCGACTGGTGGCGTGAGCGGGACATCTTCGCTCGTAGCCTGAACCGCACTGCGAACGGCCCACGATGGGGCTTCTACGAAGGTCCGCCCACCGCAAACGGATCACCGGGTGTTCATCACGTCGAGGCACGGGTGTTCAAGGACGTGTTCCCGCGTTTCAAGACCATGAAGGGCTACTCGGTGTCCCGCCAGGCCGGCTGGGACTGCCACGGCCTGCCCGTGGAACTCGCCGTCGAGAAAGAGCTCGGACTCAACGGCAAGCCTCAGATCGAGACCTTCGGCATCGCGGCATTCAACGCTCGCTGTCGCGAGTCGGTGATGCGCCACGTGAGCGAGTTCGAACAGCTCACCCAGCGGATGGGCTACTGGATCGACCTCGAGCATCCCTACACCACCATGTCACCGGAATACATCGACAGCGTGTGGTGGTCGCTCCAGCAGATATTCGATCGCGGGCTGCTGACCGAAGACTTTCGAGTGGCGCCGTATTGCCCGCGTTGCGGTACAACATTGTCCGATCACGAACTCGCCCAGGGCTACGAGACGGTCACCGATCCCTCGGTCTACGTGCGGATGCCGTTGCTCGACTCCATCGCCGACATCGACGATGCCGAACTGCTGATCTGGACCACCACGCCGTGGACACTTCCGGCGAACACCGCGGTAGCGGTGAACTCCTCGACCGTATACGTCATCGCGCGCACCGAATCGGGGACGTTCATCGTGGCCGAACCACTCGCTGGCGCAGTGCTCGGCGAGGACGCCGAGACAGTGGCGGCAATCAGCGGCACGGAGCTGGCCGGCCTGCGTTATCTCCCGCCTTTCGACCTGGTCGAGATCCCGCACGCGCACCGCATCATTGAAGCCGGCTACGTCACCGCCGATGAGGGCACCGGTCTGGTGCACCAAGCTCCGGCCTTCGGCGCCGACGACCTTGCCGTCTGTCAGGCGAACGGGTTGCCGTTGATCAATCCGCTCCAATCGGACGGGCGATTCTCCGCTCACCTCGATTTGATCGGCGATGTGTTCTTCAAACACGCCGACCCCAGGACCTGCACGACCGCGGACTGCTGTTCGCACAAACCGATTTCGAGCACAGTCACCCACATTGCTGGCGATGCCACACCCCTTTGATGTCGTAAGAGTTGTCCAAAACGCACGTCGCGAGGCAGGCCTGGATGTATCGGACCGGATCGCACTGACGATCGCCGTTCCAGAAGGCATCTCAGCCACGATCGAAACGCACAATGCATACATCGCCCACGAAACACTGGCGAAGTCCATCGCTGTGAAGGACTCCCTCGGTGATGGCTACACAGGCACCGTCGGCGACGGTCATGAAATCCGGGTCAGCGTAACCAAGGTCGATTAGCAGACCGTGTTACGGGCCTGCGACGACGTTTCCGCAGGTCACAGCGGTTGACGTGTCCTTTTTCAAAGAGAGCTTCGGCATTTCCGCAGTCGCACGTGGCAGGTTCGAGCCCTTCCCTAAAAGGGCACGAACCTGCGACACAGATCTGCGGGCCAGCCGGATTGCCGAGTCTCGAGTGGAAAACAACCTTCCCACCGCATCTCAGCTCATGCCACGCCGATTCGTATTCTCCCGGCCGACCGTACGCCCGCTCCTCGGTGGCCTTGCACATTTGCCACCTACGGTACGAAGGAAACCACCGCATTTCACCCGCTCATCGAGGGCCCCGGGCATCCAGTGGCAGCTAGGAGCAGGCCGTTGCCCGGCGTGGCCGGACCCGCTTGCCCTGTCGGGCTCGGGACTCGTCTCCTGCGCCGGGGTCAGGTCCGGCTCTTCGAGACGTGGCCTTCTGCTTCGACTTTCGCTTGCGTGTGTGTCCGACGGGTGCGGCGCCCAGCTCTTCCCAGACATTCTGTCGTAGGCGGTCGAGGCGCCCCTCGACAGCGCGCGTACCGATGCCGAACTCCTGGCCGCACGGTCACGCCGAACGCCACCCACCGGTCGTCGTCATCGGTGATCACATACTCTTCGGCGCCCCCGAGAACGATCGCCTCGACCGCCGCGGCCGCCTGGGACGGCTCGTCCTCGAACTGGATTTCGTAGTCGGCGATGGCGCGGACGCACCAGCCCGTTTCGATGCGCACCGCGGCGTCACCGATATCCACCAGTTTGATGTGTGGATTGGCCCCGCGCACTTCGGCTTCCGAGGACGACGATCCGCTGGAGAGCACCAGGGTGCCGGGATTCGAAAACGTCTGGATGGCGTAACGCTCGGCGATAGCAAACACCTCCGAGCAGAACATCTCCCATTCCGTCCCACTCACCCCGGCCTCCAAGCCACTCGCAATCTCGCCCCGCCTCAGCACTACTTACCGCACGGATTCACCACCGTGTCCGAGTACTTCCACACCGAGGATGCGAGGGTACTCCCCCGTACACGCCGCCCCCGCGAGCAGCCGTCCGGTACTCCCCGTCCCCGCAGGTGGTAGCGCCCTGGGCAACGAGTTTGGTGCCCGCGGCGGGCTTGGTGACCTCGTTGTGGCCGCCGCCGACCCGCGTCCAGCTCCCGCCCTCCTTGCGCTGGAGTTCGACATCGATGTACAGCGAGTCGATGTCCGCCGTGCAGCTGATGCTGCCCTTCCCGACGATGTCGGTCGGCGTGCCCTTGGAATTGTGCGGATTCATGGCCTTCACGGCGTCCACGTGGCAGTACGCATCGCCCGGCCGGGCGCCGCGTCGGCGGCGGGCAATGCCACACACGTGGTCATCAAGACCGCGAGCACGCCACCCGCGACCACCCCGATGTTCCTCGCGTACTTCGTCATTCGCTTACCCCCCAGTTGATGAAATCTTCGGTTCTTCATCTGCCTGGACGTCGAAGCACCCCGATCGGTTCCATTTTTCAGCCAATGTTTTTCATCCCCCTCCGCCATCGCCCGAACCCGCCGCAACTGCGCACCCCCGTTGAGATCAATTGCCGTTGTGAACAGGTTGATTCGGCAACTTCTGGCGCACGCCGAAAACGCGTAGAATTTCACCAGGTCGGGACACCTATCTGGAGCCCATTATGATCAAGAAAAGGAATTCACACTCGAAATTCGCCCGGTTGGCAGCAGCAGCCGGAATAGCCGCAGTCGCTGCGGTTCCGGTCGTCGCGGCCGCGACACAAGCATCCGCCACAACGACGCCGACATCCGCGACCCAATCCGTCGACAACCCTGGCTGGGGCCACGGCAACGGCTGGGGCCACGGCGACGGCTGGGGCAACGGCAACGGCTGGGGCCACGGCAACGGCTGGGGTTGGGGCAACGGCGGCTGGGGCAACGGCGGCTGGGGCAACGGCGGCTGGGGCAACGGCGGCTGGTGGAACCCCTTCGGCGGCGGCTGGGGAAGCTTCTAGTGCCGATGACCGAGCCCGGACACGCACAGCGTGCCGGGCTCGGCCGCATCCGATACCGATCATGTGACGCCGGGATAGACCAACCGGACCGGAACTGGTGACCGAATGAAAATCGTATGTGTCGGTGGCGGGCCGGCCGGACTGTACTTCGCCATTTCGATGAAGCGGCGCGACCCGGGCCATGCCGTCACGGTGATCGACCGGAATCCTCCCGGGTCCACCTACGGCTGGGGCGTCGTGTACTGGGACGACCTGCTCGACATCCTGTATCGGAACGACCCCGACAGCGCACAGACGGTACGGGCCGGATCGGTGCTCTGGCGTGAACAGGCGATCCACGTGGGCGACGACCGGACCGCGTACTTCCCGGGCTACGGATTCAGTATGGGGCGAGCGGCATTGCTCGATGTGCTGTCCCGGCGGGCGACCGACCTCGGCGTCGATGTCCAGCACGACCGGGAAATCCACGATCTGTCCGGCTTGGACGACGCCGATCTCGTCATCGCTTCCGACGGCGCGAACAGCCGGGTGCGGCAGCTGGACGATCATCGCTTCGGAACGTCGGTGCGGCTCGGCGAGAATCGATATATCTGGCTCGGCACCGACAAGGTCTTCGACCGATTCACCTTCGCCTTCGAACACACCCCGGCCGGTTGGATATGGTTCCATGCCTACCCGTCGATCGCCGGAAAGATCAGCACCTGCATCGTCGAGTGCCAACCGCAGACGTGGCACGAATCAGGATTCGATTCCCTGGACAGCACCGAAAATGTGCGTCTTCTGGAAAGGATATTCGCGCGCGTTCTCGAAGGTCACTCTTTGATCAGCAAGACGCGAGGCGAATTCGCAAGGTGGAGTTGCTTTCCCGAGGTGACCAACAAATCCTGGTATCACGACAATGTGGTGCTGCTCGGCGATGCGGCGCACACGACGCATTTCACCATCGGTTCGGGCACCCGGCTGGCGATCATCGACGCCATCGTGCTCGCCCAGAGCCTGTACGAAAACGGCGAGATCGCCGATGCGCTGGAGAATTACGACGCGCAGCGGCGCGCGGCGATGCGCCCGATACAGGCGGCCGCCCGTGCCAGCATGACCTGGTTCGAACACGCCGACCGGTATCTCGACCGCAACGCCGTGCAGTTCGCCTATGCGATGGCGGTTCGACACGGGCTGCAAATGCCGTGGCGATACCAGATGCACCTGCTCTCCCAGGTTCCCCCTGTGCGCAAGATCCGGAACGTCGCCGACTCCGGACAGCGCTGGTGGCGAGCGGCCCGACGGGGCGAAGTCGCGATGACACTGCCCTCGCCACGACGCCCACGCGAATCCGGCGCGGCGGATCGGTCCGAGTTGTGATCACCGCTTCCGGAACCGGCAGGTGCGCCTATTCCGTTGCGCGGTCGTGGTCGTCGCGGTGCAGCACCCAGGTTACTCGGCCGGCAGCTTTGGCGCGGTACAGGCCGACGTCGGCATCGTTCAACAGTTTCTCGGCGTTCGCGCCGGCAACCGGTGCGACGACAGCGCCGATGCTGCCCGACAGCACCAGCAGGTCGGTGGGACCGACCGGAATCGGGTCACTCAGGGTCGCGAGCATGGGCTCCGCGGTGGCATGGGCCTTGCCGTCGTCGCAGGGTGGTGCCAGCAAGGCGACGAACTCGTCTCCTCCGATGCGAGCCGGCGTCACCGCCGACGAGGTCAGGGTCGCGTCGAGCCGGCGACCGACCTCGGCCAGCACACTGTCGCCCGCGCGGTGGCCGTAACGGTCGTTGATCAGCTTGAACTCGTCGAGGTCGAGAAAACACAAACCGATGTGGTTGGCGGGACCGGCCGTCGCGACGATGGCCTCCAGTTGTTCGAGCAGGCAATGACGATTGGGCAGCCTTGTCAACGTGTTAGCGAATGGGGAAGGTCGTCGGTGCCGGGCCCGCGGGTCCCGGCAATGAAGGAAGGTCCTCGCGGTTTCCGCGCACGGGCCGACCGCCGTAACACGGTGGCGTGGTCGGTGGCCGAAGCCCTCGATGGCACTCACCGACGCCGCCGCTCGGACCGTGCGAGATCGCGAGCCGAGGGTCACCGGGCGACCGTTCACGCCGGTTGTGTTGAAAAACGCAGCGCAGCAATCATTTTCGAGAGCAATTCGCTAAGATCCTGACGGGCTGTGGCATACGGCGCAGACACGAGCGGTTGACCGAACTGGCCGGTGCCGCGTGCACCGCCGGCGCGCGCGGCCCAATTGAAGGCGCTCGGAAATCCGGCCATGCACCTGGCGGTGACCGCGCGGACGCGCAGCCGGCGCCGCTGAGGCCGGGGTTACGTTCGTACCGGCCTCACATTTCGGCGTGCTGTTTCGTCCAACAGTGGAAGGACCTGTACCGAGCGAGGGAGCGAGACCATGACCGATCCGGAAGCGAGCGCGGTGGTGAGTGAGCGGCGGGCGCTGCTCAACCTCGCCTACCGGCTGCTCGGCTCCCTCGCGGAGGCCGAGGACGTGGTGCAGGAGACCTATGCGCGCTGGTACGCCCTGGCCCCGGAGCAGCAGCAGGCCGTCGAGGCGCCCGGTGGCTGGTTGCGGACCGTGGCCAGCCGCATCTGCCTCGATCTGCTCGGTTCGGCGCGGGCTCGGCGCGAGCGCTACGTCGGTGAATGGCTTCCGGAGCCGGTCCCGGACCGCAGCGAATGGGGCGCGCCCGCACCGGCCGATCCGGCCGACCGGGTGACGCTCGACGAATCGATCAGTATGGCGTTCCTCGTCGTGCTCGATTCCATGACGCCGGCCGAGCGGGTGGCCTTCGTCCTGCACGATGTCTTCCGGTATTCCTTCGCCGAGATCGCCGATATCGTCGGCCGCACTCCCGCGGCCTGCCGCCAGCTGGCCTCCTCCGCACGCCGTCGTGTCCAGACCTCCGCACGTCCGTCTCGGGACCAGCGTGCCGAGGTCGTCCGAGACTTCAAACGCGCGTGGGAGACGAAGGATATCGAGGCACTGATCGAGATCCTGGATCCGCGGGCCGTCGCGACCGCCGACAGCGGCGGCCGGGTGGTCGCCTTCCGTCATCCGATCACCGGTGGTGAGCAGATCGCTCGCGCATGGATCGAAATCGCTTCCCGCGCCACGGAAGTCACACTTCTCGAGCGCACCGTCAACGGCCAGCCCGGCCTGGTGGCGCAGATCGACGGCACCATCGCGACCGTCTACGCCTTCGATATCGCCGACGGCCGGATCACCCGGATCTGGGCGATCCGCAATCCGGAGAAGCTGCGGGAGTGGACGGATGCCTGACCGATGAAAGCGGTTCGGGCGGAACGGTTTCTACGCGAATCGGGCATCTGCGGCTCGGCCTGATTTTCGGTACGTTGGATATGGTCACCGTTACGACCGGTCCGACACCGCGGGGAGCGCTGATCGGCGCCGGTAGCAGGGAGCACAGTATGGCCGAGGCCGAGGTTTCCGAGCAGATCGAATTGGTGGAAGAGGACTTCCACGACGATCCGCACAAGTACTACGAGCGCTGGCGGGCCCGCGGACCGGTACACAAGGTGCGGTTCACGCACGAGCGCGGGATTCCGTGCTGGGTTGTCGTCGGCCATGCGGAAGCGCGAGCGGCACTGGCCGATCCGCGCTTGCACAAGAACTCGGCCGGCACTATCGAATTGTTCCGGCGCAAAGGCTCCGCGGTGCTGTCGAATTCGGATGCGCGGGCGTTGAGCACCCATATGCTCAATACCGATCCGCCGGAACACACGCGACTGCGGAAGCTGGTGAACAAGGCCTTCACGCCGCGGCGGGTGGCGGCCTTGCGCCCTCGCATCGAGGAGATCACCGCCGCACTGCTCGACGAGGTGGCGGCGCAGGATGAGGTCGAGCTGCTTTCCGCGTTCGCGACCCCGCTACCCGTCACCGTGATCTGCGAACTGCTCGGCGTTCCCTTCACCGATCGCGACGATTTCCAACTGTGGACGAAGATCCTGGTGGGGGCCGCCGGAGATCTGGCGGACCATGACCGCGCATCCGCCGATATGGGCAGATATCTGACGGCGCTGCTGGCGGACAAACGCGTTCGGCCCGGCGACGACCTGCTGTCGGGACTGGCCACCGAACAGGACGAAGGCGACCGCCTCACCGATCCGGAATTGGTGGCGATGGCTTTCCTGCTGCTGGTGGCCGGTCACGAAACGACGGTGAACCTGATCGGCAACGGCACCTTCGCACTGCTGCGCAGCCGGACCCAATTCGATGCGCTGCGGGCGGACCCGGACGGCATTCCCGCCGCCGTGGAAGAGTTTCTGCGACTCGACGGCCCGGTCGGCTGGGCCACGGTCCGGTACACCGAGGACCCCGTTGACATCGGCGGAACCGTCATTCCCGCAGGCGAATTGGTCTATGTCGCCCTCTCGGCGGCCGATCGCGATCCCGAGCGATACCATTCACCCGACGAACTCGATATCGGCCGGAAACCGTCCGGACATGTGGCTTTCGGCCACGGAATCCATTTCTGCGTCGGCGCTCCGCTGGCCCGGATGGAGGCCGCCGTCGCCTTCACCGCTCTGCTGGATCGCTTCCCCAAGCTGGCACTGGCGCCGTCGTTCACCCCGCGGTGGCAGCCGAGCCTGCTCATGCGGGGACTCACCGAACTGCCGGTGCGCCCGCACGGATGAGCTGAACCCGCTGGGTCATCCGGTCGGCAGCGCGGTCTTCGCCGCCACCACACGCAGCGCGGTGCGCAACCCCCGGCGCGAACGAGAAGGTGTGCCCTCGGCGGCCGCGAACGGGCGGTATCCGAGAAACTTTCGCTCCGACGCCGTTTCGGGGGCGTCGTCGGAGGTCGCGGTGAGAAAGCGATCCGGCAGCGCCAATTTGTGGATCGTCCGGAGGGTGAGCGCATACTGTCGCAGCAGTGGACCCGTGGTATACGGCAGATCGAATTCTTCGCACAGGGCACGCACACGGGTGGCGATGTCCCGGTACCGGTTGCTGGGCAGGTCGGGGAACAGGTGATGTTCGATCTGGTAGCACAGATTGCCGCTCATGAAGGCCTGAACCCGCCCGGCATCGAAGTTCGCGGTGCCCAGCATCTGGCGCAGATACCATTCCGCCTTGGTTTCCGACTCCAGCACCGACGGAGTGAATTTCTCCGCGCCGTCGGGAAAATGGCCGCAGAAAATCACCAGGTACGCCCACAGGTTGCGCAGCACGTTGGCGCCGAGATTGGCGAAAAGCGTGCGCCGCCACCGCTTTCCGCTCAATGCCGGAAACAGCACATAATCCTTGCCGGCCTGCCGGACCAGTTTTCCGAGCAACGCCCGGGTCTGGCCGGCCCGCTCGGCGGTATCGGTCACCCGGTCGTGGACGGAGTCCAGGTCGTGCCAGGCGATACCCCATTCGAAGGTCGCCGCCAGCAGCACATTCTGCACCGGTTGCAGCAGCAGGCGCGGCCGCCAGCGCTGGTCCCTGGTCACCCGCATCACGCCGAAGCCGATATCGTCGTCCATTCCCAGCACGTTGGTGTAGAGGTGATGACGGACGTTGTGTGCGTAGCGCCACTGCGCGGACAGCCCGGCCATATCCCACTCCCAGGTGTTGGAGTGAATTTCCGGGTCGTTCATCCAATCCCATTGACCGTGGGAGACGTTGTGTCCGATCTCCATATTCTCGACGCTCTTGGCCGTCGCCAGGCCCACCGCACCGAGCACCCAGGCGAGGCGGCCGCGACCGGCGAGGATGATCACTCGGGCGGCGGCGTCGAGGGTGCGCTGAAAGACGATCGTCCGGCGAATGTAGTTCGCGTCGCGAGTACCCAGGTCGGCCTCGACATCGGCGCGAATCCGGTCGAGCTCACGACCCAGCGCCTCGATATCGGCGGGACTGAGATGTGCGTACGCGCCGATCTCGGTAATTGCCATAACCCACATCCTCGGGTTGGTGTGTGGTGGCGCGAACGCCCACCGACGAGGACATATGCGGAGACCCGCCGATCACCCGAGCCTACCCGTACTCGATGAACGGTCCGCGACACGCCCGAGGCGGCGTGCGGACGATTGACGACTACCGCCGTCTCGTCGGGCGTCGACCGTGCCGTGGACGTCGGCGAAGGCGGCCGATCAGGTGCCGAGCTCGGCGGCGGAGTCCGCGCCTGCGGTCCCGGTCTGCCGGAGGAAGTCCGCGATCACCTCCAGCTCCGTCTCCGAGTACCGCTCGAGCACCTCGTCCATGCGCCGGTTCATGCCCGAGAACACCTGGAAAAGTTCGGAATTGCGTTCGCGGACGGCGCGCAGGGTGACTGCGCGCCGGTCGCTCGCCTCGGGGTCACGTTCCCGGACGATCCAACCGCCCTTCTGCAACCGGTCCAGGACACCGGTGAGGGTGGCCGGGTGCAGGCCGGTGAGCCGGGCCAGCGCGGTCGGCGAGACGGGGCCCCGCCGGTTGATCAGGTCCAGGCAGGTCCAGTCCACGTCGCGAAGTTCGACCCGGCCACCGAACCGCCGATTCAGCAGTGCGAGCTGAATGTTCAAGTCGCGCAACGCATCCTTGACGTCGACGGCCAACCGGCGCCGTTGCTGCGCGGCCGCGCGATCCGCCTCCGAGCTCATCGGCACCCTCCGGTCGATTCATACGGTTTTCATATGATATCCCGACGCGGACAGCCCCGGCAGATCAGTGCGGTTCGACCCGGGCGATCGGAACGATCGGCCGAGCGAACGCTCAGCCGATCGTCTTCCGGATCCATTCTTCCGCAGCGACTTTCGCCTCCGCGACCGATCGCGCGCTGACCTCGCGCAACATCCGGCCGTCGGCGGTTTCGATACGCCAGGCGCAGGTGGTCCGCGTGGTCGGCTTCACCAGCCCGCGCGCATCGCCGAACGCCTTGACCAGCCACCAGCGGGTGTCGTCACCGGCCAACTCCCAGCCATCGACCGCATCCGAGGGGCGCACCGGCCCGAACGGCTCGTCGGCATTCGCCCGAGTCTCGGCCACCGGCCCCCTCCTCCGCGATTCACGTTGCAATCCAATGCTGTCGATCTCGACACCGATCTCGATGCACATTGTCGCGCAACATAACCTCGCGGCGGATTCGAACCCCTGGATCGGCGAGCCGCGTGGCGCACCCGCCGGCGCCGTCAGAAGCGGCGGGCGCCGGTGACCGGCATCTGCGCGATCGCCGATCGGATGACACCCTCACCGCTCGTCGCGGCGTGCACGACCGTGCCGTCGCCGGCATAGAGGGCGGAGTGTCCACCCCCGTAGAACGACACCAAATCGCCCGGTTGCAGCGCATCCAGGTCGACCGGCGTGCCGGCGGACAGCTGGTCGTAGCTCGTCCGCGGCAGGTCCACCCCGACCTGCCGGTACGCCCACTGCACCAGACCCGAGCAGTCGAAGGCATCGGGCCCGGCGGCACCCGAGCGGTAGGTCGAGCCGATCTTGGACTCGGCGGCCTCGAGCGCCCGCTCACCGACCGATTTCATGGGCTCCGGCGGGGCCGGATGGATTTCCGGGAAGATCCCGGGAATTGTGAGCTGCGGCGGCAGTGGAATTCCCGGTACGACCGGGGCGGGTAATGGCGAGTCGGCGTGTGCCGGGCCGGCGGTCGCCACCATCGTGTCCGCCGCGCCGAACAGAACGACCAGCGTCGCCGCGGTCGACCAGGCCCTACGACCCGGAAAGCGGGTACATCGACCCGCCTCGGTTCCTGCCATGATGCGTTCCTCCGAATCTCGTAGCGAGAGCAGATTTCCGAAACACCACGGTGATCAGTCGATCGTTGGATCCGGGGAGCCATGATTCGCCACGGTCGGGGAGAAACCAAATACCGAACGCGCCAATTCGAATAACAAAACGATAAATTCGCGAAATACCTCAGATATCGCTGGTATCTCGATACAATCCCTACAACCGGCCGGCCGGCGTCTCGGAGGTATCCGGGCCGGTCGCCAGCAGGGAATGGCGGCGGCTGTAGGTCAGGTAGACGATCGCGCCGACGGCGAACCAGACGGCGAAGCGCAACCACGTCACCGGTTGCAGATAGGTGATCAGCCAGATCGAGAAGCCGATGCCGAGCAGGGGCACCACCGGCATCCCCGGCGTGCGGAAGCCGCGCGGCAGATCCGGACGGCGATAGCGCAACACGATCACCGCCGCACAGACCACGATGAAGGCCAGCAGGATGCCGATATTGGTCAGCTCGGCGGCCTGGCCGATCGGCAGCAGCCCCGCGATCACCGCCGACGCGACACCGACGATCCAGGTGATCCGCGTGGGCACCTGACGTACCGGGTGGGTTTTGGCAAACCACTTGGGCAGCAAGCCGTCCCGGCTCATCGAATACCAGACGCGGGTGACGCCGAGCATGAAGGTGAACAGCACCGTCATGATGCCGACGATGGCCCCGGCCGCGATCAGACTGCCCAGCCCGGGCAGGCCGACGGATTCGAAGGCGGTGGACAGCCCGCTCTCCGGATCGATGTCGGTGTAGTGCTGCATTCCGGTCAGGACCAGGCAGACCAGCACATAGAGCACCATCGACACCGCCAGCGACAACAGAATCGCCTTGGGCAGGTGGCGTTTCGCGTCCACCGACTCCTCGGCCGCGGTCGACATCGCGTCGTAGCCGAAGACCGCGAAGAAGACGGTCGCCGCCCCGGTGACCGCGCCGGACATGCCGAACGGGAAGTACGGGTGGTAGTTGGCGGAATCGATGTGGAAGAACCCGACCGTGATCACCACCACGACGACCACGATCTTCAGGCCCACCACGAAGGTTTCGAATCGCGCCGCGGCCCGGATACCCAGGTTCAGCAGAGCGGCGATGAGCAGGCACAGCATCGCGGCGAACAGATTCACCACATGGCCGTGCCCGGTTCCCGGCGCACCCAGCATCCACTCGGGGAGCTCGATATCCCACTGCCCCAACAGGAATTGGATGTAGCCGGAGATGCCGATCGCCACCACCGAGACGATCGCGGTGTATTCGAGCAGCAGATCCCAGCCGATGAACCAGCCCACCGGTTCGCCGAGTACGGCGTAGCCGTAGGTGTAGGCCGAACCGGCGCGCGGAATGAGTCCCGCGAATTCGGCGTAGGACAGCGCGGCGGCGGCGCTCGCGACGCCCGCGATCAGGAAGGAGACGAGGACGGCCGGGCCGGCGGTCTGATTCGCGACCGCACCGGCCAGCGTGAAGATGCCCGCGCCGATGATGCCGCCCACCCCGATGGCGGTCAGCTGCCACAGGCCCAGCGTCCGGTGCAGGGTGGTGGCGGATTCGTCCTGGATCTGGTCGATCGGCTTGCGCCGGAAGAACTCTCGCAGAGCGGGACCGGTTCGCATGGGCGCTCCTTGTCCGACGGGCGGCGCTGGTCAGCCCACAGTACCGATCTCACCGGCGGGTCGCCCGGTATCGGTCCGGGTGCGCGAGCGGCGGACCGCCACCGATGAAACAGGTTCTAGACATACTCGGCTATTTGTCTTACCGTCGATACATGAGCACGACGATGTCTCACGAGGCACGCTTCACCTTGCGTTCCGGCGACTCCTGGCGCGACCCCTGGCCGATGTACGCCGCCTTGCGCGAATCCGATCCGGTGCACCACGTCGTCCCCGAGAACCGCCCGCACGAGGACTACTACGTCCTTTCGCGCTACGCCGACATCTACGCGGCGGTGCGCGATCCCGAGACGTTCTCCTCGGCTCAGGGTCTGACGGTCGACTACAACAATCTCAGCGAGATCGGGCTCGGCGAGAACCGGCCGTTCGTCTTCACCGATCCGCCCGACCACACCGTCTTCCGGCGCCGCGTGGCCAAGGGGTTCACCCCGCGGCAGGTCCAGGAGATCCGGCCCGCGGTCGAGGCGTTCGTGATCGAGCGGCTGGAGAAGCTGCGCGCGGCCGGTGGCGGTGACATCTCGGTGGAGTTGTTCAAACCGCTGCCGACCATGGTGGTGGCGCATTATCTCGGGGTGCCGGAAGAGGACCGGGCACAGTTCGATCGCTGGAGCGAGGCGATCGTGGCGGCCTCGGCGACCGGCGGCATCGAGCATGCGCAGGAGGCGGTCGGTGAGCTGACCCAGTACTTCATCGCGATGATCGAGAAGCGCAAACTCGAACCGGCGGACGACACCGTCTCCCATCTGGTGGCCTCGGGACTCGGCGCCGGCGGCGACTTCGGCGAAATCCTGCAGATCATCGGTTTCGCGTTCACGATGATCACCGGCGGCAACGACACCACCACCGGAAATCTCGGCGGCGCGGTGCAATTGCTGACCGGCTACCCCGAGCAGCGGCAGCGCCTGCTCGACGATCCGAGCCTGATCCCGGGCGCGGTCGACGAATTCCTGCGCATGACCTCGCCGGTGCAGGGTCTGGCCCGCACCACCACCCGCGATGTCGAGATCGAGGGCGTCACCATTCCGGCGGGACGGCGGGTGCTGATGCTGTACGCGTCGGCCAACCGGGACGAGCGCGAATATGGTTCGGACGCAAGCGAACTCGATGTGACACGGAATCCGAAGAGCATCCTCACCTTCGGCAACGGCAACCACCACTGCCTCGGCGCGGCCGCCGCCCGCATGCAGGCCACCATCGCGCTGCGGGAACTGCTGGCCCGGTGCCCGGACTTCTCCGTGGATCCGGACGGCGTCCGGTACACCGAGGGCAATTACGTGCGCTGGCCGGTCAACGTCCCCTTCGTCCCGGCATGAGCGACTGGCTGGCGCATCCGCGCTCGCTACAGGCGGCCGAGCGGATCCTGGACGCCGCCGCGAGCCTGTTCTCCGAACGCGGCGTGAACGCGACCCAGATGGGCGATATCGCCAAGGCCGCCGGCTGCTCGCGGGCGACGCTGTACCGGTACTTCGACAGCCGGCAGGCGGTGCAACTGGCGTACGTGCATCGCGAGGCACGGCGGGTGGGCGCCCGCGTCACCGCCGAGATCGGGACGATCGCCGACCCCGGCGAACGCGCCGTCGCCGGAGTGCTGGCCAGTCTCCGCGCGGTGCGTTCGGACCCGCTGCTGATCGCCTGGTTCCGGCCCGACGACGCCGGAGCGACCCTGCAGATCGCCCAGACCTCCGAGGTGATCGAGGCCATCGCCCGCTCGCTGTTCACCGCGGAAACATCCTCGGCACACGATGATTGGGCGCGGCTGGCCCGCTGGCTGACCCGCATCATCGTCTCGCTGCTCACGGTGCCCGGCCGGGACGAGGCCGAGGAGCGCGACATGCTGGAGCGCTTCATCGCTCCCCTCGTCGCCCGAGCCGGCTGAGCACACCTCCCGGCGCACACCTCCCGGCGCACACCTCCCGGCGCACACTGTTCCGGCGCACACTGTTCCGGCGCGCACCCACCGGCCCGACGGCGCCGGACCTGCCACGCCGGAGCCGTCACGGCGACGGCACGCCCGCACACCTTGCGCGCGCGGGGGTTGCCCAGCAGGCTTGGGTTATGGATTCGCTCATCATGTCCGCTCGCGACCTCGATTTTCTGCTCTACGAGTGGCTCGACGTGACCGGGCTGACCGAGCGCGAGCGCTATCGGGAACACAGCCGCGAGACCTTCGATCAGGTGCTCGCGCTGAGCCGGGAACTGGCCGAGAAGTACTTCGCCCCGCACAACCGCGAGGGCGATCTGCACGAGCCGACCTTCGACGGCGAAAAGGTGCACATCATCCCGGAGGTGGCGACGGCGCTGTCGGCCTTCGCGGAGGCGGGGTTCGTCGGTGCCGCGATGGACGAGCGAGTGGGCGGTATGCAATTGCCGCATACGGTCTTCACCGCGTGCATGGCGTGGTTCTACGCCGCCAATGTGGCGACCGCCAGCTACGCGCTGCTGACCATCGGCAACGCCAACCTGCTCGCCGCGCACGCGGATTCCGAACAGCTCGACCGCTTCGTGCGGCCGATGCTGACCGGGCGCTACTTCGGCACGATGGCGCTGTCGGAACCACAGGCGGGTTCCTCGCTGGCCGATATCACCACCAAGGCCGTCCCGCAGGACGACGGCACGTACCGGCTGTTCGGCCGCAAGATGTGGATCTCCGGCGGTGACCACGACCTGTCGGAGAACATCGTGCATCTGGTCCTGGCGCGCATTCCCGGATCGGATGCCGGAACCCGCGGCATCTCGCTGTTCATCGTGCCGAAATACCTTCCCGCCGAGGATGGTTCGCTCGGTGAGCGCAACGATGTGGTGCTGGCCGGGATCAACCACAAGATGGGCTGGCGCGGCACGGTGAACACGGCGCCGGTCTTCGGCGACGGGGCGTTCACACCCGGCGGCGCACCGGGTGCGGTCGGCTACCTGGTGGGTGCGCCGAATCGCGGCCTGACCTATATGTTCCACATGATGAACGAGGCGCGCCTCGGCGTCGGCCTGGCCGCTACCGCGCTGGGGTACACCGGCTTCCTCAAGGCCCTCGACTATGCCCGCAACCGGCCGCAGGGCCGCCCGGTGACGGTGAAGGGCGATGCGAGCGCGCAGGTCCCGATCGCGCAGCATCCGGATGTTCGCCGGATGTTGCTGGCGCAGAAGGCCTATGCCGAAGGCGCCCTCGGCCTGCAGTTGTACTGCGGCACCCTGATCGACCGGCAGCGCAGCGCCGTGGACGCCGATGAGGCGCAGCGCGTCGCCCTGTTGCTGCGAGTACTGACCCCGATCGCCAAGAGTTGGCCGAGCCAGTGGTGCCTGGCCGCCAACGATCTCGCCATCCAGGTGCACGGCGGCGCCGGATACACCCGCGACTACGACGTCGAACAGCATTACCGCGACAACCGCCTCAATCCGATTCACGAAGGGACACATGGGATTCAGAGTCTGGACCTGCTCGGCCGGGCGGTGGTCGCGGACGGCGGCGCGGCCCTGACCCTGCTGCTCGACACCATGGGCGAAACGGTCGATCGGGCTCGCGCGACCGGCGACGGCGAACTCGGCGACTTCGCCGATGCGCTGGCCGCGGCCGCCGGACGCATCGCGACCACCACCGCCACGGTGTGGCGCGACGCCGATCCGGAAGCGGCACTGGCCAATTCGTCCGCCTACCTGGAGGCGTTCGGACATGTGGTGCTGGCCTGGATCTGGCTGGAGCAGGCGGTGGCCGCCGCGCGCGGATCCGAGGACTTCCACCGCGGTAAGCGGGTCGCGGCACGGTACTTCTTCCACTGGGAATTGCCCCGTACCGCACCGCTTTTCGATCTGCTCGACGCGATGGATCGCACCACGACCGACCTCGACGACGCCTGGCTCTAGCACACCGGGCCGGGCGGCGCCCACCCCTCCTGGCGATATTCGGCCATCGAACCGCCGACTAATCTGGCCCGGTGGAAACGCACCCGGTGGAGATGGGCTGGCAGCAGCTGGCGCAGCAGTGCCTCGTCGACGAGGACGAGGCGATCATCGCACTGAACAAGCCGGCCGGAATCGCCGTGACCGGGGAACGCCACGACACCGATCTGGTCGAGCTGGCCGCGGCCGCGGGGATCACCCTCTACCCGGTGCACCGCATCGACAAGGTCACCTCGGGCCTGGTGCTGTTCGCGAAGGATCTGGCCGCGCACGGTGGTTTGACCAGGCAGTTCACCAAGCGCACGGCCGACAAACGGTATCTGGTCGTCACCGCTGCCACCGATCTGCCCGATACCGGCGTCATCGACCTGCCGTTGAGTGTCGGGCGCAAGAACCGGGTGCGGATCGCGGCACCGCGCGACACCATCCGGCGGGAGGGGCATCTGTGGACGGTCGCCGAGAGCGATCTCCTGGCCGGTAAGAACTATCCATCTCGGACCGAGTTCACCACCGTGGCGCGGACCGATCGGCACACGGTGCTGCTGGCCCGGCCGATCACCGGGCGGCGGCATCAGATCCGGGTTCATCTGGCCTGGATCGGCTATCCGATCGCGGGCGATCCGCTGTTCGACAAATCGGGTGAGTACGCGCGCACCCATCTGCACTCGCTGTCGTTGCGGGTGGAGGCGCCGTGGCGTGCGGGTTCCGAACTCGCGTTGACCGCCGTACCGGGTCCGGACTTCTTCACGACGGGTTCGAGTCCGATCATCGACAATCCGGCCGCCCTGCTCGAGCGGGTCGCTGCGGAATAGCGGCTCGCCGCCCCGCACTCTACCCATAGCCGTCCGCTATAAAAGGTGGCATCCGTCACGGAGACGGCGCGCTGAGGACCTTCTACTCTGGACACGTGCCGTATCGGCACGCACGCGGCCGAAGCGATCACACCCGGGGGCCGATTCCACACGGGCTCGCACAGGTCGTTCCCGGCGACGGGCGCAACGGTGCGATCCCACGAGAAAGCGGACGCCATGATTCTGTTGGCACAGCTCAGCGATACTCACTTCGATCTGGATCCGCGCAACGCCGAACGAGTCGCCGCCGTCCTCGGCTACCTCGACCGATTACCGCGCCGGCCCGACGCCATCCTCGTGACCGGCGACCTCACCGAATCCGGGACCCTCGCCCAGTACGAACAGGCGCGCAAATCGCTGACCACCGACATCCCGCTGTACGTCCTGCCCGGC
The DNA here is from genome assembly GCF_002933465.1 of Nocardia nova. GTDB lineage: Bacteria > Actinomycetota > Actinomycetes > Mycobacteriales > Mycobacteriaceae > Nocardia > Nocardia nova_B. Next base: position 187,888 of record NZ_PSZE01000001.1, read on the forward strand.
AATCACGACGACCGGGCCAATCTGCGGCGGACGCTCCTCGACGGCCCCGCCGAGGAGGGACCGATCAATCAGGCCGTCGATATCGGCGGGCTCACCGTGGCACTGCTCGATTCCACGATTCCCGGTTCGGGCGGCGGCGAGCTGGGCGAGCGAACCTACGCGTGGCTGGACCGGTTGCTGGCCGCCACGCCCGCGGATGCCTCCATGCTGGTGGCGATGCATCACCCGCCCGTGCCGATGTACTCGACGGTGGTCGATCCCATCCGGCTCGCCGATCCGGAACGATTGGAGCGCACCGTCGCCGGTGATGCGCGGATTCTCGGCGTGCTCACCGGACATATGCACGCGATGGGCACCACGCTGTTCGGTGGGCGGCCGCTGGTGGTGGCGCCCAGTGTGGCCTCGGCCATCGGCGGGGCGTGGGAGGTCGAGGAGCCCGGCGACGTTCCCATCGACTACGCGCCCGACCCATCCGTGGTGCTGCACGCCGTCGCGGACCGGCGGCTGACCTCGATCGTTCGCACCGTGCCGATGGGCGGTCGGATCCGCGTACAACCGCGCTGAGCTGGGTTTACGGAACGGGGTTCGGAGGCGGCGGCACGCGCCTACAGTGGAGGTACTGTTCTCGATTCGAGGAGCGCGCGCATGCCCGCTACCAAGCCGTCGGTCATTATCGTCGGAGCCGGGTTCGGGGGGCTCGGCGCGGCAATCGAGCTGCAGCGCAACGGTTTCGACGACATCACGATTCTGGAGCGGGCGAGCGACCTGGGCGGGGTCTGGCGGGAGAACACCTATCCGGGCGCGGCCTGCGACGTGCCCTCACCGCTGTACTCGTTCTCCTACGAACCGAAACCGGACTGGCCGCATCGCTACTCCGGTCAGGCCGAGATCCTCGGCTACCTGCATGCGGTGGCGACGAAACATCGGCTGCTCGAACGGATCCGATTCGATGCCGAGGTCACCGAGGCGAGCTTCGACGAACACGGCGGATGCTGGACGGTCCGCACCGCCGACGGCGATATCCGATCCGCCGACGTGCTGATCAGCGCGGTCGGGCAGCTGTCGCGCCCGCGGATGCCCGATATCGCGGGCATCGAGACGTTCGCCGGGCCGTCGTTCCATTCCGCGCAGTGGGACCACGACGTCGACCTCGCCGGGAAGCGGGTCGCGGTGATCGGAACCGGCGCCAGCGCTATTCAATTCGTACCCGCCATCGCACCCGAGGTGGCCCATCTGACGCTGTTCCAGCGGACCGCTGCCTGGGTGGTGCGGCGCACCGACCGCGAGTACCGGCCGATCCATCACGCCCTGTTCGCACACGTCCCCGGCCTGCGGCTGGCCCAGCGCCTGTGGGTGTGGTGCTTCCTGGAGTTCTTCTCCCTGGGCTTGACCGCGATCCCGCCGATCCGGCGTCTCGCGACCTGGATGGGCACCCGCACGCTTCGCCACGACGTGCCCGATCCGCAATTGCGCGCGAAGCTGACCCCCGACTACCCAGTGTTGTGCAAACGGGTGCTGTTCTCCAACGAGTACTACCCGGCGCTGGTGCGGCCGAATGTGGATGTCGTGACCGAGCCCATCGCCGAGGTGCTGCCCGAGGGCGTGCGCACCGCGGACGGGACCGTGCGCCCAGCCGATGTGATCGTCTACGGCACCGGCTTCAAGGGCAGCGAATTCCTCTGGCCGATCCGGATATTCGGGCGCGACGGCGCGGAACTGGAGAAGGTGTGGTCCGAGGGGGCCCGCGCCTATCTCGGGATGACCGTGCCGGGATTCCCGAATTTGTTCCTGATGTACGGACCCAACACCAATCTGGGCACCGGCTCGATCATCTACATGATCGAATGCCAGGCCCGCTACATTCGGCAGGCCGTGGCGTATCTGAGCGAACATCCGGGAACCTGTCTCGAGGTGAAGTCCGAGATCGCGGCGGCCTTCGATGCGCAGACCCAGCGCCGGTTGCTGCGCACGCCGTGGACCGCGTGCTCGAGCTGGTACCGCAATGCCGCCGGGCGGATCACCAACAACTGGCCCGGCACCGTCACCGCGTACCGTTTGCGCACCCGCTCGTTGAATCCGGACGATTACGTCCTGCGCACACCCGAACCGGTCCTTACGTGATGACCAGCCGATGTGGTCCGCGTGCGCCCTGCGCCCCGGCGAGGGCCCGTCCCGCAGTCGGCCGGTGCTGGCAGACTTGAGCCGTGACCGCGCCTCTCTCCGCCGGCGCCGAGCCGCGAATCGCTCACGGCCCGCTGCGCCCCGTCGAACTCGCCACCGCGGCAGTCCTCGGTGGGGTGACCGTCGGGCTGGTGACCATCGGCTCGGTGGTGCCCTACGCGGCGGCCCTCAATCTGGTTGCCGCGGTGCCGATGGGCCTGCTGGCACAGCGCTACCGGCTGCGCGCCATCCTGGGCGCGACCGTGGCCGCGACCCTGGTGAGTTTCGTCGCCGCCGGCCTGGTGCCGGCGGCCACCGTGGTCAGCGCGGCGACCATCGGCGGAATCATCGGCACCGTCAAACGGCGGCGACGTGGACTGATCACCGTACTGTTGCTGTCGTCGCTGGCCGGATTGATCTGGGCGGCCTTCTCGGTCGGCATGCTCTATCTGTTCGCCGCCTCGCGCCGGCTGGTCTTCGACAACGTGCGCAATATCGCCCAGGGCATCGATCACATGCTCTCCCGGCAGCCACAGCTGGAATCGCTGGGCAATGGTGTCGTCTCGGTCACCGACAGCGTGCTGAGCTGGTGGTGGCTCTACATCGGCGGCGGCGTGTTCCTGGGCGTGGTCATGACCGCCGTCTTCTCCTGGTTCGTCCTCGGCTCGGTATTGGATCGGCTGGAGTGGCTGCCAGGGCGGGATCGGCTGGACGCGCCTGCCGATACGCGCGCCGTCGCCCCGGTGCCGGTGCGGTTACGCGGCGTGTCCTTCCGCTATCCGGGAGCGCGCGCCGAAGCGCTGAGCGATATCGACCTGTCCGTCGAGATCGGCGAATTCGTCGCGGTCGTCGGCCACAACGGATCAGGCAAGTCGACGCTGACCCGGCTGCTGGCCGGACTTCCGCCCACCGGCGGCACGGTCGAACGTCCCGGTTCGGCGGGGCTCGGCGTGATCGGCGGCACCGCGCTGGTACTGCAGCGGCCCGAGAGTCAGACCCTCGGGGTGCTGGTCGCCGACGATGTGGTGTGGGGTCTGCCCGCCGAGGCCGCGCGGGCGGTCGACGTAGAGGCGTTGCTGTGCGAGGTCGGGCTGAGCGGACTGGGTGGCGCGGAGACCGCGACCCTGTCCGGCGGCCAGCAACAGCGCCTGGCGGTGGCGGCAGCGCTGGCCCGCGATCCCGCGCTGCTCGTGGCCGACGAGGCCACCTCGATGATCGATCCGGACGGCCGGCGCGAACTGGTCGCACTACTCGCCGGATTGCCCGCCCGGCACCGGATGGCCGTCGTCCTGGTCACCCACCACGAAGCCGACGCGGCGGCAGCCGATCGGGTCATCCATCTCTCCGGAGGCCGCCAGGTCGACCATCTGCCGGTGTGGCCCCGCCCGGTGCGCAATCTGCGGCGCTGCCCGATCGGCGAACCGCTGCTGGAGCTGCGGGATGTGCGCCATACCTACAACCGCGGCACCCCGTGGGCGGCGACCGCGCTACGCGGGGTGAATCTGACCGTCCACCGCGGCGAGACACTGCTCGTGGTCGGCGGCAACGGGTCGGGAAAATCCACCCTGGCCTGGATCATGGCGGGCCTCATCGTCCCGACCACCGGCGGTTGCCGCCTGTGCGACTACACCGGTTCGCGTCCGGTGCACAAGCGTATCGGCGCGGTCGAGCTGGCCTTCCAGCATTCCCGGTTGCAACTGCAGCGCCAGACGGTCGGCGCCGAGATCGAGGACTGGGGCGGGCACGGCACCGGTTCCGGGGCGGTGGGCCGCGCGCTGGATGCGGTGGGGCTGGACCGGGCGATGGCCTCGCGCTCGATCGAGGAGTTGTCGGGTGGTCAAGCCAAGCGAGTGGTTCTCGCCGCGATCGTCGCCAGCCGCCCGCAGGTCGTGGTACTCGACGAGCCCCTGGCCGGACTCGATCCGCAGGGCCGCGCCGAGGTGGTGGAACTGCTCGCCCGGCTGCGGGATTCGGGACTGACATTGATCGTCATCTCGCACGATGTGGCCGATATGGAGAGTGTCTGCGATCGGACGGTCCACCTGCAATCCGGTCTCATCCTGGAAAGCCTGCCGGCCGCCGCGGCCGCCGCCGACAACTCGGCCGGTGCCGTCGGCGCCCCGGCGGGGGCGGCCCCGGGACCGGCCGAACCCGTACTCGGCCCGTCGGCCGACGGCGACGGCCGCGGGGACGCGGGGATCGCGGGCCCGCGGTCAGAACCGATGCCGCCGGGGACGAACGGCGCGACGGACGGCGGCCGGCCCGATACCGATCGAGCCCGGGGCCCACAGCGCCGCAGCCGGGGCCGGCACGGCGACGCCCTCGGAGGTGCGCGATGAGTGTGGTGCTGCTGCGCGAAGTTCCGGTCGACAGCCCGATCCATCGGCTCTGGGCCGGAACCAAGATGATCGTCGCCTTCTTCATCAGTGTGCTGCTGATGTTGCAGCCCGCGTGGCCGGTCCTGGGAGTGGTGGTCGCCTTCCTGATCGTGATCGGCCTGATCGCCCGGCTGCCGCTGGGCACGCTACCCCGGTTGCCGTGGTGGTTCTGGGCACTGATCGTGCTCGGCGGACTGATCACCATCCCCACCGGCGGTGCCGCCGTACTGCGGTATGTCCAGGTCACGCTGTTCGGGCTGGTGTTGCTGACCACCTCGTTCCTGATCGCGTGGACCACCCCGATGAGCGAGGTCGCGCCCGCCCTGGCCAAACTCGGTGCGCCGCTGCGGGTTCTGCGGATTCCGGTGGACGAATGGGCAGTCGTCGTGGCGTTGACCCTGCGCGGACTGCCACTGCTGATGGACGAGATCCGGGTGTTGCGCGCCGCCCGCCGGCTACGCCCCAAGGACGGGTCGATGGCGCGCGGAGCCGCGAATCCGCTCGTGGACATTCTCACCGCGGCCATGGCCGTCGCCACCCGCCGCGCCGGGGAATTGGGTGAGGCCATCACAGCACGCGGTGGGACGGGCGAATTGACCGCCCATCCGGCCGGCCCACGCCGGGCCGATTACATCGCTCTCGTCCTGTCGGTGGTGGTGTGCGGTGGTGCGGCGGCGGTCGGCGTGTTTCTGTAACTCGCCGAAGCAATTCTTCAGCGATCTCATATCGAAACGGGCAAACTTGTTCGCTTTGCGAAACACGATGTCAGGGGATCGAATTCGCCACACTTTGCGACCGAGTGAAGGTACGGTTACTTCCGTGAGTTAGCCGGACCACGGCTCCACGCGCAGGGGTTGAGATACGTCGGGGATATTGGGTTCTCAGCGCGCGTCGTTTTCGGCTGCCGAATTTCTTCCTGATGGAGATTGGAACCGGAATGTTTCTGCGCAAGTTCGCCGCTCTTTCCCTTCCGGCAGCGGTGGCCGTCGCCCTCGGGGCAGGTACCGTCCATGCCGATACCGGCGCACCCACGGTGCGCTACGAAACCCATCTGACGGGCAATACCGTCGAAACCACTCTCGACGGCGGCTTTTTCCGCGTCGACGCCGCCGGACGCACCGTCGACGTCACCGACGCCGACGGCCACGCGCTCGTCACACTGCCGCTGTCCTTCCGGCAGGACGGCGTCGAGTACCCCATGCCCCACCAGGTGCGCGACGACTCCCGGGTCCTGGATTTGACCGTGGTGAAGGACGCCGCGGCGGCGCGGCCCGCACCGGTGACGCCCGTGGCGTCGCCGCTGGAGAATCAGAGCGCGATGAACGCGTTCGCAACACAATTCGGGCTCGGAACCGCGATCGGCAGCTTCATCGGTACCGCCATCGGCGCAGTGATCGGCCTGGTCGTCGGCGCTGCGGCAGGCGGGGTGGGGGCGATCCCCGGATTCATCACGGGTGCCACCGCGGGCGCGATCATCGGCTCGTTGGTGGTCGGCGGACCCACGCTGGTCGTGGCCGCCGTCGACCTCATCAGCACGCTGAGCGCTCCGGCGGGCACCACGAAGTGGTACACCACCACGACGAACTGACTCGACCAACCGAACGCGTCCCGGAGGGTCTGGTGCCCGCATCTCGTGGGGCCGGGCCGTCCGGCCGCGGCGCGAGAATCGGCTGCCCGCGCGAGTAGCTGGCGCCTTGCGGAGGGGGAAACCGGTTGTGGCGGAACCTATTTCTCGTCCGGCACCCACGCCGGGTGCCACAGCCGCCCGGATTCGGTCCAGTTCATATACCGCACCGTGCCGGTGATTTTCGGCGTCGCCCAGACGGCATCCTTGCGTTCGTCGGCGGTCAGCTCGTTGGCGAAGGGACTGGTCTTGCGGCGGAGGGGGCGCAGGCGCGCGGTCAGCCCCGACATCTCGCGGTCGCTGAAGCCGGTGCCCACTCGGCCGATGTAATACAGCTCGCCTTCGTGGCGGACGCCGACCAGCAGGGAGGCGAATTCTCTTGCGGCGCTGCGACGCCAGCCACCGACGATCACCTCCTGGGTGCGCCAGTTGCGGGTCTTGATCCACGACTGGCCGCGCTTGCCGGGCAGATACACCGAATCCTTGCGCTTGGCGACGACTCCCTCGAGCCGATGCTCACGGCTGTGTTCCAGGGCGTCCGCACCGGAACCCTCCAGGCGCGGCGGGACGAGCAGCGAGGGCACGCCCTCGGCCAGCGCCTCCAGCACCTGCCGCCGATCCGCGTAGCGCTTGCGCAGCAGCGAGGTGCCGTCGAGATACAGCACGTCGAAGGCGACCAGTTCCGCATGGGCCGGATCCGCCTGCAGCAGGGCCAGATTCGACGCGCCCTCGGCGTCGAAGACGACCGCCTCCCCGTCGAGCACGATCCGATGCCCCCGCAGTTGCCGTCCCACCTCGGCGATGCGCGGATAGCGGTCGGTGACTATATTGCCCGCGCGGCTGCGGATCACCACGCCGCCGTCGTCGATTTCCGTGATGACCCGGAACCCGTCCCATTTGGTCTCGAAGACCCAGTCCCGGGCGCTGAGTTTCGCCACTTCCCCGGAGGTCGCCAGCATCGGCGACAGTCCACGCGGGAACTCGGCCCCGCCCCGCCCGCCGTTCGTGCCTCCTCGCGACGGTGCCGTCGCCCCGGGTGTGTCCGACTCGCCGTGCTGCCCGTCGTTCGAACCGTCCTGGGCCTCATCGTCTTCCGGCTCCGCGACCTGCGATTTCATCAGGTGCATCAACCACTGCTTGCCGTCGGTGCGAATGAAGGCGTAGCGGCCGTTGAGGCGCTCGCCGTGAAACTGGACGATCACCTCGTCCGCACGCCACTTTTCGGTGTCGTAGGTGCCGGTGTCCCAGATCGTCATCTGCCCGCCACCGTATTCGCCGCGCGGAATGGTGCCGTGGAAATGCAAGTATTCCAGCGGATGGTCCTCGGTGTGCACGGCCAGCCGGTTCTGCGACGGTGAAGTCGGCGGACCCTTCGGCACCGCCCATGACACCAGCACGCCGTCGCGTTCGAGTCGAACATCCCAGTGCAGTCGCCGAGCGTGATGTTCCTGAACCACGAAGCGATCACCCGCACCGGGATCGGGCGGGCCGGGCGGAACCGGCTCCGGGGTGCGGGCGGGGTCGCGCATGGACCGGTAGGTCTGCAGCGGATCAGCCGCACCGGCACTGCCCAGCGGCGGATCCAGACCCGCCAGCAGATCCCCGTCGGAACGCCAGCGTTCGAGTACCTCGTCGAAGCGCAACTGTCGCAAATGCTTTCGGTCGGCGATCTCGTCCCAGCTACGCGGCGCCGCTACGGTCGGCTGCTCGCGCCCGCGCAGCGAATACGGCGCGATGGTGGTCTTCGCGGGGTTGTTCTGGCTCCAGTCCAGGAAGATCCTGCCCGGCCGCACGGCCTTCGCCATCGTCGCCGTGACCAGTGTCGGATGCAGCTTCTCCAGCCCGGTCGCCAGCTGTTTCGCGACCGTCGAGGCGCCCCCGGGGCTCAGTACCCGGTCCAGCGGTACATAGATGTGAATTCCCTTGCTGCCGCTGGTCACCGGATAGGCGTCGAGACCGGCGTCGCGCACGGTATCGCGAATCCACAAGGCCACCGTTGCGCAATCGGCCAGGTCCATCCCCGGCCCGGGATCGAGATCGAAGACGATGCGGGTGGCCGGACCGCGCGATCCGTTCACGAATCGCCATTGCGGCACATGGATTTCCAGCGACGCCTGCTGTCCGAGCCAGGCCAGCCCGGCCACCGAATCGATGACCGGATAGTGCACCCGGCGATCGGAATGATCCATCGGCCGGCGCTGAATCCATTTCGGCGCGTGCGCGGCCAGATTCTTCTCGAAGAACGAGGATTCGCTCACCCCGTTGGGCCAGCGCTTACGCGTCACCGGACGGTCGGCGATATGCGGCAGCAGCGCCGGTGCGATGGCGGTGTAGTAGTCGATCACCGCACCCTTGGTGGTGCCCGTCGCCGGATACAGCACCTTGTCGAGGTTGGTCAAACCGACCTCGATGCCCCCGAACTCGCGGCGCGCCGCCATAGTCGCAGTGTAAAGCGAAAACAGGCCCCGCCGGAGGAGTGAACCTCCGGCCGGTGCCCGTCGTCGATCGGCGAGGGAGCCCGGCTGTACCGGGCATCGCGCCTCGTGCTCAGCCCTCCGGCGGCCGCGGCGCCTGCGGCGGGGTGGCGGGCGGAGTCTGCGGCGGCGCGGCGGGCGGCTCGGGAGCCGGCGGCGGGGTGTTGCCGCCCTGCTGGGGGATGTTCTTCTTGATGGCCTCGGTGCCCTTGTCGATGTGATCGGAGTACTTGCCACCGGTCTTCTCGTTGACGAAGCCACCAGCCTTGTCGACAGCGCCGTGGACCTTGTCCGCGTTCTGCGAGACCGCGTCGCGGCCCTTACCCACCAAACTCTTGAGCGTATCCATCAAACTCATGAAGCCCACTCCTTCACTCGTCGACTGCGTTTCTAACGCACATCCTCCCACCAGGAGAACTGCGGTGATACCGCATTGGTATCGATCCGCCCGCCGGGAAGCGGCACCGCTATCCGGGTACCCGCTGCACGCGCCGCCGCAACAAGTCTGTGGACCGGCTCGGACCAGCCGTGGAAGGCCAGATTGAACGTGGCCCAGTGAATCGGCACCAACATGCCGTACTCGGCGTCCCCGACACACACGTCGGCGTGGGCGCGCACCGCCTCCTCGGGGTTCATGTGCACATCTGGCCAGTGCACGTCGTAGGCGCCGATCGGCAGCAGCGTGAGATCGAACGGACCGTGGGTCGCGCCGATTTCGGCGAACGCCTTCGTGTAGCCGGTGTCACCGCCGAAATAGGCCCGCCGCCGCGGGCCCGCGAACACCCACGACGCCCACAGCGTGGTGTTGCGGGTGAGGCCGCGCCCGGAGAAGTGCCGCGCCTCGGTGCAGGTGACGGTGAGCTCGCCCAGCCCGGGGCGGGAGATGGAAGTGGAAGTGTTCCAATCCAATTCGACGATGCGCGTCTCCGGCACCTGCCATTTGCGCAGATGGGCGCCGATCCCGATCGGCACCACGAACGGGGCGTCCTGGCCGGCCACCAGCGCGCGCACGGTCTCACGATCCAGGTGGTCGTAGTGATCGTGCGAGATGACCACCGCGTCCAGCGACGGCAGCGACGACAGTGGCGCCGGGACCGGATGCAGCCGGGCCGGGCCGACCAGCGGCGACGGCGAGACCCGCTCGCTCCAGACCGGATCGGTGAGGATGCGGTAGCCGTCGACCTCGATCAGCGCGGTGGCGTGGCCGAACCAGGTCACGGCCAGATCGGCCGCCTGCTCCGGATGTTCGGTGCTCGCCAGCGGGATTTCCGCCGGTGGTCGCCCCACATCGCGGCGGGTCAGCGCCGACAGCAACAGGGACGCGCCCGATCCCGGCGTGATCTGGCTGCTGGGTTCGGTGTTGTGGAACTGCCGGTCGCGGTAGCTCGCCGACCGCGTCGCCAGCGGTGCGATGGCAGCGGCGGAAGCCCCCATTTCCGCGGGAATCCGCCACGCCGCGCGTGCCACCCAGCGCAATCCGACCAGCCCGGCCGCGGCCAGGGCCGCTCTGCGGGCGGCCGCGACGATCTCGGTGCCGGCCATCAGCGCCCCACGAACTTCGCCGCGCGCTTCTGTTCCCGCGCCCGCCGCGCCTCCTGGGCGTCAGCGCTGCGCCAGGCGGCCTCCAGGGCGGCGCGCTGCTCGGGAGTGTCCTCGCCGCGGGTGCCGTCGTCGTTGAACACCAGCTTGAGGTGACGTAGCGAGAGCGGGGCGAGCTGGGCGATCGACTTGGCCCACTCCTGCGCGTCGGCCAGCGTGCCGAGGCGGTTGGCGAAGCCGAAAGTGTATGCGTCGGAGGCGGATACGCTCTCGGCACCCATCAGCACGGTCCGCGCCGGGCCGCCACCGATCAGCGAGACCAGGCGGCGCACCGTCCAGCGATCCACCGAAATGCCCAGCTTCGCGGCCGGAATGGCGATATAGGAATCCGGGCTCATCACCCGCAGATCGGAGGCCAGCGCCAGCTGCACCCCGGCGCCGAGCGCGCCGCCGTTGATGGCGGAGATCACCGGCACCGGGACCGTCTCGATGGTACGCAACAGACCGATCAGTTCGTCGAGGAAATCCGACGAGTAGACGCCGGACAAATCGGCGCCGGCACTGAAAATCGGACCCTGACCGGTCAGCACGATCACCCGCGCGTCGGCCGCCGCGGACGTGACGGCCGCACGCAACGCTGCCACCAACTCGTCGTTGAGGGCGTTGCGGCGCTGCGGGCGCTGCAATTCGATGGTGACCACGTCACCATCCCGGCTCACTGCGAGCATCTGACCTCTCCCCATTCGCACGGTTTCTCTTCCGGGGGGCACACCTCACCGCACCCGCCGGTCGGTATGGACTCCTCGGTATCGACTCCACTGTATGCGGCGGACAGTTGCCGCAGCGCACCCGACGCGTACTGTGACGGCGGTGACCGCACCCGATTTCGAGATTGTGGTGATCGGCGCCGGCCAGGCCGGACTGTCGGTCGGCTATCATCTGCGGCGGCTCGGATTGACACCGGGAATCGACTTCCTCATCGTCGACCACTCCCCCGGCCCCGGAGGGGCATGGCAATTCCGCTGGCCCTCACTGACTTTGAGCACGGTGAATCGCGTACACGATCTGCCGGGGATGTCGTTCACCGAAACGCTGCCGCCCGGCTCGGATTCCGTATCCGCCGCGACCGCGGTGCCGCACTATTTCGAGCTGTACGAGAAGCGTTTCGACCTGCGGGTTCGCCGACCGCTATCGGTACGGGTGGTGTGCGATCGGGCAACCACCGCGACATGTCCCGGGACGGCCGTGGACGGGCTGGTACACGTCGAGACCGTGGCCGGCGATTCGAGGCGATCGACGGATGCGCCGACCGAGCTACCGGGTGTCGGCGACCGGACCCTCCGGGTGCGCGGCGTGATCAATGCCACCGGCACCTGGGAAAAGCCGTTCATTCCGTACTATCCGGGCGCCGAAACCTTCGCCGGGCGGCACTTGCACGCCCACGACTACCGCAGCGCGGCAGAGTTCGCCGGCAAGCACGTCGTGGTCGTCGGCGCGGGCATCTCCGCGGTCCAGCTGCTGGACGAGATTTCCCAGGTCACCGGCACGACGTGGGTGTCGCGGACGGAGCCGCGCTGGCGGGAGGGGCCGTTCGGTCCCGACGAGGGCCGCCGGGCGGTCGCGATGGTCGAGGATCGGGTGCGACGGGGATTGCCGCCGCGGTCGGTGGTCTCGGTGACCGGCCTGCCGGTCGACGACCGGATTCGCGCCGCTCGCGCGCGCGGCGCGCTGACCTGGCATCCGATGTTCGCCCGCATCGAACCGGAGGGCGTGCGCTGGCCCGACGGCAGCTTTCAGGCCGCCGACGTGATCCTCTGGGCCACCGGCTTCCGGAGCGCGCTCGACCACCTGGCGCCGCTGCGACTGCGCGGGCCCGGCGGCGGCATCGCGATGACGGGCCGGCTCGCTACCCAGGTAGCCGCCGACCCGCGCATCCATTTGATCGGTTACGGGCCGTCGGCCAGCACCATCGGCGCGAACCGGGCAGGGCGCGCCGCAGCGGTCGAGCTGACGCGCTACCTGGGTCTGCGCTGAGCGTCGGACCCGAATTTTTCGTGCAAACCGGGCCCGATCAGCCGGTTTTCCGCGAAATCACGCAAGTTCGCACGGATAGTTCGGCCCCGGGCAACGCGTCAGTCCAGCCCCATCGCGAACGTGTCGGGATCCGGGCCGACGCGGCTACCGGTGTCGAGGGCATTGAGGGTCGCCATCTGCTCGGCGTCGAGTTCGAAGGCGAACACATCGAAGTTCTCGCGGATCCGTTCCGGATTCACCGACTTGGGAATGACGATATTGCCCAACTGCAGGTGCCACCGGATCAAGACCTGGGCGGGCGTGCGGCCGACCTGTTCGGCGACCGCGCCCACGGTCGGGTCCTTCAGTTCGGCACCCTGGCCGAGCGGGCTCCACGCCTCGGTGGCGATGCCGTGTTCCGCATGGAAGGCCCGCAGCGTGTTCTGTGCGAGCGCCGGATGCAATTCGACCTGGTTCACGGCGGGCACCTCACCGGTCTCACCGATCAGTCGCCGCAGATGTTCCGGCTGGAAGTTCGAGACGCCGATCGAACCGATGCGCCCCTGCGACTTCAGCGATTGGAAGGCGCGGAACGTGTCGATGTAGCGGTCCGCGCTCGGCACCGGCCAGTGGATCAGATACATGTCGAGGTACTCGAACCCGAGCCGTTTCATACTCGCGTCGAACGCGCGCAGGGCCGAGTCGTACCCCTGGTCGGCATTCCACAGTTTGGTGGTGATGAAGACCTCGTCGCGCTCCAATCCCGATTCGGCGATCGCGCGTCCCACCTCGGCCTCGTTCCTGTACGCCGCCGCGGTGTCGATGCTGCGATACCCCGCCTCGAGCGCGGCGGTCACCGTGTCGAAGGTCTGTCCCTCCGGCACCTGGAAAACCCCGAAGCCCAGCCTCGGAATCAGATGGCCGTCGTTGAGAATCACCGACGGTACTGTGCTGCTCTCGCTGCGAAAGGTCACCGTTCCGACCGTAGAAGCGGTTTGCCGAGCCGTCAACGACGCGCACCTGCGTGTTCGCAGTTGTCGGCGGTCGACGAGGACCAGGCTTCCCGCGGCCCCATCTTTCATCCGTCGCGGGAGCCCGGCCGCTGCTGGCGCGGGAGGTCAGCCGGGGACGCCGAGACGGCGGTAGCGGCCCGAGCGCCGCGCTCTCAGATCGCCTGTGGGCCGACCGCGCAGTTCGGACAATTCCGCGGCGATCGCGGCGACCATGCGGCGGGAGAAGTCGATCGGTTCGTGGGCGGCGTCGGGGATCTCCGGGACGATGCGGTCGACGACGCCGTCGGTGAGCAGGTCGGCCGCGCCGACTCGTTGGGCGGCCGCGAGGTCCGGCGCATGGTCCGTATCACGGAAGACGATGGCGCTGGCGCCTTCCGGTGGAAGTGGCGCCAGCCAGGCGTGCGTCGCGGCGAGGACCCGGTCGGCGGGCAGCAGGGCCAATGCCCCACCGCCGGTGCCCTGGCCCAGCAGTACCGACACGGTCGGCGTGTCCAGGGTGACCAAATCCGCTAGGCAGCGGGCGATTTCGGGTGCCAGGCCGCGCTCTTCGGCCTCCTGGGACAGCGCCGCGCCCGCGGTATCGATGACCAGGACCAGCGGGAGGTGGAGTTCGGCGGCGAGGTGCATACTGCGGCGGGCCTCGCGCAATGCGGCTGGCCCCATGGTGTTCTCGCCGGTCTGGCCGGCCCGGTCGTGACCGAAGATCACGCACGACTCGCCGCGCAGCCGGGCCAGCGCGTGGACGACGGTGCGGTCGGATTCGCCTTGACCGGTGCCGCTCAAGGGCACGCGATCGGTCGCCTGCCGCAACAGCTCGCGAATACCCGGACGCCGCGGGTCACGAGAGATCAGCACCGACTCCCAAGCCGATGAAGCGGTTCGGTCGGCAGCACCTGGTGAAATCGCTCGGTCAGCACCCGATGCGTCCGCATGCCCAGTTCTCGCGACACCCGTTCGCCCGAGGATCGACTGCGTGGGCGTAGCGAAGGGCAGCGAATCGGGCTGTCCCGCAATTGAAGTCGTCACATTCAACACCCGGTGCGCGATCCGGCGGAAGAACCGGACCGGCACGACCCCGTCGATCACCCCGTTGTGATACAGGTTCTCCGCGATCTGCACGCCCTCGGGGAACGGCCGGTCGTAGAGCGCCTCGTACACCCGCGGTCCGAGGAATCCGATCAACGCGCCGGGTTCGGCGAAGGTCATGTGCCCCAGCGAGCCCCAGGACGCGAACACGCCGCCCATCGTGGGATTGCGCAGATATACCAGATACGGATGCCCGGCCGATTTGTGCGCGGCCACCGCGCCCGCGATCTTCACCATCTGAACGAAGGCGACCGTGCCCTCCTGCATGCGGGTTCCGCCGGAGGTGGGCGAGGCGAGCAAGGGCAGACCCAGTTCGGTGGCGCGTTCGACGGCGGTGACGATCCGCTCGGCGGCCGCCACGCCTATCGATCCGGCCAGAAAGCCGAATTCACACGCGATCACCGCGACGCGCCGCCCGCGCAACCGTCCCTCACCGGTCAGCACCGATTCGTCGGTGCCGCTGCGTTCGACCGCGGCGGTCAGTTCCGCGCGATACGCCGGCGACGTGGCGACCTCGATCGGTTCTCGATCCCAGCTGCGGTACGAACCGGGATCGAGCACACCGTCGAAAAACTCACGCGCCGAGATCTTCACGCCCCGAGCGTAACCGCGCCGGAACGGGTGATCGGCGGGCGTGGTGCCACCGCGTGCCGACGCGGCCGCGTCGTGCGGCCGGTCGTCGGCGTATCAGTAACCCTGAACCACTTTGCGCAGCGCGTACTCGGTGACCGAGACCAGCGCCTGCTTCACCGGCTCGCGGCGGCGCGCGTCGATCGACATGATCGGCACGTCCGCCGGGACGGCCAGCGCCTGGCGGATGTCCTCCAGGGGGTACCGCGGTGCGTCGTCGAACTCGTTGATGGCGACCAGGAACGGCAGCCCGCGAGCCTCGAAGTAGTCGACGGCGGCGAAGGAATCCTCGAGCCGTCTGGTGTCGATCAGCACTACCGCCCCGATGGCGCCGCGAATCAGGTCGTCCCACATGAACCAGAAGCGGTACTGGCCGGGTGTGCCGAACAGATAAAGCACCAAATCGTCGGCCAGGCTGATCCTGCCGAAGTCCATGGCCACCGTGGTGGTGGCCTTCGTCGGCACGGCGGCCAGGCTGTCGACGCCCACACTGGCGTTGGTCACCAAAGCCTCGGTGCGCAGCGGAACAATCTCCGATACAGCACCGACCAAGGTCGTCTTGCCCACACCGAAACCACCGGCCACCACGATCTTCGCGGAGGTCGGCTTGGCGTTGCGGGTATCGACCTGGGCCGTCGAATCAAATACGCCGGAGTCCACTGAGAACCCTTTCGATCAGCTCGCGACGTTCATCGTCGCTCGAATCGTCTTTCAAAGTCGCCGAAACTCGAACATGTCCCGCCTCGATGAGGTCGGCGACGAGAACTCGAGCCACCCCGATCGGAATACCCAGTCGGGCAGCAAGTTCCGCAACAGATGGCGATTCTCTGCACAACTCCACGATTGACGTCTCGATGTTGGTCAGTTCGAACTGCCGCTCTAGGGCGACCGGATGCGATGCGACGAGCGCCTCCAATGCCAACTCCACCGTCGGCCGCGTACGACCGGCGGTCAGCGAGTACGGACGGACGAGGCTGGGCTCGGCGCTCCCCACGTGCTGGTTGTCTATGTCCATCCCACCATCAGGAACCCATCGTGACACGAGGTGTGGCCTGGACTGTCTGGCCCACCCGCTCGACCAGCAGAGCCATCTCGTAGCCCACCTGGCCGATATCGCAGGACGTGTTCGTCAGCACGGCCAAGTAGGACCCGTCACCGACTGCCATGAGCAGTAGGTAACCGTGTTCCATCTCGACCACGGACTGCAGTACCGTGCCGCCTTCGAACAGGTTCGAAACGCCGACAGAGAGGCTGGCCAAACCGGCGGTCACAGCGGACAGCTGTTCGGCTCGGTCGACGGGCAATTGAGCGCTCGCGGCCATCAACAGGCCGTCCGCCGAAACCAGCACGGCATGAGCGACGCCCGGGACCTCGTTGGCGAAGTTCGAAACCAGCCAATCCAGCTGACGGTTCGTACCACCTAGATCGGGGTTCATCGGTCTCCTTTATCTCCGGTTAGGTTCATTGCTCCCATTGCGCGGCCATCCCGGACGCCCTGCTGGTGACGACTCAGACTTGACCTGATCGACTCTGGGTCGCGGCTCGGCGCCCGGTCGGCGCGCCCGATGACACCACCGGGAACCAGCCGATTGCCTGGATCACGCTGCGGCAATCCGGCTGCCGTCCGCTTCTCCGACGAGGTTTCCACTGCTCGTCGGGCAGCCTGCCAACCTTCGTCACCTGGGGATTCGAAGGAGGCGGCGACTTGGGACCGGTCCGGGTTGGGGTCCGCGAGCCACGCCGACATCATCTCGGCGAAAATCGGACTTCCCCCTTCCGACGGGCCGGGGTCGGCTGCGGGTTGCAGCCGGGTCTGGAAGAACGATGCCGTCTTCTGCGGATTCGACCGATAGCTGTGGCGGCCGCGTTCGCGACCCTCACCGGATTCCGCATTCGCTTCCGCGGCGGCGTTGTCCCGCTGCGGCGCATGACGTCCGGGCAGGCTCAGGCCCGGGGTGGGTTCCGGCCGTGGCGGCAGACCGGCACCCGGCTGCCGCTGCGGCAGGCCGCCCGCGGCCGGGGCACGCTGCGGCAGGCCCTCATTCGACTCTCGTTGCGGCAGGCCGCTACCGGCATCGCGCTGGGGCAGACCGCCGATGCCCTCGCGCTGCGGCAGCCCGCCACCGCGCTGCGGCAGACCGCTGCCCGAATCTCGTTGCGGCAGAGCGTCACCCGAATCCCGCTGCGGGAGGCCATTACCCGCGTCCCGCTGCGGCAGACCGGCACCGGCGTCCCGCTGCGGCAGCCCGCTGCCGGCATCGCGCTGCAGACCGGTGGGCGCACCCTCGCGCGACGGCGCGCCGTTGGAACCGGGCGTCCGCTGCGGCAGGCCTCCGGGACCGCGCTGCGGCAGCTCGCCGTTGGACGATTCCCGCTGCGGCAGGCCACCCTCGCGTGACGGGGCGCCGTTGGACCCCGGCGTCCGCTGCGGCAGGCCGTTGGCGCCGAGATCCCGGGCGGGCAGGCTTGCCGCGGGACGGTCCTCACCGGCAGGCGCACGCTGCGGCAGACCGGACCCACCGCGCTGCGGCAGCCCACCTTCCCGCGGCGGCAGGCTCGATCCCGAATCACGTTGCGGCAGAACACCTTCGCGCGGCGAGAGGGCGTTACCGCCGCCCGGCGGCCGCTGCGGCAGTCCGGTGGGACGGCCCGGTCGCGGCGGCTGACCCGCCGCACCCGGCTGACGCTTGAGCATATTGGCGGCCAGACCCGAGGTCGGCTGCGCCGGAGCGGAGCCCTCGCGCTGTGGCAGATTCGTGTTCGGCTGCGCCGTCGGCGCCTGTGGTCCGTTGGCGCCGGGCTCACGCTGCGGCAGACCCGTCGGGCCCTGCCCGGGCTCGGCATCGGCGAGCGGATGACGCGCATTCGGTCCATTGGCGCCCGGCTGACGCTGAGGCAGCCCGCCCGGAACCGCACCGCCCGGCTGGCGCTGTGGGAGTCCGCCCGGGCCCGAACCGTTCGCCGAGGCGGCGGCGCCGGTGGTGCGAACGGTGCGATCGTCTCCGGCATCCGCGGCCGGCGTGATCGGGATCGGCCCGCTCACCCCCGGGTCCACGGTGACCATCATGTTGCCGCTCGGAGTGCGGGTGACGCCGCGCATCTGCATCGACGACGCCGCGGACGGCCGCTGGGTCGGCACCGACATCTGCTCACCGGACTGTTCGGGCAGCGAGACCGTTCCGCCCGACGGCGCCACGATGATCGCCTTGGGCACATGCACGGTGACGGTGACGCCCGGGTCGCGGGCGGTGTCGAAGGTTGGGCGCAGGCGCACATTGAGGCCGTGCCGCTCGGCCAGCCGGCCGACGACGAACAGACCCATGTGACGCGCGGTGTCCGGACCGACCTCGGCGGTCGACTCCAGGCGCCGGTTGATCGATGCCATCTCCGCCGGCGGCATACCGATACCGCGATCGGCGACCTCGATCAGCAGACCCTGATCGTGGGCCTGGGCGAAGGTGAACTTGACGTCGGTCTCCGGCGGCGAGGCGCGTAGCGCGTTGTCGAGCAGCTCGGCGAACAGGTGCGCCAGGTCGGAGGCGGCCGGTTCGGTGATGGCGCCGCGCGGGGTGGCGCCCAGCTTCACGCGCTCGTAGTCCTCGACCTCGGAGATCGCGGCACGCAGCACGTCGGCGATCTCGACCGGCGCGGACTTGCTGCGCCGTTGCCGGGTACCGGCCAGAATCAGCAGGTTGTCGCCGTTTCGGCGCATACGGGCGGCGAGGTGGTCGAGCCGGAAGAGGTTCTCCAGCAGGCGCGGGTCCTTCTCGTCGTACTCCATCGCCTCGATCAGCGAGAGCTGATGGTCGACCAGCGACTTCGAGCGACGCGCCAGGGTCTCGAACATATCGTTGACCTGGGTACGCATGGAGGCCTGGTCGGCCGCCAGGCGCAGGGCCTGACCGTGGATGTCGTCGACCGCGCGTGCGAGCTGGCCGACCTCTTCCTCGGTGTGCACCGGCATCGGCTCCAGCGGCACATCCTCGGGGCTGGCACCGTCACGCAGGCGCGAGACCTCGTAACCGAGGTCGTGTTCGGCGACACGCAGCGCGGCCAGGCGCAGCTTGCGCAGCGGCACGATCATGGCCCGCGCGACCAGCACGGCGAAGATCAGCGCGGCCAGAATCGTCAGGACGACGATGACCGCGTACTGGATCGCGCCGCTGCGGGCGTTACCGGCCAGGTCGTTCACTCGGGAAGTGATGTCCTGAGTCGAGGAACCGACGATCTTGGTGTAGCCGTTCAGGCTGTCGACCAGCGACTGCTTGATATCCATCAGCGGCAGCTGACCGACGTCGACGTTCGGCCCGCTGGTCATGTTGATCCGGTTCTGCAGCAAGCCGTTCAGCTCGGCGATCGTCGGATCACCCTCGGGCAGCCGCTTGGCCAGCAGGTCCAGCATGTACTTCTCGGTGTTGCCCGCGACCTGGAAGTCGTGCAGGCCGCCCTTGGCGTCGCCGGTCAGGGTCTTGGCCGAGGCCGCGATCTCCTGGACCATCACCGCGCGGGTGTTCAGCGAGTCGACCAGGCGCAGCTTCGCCGCGTCGACGCCGGGGTCGGAGATGGTCGAGACGATCTCCTCGACCGTGCGGACGCTGTTCTGGCGGATCGCCTCTTCCTGGGCGATCGCGTCGGCGAGCACCGGCGAGGGCTTGGTGCCCTGATCGCGCACCGCCTGGGCGCCCTTGATCATCTGCTCGATCGCATCGCGCGCACCCGGAACGCCGTCCAGCTTGGCCGTGGCCTTCTGCGCGGTCTGGATGGCGCCGTCCAGCCTTGTCAGGTCCGCGTCCTGAACCAGCGACTGGGTCGGGCTGATCGCGGCCATCTGGCCACCGGCGACCGTGGCGGCGGCACCACTCAGGCCGGTGACGGCCGGGATCGCCTCAACGTGCTCGACCGCCTGATCCAGGTGGCTCGAGTCACTGAACTCGGACGCGATCCTGGAAGCACCGAGTACCACCGCGACGAGCAGCGGCACGGCCAGCACGGCCGTAACCTTCCAGCGCAGGTCCCAGTTGCCGAGCGCCCAGCGCTTCCCAACGGGCCTAGCGGCGTCACGCATCTCCAACTCACTTTCCAAACTGGCCCCAGCCACGCGCCATCGGCGAGCCTCCACGATCGCACGCGCGGCTCGATAAGCAGAACGGGCCGGGAACTGCGGCTGGCCGAGAAATTGCGTCCATGACGGCCGAAATAGGTGACATGCGATTCTAACGGATCAATAACTTCTTGTCTGACCTCTTGGCAACCACCAGCCGTTGACCTGGCTGTTCCAGCCAAAATCAAAGGTCGCGGCGGCCGCCCGGACGTCGCGTGAAGTCTGCCACAATCAGGCTGATCTATCGAGGCGGGCATCGATGCGAGGCAGGGAGTCATACGGTTGAACGCGAAGCAGGAGTACCGGCCCACCTACCAGACCAGCCTGGTCGATCCGTCGGACTTCTGGCGTAGCGCGGCCGAGGCGATCAGCTGGGACGTTGCGCCCGACCAGATTCTCGATACCACGGCACGACCGACGGCTCGGTGGTTTCCCGATGCTCGCCTCAACACCTCCTACAACGCCCTCGATCGGCATGTGCGCGATCTCACAGCGGAATCCGCCTCGACGAACGACGATACCGATACCGCCGCTGAGACGGGCATTTCCGAACAAACGGGCGGTCGCGCGAACCAGCCCGCCTTAATATACGACTCCGCTATGACGGGCGCGAAAGTCGTCTATACCTACGCCGAGTTATTGGCCGAGGTCGCCCGGTTCGCCGGCGCCATGGTGCGGCTCGGGGTGCGCACCGGCGATCGCGTCGTGATCTACATGCCGATGATCCCCGAGGCCGTGATCGCGATGCTGGCCTGCGCGCGAATCGGCGCGGTGCATTCGGTGGTCTTCGGCGGATTCGCCGCGCACGAACTGGCCGCGCGCATCGACGACGCCGAACCCGTCCTGATCGTGACCGCCTCCGGCGGCCTGGAACCGAACAAGCGCCTCGAGTACCCGCCGATCGTGCTGCAGGCGCTCGACCAGGTGCAGACCACCGCGCCGCGGAATGTGGTCGTGAAGCAGCGCGAGGGGTTTCCGACCATCCGGTTCGCCGCCCCGCAGCCGGCCACCGACACCCTGCCGGACTCCACCGCCACCGTCGCGGCCCGCTGGCTGGACTGGGAGGACATGGTCCGCGACGCGGAACCGGCCGATCCGGTGCCGGTGGCCGCGACCGATCCGCTCTACATCCTCTACACCTCGGGCACCACCGGAAAGCCCAAGGGCGTGGTGCGCGACAACGGCGGCCACGCGGTGGCGCTGGCCTGGTCGATGCGCAACATCTACGATGTCTCCCCCGGTCAGGTGATGTTGACCACCTCCGACATCGGCTGGGTGGTCGGCCATTCCTATATCGTCTACGCCCCGTTGCTGGTCGGCGCGACGACCGTGCTGTTCGAAGGCAAACCGATCGGTACGCCGGACTCCGGCACCTACTGGCGGCTGGTCGAGCAATACGGGGTGCACGTGATGTTCACCGCGCCCACCGCACTACGCGCGATCCGCCGCGCCGATCCCGAGGCCGCGCTCGCCCGCCGCCACGATCTGTCCTCGCTGCGCGCGCTGTTCTGCGCCGGCGAACGGCTCGACCCCGCCACCTACGAGTGGACCCGGGAGACGGTGCTAGCCGATCGGCCCGACTGCCCGGTGGTCGACCACTGGTGGCAGACCGAAACCGGCTGGCCGGTGTGCGCGAACCCGCTCGGTTTACAGGAGCTGCCGATCAAACCCGGCTCGGCCTCGGTTCCGGTACCCGGCTACCGACTGCGCGTTCTGGATTACGAAGGCGATGCGGTGGCGACGGGTGCGGAGGGCAACATCGTGATCGGCCTGCCGCTGCCGCCCGGCTCGCTGACCGGCCTATGGCGCGACGAGGAGCGTTTCGGCCGCTCCTATCTCTCGGCCTACCCCGGGCACTACCTCACCGGCGACTCCGGCTATTTCGACGAGGACGGCTATCTGTACGTGCTCGGCCGCAGCGACGATGTGATCAATATGGCCGGCCATCGGCTCTCGGCCGGCGGTATCGAGGCCGCGATCTCGGGACATTCGGCGGTCGCGGAAACCGCGGTGATCGGAGTGCCCGACGAACTGAAGGGTCAGCTGCCGATCGCCTACGTGGTGCTCAAGAACGGGGTCGACATCGAGCTGGCGCAGCTGCGCGCCGAGATCATCGCCCGCGTCCGGGAGCAGATCGGCGCGATTGCGACGATGCACGATGTGACGGTGGTACGGGCCTTGCCCAAGACCCGATCCGGGAAGATCCTGCGCCGCACCATCCGCCAGATCGCCTCGGGCGAGAACTGGGAGATGCCGGCCACCATCGAGGACCCGGCGGTGCTGATCGCGCTGGAGGATCAGCTGCTCGCCGGGACCGATCCGACCGCCGATCCGGCGGCGGGGAGCACGGCCGATCCGGCGGCGAGCACGAACGGCTCGAGTATCGGTTCCTGATCGGGGCACCCGATCGTGGGGCGCGCGGTTCCCACAGCCGGTTCAGAGTCTTCTCAGAATCGGTTCACGCACGCCCCAGACTCCGGCGATACCGTGCCGGACACGTACGTGCCGACGCACAGGGAGAGAGAATCATGCGCATTCGCGGATTTGCCGCAACCACCCTCACCGCTGCGGGCCTGGCCGCCGGGGCCGCCCTGCTGGTCCCCGCCACCGCATCGGCCGATCCGACCGAACTGGTTGCGCCGCTGCTGAATTCGACCTGCAGCTTCGCCCAGGTCGACGCCGCGTTGCACGACAAGGCGCCGCAGCTGGCCTCGATCCTGGACAACAACCCGGACCAGAAGGCCGAGCTGAAGGCCAAATTCGATCAGCCGGTGGAACAGCGCCGCGCCGAATTCCAGCAGTATCTGGCCCAGCACCCGGACGAGGCACAGCGCGCCCAGCAGGACCCGCGGGCCGCCGGCCTGAGCTCGACGATCCAGGAAGTCGCCGATTCCTGCCACAACTACTGATCCGGCCACCGGGTCGGCAACTCGCGCGGGCCTCGGGCCACCCCCGGGGCCGCGCGGTCAAATTACACTGCACACCGTGGCGAGCAGCGAGAATCCGACGGTGCTGGTGGTCGACGACGACGAGGATGTGCTGTCCTCGGTGGAACGCGGCTTGCGACTGTCCGGATTCCGGGTGGTCATCGCCCGCGACGGGGCCGCGGCCCTGCGCAGCGTGGCCGAGCAGGCGCCCGATGCGGTCGTGCTCGATATGAACATGCCGGTGCTCGACGGCGCCGGCGTCGTGACCGCGCTGCGGGCGATGGGCAACGAAGTGCCGATCTGTGTGCTCTCGGCACGCAGTTCGGTCGGCGATCGGATCGCCGGACTGGAATCCGGCGCGGACGACTATCTCGTGAAACCGTTCGTCCTCGCCGAATTGGTGGCGCGGATCCGGGCGCTGCTGCGCCGGCGCACCGATACCGCCCCCGCCGCGTCGCCGGGCTCGATCATCGTGGGTCCCTTGGAAATCGATGTGGCCGGCTATCGTGCCCTGCTGCACGGTAACGAAATCGAGCTCACCAAAAGGGAATTCGAACTGCTGTCCACGCTGGCCCGCAATGCCGGAGTGGTGTTGAGCCGGGAACGACTGCTGGAGCTGGTGTGGGGTTACGACTTCGCCGCGGACACCAATGTGGTGGACGTCTTCGTCGGCTATCTGCGTCGCAAGTTGGAGGCCGACGGCACTCCCCGGCTGCTGCACACCATTCGCGGCGTCGGTTTCGTCCTGCGGATGCCGAAATGATCTGCGCGCGTGCCGGAATGATCTGTGCGGGTGCGGGATGACCGCGCCGCGCCGGCGACGCTTCGGGCTCCGACACTCCTTCTCACTGCGCACCAGGGTCGCGGGCGCGGCGGCGCTGGGCGCGATCATCATCACCGCGGTATTGAGCTGGGTGTCGGTGGTGGCGTTGGGCCGCAACAGTCTGGCCCAGGCCGATCAGGAATTGAACATCGCCTCGCGCATCGTGCTGATGCAGCCACTCATCGCGGTCGGGGTGCTGTCACTGGTGAGTCCGAACAGGGATATGGCGGTGACGGTCCGCGACCACGGCGAGATCATCGCCTCCACCAGCGTCCGCCTGCCGACCGAGGAACCCGGTTCGCATACGGTCACGTTGGAGGGCACCCCGTTCCGGGTGCTGACCACGACCGAGAATCAGCCCGAGGGACGAACGGTGTCGATCGCGATCCCGCTGACCGACGCCTATCACACCATGTCCGAACAGCGGCGCTGGGTGCTGTTCGCGGCCGGGCTCGCAGTGGCCGCGGCGGCCGGGCTGGGCTGGGTGTTCGGTGGCGGTGCGGTGCGCCCGATCCGCGATCTCACCCGCCAGGTGAGCGCGCGCAGTGGCACCAGCACCGCCGAGGTCCGGGTGGACGGATCCGGGGTCTGGGAGGCCGAAAAGCTCTCCGAGGCAGTGAATTCGCTGCTTGAGCGGGTGCAGTTGGCCCAGGCCGAAACCGCGGCGGCACTCGAGACAGCCCGCGATTTCGCCGCCGTCTCGGCGCACGAACTGCGCACCCCGCTGACCGCGATGCGCACCGACCTCGAGGTGCTGCGCACCCTGGACCTCGACGAGCAGCAGCGCGCGGAGATCCTCGACGACCTCCAGCGCAGTCAGGGCCGGGTAGAGGCCACGCTGGCCGCGCTGGAACGGCTGGCCGCGGGCGAGCTGACCGACGAGCGCGACCATGTCGAAACCGATGTCGGCGATCTGGTCGACCACGCCGCCCATGACGCGATGCGCCACTTCCCGGAACTCACCGTCCGCATCGAGACCGATCCCGAACTGATCACCCGCGGCCTGCCGACCGGACTGCGCCTGGCGCTCGACAACGCGCTCACCAATTCCGCCCGTCACGGCGGCGCGACCCAGGCGCTGGTGTCCGCGCATCGCCGCCCCGACGGCTGGATCGTGCTCTCGGTCGACGACAACGGTGCGGGCATCCCGGCCGAGGAACGGCGCAGCGTCTTCGACCGTTTCATCCGCGGCGCCCACGCCACCAAGGGCGGCTCCGGCCTGGGCCTGGCACTGGTCGCGCAGCAGGCCCAATTGCACGGTGGCCGAGCCTATTTCGACGACGGCACCCTGGGCGGCGTGCGCCTGGTGCTGGAATTGCCGGACCGTCCGATGCCGGCGCCGCCACCGCCGGCGAACTGAATCGTTCGCGATCCATCACAGAACCCTCAGATATCCGCCAGTACTCGCGCATTCACCGTCGCTACCGTTGAACGACGTGGCAGGTAGAGGTTTTCGCTGGACAATGCTCGGTGCGGTGACCCTGGTGGTCGCCGGTGCGGTGACGGGTGGGGTGATCGCCGCCACCCGCGGTGGTGCCGCGCCGACCGATATCGCGATCGTCAACGCGGATACCGGGCCCGCCGGTGCGCGCATCGTGAAGACACTGCAATCCGAGAGCGACACCTGGACCGTGGCCGAACCCGGTGCGCGTACCGCCGACCACGCCGCGGTGATCACCCTGCCCGCCGACCTCAGTGCGTCGCTGGCCACCCTCGCCACGGCGCAGCCGCGTCGGGCACAGCTGACCGTGGCCACCAACGAGCACGCGGACACCGCCGCGGTCGACGATGCCGTCGCGGCGGTGACGCGGCGAATCGCGGCCGCCGGCGTGGATCGAACCCTGGCCGCGGTCGCGAACGCGCGCGGTTCGATGCAGCAGGCCGCCTTCACCTCCCAGCTGCTCGACGCGGGCGTGCGGACGGCCGCCGACGCCGCCGGACAGTTCACCGGCGGCGCCCAGCAGATGCTGAGTTTCCTGGATTCCGAGGCGACGAATCAGGCCGAGAACATGGCTGGGGCCTTCGATGCCACCGGGCTGACCATCGGGCAGATCAGTGCCGGTGCGAACACGATGAGTACCGGGCTCGACCAGATCCTGCCGCTGCTGCGCGCGCTACCGTTCGCGGCGGACCCTCAGGTCACCGACATCATCGGAAAACTGGAGGCGATCGGCGACTATTCGACGACGTTCAGCAGATCGATGACGAAGATCAGCGTCTTGCCCGACAGCGGATGGCCCGAACCCTCGGGACCGTAGGCCAGCTCCGGCGGGATGGTCAGCTGGCGGCGGCCACCCACCTTCATCCCCGGAATACCGTCCTGCCAGCCCTGGATCAAGCCGCGCAGCGGGAAGGTGATGGATTCGCCACGGTTCCAGGACGAATCGAATTCCTCGCCGGTGTCGTAGGTGACGCCCACGTAGTGCACCTCGACGGTGCCGCCGGGTACGGCCTCGGCGCCGTCGCCCTCGACCAGATCGTTCACTTCCAGCGTGGTGGGCGCGGGGCCTTCCTGGAACTCGACTTCCGGCTTGGTCATGCGTCCTCTTCCGTTGCGATGGATAAATCGTTCTGCGGATAAACCAACAAAGGGTTCACCATAGCGTTGCTTGCCAAACCGTGTTCCACACGACAGTTGGATCGGCCGAATTCGGGGCCAGGGTGCAGGATAGGTTGCCGTGGCCCACGTGATCGATATCGTCGACCCCGGCGACCCTCGAGTCGCTGACTTCCGCGACCTCAACTCCGCCGACCGCCGTCCCGACCTCCCGGGCGGAAAAGGCCTGGTCGTGGCCGAGGGCGTGGTGGTCGTGCAGCGGATGCTGGCCTCGCGTTTCCAGCCCTTCGCCCTGCTCGGGGTGGGCCGCCGCTTCGATCAACTCGCCCCCGACCTCGCCGGTGTCGATGTGCCTTACTACCGCGTCGGCGCCGAGGTGATGGCCGAAATCGTCGGATTCCATCTCAATCGCGGCGTACTTGCCGCCGCCTACCGCCCGCCGGAATTGCTGCCCGAGGAGATCCTGCGGACCGCGCGCACGGTCGCGGTGCTCGAGGGCCTCAACGACCACGAGAACATCGGCTCGATCTTCCGGAATGCGGCCGGACTCGGCGCCGACGCGGTGCTGTTCGGCGACCGCTGCGCCGATCCGCTGTATCGGCGCGCGGTGCGGGTGTCGATGGGCCACGTGCTGCGGGTGCCCTTCGCGTCGCTGCCGACCTGGCCCGACGGCCTGCACACCCTGCGCGAGCTGGGCTTTCGGATCATCGCGCTGACGCCGAACCCCGCGGCGGTGAATCTGGCGACCGCGATGACCGGCGACCGGGTGGCCCTGCTGCTCGGCGCGGAAGGCCCCGGCCTGACCGAGGCGGCGATGCGAGCCACCGATATCCGCGCCCGGATTCCGATGACGCCCGGCACCGATTCGCTCAATGTCGCGACTGCGGCCGCGATGGCCTTCTACGAGAGGGTGCGGACATCGTGAATCGACCGCTCGGCCGCCCGGACGGCGAACCGACGCCGTGGGCGGCGGGTATCGCGGTGTCGGTCTTCGTCGCCGCGCTGACCGCTGCCGGGGTGTACTCGTTCGGTATCGCACTGGCACATGTTCATTGGACGCTCGCGGTCGCGGTGAACGTGATCGCCGTCGCCGGCACCGCACCGACCGCGTGGCGCTGGCGCTACACCCCGGTCACCCGCTGGGTGCTCGCCGGACTCGGCGCCGGGGTGCTGACCGGCTGGGTCGTTCTGCTGATCGATGCCGTGTCCTGATGTCTTGACGTCTTGATGTCTTGGCGTCTCGACGGATTTCGCGATCAGAACACGCGGTCGCGTCCGCGCAGCCAGCCGAACCAGCGCTTACTCGCCGGAATCGTCACCGACGTCTCCCGCGTCGCCGATGCGGGCGCCTGCCCCGAGGGGTAGAGGCTGAATCCACACACCTCGATCCGATCCGGACGTAGAGCGTCGTCGGAAGACCCTGCCCGGTAACAGAATCCGAGCCACTCCTCGTTCGCGGCATCGGCGAATTCCGGCGGATCGAACGGCAGGATCTGTGGATCGGGAAAGTCACCGGGCCGCAGCCGGACCGGATGGTCGCCGGCCCAGTACGAGCGCTCCCACACCAGCGGCAGCCCTTCGTCCTCGACGATGTTCACCCGCGTGGCGCTGAAGGCGCGACGGAATTCCCCGCGCTCCCAATGCGCGAACGCGCCCCAGCCCAGGGGGACGTCGTAGGACACGAGGTAGGTGTGCTCGGAGGCCAACGGCCGGATCAGCAGTTCCGGCAGCCGGGTCGGATGGCTGCGCGCCGCCTGCACGGTGCAGACCACCGTGACCCCTGGAAAGCAGCCGATGTACACCGAGCCGGGATCCGGCCCGGCCCAGACCTTCAGTGTGCCGGAGGCAGCGGGCACCACATCGTGGCCGGGATTGAGCTGTTTGGCCAGGGCGAGGGCGGCCTCCGGATCGGGATCGGGATGTGAGCGCAGGACCGCCGCCGGGTCGGGGTCGTCGACGTACCAGATCGACGAGGCTGTGGATGGCACCTGCGACACCTCCCGAGCTCGAACGGGTAAGCGGGGTTACTCCCGAGCAAACGCGGGAGCCGAACCACATCCGCCACCGCGGCCTGCTCGCTGTGCGCCCGACGAGAATCGGGCGCGTACGAAAAATCTACCCTCCCAACAGCGGAAACATCGTCGCTTCCGACTTCTGCCGCGCGTGTCAACCCCCGTTTCACACATTCCGGCGGCGATACGCCCGAACGAGGGTGAGCAGAGAACCGGAAGACTCAGTGCCCGGAGCTACGGACGCCGAGCAGCACATCCTCCCAGGACGGCATCGGCGCCTTACCCCGCTTGGCCCGGCCCGGCTTCTGCGCCGCGGGCTTGGCGGCTTCGGGCTTGGCGCCCGCCGCCGCAGTGGTGGACTTCGCCGCCGATTCCGGCTCCGGCTCCGCGGCGGCGGCAGGCTGCGGATCTGCGGCGGGTTCGGACGGCTCGGCCGGGGCGGTGGGAGCCGCGGCGGCCGGAAGCGCCGGGGTGGCGGCCGCGGGCGTCGCGCTCGACGGATTCGCCGCCACGGCGCTCTTGGCACTGACCGGAACCGCGGTGCCGCCCACGGCGGCCCGCTGCTCGAAGTACTCGTCGAAACCGGCCTGGCCGGTCTCGGCCACCGCGGTGGTCTGGACGGGCCCGGCCGACACCGGTTCCACCACCGGCGCGGGCTCGGGCGCCGGCTCCGGCAGGATGGTGGCCAGTCCGCGCAGGGCGCGACCGAAATCGGGATCGATCAGATCCGAGGCCGGATCGTCGAGCGGCACCACCGAGCCACCGTGCGCGTCCGGCTGGTAGCGCCAGTGCGCGGCGATCACCGAACGGCCGGCCTGCCACTGCAATTGGGCGACCCAGTAGTTCTTCTCGTCCTTCCAGGCGTCCCATTCGGCGATATCGATGTTGTGCCCGCGCTCGGCGAAGGCGGCCGAGACGATCTCGATCAGCGTCTCCACCGCCGGACCGTCCTTGCGCACCGGATGCGCCTTCTGCGCCAGCTCGGCCGCACGCGCACGCTCGAGCAGCACGGGGTAGGCGAAACGCTCCACCCGGCTGGCCGGCATGCCGGACTCCTCGGTGACCTGCTCCACCGACGCACCGGCACGGATCCGAGCCTGGATATCGCGAGGACGCATGGTCGCCTCCGTTTCGATCTCGATCTGGCCGAATCGGGCAAGGTCTCCACGCGCGGCGGCACGCAGCTTCTCGTCGGCGGCGAGCCGGTACTTCTGACCGGTCTCGGCATCGACGCACACGATGTGCGCGGAATCGGGCGTCAATCCGATCACTCGAAGTTCACGCACCGTTACCTCCTTATCGCTGCGCCGATCACAGCTGCGCCGAGCACCAACTAGCTCGCGACACCGCCCACGTTCTGGAACAGTAGTGCACTTCTGAGATTCGTGTGGCAAGACACGCGGCCTGAAATCTACCGCCGCGATACCGGGGACGACTAATCTGCTCTGTTTCCACGCTCACCGGCCCGCGACTCGGCAAACTTCCGGCACGATTTCGGTTGGCGCACACCACAACAGCGTAAACGCGAAAGCCGCGGATTTCGGTGACGAAATTCCGCGACTTTCGCGAGTTTTTATCCGAGCGCTGTCGTGATCAGGCGCTGATCTGCTGCACCACCCAGTCGATGCAACGGGTCAGCTGCGACACGTCCTCGGGATCGATCGCCGGGAACATGCCGACGCGCAGCTGGTTGCGGCCCAGCTTGCGGTACGGCTCGGTATCGACGATGCCGTTGGCGCGCAATACCTTTGCGACCTGCGCCGCGTCCACCGACGGGTCGAAGTCGATGGTGCCGACCACCTGCGAGCGGTGCGCCGGCTCCGCGACGAACGGCGTGGCGAATTCGCTGGACTCGGCCCAGGAATACAGCCGCGACGAGGAATCGAGGGTCCGCTTGACGGTCCAATCCAGGCCGCCGTTGTTGTTCATCCACTCGATCTGATCGGCGAACAACAGCAGCGTGGCCAGCGCCGG
The DNA here is from genome assembly GCF_002933465.1 of Nocardia nova. GTDB lineage: Bacteria > Actinomycetota > Actinomycetes > Mycobacteriales > Mycobacteriaceae > Nocardia > Nocardia nova_B. The sequence continues at coordinate 218,199 of NZ_PSZE01000001.1, forward strand.
AGTGTTGTAGCTCTGATCCTTGGTGCTGTTGTCGATCGCGATCGGCAGCGAGAGGAATTCGGGGGTGTAGCGACCCGAATCCTTGATTTCGGAGACTCGCTCCAGCGCCTTCGGGCTCATCAGCGCGACCCACAGGCCACCGTCGGAGGCGAAGCATTTCTGCGGCGCGAAGTAGTACACGTCGGCGTCGGCGAGATTCACCGGCAGACCGCCCGCGCCGGAGGTGGCATCGATGGCGATCAGCGCGTTGTCCGAGCCGGCGGGCCGCTGCACCGGAACCGCCACACCGGTGGAGGTCTCGTTGTGCGCCCACGCGATCACATCGGCGACCGGATCGGAGACCGGCTCGGGCGCGGTGCCCGGCTCCGAGGACACCACGATCGGATCGCCGATGAACGGGTTGCGCTTGGCCACCGCGGCGAACTTCGAGGAGAACTCACCGTAGGTCAGGTGCAGCGAACGGTCCCGGATCAGGCCGAAGGCCGCAGCGTCCCAGAACGCGGTGGTGCCGCCGTTGCCGAGCACGACCTCGTAGCCCTCGGGCAGCGAGAACAGCTCGCGCAGGCCCGTGCGGACGCGCGCGACGACGTCCTTGACCGGCTTCTGACGGTGGCTGGTACCCATCACGGCGGCGCCGACCTCGACGAGGGAGCGCAGCTGTTCGGGACGGACCTTGGACGGGCCGCAGCCGAACCGTCCGTCGGCGGGCTTCAGATCGTCGGGGATGCTCGGAAAGGCAGCGGTCATGGGCTCAAGCCTAGAGCGTGATGTGGGTCTCGCGCGTGGGTGGGTCGGGGTTGCGCAGACGGATGCGACGGCCTCGCCGAACCGCGCATATGTCCGTATCACCGTGCCGGCGCCCAGCGGACGGCTACCGTTGGGCAATGAGTATGGCAGGGCGGAAGATACCGGACTCGGCGGGCATCTCCGCCGCATCCGCGGCCCCCGGACCGACCGCGGTCCCCTCGGCGGGCGCAGCCGGATCGGCCGGGTCCGGCGGCGGCCGGTACGGCCTGCGCGCGCGCCTGGCGACACGACTCGATCGGGTCGGGAACATGCTGCGTACCGGCATGCTTTCCGATGGGGCACGGCACGAGTTGTTGTTGCGCGGCCTGCCCGGAACGGCGACGATTCTCGGGGTCCGGCCCTGCCGGAATTCCGCATCCGCGGGCGCCCGACTCGACGGCCTACGGAAGCGGGCGGATGCCGCGGGCCGGGTCGAACCCTGCTGTCGCTTCTGGGCCCGCATCCAACTCGACGGTGTACCGCCGTACGAGATCCGGGTGCGGCAACGAGTGAGCGACGCCGATCGGGAGTCCATGCAACCGGGCGACGTGGTCGGCTGCCGCGTCGATCCGGGTGATCGCGAGCGGCTGGTGCTGTACGTGCCCGGCGTCGCGGAGGCGACCCGGGTGAGCATTGCGAAGATTCTGTCCGCGGGCCGCCGCGCCGACGCGACCGTGCTGGCGGCCACGCCGATCGCCGCCGACTATTCGGGCCGCGACGATCCGGTGCTGCGGCTGGATCTGGAACTGCGCGCCTGGGACGAACCGCGGCCGTGGCGGGTGCGGATCGTGCAGCCGGTGCCGTTGCCGGCGATCGAACTGGTCGATCTGGGCCGGCATCTCGAGGTCGCGTTCTTCGCCGTGGACCGCGGCGAGTCGGTGGCGGTGGACTGGGAGGCCTCGGCCGAACTGTGAATCCGGTTCGAAAGGCCCGCTCAGGGCAGTTTGACGAATTCGAAACCGCGCGAACGCAGTACCGGCAGCACCACCGACATCCCCTCGGCCGTACCCGATTTCGGTCGGTGCATATGGGCGATCGAGATCGCCCCGGGCTGTGCCGCCGACATCGCGGTGCGAACCTGCGCGGCCGAGAAGGTCGCACCGGCATCGGCGTTGATACTGAAGCCGACCGGCGTCTCCCCCAGATCCCGCACGATCGCGACCGCCACATCGTCGTAGTGGGCGGTGCCCGCACGGAAGAACCGGGGCGGATGCCCGAGCAGCCGGGTGAGCCGCTCGTGATTGCCCCACACCTCGTCGATCGCCTGCTGCGGGGACGAGGTGCCGGCGATGCCGTAGGCGGCGTGACCGGTGACCGAGAGCGGGCAGTGCCGGGTGCCGTGGTTGGCGAGCTCGAACAGCGGATTGGCGGCCAGCTGCTCGGCCCTGCCCGGGTCGGCATCGATCCAGCGCTTGTTGAGAAACAGCGTCGCCGGAATGTTGTGGGCGACGAGGTAATTCATCAACTCGGTGTTGATCTCGTCGTTGTCCGGCCCGCCGCACGCATCGAAGGTCAGCGCCATCTGCGTACCCTGCGCGGGGATCGAGGTGATGATGCCGGGCAGGTCCATCCCCCATCCGGCGGGCTGCCGACCGGCATAGCGCGCGGCCACGGCCGCCGGATCGGGCTGCGCCGGCAGCGACGCCGACACCGGACCCGCCACCGACGGCACCGATGTGCGGGCCGGCGCGGGCGGGGCCGTGGAGATGATCGTCTTGACCGACGAATTCCCTTCGGCCGTAGCGCATCCCGAGGCGGCGAAACCCGCGGCTACCGCCGCCCCTGCTGCCAGAAGCCGACGTCGCGACAGTTCTGCTCCACCCACGCGAGCAGATCCTACGGCAGAGAAGCGACGAGCGCCTCCGCAGCGGAACTGCGGGGGGCGCTCGAGCGGTGACGGGCCCGGACTACCGGACGACGGTCTCCCATCCCGGCACGGATTCCGCGGTGCGCGGCGCCGGTCCGGTGTAGATCGCGGCCGGGCGCACCAGCTTGCCCAGTTGCTTCTGCTCGAGGATGTGCGCGCACCAGCCCGCGGTGCGGCCACAGGTGAACATCGCCGGCATCATGTGCGCCGGCACCTCGGCGAAGTCCAGGATCACGGCGGCCCAGAACTCGACGTTGGTCTCGATGGCGCGGTCGGGGCGACGCTCGCGCAGTTCGGCCAGCGCGGCCTGCTCGAGTGCGGCGGCGACCTCGTAGCGCGGTGCGTCCAGCCGCTTCGCGGTGGCGCGCAGCACCCGGGCGCGCGGGTCCTCGGCCCGGTAGACCCGGTGGCCGAAGCCCATGAGCTTCTCCTTGCGATCGAGGATGCCCTTCACCAGAGCGCGTGCGTCGCCGGTCTTTTCGACCTCCTCGATCATCGGCAGCACCCGCGCGGGGGCGCCGCCGTGCAACGGGCCGGACATGGCGCCGATCGCGCCGGACAGGCTGGCGGCCACGTCGGCGCCGGTCGAGGCGATGACGCGCGCGGTGAACGTGGAGGCGTTCATACCGTGCTCGGCGGCCGACACCCAGTAGGCGTCGATGGCCTCGACGTGGCGCGGATCCGGGTCACCCTTCCACCGCTTCATGAAGCGTTCGGTGATCGTGCTCGCCTCGTCGATCTCCTTCTGCGGCACGGCCGGCTGGTAGATGCCGCGAGCGGACTGCGCGACGTAGGACAGGGCCATCACCGACGCGCGCGCGAGGTTCTCGCGGGCGGTGGCGTCGTCGATATCCAGCAGCGGCTGGTAGCCCCAGATCGGGGCCAGCATCGCCAGACCGGCCTGCACGTCGACGCGCACGTCGCCGGTGTGCACCGGCAGCGGGAACGGCTCGGCGGGCGGCAGTCCCTGCCCGAAGCGGCCGTCGACCAGCAGCGCCCAGACGTCACCGAAGGTGACGTGGTTACCGACCAGGTCCTCGATATCGACACCCCGGTAGCGCAGCGCACCGCCGTCCTTGTCGGGCTCGGCGATATCGGTGGTGAACGCGACCACACCTTCCAGGCCACTGACGAAATCGGGGGGTACGGCCGGACCAGTAGGAGCCGCAGCGCTGGTAGTCATGTTGTGACTCTCCTTGCAAATCGGGCCGCACGATCTGTGGGCGGCCACGCGATGGTGCTTTCCCGGCTCGGCCGGGGTGGTGCTTTCCCGGCTCGGCCGGGGTGGTGCTTTCCCGGCTCGGCCGGGGTTGGTGCTGTGCGGCCGCTTGCCACTCCGGCCGATCACCTGCAACCTTATCCCCCCAGTACTGGGGAGTAACGTTTGGACCATGCGCGAGGAGCAGAATTCACCGGGCTCAGCGGGGAGCGAAACGGGTCTTGCGACCGCGAATTCATCGACTTTGCCGGACCGCTTCGGCGCCGTACCGCGCGTCGATGTCGATATCGCCGCGATGCGGGCCGAATACGGCGGCGACCCGGACCTGACCGAGAGCTGGCCGGCCGACGGCTGGGAATCGTTGCTGCGCAACTGGATCGAGCTCGCCACCAATGCCGGCATCACCGAACCCAATGCCATGGTGCTGGCGACGGTCGAGCTCACCGACGCCGGCCCGCGCCCCGCGTCGCGCACGGTCCTGTGCAAGGGAGTGTCCGCCGAGGGTGTGACTTTCTACACGAATTACGACTCCGCGAAGGGTGATCAACTCCACGCGGTGCCGTATGCGTCGGCCACCTTCGCCTGGCCGAAGGTGGGCCGGCAGGTGACGCTGCGAGGCCGGGTGGACCAGGTCTCCTCGGAGGTGACCACGGCGTACTGGCGCTCGCGTCCGCGCAATTCGCAACTGGGAGCGTGGGCCTCGCACCAATCCCGCCCGGTGGCCTCGCGGGAGGATCTGGATCGGGCATTAGCCGACGTCACGGCCCGTTTCGACGGCGTGGAACAGATTCCGGTCCCGGCCAATTGGGGCGGCTACATCCTGCGTCCGGAACAGATCGAATTCTGGCAGGGCCGGCGCAGCCGGTTGCACAACCGCATCCGGGTGACGCTGCCGGACGGACCGGCCGCGATCGGCTCGGCGCGCATCGAACGCCTGCAACCCTGACCTGCAATCCCCGCCACGACGGGCGATATGCCCGAGTCGCGGATCCGCCGGCACCGGCTATATTCATGGGATGATTTCTCGAAGACGGCCGCCGGCCGGATCGTCCGCGCGGACCGGCGCCGCGCCATGGTGAAAGCTCGGCCATGGTGAAAGTGCTCGCCGATGTCGCACCGCTGCGCGACATCGATTTCCGGCGGCTGTGGGTCACCAATATCGTCACCGTCATCGGAGCCCAACTCTCGGTGGTCGCGGTTCCGCAGCAGATCTATCAAATCACCGGCAGCTCCGGGTATGTCGGCCTGGCCGGTATCTTCGGCCTGGTGCCGCTGATCGTCTTCGGCCTGTGGGGCGGGGCGGTCGCCGACGTCATGGACCGGCGCACCCTCTTGCTGATCACCAGCATCGGCACCGGACTGACCTCGGTGGCGTTCTGGGCGCAGGCCGCCGCCGGAGCGAACAACGTCTGGCTGGTGCTCGGGCTCTTCTCGGTGCAGCAGGCCTTCTTCGCGATGAATCAGCCGACCCGCGCGGCCATCATTCCGCGACTGCTGCCGGGTGATCTGCTGCCGGCGGCCAACTCGCTGAACATGACCGTCATGCAGTTCGGCGCCATCGCCGGGCCGGTGCTCGCGGGGGCGCTGATTCCGGTGACCGGACTGTCGACGCTGTATCTGATCGACTCGATCGCCCTGCTGGCCACGCTGTGGGCGGTGTGGCGACTGCCCGCCGTCCCGCCGACCGGAGTCGCCCGGAAGGCCGGATTGGGCACGGTCGTCGAGGGTTTCAGCTACCTGTCCACCCAGCCGATCCTGCTGGCCTCCTTCGCCGTCGACGTCATCGCGATGGTGTTCGGCATGCCGCGAGCTCTGTTCCCGCAGATGGCGCACGACACCTTCGGCGATCCGGTGACCGGCGGTGTGGCCTTGGGCCTGCTCTTCGCCGCGATGTCGGCCGGTGCGGTCGCCGGCGGCGTGTTCTCCGGGTGGCTCGGCCACGTACGGCGCCAGGGCATGGCCGTGGTGGTGTGCATCGCGCTGTGGGGTGCGGCGATGATCGGCTTCGGACTCGCCGTTGGCGCGACCGGCCATCAGTCGAGCATCGGGGTCGGCCTGTGGATCGCCTTGGCGTGCTTGGCCTTCGGCGGTGCGGTCGACATGTTCTCCGCGACGCTGCGGACCAGCATGTTGCAGGAGGTGGCCACCGACGACATGCGCGGGCGGCTGCAGGGTGTGTTCACCGTGGTCGTCGCAGGTGGGCCCCGAATCGGTGATGTTGCCCACGGTTTCACGGCCGCGGCCATGGGTACCGCCGTGGCGGCGGCCGGCGGTGGGGTCCTGGTGGTGATCGGCGTGCTGATCGCCGCGGCAGTCTTCCCCGCCTTCGTCCGCTACCGCGTTCCCCGCGTCCACGCCGAGATTCCGGCCGATCAGCACTCGTGAGCACCCGCGCGGGCCTCTAGCACGATCGGGCCCGCGAGTTCACATCGCACACATGTGACCGTGAGGTAGCAGATGACGACCCTCACGGATCGACACTACCGGTGAGCAGCTAGCGTTGAGGTAAGTGCGCCGGACGCCACCGCGCCCGACGCCGACGGTTCTAGCCTGAGAGGGATCCTTCCGTGCCCGCTGAGAACATCAAAGTCGCGCAAACGCCTTCGGACGCCAACGGCGCAGGCGACGCCAAGCCGGTACTTTCCTACCCCGGTGGCGAATACGCCATGACAGTCGCCCAGGCCGTCGAAGGCAACGACGGAATCGATCTGGGCAAGCTGCTGGCCAGCACCGGGTACGTCACCTACGACCCGGGCTTCACCAACACCGCGCCCACCAAGTCGGCGATCACCTACATCGACGGTGAGGCCGGCATCCTGCGCTACCGCGGCTACCCGATCGAGCAGCTCGCCGCCAGCTCGAACTTCATCGAGGTCAGCTACCTGCTCATCTACGGCGAGCTGCCGACCCAGGCACAGCTGGAGGACTTCACCGATCGGATCCGCCGCCACACGCTGCTGCACGAGGACCTCAAGCGCTTCTTCGACGGCTTCCCGCGTAACGCGCACCCGATGCCGGTGCTGTCCTCGGCGGTCAACGCGCTCTCGGCCTACTACCAGGACTCGCTGGACCCGCGCGATCCCGAGCAGGTCGAGCTGTCGACCATCCGTCTGCTGGCCAAGCTGCCTACCATCGCGGCCTACTCCTACAAGAAGTCGGTCGGCCAACCGTTCCTCTACCCGGACAACTCGCTGAGCCTGGTGGAGAACTTCCTGCGCATGACTTTCGGCTTCCCGGCCGAGCCCTACGAGGTCGACCCCGAGGTCGCAGCCGCGCTCGACATGCTGCTGATCCTGCACGCCGACCACGAGCAGAACTGCTCCACCTCGACCGTGCGTCTGGTCGGCTCCTCCGACGCCAACCTGTTCACCTCGGTATCGGGCGGTATCAACGCGCTGTGGGGTCCCCTGCACGGTGGAGCCAACCAGGCCGTGCTGGAGATGCTCGACGACATCAAGGCGAATATCAACGGCGGCACCGTCGATGCCGCGGTCAAGGATTTCATCCGCAAGGTCAAGAACAAGGAAGACGGGGTGAAGCTCATGGGCTTCGGACACCGCGTCTACCGCAATTACGACCCGCGCGCGACGATCGTCAAGAAGACCGCCGACCAGATCCTCGGCAAGCTGGGCGTGCAGGACCCGCTGCTCGATATCGCCAAGGCGCTGGAAGAGGCCGCGCTGACCGACAGCTACTTCGTCGATCGCCGCCTGTACCCGAACGTCGACTTCTACACCGGCGTCATCTACCGGGCGATGGGCTTCCCGACCCGCATGTTCACCGTGCTGTTCGCGATGGGCCGGCTGCCCGGCTGGATCGCGCACTGGCGTGAAATGCACAGCGAGCCTTTGAAGATCGGCCGCCCGCGCCAGATCTACACCGGCTACGGTGCGCGCGACTACGGCGATATCGCCGGTCGCTGAATTCCCTGATCCGAAGCCCGCCTTCCGTTCGGAAGGCGGGCTTCGCGTATGTCGAGGGTGGTTGCCGCGCATGGCTTTTCGCGGCTCCGCTCCGGTGGGCGCTGCGCCGCAAGCGGATTCGCGCATGGCTACAAGCGCGCGTTAAGCGTCTCGCTGGCGCCGCCCGGCACCATCATTGTCGCGGCCGGGAAGCGACGCCGGGCCGCCGGAATCCGGGCCTGCCTCGGAGGGGAGGGCAGGCCCGGATCTCCTCTCACGCCGCCACCGATCGAGCGCGGGCGATCCACTACCCGCAACGACGCGAGTGCGACAACGACGTCCGGATCGCCCCGCGCTCGACACCCCATCTCGGCCTCCGCCTGCTCGCTCTGCCTGCTCGCTCTGCCTGCTCGCTCCGCCTGCGCGCTCCGGACGCGCGCGGGCGCGGCACCCGGGCAAGCGCTCAGGTCCCGCACACCGGTACCCGATCCGCCGGACGGTGCACCTCCGGGAGCGCCGCTGGCGATTGCGGCGGCGACCACCGCCGCCACCGGACCCGGCGGTACGACTGCGCCGGTGTGGACGGTCGCGCGGCGAAATCCTGGTGCGCAGGGTGGCGCGGGCGTGCGATGGTCGAGGTATGGCGATCGCAGCAGAGGTCACGCTTCGACCCGCGACCGAGGACGACCTTCCCGGTATCGGGTTGCTGTTGTCGAACGCTTTCGGCGCGTCGCCCAGGGAGGATCCGGTCGTTACCGCACAGCGGCTGAAGCTGTTCCCGATCGAGCGCGCGCTCGTCGCCGTGGAGGGCGACCGCGTCGTCGGGCATACCCGGGATACCACGATGACGCTCACGGTGCCCGGCGCGCATCCCGTCGAGGTCTGTGGCGTGGCAGGTGTCGCGGTGGCTCCGACCCATCGCCGCCGCGGGATTCTGCGCGCGATGTACACCGCACTACACGAGCGCATCGAGGCCGTCGGACTGCCGCTGACCATCTTCACCGCCAGTCGCGCCACCATCTACGGACGGTTCGGGTACGGGCCGTGTGTGGTGGAGAATCGCGTCACGATCGATCGCCGGTTCGCCGAATTCCGGCCCACCGCACCGGATCCCGGCGGGGTGGAACTGACCTCGCTCGACGATGCGATCGCCGTGGCCCCGGGCATCTACGACCGCTGGCGGCGATTGGTGCCCGGCGCCCAGGCCCGACCACATTCGGCGTGGTTGATTCAGCTGGTCGGCAGCGGCGGTCAGGCGGCCCTGTTCGCCCTCGTCCATCCCGACGGGTATGCGCTCTACCGCTACCACACCTCGGAGCCGCGGACACTCACCGCCGAGGTGGTGGAATTGCGCGCGATCACCGCTGAGGCGCACGCCGCCCTGTGGCGTGCCCTGCTCGGCCTGGATCTGGTGGACACCGTCACCGCCACCATCGGTGACGACGACCCGCTGCCCTACCTGCTCACCGACTCGCGCCTGGTCCGCACGACCAGCCGCCACGACGGGCTGTGGGCACGGCCGATGGACGTCCCCGCCGCCCTGTCCGCGCGCGACTACGAGACCGATCTGGATGTCGTTGTCGCCGTCGACGATCCGTTCCGCCACGCCGGTGGCACCTTCGCCCTGCGCGTGCGCGACGGGCGAGCCGAATGCGAACCCACCACCCGCACACCCGATCTGGAACTCGGCATCGACGTCCTCGGCAGCCTGTATCTCGGCGCCTACTCCGCCCGCACCTTCGCCATGGCGAACCGAGTGCGCGCGAAGAACTCCCGGGTGATCGCGGATGTGGACCGCGCCTTCCGGGCCGAGCGCGAACCGATCCTCGGCTGGTTCTTCTGAGCTGCCGCCGACCGCTGCGGCCCAACACCCAGCCGGCGCGACCGGTGCGCCCCGCTGATGCCGTCGGCGCCCTTCGACACCGCCCGATTCTCGGCAGGCGGGCGAGCGGAGCCGCCGATCGAACCGCTGAGCCGCCCGGCACGCGCCGATCGGTGGGCCGCTCACTCGGTACCAGGCGCCGGGCTGCGAAGTGATGTCGTCTCTGGTGGGTGCGGCACCGCCCTGGCATGCTGGATACGTGACCCTCGTCCGGTTCGTACTGAATGTGCTCTGGTTGATCTTCGCCGGGTTCTGGCTGGCGGTGGGTTACTTCCTGGCCGGGATCCTTTGCTGCATCCTGATCATCACCATCCCGTTCGGGATCGCGTCGTTCCGGATCGGGGCCTACGTGCTGTGGCCGTTCGGCCGGGAGGTGGTGGCCAAGCCGGGCGCGGGAGCTCCCTCGCTGATCGGCAACATCATCTGGGTGATCTTCGCGGGGTTCTGGCTGGCGATCGGGCACCTGGTCACCAGCATTCCGCTGTTCGTCTCCATCATCGGGATTCCGTTCGGCTGGGCGAACCTGAAACTCATCCCGGTCTCGCTGATGCCGCTGGGGCGCGAAATCGTCTCCAGCGAGCACGCTTTCGTGGCCTGAGCGCCGGACGGTTCTACTCCGAGTCGGCGACCAACTGCTTCATGATCGCGACCGCGTCGTCGAGCACCCGCAGCTGATCGGGGGTCAACCCGGACAGCTGATCGAACATCCAGGCCTCGCGGGCGTTGTTCTCGTCCTGAATCAGCGCCTTGCCGGCATCCGAGAGCGAGACGATGACCTGGCGGCCGTCGGTAGGATGCGGATCGCGCTTGACCAGCTGCAACTCCGAGAGCGAGGCGATCACTCGCGTCATCGACGGTGGCTGCACCCGCTCCTTGGCGGCGAGTGCACCGGGAGTCATCGCCCCGTCCCTGGCCAAGGTCGCCAGAGCCGACAGCTGGGTGAGCGAAATCTGCGCGGCGGCACGATGGCCGCGCAGATGGCGCGTCAGCCGCACGACCGCCAGGGACAGTTCACCGGCGAGCGCACGGATATCGGAGGGCGTTGTCACAGAGCAAAACGATACGGGACACCACATATGTGGTTCGCCGTTCCCGCCGCTATCGTTGACTTCGTGACCCCCGAGGTACCCGAGATCCCGCCGCGGCTGACCGATCCGCGTCCCGTTCTGGCAGTCGGCTCGCTGGTGTGGCTCGTGGCGACGGTCGTGGTCTGGTGCAACGACAGCTGGGCCGACGCGCGGCCGATCTGTTTGATGGGACTGGGGGTCGGACTGCTCGGGTACAGCATTTTCGTGATTCAACGCCGCGGCGCCCGCAGGGGTGACAAAGGCGCACAGAAAGGGCTGTGACACCCAGCCGACCCGCGCCACGCCGAGCGCGCCGACTTTACAGTGCGCGAATTGACTCATCGCGTCCTGGCGGCTTAACTCGCTTCCGTGTCCTCCCGATTGAGCGTCGAAGAACGACGAGCCCACCTCATCGAGGCCGCCATCGGCCTCGCGGAGAAAAAGGGTGTCGCCGGGGTAACTACACGCGATGTCGCGCAGGCGGCCGGGGTATCGCTCGGTGTGGTGCATTACTGTTTCGAGAACAAAGATGCGCTGATGACCGAACTGGTCAAAGCATTGTCGATGGAATTGCGCGATTCCGTCGAGACCAATGAAACGGTCTGGCAGGAAGTCGGAAGTGGAAAAGAATCCCTTCAAAATCTGGTTCGCGCCAGCCTGGAACTGCTCTGGCTGAACATCGAATCCACACCGCAACGACAACTGCTCACCTACGAAACCACCACCTACGCTTTGCGTGAAAGTGAGCAGACCCCAGCGAAACTCGCGATCGCGCGCGAACAGTATCTGTTCAACGACGCCACCGTCGCCGATGTCCTCGAGCACGGGCGCGTGGCCACCGGAACCGAATGGCGAATCCCGGTTCAGACCTTGAGCCGATTCACCCTGAATGTCATCGACGGAATCGTTTTGCGCTGGCTCGTCGACGACGACAGCGCGGCGGTCCGCACCCAGCTCGACGTGCTCGCGGAAATGATCACCACCTACGCGAAATAGCCGCGCCGCGTATCACGAACTCGGCAGCCGCTGCACGTGGGTGGTGTCGCCCGCGCGCCACCACGGCACGGCCACGGTGGCCTCGTAGGCGCCGGTGAGCCGGACCTCCAGCCGGTCGTGCAGGACCAGCTCACCCGTCAGCGACGGCAGGCCGAACTGCAGCCGCAACAGCACACCCAGCGGCTCGTCCGCCCAGGTTGTCCGTTTTCCGGCGCCGAGCACCTCGGCATGGACCGCCTCGGAGGCAGCGGCCACGTCGAGCAGCGTGGCCAGTTCGCCCGCATGCTCGATATCGCCGGCGACCAGGCGATCCGGCGGCAGCGCCAGACCGAGCCAGGGCCGGTCCAGAACCAGCGCCAGGTCCGGATCGATCACCGCTCCCGACAGCGCACGCACCCGTTCCGGCACGCCGATCTCGTCGAGATCCAGATGCGGCACGGCGGCGGCGAGCCGGCGATAAGTTTGCGAAACCGCTTCCGGGGTGGGCTTTTTCGCAGGATCTGCCAGTGCCTCGAGCAGGGCCACGGCCAAATCGGCGGTGATGTTCGAGGGATCGGCGAGCACCGCGCCGAGGGCTGCCGAATCGGCCGGCGTGAAGCCCGGGAGCTCGGGCAGCAGATCGGCGAACACCGGATCCGATCCGGCCTGATACACACCGAGTGGGCGATCGCCGACCCGCGCGTGGCGGCGCAACCACCAGGCGGTGTAGCCGTCACGGTCGGCGAGCAGACGGCGGGTCGCCGGTTCGGCCAGCAGCAGCCGCAGCGCCTGCGGCCAGGCGCCGTCGGCGACCAGATCCAGATCCCGCACCGCGGCGAACTCCGGCGGATCTTCCGGCAACCCCTGCCACCAGCGGTCCTCGTCGTCGAGGTCGTGATCGGGGCCGGTCGGGTCGGTTTCGGTGACGACGGTGAAACCCCAGCCGACGCCGATCGCGCGCAGGGCCGCCGCCGGATGCCGCTGCGCGACGGCGGTGTCGAGCGTGCCGAACGGGGAATCCGCGATCAGCACCTCGGCCAGCGGGGCATCCGGGAGTAGAAGTTCGTCGGCCGGGCGCAATTCGCCGGTGTCGTCGGGCAATTCGAGCGCGCCGAGCCAGGTCGGCAGTGTGGTGTCCGGCGGCAGGTGGGCGGCCAGGCCCAGCACTGCCTCGCGCAGCTCCTCGTCGTCGGATCGATAGTCCAGTTCGGCTCGCAGCGCGGTATCGGTCAGCAGATCCTCGACCCCGGCCTGCTGTGCGCCGAGCCGGCCGAGTAGTTCGTGCGCGGCCTCCGGGTGGACCAGCCGCGCCCACGGCACCGCCACCGCTTCCTCGAGCTGATCGTCGAGCACCACCGTGCGCGGGCCGGTGACCAGGCGGCCGTCGGAGAGCGGCACGGCCAGCGCGCCCAGCTCCTCGGCCGCGAGCGGATCGGTCACGAACGGTTCCAGCGCGTCGTAGAGCGAATACCACCACTGCGGCGGGCGCTGCACACTTCCGGTCAGTTCGGCCACCCGAGCCAGGCCGATGCGATGCACGTCCAGCACGCCCAGCAGTTCGGCGCAGGCGCGACCGGACAGCTCCGGGATCACCAGCGGGCCGAGCAGACCTGCCAGCAGGTCCGCCAGTTCGGTTGTGACGCCGAGGAATACGCTCGCGCGATTCGGAGCCGCGTCGGCACGCCGCGGCCCGGCGGTGGTCGACAGCCCAGCGATCTCGGCAGGCAGCGGCGCCACACCGGTACGCATCACCTCATCGATACCCGGCAGCGTGATCGCGACGTCCAAATCGGCGGGAGCACTGTCGGCGGAGGCACGGTCGGGATCGGTGAGCACCGGCAGCCAAGGATGTTCGCGCAACTCGTTCACCAGCGCCTCGCGCAGCAGACCGTCGGCCTCGCTGCGGGCGAAACCGGGCGCCGGAACCAGCGCCAGGCGATCCTCCGGTGGCAGGGCGCGGGCGAAACCCGCATAGCCCTCGGCCAATTCGGCCACCCGGGCGCCGGGCATCAGGCGGCGCCGATCCGGTTGCAGCGCGATATCGGCGATCACCAGGGCGGGCAGGGAGAGTTCCTCGTCGGTGCGGGTCGGTGCGCGCAGCACATCAGGGCGCGCCGCAACGGCCCGGCCGTCTCGCAGCGGGAGCAGCCAGCGCGCCCGCGCGGTGGTGTACTGCCACCACCGGAAGTCCTCGCCGGACGGGGAGGTGATACCGACCTGCTGCAAGCCGTTGCCCGCATCCTCCACCGCACGCCAGGATTCGTCGTCCTCGATCCGGATCGAATGCAGGCCCGGCAGTTCCAGCAGCAGATCCACCACCTCGGCTCGCATGGCCGCGAGCAGTTGCGCGGCGTCGACGTCCTCGCGCAACCAGACCACGATCTCGCTGTCGAACCCGGTTGCCGGTGCGACCGGCACCGACCAGGCCAAGCGCAGTACCGGCACGGCGGGGCCGTCCGCACCGGCGGGGATGTCGATACCGTTGTCGCGCAGTTCGATCAGGGTCTGAGCACGGGAGAATCGCAAAGACCCGGTGGTGGAGCGAAATTCCACCTCGTCACCGGCGGAGAGCACCGCCGTGAACCCGACACCGAATCGGCCGACCGAGGTACCCGTCTTGCCCGACGCTCGCAAGGCCGTCAGCGCGTGCACACCGGAAAGATCCAGCGGGGCGCCGGTATTGGCGATGTGCAGGGCGCGGCCGCGCAGCCGCACCGACACCCGGCCGGAGACCCCGGCCTTGACCGCGGCGTCGGCGGCGTTCTGCGCCAGCTCGGTCAGCAACCGATCGCGATATCCGGCCCGGACCAGATCCGCCTCGGTGGCGGCGTCCTCGCGCAGACGAGTCGGCGAATTCCGCCATGCGGTAAGTACTCCCGCACGCAAGTCCGCGGTGCCGAACGGATCCTGTGTCACCCCTACGGCTCCCCCGCTCGCGCTCGTCAGTTCTCCTCCGCCGCCCCGGTCTCGCCCGGCTGCACCCGCACCGCGGACACCGCCCAGGCATCGCTGTAGCGCGTGATACCGGTGCCGGCACTCTCGGCAGCTTCGGTGGCGGGGCGGCCGGTGGCAGCATCCACCTCAGCGGCATCGCCAGCGGCCTCCGCGCCGGCGGGATCGGAGTTCGCGCCCCCGGACATGCCGGCAACGGCGACTGAGGGAACTTCGGCATCCTCGACCGCAGCGGCACCCTTCGTGACCTCGCCGCTCGTGACGGCATCCGACGCGCTGTCGGCGTCGTCGTCTTCAGCGGCGCCCGTAGTGGGGTCCGTCGCAGCGGGGTCCGTCGACGACTCCGTGCCTGTCGATGACTCCGTGCCTGTCGACGACTCCGGCTCGATGGTGGACGGCGCCGCGGCCTCGGCGGACCCGTCCCGCGCGGTCAGTTCCTCTACCGGAACGACCTCGATCGCCGCATCGTCGTAGGCCTCGTACAGCGGTGAGCCGGCACCGGTGGGCATTTCGGTGTCGGAATGGGCGCCACAGCCGTATTCGACGTGGACCACCCGGCCGTCGGCGCCCATCGCGTTGGCGCAGACACCGAAGGCGGCGCGCAACGCACCGGCGAGGGGCACGAAGAACCCGCACACTCCGCAGGTTCCGGGGGCCGAACGCGCCATCTCGGTGTCGGGGCCGAATTCGGAGTACCAGCGCTCGGCGGCCTCCAGGCGGCCCGCACGGCTGAGGACCTGGCGGCGGCCGAGGCCGACCTCCTCGCACACCTCGTCGACCACCGGGTCGCCGGTCTCCAGATATCCCGGCACCAGGCGCGGATCGTCGACGCGCGGGGCGAGCAGATCGCCGGGGGCCAGATCGCCGGGGCGGATGCGCTGATCCCACGGCACGAATTCCGGGGCCACCAGTGCGTCCGGCCCAGGCAGCAGGGCGGATTCGCTGACCGTCGCGTATTCGGCATCGGGCGCGGCCGCGACCACGACCTCCCACCGCCAGCCGCGGTACCCCGGCAGGGTCGCCGCGAAGTGATGGGTGGCCGCACACTCGTTCTCGCCGGTGACGCCCAGATGTTCGCCCACACCCGTGGGCTGCAACTCCAGGAGCGCACGGCGAGCCAGGTCGACCGCCCCCGCCAGGATCGGTCGCACACCGGACTCCGAAACAGACACTGCGCTCACGTCCTACATTTTGCCGTATGAAACGCCAACGCCGTGCGGCGGCCGCAGCAGTGCTGATCGCGGCGGCCACAATGCTGTCCGCCACGGCCTGTGAGCGCGACGACAACACCCCGCGCCTACGGGTCGAGGTGGTCGCCACCCGCCCGCACGACCGCACCGCGTTCACCGAGGGGCTCGAGGTCGACGGCCCGGTTCTCTACGAGAGCACCGGGATGGAAGGCGACTCCGGTGTCCGGGCCACCGACCTCGCCACCGGCGCGCCGATCGCCGCCGCGAAACTCTCCGACGCCTACTTCGGCGAGGGCATCACCCGTGCCGGGGACACCGTCTGGCAACTCACCTGGAAGAACGAGACCGCCCTCGCCCGCGATCCGCGAACACTCACCGAACGCCGCCGCGTCCGCTACGACGGCGAAGGCTGGGGCCTGTGCACCCGCGGCGACCGCCTGGTGATGAGCGACGGCAGCGACACCCTCACCTTCCGCGATCCGAACACCTTCGCGACCACTGGCACGATCCGGCTCACCAGCCATCACGACGCCCGGCTCAACGAACTCGATTGCGCCGCAGACGGTTCGATCTACGCCAACGTCTGGCCGACCGATCAGATTCTGCACATCGACCCGGTCGGCGGCGCGGTACTCGCCGAGATCGAGGCGGGCGGCCTGTTGCGCCCCACCGAGCGCACCGGAGCAGACGTTCTCAACGGCATCGCCCAACTCCCCGGCACCGACCACTTCCTGATCACCGGAAAATACTGGCCGACCATGTTCGAGGTCCGATTCGTCCCGATGTGACGCGGCAGTCACCACGACGGCGGCGGACACGCATCGGATCACAGCCCGGCCGATGTCCACGCACCGGCCGAGTGCGAGAGAATCGACATGTGACTGCCTCCCGCGAACCCTCCGGCACCGAACCCGGTCCGCGGGACGGCGAGGAGTATCCCGCTACCCGGCGGCATCCCGGCTACGACCGTTACCCGCCGCCGAACACCCCGTCGTCCGCCTCGTCGTCCGCGCCCCTGCCTCCGCTGCCGCGCCGCAGCGGCGAACCGGACGTGCCCGAATTCGTGACCCGGCGCATGGCGACGGGTGAGCCACCGCGGGCCCTTCCGCCGCGCGGATCGCCCGGCGACGACCGTTCCGCAGAGGCCACCGAGGCACCGAGCGCAGCCGAGCGCCCCCGGCCCAAGGACGCGAAAATCGCCGAACGCCAACGTGTCCCTCGCAAGATGACCGTGACGCGGGTAATGGCGATGCGCACCAGGGACCTCACCGAGAAGGGTTTCCACACCTTCCAGCGCGCGGCGCGAGCCGACGGTGCGGGCGAATCCGGGCTCACCGCACTCGTTTACGCGACCATGGCCAACTTCGCCCTCGACGCCGCGATCGCGGTGGCGCTGGCCAATACGCTGTTCTTCGCCAGTGCCACCGCCGAATCCAAGACCAAGGTGGCGCTGTATCTGCTGATCACGATCGCACCGTTCGCGGTGATCGCGCCGCTGATCGGGCCGCTGCTGGACCGGCTGCAACGCGGGCGCAGGCTCGCGCTGTCGGCCTCGTTCGCGATCCGGGTGGTCTTCGCGATCCTGCTGATCTTCAATTTCGACAGCTGGGCGCTGTATCCGCTGGCGCTGTGCATGATGATCTCGAGTAAATCGTTCGCGGTCCTCAAGAGCGCGGTGACGCCACGGGTGTTGCCGCCCGGTATCGATCTGGTCCGCACCAATTCCCGGCTCACCGTGTTCGGTCTGGTCGGCGGGACGCTCGGTGCGGGCGCGGTGGCCGGAGCGGTCGCCGCGGTGGCCGGATCCGTCGGTGCGCTGGTGTTCGCGGCGTTGATCGCGGCGGCCGGGGCGTATCTGAGCCTGCGGATTCCGTCCTGGGTCGAGGTCACCGAGGGCGAGGTGCCGGCGACCCTCGGCTACCACAGCCGCAGCGGCACCGAAGTGCTGGACCGCGGTGAGAAGTCCGCGGCGAAACCCAGTCGGCGCCGGCAGCCGCTCGGCCGGTCGGTGGTCACCGGACTGTGGGGCAACAGCGCGATCCGGGTGCTGACCGGCTTCCTCACCTTTTATGTGGCCTTCGTCGCGAAATCGACCGAACACCGGCCGGTGCAGCAGGCCGCGATGCTCGGACTGGTCGGCGCGGCCGCGGCGATCGGCAACTTCGCCGGCAACGCGACCGGCGCCCGGCTGAAATTGGGCCGGCCCTCGCTGATCGTGGTGGGGTGCACCGCGGCGTGCACGGCCGTCGCCGTGGTCGCGATGCTGCTCGACAATCTGATCGGCGCCGCGGTCGCAGCGCTGGTGGCGGCCTGTGCCAGCGCACTGGCCAAGGTCTCGCTGGACGCCTCGATCCAGGACGATCTACCGCCGGAATCGATCGCCTCCGGATTCGGGCGCTCGGAAACGGTGCTTCAGCTGTCCTGGGTGGTCGGCGGCGCCGGTGGCGTGCTGCTGCCGACCGTGTACTGGCAGGGCTTCGCGGTGGTCACCGCGATCCTGGTGCTTGGTTTGGCGCAAACCTTCGTGAGCTACCGTGGGCATTCGCTGCTCCCCGGATTGGGCGGTAACCGTCCGCAGCACGTCAAACAGGAAGTCCCCCTACCGACAGGAAAACAGCCACAGTGACCAAGCCCAGCACCCGCACGATCCTCGCGCTGGCCCTGGCGGCAGTTCTGGTCGTCGCCGCGGCCGTCGCCGGCATCGTGGCGGTGGCGGTGCACAACGCGCACGAGGCCGATCCCACGGTTACCGCCTACGCGCACGGCAAGACCGTCACGGTTCCGCCCTATCTGTACTGCACGATCGGCGAACCGGATCCGCACGGCCGGGTTTCCCCGGACTGTAAGCGCACCGAGATCACCGCGGAACTGAATCCGCCGCTGGGCTACCCGGTGCAGCTGTCGCTACCCCGGCACATCGCCGACGCGCCCTGGGTGATGGTGCTGGAGTACCAGCAGATCGACAATCCGGGCAAGACCGTGCAGCACCTGGCGTCCTACCGCGACTACCCGCAGGGCACCCTGGCCGTGACGGTGGACAGCCATCCCGAACCGAACCTGCGCCTGATCGGCGTCGAGGTGCAGCTGCTGCTGCTCATGCGCGACGAGGCCGGCAACGAAGCGTTCTCGCCGTATCAGGCGTGGTCTATCAAGGCGGCGTGACCGCGGTTCCCTCGCGAATTCGACGCTCGCGAACTCAGTGATCGAGTTCGCGGGCCACCCCGCGCACCACTTCGGCGATCCGCTGCGCGGTCTTGCGATCGGGGTACTTGCCCTTGCGCAGCTCCGGCTGCACCGTCGCCTCCAGCAGGGTGATCATGTCCTCGATCATCCCGTGCAGGTCGTCGGGCGCCTTGCGCGGATGGGCCGGAGCTTCCTTGCGCACCCGGTCGTTGCGGCCCTGCGCGGTGCGCACCGAGGGCAGCGGATCGAGCAGCTTCAGGCTCAGCGCCTGCGGGCCGCGGCGACCGGCGGCCATTCCGAACTCCACGCGCTGGCCGGGCTTGAGCGCCTCGACACCCTTGGGCAAGGCGGACGACCGAACGTAGACGTCCTCACCCTCATCCTGGGAAAGGAAGCCGAAGCCCTTGTCGACGTCGTACCACTTCACCTTGCCGGTCGGCACTGCGCTCACCCGTTCGTCATCGTTGTCCGGTCCGTCCGAATCCAGCGGGGTCACGAACGACCCCGGACACGGACGTAGGTTCCGGCGTTTCGCCGGAACCTATCTCTGTGCGAAAAGAACGCGCCCCACACAGCTATGCAGGACGCGATTGATTCGAGTCTACCCCGGTGGGGATAGGGCGAGCACATCCGTTTTACGGTGCACCCATGCCGGACTCCTCCTCGCCCCGCGCGCCTCGGGGCTCCAGCGACGTGCTGTTGCGCGTGGCCGTGGGCCTGTTCGCGGTCGGCGTGCTCGCGATCGTCGCCATTTTCCTCACGCCGATCCTGACCGACGCGGACCCGCCGCTGTGGCTGTATCTGGTGGCGATGGCGGCGACTCCGCTCGGCCTACTGCTCGCGATCGCGTTTGCGCTGTGGTCGGGTCGGCGCGCTCGCTGACCGTCTCCCCAACACGCCGGACAGTTACACGTGTGACGTTCGTCACATAACGACACGATAACGCCACGGTCACGGCCCGCACTCGGTACAGACACGCCGCACTCACCTGCACAGACGCGGATTCGGAAGCTCTTGCTACACAGCACGACCGGCCATACACGCCGGTTACCAAATAGTGATTTTTCAGCCGGATCGTCGTACCGTCTATCGCAGCCGGGACATCCCGGCACCACCGGCCCGCCGCACCGAGCCTCGCCCCGCGGGTACGGACCCCGACGGAACCAGGGGCGAGGGCGGGGAACCCACGTTCCCACAGAGGTTTTCGGAGCTCAACCGAGTTTCGAAGCCTCCGCAGGAAAGCGGGAACGGCCGGCAACGACCGATCCCTTGGGGTGAAGTCCCGGCAAGCCGGGACCGGACGGCCTCTCAGTCCGAACCCGACAGCTCACCTCGCAGGCGCGTACGAGAGGAAGACGACCCGACATGAGTGGACGCCATCGCAAGCAGACCAACACCGGTCGCACCGTCGCCAAGGTCGCTGTTTCCACCGCGATCATGGGTGGCGCGGGTGTGGCTCTCGCTGGACACGCCGCCGCGGCTCCCGATTCGGAGTGGGACCGCCTCGCACAGTGTGAATCCGGTGGTAACTGGGGCATCAACACCGGCAACGGCTACCAGGGCGGTTTGCAGTTCTCGCAGTCGACGTGGGCCGCTCACGGCGGCACGCAGTACGCTCCCTCCGCCAACCAGGCCAGCCGCGACCAGCAGATCGCGGTCGCCGAGAAGGTGCTCGCGACCCAGGGTTGGGGCGCGTGGCCTTCCTGCTCCTCCAGCCTCGGCCTGCACGGCAGCGCCACTCAGCGCGATGTGCCGGCTTCTCCCGCTCAATCCCCGCGCTGGCAGCCGGGTGCCGCCGAGAGCGAAGCCTCGACCCAGGCCCCGGCCGATGGCAACCAGCAGGTGTTCTCCGCCGTCGACAAGGCCGTCACCGCCGCACAGGCGCAGGGCGTGCAGCTGCCGCAGCCGGCGCTCGATGCGTACAACGCCTTCAAAGCCAGTGGCGCCAAACTCGATCCGTCGATCGTGAACTTCTACGAGGCGAACAAGGGCCTGCTGCCCAACTAGACCGCTCACATGGTTTCCCCCTGCAGGGAAGGCCCGCATCTCGCGATGCGGGCCTTCCCTGTGTTGCCGGGCCACGAAGTGCATGCCGGCCGCCGGCGTCCCCGCGACGCGCGCTCGACGATGCCCGCGCGAACAGGAAGCCCGGATACGGAGCCCGCATACAAAGAAGGCCCGCATCCCTATCGCAGGAACGCGGGCCTTCTTCGTGTTCGCGTCAGCGGTTGACCACCGTGTGCGGATGCACGTAGGGCAGGGCGTCAGCCGGCACCGGAAACTCGGTGTCCTCGCCGTAGGGCGACAGGCCACCGGAACGGGTCGACGACAATTCGGTAACCGCGTGGTCACCGTGGTCCACCTGGGGCCAGCCGTTGTCGACGTAGGGTTTCTTCGATTTGTTCACCACGGCCTCATTCTGGCATGTTCGCTCGCCGTAGTCTGGATTGGATGACCACGACCGATGCCCGAGCCTCCGACGACGGCGCCGGGACGCATTCCGGGGCCGACGCCGGGCCCGCCGAGTTCGGCACACTCACCGACTGGCTGAGCTCCCGCAACGACGACGATCTTGTCCGGCTGCTGGGTTTGCGCCCCGACCTCGCCGTGCCGTTGCCCGGTTCGATGACCGTACTGGCCGCGCGCGCGGAACAGCGGGCGTCGGTACTGCGCGCCGCCGACGATCTGAACACACTCGAGTTCGCCGTGATCGAAACCCTCGCCGCGCACAACGCATTCGGCGGCGGCCGCCACGAGCGCCCGTTGCCCCGCCGACGCCTCCACGAACTGCTCGCCGATCGGGTATCCGCCGCCGCCGTCGACACCGCGCTCACGCGTCTGATCGAGCGCGCGTTGGTATGGGGCACGGACGAACTGTTCGTCGTGCCCGCCGCGCCGGAGGCACTGCCGTGGCCGATGGGGGCCACCACGGAACTTCCCGACGCACTGACCGAACCCGAGATCGAGTCGGCGCTGCGCGAGATCGGCGGCGCCGAACGCGCTCTGCTCGACAAGCTCGCGACCACCGGCCCCCGCGGCCGCACCCGCGACGCCGCGCCCGGCACCGATCCGGAGCGGCCCATCCAGCGGCTGCTGGCCCGCCGGCTGCTGATCTGGATCGACGACGAGACCGTCGAACTCCCACCGGCCGTCGGCCAGGTGCTGCGGCGCGAACCGGTCACTGATCCCCACGTGCTCACACCCCCGCAGCCGCAGACCCGCGAGCGCTCCGCCGCGGACGTGAACGCCGCGGCCGCCGGTGAGGTCGGCGAGTTGCTGCGCCACGCCGGCGACATCCTCGAGGTTGTCTCCCAGGTACCGGCGCCGGTGCTGCGGGCGGGCGGCCTGGGGGTGCGAGAACTGCGGCGTATCGCCAAACAGACCGGACTCGACGAGGCCCGGGTAGGGCTGCTCGTGGAGGTGCTGGCCGCAGCCCGGCTGCTGGACAAGGGAATTCCCGAGCCGCCGCCGGACAGCGACGCCGGTGAGGATTACTGGGCTCCCACGATCGCCTCGGACGGCTGGCTGGAGGGCCCCGCGGCGCGCCGGTGGGCGGTGCTCGCGCATGCCTGGCTGGAGTTGGACCGCTTTCCGTGGATGATCGGCCTGCGCGATGTGAACGACAAGCCACTGGCCGCCCTCTCGGCTGAGCTGCGCACCGCGCACGCGGTCCCCGATCGGCGCGCGATCCTGGCGGTGACCGCGGAGTTCCCACCGGGTACGGCGATCACGGCCGCCGATGTGGCGCGGGTGCTGAGCTGGCGAATGCCGCGGCGGCGCAGACATTTCCGCATCGAGGCGGTCGAGCGCACGCTGTCGGAGGCGGCGGCGCTGGGCGTCATCGGCCGCGGCGCGCTGACCTCCGCGGGACGGGCGCTGCTGCACGGCACCGTCGCCGACGCCGAGGCCGAAATGGACGCGGCACTGCCCGAACCGGTCGATCACGTGCTGGTGCAAGCCGATCTCACCGTGGTCGCGCCCGGACCGCTCGTGCCGGAACTGCGGGAACGCATCGCCCTGGTCGCCGATATCGAATCCGCGGGCGCGGCCACCGTCTACCGCATCGGCGAAGGGTCGGTGCGGCGCGCGCTCGACGCCGGCATGACCGCCGCCGAACTGCATCAGCTGTTCACCGCCCATTCGCGCACCCCGGTCCCGCAATCGCTGACGTACCTGA
Source organism: Nocardia nova (assembly GCF_002933465.1). Classification (GTDB taxonomy): domain Bacteria; phylum Actinomycetota; class Actinomycetes; order Mycobacteriales; family Mycobacteriaceae; genus Nocardia; species Nocardia nova_B. Next base: position 241,399 of record NZ_PSZE01000001.1, read on the forward strand.
TCGACGACGTGGCACGCCGGCACGGGCGCTTGCGCGCCGGGATGGCGCAATCGTTCGTGCGCAGTGAGGATCCGGCGCTGCTGGCCGAGGTGCTGGCGGCACCCGTGGCCGGACAGCTGGCATTGCGAGCCGTCGCGCCGACGGTGGCGATCTCGCAGGCGCCGCTGGGCGAGGTGCTCGAGCAGCTGCGCGCGGCGGGGTTCAGCCCGGCCGGCGAGGATTCGTCGGGGGCGATCGTGGATCTGCGCACCCGCGGGGCGCGGCTGTCCACCCGGCCGAACGAACGCCACGCCTGGCGGCCCACCCCGCCCAGTGCCGAACAACTGCGGCTGCTGGTGGGCGAACTGCGCGCCGGGGAGAAGGCTGCCCGCAGCCGGTCCGGGCAGCGGGTACGCAGCGACGGCACCCGCACGAGTACCGCGGCCACGCTGGCGCTGCTGCAACTGGCAGTGCGGGTGCGCCGCCCGGTGCATATCGGTTACGTCGACGCCCAGGGCGTGGCCACCCAGCGCATTGTGGAACCGGTGCGGGTGGCCGGCGGCCAGTTGGATGCCACCGATCCGGACACCGGCGCGATCCGGCACTTCACCCTGCACCGGATCGCGTCGGTGGCCCTGGTCGAGCCGTGAGCCAGGCTCGCAGCGGCCTCAGCTCTTGGGGTTGGCCAGACAGAACGTGGTCTTGGGCTCCGAGAGCGTCAGGAAGGTCGAATTCGCATCGCACAGGAATTCGTCGTTCTGACCATCGACCCGCTTGACGACCTTGACCGTCGCGGCCGCCGAGTCGCATTCGGCGTAGGAGTATCCGGTCGTCTTGTCCTCGTGATAGCAGCTGCCCTGTTTGAGATTGGGCGCCAGGCACAGGAATGCGGTGGTACCGCCGTTGAAGGTCTCCTCGTACGAGGAGTATTCGGCCCCGCAGTCCTGCTTCTTGTCGGAGGTCGATTCGACTGTGTAGACGGCCTTGGCCGAGGAGCAATCCACCGGCTCGGTCTTGGAATCTGCGGGCGATCCCTCCAGCACGTTGATGCAGTCACCGACCTTCGCGCGGGCGGTGTCGGATTTTGCCGCATCGGAAAACATCGAGCAGCCGGTCACAGTCAGGGCGGCGACCGCCATGAGCGCCAGCACGAGACCCTTGACCGGTCTCGGTCCTGCGAACTTCACCTACGAAAACCTTTCTCGCCGAGCCGTTCACCTATGGCGAACGTGGTGGGGAGGATACCCGCCCGCCCTGCCGGACGGGTCCTGCCTCACATGCGCAGCGAGTGCAGACCGTACATACCCATCAGCGAATAGTCGACGATGCTGGGCAGCAGGTGGTTGAGAAGCAGGAGCCCGAAATAATTCACGATCCGATACACCTTTCGAAAATCTGCGAGTGCAGCCGCACGCGCGCGATCTGTAGTCGATATCCTCGCCCGAATCGTTACGCTCTGCAGCATGAAGCTCGAGCAGACAACCGCAGAGCTCTATGCCCTCGACCCTGCCGAATTCGTGGCCGCTCGTGACGAAGCAGCCCGCACCGCGCGCGCGAACGGCGATAAACAGCTGGCCACAGCGATTTCGCGACTGCGACGTCCAACCGTCGCCGCGTGGGCGGTGAATCTGCTGGCGCACAAGGCAACCCAGGAATTGGGGGCACTGCTGGATCTCGGCGAGGCGTTGCGCGAGGCACAGCGCACCCTGTCCGCCGACCGGATGCGCACCCTCGCCGACCAACGCCGCAAGGCGGTGAACGCGTTGACGGACAAGGCAGCTCGCCTCGCCTCGGAGGCGGGGAAGAAGCTCACCGATCCGGTGTTGCGCGAGGTCGCGCAGACCCTCAATGCGGCACTGGCGGATCCGGAGGTCACCGACCAGGTCCGTGCCGGCGTGCTGAGGGCCGCGGTCGACTACGCCGGTTTCGGCCCGGCCGGGCCCGCCTTGGCCGCCGTTCCCGACGAGCAGACCGAGGAACCGGCCGGCGCCGGCGCCGACGAGCTGGCTGCCGCCCGTGAAGCGCTGGAAGCCGCTCGGGCGGAACGGGATTCGACAGCGGCCGATCTCGAACGGCAGCGCTCCGACGTGGCCGCCCTGGACGAGCGGATCACCGCGCTGCGCGACGAACTCGCGCAGGCCGAGGAATCCCGCCGATTCGCCGCCGCCGGGGTGAAATCCGCCGAAGCGGCGTTGCGACGAGCCGACACGGAAGTGGAGCGGACGCAGCAGCGCGTGGACGAACTGGGCTGAGAACAGCGAAAAATGTTGCTGCCGAGTGACTTCGGCGACGCGAGCGGATCAGCCGCGCAGCGAACCCGGGTACAGGTACCGGTCCGGCGGCGGGGTGGTGGTGTCGAGCCAGGCGGTGAAGAATCCGCTCATATCCGTCGTGGTCTTCGTTTGGATGAAGCTGCGGAATTCCGGCATGGAAGCGTTGCCGTAGGCATGTGACCGCACGAATTGCGCCACGGCGGGAAAGAACACGTCATCACCGAGTTCGTGGCGCAGCGCGTGCAGGAACAGCGGTCCGCGCGAATACACCGTGGTGAATTCGTTTCCGGCCCCGGGATTCTGCAGCGGAATCTCCCAGTACCCCGGCTTGTCGAGCGTTTTGGCGAGCGTGCTTCGGTAGAGGGCATCGACATCCTTACCCTCTTTCCGTTCCGGCCACAGGTAATCGGCGGTATAGCTGGCGAAGCATTCATTGAGGCAGATATCCGACCAGTTCCGCACCGACATCGAATCACCCCACCACTGGTGGGTGTTCTCGTGGACGACGGTGTTCACATCGGTCCACGGCGCGTAGATGGGCCGGGTCTGGGTCTCCAGCGAGAAATGCAGGTCGGTGTCGACGTAGATACCGCCGCCGCTTTCGAACGGATACGGGCCGTAGAGGGATTCGAGGAAATCGAGCACCTCCGGCAGCCGCTGCTCGAGCGCCCTGCCTTTGTCCGCACCCGGCGCGAAGGCGCTGATCAGCGGAGTGCCGTTCGCGCGGCGCTGTTCGAGGAAATCGAAGTGGTCGATCGCGACGGTGGTGAGATAGCCGATCGAGGGATGTTTCGAACTCCACTTCACGGTGCGCTCGTCGCCGGCGACGGTATCGCTGATTCGCAGTCCGTTCGAAACCGCTTGCCACTCTTGCGGAATCGTCACCTGCAAGTCGAAAGTCGCCTTGTCCAAGGGTGTGTCGTTGAGCGGGTACCAGGTGGTCGCCGAATGCGGTTCACCGGCGGCGAAGGCGCCGCCGCTCGGTGAGATGGTCCAGCCGGAGTCGGGGTCGTCGGATTCGTTACCCGCGTAGTCGACCGTCACCGTGAACGGCAGCCCGGGCAGCACCGGCAGCGCCGGTGTGACGGTCAGTTCGTGTTCACCGCCGGTGGTGAAGCCCGCCGGCAGGTTGTTCACCGACACCTTCGAGACCGCGGGCCCGGCGTAGTCGAGGTTGAACGCGCGCAGCGGCTGCGTCGACACCGCGTCGATCCGCGCTGTACCGGTGAGATGCCTGCTCGGCGGGTCGTAATCGATGGCGACGTCGTAGTGCTGCACGTCGTAGCCGCCGTTGCCGTCGTCGGGATAGTAGGAGTCGCCGAGGCCGGGCGCCCCGGTGAACGGATCGGCGGCGGGCTGGGCCTGCGCCGGAACCGATGGCACCTGGGCGGGAAGCACCAGCGCCACCGTGCACAACGCTCCCGCCGTGAGACACCGTGCCCAGGCGTGCGACTTCATCGACCCTCCACCCTTTCGCGGCACGGCGTGCCGACCAACCGACGATGCTAGTCGGCCCCGCACCACGCGGGAACCGCCACGCGCGTCAACCGCGCAGTTCGTGGGGCAGTTGCTGAGGATCCAGCAGCAGCCGGCGGGAATCGACGCGACCCACCTTCTCCGCGAGGCCGAGATTGTCGGCCAGCAGTTTCCATTCCACATCGCTGATCGCGGCGCGGGCACGCTCGATCACCCTCAGGTCGCGGGTACCCCAGGCGATCGGCATGGCGCTCATCGGCTGGCGCAGATCGCCGACCGAGCGCGGCGCGCGATCGGCTCGCACGGTCACCGCCGGAACCTGTTCGCCCGCGTCGGTGTCGTGTCCCGGCAGGGCACGCACGACGCGGGTGATCAGCGCGTAACGCGGCACGGCGCCGGGTTTGGCGAGGTTCACCAGCGCGAGCAGCGTGACACCTTTCGGGTGCCGCCCCGATACGACAGCCGGAACCAGCTCGCCCTCGGCGTACAACTTCTCGATGCGCGAGCGGTACGGCGTCCACAGCGCCACGAACAGCGCGCTGATGGTCGCCAATGCGAAGGCCACCGCCAGCAGGAACGAGTACGGGTGGTTCAGCCAGATCAGCCCGGCGGTGCCGAGGCCGAGCACGATGGCCGCGGTGAAGGCCAGGATCCGCAGCCGCCGGATATCGCGGACGACTTCGTTCACCGCCCGGGCATGTTCGCGGTCGACCGCGAATTCGAAGCGTCGCACGTCTCAAATCCTCACATCTGTCCGGCAGCGGTAACCCAGCGGCGCGCCCACCGCGGCCCGATCGGCTGCCCTACCCGATCGCGGGGCCCAGCAGGTCGTCCGCATCGGTGATGCGGTAGGCATACCCCTGTTCGGCAAGGAAACGCTGGCGGTGGGCCGCGTATTCGGCATCCAGCGTGTCACGTGCCACCACCGAGTAGAAGTGGGCCTGACCGCCGTCGGACTTCGGGCGCAGCAGCCGGCCCAGCCGCTGGGCCTCCTCCTGACGGGAACCGAAGGTGCCCGAAACCTGAACGGCCACGGACGCTTCCGGCAGATCGATGGAGAAGTTCGCCACCTTGCTGACCACGAGGACCGGGATTTCGCCGTTGCGGAACGCGTCGAACAGCGCCTCACGCTCCTTGGTGCGGGTCGAGCCCTGAATCACCGGAGCGTCGAGATGTTCGCCGAGTTCGTCGAGCTGATCGAGATAGGCCCCGATCACCAGGCTGGGCGCATCGCGGTGCCGGGCCAGGATGGATTCGACGACGGGGAGTTTCGTGCGCGCGGTGGAGCAGAGCTTGTAGCGTTCCTCCGGTTCCGCGGTGGCGTAGGCCATGCGTTCGGCTTCGGTGAGCGTGACCCGTACCTCGATGCAGTCGGCCGGCGCGATCCAGCCCTGGGCCTCGATATCCTTCCACGGCGCGTCGTAGCGTTTCGGGCCGATCAGTGAGAAGACGTCGCCCTCGCGGCCGTCCTCGCGCACCAGCGTCGCGGTGAGCCCGAGCCGGCGCCGCGACTGCAGATCGGCGGTCATCCGGAACACCGGGGCGGGCAGCAGGTGGACCTCGTCGTAGATGACCAGGCCCCAGTCGCGGCTGTCGAACAGTTCCAGGTGCTTGTATTCGCCCTTCGTCTTGCGGGTGATCACCTGATAGGTGGCGATGGTGACCGGGCGGATCTCCTTGCGCTCGCCTGAGTACTCCCCGATCTCGTCCTCGGTCAGCGAGGTGCGCGCGAGCAGTTCTCGCTTCCACTGCCTACCGGCCACGGTGTTGGTGACCAGGATCAACGTCGTCGCCTGCGCCTTGGCCATCGCGGCCGCGCCCACCATGGTCTTGCCCGCCCCGCAGGGCAGCACCACCACACCGGATCCGCCGGCCCAGAACGAGTCGGCGGCCAGCTCCTGATAGTCGCGCAGATGCCATTCGTGCGTGGCGAAGTCCAGATCGATGCGATGAGCCTCGCCGTCGACGTAGCCGGCGAGGTCCTCGGCGGGCCAGCCGATCTTCAACAGCATCTGTTTGATCCGCCCGCGCTCGGACGGGTGCACGACGACCGTGTCGTCGTCGATGCGGGCGCCGAGCATGGGCTGAATTTTCTTGTGCCGCAACACCTCTTCCAGCACCGCGCGATCCAGACTCACCAGCACCAGGCCGTGCGCGGGATGCTTGACCAGCTGCAGCCGCCCGTAGCGGGCCATGGTCTCGACCACGTCGACCAGCAGCGGCTGTGGCACCGCATAGCGCGAATAGCTGACCAGCGCGTCGACGACCTGTTCGGCGTCGTGCCCCGCCGCCCGCGCGTTCCACAGCGCCAGCGGCGTGACCCGGTAGGTGTGCACGTGCTCGGGTGCGCGTTCGAGTTCGGCGAACGGCGCGATCGCCTGCCGGGCCGCATCGGCCTGCTCGTGGTCGACCTCGAGCAGCAGGGTCTTGTCGCTCTGCACGATGAGCGGTCCGTCCGTCACGGCACCTCCTCCAGATTCTCGGGCCGGGCCCCTGCGCCCCCCTGCGCTCGGGGAATACGTCCCACATTGTTGCCGGGACCCCCGACAAATCTTCATCAACCCTACGCGAGCTGGGCAGATGTTCGCTGTGAGCGCACTCGCAACCGGAAGCGTCAGAGCGCCGGTCCGGACCCGCGCAGGGGCGGCCAGTCGGCGGCCGGCTCCGGCGGGTCGCCGGCCAGCCGCCCGGCGACCCAGGAATCCCTGCGCGCGCCGCGTTGCACACCCGCCCCGCGCAGCAGCCCTTCGTAGTGGAAGCCGGTCCGCCGCACCACCGCGGCGGAGGCGATGTTGCCGACGAACGCCCGCCACTCGATGCGGGTCAGACCGAGCCCCTCGACGGCGAAACCGAAATCACAGGCCAACCGGACGCTGCGGGTCATCAACCCGCGGCCGCGCATCGCGTCGCTGAGCCAGAATCCGATCTCCGCGGCCCCGGGCTGCGGGCCGGCGTCGAGGCCGACCATGCCGGCCACCGGCCCGTCCGCTGCCGTGCGCACGGCCCAGACCGGACTGTCGGCCGCCCACCCGGGCGCGACGATATCGGTCAGGAAACCCACCGCCTCGGCGCGCCGATACGGCACCGGCACCGTCGTCCACTCCGGTATCGACGGCTGCCGGCAGCACGCGACGATCGCGTCGATATCGGCCTCGACCGGGCGCGACAACCACACCGTCCCGTCGGTCAGTACACAGTCCTCCACCGCTTCATGCTGACACGCAACCCAGCGATGGCCCAGCGGATTTCCGGCGACCGTAGAATCGGACCAATGGTTGCCGCGTTGCTCGCCGATTTGTTCGAATCTCATCGGGCGCATCTGCTCTCGGTGGGCTATCGGCTGACCGGCAGCGTGGCCGACGCCGAGGACGCGGTGCAGGAGAGCTGGCTGCGGCTGGCCACCACCCATCAGTCCGAGATCGAGGACCTGCGCGCCTGGCTGACGACCGTGGTCAGCCGGATCTGCCTGGATCGGCTGCGCAGCGCCGCTCTCCGGCGGGAAAGCTATGTGGGACAATGGCTTCCGGAGCCGATCGTCACCGGCGTGACGCCCTCGAATTTGCCGGATCCGCTGGAATCGGTCGTGCGCAAACAGGATTGCCGGTTCGCCGCGCTGGTAGTCCTCGACACCCTGACGCCGCCGCAGCGGGTGGCCTTCGTGCTGCACGACGGGTTCTCGGTGCCGTTCGACGAGATCGCCGAACTGCTCGAGGTGACGCCGGAGGCGGCCCGGCAGCTCGCGGTCCGGGCCCGGAAATCACTGGCCGCGGCCCCGGAACCGGTATCGGACACCGAACATGTGGCTGCCGTCCAGCGACTGCTCGAGGCGCTGTATTCCGGCGATGTGGCCGCCGTCGTCGCGGCCCTGCATCCCGATTCGGTGTTCATCGGCGATACCGGCGGCACCGCGAAGACGGCGGCGCGGACCATCGTCGGCGCGGACAAGATCGCGCGGTTCGTCCTCGGACTCATCCGGATGTATCAGGTGGAACAGGCCGAACTCTCGCCCACGGATTCCCATCGATTCGAATTCGTCGGCGTCAACGGCCAACTCGGGTTGCTGTTGCATGAGCGCGCCCCGCGCAACGGTGCGCCGGGATCACCCCCGCGCGTGGTCGGCTTCACCGTCCGCGACGGACTGGTCTGGGGCACTTACGATGTCGCCAATCCCGCGAAGCTCGGCGGCATTCGTCCACCCCGAGATCCGGCGTAGCCGCCGGAACGCATCGCGCGTCCCGGCGGCTCGACCTCCTTCTTCCCCTGGGGGAACCCACACCACGACAGGGTCGTCACTGCTGTATCGACGGACTACGGAGTGGACGAACCGGTCCACATGTCCGGGGTGTGCGCCGCGGGCACGACGGCGGTATCGCTACGTTGGGACCATGTCAGCCATCCCCACCGTCGCCCGCCTGCGCCCGTTCCGCGCCACGATCTTCGCGGAGATGACCGAGCTGGCCGTGCGCCACGACGCGGTCAACCTCGGCCAGGGATTCCCCGATTCGGACGGCCCGGCCGCGATGCTGGAGGTGGCCCGCACCGCCATCGCCGACGGGCTGAACCAGTACCCACCCGGGCGCGGAATGCCCGTGCTGCGTCGGGCGATCGCGGCGGACCGGAAGCGCCGCTACGGGGTGGACTACGACGTCGAATCGCAGGTCGTGGTCACCGTAGGCGCTACCGAGGCGATCGCGGCGGCGGTACTCGGCCTGGTGGAGGCCGACGAGGAGGTGGTGCTGATCGAGCCGTACTACGACTCCTACGCCGCGGTGGTCGCCCTGGCCGGCGCCTCCCGCCGCACCGCGCGGCTGGTGCCGGACGGCAACGGATTCGTCCTCGATCTGGACAGCCTGCGCGCGGCGATCACGCCGAAAACCCGTATGTTGCTGCTGAATTCGCCGCACAACCCCACCGGCGCGATCCTGCCCCGAGCCGACCTGGAGGCGATCGCGGAACTGGCCCGCGAGCGCGACCTGATCGTGGTCTCCGACGAGGTGTACGAACATCTCGTCTACGACGGCAACACCCACATCAGCATCTCGACGCTGCCCGGGATGTTCGAACGCACGATCGTGATCTCCAGTGCGGCGAAGACTTTCAGCGTCACCGGCTGGAAGATCGGCTGGGCATGCGGCCCGGCGGCACTGATCGACGGGTTGCTGGCCGCCAAGCAGTTCATGAGCTTCGTCGGCGGCGGACCGTTCCAGCCCGCGGTCGCCTACGCGCTCGAACACGAGCAGCAGTGGGTCGCCGATCTCCGTAACAGCCTGTCCGACAAGCGAATTCGCCTATCGGAGGCGCTGGCCGACGCCGGCTTCCTGGTCAAGCGCAGCGATGCGACCTATTTCGTCTGCGCCGACATCAGCCCGCTGAGCAACGCCGACGCATTGGTTTTCTGCCGGGAGCTGCCGCAGCGCCTCGGCGTCGTCGCGGTCCCGATCGAAGTGTTCGCCGACGACCGCGACTCGTGGAACCGCCTGGTGCGCTTCGCATTCTGCAAGCGGGACAACACACTCGACGAGGCGGTCCGCCGTCTGCACGCGGCCCACGTGTGATCGGCGCGGCGCACGATCGAGCGGTCACCTTCGCCCCGAGCCGCGGACGAAGGTGACCGCAATCGTGTCTCAGCCGCGGCGGCGGGCCACCGCGTCGGCGAGGCGGTCCAGCTGCGCCGCCGTGGTCTCCCAGTCCAGGCAGGCGTCGGTGATGGACTGGCCGTAGGTCAGATCGCCGGCGTGGCCGAGGGTGAGGTCCTGGCGACCGGCCACCAGGAAGCTCTCCATCATCACACCCACTACCGCGCGGTCACCGGCGGCGATGCGCTCGGCGACATCGGTGACCACGTCGACCTGCTTGTTGTGGTCCTTGTTGCTGTTGCCGTGGCTGGCGTCGACGACCACCCGCTGCGGCAGTTCGGCCTTCTCCAGGCGCAGGCAGGCCTCGGCGACGGAGGCGGCGTCGTAGTTCGTGCCGGCGCTCCCGCCGCGCAAGATCACGTGGCAGTCGGGGTTGCCGCTGGTGCGGATGAGCGCCGAGCGACCGTCGAGGTCGGTGCCGGGGAAGACGTGGCTGGCCCCGGCCGCGCGTACCCCGTCCACGGCCACCTGTACATCGCCGTCGGTGCCGTTCTTGATCCCGACCGGCATCGACAGCGCACTGGAGAGCTGCCGGTGCACCTGGCTGGCCGCGGTGCGCGCGCCGATCGCACCGTAGGAGACCAGATCCGCGATGTACTGCGGCGTGATCGGATCGAGGAATTCGCAGGCCACCGGCAGGCCGAGACCGGTGATGTCGACCAGCAGCCGCCGTCCCAGTCCGAGACCGGTGTTGACGTCGAACGAACCGTCCAGATGCGGATCGTTGATCAGGCCCTTCCACCCGAGGGTGGTCCGCGGCTTTTCGAAGTAGACGCGCATCACGATGTGCAGGCGATCGGAGAGTTCGGCGCTCTTGGCGGCCAGGCGGCGCGCGTAGTCGAGGGCGGCCTCGGGGTCGTGCACCGAACACGGGCCGACGACGACCATCAGGCGGTCGCCGACGCCGTCGAGGACTTCCACGGTGGCGGCCCGACCGGCCCGCACGGTGTCGGCGAGCGCGTCGTCGATCGGATGCTCGCGGCGAACCTCGGCGGGCGAGAGCAGGGGGCTGATACTCAGCGTGCGCTGATCGTCGAGGTCACTGTGTGAGGCATCGACATCGGCTGCGGTGGTCATGATGGGTTCCTTTTCTCAGGCCGACCCACCGAACGAGATCCCGTGGAGCCGGTCTGCGGTCCGGCTCGGGGTGGGAGAGGTCAGCGCGGGTCACCGACCGACCCACCCAGGGCCGGCTTGGTAAACCAGAAATACGCGCGCTGCACGAGGGCGACTGTACCAGGGGCGCGGCGCGGGTGGATTCGGCCGGGCAGGCGAACGTGACGGTCCCCACAGACTCGGTACCCGCGACGGGGCCCGGCCGGGATCGAACCATCCTGTGCCGGGCCCGAATTCGCGTGCGGCGGTCAGAACATGCCGGGCTCGTAGGTGCCCGCCGGAGTGCCGGCGATGACGTTGAGCCGGTTGTAGGCGTTGATCAGCGCGATGAGCGAGATCAGGGCGCCGATCTGCTCGTCGTCGTAGTGCTTGCGCACCTGCTGCCAGGTCTCCTCGCTGATGCCGCGGTGGACATCGGCGAGGCGGGTGCCTTCCTCGGTCAGCGCGAGCGCGGCCCGCTCGGCGTCGGTGAACATGATCGCCTCTCGCCACGCGGCGACCAGGTTGAGCCGCACCGAGGTCTCGCCCGCGGCGGCCGCATCCTTGGAGTGCATATCGGTGCAGTAGCCGCACCCGTTGATCTGGCTGGCGCGCAGCTTGACCAATTCCTGCGTCGCCTTGGGCAGCGGCGAGTTGTCCACGACCTGGCCGGCGTTACCGATCCGCTTGACGAACTTGGCCGCGATCTCGTTGGTGAACAGAGCGAAACGGGGTTCCATGACCATCCTCCTGCGCACAGTGAGCCGCGCTTCGCGGCGTCGCTACACAGAGATGACGGCGCGGCACCCACCTGGTGTGACATCTGCAGAAGTGATACCGATCACGCCGATCCGCACCGGCTCAGCGGCGGGTGAACGAGTAGGTCACGTCGGTGAGTTGTTCGGACAGGTCCCAGAGGCGCCGCGCGGTGACCTCGTCGCGGGAGGCGGCCGAGGAGCCGCAGCGCTCGGGGTAACCACGCAGGCCGCCGAGGTGGGTCGGGCCGTAGAACGCGCCGGGTTCGACCTTCGCAGTGGCGGCGTAAAGGCTTGGCAGGGCGCCCATTTCGGCCGACTGAGCGAGAATCCGGTTGCCCAGGGCCATGATCGCGTCCAGGAACGACTCGGTATGCGATTGCAGTTCGGTGCTGGCGTAGCCGGGATGGGCCGCGACCGAGACCTTCGGCGAACCGGCCGCGGACAGGCGGCGCTGGAGTTCGTAGGCGAACATCAGATTCGCCAGTTTCGACTGACCGTAGGCGCGCCAGCGCTCGTAGCGCCGATGCTGGTAGTTCGGATCGGCGAGGTCGATGCGGCCGATCACATGGGCACCGCTGGATACCGTGACGACGCGGTCGGAGATCTTGTCGAGCAGCAGTCCGGTCAGCGCGAAATGGCCGAGATGGTTGGTCCCGAACTGCATTTCGAAGCCGTCGGCGGTGCGGCGCAGCGGCAGGGCCATCACGCCGGCGTTGTTGATCAGCACATCGGCGCCCTCGATCGTGCGCGCGAATTCGCGGATCGAGGCCAGGTCGGCCAGGTCGAGCCGGCGTACCTGCACCCGCTCGCCGATGGTGTCGGCGACCGCACGGGCCTTCACCTCGTCGCGGCAGGCCATGATCACCTGCGCACCGGCCTGCGCCAGAGCCCTGGTGGTTGCCGCGCCCAGTCCGCTGTTCGCGCCGGTCACGATGATCGTGCGCCCGCTCTGGTCCGGAATATCGGAGATGTTCCAACCGCTCACCCGCACGAGTCTAGGCGGGCACCGGCCGCCACGCGCTGTTGTCGCCGAGCCGGGCCGTGGCGTTTCGGGTCACCCGCGACGCGACCCGAGCTCTCTCTAATGTAGGGTTGCCTAACCTATCTGAGGCAGCTCGACACTGCGCAGCTCGACCCGTGAGGCGATACCCGTGACTTCGATATCCCCCGCCCAGCAGGACCTGCTCGACGGTTTCGTACCGTTTCCGGCCGAACTCGCCGACAGCTACCGAGCCGCGGGCTACTGGCGCGGCGAACCGCTGGGCGACCTGCTGCGCGACGCCGCCCGCCGCGGGCCCCGGCGTCCCGCCCTGCACACCGACAGCGGGCCGATCGACTATGCCGAACTCGATCGCCGCGCCGATCGCACGGCCCACGGGCTGCTCGCCTCCGGACTCGAGCCCGGCGACCGCGTGGTGGTTCAACTGCCCAATGTGACCGAATTCGTGGAGGTGCTGTTCGGGCTGCTGCGCGCCGGAATCGTGCCCGTACTGGCCCTGCCGGCGCATCGGCAGGCCGAGATCGAACATCTGACCCGCCTGTCGGGCGCTACCGGCTACATCGTGGCCGACACGGTCGGCGACTTCGACTACCGCGAGCTGGCGGCCGCGGTGGCCGCGCGGGTGCCGTCGTTGCGCACGATCTTCGTGCTCGGCGATCCCGGCGCTTACGTCGATCTGAGAACGGTAGCGCGCGAAGGAGATTCGCTGCCGGAAGTCGACGCGTCCGGTATCGCGGTGATGCTCGTTTCCGGCGGCACCACCGGCCTGCCGAAACTCATCGCCCGCACTCACGACGACTACCACTACAACGCCCGGGCCAGCGCCGAGGTCTGCGCGTTGACCTGCGACGACGTGTACATGGCGACGCTGCCCGCCGCACACAACTTCCCGCTCTCCTGCCCGGGCATTCTGGGCACTGTCGCCGCGGGCGCGTCGGTCGTCATGCTGGCCGATCCGAGCCCGGAGAACGCGTTCGCGACCATCGAACGGCACGGCGTCACCGTGACGGCGGTGGTGCCGCCGCTGGCCCAATTGTGGTGTGCCGCGGTGGAATGGGAGGAGGCCGACCTGTCCAGCCTGCGGCTGCTGCAGGTCGGCGGCGCGAAACTGGCCGAGGTCAATGCCCGCGAGGTGACTCCGGCCCTGGGCGCGACACTGCAGCAGGTGTTCGGCATGGCCGAGGGACTGATCAACTACACCCGCCTCGACGATGCCGAGGAAACGATTCTGATCTCCCAGGGCCGCCCGCTCTCCCCTGCCGACGAGGTCCGCGTGGTCGACGGCGAGGGTAACGACGTCGCGCCCGGCGAGGAGGGCGAACTGCTGACCCGCGGCCCGTACACCATTCGCGGCTATTACCGTGCGCCGGAGCACAATTCCCGCGCCATCACCCCCGACGGCTACTACCGCAGCGGTGATCTGGTGCGGCAACTGCCGAGCGGGCATCTGATCGTCTCGGGCCGGATCAAGGATGTGATCAACCGCGGCGGCGAGAACGTATCCTGCGACGAACTCGAGGAACACCTGCTCGCCCACCCAGCGGTCCGTCACGCGGCCGCGGTCGGCCTGCCGGACGCGGCCCTCGGCGAAAAGGTCTGTGCCGTCTTGGTGATCGACGGCGAGATGCCGAGCCTGGTCGAGATCAAGAAGTTCCTCACCACTCGCGGCCTGGCGACCTACAAACTCCCCGACCTTCTCGAACGAGCTGACGCGCTGCCGTTCACCGCCGTGGGCAAGATCGACAAGAAGGCTCTGCGGGCCCGCTACGACACGCAGACCGCGACCGCGCCGAACTGAGCCTCGCCGCCCTCCCGCGTCCTCCGGTCGAACCGCCTCCCGGCGAACGGCCACCCGGTACGAGAACACCCGGCGGGAACTTCCGCCGGGCTCGCTCTCAGGCTTCGACGACGTAAGGCGCTACGCTGCCCAGCTTTTCGCAGGTCTCGGTGAATTCGCGTTCCGGGCGCGACTGGGAGACGATGCCGGCTCCGGCGCGCAGCCAGGCGCCCTCCGTAGTCTGATAGATCGCCCGCAGCACCAGTGTGGCCTCGAGCGCACCACCCGGCGAAACGGTCACCACCGCACCGGAATACAGGCCGCGGGGGTCGTGGTCGAGGCGGAACACCGCGTCTACCCCGGTGCGCTTGGGGATACCGGAGGCGGTCACCGAGGGGAACAGCATTTCCAGCGCATCCCAGGCGCTCTTCCCGTCGGCGAGGGTGCCTCGCACGGTGGAGGCCAGATGTTGCACACTCCCGCGTTCGCGCACCGCCATGAAATCGGAGACGGCGGTGCTGCCCGGCTCGGCCACCGCGGCGATCTCGCCGAACGAGGTCTGCACCGAGATGGCGTGCTCGACAATCTCTTTCGGATCACCGACCAGCTCTTCGCGCGCTGCGGCATCGGCCGTCTCGCCGCGACCGAAGGCACGGGTGCCGGCCAGCGGCTCGGTGGTCACCACCCGATCGCGGTCGACCGAGGCCACCAGCTCGGGACTGAATCCGGCCGCCTCCAGGCCGCCCAGCCGCAACAGGAACGAGCGGGCGGGCGTGTTGTTGGCGCGCCCGAGCCGATAGGTCTGCGGAACGTCCACGGGGAAGGGCAGATCCACCTTTCGCGACAGGATCACCTTCTGATACCGCCCGGCCCGGATCTCGTCGACCGCCTCGGCTACCCGGCCGCGGTAGTCGGTGGGATCGATGGTGACATCCACCGGCCGTGACGACGGCGGAGGTGTCGCACTCGCCTGCGCGATGAGTTCGTGGATCTCCGCGGTCTCGCGGGGCGTCGCACCGGACACCCGCACGCCGGAGGCGTCGATGCGTACCTCGATGCGCGGAATCATCAGGTGCGCGAGGGTGGTTCGCGCCGGAACGTGCGCGTCGGCGCCCAGCGCCCAGGCGCAGAATTCGAATCCGATCCAGCCGTAGGCGGTGCGGCCCCGCAGCGGCAGCGCGGCCAGCGCCGCGTCGACCACCGCGGCCGGGCGGCCCTGCCACGGCTCGGCGGTGGCCCGACCCTCCCATTCGACCCGCAGTTCGGCGGAATCCAATTCGATGCCGCCGATCGGATCGGCGGCGAACACCCAGCCGTCGGGCCCCTCGTAACCGACGTACTCGCCGAAGCGGTCGGCCGCGGCGAGCGCCGCCATGGCGTCGGCGGGTGCGATCGCCGGCGCCGTCCCCGTCACCTCCGTCCCCGTCACCTCCGTCTCCGTCATCTCCGTCCCCGTTGCCAGCTGCCCCGTCGCCCCCGGACCGTCCCCGTAACCGTTTCGCACCCGCTCGTCCGTGGTCGACACCGTTCCTCCAAGGTTATGCTTACCTAACTACAAGAGGTGAGGTTAGCATTACCTGCCCTTTTCGGTATTGTGCCGGAGCACACATCGGACTCGCTTTGCGAGCGTCGTGGTCAACTTCCTGCGCGAATACGCTTCCGCGAGCTTGAATGGTGGAGCGCCGTCGAGGGAGGGCTCGCCATGATCGATCACGCTGCCGGCAATCCGGCTCCGAGTACCGCGAAGGATCTGCCGCGCTCGGCGGTCGCCCTGGTCGACGCGGTGTCTCCGGTGGAACGCGAATTGATCGGCGGCTGGCTCGCCGAGGGCGGGATCGCCGCCGAACTCGGAATCGACGCCCCGGTCACGCAGATCGACCTGGACGCCGCCGCCGTCGCCGCCCGGCTCGTCGGCCGCCGCGACGATCCGATGGTGATCCCGATCCGGGTGCTGTGGCTGCCGCCGGAACGAGACGGCGTGCGGCGCACCACCTTCGCCGATCTGGCTCTGCTGAGCGATCCGCGCCGGCCGCACCGGTTGTTGCAGCGCCGGCTGGTGGCAAAGGCGCCCGACCGGCATCTCATCCTCACCGGACAGCCCGCGCGGCTCAGCGATCTGCGCGCGAACAACCCCGGCGTCGCCGAAAACTCGGAACCGTTCGCGCGGGCGATCGTGCGCGCGGGCACGGTGGCGCTCGAACGCGCCGAACGATCGGTGATCGGCGACCGTTACAAGGTCCCCCGGATGGTGGTCGAGGAGATTCTCGACTTCCCCGACTTCCTACGCCGCCTCGACACCATCGCCACCGAAACCGGAACCGAACCGCGTGAGGTGTACCGCCGGGCCGAGAAGTCGCTGCGGGAACTTGTGGCCGCGCAGAGCCGGTTGATCTCGGATCTGTTCACCCAGGCGATGCGACCGGTGCACGCCTCGGCCTGGAAGATCGACTGCGACCGGTCCGGGCTGGCGGCGCTGCGGCGACTCAATCGCAACTACCCGCTGGTATTCCTGCCCTCGCATCGGTCCTATGTGGATGCCTTCGTCCTCGGTGACGCGCTGGCGCGCAACGACTTTCCCCCCAACCACGTCATCGGCGGCGTCAATCTCAGTTTCTGGCCGATGGGGCCGATCGCGCGCCGAACCGGCACCGTCTTCATCCGCCGCAGCTTCGGCGACGACGAGATCTACAAGGCCGTGGTCGAGGAGTACTTCGCGTATCTGCTCGCCAAACGCTTCAATCTGGAGTGGTACTTCGAGGGTGGGCGCACCCGTACCGGGAAGTTGCGCCCACCCCGGTTCGGACTGCTGAACTACCTGGCCTCGGCCATCCGTTCGCGGCGCATCGACGATGTGATGCTGGTGCCGGTGTCGATCACCTACGAGCGGCTCAACGAATTGGGATCCATTGCGACCGAACAGGTCGGCGGCGTCAAGAAGCCCGAGGGGCTGACCTGGCTGGCCCGCTACATCCGCAGCCAGCAGCATTCCGCCGGGCGGGTCTACGTCCGCTTCGGTGCCCCGCTGTCGGCGCGCGACCGGCTGGCCGCGCACGGTGATCCGATGCAGCCCATCGAGGAACCGCTGGCCCCGAATCCCGAGGACGTGTCGGACCGGCAGCGTAAAGCCGTGCAGCGCTTGGCCTTCGAGGTGGCGGTCGGCATCAACGCGGTCACGCCGGTCACGGTCAACGCCCTGGTGACGCTGGCCCTGCTCGGTGTGCACGAGCGCGCACTCACCCTCGGTGAGGTGCGTCGGACGCTGGAGCCGGTCTGCGGGTACATCGAGCGCCGCGCCCTGCCGACCGGCGAGCTGGATACGCTGCGCGACGATCAGGGCCTGGCGGTGGTCCTCGGACAACTGTCGCTGACCAAGGTGGTGACGGTCTATCGCGGTGGGCTGGAACCGGTGTATTCGATCGAGGCCGGCGCCCATCTCGAGGCGGCGTTTTACCGCAACAGCGCGGTGCACTGGTTCGTCGACCGCGCGATTCTGGAATTGGCGATTCTCGAGGTGGCCGACGAACAAGCCGGCGCCGCTCCCGGCATCGAAGTCATCTGGGACGCGGCCTACCGACTGCGCGACCTGCTGAAGTTCGAATTCTTCTTTCCGGACCGGGTCGAATTCGCAGCGGCGATGAACGCGGAGTTGCTTCTGCTGGATCCGCACTGGGAGCAGCGCGCCAGCGCCGCCGAACTGGTCTGCGCGCTGGCCGATTCGGGATTCATCATGGCGCACCGCGTGGTGCGCTCGTTCTTCGATGCCCAGCTGGTGGTGGCCGAGCGGCTGGCCGCCGCCGATCCGGCCGCACCGCTGGACCGCACACAGTTCATCGACGAATGCCTGGCCGTCGGACGCCAGATGTTGCTACAGCAGCGGCTGCACAGCACGGAGTCGGTATCATCCGAATTGTTCTCCAGTGCAGTGAAACTCGCGGAGAATCAGGGCCTGCTCGATCCCGGCACCCCGGATCTCGCGCAGCGTCGCCGCGAGTTCGCCGACGAACTGCGCACCATCGGCATCCGCATCTCCCGTGCGGCCGCCCTCGACCCGTCCAACCGCGCACCGCAGGGGACAGTGTGAACCTTTCCGAAGCGATTTCCGCCATCCGGACCGGGCCACAGGGCCCGCGAGTGGCGGCCGTATTCGACTTCGGCGGAACGGTGGTCGCGGGCTTCGCCCCCGCCGCCGCGCCGCTGCGCCTGCTGCGCGGACGCGACTCGCGCCAGGCACTGACCGACACGCTGCTGTACAGCATCCGCGGTTCGCGGACCGAGGGTGAGTACGAGCGCTTCCTGCAGCGCGTCGCCCGGGTCTGGGTGGGCCGCACCGAGGAGGAGCTCAACGAACTCGGCGAACACCTGTTCCGCAGCACCGTCTACGGGCACGTGTATCCCGAAGCGTGGCACCTCGTCCGGGAGCACGAGGCCGCCGGGCACACGGTGGTGCTGGTCACCAGCCTCACCCGTTTCCAGGTGCTACCGGTGGCCCGGGAACTCGGGGTAAACCACGTGCTCTACACCGCGATGGCCACCGCCGACGGCGTCCTCACCGGCTTTACCGAGGGAAAACCGCTGTGGCGCAACGAGAAGGCCGCGGCGGTGCGGCGCTTCGCCGCCGAGCACGATATCGATCTCGCCGACAGTTACGCCTACGCCGACGCGGCCCCCGATATCCCATTGCTGGAAACGGTCGGCCATCCGGTCGCGGTCAATCCGGGACCGCGCATGTCCATGACCGCCGGTGAACGCGACTGGCCGACCCTCACCTTCAAACCGCGGGAGCCGGCCGGGGTCACCGACTTCGCCCGTACCGCAGTCGGTTTCACCGGGCTGCTCAGCGGCGCGGCCTTCGGGGTCGCCTCCCGCGCCGCTACCCGCCGGCACCGGGCGATGGCCGACGCCATGATCGCCACCGCCGCCGACGCCACCCTGCGCACCACGGGCGTGCGGGTGCGGGTGGTGGGCGCCGAGCACGCCCGGCAGCCGCGTCCGGCCGTCTTCCTGTTCAACCACCAGAGCCAGTTCGACATGGTGGTGCTGGCCGCGGTGCTGCGTTCGGGATTCACCGCGGTGGTCAAGAAGGAGGTCACCACCAACCCGGTCTTCGGTCCGCTGTTGCGATTCGCCGAGGCGACCTTCATCGATCGCTCCGACACCACGAGTGCGAAGGCGGCGCTGGAACCGGTCGTCGACACCCTGCGCGGCGGGCTCTCGCTCGTGGTGGCGCCGGAGGGCACGCGCTCGATGACGCCGCAGATCGGCCCCTTCAAGAAGGGTGCCTTCCATATCGCGATCGAGGCCGGGGTGCCGATCATTCCGCTCGTCATCCGCAACTCCGGCGAAATCGCCTGGCGCAATTCGGCGATCGTGCGCAAGGGCACGGTGGATGTGGCGGTCCTGGCGCCGATCGATGTGAGCGGCTGGGATCCGCAGCACATGGACGCCGACATCGCGCGCGTGCGGCAGCTGTTCATCGACACGCTGCTGGACTGGCCGGTCGATGCGGCCGTGGAGGCGGTGCCCTAGCCCGGACGCCTAACCTGACGCCCTAGCCCCGGACGCCGCAGCCGCTAGACGCGACGGCCGAACAGCAGCTTCCACGGCATCAGGGCCGATTCCAGCTGCACTTTCAGGCTCATCTTCGACGCGCCCTTGGTGCGCTCCTCGAAGCGGATCGGCACCTCGGCGATCGAGATACCCTGCTTGATCGTGCGGTAGTTCATCTCGACCTGGAAGGAATAGCCGTTGCTGTGGATCGAGGCCACATCGATGGCCCGCAGCGTCTGCGCCTTCCACGCCTTGAATCCTGCGGTCGCGTCCTTGACACCGAGCCGCAGGATCGCGTTGACGTAGAAGTTCGCCCAGGCCGAGAGGGCCTTGCGGTACCACTTCCACTCCGCCGCGGTGGAGCCGCCGTCGACGTAGCGCGACCCCAGGACCACACCGGCATCGGAGGTCTCGAGCTTCTCCAACATGATCGGAATCACCTCCGCCGGATGGGAGAGGTCGGCGTCCATCTGGATGACCACGTCGGCGCCCTGGTCGAGCGCCGCGGTGATGCCGGCGATGTAGGCGCGGCCGAGGCCGTCCTTCTCGGTCCGGTGCAGCACACCCACCACGGACGGCAGCTCGGCGGCCAGCTTGTCCGCGACCTCACCGGTACCGTCCGGGGAGTTGTCGTCGACCACCAGAACGTGCAGATCGGCGACCGGTAGTGCGGTCAGCCGCTCCACCGCCACCGGCAGGTTCTCCCGCTCGTTGTAGGTCGGCACCACCACGGTCACCTTCACAAGTCGCCCTCCACTCGATTCGACCTGACTGCGCGCCCCCGGATCCGGGCACGACGTGCTCTGGAGAACCGTAGCCCACCCACCTGAGAGGGCACGAGCGGCTCAGTCTCTCCCGTCGCGGGCATCCTCGCGGGCATTGCGTTCGCGCACGATCTCGAGCGCCCGCTCGGCGGTGGCACGGTCCGGATACGGCCCCATTCGGTCGGCGAACCAGCACCGCTTGCTCTGTTCCGCGCGGTGATGTTTGAGGCAGTAGTACCACTGATCGTCGGAATCGCCCATGCCGATCATCGTCGCACCCGCCGCCCGCCCTGTCAGGGAACCGGCGAATCCGCACGTCGGGCCGCCCGCTCACCGCCGGCAACGATTGTGGCCCTTGATACACCCCGGTGGTGCGGGTACTCGACGACCGGCCGGCCGAGCCCCGAGGAGACCGGCCTATGTGGTCGCCCGGTGTGGGCCACCGACAAGAAGTTGCATGGCAAACTCACCGAACAGGCCCGCGACGATGCCGCGGCCCGCCTGTTCACCTATCCGGACAAGGAAGACGCATGAGCGCGAAACGTCCCCCCGCATTCGACGCACTCGACCCGCTGGCCATCGATTCGCTGCTGTCCGAGGACGAACGGGCCGTGCGCGACAGTGTGCGCGGCTTCTGCGCCGAGCACATCACCCCGCATGTCGCGGACTGGTTCGAAGCGGGCGATCTGCCCGGCGCGCGTGATCTGGCCCGCGAATTCGGCAGACTCGGCGTACTCGGTATGCACCTCGAGGGTTACGGATGCAGCGGTGCCTCGGCCGTGCACTACGGCCTGGCCTGCCTCGAACTCGAGGCCTGTGATTCCGGTATCCGCTCGCTGGTCTCGGTCCAGGGCTCGCTGGCCATGTTCTCCATCTGGAACAACGGTTCGGAGGAACAGAAGCAGGGCTGGCTGCCGGGTATGGCCACGGGCGAGATCATCGGCTGCTTCGGCCTCACCGAACCGGATGTGGGAAGCGATCCGGCGGCCATGCAGACCCGCGCCAAGCGCGACGGTGACGACTGGATTCTCAACGGACGCAAGATGTGGATCACCAACGGCTCGATCGCCGATGTCGCGGTGGTGTGGGCCAACACCGACGAGGGCATCCGCGGTTTCATCGTGCCCACCGACACCCAGGGATTCAGCGCACACACCATCAAGCACAAACTGTCGCTGCGCGCCTCGATCACCAGCGAACTGGTCCTCGACGATGTGCGCCTGCCGGCCGCGGCGATGATGCCCGAGGGCCGGGGTGTGAAGGCGCCGCTGTCGAGTCTGTCCGAGGCGCGCTACGGCATCATCTGGGGTTCGATGGGCGCGGCGCGCACGGCCTGGCAGGCGGCTCGCGACTATTCGATGCAGCGCAATCAGTTCGGGCGTCCGATCGCCGGATTTCAGCTGACCCAGGCCAAACTCACCGATATGGCTGTCGAACTGCACAAGGGCCAACTGCTTTCGCTGCATCTGGGACGGCTCAAGGATTCGGTGGGATTGCGGCCCGAACAGGTGAGTTTCGGCAAACTCAACAACACCCGCGAGGCGATCGAGATCTGCCGCACCGCGCGAACAATCCTGGGCGGCAACGGTATTTCGCTCGAATATCCGATCATCCGGCACATGGTGAATCTCGAGTCCGTTCTCACCTACGAGGGAACGCCGGAGATGCATCAACTCGTGCTCGGCCAGGCCTTCACCGGCCAGAACGCCTTCCGCTGACAACAGGTCCCATGAACGCACGATTGGAGTACGACTCCGAACACCGCCAATTCCGTTCCGTGGTCCGTTCGTCGACGCGCTCATCCAGAGCATCTACGGCGGCACCACGGAGATCATGAAGACGATCATCGCGAAGGCGCTGGGCATCTGATTTTCGGTGGACCACTCTAGAGTTGAGTGAACCGTCGTTCATTCGACTGCGCAGATACGAAGGGTATGCCCGATGGCGAAGCGATCCGCACCGATGGAACTCGAGGAGGCGGTGCGCGCGGTGCGAACCAACTCGCGCCGGCGCCAACTCCTCGACGCGGCTGTCGCGGTCATGCAGACCACGGGCTTTCATCAGATGTCGATGCAGGCGCTCGCGGATCGGGCCGATGTGAGCGTCGGGCTCATCTACAAGTATTTCGGCGGTAAGCAAGACCTGCTGCTGGCGGCCATCGTCGATATTCTCGACGCCTTCCGGGACGAATTGGCCCCGGCCATGGACGCGGTCGGCGACGATCCGGTGGAACGGCTCGTCGCCGGTTTGCGGCGCTATGTGGAAATCGTCGACGAGAACCTCGACGCCGTGGTCCTGACCTACCGGGAGAGCCGGACCCTCGATCCGGAGGGCCGCGAACGGATCAAGGAGCTCGAGGTCGAAACCTCCGCCCCGCTGCGAGCCGCCGTCGAGGCGGGTATCGCTGCGGGTCTGATGAACAACCTCGATCCGGATCTCGTCGTCTTCAATCTGATGATGCTCGCCCACGCGTGGGCCCTCAAACAGTGGCATTTCGCGCCGCGCTACACCGTCGAGCAGTACATCCGGGCGCAGGTGCGTTTCGTGCTGCCCACGGTGCTCGCCCCCGGAGTCGCCGAGCGCTATCGACATCTCATGGACTGAAATATCTTGTCGGTCACGCTGTCTCGTACCGGCGCCGTCGGCGTCATCACCCTCGACCGCCCGCCGGTCAATGCCTTCGTTGCCGAGGGGATGCCCACACCGCCGCCGAACGGTGTATCGACGCGGCGGGCACCGGAGACGGGTATGCCCTGGAGCGCACCGAATCGGGGCACTCATCCACACCGAGAAACCGGGCACCGACCGGACCGATTCGTTTCCCGCTAGGGCGAATTATTCGTCCGGCGGCGATTCGGCGGAGCTGCCGGTGTTGTCCGAATCCGGCTCCGCTCGGCCGCGCAATGCCTACAGTGCGCTCATGAGCAGAGTGGGCGCCCTGGTTCGAGTCGCGCTGGCCTATGTGATCGCCGTCCTCGTGGGACTCGCCTGGCTGCTGTGGGGTCCGGATACCGGTCTGCTGTGGCTGAACGGCCTGATCGCCGATCTGATCGCGACGGTCGTGGTCTTCGTCTTCAGCCGGATCTACAAGAATTCCAGTTTCTACGACCCGTACTGGAGCGTCATCCCGCCGCTGCTGGCCTTTTACTGGTGGATTCGCAGCGACGAGCCCTCGAATTCGGTCCGCTGGTGGCTGATGATGGCCGTCATGCTGGTGTGGGCGGTGCGGCTCACCGCCAACTGGGTGACGACGTTTCCCGGTATGCACCATGAGGATTGGCGCTATCCGATGGTGCGCGAACGAGCGGGCCGGTTCGCCTTCGCCGCGGATCTGTTCGGAATCCACGTCTTTCCGACGCTGCAGGTCTTCGCCGGGCTGATTCCGGTGTACGTGGTGGCGACCCGCGCCGGCGAACAGTTCGGTGTGCTCGACATCGTCGCCGTCGTGATCGGTGCGGGTGCGGTCACGTTGGAAACCGTCGCCGATCTGCAGATGCATCACTTCGCCGCCACCAGATCGCCCGGGCAGGTCATGGACCGCGGGGTGTGGGCGTGGTCGCGGCATCCGAACTATTTCGGCGAGTGCGGCGTCTGGCTCTCGTTCGGCCTGTTCGGACTCGCCGCCGCTCCGGGCAGCTGGTGGGTTCTCGCGGGTGTGGTGGCCATGGTGGCGATGTTCGTGGGCGTCAGCATTCCGATGATGGAACAGCGCAGCCTGCAGCGGCGGCCGGCGTATCGGGATGTGGTGCGCAGGGTTTCGGTATTCGTTCCCCTGCCACCCCGGAAACGAGCGGCATGACCGGACCTCGGGTCGTCATCGTCGGGCTGGGCGATACCGGTGTTCTCACCGGCACCCGGCTCGGCCGGGATGCCGACGTCGACGCCGACGAAGAACTCCGGCCCCGCCGAGCACAGGTAGCAACCCGAGCGCGTGCCATGCTGCCGACGGGCACAGAGCGGGCAATACTGCACGGGTGAGCGGTTCCGAGAAGGACACCGACGACGTTCCGGCGTGGGCACGCCGCACGGCCGGCGAATCGCGGTGGGCGGCGACCGGGGCGATGGTGGGCATCATCGTCCTGCAACTGCTGCTGCCCGATCACTTTCAGCTGCGCCCGGTCTGGCTGCTGCCGATGCTGGAAACGGTGCTGCTGATCGTGCTGGTGGTGAGTAGCCCGGTGCGGTTGGACCGGGAGGAAATGTGGCTGCGGTGGTGCAGCCTGGGATTGTCGGCGCTGCTCGGCATCGCCACCGCCTGGTCGGTGTTCCGACTGGTGGCCGGCCTCATCAACGGCACGCTCAGCAACGATCCGCCGGTCCTGCTCGGTTCCGGCGCGGCGATCTGGCTGACCAATGTCACCGTATTTGCGCTCTGGTTCTGGGAATTCGACCGTGGCGGCCCGGCCGCACGAGCGCACGCCCGCACACAGCTACCCGATTTCCTGTTCGTCCAGATGCAGAATCCCGAGCTCTCCCCTGCCGACTGGGAGCCGGAATTCCTCGACTACCTCTACCTGTCGTTCACCAATGCCACCGCGTTCAGCCCCACCGATGTGATGCCGATGACGCGCTGGGCCAAGACGCTGATGATGGCCGAATCGGCGTTGTCGCTGATCACCGCGACACTGGTCATCGCGCGGGCGGTCAACGTCTTGAAGTGAAGACGGGCAGAGTTTCCCGAGCCGATCTCCGCCACAACAGTCTTGCCGGGGCGGATCGCCTACCGGTCCACCAGTTCGGCCACCGCGAGCCGGGCGGCATTGGCGCCGCACATGCCGTGTGCGCCCGGTCCGGGCGGGGTCGCTGCCGAGCAGATGTACATGCCGCGAACGCCGAGGCTGTAGGGGGACAACGTGGTTCGCGGTCCGAACATCAGCTGGCGAATGTCCTTGGCGCCGGTCATGATGTCACCACCCACATAGTTCGGGTTGTAGCGAGCCATCTCGGTGGTCGAGCGAACCGCCTGTCCCACAATGCGTTCCCGGAAACCGGGGGCGAACCGCTCGATCTGCGCGATGATCGCCTCGGTCGCATCGCCCGAATAGCCATTGGGCACATGGGCGTAACTCCACACCGGGTGAATGTCACCGGCCGAGCGCTGCGGATCGGCCAGATACTGCTGTCCGACCAGCACGAAGGGCCGCTCGGGCATTCGGCCCGCGTGGATCTCGCGTTCACTCGCGGCCAACTCCGCGTAGGTCCCACCGAGGTGCACCGTCCCGGCTCGGTGCGCGTGCGCAGCGGTCCACGGCACCCCGCCGGCGACCGCGAAATCGACCTTGTAGGCCCCGGGCCCGCGCCGGAAACGGGCGAACGCGTGCCGAACTCGCCGCGGTAATCGATCGCCGAGAATACGAGCGACGGCATCGGGCGCCAGATCGAACATGGTGATGTCGGCCGGTGGCAACTGTGCCGCCGACTCCACCCGCACCCCGGTTTCGATCTTTCCGCCCAGCTCCCCCAGCAGTGCCGCCATCGCATTCGCAATCGCCTGTGATCCGCCTTCGGCCACCGCCCAGCCGTACCGATGGCCGGCGGTGAGGATGCCGAGGCCGACGGCCGAACTGAGCGGATGGTGGAGCGGCCGGAAGGCATGGGTCGCGACGCCTCCGAACAATGCTCGCGCCTGCTCGGTGCGGAACACGCGGGCGAAGGCCGAACCGGGCAGTACGGTCGGCAACCCGAAGCGAGCCAACGTCAGCGGGTGATGCGGTACGCGCAGCAACGGCCGCATGATGTCCTCGCTCAACGCGTCGTAGCGGCGCACCGGGCGGTCGAAAATCAGCCGCCAGCGCGATTCGTCGCGTCCGAGTCCGGCCGCGGTCCGCTCCACCGAGCGATACAACACACCGGCCGTGCCGTCGTCGAGCGGATGCACGCAGTCGATCTCCGGCAGCCGCCAGGTGAGTCCGTAACGATCCAGGCCGAGGCCCGCGAGGAACGGCGAACCGACGGCCATCGGGTGGATAGCCGAGCAGTGATCGTGCAGCAGACCGGGAACGATCGCCTCGCTGCTGCGCGTACCGCCGCCGATCTGCTCGGCCGCCTCGAGCACGGTGACCTCGACACCTTCGGAGGCGAGGGCGACGGCGGCGGCGAGCCCGTTGGGTCCGCCGCCGACCACCAGTGCGGTTGTCACGCCACCACTCCGAATTCGTCAGGGGTGGGTTCGGTGTGCACCGGACGAACCCAGGGCCGTAACGGGATCGGCCCGTGGGGCAGCCACGGCTGCTCGGCGACGGCATCGGCGACGTTCCAGGTGCCGCGTTCGATCACGCCCAGCGCGGCGTCGATCAGCGTGTAGTGCTGCACGCCGCTGCCGAACGCCTCCGACTCCACCCGGGCGATCACACGTTCGCCGGGTTCGAAGCAAGCCTCGTCCTGCACCGCGCGGATCATCTCCTCGTCGTGGAAGTGGCCGTCACCGAAATTGAACCCCACGATCGAGTTGCAGAGGAACTCCCCCTCCGGACGGTGCGCGAATCGATATCGGAAAGCCGCGAGATCAGCAGCGAGAACAGGCCGCGGCCCTGGTTTTGCGGGGTGCGCCAGGAGGCCCCGGACCCCAGCCCGACCGGCGTTCCCGCCCGAATTTCGTCCTCCCGAGACGAAGACAGGCATGCAATCTGTCTTCTCGAGATCAGCGAGCGGACACGAAAAATCCCCCCGACCACAGGCCGAGGGGATTGAAGTGGCCAAGGCCGGGATCGAACCGGCGACCTTCCGCTTTTCAGGCGGACGCTCGTACCAACTGAGCTACCTGGCCGGGGCACCCGAACCGAATGCCATATAACAAAGCGACCCTGACGGGACTCGAACCCGCGACCTCCGCCGTGACAGGGCGGCGCGCTAACCAACTGCGCCACAGGGCCTTGCATGCTCTCAACGGTGTTGCCACCGTACCCCCTACGGGATTCGAACCCGCGCTACCGCCTTGAAAGGGCGGCGTCCTAGGCCGCTAGACGAAGGGGGCCCGCCGGATCTCTCCGGTCCGTACCTCAACGGCTTCCGTTGGGAGCTCGCATAGCTTATGACAGGCTTTACGCTATTCCCAAATCGGCTGGTCAGAGGCCCAGATTCAGATCTTCCAGCCGCGCCGAGGCCTTCCAGCCGTGCCGGCGGAACTCCTCGAGCCAGTCCTGAGTCGCCATCGCCTCGATGATCACCTCCAGCGCCTCGGTGAACCGGGTGCGCAGATCGACCCCGCCGCCGAGCAGATCGATGATGTAGCGCTGCCCGGCCAGCGCGGCCGCCAGGGTGCGGGTGAACCGGTCCGGGTCGGTGTCCAGGCGCAGCTGCTTGCGGTCGATGGCGCGCACCACGAGCAGTCGCGCCGACCGGCTGACGATCCGGCTGCCGCCCGCCCGCGCGTCCTGATAGAACTCGGGTTCGATCACCAGCCGGAACTCCGCCTGGGCGATGATGTCGTTCTCCAGGCGCAGCGCGACCTCGTCGATCATCCCGTGCATGACGTCCAGCGGCTCGAGATCCGTTCTGGCCAGCCACCTTTCGGCGGTCGCCCGATATCGTTCGAGGGCAGCGTCCAGCACCGCCCGGGCCAGATCCTCCTTGGAATCGAAATGGAAGTACATCGCGCCCTTGGTCGCGCGCGATCCCTCCAATATGCGATTCAGCGATGCCGCGGCGTAGCCGCTCTTCCCGAATTCAACGGCGGCGGACCTGATGATCGCCGCCCGTGTCCGGCGGGCCCGCTCTTGCTGCCGTGCCATGCTCGAAACGCCTCCGAAGCTGCTTGCCGCCGGAGGAACCGATAGGAGACGGTCCTCGACGAGAAGTTATTAGATTTTCAAATACTTAATTTCGGGCTACCGCCCGGTTTTCAGACTTTTGGTACGGAAATTCGCAGGGATACCTGAAACACACCAGCTGGTATAGTTTCGACGTCCGGGTGCGCCGCAGGGGGTGCGCACCCGGGCGCTTTGTTCGTCTCGGATCCGCCTCCTGCGACGTCGTCTCCTCCGACCTCGCGACCAGCCCGGCCGGTCGCGACTGTCTGGCACAACAACCTTCGGCCGAATCCCAACCGCCGGAAGATCTCCCGGTTTCGCCGGAATTCACCAAGCGATCACCGTACCCCGAATCCCGAGACGACGCGCCACGTACCGAGGAGTCACTTCACCGGAAACCGGGACCGCTCGCGGCAAATGCCCGGTTAGCGTCCGCGTATGCGAATTCCGGCGCGCCCCAGCAGTGTTCACCACCACAGCCGCCACCGCGGATACCCGGGACTCATCCCGGCCGCTGCGGTCGGCCACCGAGCGGATCCACGGACACGATCACCTCCCGTACCAAATATGTTGTCACGCACTACGTTTGGACAATGTTTCCACACTTCCGCGCTGAAACAAATTGCTGAGCAAGGAGATTGCCCGGGAATCGGCGGGGTATACGGGAACGTCCCGGCCCTCCCGGGCCGGCGGGCCCGGGGCTCAGGTCCACCGGGCCGGGGTGGGCGGCCACCACCCGGCGTTCCGGGGGGTGCCCGGATCTCGTCGGCGGCGATCCCGCTCCCGGGAGCCGCCACCCCGCCACGGAAGGCCGCGCTACCAGCACAGATAACCACCGCCACACCATCACACGGATACCGGTTACCATTTCCGCGCGCGAAACATTAGACTTGCGGACCGCGCCCCTATAGCTCAGTTGGTAGAGCTACGGACTTTTAATCCGCAGGTCCCAGGTTCGAGCCCTGGTGGGGGCACACCGATGGGCCGGAGCGAAAGTTCCGGCCCATCATCGTCTCGGGACGTTTCGTGCCGCGACCAGGGACGCAAGCGCCCGGGAACCGGGAAATCCGATGCTCGGCTAACGTTCACGACTCCCAGGCGATACACCGTTGACGCACAGGTCCCCCACCTACACTCGCAACCGGTTGGGACATGTGCCGACCGCCCTTATGAATTCCGTCACCGGCGCTGTGAACTCGTACAGGTGCGCTTCGCATCACACCTACGGTGCCGTAAGGTATGGGCGGCTGCGGCACGGCCAGCGGGGGGGCGACCAGCAATATCGCAGGACAACACCGAAGGGCGTATGTATGGCAAGGGATCTGACTCAACTCGAGCTGCTGACGGAGTTGGAGCCGGTTGCCGAAGAAAACGTCAACCGGCACCTTTCGATGGCCAAGGAATGGCACCCGCACGACTACGTGCCGTGGGACGAGGGGCGCAACTTCGCCGCGCTGGGCGGCGTCGACTGGGATCCGGAGCAGTCGAAGCTCAGTGAAGTGGCGAAGGCCGCGATGATCACCAACCTGCTCACCGAGGACAATCTGCCCTCCTACCACCGCGAAATCGCCGAGAACTTCTCCCAGGACGGCGCCTGGGGAACCTGGGTCGGCCGCTGGACCGCCGAGGAGAACCGCCACGGCATCGTGATGCGCGACTACCTCGTGGTCACCCGCGGCGTGGACCCGGTGGCGCTGGAACAGGCCCGCATGGTCCACATGACCAACGGCTTCGCCTCCCCCGCCGAGGCCGACGCCGGCTTCCTGCACTCGGTCGCCTATGTGACCTTCCAGGAGCTGGCCACCCGCGTCAGCCACCGCAACACCGGCAAGGTGTGCGACGACGCGATCGCCGACCGCATGCTGCAGCGCGTCGCCGCGGACGAGAACCTGCACATGATCTTCTACCGCAACATGTGCGGTGCGGCGCTGGATCTGGCGCCCGACCAGGCCCTCGACGCGATCACTCTGATTCTCGAGAACTTCCAGATGCCCGGCGCCGGAATGCCGAACTTCCGCCGCAACGGTGTGCTGATGGCCAAGCACGGCATCTACGACCTGCGCCAGCACCTCGAAGATGTCGTCCAGCCGGTGCTGAAGAAGTGGCGCATCTTCGAGCGCGACGACTTCACCGCGCGCGGCGAGCAGACCCGCGAGCGGCTCGGCCTGTTCCTGGACCGGCTGGGCAAGGACGTCCTGAAATTCGAGGAGCAGCGCGACCGTATGCTGGCCCGCGAGGCCGCCAAGCGCGAACGCGACCTCACCGCGGTGAGCTGAGCTCGTTCCGCACGACTTCGACCGGGACCGGTGCCGCACGGCACCGGTCCCGTCGCACGCACAGGACACCCCTGTGATCTCTCGCACTGTCATTCGGATGGGACACTGGAACTCGTGACCGCGGCACTCGACACCAGAACCGGATTGCGAATCGGCCCCTACCCCGTCGATCCGCCGGTGGTGCTCGCGCCGATGGCGGGGATCACCAATGTCGCGTTCCGCAAACTGTGCCGCGAATTCGGCAGCCGCACCTCGATCTACGTCTGCGAGATGATCACCGCCCGCGCGGTGGTCGAGCGGCACGAGAAGACGCTGCACATGATGGCCTTCGACGAGGACGAGCATCCCCGCTCGATGCAGCTCTACGGCGTCGACCCGAAGACGCTCGGCGAGGCGGTGCGCATCATCGTCGGCGAGGGATGGGCCGACCACATCGACATGAACCTCGGCTGTCCCGTGAAGAAGGTCACCCGGCTGGGCGGGGGTGCGGCGCTGCCCTACAAGCGACGCTTGTTCGCCGAGATCGTGCGGGAGATGGTCGCGGCGGCCGAACCCGCCGGTGTTCCGGTGACATTCAAATTCCGCATCGGCATCGACGACGACCATCAGACCTATCTCGACACCGGACGCATCGCAGAGGCCGAGGGCGCCGCCGCGGTGTCGCTGCACGCCCGTACCGCCGCGCAGCTGTATTCCGGCACGGCCGACTGGTCGGCCATCGCGCGGCTCAAGGAGGCCGTCACCACGATTCCGGTACTCGGCAACGGCGATATCTTCAGCGCCGCAGACGCACTCGCGATGATCGCCGAAACCGGTTGCGACGGTGTGGTCGTCGGACGTGGCTGCCTGGGCAGGCCGTGGCTGTTCGCCGAGCTAAGCGCCGCACTGCGCGGGGAGCCGATTCCGGAGGGACCGCGACTGGGCCGGGTCGGCGAGATCCTGTACCGGCACGCGACGCTGCTCGTCGACCACGACGGCGAAGACAAGGCCATGCGCGATATCCGCAAACATATGGCCTGGTACTTCATGGGCTTTCCGCTCGGTTCGCAGCTGCGCCGCAGCTTCGCGACCGTGGGCAGCCTGAGTCAGCTGCGCGAGCTGATCGACCAGCTGCCGCCGGATGTGCCGTTCCCCGCGGACGCGCAGGGACCGCGCGGGCGACAGGGCTCACCGGCCGCGAAGGTGGTACTGCCGGAGGGCTGGCTCGACGATCCCGAGGATCCCACCGTGCCCGCGGCCGCCGATGTGATGCACAGCGGAGGCTGACGCGCAGGTACTCTCCGACCTGCGCCGACAGTGATGGCTGGTTTAGAAGTGGCCAACTGTGGCGTAATCGTTATCATGGCTGGGACCGATTCGGCCGGATGTGACTGCGCGTGCCGCCACCGGAGTGATGGAATCGACAGCTCCGGTCGCGACGAAGAGTGAAGTGAGGTTCGTTGGTGGGTGACGACGATCGGCGCGGGCGTTCGTCCCGGCCCGGAGGTCGCGCCCCGTGGGAGCGATACCCTGCGCCGGACTCCGACGACGCCCCCCGCAACCGGCGTGCGGACGAACCGCAGACCTCCAAGCCGATCACCGTCCACGACCTCGTCCAGCGGGTCGACAGTGAACGTATCGAGCGCCGCCGCAAGGACGAGGCCGCGGACAAACGCCGCGACGCCGGCGAGAGCGGCTCCGGCCGCGGTCGTAACGCGCAGCCAGAGAACGCCGGCCGTCCGGCCGGAAATCGCGGGCGCACAACGGATAACACCGCCCGGCCCGCCACCGGCGCGAACCGGACGGCCGGTCCCGGCAACCCGCGAGCCGCCCAGCCGGGGAATCCGCCCGGCCGGGGCGGCGGCGAACGCCGGGGCGACCCACGCGACCTCGCCCCCGGCGCCGGGCCACGCCCCGCCGCAGCCGGACCCGCGGCCCGCGGGAAGGCGGCGACCGGCGCATCGGGCGCCATCCCGAACGCACGCGGCCGCACACCGGCCGACGGCACCGCTCCGGTCGGGCCGGGTACGGCCGCCGACCCGCGGCGCGTCGGGAGCGCATCCGATCCACGCGCAGCGTCGAAACCGGGGTCACAACGACCGGAATCCACCGCAACGCGAAGTGGCGCACCGGTTTCCGCCGATGTACAGGCCACCGCGGTCCACCGCGCCCCGGCCGCCGACAGTCCGGTCGATCGGCCGGCCGCCGGTAAGGCGCCCGTCGCCGAGCAGGTGACCGACCAGCTGCCCGTACCCGACGACGAATCCGGTGCGGAGGCAACAGCTTCCGTCGCACCCGAGGTGGTCGGCAAGCCGCCGTTGTCACGACTGGCGGCGAGCAGGCAGCGCCGGCGGCGGCGCGCTCGGCTCGCGGCCCGGGTGACCACCTCGATGTGTGCGGTATTGGCCCTCGTCATGACCGGTGTCGGCTGGAACTATCTGCGCGCCACCGACAACGGTTTCACCCAGGTGTCGGCGTTGGACGAGAATTCCGCCGATATCATCGATCCCGGCGGCCAGACCGGTGACGAGAATTTCCTCATCGTCGGCACCGACACCCGCGCCGGCGTGGACAGCCAGCTCGGCGCCGGCACCACCGACGATGCCGAGGGCGCCCGGTCCGACACCGTGATGCTGGTGCACATCCCGGCGAACCGCTCCCGCGTGGTGGCCGTCTCGTTCCCGCGCGACCTCGACGTCAGTCGCCCCGAATGCGAGGGCTGGGACAACGAGAAGGCCAAATACACCGACGCGAAATTCCCCTCCGCGATCGGCGACAAGCTCAACGCCACCTATGCCCTGGGTGGTCCGAAATGCCTGACCAAGGTGATTCAGAAACTGTCCGGTCTGAAGATCAGCCACTTCGTCGGCATCGACTTCAGCGGTTTCCAGTCGATGGTCGACACCATCGGCGGGGTCGAGGTGTGCACCAACCGCCCGCTGGTCGACGAGGAACTCGGCACGGTGCTGCCGAACCCCGGCCGCCAGATCCTCAACGGCCCCACCGCACTGGACTACGTCCGTGCCCGCCACGTGCAGGGTGAGGAACGCAGCGACTACGACCGCATCCACCGCCAGCAGCTGTTCCTGTCCTCGCTGCTGCGCAGTGCCCTGTCGTCGAAGGTGCTGTTCGACATCGGCAAACTCAACGGCTTCATCGGCGCGTTCAGCAGCCATGCCTTCATGGACAACGTCAACACCAAGGACCTGCTGATGCTGGGCCGCTCGCTGCAGAAGGTCAGCGCGGGCGCGATCACGTTCCTGACCGTGCCGACCGCCGGCACCACCTCCTACGGCAACGAGATCCCGCGCGAATCGGATATCAAGGCGATCTTCACCGCGATCATCGACGATCAGCCGCTGCCGGGTGAGAAGAAGGCGCCGGAACCGTCCAAGGCCGCGCAGGCGCCGGCCCCGCCGCAGTTGACCGCGGTGGATCCGAGCACGGTATCGGTGCAGGTCTCCAACGGTTCCGGAGTGACCGGCGTGGCGAGCACGGCCGCGACGAGGTTCGCGGCCGACGGCTTCCAGATCTACAACGTCGGCAACTACTCCGGCGGCACGATCGACACCACTACGGTCCGCTACTCGGCCGGTCACGAGGCGGAAGCCGCGACGGTGGCCTCGGCGTTGCCGGGCGCGAAACTGGCCGTGGCCTCGGGACTGGGCAGCATCGTGGAGGTAGCGCTCGGCGCGGACTTCTCCGGCACCGTTGGCACGCCGACCGCCTTCGGCTCACCGGTTCCCGCCCCGGCCGCGACCACCGATGCCGCGGCGATGCCGGTCACACTCCCCTCCGATCTCGAACACGTCAACGCGGGTGACGACCTCTGCAAGTAAGCCACGCTCACCTGCGCCTACGTCACCGAGCGCCCCGGCACCGACGATTCACCCGCCGTTCGTGACTTGGTCAGAGCCGGGAACTAGTCTTTGGTTTCATGCGTGTCATCTACAACGAACAAATGGCCGAACTCGCCGATCTGCTGGGCGAGATGGCCGGGCTGGCCGGCTCGGCCATGGAGCGGGCGACCCAGTCGTTGCTGCAGGCCGATATCGCCCTGGCCGAACAGGTGATCACCGAGTACGACCGGATCGCCGAGATGATCGCGCAGGCCGAGGAGAAGGCGTTCGCACTGCTGGCGCTGCAGGCGCCGGTGGCCGGCGACCTGCGACAGGTGGTCAGCGCCATCCAGATCGTCTCCGATGTGAATCGGATGGGCGTGCTGGCGCTGCACGTGGCCAAGGTGGCCCGGCGTCGGCACCCGAACCACGCGCTCCCGGAATCGGTGAACGGCTACTTCGCCGAGATGGGCCGCATCGCGGTGAATATGGGCGCCGCCGCCAAGGAGGTCCTGGAGACGCGCGATCCGGAGCGGGCCGCGCAGCTCAACGAGGACGACGAGGCGATGGACGATCTGCATCGCCACCTGTTCTCGCTGCTGATGGACCGCGAATGGAAGTACGGCGTGGCCGCCGCCGTCGATGTCACGCTGCTGGGCCGCTACTACGAACGCTTCGCCGACCACGCGGTCGAGATCGGCCGCCGGGTCGTCTTCCTCGTGACCGGTGTGCTGCCGCCCGACCCGGACACCGAAACCGAGAAGATCTGAGAAAGTGCTGTTCCGTGTCCCGCGCGGACGCCGCTGCCCGTCCGGTTCGCGGACGGGCAGCGAGCTCTCATGTGCCACTGAGGGATTCGGCTCTTTCCGAGTTCTCCGAGGTCTCCGAGTTCTCCGAGGTCTCCGAGGGGCGGCCAACTGTCGCCGGGTCCTCCTCCGAGGTTCGGCCCAACAGTAGCGACGCGCCGCGCTCGGGCTTCCAGGGCAACAGCACCGCGACGAGCACCGCGCACACCAGCAGGGCGCCGACCGCCGCCCAGGATGCGGCCGCCGAGCCGGCCAGTGCGGCCACCTTCATGGCATGCACCAAGTCGGCTTTCGCACCGGCGAGGAACGGGCTGATCGGCGCCTTGACGATTTCCAGCACGCTGATGGGGGTGTCGCGAGCCAGGCTCTTCTGAGTCGGATTCATGATCGCGTCCGGGATCGCGTCGATGCGGCCGCCGACTCGACCGGTGTAGACCGAGGTCATGATCGAGCCGAGAACAGCGACGCCGAGGGTGCCACCCACCTCGCGGGTGGTGTCGTTGACGGCCGATCCGGCGCCCGCCTCCTCGATCGGCACCGCGCCCATGATGGCTTCGGTGGCCGGTCCCTGCACGACGCCGAAGCCGATGCCCATCAGGACCATCGAGAGCAGAACCGTTCCCAGATAGGGTGTTTCGACGGTCACCCGGCCCGCGAAGAACATGCCGGCGGCCAGCAGGAGCAGGCCGCACACGACGGTGGCGGTGGTGCCGATGCGCTGCGCGGCCAGCGTCGCCGCGGGCGCGCCGAAGCCCACCGCGGCCGCGAAAGGCAATGAGTGGATGCCGAATTCGAGGGCGCTCAATTCCTTCACGCCCTGGAAGTACTGAGTGATCAGAAACAGGAATCCGAAGGCGCAGAAGTAGGAGACGGTGATCGCCAGGGCCGGAACCGAGAAGCGCCGGATCCGGAACAGCCGCATGTTCAGCACCGGTGATTCCACCCGCAACTCCCAGATCACATACAGCGCGAGCAGAATCAGCGAGAGCGCGTAGCCGCCGACGCTGCGACCGGACAGCCAACCGTGCTTCGGCGCCTCGATGATCGTCCACACCAGCGTCGTGACCGCCACCAACGAGAGGCCGATGCCGAGCACGTCGAGCCGGCCGCTGCGATCGGCCCGCGATTCCGGCACGACGACGAGCACTGCCGCGATCGTGATCGCGGCGATCGGCACATTGATCCAGAACACGGCGTGCCAGCTGAAGTATTCGAGCAGCCAGCCTCCGGTCACCGGCCCGATCGCCACCGCGATACCGGCCATGGCGGTCCACAGCGCGATGGCCGCGGCCCGGGCGCGCGCCTCCGGAAACAGGTTGATGATCAGGGCCAGCGTCGCCGGAAACACCGCGGCGGCGAAGACGCCCATGCCGGCCCGCGCGGCGATCACCTGGCCGAGGCCCGAGGACATCGCACCGGCGGCCGACATGACGGCCACACCCGCCAGGCCGATGATCATCAGCCGGCGGCGGCCGTAACGATCGCCCAGGTGCCCGAGCGGCAGCAGCAGCCCGGCGAAGGCCAGGGTGAACGCGTCCACGATCCACTGCAGCCCGCTCATCCGAGCCTGCAATTGCACCGCCATCGACGGCAGGGCGACATTGACCAGCGTGTTGTCCAGCACGACCAGCAGTTCGGCCAGACAGATCGCGACCAACGCGAAGATCCGCATGCGCGTCGCGATCGCAATCCCCTGCTGGGTCACAGTTCTCGCCGTTGACACCGACATCCCGCCTCCTGACTATAACGATCGGTTTAGTTCAGAAGGAAGGTAACTGTTACCAAGAGTGTCAGACAACCGACTGCGGTATGAGATGAGGTAGCGCACATCCCGGCCTGTGCTGTGATATGCGCCATAGCTGCCTATGCGCGCGCTAGCGAAAACCCCGTCCACCAGGGACGGGGTTTCGAAACACGGATGGAACCACGGATGGAACTCAGCCCGCGATCACAGGGCTCAGCGACGCGGGAGACTCACCCGAAGCGGCCGGAGATGTAGTCCTCGGTCGCCTTCTGGGTGGGATTGGAGAAGATCCGCTCGGTCTCGTCGATTTCGATGAGCTTGCCCGGCTTGCCCTGGGCCTCCAGGTTGAAGAACGCCGTCTGGTCACTCACACGCGCGGCCTGCTGCATGTTGTGGGTGACGATGACGATCGTGTACTCCTTCTTCAGCTCGGAGATCAGATCCTCGATCGCCAGCGTGGAGATCGGGTCCAGCGCCGAACACGGCTCGTCCATCAGCAGCACATCGGGCGAGACCGCGATCGCGCGGGCGATGCACAGACGCTGCTGCTGGCCGCCGGACAGGCCACCACCCGGCTTGTCGAGACGATCCTTCACCTCGTTCCACAGGTTGGCGCCACGCAGCGAGCGCTCGGCGACCTCATCGAGCTCCTTGCGGTTGCGCACACCCTGCAGCTTCAGCCCGGCCACCACATTGTCGCGAATCGACATGGTGGGGAACGGGTTCGGACGCTGGAACACCATGCCGATGGTGCGCCGCACGCCGACCGGGTCGACCGCGGAGCCGTAGATGTCCTCGCCGTCGAGCAGCACCGCGCCCTCGACGCGGGCGTTCGGTGTCACCTCGTGCATGCGGTTGAGCGAACGCAGCACCGTCGACTTACCGCAACCGGACGGACCGATGAAAGCGGTAACGCTGCGCGGCAATACGGTCAGCGACACATCGGATACGGCATGAAATTTGCCGTAGTAGATGTTGAGATCTTTGACGTCGATCCGCTTGGCCATTGTCGTATTCCGTTCGCTTCTATCGATTCCGCGTGAGCAGTTTGTTGACCACGGCCGCGCCGATGTACAGCAGGGCGATGATCAGGATCAGCGTCAGCGACGCGCCCCACACTCGCATCCGGCCGGCCGCTTCCGGGTTGGCCAGTTCCTGGTAGATCATCAGCGGCAGCGACGCCATGTTTCCGTTGAAGATGTCGAAGTTGATCGACTTCGAATAGCCGACGAGGACCAGCACCGGCGCGGTCTCCCCCATGACGCGGGCGACCGCCAGCAACATACCGCTGATCATGCCGGGCAGAGCGGTCGGCACGACGATCCGCAGAATCGTCTTCCATTTCGGGATGCCCAGGGCGTAGGAGGCCTCGCGCAATTCGTCGGGCACGAGTTTGAGCATTTCCTCGGTGCTGCGCACCACCACCGGCAACATCAGCAGCACCAGCGCCAGCGACACCGCGAAGGCCGACTGCGGGAAACCGAAGGTGGCGATCCACAGCGCGAAGACGAACAGCGCGGCCACGATCGAGGGCACACCGGCGAGGATGTCGACCATGAAGGTGGTCGTCTTCGCCAGCCAGCCGCGGCCGTACTCGACCAGATACACGGCGGCCATGATGCCCAGCGGCACCGCGATCACCGCGGCGACCGCGGATTGCACGATCGTTCCGTAGATCGCGTGGTACACACCGCCCGCGAACTGGTCGGGCAGCACGCCCTTCTGCGACTTGGTCCACCAACCGCTGGTGACGATCGCGTGAAAACCCTTGCTCAGCACCAGAATCAGCACCCAGCCCAGCGGGACCAGCGCGATGCCGAAGCATAGCCACATGACCGAGGTGGCGAGGTTGTTGCGGACCTTGCGGCCCATGCTCACGTGGCGGAACGTGGGCGCCTTGATCGGCTTGTCCAACGTGGTGGTCATCACCCGTTCACCTTCCCGCCGGCGGCGATCCGAGCCAGGGCATTGACGACGAAGGTCAACGCGAACAGTACGAAGCCCGCCGCGATATAGGCGCCGGTCGGCAGCGCCTGGCTGAATTCCGAAGCGGCCGAGGCGATCTTGGAGGCGAAGGTGTAGCCACCGTCGAACAGCGACCAGTGGCCGGGGGACGCGGCGGTGCGCAGCACGATCAGCACCGCGATGGTTTCACCGAGCGCGCGGCCGAGCCCCAGCATGGAACCGGCGATCACACCGCTGCGGCCGTACGGCAGCACGGTCATCCGCACCACCTCCCACTTGGTGGCGCCCAGGGCCTGCGCGGCCTCGATGTGCGCGCGGGGAGTCAGATGGAAGACCTCGCGGCTGACCGAGGTGATGATCGGCAGGATCATCACCGCGAGCACGACACCAGCGGTGAAGATCGTGCCACCGCCGCTGATGGACACGTTGCCGTCCTTGAACAGGAAGAACCAGCCCAGTTTGTCGTTCAGGAACTGCTCGAAGGGCGCCAGCTTCTCGGCCAGCACCAGGAAACCCCACAGACCGAACACGATCGAAGGCACCGCCGCGAGCAGATCCACCAGCATCGCGAACGGACGCGACAGCACCTTCGGCGCGTACTGCGTCAGGAACAGCGCGATACCGACGCCGAGCGGCACGGCGATCAGCAATGCCAGCAGCGAACTCAGCACCGTGACCATGAACAGGTCGCGGATGCCGAAGTGCATGTTGTCGGCATTGGTGACGTTGAACTCGGCACTGGTGAAGAAGTTCGCCTTGTTCGCCGCGACCGACGGCACCGCGCGAATCAGCAGAAACAGCGCGATGAGCGCGATCGCCGCGACGATCGTCGCCCCGGCGGCCGTGGCCAGGGAACGGAAAACGGTCTCTCCCCGGCGGCTGTCGCCGCCGGTGTCGCGACCGGCCGGCTTGTTGCTCGACTCACTCGGCATGGAGGAAGTATCTCCCGGCGGGACTTCATTGCCCGACCGCGGGCCGGTCGAATCCGACTGGCCCGCGGCGGTGACTTCGTCGTGGACGGTCATTGGGGTTTCGCAATCAGGAGATGGCGTTGATCGCGGTGGTCAGCTTGGTCTTGAACGCATCCGGGATCGGCACGTAGCCGGAGTCCTCGAGTCCGTTCTGACCGTTGGTGATCGCCGAGGTCAGGAACGCCTTGACGGCCTTGCCGGTGTCGGCGTCGGCGTACTTCGAGCACACGATCTCGTAGGTGGCCAGCATGATCGGGTAGGCGCCCGGATCGGTCGGCTTGTAGAACGAGTTGGTGTCGATGATCAGGTCGTTGCCCTCACCGACGATCTTCGCGGCGGCGATGGCCTTACCGGCCGACTCCGCGTTCAGCGGCACCGGCTTCACGGCGGCATCGGTGATGATCTGCGCGGTGGACAGGTTCTGCGACCGCGCGAAGGACCACTCGTTGTAGGTGATGGAGCCCTTGGTGCTCTTGATGGCGGCCGAGGTGCCCTCGTTGCCCTTCGCGCCCTCGCCGACACCGCCGGCGAACGCCTTGCCGGCGCCCTTGCCCCACGCGCCGTTGGAGGCGGCGTCCAGGTAGCGCTGGAAGTTGTCGGTGGTGCCCGACTCGTCACTGCGGAAGATCACGTGGATCTGGTCCGAAGGCAAGTTCACGCCCTGGTTCAGGCCCTTGATCGCCGGGTCGTCCCACTTCGTGATGGTGCCGTTGAAGATCTTCGCCGCCGTCGGGCCGTCGAGGGTCAGGTTGGTGACACCGTCGAGGTTGTAGGTGATGGCGATCGGTCCGAAGACCGTCGGCAGGTTCCAGGCCGGTGCGCCACAGCGGTCGGCGGCCTTCTTCGGCTCGTCCTTCTTCGGGTCCAGCGCCGAGTCCGAACCACCGAAATCGGTCTGACCGCCGACGAACTCGTTCACGCCGGCGCCGGAGCCGCTGGAGGTGTAGTCCAACTTGGCGCCGTCGCAGTTCTGCTCGTAGGCGGCGATGAAGCGGTCCATCGCGTTCTTCTGAGCGGAGGATCCGCTGGCCTTGAGAGCCTTCTTGCCACCGCAGGCCACATCGACCTTGGTGGCGTTACCGGTCGCGGCCGAGTTGTCGTCGCTACCACAGGCAGTCAGTGTCAGAGTGCCGGCTGCCGCCAGCACGCCGAGGAGAGCGCCGCTGCGCTTGAAATTCACCTGTTCCTCCGGGAAACGCTTCGTACGCGTCCGATCCCTCAACGACCGGACGAGTCCTGTGGGTGGCCGTTCGCAGAGAACTTGCGCACCGAGCAGCGAATGCCGCCCACGATCAAGGTAGATTCGCCCGGTTGACAGCGGGACCTGGGCAAGTGAACGCAGAGTGAACAACCCGGCGCGATTGCGGTTCGAACCTGTGAGATTTGCCGCAGTGTTACTGCGAGGGTATCAACGAGCAGTGTAGGCGGCGTCGATGTGGGCCGTCTCGAACCCGAGACGGGTATAGGTGTGCACCGCCGCGGTGTTGTCGGCCTCGGTATAGAGGATCACCGCGCCGAGACCCCGATCGCGCAGGTAGTGCAGGCCCGCGAGGGTCAGCACGCGCCCCAGACCGCGGCCCTGCGCGGCCGGATCGATGGCCACCACGTAGACCTCGCCGACCGCGTCGGAGGTCTCGTCCGGCTCGTGCACCTTGGTCCAGTGAAAGCCCAGGATATGCGAGGGGTCCGCGGGATCGGCGGCGATGAACAGGCCCTTCGGGTCGAACCAGGGCGCCGCCCGTCGGACCGCGATCTCGGCCTCGGTCCAGCCGCCCTGTTCGGGATGCCAGTCGAAGGCGGCGTTGTTGACCCGCAGGATCTCCGCGTCGTCTGCGGGCCCGGCATAGGTCCGCAGCACGATGTCGGCAGGCACCTCCAGCTCCGGTAGCTCGACGGTTGCCTGATCGCCGTCCGGAGCCTGTGTCAGGGGCCGCCGCATCTGCCACAGCTCGCGTGCGATCGTCAGCCCGAGCCGGCCGGCCACCGCCCGCGCCGGCGCCAGATTGCCGTGCGCCCAGATCCGCGCACCCGGACCACCCGCTTGCAGGGCCGCCGCGACCAGCGTCGCGCCGATCCCGCGCCCGCGCGCCCGCGGATCCACCACCGCCTCGGCCATCGCCGGGTGATCACCGTGCGCCGGAACGAGATTCGCGTACGCGACGAGTTCGCCGTCGCGCTCGACGGGGAGATGGCGCGTCCTGCCGGTCGGCGGTTCGACATCGCCGTGGTCGTGATCGGCAGCGGCGGGGTCGGTTTCGGGCGATGCCGGGGCCGCGGAGCCGGAGTCGGTGGCAGCGGGACCGGCAGGGGCGGTGGCCGACTCGACCGTGCCGGACGCGGTCACCGAGAGCACTGCTTGTTCGGAGATCGGCGCGACTCCGTCGGCGGCACCCGCGCGTTCCAGCAACTCGACGATCCTCGCGGCGGTCGCTGGGGCCAATTCGGTGGTCCACTCCGGCACCTGCACGCTCACACCCATCCC
This sequence comes from Nocardia nova, assembly GCF_002933465.1. Taxonomy (GTDB): domain Bacteria; phylum Actinomycetota; class Actinomycetes; order Mycobacteriales; family Mycobacteriaceae; genus Nocardia; species Nocardia nova_B. The sequence goes on from NZ_PSZE01000001.1 coordinate 283,514, forward strand.
TCACTCATCCGATTCCGTTCCGCCGGCAACCGGCCATTCCGACAACCGGCCCCTCCCACACCGGCCCCTCCGACAACAGGCTCGGCTACCGCCGTGATTCCCGGCTGCGGCGGTCCGTTGTCTCGGCGACCGCTTTCGTTTCGCCGCAATCGTTTTCGAAGCCGATCGTCCGCGCCGCGAGGAAGCACACCGATTCCTCGCCCACCGCGCCCCGGTCTGCCGGCGAACTCACGAGGGACTTCCGTTGACCTGCGTCAACTGCGAGTCGTCGGCGCCGTCGTCGCCCTCGTCCGGGAAGCCGGCCGCCTGCTCGCCGCCCTTGTTGGTGGCCGAGCGCGCCGGGCGAACCGCCTTGTAACCGACGTTGCGGACGGTGCCGATCAGGGATTCGTACTCGCTGCCGAGTTTGGCCCGCAGCCGCCGCACGTGCACATCGACCGTGCGGGTGCCGCCGAAGAAGTCGTAACCCCAGACCTCCTGCAGCAACTGGGCACGGGTGAAGACCCGGCCGGCGTGCTGGGCGAGATATTTCAGCAGCTCGAATTCTTTGTAGGTCAGGTCGAGCGGGCGGCCGCGTAATCGCGCGGTGTAGGTGCCCTCGTCGATGACCAGTTCGCCGAGCGTGATCTTGCCGGTGTTCTCCGGGCTGGCCGCGCCGCCGTTGCGGGCGACCAGCAGGCGCAACCGGGCATCGAGTTCCGCCGGGCCGGTTCCCGGCAGCAGGATGTCGTCCAGCCCCCAATCGGCATTGACCGCGACCAGACCGCCCTCGGTCAGCACCGCCACCACCGGCACCGAGGATCCGGTGCTGCCGAGCAGTCTGCACAGTCCGCGCGCGGCGGCCAGATCGGTGCGGGCATCGACCAGAGCCACATCCGCGGTACCCGCTTCGAGCAGCGATGCCACCTCGGTGGGCGCGGGCCGCACATTGTGCGGGAGCAGCGCCAGAGACGGCAGCACCGCTTCCGGGTTCGGATCGGAGGTCAGCAGGAGCAGCTCCACCGGCTCTCCTCCCAATCTGGCATGTCCGCGGGCAACCTCGACGTCAATCGCGAATCCATGCGCGTCGGCACAGGTAATTCGTGCCTACATTAGCGCGTGCAGGGCGCCGGTCATGTATTCCGCACTCCGCCGCACCCGCGCGGAGACCAGCGGTGATGGCCGCCGCCGCGCCCACGCCCGCGCGCCCGCGTGGTCCGGGCAGATATCTTCGTACCGGGTAACCTCTCCTCGAGACGCCCACGCCTCGTACCGCTCCGCGCGCGACCGCAGTGTTCCGCGCGCCCGGACGGCCTGAACTCGGAGCATGTGGATGAGAAAACTGATCGTCGGGCTGCTGCTGGTGGTCGCGATCGCCGTAGTGGTCGATTTCACTGCGGCGGCCTACTCGGAGTACCGGGTATCGCGGTCGCTGCGCGCCGGCGGTGAACTCAGCGCCGACCCCGAAGTGACCATTCACGGATTCCCGTTCCTGGCCCAGACCGCGCGCGGTGACTACCGCAATCTCGAGATCCGGGCGCGCGCGAACCGGCCCGACATCCCCGGTGAGATTCTCGTCGAAGCCACGCTGAACGGTGTCCACCTATCGATGCACGATCTGGTGGACAACGACATGCGCTCGGTGATGGTCGACCAGGTAGCCGGCCGGATGCGGATCGAACCGGTCGAGCTCGGGCGGCTGTTCAACATTCCGGACCTCGAGGTGGTCACCCGCCCGGCCGACAAATCCGACGGCACCGGCGGTTCCGGCGGCTCGGGCATGACCACCCAGGGCGCCCTGGTCCTCACCGGCACCATCCAGCTCGGCCCGGAGACCCGCAGTACCGACCGGGTGAGCGTGAAGGCCGATCTGTTCCTCGACGGTGATCAGATCAAACTGGTCGCCACCGACCTGTATCACGGCGGCGTGGACACCACCGCGCCCACCACCACCGCCGCGGAACTGGGCCCCGACCTGGACAAGGCCGCCGTACTGGCCCGCTTCACCCGCACCATCGACACCAAGGATCTGCCGTTCGGGGTGCCCCCGAAGAAGGTGCAGGCCATCGGGGGCAATATCGTGGTAGAGGGGGAAGGGGAGAATATTCGCATTGATATGGACAGGTTTGCCCGACCATGATTGAACTCACGATTCTGGCCGTCGTCCTGCTGGCCGGGGTGGCCGCGGGTGCCGCCCTGCGTTACCGCGAGGGCCGCGTGCGGACGGCCAAGACCACCGAGATCGCGGGTTCGCGCACCGAACTGCTCAGCGCCGTCGGTGTCACCGAGGCGGTGCCGACGGTCCTGCATTTCTCCGCCGAATGGTGCGGTCCATGCGCCGCGGTCCGGCGGGTGGTGGCCGGGGTCGTCGCCGATCTGGCCGATACCGTGCAGCCGCCCCGCGACGTCGAGATCGATATCGACACCGAGGCCGACCTGGCGCGCGAGCTCAATGTCCTGTCGCTGCCCACCACGTTCGTCTTCGACGCCCACGGGCGTGAGCGGTTCCGGATCTCCGGTGTGCCCAAGGCCACGGACCTGCGTAGCGCACTGGCTCCGCTGACAGTTCCAGAGGCGGCCTGAACTTCCTGCTCACAAGGGCTTTTCCGGCGTTGCTCGGACCGGTGCGGGCGCCGTCCGCGCGCCCGGCGTCCGCCCGAGTTTCGTACCCCGGGTCCAATTCCCTCCCGAAACCGGGTAAACTGCTTGGCGTGCAAACCCGCCGAGAGCTGATGCTCACCCGACGCCGCACAGTCGATCTGTGCCGCCTCGGCGGTTGTTGCTGCCTGTGCATGTAGCCGGTCGGCCTTTCGTATCCCTGCCGCCGACCGGTTTCTCCACCGCGTGTGAGATCTCGTCGATCCCCCGGTGATCCGACCTATCTGACGGATAACCCGCAACCGGATAAGCCAGATAAGCCTTCCTTCAGCGCAGGAGCCCCCGTGCCTCAGAACACCAACTCACCCACCGGTCAGGTGGACGTCCGCGGACCGCGATTCGCGGCGTGGATAACCACCGGTGTCCTCGTACTGGTCCTGATCGTCTCCGCGTTTTCGACGGCCGCCGCCGCGGTGCTGATCGCCCTGCAAGCGATCGTCTTCGCCCTCGGCGCGCTGTACGGTCCGCGGCGCAGCCCCTACGGCTGGGTCTTCGCCACCTTCGTCGCGCCGCGCATCGGCCCGGCGACCGAAACCGAGCCGGTGCCGCCGCTGCGGTTCGCACAGTTGGTCGGTTTCGTCTTCGCGATCGTCGGTTTCATCGGCTTCGCGGCCGGGGCCGGCGTGGTGGGCGCGGTCTTCACCGCCTTCGCGCTGTTCGCGGCGTTCCTCAACGCGGCGTTCGGAATCTGCCTGGGCTGCAAGATCTACCCGCTCACCCAGCGGCTCGGTGCGCGCACCCCGCTCACGACGAGCAACTCGGCGAACTGACCGCCCCTACGAACCACACCTCATCTCTCCACATACCCCGGCAAGTCACATCGAAAGGAACAACATGGCTCGCTCCGATGTCCTGGTCTCCGCAGACTGGGTCGAAGAGAACCTCAACACCCCCGGCGTCGTGATCGTCGAGGTCGACGAGGACACCTCCGCCTACGACACGGGCCACATCGAGGGTGCCGTCAAGATCGACTGGAAGAAGGATCTGCAGGATCCGGTTCGGCGTGACTTCGTCAACCGGGAGCAGTTCTCGGATCTGCTGTCGGCCCGCGGTATCGGCAACGACGACACCGTCGTTCTCTACGGTGGCAACAACAACTGGTTCGCGGCCTACGCGTACTGGTACTTCAAGCTCTACGGCCACCAGAACGTCAAGCTGCTCGACGGCGGCCGCAAGAAGTGGGAGCTCGACGCCCGCCCGCTGTCGACCGATGCGGTGACCCGTCCGGCGACCACCTACAAGGCCTCCGAGCAGGACCTGTCGATCCGCGCCTTCCGCGACGACGCCATCCAGGCCATCGGCGTCAAGAACCTCGTCGACGTGCGTTCGCCCGACGAGTTCTCCGGCAAGATTCTCGCTCCCGCGCACCTGCCGCAGGAGCAGAGCCAGCGTCCCGGCCACATCCCCGGCGCCATCAACGTGCCGTGGAGCAAGGCCGCGAACGAGGACGGCACCTTCAAGTCCGACGAGGAACTGGCTTCCATCTACAAGGAAGCGGGCCTCGACGGTGAGAAGGAGACCATCGCCTACTGCCGCATCGGTGAGCGCTCGTCGCACACCTGGTTCGTGCTGCAGGAGCTGCTGGGCCACAAGAACGTCAAGAACTACGACGGGAGCTGGACCGAATACGGCTCCCTCGTCGGTGCACCGATCGAGTTGGGAGCGTAAATAGATATGTGTGCAGCACCTACCCAGGGTCAGGCCCTTCCGGCCAACGTCGACACCGAGAAGGAGACCGTCCTCACCGGACGCGTCCTCGATGCGGACGGTAACCCGGTAGGCGGCGCCTTCGTCCGCCTGCTGGACTCGAGCGACGAGTTCACCGCCGAGGTCGTGGCCTCCGGCACCGGTGATTTCCGCTTCTTCGCCGCGCCCGGCACCTGGACCATCCGGGCCCTGTCATCGGCCGGCAACGGATCGGCCAAGGTCAGCCCCGAAGGGGCGGGCGTCCACAACGTCGACGTGAGCGTCGCCAAGTAATACCGACGCCGAGCGTCGAAGGCACGCGCCGAAAACTGCGCTCATCGCACGCGAACGGCCCCGGGATTCGTTTTCCCGGGGCCGTTTTCGTATTCGCCGAGCGGGTCGTTAAACTCCGATATGTGGTCTTAACCTTCGAGATTCTCCTGGTCATCTGCTCCGTGCTGATCGCCTGGTTCGGGCTGTACGTCCTCTACCGGCTCTTCACCGAGTCGTGACCGATTCGGCGAGCGAGAACGTCGAAAACTCCGCGACCAACGGCCACGCCTCACAGGCACACACCGAGGGCCGCGAAACGGATGACGCGGCTCGCCGCAGCTCCGACGACACGGCTCGCCGCAGCTCCGACGACACGGCTCGCCGCAGCTCCGACGACACGGCTCGCCGCAGTGGCGACGACACGGCTCGCCGCAGTGGCGACGACACGGCCCGCCGCAGTGGCGACGACGCGGCTCGCCGCAGTGGCGACGAGGCGATAGCCGGGGCTGCCGAGCGCGCCAAATCCACGGGCGGCCGCAACATTCCGCAGCTGCCAGGTCTGCCGCTGCCCGAAGACACCGCGAATCTGCGGCTGGGTCCCGATCTGAGCGCCTCGATGCTCGCGCTGCTGCCCCTGGTGGGCGTCTGGCGCGGCGAGGGTGAGGGCAACGATCCCCAGCACGGCGGCGACTACCACTTCGGCCAGCAGATCATCGTCTCCCACGACGGTGGCGACTACTTGGCCTGGGACTCCCGTTCGTGGGTCATCGACAGCGAGGGCAACTATTCCGGCCCCGATCTGCGCGAGAGCGGATTCTGGCGGGTCGGCATCGACGGCGACGACGAGGTCATCGAACTCCTGCTGACCCACAGCTCCGGAATCGTCGAACTGTTCTACGGACAGGCTCTCACCCAGTCGTCCTGGGAGCTGGCCACCGATGTCGTGATCCGCAGCCAGTCCGGCGCGGTGGTCGGCGGCGCCAAGCGCCTCTACGGCATCGTGGAAGGTGGCGACCTCGGCTACGTCGAGGAACGAGTGGAGGCCGACGGCGCACTCAAGCCCCGCCTCTCCGCCCGTTTGCAGCGCTACATCGGCTGAGCCTGAGCCGCGGCCCTAAAGCCTTCGGCCGGGGTCGGTCAAGTCGATGTCGATCGGGAACGGCCGCGCAGTCCAGCCGGTGCTTGCCGATCGAGTTCGCTGCACAGCATCGTCACCACGCCGCTGTGCCATTTCTGCTGCGGACTCACGGAGATCAGACTTCCGTCGATCAGTTCGGTGTGCCGGGGCAAGCCGCGCAGTCGCAGAAAGTCCTCGACAGTGAACCCCTCGGTAGGAGGAATCACCCACTCGGGTAGCGGCTCAACTGTCATCGCATCAGCCTATCTCGACATATGAGGGGACTCACTCGGAAACGGGTACGGCCCCCGAGCCATACCTGCGGAGATTCGATCTCGTCGCAGGTCCCGGTCGGACAAACCGGGGGCTCGGGGGCCGGGTGACTGCCTTGGATTAGTTCAGCGCTCGCGCGGGGACCGAATCCACTGCAGCGGGCCGCGGTACGGGGACCGCGGCTGTGGCGCTCAACCGGCAGCCACCTCACGCGTCCTCTGAATATCCATTCTTCGAACCACCTCCTTTCCCGTGTACAGACGAAACTACCGGCCGCGACCGAGGGGCCGCAACGGATTTTTCGCAGAGCCGAATTCGGGCGCCGACCTGGGTTTTCGCCGAGTCAGGCGGCGACCCGGCGAGTGATCGATATCGCGCCGCCGGGTGCGACCGTGACAACGGTGTCGGCGCGGTGATCGGCGGGCAGCTGGTGGGTTACGACGACCACCGTGCGGTCCGGGTCGACGAGATCGCTGGTTTCGTCGAGCAGTGCGCGCAGCAGTTCGGCGCCCGTCGCCGCCTCCATGTGTTCGGTGGGTTCGTCCAGGAGCAGGGTGTGGGCGGGGGCAACGAGAGCGCGTGCCAGCAGCAGACGCCGGCGCTGCCCGCCCGAGAGTGCGGCCGCGCCGCCGACCAGATCCGTATCCAGCCCCTCCGGCAGGGTATCGAGCCACGGCCCGGAACCGACCGCGCGCAGGGCGCTTTCGGCCTCCGCATCGGTCACGTCGCCACGGGCCACCCGCAGGTTCTCCAGGACCGAGGTGCCGAACACGTGCGCGTCCTCGGCGAAGAAGGTGCGGCCGGGGCGCGGGGTATCGAACAGGCCGGCCCAGCTCATCAGCAGCGTGGTCTTTCCCGCCCCGCTCGGGCCCACCACGGCGATCCGGCGGCCCGGCGGAAGGTCGGGCAACGCGTGAATCAGGCCGTCACGCCGGTCGCCGCTGTCGGCCGGCGCCACGGCGCGGTTGTTCGGATCGTCGTCCCGCGACGGCGGCTCGATCGGGTCGAGGGAACGGATGTGGCGCAGGGCGGCGCGGGCCTTGGTGAGAGCCTGCGCCGCGGCGGGTAGCACCCCCACAGCCTCGAACGCCGACAACGGCAGCAGCACCAGTATCGCGAAGGCCATCGGGCTGATCCCGCCGGCCGGGGCCGGCTGCAACGGCTCGGCCGGGGCGCCGAAGCCGTTGCCGTACAACATGATTCCGATCAGCAAGGCGCCGAGAACACTGGCGCCGATAGACAGCGGAGTCGCCGCGGCCGCCCACGCGCTGCGCGAGGCCGCCCGGTCCTCGGCACGCACCGCGCGCTCGGCGGCAGTCGCGGCGGCCGTCATCGCCGTCTCGAGCCGACCGACGACCCGCAGTTCGGAAGCGTGATCAAGCACGGTCACGGCCGCGGCCCGGTATTCGGCACGATCGGATTGCACGGCCAGTTCCGCGTCCCGCGCCGCGCGCGCGGACAGCCAGGGCGCGAACCCGCCGGAAACCAGCAGAGCCACCGCGAGAATCAGCCCGGCCGACACGGAAATGGTCGCGAGCAGGGCGACGGCGGCGAGCGACAGGAGGATCGCGACCGCGATGGGAACCACCGCGCGCACGATCACGGCGCCCAGGTCATCGATATCCGCGCCGATCCGGGTGAGCAGATCGCCCCGGCGCAGCAGCCCGGCACGGCCGGCGCCCATACCCGAGTCCCTACCGACTTCTTCCCGACGCCGCAGGCGGGCTGTTCGGCGCTGCCGCTGCTGGGCCCGCCCGGCGTCGTGCGGGCCGGGGAGTCCCGATCGTGGCGGCTCGGACGACGGACCGGCACCGCTGAGAGCATCGTCGGCGCCACGTTCGGCCGGACCGGTGACGTCGCCCTCGGATCGGCCGTCGCGTCGCAGGGACCAGATATCGGTGCGCGCCAACGCCGTATACACCGCCGTGCGGGCGGTCGTCATGGCGCGCAGCGCGACGTCGTGGGTTGCCAGCCGCTCGATGTAGCGGAACAGCCCGCGGGAGATGCCCAGCGCCCGGACGGCGACCACCGCGACGCTCAGGTCCAGCACCGGCGGCATCTGCCATGCCCGTGCGATCAACCACGCCGCCAGCGCCGCCAACCCGAGTCCACTGCCCAGCGCGATCGTGCCCCAGCAGATCGATACGACCACGCGCCACGGGGAGATCTCCGACACTCGCGACAGCTGCCTCATATCGGCCCACACAGACCTCACCGCACCCACTTCCCTCCGGTCGCGGCTTCGACCGTTGCCGACGCCGTAACGGTCGGGCTCGATACGTGGGCGACGGCGGGTTCGGCCGGCTCCGGCTGCGCGGCATGGCGTTTCGCCGGCTTCGACTCCGGCCGCGCGTGTACCTCGATGATGTGATCGGCGATGGCGAGCACGGTGGGGCGGTGCGCCACCACGACGACCGTCGCGCCCGCGTGAGCTCGCTCGGTCAGGGCGGCGAGAACCGTGGCCTCACTGTGCTCGTCGAGATGGGCGGTGGGCTCGTCGAACAGCAGAATCGGGCGGTCGGCGGCCAGCACGCGAACCAATGCCAGGCGTTGGCGCTGGCCCAGGGACAGACCGACGCCGCCGGGGCCCACCACGGTGTCCCACCCGTTCGGAAATTCGGCGAGGACCGAGTCGAAACCCGTTGCCGCGCAGGCGTTGTCGATGGCTTCGGCGCGGCGGGCCGGATCACCGTCGGCACTACCGTGCCCGGCAGCACGGGCATGCGCGCCGAAGAGTTCGAGGTTCTCGCGCAAGGTGCCGGGCAGCAGCACCGGTCGTTGCGGCAACCAGGCGATATGCGACCACCACTCGTCCGGATCGAGCTCGCCGACCGGGCGCCCGCCCGCCAGAACCGCACCCCGTTCCGGTGACATCAGGTTCAGTATCACTTGCAGCGCCGTCGATTTCCCGCTGCCGTTGGGACCGATGAGGGCGGTCACCGCTCCCGGTCGCAGCACACCCGACAAGCCGGCGGGGGCGTATCCGTCCCGGGCGCGCACCCACACATCACACAGTTCGATGTCTGCGGTCCCCGGTTCGGCCATCGCCGGGACTCGCGCCGCGAGCGGCTCGCCGGATCGCCGGGCATCTACTCGCGCAGGGCCGGTGGGCGCGGGGGCCGCCACCGAGACATCCCGCGCACCGGCGACGCCCACGGAGAGGTCCCGCTCGGCCCGGTCCGGCTCCATTATCGCGAAAGCCCGTTCAGCAGCGGCCATTCCGTCCTGCGCCGCATGGAACCTCTCACCCACCGCACGCAGCGGCAGATAGACCTCCGGGGCGAGGATCAGGCCCAGCAGCCCGGCGTACAGGCCCATATGCCCGAAGACCAGCCGCATGCCGATCGACACGGCGACCAGTGCCACGCACAGGGTCGCCAGCATCTCCAGCACCATCGAGGACAGGAACGCCATCCGCAGCGTCGCCATGGTCCGCTTGTGCAGCGCCTCACCGAGCTCGCGCACCCGGTGCCGCATGGTCGGCGCACCGTCCTCGGCCGCGCCGGTTTCCCGGCCGAGCGCCCGCAGCGTCGGCATTCCGGCGAACAGGTCGAGCATCTGATCCGACAGCCGGGTGGTGGCGGCCAGGGCGTCAGCGGCGCGGCCCTGGGTCATCAGCCCGATCAGGATCATGAAGATCGGGATCAGCGGCAACGTCACCAGGATGATGATCGCCGCGGTGAGATCGTGCACGGCGATCACGGTCAGCACGATGGGCGGTACCAGCACCGCGAGCAGCAGCGCCGGAAGATATCCGGTGAGATAGGCACGCAGACCGCCCAGCCCGTCGCCGACCACCACCACGAGTTCGGTACGGCGGCGGTCCAATTCGCGTGGAGGCAAGGCGGCTCCGGCGGCCAGGACGGAATTCTCCAATTCCGAGACCACCTGGGCGCCGGCTCGATGCGCCAGCCGCGACTGCCACCAGCTCGCCACCGTCCGCACCGCGATCGCTGCCGCCAAAATCGCCAGCTCGGCGGTCCACGCGGCGATTGTGCGCCGGCCGGGATCGCTGATCACGCCCGCCACGATCCGGGCCAGCATCAGCGCCGCGACCACGATGCCCGCTGTGATCACCAGCGACAGTCCCACGCTGAGGATCAGATATCGGCGGGCCGAGCGGGCGTGACGCCACAGCCGGGGATCGACGGGTCGGGCCATCGGGGCCTACCGCGCGCCGCTGCGCATCGACAGGCCGATGGGCGCCGGAATCTGCTCGACGGTGATGCGCTTGCGGAAGACCCAGTACGTCCAGCCCTGGTAGATCAGCACGACCGGAGTGAGCACCACCGCGACCCAGCTCATCACCACCAGCGTGTAATGCGTGGAGGAGGCGCTGACCGTGGGATGTCCGTCGACCATCCGGCCGTCGACGGTCAGCCCGTAGGCGGCGTCGATGGTGGACGGCAGCACGTACGGGAACAGCGCACCGAACAGCAGCACGATCGCGGCGACCACGGTGACGGCGGTGCCGGTGAACGCCCAGCCGTCGCGGTGCCGCAGCACCGCACCACCGGCGAGCAGCAGGCCGAAGACCGCCACGCCCAACGGAATCCAGGTCCAGCCCTGGCCGTGGGCCACCTGCGTCCACAGCGCGAACGCGCCGGCGACCACGGTGGCCGGCAACCAGATCACGCGGGCGATCCGTTCGGCGCTGTCGCGAATATCGCCGCCGGTCTTCAAGGCGATGAAGACCGCGCCGTGCAGGATGAACAGCAGCAGCAGCGTCAGTGCGCCGAGCAGTCCGTAGGGATTGATCAGGCCGAGCAGACCGCCCTCGATCTGCTTGTGCCCGTTGAGCTGTACCCCGTGCACGATATTCGCGAAGGCGAGCCCCCAGGCCAGGGCGGGCACCCAGGAACCGAAGATGATCGCGGCGTCACACCACTTGTACCAGCGGGGATCGTGGATCTTGCCGCGCCATTCGATCGCCACCGCACGCACGATCAACGCCACCAGAATCAGCAGCAGCGCCAGATAGAACCCGGAGAACAGACTGGCGTACCACTCCGGGAAGGCCGCGAACATCGCACCGCCGGCGGTGATCAGCCACACCTCGTTGCCGTCCCAGACCGGCCCGATCGTGTTGAGTACGACTCGTTTTCGCGTTTCGTCGCCGCGGCCGACGATCGGCATCAGTATTCCGACGCCGAAATCGAAGCCCTCGAGTACGAAGTAGCCGGTGAACAGGACACCGATCAGCAAGAACCAGAATTCGGGCAGACTCATCCTCGGCTCCTCAGTACGCGAACGAAAGCTTCTCGACCTCAGGCGTTTCCGTCTCCGCGGGTGGCGATTCAGGCCCCTCGATCACGTAGCGCCGCATCAGGAAGAACCACACGACGGCCAGGGCGCCGTACAGCAGGGTGAAGACGATCAGCGAGGTCAGCACGGTGCCGGCGGTATGCCCGGAGACGGCCTGCTGCACTGTCATCCGGATGGCCGGGTTCCCGGTCGGATTCGGTGCGACCACCCAGGGCTGGCGGCCCATCTCGGTGAAGACCCAGCCCGCGCTGTTGGCCAGGAACGGCGTCGGAATGCAGATCAGGCTCAGCCACTTGAACCAGGGCTGATCCGGTATCCGCCCGCGCCGGGTCATCCAGAAGCCCAGCAGCGCGATGGCGGCCGAACCGATCGCCCAGCCGATCATGGCGCGGAAGGTCCAATAGGTGACGAACAGGTTGGGCCGGTAGTCGCCCGGGCCGTACTTGTCGTTGTAGCTGAGCTGAAGGTCCTTGACGCCCTGCAGCGTGACGTCGCTGAACTTGCCCTCGGCGAGATAGGGCAACACGCCGGGCACCTCGATCACGTGGGTGACGCTGTCGCAGTTGTTGTGCGTGCCGACGGTCAGCACCGAGAAGTCGGGGTCGGTTTGGGTGTGGCACAACGATTCCGCCGAGGCCATCTTCATCGGCTGCTGTTTGAACATCAGCTTGCCCTGGATGTCACCGGTGAACACCAGCGCGATACCGGCGATCACGATCACCCACATACCGCAGCGGGCGGCCGGTCGCCACATGCTCCGAGCCTCGGCGAGCAGCTCCGCGTGGCCCGAGCGGGCGTTGCGGACCATCCACCAGCCGCCGATACCGGCCACGAAGGTGCCCGCGGTGAGGAAAGCACCCGCGACGACGTGCGGAAAGGCCGCCAGCGCGGTGTTGTTGGTCAGCAGTGCGCCGATGCTCTCCAGTTCGGCGCGGCCGGATTCGGGGTTGTAGCGGGCGCCGACCGGATGCTGCATGAACGAGTTGGCGGCGATGATGAAGTAGGCGGAGGCGTTCACGCCGATCGCGACCAGCCAGATGGTGGCCAGGTGGACCAGTTTCGGCAGCCGCGACCAGCCGAAGATCCACAGGCCCAGGAAGGTCGATTCCAGGAAGAACGCGGCCAGGCCCTCCATGGCGAGCGGGGCGCCGAACACGTCGCCGACGAAGCGCGAGTATTCGCTCCAGTTCATGCCGAACTGGAACTCCTGCACGATGCCGGTGGCGACACCGAGGGCGAAGTTGATCATGAACAACTTGCCGAAGAACTTCGTCAGCCGGTACCAATGATCCTTCCCCGTGATCACCCATGCGGTCTGCATCCCGGCGACCATGGGCGCGAGGCCGATGGTGAGCGGTACGAAGATGAAGTGATAGACGGTCGTGATCCCGAACTGCCAACGCGAGACGTCGACGACATCCATCCGGCGGCCTCCTGTGTCATGCGGGACATCCACACCTACTACGACATGTCGTAGTTGAGCCTACGCCGGAACAGCCGTGGGGCAACGAGTCCTACGTCACGACATTCCAACAATTATTGCTGCGCGGTAACGGGTTCCGTATTCGACGCTCCGACACCGAGGGCGAATCAGGTCCAGTCGGCGATATTCCAGGCCCGTTCGATCCCGCGATTCACCAGATCCCTGATTTCGTCGGCACAGTCCGGCGCCGACATCCGCAGCCCATCCAGCGTCGCCACTCGCGCGGCCAGCGTGATGCTCGACAGTAGCCAAACACTGTCGGCGGTAACGAGATCCGCCGTGAACAGCGACTTGTAGCTGCAGTCCCAGCCTGCCTTGCCCGCCTCGGCGAACAACGCGCGCTGGGTGATGCCGGGCAGGACGCCGTCGCGCGCGGGCGGGGTGAGCAACTGCTTGTCGCGCTGGATCACGACCGTCGAGCGCGGGCCCTCCAGCACGCGATGCTCGGTGCTGGTGAAGATCACGTCGTCGGCGTCCTGGCGGGCCGCGAACCGCAGCGCCGCCATATTCGTCGCATAGGAGAGCGTCTTGGCGCCGAGTAGGAGCCACGGGGCGGTGGTCGCGAGTTCGGTGGAAATGCCGCGAGTGAGAGTGATCACCGAAATACCTTCGGCGCGAGCCTTACTCACCCGCTCGGCGACCGGGCTCACCAGCACGTAGCCGGTGAGATCCGGTGCCGGGCCGGACAGTTCGCCCGAACCGACGCGCTTGGACTCGGCGCCGTCGCGGCCCCGCGTCACGATCATGCGCAGCACGCCCTCGCGGTCGGATCCCCACTCCTTGACCGCGGACTCCACCGCGGTGCGCCACTGGGCGACATCCGGGTCCGGCAGGTCCAGCGCTTGGGCCGAGCGGCGTAGCCGAGCCAGATGTAACTCCAGTGCACTCGCCTTACCGTCCCGCACCAGCACCGTCTCGAAGACGCCGTCGCCGCGCAACGTACCGATATCGTCCGCGTAGAGCAACGGCTCGTCCGGATTCCGGACGGTACCGTCGAGTGTCACCAGAACTCGATCCACCATGCGTGGCAGCCTAGGCGAATCGAGCGCTCCAGGCGTGAGTACGCAATCGCCGGGCAACGCCCGGGCGCGCCCCGCGCCGACAGGCATATCCGCGGCATCCTCACCGCATACCCGCGGCAACCCGTGGCGCGGCGCGGGTCGGCGCGACCGCCTATTGTGGAAAATGTGTCCGTGGTTGCCGCCCCCAGTCCACTGCTCGGTCTCCCAGGGGCCGTGCCCGGCCCGCCCGAAAGTCCCGATGCATCGGTCGCCTGGCATTACGGCGATCCCTTCGGGGAACAGCGTGCCGCGGCCCAGCGCGTGGCCGTCGTGGACCGTTCCCACCGCTTCGTGGCGAGGATCACCGGCGCCGAACGGCTGAGCTGGCTGCACACGATTTCCAGCCAGCACATCGCCGAGCTGAGCGACGGCCGGTCCGCCGAGAACCTGGATCTGGACCTCAACGGCCGCGTCCAGCACCACTTCGTGCTCACCGAACTCGACGGCACGGTGTGGATCGATACCGAAGGTGATCGTGGCCCGGCTCTGCTCGACTTCCTGCAGAAGATGGTCTTCTGGGCCGACGCCAAACCCGAGGCCGCATCGGACCACGCGGTCCTGAGCCTGCTCGGGCCGCGGGTGAGCGAGCTGACCGAGGCACTGGGCGTCGCCGCCCTGCCGGAGGTGTACGGCGCGGTCGCCCTGCCCGGCGGCGGGTTCCTGCGCCGCATGCCGTGGCCCACCGAGGATTCCTACGAGCTGGTGGTGCCGCGCGACCGGCTGCGCGAGCTGTGGTCGGCGCTGACCGCGGCCGGCGCCGAACCGGCCGGGCTGTGGGCCTTCGAGGCGCTGCGGGTGGCGGCGTTGCGCCCGCGTATCGGTCTCGACACCGACGATCGGACCATTCCGCACGAGGCCCACTGGATCGGCGGCCCGGACGAATTCGGCGCGGTCCATCTGAACAAGGGTTGCTATCGCGGGCAGGAAACCGTCGCCCGCGTCCACAATCTCGGTAAACCGCCGCGGCATCTGGTGCTGCTGCACCTGGACGGCTCCGCCGATGCCCGGCCCACGGCCGGTGACGCGGTGACCGCCGGCGGCCGCGCGGTCGGCCGCCTCGGCACGGTGATCGACCATTACGAACTCGGGCCGATCGCACTCGCGCTGGTCAAACGCGCGATCCCCGCCGACACCCGGCTGGAGGCCGGCCCGATGGCCGCCGCCATCGATCCGGATTCGATCCCGTCCGATGACGAGCCGCAGGCCGGCCGGCTCGCCGTGGACAAGTTGCGCGGCCGGTGAGCGCGCCCGCAGCGCCCCGGGAAATCGGCGCGATCGGCCACGTACTCGCGGTCTGTGTGCTCCATGCCGAAATCGAGGTGCCCGCGAAGGTGAGCCGGGTCGGCCGGACCGCGATCGACAAACGTCCGGTCGCCGATCGGGTGGCGGTCCGTGCCCTGGGACTGGCCGGTGACCGCGTCTGCGATACGAAACATCACGGCGGCGTCCACCAGGCCGTCTACGCCTACGCCGACGAGGACGCGCGGCAGTGGGGCGAGCAGTTGGGCCGCACGCTGGCGCCCGGCTGGTTCGGCGAGAATCTGCGGGTGTCCGGGCTGCCGGTCAGCGATGCCGTGATCGGTGAACGCTGGCGCGTCGGCGACACGCTGCTCGAGGTCAGCGCACCGCGCGTGCCCTGCGCGACCTTCGGGCACTGGTCCGGCGAGAAGCAGTGGGTCAAGCGCTTCACGCTACAGGCCGATACCGGCGCCTACCTGCGAGTGCTGACCGAGGGCACGATCGGCGCCGGCGACCGGGTGCACGTGGACCACATTCCCGAACACGGCATCACGGTGCGCGACCTGTTCACCGGCCACGATCCGGCACGGCTGGAATACCTGCTGGCCGCCGAACCGACGATCTCCGAGGACGTGCGCATGCAGATCGCCCGGCATGCGCGGCGGGCCGCCAACCGGACGCGGAATACCGAACTCCACGAGGAGATTCGCGCCGCGGCAGTGCAGCAGAAGGCAGTTCAGAAGAAGGCAGCGCAGAAGAAGGCAGCGGATACGGAAGCGCCCACCTCCGCATCGAACGGGACGCTGCCGGCCCCAGCGTTAACCGGCGGGGCGCAGCCCGGTACTTCGGTACCGGCCGCGTGCGGAACCGCCGAACGAGGAGATCGGCCGTGAGCGTAGAACTGGTGGAGGTGGTCCGCTCCGGATTCCGCGAATGCGTGCACCGCGGGTCGGTAGTGATCATCGAACCCGACGGGGAACCGTCGCTGGCCCGGGGCGAGGTGCATCTGCCGATCTTCCCGCGGTCGACCAATAAGCCCATGCAGGCGATCACCTTGCTGCGCAACGGCTTCGAGCCGGTGGACGAGGCGGAACTCGCCATCGCCACCGCCTCGCATTTCGGCGAACCCGACCATCTGGCGCTGGTGCGGCGGCTGCTGGACCGCTTCGGCTTCGACGAGAACAGTCTCGAATGCCCGCCGGATCTGCCGATGGGCGAACAGGCCCGCGCCGAGGCCCTGGCCGGGCGCGATCGTCACTCGGCCCCTCGCAAGATCTACATGAACTGCTCGGGCAAACATGCCGCGATGCTGGCGACCTGTGTGATCAACGGCTGGCCGACCACCGGATATCTCGACCCCTCCCATCCGCTGCAGCAGGCGGTCACGGCCACCATCGCCGAGATCACCGGCGAACCCGAGACCGACCTCGGCATCGACGGCTGCGGCCTGCCGATCGTCCCGGTCTCGCTGATCAACCTCGCCCGCGCCTACGCCGGCCTCGCCACCGCGGCCCCCGGATCACCGGAACGCCGGGTCGCGGACGCGATTCGCCACCATCCTCGAGTGATTTCGGGCACGGACGCCCCCGATCTCGAGACCATGCGCGCGACCCCCGGGCTGGTCTGCAAGATCGGGGCGGACGGCGTGCACGCGGGCGCGCTGCCGGACGGCCGCGCCTTCGCCTACAAGATCGATGACGGCCACGACCGGGCCCGGATGCCGCTGACGCAGGCGATTCTCCAGCGTATGGGGGTCGAGTGGACCGAGGCCCACGCCGCGCTCGCCGGGCCGCCGGTCCTGGGCGGCGGGGCCCGCGTCGGCATCATCCGGGCAATCCCGGGTGCGGTGTAGAAGCTCACCATTTTCGGCGAACCCCCGCTCGACGGCCCCGCGAACGGTGGATGTTCCAGAGTCTTCACCCACTCCTGGAAGCGCGACCGTCTGACACACGCTAAAGTGTCTGTCAGGAAGATTATTAATTCGAACGGGGCCGCCAACCACCCCAGGCCGCCCCGCAGTGACGCGAGGGGGTCAGCCATGGGCCGTGGCCGGGCTAAGGCAAAGCAGACCAAGGTTGCACGCGAGCTGAAGTACAGCTCGCCGTCGACCGACTTCGCGAGCCTTCAGCGCGAGCTGTCGGGGCACTCCCCCCGGCGGAGCGGTGTGCTGTCCGAAGATCATGATTCGGACGAATCGCTCAAGCGCTGGGAGGAAGATGAGGACTACGACGACTGGCGCCGCTGACTCGGATCGACGTGTGCAGGGGGAGGCCTGAGGGGCCTCCCCCTTCGCACGTCGGCAGCGTTTCCGGCTGATAGATCGACCGATCCCCACCTCGATGAGGGCTCGTAGTACGGGTTGCCGCCGCAGGTATCACCGATACCCAGGGCGGCATTACCCGAGTTCGGACTGCTCCGATTCCCACCGTCGCGCACGGTGGACGCTTCGCCGTCCGAGCGCTCCGGGCTGCCGACATGAGCAACCTGTAAGCGCCGCGAGCGACCCCCGAGACATCACCTCCTAGACGTCACCTCCGGAGACGCGCTTCCCGAGACGGCGCTTCCGGAGACGACTCTTCCGGAGACGACGCTTTCGGAGACGACAACGCCTCCTCGCCCGAACCGGTGCGAGGAGGCGTCGGTGTGTCCACTCAGAACCTGGGATGTTCCCCGACCAGCGCCACGCGCGCGGCATCGGCATCCTTGGCCTTCTTGACCGAGCCCAAGGTCCAGCATTCGATATGCCGCGCGGTCAGCACCGCGAGCGCACGATCGGCATCCTCGGGGGCGACCACGGCGACCATGCCGACGCCCATGTTGAAGGTCTTCTCCATCTCCGCCCGCTCGACCCGGCCGCGCTGCGCGATCAGCTTGAAGATCGGCGCGGGATTCCAGGTGCCGCGGTCGATTTCGGCGACCAGTCCAGCCGGCAGTACCCGGGCCAGATTGTTCGCCAGCCCGCCGCCGGTGACGTGGGCGAAGGTGCGCACATCGGTCTCCGCGATCAGCGCCAGACAATCCTTGGCGTAGATCTTGGTAGGTTCCAGCAACTCTTCGCCCAGGGTGCGGCCGAATTCCTCGACGTGCCCGGTAAGCGCCATCCGATCGATGTCGAGCAGCACCCGGCGCGCCAGGCTGTAGCCGTTGGAATGCAGACCCGAGGAGCCCATCGCGATGACGACGTCGCCGGGCCGGACCCGATCCGGGCCCAGCACCTCGTCCGCCTCCACGACGCCGACGCCGGTCGCGGAGATGTCGTAATCGTCGGCGCCCATCAGGCCCGGATGCTCGGCCGTCTCGCCGCCCAGCAGCGCACATCCAGCCCGAATGCAGCCCTCGGCGATACCGGAGACGATCTGCGCGACTCGCTCCGGAACTACCTTGCCGACAGCGATGTAGTCCTGCAGGAACAGTGGTTCCGCGCCGCAGACGACCAGATCGTCGACCACCATGGCGACCAGGTCCAGGCCGACCGTGTCGTGCTTGTCCAGCGCCTGCGCGACCGCGATCTTGGTGCCCACACCGTCGGTGGAGGCGGCCAGCAGCGGTTCCCGGTAGCCACCCTTGAGCGCGAACAATCCGGCGAAACCGCCCAGACCGCCCTGCACCTCCGGGCGGCTGGCCTTCTTGGCCAGCGGCGCGAACAACTCGACTGCGCGGTCGCCGGCCTCGATGTCGACACCGGCGGCGGCGTAAGACGCGCCTCCGGATTGGGCCTCGTCGGCGCCGGTGTCGTTCACACCGGCACCACTCGGGGTCTGCTCAGTCATTGTTCGGGAAAGCTCCAAACCGAATCGGCGGACAGATGCGTGATCACGCTACCGGAGCCGGATAACGAGACCGCACCGGTATTGGCCTGCACGCACGGATTCGAGGCTACCGTCACATCCACCATTGACATACATACGGTATGTAGGTAACTCTGGAACACATCACACCCACTCCGGAAGGCATGTCATGGGAATCAGCACCAGCCTCGGCCCGATTCGACACGTCGCCGTACCGGGCGGCCGCATCCGCTTTCACGACACCGGTTCCGGCTCGCCGGTCGTCTTCGTCCACGGCCTGCTCGTCAACGCCGATCTGTGGCGCAAGGTCGTTCCGGGCGTCGCCGCCGCCGGGCATCGCTGCCTCACCCCGGATTGGCCGTTCGGCTCGCATTCGGAGCCGATGCCCGCCGCCGACCTTTCCCCGACCGGCGCGGCCGATCTGATCGCCGCATTCCTGCGGGAGCTCGATCTCACCGACGTCACCCTGGTGGCCAACGACACCGGCGGGGCGATCACGCAGATCATGCTGTCGCGCGATCGCAGCCGGGTCGGGCGCGTGGTATTCACCAACTGCGACGCCTACGAGAAGTTCTTCCCGCAACCGTTCACTCCGCTGCCGCGGCTCTCGCGCGTACCCGGCCTGCTCACCGCCGTTCTGCAAAGCCTGCGCTTGCGGCCGGCGCAGCGGCTGCCCATCGCCTACGGGTTGGTCACCAAACAGCCGCTGCCGCATGAGATCGCGGATTCCTATCTGCTGCCGAGCCGCCATTCCGCGGCCATCCGCGCCGATCTGCGCCGGTTCCTGCGCGATATTCACAAGCGCCATACCCTCGCGGCCGCACGCAGTTTCGGCGAGTGGGAGGTGCCGGTTCTGCTGGCTTGGGCGCCCGAGGACAAGGTGTTCCGGCTCGATTTCGCGCAGCGGCTGGCGCACGATCTGCCCAATGCCACGCTGCGCACGATCGAGGATTCACTCACCTTCATCTCCGAGGACCAGCCCGAGTTGCTCAGCCAGTTGATCGTGGAGTTCACTCGGCTGCATGCCACGCCGTAGCCAGGAGGACAGATCACGCGCGACGCGGGCGAGTCTCGAGTCGGCCGGGCGGCGGCTGTTCGCCGAACGCGGATATTCCGCGGTGTCGGCGGAGGAGATCGTCGCCGCGGCCGGTGTCACCCGCGGCGCGCTGCACCATCACTACGGCGACAAGCGTGGCCTGTTCATCGCGGTATTGGAGCAGCTCGAGGCGGACAACACCGAGGAGATCCGGCATGCCATCGACACCCTGCCCGACCCGACCGATCTGCCGGCCGCGATGGCGACCGGCCTGCGCACCTTCCTCATGATCAGCCGCCGCCCGGAAACGGTCCGGATCGCCATGTCGGACGGCCCTGCGGTACTCGGCTGGCAGGGCTGGCGGGAGATGGAAGCGCGCCACGGACTCGGGCTGATCACCAATCAGCTGGAACTGGCCGTGGAGTCCGGCCTCGCGCCCGCGGTCCCGGTCCGGACCCTGGCCCAATTGATTCTGGCCGCGATTACCGAGGCGGGCATGATCGTCGCGCACGCCGACGATCCGGATGCGGCCGGCGCCGAGGCCGAGCACTGCATTCTGATGATGCTCGGCGGATTGCTCACACCGCCGAGCACGTCACCGAGCCCCTAGGTCCTAGCCCCTAGGCCCTCGAACCGGCGCGGCATCGAATGCGCTTGCGCCACAGGACGACTCGTCCTTCGATGAACATGGCGGGCCGCCACGACGACCGGCCCGGCCACGACGTGACGCTCAGGGGCGGCTCAGCGCGCTCGCGTTGGCATTCTCGCCCAGGAGTTCCGATTCCGGTTTACCGGAAAGAATCCCCTCGAGGACGTTCTTGCCGACGGCAGCCTCGTCGGGCAGCGGGATCGGGTATTTGCCGTCGAAGCAGGCACAGCACAGCCGGGTGCGCGGCTGCTCGGTGGCCGCGATCATGCCATCGAGCGAGATGTAGCCCAGGCTGTCGGCGCCGATGGAACGCCGCACGCTTTCGACCATCGCCGCTTCCGAATCCTGCGACCCCTCGGCCATTTCCGGCCCGGCGCCGTTGGCGATCAACTCGGCCGGCGAGGCGAAGTCGATGCCGTAGAAGCACGGCCACTTCACCGGCGGGGAGGCGATGCGTACGTGGATCTCCAGCGCCCCGGCCTCGCGCAGCATCCGGATCAGCGCGCGCTGGGTGTTGCCGCGCACGATCGAGTCGTCGACCACGATCAACCGCTTTCCGCGAATCACCTCGCGCAGCGGGTTGAGCTTGAGCCGGATACCGAGCTGGCGGATGGTCTGGCTGGGCTGGATGAAGGTGCGGCCCACGTAGGCGTTCTTCATCAGGCCCTGGCCGTAGGGCACGCCGGAGCCTTGGGCGTAGCCCACCGCGGCGGGCGTGCCGGATTCCGGGACCGGAATCACCAGATCGGCCTCGACGGGATGTTCGGCGGCCAGCCGGCGACCGATGTCGACCCGGGTGGCGTGCACCGAGCGACCGGCGATCGTCGAATCCGGCCGGGCCAGATAGACGTATTCGAAGACACAGCCCTTCGGTTCGGGGTTGGCGAACCGCAACGAACGAACTCCGTCGGCATCGATCGCCAGCAGTTCGCCCGGCTCGATCTCCCGGACGAACGAGGCGCCCACGATGTCGAGCGCGGCGGTCTCGCTGGCAACCACCCAGCCGCGATCGAGGCGGCCCAGGCACAGCGGCCGCACACCCTGCGGATCCCGCGCCGCGTAGAGGGTGTGCTCGTCCATGAAGGTCAGGCAGAAAGCGCCGCGCAGCGTGGGCAGCAACTCCATGGCCGCCTGCTCGATGCTCTTGTCGGCCGCGGCATGGGCCAGTAGCGCGGTCATCACATCCGAATCCGAGGTGGCGGTGATCGCACTGCCCGGCAGCCGGCCGTTGATCAGACCCAATTCCCGGGCCCGCGTCGCCAACTCGGCGGTGTTGACCAGATTTCCGTTGTGTCCCAACGCAAGTCCGGTGCCGACGGCCGTGGTGCGGAAGATCGGCTGAGCGTTCTCCCAGATGGTGGAACCGGTGGTGGAGTACCGGCAGTGCCCGATGGCGATATGCCCCGGCATCGCCGCCAGCGTCTGTTCGTCGAAGACCTGCGAGACGAGGCCCAGATCCTTGAACACCAGTACCTGTGAACCGTCCGCGACCGCGATACCGGCGGCCTCCTGGCCGCGGTGCTGCAGTGCGTACAGGCCGTAGTACGTGAGCTTGGCCACATCCTCGCCCGGAGCCCAGACGCCGAAGACGCCACACTCCTCGCGGGGTTCGTTCTCCGGCTCGTCGACTGCGGAGATATTCCGGCCTGCGGAGGTGTTCGGGATCGACAGATCGGCGTGGGTCACCGTTTGCTCCCTGTTAGTCGGGCGGGGGGCACTCGTCATTCTACGGGTCATCCGCGCGAAACCCACGCCCGGATCCGCCGGGTGGCGAGCTGTTTGCTGCTACGGTTCGTCCGTGGCGAGTACCGACATCGCACTACAAAGTCGAAATCTACGGCGGCTTATTCCATTTCGATGGATGTTCCCTGTGGCGGTCGTCTCAGTGGTGGCGGCGTTGTTGGGCCTGCTGTACCTCGACTATGTCGTCGACCCCCAGCGGAATCTGCACGACTTCCCGATCGCCCTGGTCAACCAGGATGTGGGTGAGACGCTCGGCGCGCCCGGCCAGGAGAAACACGTGAACTTCGGCGATCAGGTCGCCGACGGGCTGCGTGCCGCCGTGCCCGCCGACCAGATCGATCTGCGCGTACTCGGGCTACCGGAGGCCCAGCAGCAGATGCAGAACGGCCAGGTCTACGGTGCGGTCGTCATCCCCAGCGATTTCAGTAAGCGGCTGGGGATCCTGGGTGTGGGCAGTGTCATACCGGGCGATATCGAGCGGCCGATCATCACGTTGATGACCAATCCGCGTTCGGGCACCTACGCCACGCAGATCGTGGTGCGTTTCGGGGATCAGGCGTTGCCACAGATCAACGACAAGGTGGGACAGCAGCTCACCGAGCAGGTGCGCGCTCAGCTCACCCCGGCGCCGGGCGGCCCACCGGCCCCCGAACTGTCCGGTGCGACCCGCCTCACCCTCACCCAACCGCTGCAGATCCTGGTGCAGGAGTTCCATCCCCTGCCCGGCGGTTCCGGCCAGGGGCTGACGGCGTTCTTCTACGCACTGCTGTTGCTGATGGCGGGCATGCTCGGCGCCATGATCGTGCATACCATGATCGACTCTGCCCTCGGCTTCGTACCGACCGAATATGGGCCGTGGTACGTGCACTATCCCGCCACACCCGTCTCCAGGCTTCGCACACTCCTGATCAAATGGGCGGTCATGGCGGTGGCCGCGGTGGTGGTCTCCGCGATACTGCTCGGCATCGGCGCGGCGCTGGGGATGCCGTTGGACAATCCGCTGGGCCTGTACCTCTACGGGGTGCTCGCGATCGTCGCGGTCGGCTTCACCGGTATCTCCATCCTGGCCGCGATCGGGTCGGCCGGTCTGCTGGTGAACATGATCCTGTTCATCGTGCTGGGCCTGCCGTCCTCGGGCGGCACGGTTCCGATCGAGGCGACACCGAGGTATCTCGGCTGGCTGGCCACCTTCGAACCCATGCATCAGGTGTTCCTGGCGGTGCGTTCGCTGTTGTATTTCGACGGCAACGGCGCGGCCGGCTTCACCCGCGGATTCTGGATGACCGTGCTCGGCCTCACGATCGGAGTGGTGCTCGGAGGGGTCGTGACGCGCTTCTACGACCGAAAAGGGTTGGAGCGCAAGCCGATCAACCGTACCGAGCCAGCCCCGGCCTAGGTCACAGCGCGACCAGCGGCAGCCAGCGGGCCAACTCTCCCGCGCGGATTCCCGAGGCGCTCAACGCGCCCGAATCCACCGCAGCGTCGAAATCCAGCAGTCCGGTCGCGAGCAGCAACCACGTCCGCGGGTCGGTCTCCACCACATTCGGCGGCGTCCCCCGGGTGTGCCGCGGACCCTCGATACATTGCACCGCCACGAACGGCGGTACCCGCACCTCCACCGAGGCGCCCGGCGCCGCGGCGGCCAGACTCCGCGCGGTCCCGCGCACGGCCGCCGCCAGCTCGGACCGCCCCGGCTGTGCCGCCGACTCGTCGCGCAGCCACGCGCCGACCGCCGCGACCGAATCACGCACCTGAGCAGGGTCCACAGCCGAACGTCGCGCCATTCCACCGAGCGTAGCGAGCGGGCCGGACACATCGTGCCGGTGGGCGGGGTGAGGGCATCGGCCGCACGCCGGACGCGATCTGTCCACAACCGTCAACAGGGCGGCGGATGGACAAGGCGGGCGGACGACGTCTGCCGGAGGGCGCGGCGTGCGGAGTCGGGAGCCCGGGCTCCGGCCGGCGGAGGCGTCGCCCGGCAAGCCGGGTCGCTAACGCGGAGCGCCACCTTCGGCCGGCGGAGGCGTCGCGACGCGGCGGTCCCGTAGTGCGCGGGCCCACCGGGGAGCGAGCGCGCCGCCGGCATTCAGGGCGAGGTGGGCGAGGGCGGGCGCCGTCGCGCTGCCGGTGTGGCGGCGAAGCCACGAGAAGAGCAGGCCGCCCGCGGTGGTGACGGCGACAGTGGCGGCGACGCTATCGCCGGCGGACCGCGCCGGATGAATGTGCCACAGGCCGAAAACCAGTGCGCCGCAATACGTCCGCACGGGCCCCGCGCCGTCGAAGAGCCGATCCAGCGTCCCCCGGAAGATCAGCTCCTCGCTGTAGACGGTACCCATCGGAATGTGGATGCCGACCCATTCGGCCGTACTCACCTCCGGCTCGCGATCGGCGACCTCCGCTATTCGGTTCCGGATTCCCGGGACGGCGAGGCCCAGGCCGTACGCAGCACAGATCACACCGAATGCGGCGGCGCCCCAGGCGAATCCGCGCCGAGACCGCCACTCCGGCCGGCCGCCGAATGCCGCGGCATACCCGGTCGCGAACGCGGCGGCGGCGACCGTGCGACCACGTATGCCCGGCCCCAGCCTCGGCAGCACGAGATTGCTCCACATCAGTGCGATACAGGACGCCGACAGGATGCGCACCGCCCTTCGGTCACCCACCGATCCGCACCTTGCGAGTGCGCGTTCCGGCCGTAGCGCGAGGATTCCGTCTCTCATTTCACCGCGCGTTCGAACGCTTCCGACAGTTCCAGCTGCGTCCGGATATTCTCCTGCAGTTGTGGATTCCAGTCCGGAGGCGGCAGTACCGCGGCCCAACCGTCGAGGACGAGGGTGCCGTAGTTGTGACCGTGCCCGTCGCTGACCCCTTGGGCGTTGGTCAGGTCGGCGGCGACCTGCCAGAAGGTGACCAGCGGCCACCAGCGCATCTGCGTGGACACGTCGGAGCCGCGCGGCTCGGAGAGCCAACGCGGTTGGGAGAAGATCAGATCCGGCGACCACCAGACGATGGGGTCGGAGGGATGTTGCAGATAGGCGATGCGCGGATGCCGCCATTCCGGCGACGGCTTCGTCAGATCCGCCGCGCTGGAAGCGAATCGAACCACGAGGCCGTCGGCGTAGATCGGTTCCACCTCGCGGGTGCCGGGGTCGCGGCGCTCGACGAACTGTTTCCACAGCCGATTGGAATTCGGCGGTCCCACCCAGAGCGCGCCGTCGACCTTGGCGCGCAGATCGGCCAGGCCGTCGAAGGCCGCCTCCGACCCCTGCGAACCCAGGCTTTCCCCGTAGACCAGCAGCTTCGGCCGCGACTGCGCCGGCCGCGCCGACCATGCGGCGTAGACCGCGTCGAACATCTTCTTCCCCGCTACCGCGACCTTCTGCCGGTCCGCGAGGAACGACAGCACACTCGGCAGATACGAGTACTGCGAGGCGACGATCGCGGTGTCGCCGCCGTACATGTACTCGAGCGCGCCCGCGGTCGTCGAGTTCACCCATCCGGTTCCGGTGGTGGTGACGATCACCAGCACCTTGCGGTCTAAGGCGTGCGTGCGTTCGAGTTCAGCGACCGCCAGCTGTTCCTGGGTCTGTCCCTCGGCCGCCGATCCGAGACCGACGTAGATCCGAACCGGTTCGCGCGCGGGCTTTCCCGTCACCGCGCCGATCCGGAAGGCATCAGGTCCGTGCGAGACGAACCACCGGCCCTCCGAACCGAGCGTGTCCCATGCGGCCAGGGACTTGGGGCTGCCGGAGCGCTCGGGTTCGGTCGGCTGCACCGCGTACGGCGTCATCTTGTCGTTGCGCACGCTGAACGCCGAGTTGGCGACGGTGAAGAAGGCCTCCAACAGCACACCGTTGAACAGCAGCACCGCCACCACGGTCAGCACGATCGCGCCGACGCCCGGGGCCAGTTTCGGCGGCACCCAGCGGCTGAGCAGACGGGCGAAGAACCGCACGATCCACCGCACCGTCCGGTAGATCGCCACCACCAGCGCGGCCACCGCGACGCTGAGCCCACCGGTGCGCAGATAGGCGGCGCGCGTGGTGCCTTCCATATCCATCAGGCCGTAGATCTGCCGTTGCCAGTCGGCCGAGAGGACCAGCATGTAGATCGCGGTGAGCAGGCAGATCGTGAGGAACGTCACCTTCACCGCATAGCGAATCCGCAGCGACGGTGTGCGAAAACGCAAGCGTGGTCGGATGAGTCTGCGAAAGCCCCACTCCAGCAGACAGCCCACGCCGTAACCGATGGCGGCATTCAGACCGCTGATCAGACCTTGGAACAACCAGTCGCGCGGCAGCAGTGACGGCGTCACCGACCAGGCGAAAAACACTGTCGCGGTGACCAGTCCGACGTAGTTGAGGGCGATGATGTCGTCCTCGAGCCGGCGCAGCAGCAACAGACCTCGCCGATAGACCACAACGCCGCGCGTACGCAGCGTTGTGAGAGTCTCGGCAGTATCGAGCATCAGTCAAGTATGGCGGTCGGTGTTCGGAAATCGGGGACCTCGCCACGTGAGGCAAACAACTGCCACAACGGGAATTACCGGGGGTACTCGAGTAGTTCTACGCACGATCCCCGCGGTCCGGCACCGCAGACTCGACGGTATGAGCACTCCCACCCAGCAGAAGAGCAGCCCCGCATTCCTGGCCCAGGCCGCGATCGCCTTCGGTGTCAGTTTCGTCGCTGCCACCGCGGGCATCGTCTTTCTGCCGCTGGATATCTGGCAGCGCGGATTCCTGTTGATGACAACGCTGTTCATGGTCTCGAGCACCTTCACCCTCGCCAAGGTGATCCGCGACCAGTTCGAGTCCGCGCGCGTCCATCAGCGCATCGACGAGGCCCGCGTGGAAAAGCTGATGGCCGAACACGATCCGTTCCGGGTGTGAGCGGACCGCGGCGCCGGCAGCGTCTGATGGCACCCTGCGCGGCTCCCTCCGTGGTTACGCGCACTGCCGCCTCCGGTCGCGTCGCTCCGGGTGCTGCCGCGGTCCGCCTCGGCTCACTCCGCGGTGGTGCCGAACAGCGCGGGCAGGGTGCCCTCGTAGGCGGTGCGCAGTTCGTCCATCGTGATCGAGAACTGGCCCTGCACCTCGACCGAGTCCGAGCCCTGATCCACCACGCCGATGCGCACCCACGGCAGTTCGCGCGCGGTGCACATCTTGGTGAAACGCGTTTCCTCCGACCGCGGGACCGCGACCAGGACGCGTCCGGCCGATTCCGAGAACAGCGTGACGAACGGGTCGTCCCCCTCGGGCAGCAGGATGCGCACACCGGTTTCGCCGGCCAGCGCCCCCTCCACGACCGCCTGGGCCAGCCCACCCTCGCTGAGATCGTGCGCGGCGCTGATCATTCCGTCGCGTGAACCGGCGGTCAGCACCTCGGCGAGCAACTGTTCGCGAGCGAAGTCCACCCGCGGTGGCACACCGCCCAGATGATCGTGCTCGACCTGCGACCAGATCGATCCGTCGAATTCGTCGTGGGTCTCGCCGAGCAGGATCAGCGTCTCTCCGGGCTCGGTGCCGAATCCGGTCGGGATGCGCCGGTGCACATCATCGATGACGCCGAGCACGCCGACCACCGGGGTCGGCAGGATCGCGGTCTGGCCGGTCTGGTTGTAGAAGCTGACGTTGCCGCCGGTGACCGGAATGCCCAGGGCCACACAGCCGTCCGCGAGGCCGCGCACGGCCTGCTGGAACTGCCACATCACACCCGGATCCTCGGGAGAACCGAAGTTGAGGCAGTTGGTGACCGCCTTGGGCGTCGCGCCGGTGCTGGCGACGTTGCGGTAGGCCTCGGCCAGTGCCAGCTGCGCGCCGGTGTAGGGGTCGAGTTTGGTGTAGCGGCCCGAGGCGTCGGTGGCCAGGGCGATGCCCCGGCCGGACTCCTCGTCGATGCGGATTACGCCCGCGTCGGCATGTTCGGCCAGCACGGTGTTGCCGCGCACGTAGCGGTCGTACTGCTCGACGATCCACTTGCGGCTGCACAGCTGTGGGCTGGAGATCATCCTCAGCAGCGTGGCCCGCAGTTCGTCGCCGGACTTCGGCCGGGCCAGCCCAGCACTGGTGTCGGCGACCAGCGCGGCCTGCTCCTCGGGGCGCTGCACGGGCCGCTCGTAGACGGGGCCTTCGTGCGCGACGGTGCGCGGCGGCACGTCCACCACGGTTTCGCCGTGCCATTTCACCACCAGGCGGTCGCCGTCGGTGACCTCGCCGATCACGGTGGCCAGCACATCCCACTTGTGGCAGACGGCCATGAACGCCTCGACGTTGTCCGGCGTCACCACCGCGCACATGCGTTCCTGCGATTCGCTCGAAAGCACTTCCGCGGGTGTCATATTCGCCGCGCGCAGCGGCACCTTGTCCAGGTCGATGCGCATCCCGCCGTCACCGGCCGCCGCCAATTCCGATGTCGCACAGGACAATCCGGCGCCGCCGAGGTCTTGAATACCGACCACCAGTCCGGCGTGGTACAGCTCGAGACAGCACTCGATGAGCACCTTCTCGGCGAACGGGTCGCCCACCTGCACGCTGGGCAGTTTCTTACGACCGGAGCCGGATTCGTCACCCGCGAAGGTGTCCGAAGCCAGCACCGACACGCCGCCGATACCGTCCAGACCGGTCCGCGCGCCGAACAGCACGATCTTGTTGCCGGTTCCGGAGGCGAAGGCCAGGTGCAGATCCTCCACCCGCATCACGCCCGCGCACAGCGCGTTCACCAGTGGATTGCCCTGGTAGGAGGCGTCGAAGACGGTTTCGCCGCCGACGTTGGGCAGGCCGAGGGAGTTGCCGTAGCCGCCGACACCGCGCACCACGCCGTCGACCACCCGCCGGGTGTCGGGATGGTCGGCGGCACCGAAGCGCAACTGGTCCATCACCGCGATCGGCCGCGCGCCCATCGCCATGATGTCGCGCACGATGCCGCCGACACCGGTGGCCGCACCCTGGTACGGCTCGACATAGGAGGGGTGGTTGTGGCTTTCCACCTTGAAGGTGACCGCCCAGCCGTCACCGATGTCCACCACGCCCGCGTTCTCGCCGATACCGGCCAGCATCGAGGCGCGCATCTCGTCGGTGGTGGTCTGACCGAAGTAGCGCAGGTGCACCTTCGAGGATTTGTAGGAGCAGTGTTCGCTCCACATCACCGAGTACATCGCCAGCTCGGCATCGGTGGGGCGGCGGCCCAGAATGTCGCGGATGCGCGCGTACTCGTCGTCCTTGAGACCCAGCTCCTTGTACGGCTGCGGGATATCCGGAGTGGCTGCGGCGGCGCTGACGGTGTCGACGTGGACAGTCACGGTGGGCTACCTAGGTCCTTTCGGCCGGGCAAACGTGCAGCTACGAGCTCCGACGCTGGAGTGAGAGACGGAATGCACGCGGATGGTGAGTCCAGGCCAGTCTAATGGGCCGCCCGGAGGAGGCAGCGGAGTGTTACCACGGAGGGCGGCCCATTGGACCGCAAACACCATTGCCTATCGGGTGGCAAACCCACCCCGGCCAGGCAGCACCTGGTCACCGGTACGCTGAGCCGGTGAACGATCGATCCAGGGTCGCAGATCCGGACGAACTGCCCGCGACCACGTCGTCCGCGCGGTCCACCGGGGGGCTGACGACTCGGCAGCGACGACTGCTCATGATCGCGATCGCCTTGTTCGTCGTCTCGGCGATCGTCTCCTGGGCCGCCCACATCTGGACCGGCTACATCGATCTCCAGGTCTACCGCAACGGAGCCCGCACGTGGCTCGACGGTGGCGACCTGTACGGGCCGATGCCCAAGGTCTACGGCATCGGACTGCCGTTCACCTACCCGCCGCTGGCGGCCCTGTTCTTCGCGCCGCTCGCGCTGATGCCGCTCGCCGTCGCCGAATGGCTGGTGCTGCTCACTTCGATGGCGAGCCTCGCGGTCACGCTGTGGCTGGTCCTGGTCCGGGTGCGGCCGGGGATGGACCGGTCTTCCCGGGTGATCCTGCTGATCGGGGCGCTGGCCGTGCTCGGCCTGTCCGAACCGGTGCGCCAGACCTACAACTTCGGCCAGATCAATCTGGTCCTGATGGCGGCCGTCGCGCTGGACGCACTGGTCCGCAAGCCGTTCTGGCCGCGCGGCATGCTGATCGGAATCACGGTGTCGGTGAAGCTGGTTCCGGCCGGCTATCTGCTCTACTTCCTGCTGCGCCGGGACTGGCGCGCCTGCGTCACGCTCATCGGCTCGGCGATCGGCGCGATCGCGCTGGCATACCTGCTGTTCCCGCACGATTCCACCGAGTACTGGTTCCACACGCTGATCGACACCGGTCGCATCGGACCGCCGCAGTACGCGGGCAATCAGTCGCTCAAGGGGTTCGCGTTCCGCCTGGGCGTCTCCGATACCGCCGCGACGGGTATCTGGATCGGGCTGTCGCTCATCGCGGTCGGACTCGCCGCCCTGTGGATGAAACGGCTGCTCGACGCCGGTCACCACGTGTCCGCGCTGCTGGTGAACTCGGCGGCGGTCCTGCTGGTCTCGCCGGTCTCGTGGTCGCACCACTGGGTGTGGGTCGCCCCCGCCCTGCTGGTCGCGGGCGACCTGATCGCCCGGATGCCGGCCGCGGACGCCCCGGGTACGCCGGGACGCGCGGCACGGCGGCGGCGGATGTGGATCGCGGTCACCGCCGCGATCACGGTGCTGTTCATGGTCGGGCCGCAGTGGGTGCTGCCGCACAACGCCGACCGCGAACTCCGCTGGGCGTGGTGGCAGCAGATCATCGGCAGCAGCTATGTGCTGGTGGCCTTCGCCGCGCTGGTGATCGCGGCGATCGCCTACCGCCCGAGTGGCATGAGGAACGCCGCCAGCGCCGCCGAATAGGAGGCCACGTCCGCGGCGCCCATCAGTTCGCGCGCCGAATGCATCGCCAGCTGCGGTGCGCCCACGTCGACGGTCGGCATGCCGGTACGCGCCGCGGTCATCGGGCCGATGGTGGAACCGCACGGCAGATCCGCGCGATGCACGTACCGCTGCAGCGGCACCCCGGCCTGCGCACAGGCCAGGGCGAAGGCTCCGGCACCGACCGCATCGGTGGCGTAGCGCAGATTCTGATTCACCTTCAGCACCGGGCCACCGCCGACCTCGATGCGATGCGAGGGCTCGTGCCGGTCCGGATAGTTGGGATGGGTGGCATGGGCCATATCACCGGAGGCACAGATCGAACCGGCCAGTGCCGCAAGGTAATCCGCGCGGCCACCGCCGCGGGCGAGCACGATTCGCTCCAGAATTGCGGGCAGCAGATCCGATTGGGCGCCGCGGTCGGATTGGCTGCCGACCTCCTCGTGATCGAACATCGCCAGTACCGGGGTGCTGCCGCCGTCGTGGTCCGCGGCGGCCAGGAACGCCTGTAGGCCGGCATAGCAGGTGGCCTGGTTGTCCAGCCGCGGCGCACTCACCAGATCCTGGTCGCGGCCGACCACCCGGCTCGGTTCCAGGTCGTGGGTCATCAATTCCCACCCGAGCACGTCGTCGGCGCGGACGCCGGCCTGCTCGGCGACGTAGGCGATGAACGAGCGCGGCCGCTCCCCCAATCCCCAGATGCCGTTGACGTGGCGTTGCGGATCCAGCGTCACCCCGCGCCGATCCTCGGACAGGTGGATGGCCAGTTGCGGCACCCGGACCAGCGGATCGTCGACGCGGACCAGCCGCTGGCCCAGTTCGTCGCCCTCGCGCACGGTGAGCCGGCCCGAGATGCCGAGATCACGGTCCAGCCAGGAATTGAGCCAGGCGCCGCCGTAGGGTTCCAGGCCGATCAACTGCCAGCCCGCGACGGCCAGATCGGGATGCTGTTTGACGCGCAGATTCGGACTGTCGGTGTGCGCGCCGACCACCCGGAACGCCCCGGCCGGATCGGTGGTCGTCGCGGCCCAGGCGACCAGCGATCCGCCGCGGATCACGAAGTAGCGGCCCACTCCCCCGTTCGTCTCCGCCGACTCGGCCCACGGCCGGGCCTCGGGCAGTTCGGTGAATCCGTGGGCCGTCAATTCGGCTGCCACCGTGCGGCATACGTGAAACGGGGACGGCGAGGCATCGATGAAGGCGCACAGCCCGGAGGCCGTCGCGGTGGTGGAGACCGGCATACCAGCGATCCTATCGGCTGCCGGAATTGCCGGATTATCGCCGAGTAGGCGGCCGCGCTCCGAACGGATCAATCCGACTGGGTATCGACCATCAACTCGAGCAGTCGCAGCAATTCCGCGTGATTTCGCGCGCCGATTCGTTTACGCAATTCCTCTTCAGCGAGTGACTCCTGCTCGCGAACCGAATCCACCAGATCCTTGCCGCGATGGGTCAAACCGATGAGAATGCGGCGGCGGTCGTCCTCGGCCGCAATTCGAAAGATCAGGCCGCGCTCGGCCAGGGCGTCGGCGTGGCGGGTGGCCGACGAGGGCGGTAGCTGGGCACGAACCGCCAGCTCGCTCATGGTGATGCCGGAGCGGTCGGACAGATTCGACAGCATGGCCCACTGGTCGGCGGTCAGCTGCCTGGCACACAGTGCCGCGTCGAGGTGCCGGAGCCAACCGCGTTCCGCAGCTCGCAGCGCCCCGTGCAGCGTGGCGACGCCACTGACAATGGTCGACATATTCTCCGCCCCATCATTTCGCTCGGATACGAAGAAGGGTACCGAATGTGCTCCTTCGGCGAGAGCCCGGACGAAGTGGTCGAGGTCCTGAATATCGTCCCCCTGCAGGGCCCGTCGGAATTGTCGCGCCGTCCTGTGAAGCGGCGATTTCCTCGGCTGCGAAAGAAATCAACAGCGGCACAGGAATTCTGGGCCGGCAGGTACGGGTGACGACCATCGACGGCGGCCGCTGCCCGGCCGAGGTGGCCGACGAGGTCTCGGCGCCGCTGGCCACCGGAATGGCCGATGCCATCACCGGCTGGCGCATCTCGGCGGTCCGCCAGGCGGTTGCCGGGTCACGGGCGGGCGGGTTCCGTATCTGTTCGCCAATGTCCACTGACGCCGCTGTACCGGCATCGCGCTCAGTCGAGCCCCAGGCCCGTGCGCGTGACCTCGGCCGAATCATTCGGTGGCGCAATGGTTTCCGGTCCCGGTGCAGCGACCGACGGCCGATCCGGACCGAGCCCCTTGTCGACGGCGGCGGCCCGGACCGCGTTCACGACGAACAGCAGCGCCGCCCGGCGTGCCGTATTGGTGCGATAAGCCAGTGAGACGGTCCGGGTGAGACCCTCACCGAGCCCGACGATATCCACGCCGGGCGGCCGCAGCGCCAGCCCCAGGTCCGAGACCAGCGTGACGCCCAGTCCGGCCGCGACCATCGCCATCGCCGTCGACTGCTCCTCCACTTCGTGGTCGATGCGCGGTTCGACCCCGCCGGACTGGAAGGCCAGCCGGACCGCATGACCGAAATGGGAGCGAGCGGGCGCGAGGATCCACGGATGTTCCGCCAGACCGGCCAGCGTCACCGTCGGCGCCGGCACCGCTCCGGCCGGCACCGCCGCGTAGAGCCGCTCGACCGCGATCACGGCGCGTTCCAGACCGCGGTCCCAGGTCATGGGGGAATTCGAATAGTCGAGGACGAATGACAGGTCCAGGGTGCCGTCGCGAACCGCGGCAGCCGTCGCCTCCGGCGCGAGTTCCCTGGTCCGCACCAGAATGCCCGGATGGGCGCGGGCGAGCGCGGTGAGCGCGTCGGGCAGCAGACCCGAGGCGACCGAGGCCCACACCCCGGCGGTGAGTGTCGCCGACACCGACTCCCCGGACTCCTCCAGCGCCTGTGTGGCCCGCTCCACCGAGGCGAGGATCTCCTCGGCGTGCTCGGCGAGCAGAACTCCGCGATCGGTGAGTTGCAGCCGGCGCCCGCGCCGCTCGAACAGCCGCAGCCCCACGTCCCGCTCCAACTGCGCCAGCTGTTGCGACACCGCCGAGGCGGTGTAGTGCAGCGCACCCGCGGCCGCGGTGATCGTGCCGCGCCGATGCAGCTCGCGCAGCATGCGCAGGCGAGGCAGCGACAGGTCCATGGCATCGAGCGTAGGCGCTGCGCGGAAACCGTACGCACGGCTGACAACGCGGTCCGGTACCGCTGTGCAGAAACACTGAACACGGCCGTGAACGAACCGTAAATAGACGTGTGACCGGGCAGGACGCAGGCTGGTGACAGCGAATCACCAGCCGGGACGACGAGGTCCGGACGCCGACCGTCGCGCGACTCGACGTTCCCCGCGGGTGGTGGTCGGCCATCCGAACGCGAAGGAGGTAGTTCGCCGTGACGACGATCCACAACCCGGCCGAGGACACCGCACCGACCGTCCCGGCGGTGCCCGCGACCGTCCCGGTCACCCCCGCGATCCGCCCCGAGCCGTATCTGCGGCTGCAGTGGACCGATTCGGACACCGGCGCCGTCGGCTACCTCGTCGTCCACACCCTGCGCGGCGGCCTGGCCACCGGGGGCACCCGCATGCGGGCCGGCTGCACGCTGAGCGAGGTGGAGGATCTGGCGCGCGGAATGGCCGCCAAGACCGCGACCTTCGACCTGCCGATCGGCGGCGCGAAGGGCGGCATCGACTTCGACCCGAAACACCCCCGGGCCATCGAGGTGCTGGAGCGATTCTGCGAGGCCATGCGCCCGTGGATCGACGCGCACTGGGTGACCGCGGAGGACCTGGGCGTCCCGCAACATCTGATCGACGAGGTCTTCGAGAAGCTGGGTCTGGGGCAGAGCTATCACGCCGCGATCCGCCGCGCCGCGAACCCGCCCGCCACCCTGGAGCGGGTCCGCAACGGACTGAACGCGGCGGTCGAGGGCGGTTTCCTGCTCGGTGATGTGATCGGCGGTTACGGCGTCGCGCACGCGTGCCTCGCCACGGCCGTCTCCTGGGGCCGGAGGCCGGCCGAGACGACGGTCGCGATCCAGGGAGTCGGCACCATGGGCGGCGCGGCGGCCTACTACCTGCACGAGGCGGGTATGCGCGTGACCACCGTGGCCGATGCCGCCGGTGCCCTGTACCGCGCCGGCGGACTCGACATCCCGGCGCTACTGGAGTTGCGCGACGACTACGGCGAAATCGACCGCTCCCGACTGCCCGAAGATGTGGAGCAACTGCCACGCGCGGCGGTCCTGTCCGCCGATGTCGACATCCTGGTACCCGCGGCCATCTCGTACGCGATCACCCCGGACAACTCGTTCGACGTGCGCGCCCGTGTCGTCGTCGAGGCCGCCAACGCCGCCACCACACCGGAGGCGGAGGCCATGCTCGCCGCCCGTGGCGTTGCGGTGCTGCCGGACTTCGTCGCCAATGCCGGTGCGGTCGCCTGGGCGTGGTGGCTGCTGCTCGGTGAGGTCGACGAGGTGCCGGATACCTCCTTCGATCGCCTGCGCACCACCATGCACACCAAGGTCGCGCAGTTGCTGTCCGCCTGGACCGACCACGGCATCACCCCGCGTGATACCGGCCGACGCTGGGCGGACGCCCCGGTGCCGATCACCGCGGCGGTCGTGATCCCCTGAGCGACAGGCCGATCAGACGGTGGTGACAGGCCGATCAGGCCGTGGCGACGAGGCTGTCGAGGACCGACAGGAAGATCCCCAGCCCGTCGTCACTCGGCCCGGTCAGCGGTTCGGTGGCGTGTTCGGGGTGCGGCATGAGACCGACGACGCGGCCGTTCGGGGAGGCGATGCCGGCGATATCGCGCTGCGAACCGTTGGGGTTGCCGCCCACGTAGCGGAAGACCACCCGGCCCTCGCCCTCGAGTTCGTCGAGCACGGCCGGTGAGGCCTGGTAGCGGCCCTCGGCGTTCTTCACCGGGACCAGGATCTGCGCGCCCGCTTCGTAGCGCGAGGACCACGCCGTCGCGGTGGACTCCACCCGCAGCCACTGATCGCGGCAGACGAAGTGCAGGCCCTCGTTGCGGGTCAGCGCGCCCGGCAGCAGTCCGGCCTCGCACAGCACCTGGAAACCGTTGCAGATTCCCAGCACCGGCATACCCTTGCCGGCGGCCTCGAGGACTTTGCCCATCACGGGCGCGAACCGGGCGATGGCACCGGCGCGCAGATAGTCGCCATAGGAGAATCCGCCCGGCACCACCACCGCGTCGACACCCTTGAGGTCGGCGTCGGCGTGCCACAGGCTCACCGCTTCGGCGCCGGCCAACCGGACCGCGCGCGCCGCGTCGACGTCGTCGAGCGTGCCGGGGAAGGTGATGACACCGATTCGCGCAGAGCTGGTCACGGCAGCCGCACCACTTTCCAGTCCTCGATCACCGTGTTGGCGAGCAGGGCCTCGGCGATCTTCTCGAGCTCCGCATCGCTGACGCTGTCGTCGATGTCGAGTTCGAACCGCTTGCCCTGCCGCACATCCGACACACCCGGGAAACCCAGGCGTCCGAGCGCGCCGGCGATGGCCTGACCCTGCGGATCCAGGATCTCGGCCTTCGGCATCACCTCGACCACAACTCGTGCCACGCGTTGCTCCTCAAGCTGGTGGGGGGGATTACCACAACAGCTTAATCGGGGCTGCTCGCGGGCGCCCCGCCGGGCCGCAGCACCTGCGAGAGACGTCACAGCGCCTGTCGGCCGGCCTCCGCGTGGCCCCTCCGTGGTTACGCAGGCTGCCGCCTCCGGGTCCCCGCTGCGGCCGGAGGCGATAGCGTGAAGCCCATGCGCATCGCCCACTTCGGTCATTCCTGCGTTCTCGTCGAATTGAACGGCGCGAAGATCCTGTTCGATCCGGGCACTTTCTCGCACGGATTCGAAGGCATCACGGGACTCGACGCGATCGCGATCACCCATCAGCATCCCGACCACATCGATCCGAACCGGATCGAGGCCCTGGTCGACGCGAATCCGAGCGCGCGCCTGCTCAGCGATCCGCAGACCGCACAGCAGCGCGGTGAACCGTGGCAGGCCGTGCACGCGGGCAATATCGTCACCATCGGCGATCTGCAGATCACCGGGGGCGGCGGCAAGCACGCGGTGATCCATCCGGAGCTGCCGGTCGTAGACAACACCGTCTTCCAGCTCGGCACCGCCGACGATCCGGCGCAGTTCGTTCACCCGGGCGATTCGCTGTGGGTGCCGCCGGTATCGGTCGGAGTGCTGGCGGTGCCCGCGGTCGCGCCGTGGATGAAGATCAGCGAAGCGGTGGACTATCTGCGCGCCGTGGCTCCGCGCACCGCCGTCCCGATCCATTACGGCATCATCGCGCCGGAGGCACAGGGCATCTACTTCGGCCGCCTGTCCGAAATGCGCCCGGCCGATACCGAATTCGCACTCATCGAGCCGGAGGACGACAAGACCTTCTAGCGGGCGCGCCCCGCGAAGCCGCGGCCCCTCACCGCGAATACGAGGCCAGGAACAGTGCCTCCGCCAGCGCCACGTGCTCGATCTCGCTGGGATCGACACTTTCGTTCGGGGCGTGGATCAGGCATTTCGGCTCCTCGACGCCGAGCAGCATGATCTCGGCGTCGGGATAGGTTTCGGCGAAGACGTTGCACAGCGGAATCGAGCCGCCCTGCCCCTGCAGGGTGGCGGTGCGTCCGTACGCGGCGGCGAAGGCGTCCTCCATCGCCAGCCGCGCCGGGCCGCCGGTACCGGACCGGAACGGCGCCCCGGTGCCCTCGGTCTCGACCCGAACGCGCGCACCCCACGGCGTATGCGATTCGATATGTGCGGTAAGGGCTTTCAGGGCCGGAGCCGGATCGACCCCGGGCGGGATCCGCAGATTCAACCGGGCCCGTGCGCTGGGCTGGACGGCCGCCGCCGACCCCACCACCGGCGGGACATCGATGCCCAGCACGGTCAAAGCCGGCCGGGCCCAGAGCATGTCCGAGACGGTGCCGCTGCCCAACACCTGCACGCCGTCGAGGATGCCGGCATCGACGCGGAACTGCTCGACCGGATAGTGCGCGCCGTCCCAGATCTGATCGGCCGGCAACCCGGCGACCGTGGTGTTCCCGTGCTCGTCTCGCAGCGTCGCGAGCAGCTGGATCAGCGCGGCGACGGCATCGGGGGCCGCCCCGCCGAACATGCCGGAATGCAATGG
This sequence comes from Nocardia nova, assembly GCF_002933465.1. GTDB lineage: Bacteria > Actinomycetota > Actinomycetes > Mycobacteriales > Mycobacteriaceae > Nocardia > Nocardia nova_B. The sequence goes on from NZ_PSZE01000001.1 coordinate 321,787, forward strand.
ACCGGACAGGGTTTCGACCGTGACGAGCACATTCACGTTTCCGCGCAGGGTCTGGGTGAAGGTCGGCAGGCCCACCGCGAAATTGCCGCAGTCACCGATCAGCAGCGCGTCGGCGCGCAACAGGTCCGCGTGCTGCGGAACGAACTCCTCCAGACCGCCGGTGCCCTGTTCCTCCGAGCCCTCGCAGACCAGCGTGATCCCGACCGGATACCCCTTGTCTCCCAGCGAGTTCCGCAGTGCCCGCAGGGCGGTCAGATGGACGACGATATTGCCCTTGCAGTCGGCCGCGCCGCGCCCGTACCAGCGGCCGTCACGCTCGGTGAGCTCCCACACCGGAGTCTCCCAGGCCGCCTCGTCGACCGGCGGCTGCACGTCGTAATGGCTGTACAGCAGCACCGTAGGGGCTCCGGCCGGAGCCGGGTACCGGGCCACGACCGCCTCGCTGCCGTCGGGCGTCTCGTGCAGGCCGACGTCGGTGAGACCGAGGTCGGCGAAGGCGTCGGCGACCCACCGCGCCGCCCGATGACATTCTTCCGGCGGAAACTGCCGCGCATCGGCCACGGACCGATACGAAACCAACTGGGCCAGATCGGCTTTCGCCTGCGGCATCAGCGCCCGCACCTGTTCGCGCAGGGCCGCCGTCCGAGAATCGTCGGTCATGTCGACCAACCTAACCCTCTTCCGGGACCGGCCGCATCGGCGTCGGGCGCGGCACGGCATAGAATTCGCCCGATTTCCCCCGTCCGTTCGCGACCGACCCGCCACCGCAGCGGGCATGATGAGGGAGAGCTCGACCGGGATCCGACCACCGGAGAGGACGAGATGGCTGCATCATCGGAATCCGACGACCTGTTCGCGATGCCCGATCTGGACCGCGGCGCACCCAAACACCACTTCCCGCACCGCGAGATGCCGGCCCCTGAGGCCTATCAGATCGTGCACGACGAGCTGATGCTCGACGGCGTGTCGCGGATGAATCTGGCCACCTTCTGCACCACCTGGATCGACGATCACGCTCGTCGGCTGATGGCGCAGAGCCTGGCCAAGAACATCGTCGACAAGGACGAATATCCGCAGACCGCCGAGCTCGAGCGCCGGTGCGTGCACATGGTCGCCGACCTGTGGCACTGTCCCGATCCCGGCTCGACGCGCGGCACCTCCACCATCGGGTCCAGTGAGGCGGCGATGCTCGGCGGGCTGGCCGCGAAGACGCGCTGGCGCAAGAACGGCGGACAGGGCATCCCCAATTTCGTCTGCGGCCCGGTACAGGTGTGCTGGGAGAAGTTCGCGCGCTATTTCGACGTTGAGATCCGGCAGGTACCGCTGCGCGGCAACCGCTATACGCTCGAGCCGGATGACATTGCCGCACACTGCGATTCGAATACGATCATGGTCGTCGCGACGATGGGCCAGACCTTCACCGGACTGTTCGAGGACGTCGCCGCGATGAGCGCGGCCCTAGACGATGTCCAGGCCCGCACCGGCCTGGACATCCCACTGCACATCGACGCCGCCAGCGGCGGATTCCTGGCCCCGTTCACGGCGCCGCATTTGGTGTGGGACTTCCGGCTCGAGCGGGTGAAGTCGATCAACGCCTCCGGACACAAAACCGGCCTGGCCCCGCTGGGCGCCGGCTGGGCGCTCTGGCGCACGGCCGCCGACCTTCCGGAGGAACTGGTATTCGACGTCGACTACCTCGGCGGCAGTATGGCCACCTTCAACCTGAATTTCTCCCGCCCCGGCGGCCAGGCGATCACCCAGTACTACGACTTCATCCGGCTCGGCCGCACGGGTTACACCCGGCTGCAATCGGCGATCTACCGGGTCGCCGAACATCTGGCCCACGGCCTCACCGAGACCGGCTTGTTCGAGATGATCCACGACGGCACGCCCACCCGCGGAATCAGCGCGGTGTCGTGGCGGCTGCGCGAAGATCCCGGCTTCAACCTGTACGACCTGTCCGAACGCCTGCGCGCGCGGGGCTGGCTGATCGCCGCCTATCCGCTACCGGCCGATCGGCAGGACGAGACGATCATGCGAGCGGTCGTCCGGCACGGCTTCACCCACGATATGGCCGATCTGCTGCTGGCCGATATCGACCGCTGCGTCGATCAGCTGAAGAAGCATCCGCTGTCCACCTCGCTCACCCGCAAGGAGGCCGGCGGCTTCACCCACGATGCCACCGCCGCGGTATCGGATGAGGCAATCGTCACGGCGGTGCGGGATATGCGGCGCGTGTCCGGGGACGACCCGGCGGAGATGCGCTGACGTCGAGCGAGCTCATGCCGCGTGCGGCATGGCGTACGGTTCCCACCGGTAGACGTCCGGAACCGCCTCGTGGAACAGCGCCAGATCGACCGCGTCGAGCATGGCCTGATGGGGACCGGGCCGGGAGAGCTGCGCCGCCGAGACGGCCAGTCGCAGCGTTCCCCCGCGTCGCGCGATGCGGGCCGCGCTCATGATCAGCGCGTGGCACCACCACGGTTCGGCCCGGAAACCCTCACCGACGCCGTGCACCCAGCAGCGCTGTGCCGTGTCCCGTTCCAGGTCGTGGATGGCGGTCAATCCCAGCGCCAGACGGAAACCGACCTCGGGCAGGGCGGCGACGGCGCCCTCGGAGGCCGTCCAGCGCGGGGCGGCGAACAGCCGGGTGCGCAGGCCGATCTGTTCCATCACCCGGTCGGCGGCGGTGAGGCGCAGGCGTGCTTCGTGCTTGGGCAGCGCGGCGAATTCGGCGCGGCGACGTTTGGTCGCGGCCTGGTCGTAGCCGTGCAGCACGATCGCGTCACCGGCCGCGCGCCGGTCTCGCAGCCACTGCTGGGTTTGTGGATCCTCCGTGAGCCGGTATTTCCCCTTCAACCGCGGCGCCACCAGCAGCGACAGCCGTACCCCACGGCCGTCCATCTCCGCGGCGAAGGCGCGCGCCTGTTCCAGTGTGGTGTCGCGAATACCCGACACCGAGACGATCAGCTGCCCGAACCCCCGGTCGTTGCCGCTCATGCCTCCACTGTGCGCGCGGCAGGTGTCGGCCCCGTGCAGCCGAAGTGACGCCCCGACGAATTCCCGGAGCGACCACCCGGCCGCAGCGTCGGCTACCGGCAGCCCTCAGCCGACCTCGCCGAGACCGACCCGATCGAGCACCCAGGCGTATTCGAAGGCGACTTCCTTCCACTTCTCGTAGCGGCCGCTGACGCCCCCGTGCCCGGCGCTCATCTCGGTCTTCAGCAGGAGCTGGGAGTCACCGGTCTTCGTGGCCCGCAGCGCGGCGACCCACTTCGCGGGCTCGACATAGAGCACGCGGGTGTCGTTGAGGCTGGTGATCGCCAGGATCGCCGGATAGTCCACGGCCGCCACGTTCTCGTACGGCGAATAGGACTTCATATAGGCGTAGACCTCCGGATCTTCCAGCGGGTTACCCCACTCGTCCCATTCGATGACCGTCAGGGGCAGCGACGGGTCCAGGATCGAGGTGAGCGGATCCACGAACGGCACATTGGCGAGAATGCCCGCGAACAGTTCGGGCGCCAGATTGGCCACCGCCCCCATCAGCAGCCCGCCCGCGCTGCCACCGTCGGCCACCAGCACCTGCGGCGTGGTGACGCCGGTGTCGACGAGATGCCGTGCGCAGGAGACGAAATCGGTGAAGGTGTTCTTCTTGGTGAGCGTCTTGCCGTTCTCGTACCACAGCCGGCCCATCTCGCCACCGCCCCGCACATGGGCGACCGCGAACACCATGCCGCGGTCGAGCAGCGACAACCGCGACACCGAGAAACCCGGATCGATACTGGCCTCGTAGGACCCGTACCCGTAGAGCAGCAACGGTTTCGGACCCGCGCCCTCGCTGTCACGGCGGCGCACCACCGAGATCGGAATCCGGGTGCCGTCGGCCGCGGTCGCCCAGTCCCGATGCTGCACATAGTCGTCCGGGTCGTAGCCGCCGAGCACCTGCTGCTGTTTGCGCAGCATCAGTTCACCGGTGGCGGGCACGTAGTCGAAGACCTGCATCGGGGTGATGAACGAGGTCACGCCCAGCCGCAGCGTCGGCTGCGCCCATTCCGGATTGGAGCCCACGCCGGCGGAGAACAGTTCCAGGCCGAATTCCAGTTCGCGCAGCTCGCCGTAGCCGTCGGACGTCAACGGCCATACCGCGACTCGCGGCAGGGCCTCGCGCCGATACGAGAGCACGAGATGGTCGCGGAAGCAGTCGACGTCCTCGAGCCGCACATCGTCACGATGACCGATCAGCATGGTCATCGCGGCCGGATCGTCCACCGGCGCCTCGGTGAGCACGAAATTCTCGGCCTTCACACCGTCGACCACGTCGTTGTGCAGGATCAGCAGCCGGTCCTGCCCGCCGATCACCGCGTGTTCGGCCGAATACTCCACACCCTCGCGGCGCGGCAGCAGCACCCGGAATTCGCCCTCGGGATCGTCGGATTCGAGGATCCAGCCCTCGGTGGTGATCTTCGACCCGGCCCAGATCATCAGATACTTCTCGGAGCGGGTGGCGCCGATGCTGACCCAGTAGCGCTCGTCGGGCTCGTGGAACACCGTGACGTCGTCGGACTGCGCGGTGCCGAGGCGGTGCCGCCACACGGTGTCGGGCCGCCAGGATTCGTCGACGGTCTGATAGAACACGTGGGTTCCGTCCAGCGACCACGTCGCCCCCGGCGCGGTGCCCGGAATTTCGTCGCCTAGCAGCTCGCCGCTGCGTAAATCCTTGAACCGCAGCACATATCGCTCATCACCGACGGTATCGGTGGAATAGGCCAGCAGCGTGCCGTCGTGGCTGATCGAATAGGCGCCGAGGGCGAAGAAATCGTGCCCCTCGGCCAGCACGTTGCTGTCGAGCAGAATCTCCTCACCGGGAATCTCGATATCGATGTCGAGTTGCGGCGGAGTCCAGTCGTCGACATCGGTGATCGGGCAGCGGCAGTGCATGCCGTACTGCTTGCCTTCGAAACTGCGCGAGTAGTACCAGTACTCCCCCAGCCGCGCCGGGACCGACATATCGGTCTCCTGGGTGCGCGATTTGATCTCGTCGAAGATGCGCGCGCGCAGCGGAGCCAAGTGGGCGGTCTGCGCGTCGGTGTAGGCGTTCTCGGCCTCGAGATGGGCGATGACCTCGGGATCGTCCTTGTCCCGCAGCCATTCGTAGGGATCGACGAAGGTGTCACCATGACGGACGCGTTCGGCCGGGACCTGTTTGGCCACCGGCGGGGTCACCGCCGCCGCGGCGTCGCCGGCATTCTGGATGGTTCCGGTACCACTGTCGAGAGCCATGGTGACCACCGTAATCGCGGTGGGCCGGCCCGGGCGCGCACCCCCACACCCGCCGACACGAACGTATCGGCGAGGACGGGAGTGCGAGCTCGGCCCGCGTTACCCCAGGCCGGTGGTCCGCGGCGCGGGCCGGCGCACGTCACGCCCGTTGCCGCGGGCCGAACGACGAGATTCCATCAGGAAGAACAGTGCGGCTTTGCGGCGCGGGCATTGATCGGTGGGACAGCTGCTGTGACTGTGCAGGATGTTGTGCGCCTGCTCGACGGTGAGGTGCCGGGGCACCACCGCGCAACTGTCGAAGACGGGTGCCATGCGGTGCTCCATCCTTGTCGTCTCTTCAGTGCGGCAGGGCACGCCCTCTCGGTCTCTTGACCAGTCGACGCCCTCCAACTGCCACAATGAACGGGGTTTCCGATCAGGTTGCGCCGTAAACCAGCGGTGTTGCCGGAACGAGTAGACGAATGCCACATTTCGCAGGTCGGCATACGGTGTGATCCCGGCCATCCCCCCTGCGCGCGGATTCGGAAACCACGCCGGTGCGGCGGCTTCCGACCGCCTACTCTCGAGGACGGCAGCGCCCGCACGGATCCCGCGGGCGATCACATCGATGCAGGAGCACAGGTTGGAAGCGAAGAATCGCGAGATCGAACCCGGGGCGGTCTGGCAGCGCAGCGGCGACGGGGAGGGTGGTGTCGAGGTGGCCTTCCTGGCCAGCGGCAATATCGGGCTGCGTGATGCCAAGAATCCGGACGGGCCGGCGCTGATCTTCACTCCCGGCGAGTGGCGGGCGTTCGTCGCCGGCGCCAAGGACGGCGAATTCAACCGCCCCGGAGCGCAACCGCACTGAATCGCCATACGACACCGAACCGCGACACACCGGCCCTCCGGGTCTCATCCGGTCGGCGCGGGTCCTCCCGGCCCGCGCCGATCGCAGGTTCGGCACCCGGCGATCAGGCCCCGATCGCCGCGCCGATTGTCGGCCACGACGCGTGCAGATAGTCCTGCCAATACGACCAGGAATGCGTCCCCACCGGACTGCGGTCGACCCTGGCCGGGATGCGCATGCCGCGCAGCCGCTGCTCGAAGGCGGTGACGCAGACGTCCACGCCGGCCTCGATCGGCCCGCCCAGGACGATGTTCTCCGGCAGCTGCGGTTTGATCTCGGTCTCGTGCGGACCCGGGATACCGGTGCCGGTGGACAGGTAGACGGTCTTGCCGCGCAGTCGATTCGCCAGCAGCGCCGGATCGTGGGCGCCCCATTCCGGACTTCCGGGCGCACCCCACATATCGAACGGATTGCCGCCACGATTGGCGATCGAGAACATGATCGCCCCCTGTGCGATACCCAGATCCGGGCACGCACTATAGCCCGCCACAGCCTCGTACAGCTCCGGGTGGCGAACGGCCAGGACGAACGCCGCGATGCCGCCCATCGACAGGCCACCGATCGCGTTCACGCCGTTGCCGGAGAACGTGGCGTCGATGATGGGCGGAAGTTCGCGCGTCAGGAAGGTCTCCCACCGGTAGCGGCCGAAATGCGGATCGTCGCGCTGCCAGTCGGTGTAGTAACTCGCCTGCCCGCCCATCGGCAGCACGACGTTGACGTTCTTACCGCGAAAGAAGGGTTCGGCATCGGTGGCATTGGTCCAGGTGCTCTGCTGCACACCGGGATCGAGCCCGTCGAGCAGATAGTACGAGGGCCGCGCACCCCCACCGGCCGGATGCAGCACCTCAACCTGGATAGTGCGTCCCATGGCTGGGGAATCGACGACCAGCGCCGTCCGGGTCGGGCTCATATCATTTGCATCGACCACACGTGCCGCCGATGCGCGTGGCTGTGAGCCCATCCAGGGACCGAAGACGCCCAGTCCGACTGTCAGCACAACCGCAGCAACGAATGAACGTCGCATGTCCCCACCTCCGTCAACCCACCACAACTGCTACTTAAAGTAACGCACACTCTGGCGCCGCGCGGAGCTTTCGACCTCCTGGCGTTTCCTCAGCAAACCGCCCGGTACGCAGCAGGACTCAGGTGAGCCACCGCTTTCCGTCCGGTGCGCTCGCGGCATTCGGTTGCGCCCGCCCGACCGCGCCCCGGATCGAGGCGGCCAGATAGTCCAGGTCCGCACGCGGCGGGGTCGTCGCGCGATTGCGCAGCCCGAAGCCGTCGCCGGGTGTGCGCGGAATGACGTGCAGATGGACGTGGAAGACCTCCTGCCCGGCCGTAACGCCATCTGCCAGAAAGAGATTCACCCCGTCACAGCGCACCTCGGACTGCCGCAGCGCGGCCGCCAGACGCTGAGCGACCTGAAAAAGCTTGCCGCCGATCATCGGATCCAGTTCGTCCAGGCTGCGCGCCGGAACCTTCGGAATCACCAGCAGATGGCCGGGTGTCATGGGACGGATGTCCATGAAGGCGAGAACGTCGTCGTCCTCGTAGACCTTGGACGAGGGCGCCCGTCCGGCGACGATGTCGGCGAAGATCGTATAGGGGTCCATATCCGGCAACCCTAGTCGCCGATTTCGCCTGCGCCGCCGCACCATTCGCACGGCGCCGAACATGCGCGAGGCCACCGTGCGAACGGCGGCGCCGGGCGGTTTCGGTGCCGCGACCATCGGTCCGGCGGCGGTTACAGAATCGGCGAGGGGGTGTAGCGAGCGGCCTCGGGATTCGCGTCGATCAGCTTCTGCACCTGCGCCACCACATCGCTCACCTGCGCCTCCGCGGCACCGATGAACGCCGTCCGATCGGCCAGCGCGGCCTCGAGTCCGGCCCGGTCCAGCGGCATCCGGTCGTCGGCCGCGAGGCGGTCCAGCAGATCCGGTTCGCGCCCCTGCTCCCGCATGGCCAGCGCCACCGCGACCGCGTGCTCCTTGATGACCTCGTGCGCACTCTCGCGCCCGACCCCGGCCCGCACCGCCGCCATCAGGATGCGGGTGGTGGCCAGGAAAGGCAGATAGCGGTTGAGCTCCCGGTCGATCACGGCCGGGTACGCGCCGAATTCGCCCAGGACGGTCAGGAAGGTCTCCATCATGCCGTCGATGGCGAAGAACGCGTCCGGCAGCGCGACCCGGCGCACCACGGAACAGAACACATCGCCCTCGTTCCACTGCGCGCCCGCCAGTTCGGCCGCCATCGAGCCGTAGCCGCGCAGCACCACCTGCAGACCGTTGACGCGCTCGCACGAGCGGGTGTTCATCTTGTGCGGCATCGCCGAACTGCCGACCTGCCCGGGCTGGAAACCCTCGGTGACCAGTTCGTGCCCGGCCATCAGCCGCACCGTGTGCGCGAACGACGAAGGGCCCGCGCCCAATTGGACCAGCGCGGAGATCACGTCGTGGTCCAGAGAGCGGGGATAGACCTGGCCGACGCTGGTCAGCACGGTCGCGAAGCCCAGATGCCGGGCGACCTTCTGCTCCAGCTGGGCGAGCTTGGCGGCGTCGCCGTCGAACAGATCGAGCATGTCCTGGGCGGTGCCCATCGGCCCCTTGATGCCGCGCAGCGGATACCGGTCGATCAGCTCACGCACCCGGTGCAGGGCGAGCAGCACCTCGTCGGCCGCGCCCGCGAACCGCTTGCCCAGGGTGGTCGCCTGCGCCGCCACATTGTGCGAACGACCGGCCATCACCAGCGACTGGTACTCGGCGGCCCGCTCCGCCAGCCGCGCGGCGACCGCGACGCCGTGTTCGTAGACGTGTTCCAGCGAGAGCCGAATCTGCAGCTGTTCCACGTTCTCGGTCAGATCCCGGCTGGTCATGCCCTTGTGGATCTGCTCGTGCCCGGCGAGGGCATTGAACTCCTCGATGCGCGCCTTCACATCGTGGCGGGTGATCCGCTCGCGTTCGGCGATCGAGGCCAGGTCGACCTCGCCCAGCACCCGCTCGTAATCCTCGAGGACATCGGGGGTGACCGCCTCGGTACCGGCGGCGCCGAGTTCGGTCTGGGCCCGCAGCACCTCGAGCCACAGCCGGCGCTCCAGCACGATCTTGTTCTCGGGCGACCACAACTGCACCAGCTGCGGGCTCGCGTACCGGGTGGCGAGGACGTTCGGGACAAGACTCACGAACAGTCAGTCTAATGTTCGATGCCTGCTCGGTTGCTGGGGCATGGCCGCGGGCACATGCTGTGCCGCGGGCGGTGGCACGGTCTGCGGCGCCATCAGCGGTTGCGGCACCGGCGGAGCGATCACATCGATCAATTCCAGCAGCGCGCCGCGGGCGGTCCGGCGCGGTTGCGGATCGGATTCGGCCAGCGCGGCGACCACCGCACCGTCGACCACCGCCACCAACCGGCGCAACTGATCGGTGCGCACCATCCGATCGGATCGGCGCAGCACATCGGCCAATAGGTCCTCGAGCTGGGCGCGTAACCGCAGCTGCACCTCGCGTAGTTCCGGATGCCGGGCCGAGGCCACCGACCGCTCGTAGCGGGCGATCAGCCGCCCGCGGGCGAATTCGTCGGGTCCGTCGGTGCCGACCATCAGATCCACGATCAGATCGACGGTCGCCTCGGCGCCGCGCTTGCGGTGGGTGACCTCGCCGATCCGGCGGCGCATCGACTCGAGTTCGGCATTGCCGCTGAACTCGACCGCGCGCGCGATCAGATCCTCGAGGGATTCGAAATAGTAGGTCGTGGATGCCAGCGGCAGATCCGCGCGCGTCGCCACCGAACGGTGGCGCACGGCATCGAAGCCGCCTTCGAGTAGCAACTCTGCGGCAGCCGCAACCAACGCTTGGCGACGCCTTTCGCCTTTCGGGGTCGTCGCGGTGATCACCGTGTCATCGTGCCAGTCATCATCGGTTCATCCGTGCCAAATCGGTGCGATATGTGCAAATCTGTGCGTCTGTGCAATCCCGGCCGAATCGTTGCTGTGCAATCGACCACGGACCGCGCAAATTTCCGGGATCCGATCCGAGCGGACAGCCGGGATCGGTTCGAAATAGCAAGGGTTGAAATCACAACCCAAATCATTTGTACCGCATCCACGCGCTCCGGTGGGCCGGTACGGAAAGTCTGTGCGTCAGCTCAGATATCGGCCGAGTCGCACCAGCGCCTCCTCGATATCCGCGGTGGCGCCGGCGAACGAGAATCGGACCGTGCGGTGTCCGTTACGGGTGTCGAAATCGATCCCGGGCGCGAGCGCGACACCCGTGTGCGCCAACAGATCCGCGCACCAGCGCGTCGAATCCTGGCTCAGATGACCGATATCGGCGTACACGTAGAAGGCCCCGTCGGCCGGCGCCAGATCGGTGATGCCGAGGGCGGGCAGGCCCTCGAGCAGTAGCGACCGGTTGCGGGCGTAGCGGCGGACGTGTCCGTCGAGTTCGGATTTCGCCTCCGGGCCGAACGCGTGCGCCGCCGCGAATTGCGAGATGGCCGGCGGGCAGACGGTCATATTGGACGCCAGCCGCTGCAGTGCCGGGCGCAGCCGCGCGGGTGCCAGCATCCAGCCCAGCCGCCAGCCCGTCATCGAGAAATACTTCGACACCGAACCGATCACCACCGATTCGCGTGAGGTCTCCCAGGCCGAGCTCACCGGTTCGGTATCGCCGTCGACTCCCGAATAGGCGATGCCGTGATAGATCTCGTCGGAGATCAGAAGCGTGCCATGCTCGTCGCACCACCGGGCCAGGGCCGCCAGCTCGTCCGGGGCGATCATGGTGCCGGTCGGGTTCGCCGGGCTGGCCACGATCAAGCCGGCAGGCGGTTCGGGCAGCTCCGCCAGCATCGCCACCGTCGGCTGGAACCGGGTCTGGGGGCCGCAGTCGAGTTCGATCACCCGGCAACCCAGTGCGGTGAGAGTGTTGCGGTAGGCCGGGTAACCCGGGCGAGCGACCACGACCGTGTCGCCGACGTCGAATGCGGCCAGGAAGATGAGCGTGAACGCGCCCGAGGAGCCGGTCGTGATCACCACGTCGTCGGACTCGACCTCGACGCCGTAGGCGTCGCGGTGATGGGCCGCGATGGCGGAACGCAATTCGGGGATGCCGAAAGTCTCGGTATAGCCGAGTAGTTCCGCGTCGAGGGCCACCTGGGTGGCGCGCCGCACCGGCACCGGGGCGGGCGTGGACGGCTGGCCCGCCGCCAGGACCAGCACGTCGCCGTGGGTGCGGGCGCGCTCGGCCGCGGCCTTCCAGACATCCATGACGTAGAAGGTCGGAACGGTGGACCGCCGTGATTCACTGCGCACCAGACGACGGTAGAACACCACGTCGGCCGGCCGGCGCGCAGTCCGTTTCCCCGCACCGGGCGCCTGAGACGTTGCTGTGCGCCCGCCGCGCCTGCCCGCGGGTCCGGGCGGGCCCCTGTTATCGTCGGCAGAATGCCTGACCAGGCACGCCGCGCGAAGTCGTACCAGGGGGGCTGGACCGTGATCCGCCCCGACTGGCGAACGGCGCTGCGCCGCGACCGTCCCTCGATCGCGAATCGCCTCCGTTCCACGGCCCGCCGATCGCGCGGATTCGGGCAGGTCGCGGCGGTCGAATGGCGCATGCGTGCGGGGCGCTGGTGGCAGATGTTGCGGGATCACAACTGGCGCGAGGAATTCGAGCCCCTGTGGCCCCGGCTACGCGGCTGGGTCGACGACCACCGGGTGCTGGTGATCGGCATGGTCGTGGTCGGACTGTTCGCCGCCGCCGACACCGTGGCGCCGCAGCCGGTCGACTCGACGCCGAAACCCGGTGCGGCACAGCGGATCGCGGTGGCCTATCCGCTACAGGTGCAGGCCGAACCCGAAACCAGCAAGCGCTATCTGACCGCCATCGACAACGGCGAGCGTATGCGCGAGGCGCAGGTGGTCGCCGCGGCCTCGCGGGCCACCCTCGAACGCGCGAAGGCCGAGGCCGCCGCGGCGGTCGCCGGGACGCCGCAACCCTGGCTGGCCGGGCCGGCCACCACGATTCCCGGCGGTGTTCTCCCGGGCGGAATCGCCCCGGGCATCGGCGGTTTCGCCCTGCCCGCACGCGGCGTGTTCACCTCCGGTTACGGGGGCCGGTGGGGCACGTTCCACTACGGGATCGATATCGCGGCGCCCATCGGTTCACCGATCTACGCCGTCGCCGACGGCACCGTCATCGACGCCGGGCCGGCGCAGGGCTTCGGACTGTGGGTACGCATCCGCCACGACGACGGCACCATCTCGGTATACGGCCATATGTACGATTTCTCGGTGTCGGTCGGCGAGCGGGTGCGCGCCGGTCAGCAGATCGCCCGCATCGGCAACCGCGGCGATTCCACCGGCCCGCACCTGCACTTCGAGATCCTTATCGGCGGACAGCACGTGGACCCGCAGCCGTGGCTGGCCGTGCACGGCATTCAGGTCGGCTGAACCCGCGGGCGCTGGAGCCGGAGCCGTTCCGGCCTACACCCGGGTGGGAAGCGAGATGCGATCCTCGACCGCGGCGAGACCGATATCGGTGCGGAAGTGGCTGCCTGGCAGTTTGATTCCGGCGACGCGCGCGTAGGCGTTCGTGCGAGCCTCGGTCAGATCCCCGCCCGTGGCAACGACATTCAGCACGCGACCGCCGGCCGACAGCAGTGCGCCGTCCGCGCGCAGCGACGTACCGGCATGCAGCACTTCGGCATTCGCGCTCCGGCCGGAGGCCGGCGCGCCCTCGGCGCCGGAGATGACGTCACCGGTGCGGGGGCGGCCCGGATAGTTCTCCGCGGCCAGCACCACCGTGATCGCCGCGCCGTCCTTCCAGACCGGCGGCTGCGCCTGCGCCAGCGTGCCGGTCGCGGTGGCGTACAGCAGGACACCGAGCGGACTGTCGAGCAGGGCGAGCACGGCCTGGGTCTCGGGATCGCCGAAGCGGCAGTTGAATTCGACGACCGCGGGTCCGGCCTGGCCGATCGCCAGGCCCGCGTAGAGCAGGCCGGAGAACGGGACCCCACGCCGAACCATTTCGGCGGCAACGGGTTTCACCACATCGTCGACGATTTCGGTGACGGTCTCCGGCGGCAGCCACGGCAGCGGGGTGTAGGCACCCATACCGCCGGTGTTGGGACCGGTGTCGCCGTCGCCGACGCGCTTGTGATCCTGCGCCGGCAGCAGCGGCACCACGGTCTCGCCGTCGACCAGGCAGAACAGGGAGACCTCGGGACCGTCGAGGAACGATTCCAGCAGCACCGGATGGCCCTGCTCGAGCAGTTCGGCACCGTGGTCGCGGGCCGCGGACCGATCGGCGGTCACCACCACGCCCTTACCCGCGGCCAGCCCGTCGTCCTTGACGACCCAGGTCGGCCCGAAGCGATCCAGTGCGGCGTCGAGTTCGCCCGGATGATCGACGACCTCACTGTGCGCGGTGCGCACCCCGGCCGCGGCCATCACGTCTTTGGCGAAGGCCTTCGATCCCTCGATCCGCGCGGCGGCGGCCGACGGTCCGAAGCAGGCGATCCCCGCCGCCCGCACCGCGTCGGCGATGCCGAGCACGAGCGGCACCTCGGGACCGATCACCACCAGATCGGCGGCGAAATCCCGGGCCAGGCCCACGACGGCCTCCGCGCTGGCCGGATCGACCGCTCGCACCTCGGCGACCTGGCCGATCCCCGGATTACCGGGCGCGGCCGCGATCGCGGTGACCCCGGGATCCCGACGCAGGGCTTCCACCAGGGCGTGTTCACGGGCTCCGGATCCGATGACGAGTACGCGCACGCGTGACAGCTTAGGGGACGCAGGTGAACGGCAGATGCGGGTACCGGGAGGACAGCCCGCCGCCCGGGCCACCGCCTCCCGGCCGGGCGGGGCAATATGAAACCCATGCCATCTGTATTCAGCGCGATCATTGCCGGCCAGCTGCCGGGGCGGTTCGTGTGGGAGGACGAGGAATTCGTCGCCTTCCTGACCATCGCCCCGGTTACCCAGGGTCATACGCTCGTGGTTCCTCGCAAGGAGATCGACCAGTGGCAGGATCTGGATCCCGCCACGTTCGCGCGGATCAACGAGGTCGCTCAGAAGATCGGCCAGGCGGTACGCAAGGCGTGGGACGCGCCGCGCGCGGGCCTGCTGATCGCCGGGCTGGAGGTGCCGCACCTGCACGTGCACGTCTTCCCGGCCTTCCAGCTGGGCGATTTCAACATTTCCGGCGCGGACACCGATCCGAGCCCGGAATCGCTGGACGAGGCGCAGGACAAGATCAAGCAGGCGTTGCGCGATCTCGGCTACGGCGCGAACGTCCCCGCGTGATGCGCCGACCCTGAATCACTCCTGCGACCGGGGCAGGCGCACCGCGAAGGTGGTGCCCTGTCCCACTGCGCTGCGCACCGAGACCGTACCGCCGTGCGCGGCGACCAGCGCCTGCACGATCGACAGACCCAGTCCGGTGCCACCGCTGTCGCGGCTGCGTGAGGTGTCGGTGCGGTAGAAGCGTTCGAAGATGCGCTCGGCGTCCTCGGTGGGCAGGCCCGGCCCGGTGTCGGCGACCTCGATCACAACCTCGTCCGGAGCGGGTGTCAGCGCGACGGTGACCGCCGCCTCGGGCGGGGTGTGGAGCAGCGCGTTGTTGACCAGATTGCCCAGCACCTGACGCAACCGCGCTTCATCGCCGCGTACCTCCAATGTCCCTGTCCCCGGCCGTATTTCGAGGTCGATGGGCCGGCGGGGCTCCTCGGGCCGCTGGGCCGCGTCGACGGCGCGGGCATTGTGCACCGCATCGCTGGCCAGTGCCAGCAAATCCACCGGCCGGCGTTCCACCGGGCGCTGCGCATCGAGGCGAGCCAGCATCAGCAGGTCCTCCACCAGCAGGCTCATCCGCTTGGATTCGCGTTCGATCCGATCCATGAACATGTCCGGATCCGCCAGCGCCCCTTGCCGATACAACTCCGCGAAACCCTTGATCGTGGTCAGCGGGGTCCGCAGTTCATGGCTGGCATCGGCGACGAACCGCCGCATCCGGGCCTCCGAACGCCGCGCGGATTCCTCGGATGCCTCGGTGGCGGCGAAGGCGCTCTGAATCTGGGACAGCATGCCGTTGAGCGATTGCGAGAGCCGATCTACCTCGGTATTGGTGCCCTGCACCGGAACTCGCCGATGCAGATCCCCGCTCGCGATGGCCGCGGCGGTCTTCTCCACCTCACCGAGCGGGCGCAGGCTCCGGCGAATCACGAACTGCGCCACGATCGCGAGTACCGCCAGAACCATCAACCCGACTGCTACCTGTAGCCCGATCAACCTGTCGATGATGTTCTCGGTTTCCGACAAGCGAATAGCAACCCAACTGGAGCCCCCGGGTGTAGTGACCCGTTCGGCCCTCCAGTGCTCATCCGGGTTACCGACGGACCCGATCGTCCGGGGATGCTTCCCGAGGTCGGCGGGAAAGTCCGGGACGGACGGGCCGGTAGGAAACAGCGAGCGGACTTTTCCGCTGGGATCCTCGATTCGGACGTAGAACAGCCCCGGCGGCCGCTCCCTTCCAACGGGGCCGGGTAGCCGCTGCGGCGGCGGAGCGTCTGGTCCAGCCCAATCGTGCGCAGCACCGAACAATTGCCGATCGACGTTGTCCATCAGGACATTGCGCATAGCGGACGTCACCGCGACGCCTGAGATCAGTAGCCCCAGTCCCGTGAGCGAAACCAACGCCAGCGCCAGGGTTACACGCAACGGCACTGCGGACAGGCGACGCGAAATACGGTGCCTGAAGCGGCCCGCCCGCCGCCAGTATGTGTCAGGGCTCGATTCGTTGCCGTTGGATGGCACCGCCGTCTCGACGCGAGCACCGGTCGACTTCGTGACATGGACCCGATCCCCGGTGTCCAGCTGCTCAGTCGAGTCAGCCGACTCCCGCCCGCGGACTCCCGACGCGCGCGGATCGCTCATTTCGCCGACGATCGGCTGCGGCTGGGCGCGCGCATCACATAGCCGACACCGCGCAGGGTGTGGATCAGCCGGTCGGGACCGGTGTCGACCTTCTTGCGCAGGTAGGAGACATAGGTCTCCACCACACCCACCTCGCCGCCGAAGTCGTAGCGCCAGACGTGATCGAGGATGCGCGGCTTGCTCAGTACGGTCCCGGCATTGACCATGAAGTATCGGAGCAGGGTGAATTCCGTCGGCGAGAGCGCGACCGGTTCCCCGGCCTTCCACACCTCGTGGGTGTCGTCGTCGAGTTCGATGTCCTCGAAGCGGATGCGCGAGGACTTCGTCATCTCCACCACGTGACCGGAGCGGCGCAGAATCACCCGCAGCCGCGCCACCACCTCCTCGAGCGAGAAGGGCTTGGTGACATAGTCGTCGGCGCCGAGGGTGAGGCCGGTGATCTTGTCCTCCACCTCGTCACGCGCGGTGAGGAACAGGACCGGGGCGTCGATGCCGTCGGCGCGCAGCCGGCGCAGCAGGCCGAAGCCGTCCATGCCGGGCATCATCACGTCGACGATGAGCGCGTCGGGCCGGAACTGCTTGGCCCGGTCCAGCCCTTCGGCGCCGTTGGCGGCCGTGGCCACCTCGAACCCCTGATAGCGCAGACTCACCGACAGCAGTTCGACGATCATCGGTTCGTCGTCGACCACCAGCACCCGAGCCTCGGGGGTCCGATCGCCAGCCACACCGTTCATGCTGGATATCGTCTCTCCTACAGCCCGGAATGCGCTGAACGTTGTCTGGGAGTTTCCTGCGAGCCGCCTGCGCGACATGCGGGAGAACAGGCGCCCCGCCGACCCGGGCGGCCCCTCCCGGAGCGGCGACTTTTCGGCCGTTCATCTTTCGTCACGGCGGTGCGGATCGAAGCACAATGCGCCGGAAAGAGCAGAATGGACACTGGAAAGGTCGTCATGGCAGCGATACGGGGCCTGCTCGATGTGGTGGTGGGCATCCTGACGGCCGTGCTGGGCACGGTGGTCGGATTGCTGGCGCTCGTCGTGTGGATCCTCGGTGCGCTGTTGTGCGTGACGATCCTTTTGATTCCGCTGGGAATTCCCGTCATCAGGCTCGGCAACCGCTTGTTCGGCCTTGCCCGGCAGCTGATGCACCTCCCCTGACGCGCTGCCCACGAAAAAGGCTCCGACCCGCTATTGGCGGGGCGGAGCCGTTCGAGCCCCCTGTCAGGATTGAACTGACGACCTTCGCTTTACAAGAGCGGTGCTCTACCACTGAGCTAAGGAGGCGGGTGAAGCGGTGCCATCATAACCGGGGCGTGGGCCGTCCGGAAAAATCGTTCACCACTGTAGGAGGGAGCGGCGGATCGCAGCGGCTGCGTGTGCCCCTCAGGGCATCACACAGCCGCCGATCACCGTCGCTGCGCGCAGTTTCGTCCGGCCCGGAATCAGGACTGAGCGCCCTGGCGAGCCGCGTCGTCGGCCGCCATCGCGTCACGCAGGCTCTTGGGCCGCATGTCCGTCCAGTTCTTCTCCACGTATTCGACGCAGGCGGCGCGGCTGTCCTCGCCGAACACCACTCGCCACCCGGCCGGGACCTCGGCGAAAGCAGGCCACAGGGAATGCTGCTCCTCGTCGTTGACCAGAACGAAGAAGCGGCCGTCCTCGTCGTCGAAGGGGTTGGTGCTCATTTCACCTCACTGGATGCTGGCGCTGTGTACGGGAACGCGCTGGATACGGAACTCGCGGGGCGCGGGCACGAGCCGAAACCGACCTGAGCCGACCGACCAGAGCCGTAGCCCCCGAGCGATGTGTCGACACTAGCAAGACCGACGTTACGCGTTGGTGGTTACCTCGAGCCCGCGAAGAAATCGAGCAGGATCTTATTGACCGCGTCCGGACGTTCCAGATACCCGTAATGCCCGGCGTCGGGGATCTCCTGGTATCGGGCGTCGGGAATGGCTTCGGCCAGCTCACGGGTCAGATACGCGGGAATCATCCGGTCATCGGCGAATCCGACGGACAGGCACGGCACCTTGATCGCGCGATAGGCCTGCAGCCGATCGAAATCGTGATCCATCCGGCGCTGCGCCCGGACTCCCGGTGATGCCGGTCCACCGGTGAATTCGAACAGATCCAGCCAATCGCGCGCGGAATTCGGATCGGCCATCGTGGCGGGCGAAAGATTCATCACCGCGGTCACGGCGGCCTCGTATTTGGCCGGCAGTCGCACCCCGGAGGCGTCGAGTTCGTGTTCGCCGAGCGAGAGCGTCTTCTGGAATTGGTCGAGCCGCGCGTGTCCGGCCATGAATACGGCTTTGCGCACGAGGTCGGGGCGCGCCAGGGCCAATTCCTGCGCGACCCGCGCACCCATCGAGGTGCCGGCGACCAGGACCGGGCCTTCGTCGAGAAATTCGATCAGCGCCGCGGTGTCGGCGACCAATTCGTCGATGGTCATTCCGTCGGGCGCCTCGTACGACGGAGCGATGCCGCGATTGTCGAACGTGCACACCCGGTAACCGGCCGCGACCAACGCCGGAACCTGGTGCAGCTCCCACACTCGGCCGGGGCTCCCGGTGCCCATGATCAGCACCACCAACGGGGCAGCCCCCTTGGTGTCGGTGCCCTTGGCCTTGTCTCCCTTCACCTGGTAGTTCAGCGAGATTCCATTCACCGTGGCCAACGGCATAGTGCTGCGACCCTTTCCACTCGATTCGTGCGGTGCTCGATACACGCAGTGGGCGAAATTCGCCTCCCTACCAACGGTATAGGTTTTCGAGGCCCTGGCGTTTCGCCGGTGTGACGGGTCTCGCCCCGCGCTGTTGCGGTTCGGCGGCGGTCGGTACCGAGTCGACGAGCCCTTGTGCGGGGACCGATACCATTGACAGCGCACGGCGCCGACACCACGACGGTCGAACCCTACCGCTGTGCCACGACCCGAGCCGAGAGGACACGATGATGGCCGCGAAGAGCGCCAACGACATCGCGGACGACGACCTGGAACCGCTCGCCGACGAGACCGCACGGCAGGCACAGCGCGTCGTGGCCGCCTATGCCAACGATGCCGACGAATGCCGCATGTTGCTGTCGATGTTGGGAATCGGCCCCAACGCACGCAGCGAATAGGACGAGCCCCGCAGGGACAGCACCGGCGCCCGTGACGATTGGGCACGGCCCCCGCGAGGAAATACGGCATCGCCCTTACATACGGAATCGCCCCTTACAACTGAAATCCCACGCCTAGCTCCGCCATTTCGGCGACCGGAGGATCCAGCAGTGGACCAGATGCGCGACATACGCAGCGATCGATCTCGAGACGCTTCGCCGGAAACCGAATCCCCACCAGCGAACCGTCCCGGCGGCGCCGGGTCCGGTTTCGTCGTGGTCGCCAACCGGCTCCCGGTCGACCTGGAACGTCTCCCGGACGGGACCAAGCGGTGGAAGCGCAGTCCAGGCGGCCTGGTCACGGCCCTGGAGCCGGTGCTGCGCAACAACAACGGCGCCTGGGTGGGCTGGGCCGGCGTTCCCGATGTGGATGTCGATCCGATCATCGAGGACGGCCTGGAGTTGTATCCGGTGCCGTTGACCGCCGACGAGGTCGCCGCCTACTACGAGGGATTCTCCAACGGCACGCTGTGGCCGCTCTATCACGACGTGATCGTGCGGCCGGAGTACCACCGCGACTGGTGGACCGCCTACGTGGATGTGAACCGGCGCTTCGCCGAGTACACCGCGAAGGTCGCCGCCGAGGGCGCGACGGTGTGGGTCCAGGACTACCAGCTACAGCTGGTGCCGAAGATGCTGCGCATGCTGCGGCCCGATCTGACCATCGGTTTCTTCCTGCACATCCCGTTCCCCCCGGTCGAGCTGTTCATGCAGCTGCCGTGGCGGACCGAGATCGTGGAGGGTCTGCTCGGCGCCGACCTGATCGGCTTCCACCTGCCCGGCGGCGCGCAGAACTTCCTGTACCTGGCGAGAAGGCTTGCCGGACAGCCCACTTCGCGCGGCTCGGTCGGTGTGCGGTCGAAACTCGGTGTGGTGCAGGTCGGTTTCCGCACGGTACGGGTCGGCGCCTTCCCGATTTCGATCGCCTCCGCCGAACTCGACGAGCTGTCGCGAAGACGTTCGGTGCGTGAGCGCGCCGCCCAGATCCGCCGGGAGCTGGGCAACCCCAAGCACATCCTGCTCGGTGTGGACCGCCTGGACTACACGAAGGGCATCGACATCCGTTTGGCGGCGCTGCAGGAACTTCTGCACGAGGGCAGGCTGGACCCGGCCGAGACGGTGATGGTGCAGCTGGCCACGCCGAGTCGCGAACGGGTCGAGAGTTACATCCAGATGCGCGGCGACATCGAACGTCAGGTGGGCCGGATCAACGGCGAATTCTCCCGCGTCGGTTACCCTTTCGTGCACTATCTGCACCGGCCGATCCCCCGTGACGAACTGGTCGCCTTCTTCGTCGCCGCCGACGTCATGCTGGTGACCCCGCTGCGCGACGGTATGAATCTGGTCGCCAAGGAATACGTGGCCTCGCACAGTGGCCTCAACGGCGCCCTCGTCCTCAGCGAATTCACCGGCGCCGCAGCGGAATTGCGTCAGGCCTACCTGTGCAACCCGCACGATCTGGACAGCGTCGAGAACGCGATCATGTCCGCGATCGAGGACGATCCCGAAACCAAGCGCCGCCGGATGCGTTCCCTGCGCCGCCAGGTACTCGCCCACGACGTGGACCGCTGGGCGCGCTCGTTCCTCGACGCATTGGCCCAGGATCGCGTGGCCGGCAGCGCCCTGCTCACCGATGCGGATGTGGATCCGGGGGGCCCTGAGCGCTAGGCCCGCGGCGAAACGATCCGGTGACTGCGCAGCGACCCGAGGCGGGGACACCCTTCGAACCGACCCTCCGGCGGCCGGAGAGCGCCGCCCACACCGAATCTCGGTCCTGGCCTCCGCCGGGGCCGGCGGTCGCCGCATACCCGCCACCCCGGATTCCGCCGCACCCACCGGATCACCGCGCGGTCATCGACCGTGCGGCACAGGCGCGCTTCACCGGCGGGAGATCTGCGCCGCGACCGGAGCCCGGTATCGACCACCGATCCCGCCTCGGAATCGCTGCGCCGTCGACGGTAGGGACGAATCCTTAACGGAGATAACAGGATTCGCTTAACGCGGGATCAGATCGGGGTGATGGCGTCGACCAGCCAGTGGCCGCCGTCCTCGTCCAGAGCCACGCGGACCCGGCTCGGCGTCACCCTGCCCTGCGGGGAGTCCTTGCTGGTGGTCACCTGATTCAGGTACACCAGGACCACCGCGTGCGAGCGCTCCGCGGACACCACACCGGCCGCCGTGGTGGTGGCCTGCACGGTGAGCTGCTTCTCCTTGGCGGCGGGCGCGATCTCCTGCTGGATCAGCTTCAGGTAGTCCTCGCGGAACGGCGGGGTGAGGTTGTCGGCCGATTTCGGCAGCTCGGCGTCGACGGTCTTGAAGTCGTAGGTGAATACCGACTCCACCGCGTGCCGCGCCGCGGGCACCGAGTCGGTGCGGGCCTGCTCGACCTGTTTGTCGGACCAGTACGTGTAACCGGTGACCGAGGCCATCGCGACCGCGGCCACGAACAGCACCGCCGCGCCGATGAACAGGATGGGACGCAGTGTGCTGGAACGACGCAGTGTGCCGGAACCTTGTCTGCTCATGCCACGAACTCCACTTGCGAGGCGGTGATACCAGCGTTGTCGTCGCGGTCGACGGTGACCCGGAAGCGGTAGTAGCGCTCCTGCGGGTCCTTGGCACCGGCGTTGGTCAGGGTCTGCTTGGCCGCGACCAGCACCTTCGCGGTGTGGTCGTCCTGGCTTTCGACCGCGGTCTCGATGATCTCGCCGCTGGCCTTCACCTTGGCCTGCTGCACGACCTGCGCGTAGGCGTCCTTGCGCTCGGAGTACTCCTGCTTGAGCTGCCCCGAGGCGACCGAGAGCACCCGGTCGATGTCCTGCTTCGCGGTGTCGTCCTTGATATTGGTCAGATTGAGGATGGCCTGCTTGGCGGTCTGCACATAGTCCGCGCGCTGGTCGGCCTGGGCGCTGACCTGATGCTGGTGGTAGGCGAAGAAGCCGCCCGAGCCGACCAGCAGGATCAACGACACCACGGCCACCACCGCGGCCGCCCAGCCCAGCGGTCCGAGTGAGCGCTTCGGCGGCTCGGAGGTGTCGTCCGAGGCATCCGCCGCCACCGTCTCCTCCGGGGAGTCGGTGAGCCGCACGGTCTTGTCGTCATCGGCCGCCGTCGAACGCCCGGCGGTGGTGTCGGACTCGGCGGTGGTGTCGGACTTCGTGTCGGTGCCGGACACTTTCTTCGATGGCGTCTCGGACGACGACTTGGTCCCGCTCGCCGGCGATGCGGTCGACAATTTCGCCGTGTCGTCGGCAGCGCCCGACTTCACCGTCGAATCGGCGGCCGGCGCGCTCGCGGTCCGCTCGACCGCTATCGCGCCGGTCGGCGATCCGGCCTGCCGGCTGGCCCGGCGCCGGACGCGACCGGTGGGTGTGGAATTCGATTCGCTCATTTCTGTTGCTCCTCGAGCATCGCCTGCCAACTGGACGGTACAGTGCCCGATCCGTCGGGGCCCACATCTCCCTGTCGGTAGATCCGGCCGTCGGGTCCGGTGAAGGTGTGGTTCTTCAGGTCGTAGGTGCGCAGTGCCGCCGCCGGTTGGCTCTGCGCGGCCGGAGCATCGCCGGGGTTGGCCGCCGGTTCACCGGACGGGGTGACCGGGTGCGGATCGCCGAACGGAGGGTTGTCGCCCTCGGGCACGTAACCCTGCGGGTCGTGGCAGAGTTCCGGACTCGGAGCCCGCTTACCCGGCACGTCCGCACACGGCGTGTTGCGGATACCGCGCACCGCTTCCTTGGCGTTCTGCGCCACCTTGCAGTAGAGATTCGGCGGCGTGTCCGGGGTGTCCTTCAAGGCCGGCGAGCGGCGCTGATCCGGCGGCAGGAAGCCGGTGGTGCAGCCGGGCGGGTCGTTGAGCCCGAGCATGAAGTCGACCATGGCGCCGTATTGCGTGGGTCCGCGGATGGATGTCAGCAGCGCCGCCACCAGCTGCGGGTAGATCACCAGGATCTGTTCCACACCGGCGTGGTAGGTCACCCCGACCTGGCCGACGCTGGTCAGATTCGACAGCAGCAGCGGCAGCGTCGGCCGTAGATCCTGGAATGTCTGCGACACCTTTTGCGCGGCCGCGGGTGTGCGGTCGAGCAGCTGTCCCAGCGAGGGGTCGTGCTGCCGCAACTGATCGGTGACGGTCGCCAAATCCTTTGTCCACGAACGAATGGCGGCGTCGGACTGGTTCTGGGTGTCGAGCAGCGGGCCGATCTTGTCGAGCAGATCCTTGGTCTCGTCGGTGTTCTTCTTCGCCTCCTGCACCAGCAACGAGGCGGAGTCGATGAACTTCTGCAGATCCGGGCCCGCGCCGTTGAACGCGGTGAAGGCATCGTCGATGACCTGGCGCAGTTTGGTGTCGGCGACACTGCTGAGCAGCCGGTCGGCCTGGTCGAGCATATCGCCGACGTCCTGCGGAAGTTTGGTGCGCTGCACCGGGATCACCGAACCGTCGTGCAGATTCCCGCCGTGCGGATTCTCGGCCGGGACCAGATCCACGTACTGTTCGCCGATCGCCGACACGCTCTTGACGTAGGCATCGACATCACTGGGGATCGTG
This sequence comes from Nocardia nova, assembly GCF_002933465.1. Lineage (GTDB taxonomy): Bacteria > Actinomycetota > Actinomycetes > Mycobacteriales > Mycobacteriaceae > Nocardia > Nocardia nova_B. The sequence goes on from NZ_PSZE01000001.1 coordinate 345,588, forward strand.
AAATCGCTGTTGATCGACAGCTTGGCGTCAACCCCCTCGGGGGTGAGCTTCACATCCTCGACCTTGCCGATGTTGGTACCGCGGTAGGCCACGTTCGCGGTCGGGTACAGCCCGCCGGTGGCCTCCAGCTTCACGGTCACGCCGTAGCGGCCGATACCGAACATGGCCGGCAGGTGGACGTAGACGCCCGCCATCACGACCAGGCCGATCACGGTCACGATCGAGAAGATCACCAGCTGAATCCGGACGAATCTGGTGAGTTTCATCGCCCCGCACCCCCTTGTTGCGGCGCGGGCACCGTCAGCCCGGGAATGGCGGGCAGATTCGGAATCGGCGGCAGGCCGGGAATACTCGGCGGCGGGGCCGCCGTGCCCGGCGCGGGCGGTGGCGGCGGCTGCATCGGCCCGGTGACCGGGTCACCCTTGCCCATCGCGGTATCGGGAGCGATCGTGCCGAGCGCGCCCTCGACCCCGCCGAAGCGTCCACCCAGCGGCGTACCGGTGAGGAAGTTCGAATCCAGCCGCGCGCCGGTGAGATCGACGGTCATCAGCAGGTTGAGGTAGTCGCCCTTGAGCGCCTTGTTCAAGTTCCGCATGGGGAACGGGAAGGTGAGCAGGATCTGCAGGGCGTCGGCCAATTTCGTTCCGGTGTCGGCCAGCGATTCCAGGGCCGGATGGAGATTGGCCAGATCCGCCTTCAGGTTGTCACCGCTCTCGGCGATCACCCGGCTCACCACATCACTGAGATCACCCAGCGCGGTAATGGTTTTGGTGATGTTCTCGCGGCGGTCGGCCAGCACGGTGAGGGCCGGATGCAGCTGCGTGACGGCCCGGGTCACCTGTTGCTTCTGGTTGTTCAGCTGCCCGGCGAAACGGTCCAGCCCACCCATCGCGTCGATGATGTCCTTGGTCTGACCGTCGAGGGTGCTGGTCAGCTGCGCCAGCTGCGGCAGCAGGTCGCGAATGGCATCCGACCGCCCGGAGAAGGTCTTGTTCAGCTCGTGGGTGATGGTCTCGAGCTGGGAGATACCGCCACCGTTGAGCACCACCGACAGCGACGACAGTGTCTGCTCGGTGGTGGGATAGACACTCGCGCGCGACAGCGGGATCACATCGCCCGGCTTCAATCGACCTTCCGGCGCAACGTCTTTCGGTGCCGACAACTCGACGTGGTTACTGCCGAGCAGGCTGGTCTGCCCGATCGCGGCCACCGCGTTGGCCGGCAGGTGCACACCCTTCTCGAGGCTCACCGTGACCAGCGCGTGCCAATCCTCGACCTGGATGTTCTTCACCGTGCCGACCGTGACGTCGTCCACCTGCACCGGTGAATTGCGGGTCAGGGTGGTGACATTCGGCATCTGGATCTTGATCTGCCAGGCACCCTCACCCGTTCCGGCCGCCCCGGGCATCGGCAGGGTGTTCAGGCCGTCCCACTCGCATCCGGTGGCGCCCAACAGGATCACCAGACCGACGGCGGCGCCGGCGAGTCGCATTCGTCCGCGTCGCATCATCGTCCTCCTCCCGGAATCGCGAGGCCGGCAAGTCCGCTGGGCACCTCGGCCGGGGCCTCGCCGGGCGCCGGATATTCGACGCGGTCGGCCAGGCTCGGGGGCGAGAAGGTCAGCTGGCTCGGGAAGGCCTGCTGCCCGGACGCCGGGTTCACCAGCAGCGGTGGGTAATTCATCATCAGTGAGTTGATCACCGGCGCCACCTGTTGCTTGCACAGGTCGGCGGTCCGCTGCGAACCGTTGTCCTCGAGCGCCTCGACGGCGCCACACAGGAACGCGAACGGATTGCGGAAGTTCGGCAGCACCACGGCGCCGGTCAGCGTGCCCTGCGCGGGCTTGTAGATCTGATAGAAGTTCGACAGCGCGACCGGGCCGGAATGCAGCACCTGCTCGAGTTCCGGACGCTTGTCGGCCAGGATCTGGGTCACTTGCGCCAGATTCTGCACACTCTCGGTGAGCTGGCCGCCGCGTTCGTCCAGGAAGCGCTTGACGTCGGCCACCGCGGAATCGAGATTGTCCAATCCGGCGCCGAGGTCGTCGGAGACCCCCGACAGCACCGAGGACACCGAGGCCAGCCGACCACCGAACTGCACGATCTGATCGTTGCTCTTGGAGAGCACGTCGACGAACTGCTGCAGGTTGCGGACGGTGCCGAAGAGGTCGGTGCGACCGTCGGACAACGTATTCAGCGTGCTCGACAACTCGTGCAGCGTGTCCCGCAGCGCCTGGGCATTGCCGTTCGCGAGATTGTCGGACGCGGTGTTGACGAACCGTCCGAACGAGCCCTGCTGATCCGCACCGATCGGCCCCAGGGCCTTGGACAGTTTGGTCAGCTCGGCCTTGATGTCGTCCCACTCCACCGGCACGGCGGTGTGCTCGATCGGAATGACGCCGTCGTCGTGCATCTTCGGGCCGCCGGTGTAGACCGGCGCCAACTGCACGAAGCGTGCCGAGACCAGGTTCGGCGAGACCGTGACGGCCTTGGCGTCGGCGGGGATGTCGACGCCGCGGTCGACCGTCATCGTCACCTTGGTCTTGTCCCGGCCCGGCTCGATCGAATCGATCCGGCCGACCTTGACGCCCAGCACCCGCACGTCGTCACCGGCGTACAGCCCGGTGGTGGACGGGAAATAGGCGGTGATGTGGGTCTTGCCGATATTGTTCACCGCGCCGTAGACGATCCAGCCCGCCAGCGCCACCACCAGGACGGCGGCCACGACGCGGACCCATTTCGGCACCTTCGTGATCGTGCGAATCGCGTTCATCGCGGCGGCTCCTGGATCGCGGGCCCGATCGAGGGCGGCGGGGTGGTCAGGTACTTCCAGAACGATTCGGGCACATGCTGGGGCCAGACCAGCGCGTCCACCAGCGGCTGCAACGTCATACTCGTGGCGTTGGAGACGTAGGCCTGGAAGTACGGGCCGCTGCCGACCTGTTCACCGAGCGCCGCCTCGAACGGACCGAGGGCGTCCAATGCCTTGTTCAGGTTGTCCTTGTTCCGCTCGAGCAGTTGCAGCACCGAATTCAACTTGTCCAGTGTGGGTTTCAGGCTCTGCTCGTTGTCGTTGACGAAGCCGGTCAGCTGCTGCGCGAGTCCGTTGACGTAGACGATCAACTGGCTCAGCGCGGTGCGCCGGGCGTCCAGCTCGCCGAGTAGGTTGTTGCCGTCCAGCAGCAGGGCGTTGATCTGGTTCGACCGATCCGCGAGCACCTTGGTGACGTTCTGCGCGTGCGAGAGCAGTTCGGTCAGCGCCTTGTCGCGCGCGTTCAGGCTGCGCGAGAGCTGCGTGATGCCGTCCAGGGCGGAACGCATCGGCGCGGGTGTGTCGGCGAAGGCGTCCGACAGCGCGTCGAGGGTCTTGTTGACCTGGTCGGTGTCGAGCCCCTTCACGGTATTGCTCAGATCGCCCAAGGCGTCGTTGAGCGAATACGGAGAGGTGGTGCGCTCCAACGGAATCGGCTGATCACTGCGCAGCGCGCCGGAACCCTGCGGATCGACCTCGAGAGATCTACGCCCGAGCAGGGTGTTGGTCTTGATCGCGGCGGTCGTCTTCTTCCCCAGGACGATGGATTCGTCGAGGCTGAACCGGACCTTCACCTTGGGACCGTCGAGGCTGACATCCTCGACCTGCCCGGAGCGGACACCGGCGACCTGAACCTGGTCACCGGTCACCAGACCGCCGGCATCGGCGAAATACGCGGTGAATTCGGCGCCGCTGCGAATGAACGGAAGCCGGTCGAACTGCAAGGCGGACAACGCGATCGCGACCGCCAGCACGACGCCGACGAGGCCGTGTTTGATGAGCGGGGAGGTCTGGTTCACTTCGTCGAACACCTTCCGGTCGTCTGCAGACCGGGCAGATTCACATGCATCGGCTTACCGTCCGGGCCGTCCACGAGGAAGTTCGTTCCACACACGTACATGTTCAGGAACGATCCGTACGAACCGAGTCGCACCAGCTCCTTGTAGGTCGCGGGCAGGTTCTGCAGGACCCATTCGACATCGTCGGACTTCTGGTCGAGGCTGTCCGAGACCCGGCCCAGCTGGTCGAAGGTCGCCTCGAGGTCCGGGCGGGCCTGCTTCAGCAGGTCGGTGAGATCTCCGGTGGCGCCGGCGAGTCGCGGCAGCGCCGCGCCGATCGGATCCCGGTCCGCGGCAAGGCCGCTCACCAAGCGCTGCAATTCGGTCAGCGTGGTGTCGAATTCCTTGTTGTGGTCGTCGATGGTGGCCAGCACCGTCTTCAGGTTCTCGATGACACTGCCGATCAGGGCATCCCGGTCGGCCAGGGTCTTGGCGAACGAACCGGAACTGTTCAGCAACGCGACGAGCACGCCGCCCTGCCCCTGGAACACCTGCAGCAGCGCCTCGGTCAAGGAGTTGACCTGTTGCGGGTCCAGACCGCGCAGCAGCGGCTTGAAACCACCCAGCAGCATGTCCAGATCGAGGGCCGGCTTGGTCTTGTCCAGGCCGATGGTGCTTCCGGGGTGCAGCACCTGAGCCGTACCCGGAGCGTCCATCAATTCCAGGTACCGGTCACCGACCAGATTCTCGTAGCGGATGGCGGCATGGGTGCTGACGTAGAGCTTGTACTGCCGGTCGACGTCGAAATCGACATGGGCCAGATGGTCCTTGCCGACCTTGACACTTTTCACCGAACCGACGGGCACACCCGCGATGCGCACCTTGGCCCCGGGCAGCATGCCCGAGGAACTGGTGAACACCGCGTGGTAGCCGTTCTCCCGGGCGAAGCGCATCTGCGAGAAGATGACGACCAGCAGGGCCAGCACCAGCACCATCACGAGCGTGAAGATTCCGAGTTTGACGCTGGTGGCGTGTGGTTTGAGCCTCACGGATTACCCACCCCCGGCAGGCCGGCGAACAGCAACTGGAAGACCCGGGGCCCGTTCAGATGGGTGGACAGTTCCGGTGTGTACACCCGTCCCGCGCTGGTGTCGGTGACCAGGAAGTTCGAGTGGCTACCGGGTTTGCGGTCGAGGATGCCCTCGCAATGCGGGCCGCCGGTCGCATTCACCTTCGGCAGATCCTTCGGATAGGAGTAGGGCGTGCCGCCCGGCATGAAGCTGGCGTTCAACGTCACCCACGGACCGGTCCCGCCGAAGATCTCGTTGGCTCGCGGAATCGCGCCCGCGACACCTTCGACCAGGCAGTACAGCGCCGGGTTGTATTCGTTGAGCAGTTCGGCCGTCGGGCGCAGCAGATCCAGTGCCGTCGACAGGCCGTTCTCGTTCTCCTTCAGCACCGCGCCCGTGGTGTCGGCCAGGCCGATCAGATTCAGCAGCACGGCGTCGAGGCTGTCCTTGTGGTCGACGATGGTCTTGCTCGTCACGGCCGCATTGTCGGTCGTGCGCAACAGGTTCGGCGCGGTGTCGGCGTACAGATCGGTGACTCCCACCGACGTCCGCAGATCGCGTTGCAGATCCGGCAGGCTCGGATTGATGTCGCGCAGATATTCGTCACTGTCGACCAGCAACTGACCGAGTTTGTCGCCGCGGCCCTGCAATGCCGTGCCGAGCGCGGTCAGCGTCGCATTCAGTTTCTCCGGCGCGATCTTGCCGAGCACATCGGTCAAATGCTGGAACAGCGTATTGAATTCGACGGTGACCGACTGCGCGGTCAGCGTGGCGCCGGCCCGCAGATGCTGCGCGGACGGGACCTCCGGCTCGACGAAATTCACGTATTTGGCGCCGAAGACGGTGGTGGACCGAATATCCACGGTCGCATTGGCCGGCACCATCTTCAGCTGATCGGGTTCGATCGCCAGGGTCAGCCGAGCCTGGTCGCCGGTATACGCGATATCGGAGACATGGCCGATCTGCACACCGCGAATCTTGACCTTCGCGTCCTTGTCCATCACCAGGCCGGCCCGCGGAGCGTCGAGATAGACCGGTTTCGACGTGCTGAATCCGCCCACGAACATCGTCAAAGCGACGGCGACGATCGCGGCCAGAAACAGAATCAGCGCCACCCCCGAAAGCTTGACACCCCATCCGGCGCCGAAAAACTTGCCGGCGCCTTCCTTTTCGACGAGTCTATTTGCCGCCATACCGCCTACCCGGAGAGATGGAAGTTGCCGGAGGTGCCGTAGATCGCCAGCGACATCAGCAGGGTCACCGACACCACTGCCACCAGCGAGGCGCGCACCGCGTTACCGACCGCGATTCCGACACCGACCGGTCCACCGGTCGCGTTGTAGCCGTAATAGGTGTGAATCAGCATGACCGCCAAGGCCATGAGGATCGCCTGGACGAACGACCACAGAATGTCACTGGGAATCAGGAATGTTGAGAAGTAGTGGTCGTATACACCGGCCGACTGGCCGTAGATGACGACCGTGGCGAAGCGACTCGCGACGAACGACGCGATGACCGCGAGCGCGTAGAGCGGAACGATCGCGATCATGCCCGCCAGCACTCGGGTGCCCACCAGGAAAGGCATCGGCCGGATCGCCATGGACTCCAGGGCGTCGATCTCCTCGGCCACCCGCATGGCGCCCAGCTGGGCCGTTGCGCCGGCGCCGATGGTCGCCGCGAGCCCGATGCCCGAGATCACCGGTGCCGCGATGCGCACGTTGAGGAATGCGGCGAAGAATCCGGTCAGCGCCTCGACACCGATATTGCCCAGCGAGCTGTAGCCCTGCACCGCGATGGTGCCGCCGGTGAACAGGGTGAGGAAGCCGACGATCACCACCGTGCCGCCGATCACCGCCAAAGCGCCTGTGCCCATGCTGATTTCGGCGATCAGGCGAATGGTTTCGGTGCGGTAGTGCGAGAACGCCTTCGGCACCGAGGCCAGTGACTTCGCGTAGAACTGGGCGTGATGCCCGATTCCGTCCATCGAACTCGAAACTCGCCGCACACGTCGAACAGTACGGGGGAAGCGGGACTGGATTACGAACGCCATCGGATCACCGCACCGTGAACTTGATGCCGACGGCGGTGACCACGACGTTCACCACGAACAGAGCCATGAAGGAGAAAACCACCGTCTGGTTGACCGCGTCACCCACACTCTTGGGACCGCCCTTGACGTTGAGACCGAGATAGCAGGCCATCAGACCGGCGATCAGACCGAACAGCGCGGCCTTGACTTCGGAGATCACCAACTCCGGCGTATGGGTGAGCAGGGTGAGCCCGTTGACGAAGGCGCCGGGGTTGACTCCCTGCAGAAGAACCGAGAACAGGAAGCCGCCGACGATGCCGATCGTCGAGACCAGGCCGTTGAGCAGCGCCGCGACGAACATCGAGGCGAGTACGCGGGGCACCACCAGGCGATGGATCGGATCGATACCGAGCACCTTCATGGCGTCGATTTCTTCTCGGATCGTGCGCGCACCCAGGTCCGCGCAGATCGCGGTGGCGCCGGCGCCGGCGACGATCAGCACGGTCACGATCGGACCGACCTGGGTGACCGTTCCGAACGCGGCGCCCGCGCCCGAGAGATCGGCCGCGCCGATTTCGCGCAGCAGAATGTTCAGCGTGAAGCTCACCAGAACCGTGAACGGGATCGCGACCAAGATGGTCGGGATGATCGACACCCGTGCGACGAACCACGACTGGTCGACGAATTCCCGTCGCTGAAATGGCGGACGTATCAAGGCCCGCGCCACAGCGGCCACGAGTTCGAAGAACCCGCCGACTGCACGCAACGGCACGGCAAGAACCTCGTTCATTCCGCGATTCCTCCTTGCCGACCCGTACGCACAACGCTGCGCCAGCGAGCCTACACACCTCTTCCGCTCCGAAGATTAGAACACGTTCACATCGAAACGGAAGAGAATTCGACTTTTTTGACCTGCTCTTTTCATCCGAACTTTCACTCGGAAGTTAGAACAGGTTCATACGGTGTACAGAATGCCTTTGTGAGGCACCCCACAACCTCCGACCCCCATGTCTACCAAGCGCGAGACCGCCGATCAACCGGAGTTGATCGGATGATCCGCACCGCATAATCAGCCGAGATCGTGCAGCGAACTCGCAGAAAACGTACGCCCGGCGGGGCGCTCGGCGAAGTAGGTGCCGAGTGTGTCGGCCAGCGCGTCCGCGCTCCATTCCGCACCGGCGGCATCGAAGCGCGCCTCGACGGTGGGCGCGGCCATCAGCGCGACCATCGGGCCGTACACGACGAACACCTGACCATTGATCGCGTCCGCGCCCGGAGAGGCCAGGTAGGCGACCAAACGGGCGACATGATCCGGAGACAGCGGGTCCACGTCCCCCTCGGGAGCGGCGGAGAAAACCGCTTCCGTCATCGCGGTCCGGGCCCGCGGGCAGATGGCGTTGGCGCGCACGCCGTATCGCGACAAACCACGCGAGGCGGACAGGGTCAGCGCGGTGATTCCGGCTTTCGCGGCCGCGTAATTCGGCTGCCCTTCCGGACCCAGCAAACCGGCTTCCGACGATGTGTTGATCAGGCGCCCGTAAATTGGAGCACCGGATTCCTTCGATTTACCGCGCCAGTAGGCGGCGGCATTACGCGACAACAGGAAATGGCCGCGCAGATGGACCGCGAGGACCGCGTCCCAGTCCGCGTCGGAAAGATTGAAAAGCATGCGGTCGCGGACGATTCCCGCATTGTTCACGACGATGTCCACACCCCCGAAGGTCTCGTCCGCGGTACGAATCAGAGCATCGGCGGTGGCACGCTCGGCCACATTGCCGACTACGAATTCCGCTTTCGCACCCAGCGCGCGAATATCGGCGAGGGTGGCGGCCACCGCATCACCCTCGGCCAGATCGTTGACCACCACCGAGGCGCCGGCCCCGGCGAGCGCCAGCGCTTCGGCCCGTCCGAGGCCCGCGCCGGCTCCGGTCACGATCGCTACCTTGCCGGACAGGTTCGTCCACGACTGATTCGACGATTCACTCACGCCGTGACTCTAGAACGTGTTTCAGTTATCGGCAAGCATCCGTGTCACTGCAACCGCAGGGCAGCTTTGGGGCACTGCGCGACAGCGGTCTCGACGTCGGAGAGCCGATCCTCGGGCACGTCCGCAGCGAGGATGTGCAGCTGGTCCTCATCGTCGAGTTCGAAGACGTCGGGGGCGATTCCGACGCAGATTCCATTGGCCTCGCACTGGTCGAAATCCACACTGACCTTCATTGACAACTCCTTCACCACCAGGTAGTGCCGAGCCTACAAGCCCGGCCGGGCCACTGCGGCCGAAGCGGCCGGATTCGGTTTCCATACTGGAACATGTTTCAGTAGATATGCAATGATCGACGTCAGGGCAGATCGGCCCGGGCGCTGATCGTCACAGGGGCGATGTCGTCACATCCGCCATCACCATCACCGAGTACGAGGTAACCGCCATGCGGATTGCTTATACCGAGCAACAGGAGCAGCTGCGCGCCGAGCTCCGCGAGTATTTCGCCAAGCTGATCACGCCGGAGCGCCGCGAGGCCTTGTCGTCGCAGACCGGTGAGTACGGGCACGGCAACGTCTACCGCGAGGTCGTTCGGCAGATGGGCCACGACGGCTGGCTCACCCTGGGCTGGCCCAAGGAATACGGCGGCCAGGATCGCTCGACGATGGATCAGCTGATCTTCACCGACGAGGCGGCCGTCGCGGGTGCCCCGGTGCCGTTCCTGACCATCAACTCGGTGGCGCCGACGATCATGCACTACGGCACCGAGGAGCAGAAGAAGTTCTTCCTGCCCAAGGTCTCCGCGGGCGAGTTGCACTTCTCCATCGGATATTCCGAGCCCGGCGCGGGCACCGACCTGGCGTCGCTGCGCACCACCGCGGTCCGCGACGGTGACGACTGGGTGATCAACGGCCAGAAGATGTGGACCAGCCTCATCCAGTACGCCGACTACATCTGGCTGGCCGCCCGCACCGACCCGACCGCCAAGAAGCACAAGGGCATCAGCATGTTCATCGTGCCCACCTCGGCCGAGGGCTTCTCTTGGACGCCCGTGCACACGATGGCCGGGCCCGACACCAGCGCCACCTACTACCAGGATGTGCGGGTGCCGCATTCGGCGATGGTCGGCCCCGAGAACGGCGGCTGGGCGCTGGTCACCAACCAGCTCAATCATGAGCGGGTGGCGCTGACCTCGGCGGCGCCGCTGGCGCTGGCGGTCGCGCAGACCACCGAGTGGGCGCGCGACACCAAGGATTCCAGCGGCGCGCGGGTGATCGACAACGAGTGGGTGCGGCTGAATCTGGCGCGCGTGCACGCCCAGGTGGAATTCCTGAAACTGCTGAACTGGGAGATCGCCTCCGGCGCCGATGCGGGCGGCGACGCCGCGCCCCGGCCGTGGGATGCCTCCACCTGCAAGGTGCTCGGCACCGAATTGGCCACCGAGGCCTACCGACTGCTGATGGAGATCCTCGGCCCGCAGGCCTATCTGCGACAGGACTCCCCCGGCGCGCAGCTGCGCGGACGGCTCGAGCGGATGCATCGCGCCTGCCTGATCCTGACCTTCGGCGGCGGCACCAACGAGGTGCAGCGCGACATCATCGCGATGACCGCCCTGAAACAGCCCGCCGCCGCCCGCTGAGCCGCGGACCGGTCGGAAACGTCGGAAACGGCGGAAACGTCGGAAACGGCGGAAACGTCGAAAACTAGGGACAACGATGGATTTCACACTTACCGAGGGGCAGCAGGATCTCGGGCGGCTGACCGGCGAGGTCTGCGCCAAACTGGTCACCGCCGACCGGCTGCGGGAATTGGACAAGGCCGAGGTCCGCTTCGACGAGCAGCTCTGGCGGTCGCTGGCCGAGACCGGAGTACTCGCGGCGGCGCTGCCGGAATCGGTGGGCGGCAGCGGCCTGGGCGCGCTGGAGCAGACCGCGATTCTGCGGGAGATCGGCAAATCCGCCGCCCCCGTTCCCTATCTGTGGTCGGTCGTCCTCGGTGCCGATGCGCTCGCCCACTGGGGTGACGAGGCGCAGCGCGAACTGGCGGCGAAAGCCGGTGCGGGCGAGACGATTCTGACCGTGGCGCTGTCGGAGGAACGCAACTGGGAGCCGGCGAGGCCCACCACGACCGCTACCGCGGATGGCGGCTGGAAGCTATTCGGCGCCAAGACGGTTGTTCCCTTCGCCGCGCAGGCCGCGCGAATCCTGGTGCCCGCCATGGTCTCCGGCAAGGCCGCGGTATTCCTGGTCGACCCGGCGGACGCGCGCATCACGCCGCAGCAGGTGGTCGACCGCAGTCCGCAGGCCGAGATCGAATTCGATTCCACCCCTGCCGAATTGATCGGCACCGTGGACGACGGCGCGGAAATCCTCGCGTGGCTGCTGAACCACGGCTGGCTCGGTCTGTCCGCACAGCAGCTGGGCACCTTGGAGCGCGCGGTCGAACTCGTCGCCGAATACGGCCGCGAGCGTGAGCAGTTCAATCGCAAGATCGGCAGCTTCCAGGCAGTCGCGCAGCGGCTGGCCGACGGCTACATCGATCTGCAGGGGCTGCGACTGGCGGTCACCCAGGCCGCGTGGCGGGTCGACGAGGGGCTGCCGGCGGACGCGGAGATCCACACCGCCAAGTTCTGGGCCGCCGAGGCCGGTCACCGCATCGCCCACACCGCCGTGCACGTGCACGGTGGCGTCGGTATCGACCGCGACCACATCGTGCAGTGCTACTTCACCGCCGCCAAACACAACGAATTCGCGCTCGGCGGCGCTACCGACCACCTGCGTGCGCTGGGCACCCTCCTGGCCGAGGCCCACTAACGCAGGCGCTCGCCCGGGCCGATCCGCCGCTCCACCGGTTCGGCCCGGGCGAGAATTTCTTTCCCGCCAATCACCCGCCGATCGACGGTAGCGTGCGCGCAGGCCGTCAACCTCTCGATGAGTTTCGATCCGTCTCGGCGTCTGTATGGGTGACAGCGGACGAACGCAGGTGAGAGGACCTCCCATGGCCAGCAAGATGATCTTCATCAATCTCCCCGTCGAGGATCTGGAGCGGTCCACCTCGTTCTACGAGGCGCTGGGCTGGAAGGTGAATCCGGACTTCACCGACGAGAACGCCGCCTGTGTGGTGGTCGACGACAACATCTGCCTGATGCTGCTGGTCCGGCAGTACTTCGATACCTTCACCAACTGCCCGATCGCCGACACCCGGGCGGCCACCGGTTCCATCTACGCGCTGTCGCTGGGCAGTCGAGCGGAGGTCGAGTCGCTGATCGCGGCCGCGGTGGGCGCCGGGGCCACGGAGGAGGTCAGCGAGGACAAACGCGCCCAGGAAGAGGCGGTGGGCATGTTCAGCCGCGCCTTCGTCGACCCCGACGGTCACCATTGGGAGGGATTCTGGATGGATTATCCGGGCGGCAACTGACCGGCCCCGGGTGAGCGACCGACCGGGTCGCTCACCCGGGCCTTCATGCCGTCTGCGCGTCCAGGAAATGGATGATCTTGGCGTGGAAGCCGGCCGGGTCCTCGTTCGTCGATGTACACCCGAATCGAGGATCTGTCGTACGGTCCAGTCCACCAGCGCCGGCGGCGCACTTGGCGTTCCCGGGCGTGGTCTGGCGTCCGCTGCGCAACCCGGAGCCGAGGATGCCGAGCTATCTCACGGTGCGGCCCGATCCCCCGCGGACCGAGTTGCGGGCACTCATCGAGGCCTGCCACACCGTCACCGATTGATCGCCTCATCGTCGCACAAATCCGCCCGAATCACCTCCGCCACAGCGGCTTTCGTCCCGCCATCGCACGATCCGCCGCAGCGCCCGGCTCGAACAGCGTGGGCCACCGAGCTACCCGCGCGCCACACGTTCGCCTCGGCCACCGGCGAACACCTCGCAACGGCGGCGCCGCGCCATGCCGGTATTCTTCTGTGGCGCAACCACTTCCGCCTCTCGTATGCTTGAATCCCGAGAGGCGGGGGGACAGGGTGAAACGTTCGCTGATGTTCGTCATGGCGGCCGTCGCGGCGCTCTCGAGCTACGACTACGCACGCTCCCCCGGACACATCGGCATGGCGGTGGCGGCCGGAGTTGTCATCACGATCTGGCTGACCGCCAAGGCGATCGACTGACACGCCTTCACGATCCACGACGGATCAGTCGCGCAACTCCGGCGGCAATCCGAACAGCGGGAACAACCGGTCGGTGTCGAGGAAGAAGTTCAGTCCACTGATCGCGGGACCGTCGAATTCCAGCACCGTGATCGACCAGGGCGAGAAGACCCCGGGTTCCTCGGTGGGTTTGTACTGACCGAAGGCCGGAAGTCCGTTGGCGCCCTCCAGGGGAACGAGCCGCGAACCCCGGCAGGCCGAGGGGCCCGGCGACTGCATGAACCGAGCGACGTTCTCCGGACCGGAGACCCACAGCTCGATGGGCGGCATCGACAGTGCCACGTCCTCTTTCAGCAGCGAGGTGAGCGCGTCCATGTCGTAGGCCTCGAAGGCGCGCACGAAGCCGTCGACGAGTTTGCGTTGACTGTCGTCGGATTCGTCGTAGCCGCCCGACTCCGAGGGCTGCACCTTCGACATCGTCGCGCGGGCCCGCTGCAACGCGCTGTTCACCGAGGCCGGCGACATCATCAACATCTCGGCCGTCTCGTTGGCCGAGAACCGCAGCACCTCCCGCATGATGAGGATCGCCCGCTGGGTGGCCGGCAGATGCTGGCAGGCTGCCACGAACGCCAGTCGCAGCGAATCCTTGGTGCTGGCATGCTCGGCCGGGTCGGCGCCGAAGGCCAGTGCGTTCGGAATCGGTTCGACCCAGACGTAATCCGGCTGCGGCGGCGGCAGCGGACTGTCCGGACTCGACGGTCCGGACAGGTCCATCGGACGGGCCCGGCGCTGGGGGCCGTCGAGCATGTCCAGGCAGATGTTCGTGGTGATCTTGTAGAGCCACGACCGCAGACTGGACCGCCCCTCGAACGAGTCGTAGGCCTTCCAGGCCCGAGTGAAAGTCTCCTGAACCGCGTCCTCTGCCTCGAACGAGGAACCCAACATCCGATAGGCGTAAGCACACAGCTCCCGCCGGTAACTCTCGAATTGCTGCAGCACGTCATCGACGGTGCCGACGGAAGCTTGTTCGCTCATGCGGATCACTGTGGCACAGGCCACCGACAGAAAACACCCCGGAAGTGGGGGCATCGACACGAACGCCGTGCTCAGCAGGCCGCGGCCACGCAATGGCACTCGACGGACGGCCGGCGGACGAACTTCACCGCGTTTCGGCACCGCGATATCGCCGTGCCCGGCGCTGTGATGCCGGGGCGCCCAATATCGATTGCCAGTTATTTACTTCGGCGAGCTATCTATTTTCGGCGTGGCTCGTGCGACGTAACTATTTCGACGAGGCCTGGGATTCCTCGTCGGCCGGCCGCGACCGGGCGTGTTCGTTGGCCCAGCGGTAGTCCGGCTTACCGGCCGGCGAACGCTTGATCTCGTCCACGAACCACAGGCTGCGCGGCAGCTTGTAGGAGGAGATCTCCTTGGTCAGCACCGGACGCAACTCCTCGAGCGTCGGACGCTCGGCGCCGCGACACTGCACGACCGCGGCCACCCGCTGCCCCCAGCGCGCGTCCGGCACACCGATCACCAGCGCGTCGAAGATCTCCGGATGGCACTTGAGCGCGCCCTCGACCTCCTCCGGGTGGATCTTCTCACCGCCGCTGTTGATGCTGACCGAACCGCGGCCCAGCATCGTCACGGTGCCGTCCTCCTCGACCCGGGCGAAGTCGCCGGGGATCGAGTAGCGAACGCCGTTGAACTCCTTGAACGTCGCGGCGGTCTTCACCGGATCGTTGTAGTAGCCGAGCGGGATGTTGCCGGTCCGCGCCAGCACGCCCACCTGACCGGAGCCGGGCGCGACGGGATTGCCCTCCTCGTCGATGACCGCGGTGGAGGCGTCGATCTTGACCCGGGGACCACCGGTGTGGGTGGCGCCCTTGGCCGCCACCGACAGCCCGCCGAAACCGGTCTCCGAGGAGCCGATGGAATCGGTGATGACCGTATTCGGCAGCAGCTCGATGAACTCGTCCTTCAGCGCCGGGGAGAACAGCGCCGCACTGCTGGCCATCGCCCACAGATTCGAATGCCGGTACGGCTCACCGGTTTCCGGATTGCCTTCCTTGAGCGCGTCCAGCATCGGCCGCGCCATGGCGTCACCGGTGATGAAGATGAGGTTCACGCCGTGGCGGTCGATCGCCTGCCACACGGTGTGGGCGCCGAACTCCGGCAGCATGATCGTCTTGCCACCGTCGAACAGGCCGTGGAAGGTCGCCGACTGCGAACCGCCGTGGATCATCGGCGGGATCGGGTAGCGCACCATCTGGCCGCCGGC
Source organism: Nocardia nova (assembly GCF_002933465.1). GTDB lineage: Bacteria > Actinomycetota > Actinomycetes > Mycobacteriales > Mycobacteriaceae > Nocardia > Nocardia nova_B. The sequence goes on from NZ_PSZE01000001.1 coordinate 360,856, forward strand.
GGCACCGGCCTTGGCCTGCTGCCACTCGTCTTCGATCGCTTCGCCGGTGACGAAGTTGATACCACCGCCGAGCACCCGCCACCAGTCCTCGTGCCGCCACATCACGCCCTTGGGCATGCCGGTGGTGCCGCCGGTGTAGATCATGAAGATGTCGTCGTTGGAGCGGTCGCCGAAGTCGCGTTCACCGCGCGAAGCCGCCAGTGCCGCTTCGTATTCCACCGAATCCGCGGGCAACGGCCCCTCGGCTTCGGTGCCGTCGTTCACGGCGATGACCGTCTTCAATTTCGGCGTGTTCGGCCGCACGGCCGATACCTTGTCGCTGTAGCGACGTTCGTGAATCAGCGCGACCATATCGGAATTGTCGACAATGTATTGCAACTCGTTCTCGACGTATCGGAAGTTCACGTTGATCATTACTGCCCGCGCCTTGAAGATCGCGACCATGGCCTCCACGGCCTCGATCGTGTTGCGCGAGTAGATGCCGACCTTGTCACCCGGTTGCACGCCACGTTCTTGCAGGTAGTGCGCCAATCGGTTGGCCCGGTCCTCCAGCTCGGCATAGGTCACCGAGCAGACGTCGTCGGCCAGCGCGACACGGTCCGGCACGAGGTCGATGGTGTGTTCGACAAGGTCCGCTATGTTGTAGCTCACAGGACCAAAATAGAACGTGTTCTTACGCCTGACAAGGCTCGATTTACACGGTTTACTAATTCCGTCGAATCGGCAACGGTTTCTGCCGAAACGCGTATTCTGCAACGCCGACGAGCCCGCCGGGCATTGCCGGGCGGGCCCCTCGGTGTCGCGACCGAAGACGCCCCGCACAGGGCAGGACGGAAAGGGCGTCCGGACTCGATCGGCGAGACTGCGGCTACGCGGGCACGTAACGCTCGCGCAGCTTGCGCTTGTACAACTTGCCGTTCGGATCGCGCGGCAGTTCGGGCAGGTAGTCGATGCTCTTGGGCAGCTTGTACTTCGCCAGGCGAGCCGCGGCGAACTCCATCAGCTCCCGGGTCAGCTCGTCGTCGGCCGCGACTCCTTCGGCCGGCTGCACGACGGCCTTCACCTCCTGACCCCAATCCGGGTGCGGGATGCCGAAGACCGCGACGTCGGCGACCTTGGGGTGAGTGATCAACTCGCCCTCGATCTCGGCCGGGTAGATGTTCACACCCCCGGACAGGATCAGATCCGAGCGCCGGTCGTGCAGGAACAGGTAGCCGTCGGCATCCATATGCCCGATATCGCCGACGGTGAACAGATCGCCCACCCGCGCGTCCTCGGTCTTCGACTTGTCCTTGTGGTACTCGAAGTTGGAGCCCCCCATCTTCATGTACACCTGGCCGACCTCGCCGGGCGCGACCTCGTTGCCGTCCTCGTCGAGCACCTTCACCACCGCGTACGGCCATGCCTTGCCCACCGAACCCGGCTTGCGCAACCACTCCTCGCCCGAGATCGACGTGCCGCCGCCCTCGGTGGCCGCGTAGTACTCGGTGACGACCGGGCCCCACCACTCCAGCATCTTGCGCTTGGTCTCCTGCGGGCACGGCGCGGCACCGTGGATCATGCACCGCAGCGAGGAGACGTCGTAGCGCGCCCGCACCTCCTCCGGGAGGGCGAGCAGGCGGTGGAACTGGGTGGGGACCATGTGGCTGTGGGTCACCCGATGGGTGTCGATCAGCCGCAGCATCTCCTCCGGATCCCACTTGTCCATCAGAACCACCTTGTGCCCCAGCTGAATCGAGATGGAGGCGAAGTTCAGCACGGCGGTGTGATAGAGCGGCGAGCCGCAGATGTGCACGTGGTCGTCGAAGGGCTGGATGCCGAAGAGTCCGAAGAAGCCGGTCGCCTGCGGGCCCACCACATCCGGATCGGCGCCGGTCAGCGGGCGGCGAACCCCCTTGGGGCGTCCGGTGGTTCCCGAGGTGTAGAGCATCGGCGCACCGGTGGTCCGGACGTCGGGGCGTCCGGACTCCCCCTCGCCGAGCTCAGCCAGGGGCTGGAAACCGGCGATGGCGCCCACCGAATAGCGCGCGCTCGCAGGCACATTCGCCTCGTCGGCGGCGATCGTCGCGGCGTCGGCGAAACGCTCGTCGGCGATGAACACCTTCGCCTCGCTGTCGCCGAGGATGTAGGCGATCTCCGGACCGGTCAGATGCCAGTTCACCGCGACGATGTACAGCCCGGCCTGATAGGCCGCGAAGTACACGCCGAGCGCATCGGTGGTGTTGTGCACCATCGACACCAACACGTCGCCGGGCTGTAACCCCTTGGCTTGCAAGCCTCTTGCGAGACGGTCGGCCTGGTCGGACAACTCCCGGTAGCTGACCTCCCGCCCCGACGGATCGACGACCGCGATCCGATCAGGGTCGGTGGCAGCGATATTCCACAGTCCCAGCTTCTGCGCCGGCTCCATCGAAGTCACTCCTCGAATCTAGAACGTGTTCTACATCTGAACAAGGGGGGCGAGGCGGTCCAGCTGCGCCACGTCGCGAACCGTCACCAGGAGCATTCCGACGCCCGCCGCCTCCCAGACCTTCAGCTGGGAGCGCACATGGTCCTCGTCGCCGATGATGGCGGTATCGAGGATCAGCTGGTCCGGAATCACGGCGGCGGCCTCGTCCTTGCGGCCGGAGCGGAACAGCCTGGTGATCTCGTCGACCTCGGCGCCGTAACCCATCCGGCGGTAGACCTGGGCGTGGAAATTCAGCTCCTCGGCGCCCATGCCGCCGATGTAGAGCGCCATCACCGGCTTGATCCGATCGATCTCGGCGCGGGCGTCGTCGGTGACGATCACCTGGCAGCTCGCCGCGATCTCGAAGTCCTCCCGAGAACGCCGGGCACCGGGACGGGCAAACCCCTCGTCGAGCCATTCGTCGTACATTCCGGCAAGTCGCGGGGTGTAGTAGATCGCCAGCCAGCCGTCGGCGATCTCGGCCGTCAGCGCCACGTTCTTGGGCCCCTCGGCGCCGAGCCAGATCGGCAGATCCGCACGTAGCGGGTGAGTTATCGGCTTGAGCGGTTTACCCAGGCCGGTCGACCCCGGCCCGTCGTAGGGCAGCCGGTACTGCGCGCCCCGACTCACCACCGGCGCCTCCCGGGCCAGCACCTGGCGGATGATCCCGACATACTCGCGGGTGCGCTGCAATGGTTTGGCGAACGGCTGGCCGTACCAGCCCTCCACCACCTGCGGGCCGGAGACGCCCAGGCCCAGGATGTGGCGACCACCGCTGAGGTGATCGAGCGTCAGCGCGGCCATCGCGGTCGCGGTGGGGGTGCGAGCGGACAGCTGCACCACCGACGTCCCGAGCCGCACCCGGCGCGTGGACGCGCCCCACCAGGCCAGTGGAGTGAAGGCATCCGAGCCCCACGACTCGGCGGCGAAGACCGCGTCGAACCCGGCCTCCTCGGCGCCCACCACCAACTCCCCGGCGTTGGGCGGCGGTCCCGCACCCCAATATCCGAGCTGCAATCCGAAGCGCATCGTCGACTCCTTCCACCGAGCCCGTTGCCGGGCACCTTTCCAGGTAGCCCTTGCCACCAGAATAAGAACCTGTTCTACTCGATATCGTGACCAATGGGAACACCATGACCGGCGTAATCGCGAAAGGCAGCGGTCCGGAAGCGGAACCCGCACCCGAGGTACTCGGCGCCGAACTACGGATGAAGTTCGACTACACCCGATCGGTCGGGCCGACCATCGGCCGGTTCCTGACCGGGCTGCGCGAGGGCCGGATCGTCGGCGTCCGCGGCAGCGACGGCCGGGTGATCGTGCCACCGGCGGAATTCGACCCGGTGACCGCGGAACGGCTGACCGACTTCGTCGACGTCTCCGGTGTCGGCACGGTGCAGAGCTGGAGCTGGGTCGCCGATCCGCTGCCGGGGCAGCCGTTCGACCGCCCCTTCGCCTGGGCGCTGGTGAAATTCGACGGCGCCGACACGGCGTTGCTGCACGCTCTCGACGTGTCTTCTCCCGACGAGGTGCACAGCGGATTGCGCGTGCGGGTGCGCTGGGCCGCCGAACGCAGTGGCAGCATCCACGACATCGCCTGTGTCGAACCGGGCGAGACCTCCTCGGCCCCAGCCGGTTCCACCTCATCGGATGCCGATGCGGCCGAGCCGGTCACGGGCATCATCACCCCCATCGACCTGCGCTACAAGCACACCGCCTCGCCCACCGAGACGCGGTATCTGAAGTCGCTGGCCGAGGGTCGCCTGATCGGCGGTCGCGCCGACGCCGAGAGCAAGGTGTACTTCCCGCCCCGCGGCGCCGACCCGATCGACGGCCGTCCGACCGACGAGATGGTCGACCTGCCCGACACCGGCACCATCACCACGTTCTGCATCGTGAACGTGCCGTTCATGGGACAGAAGATCAAGCCGCCGTACGTCACCGCGTACGTACTGCTCGACGGCGCCGATATTCCGGTGCTGCACCGGGTGCTGGGCTGCGATCCCAGCGAAGTCCGCATGGGTATGCGCGTGAAGGCGGTGTGGAAGCCGCGCGAGGAGTGGGGTTACACGCTGGAGAACGTGGACCACTTCGAGCCCAACGGCGAGCCGGACGCGGACTACGACAGCTACCGGCACCACCTCTAGGAGCGAAACACCTTGAGCGACAACGCAACAGATATCGCGGTGGTGGGCTTCGCCCACGCCCCGCATGTCCGTGAAACCTACGGCACCACCAACGGTGTCGAAATGCTGGTCCCGTGCTTCCGGCAGCTGTACGACAAGCTCGGCATCGGCGTGTCCGATATCGACTTCTGGTGCTCGGGATCCTCCGATTACCTTGCCGGACGCGCTTTCTCGTTCATCTCCGCGATCGACTCGATCGGCGCCGTGCCACCGATCAACGAATCGCACGTCGAAATGGACGCCGCCTGGGCGCTGTACGAGGCGTGGGTGAAGCTGCGCTCCGGACAGGCCGAGACCGCCTTGGTCTACGGCTTCGGCAAGCCTTCGGCCGGCACGCTGCGGCAAGTGCTGACGATGCAGATGGATCCGTACCTGGTGGCCCCGCTGTGGCCGGACGCGGTCTCTGTGGCCGGACTGCAGGCCCGGGCCGGGCTCGACGCGGGGCACTGGACCGAGCGCGATATGGCCGCGGTCTCGGCCGCCGACGACGCCGAGATCGAGAAGCGGCTCACCGCACCGTATGTCGCGAATCCGCTGCGCGAACACGACATCGCGCCGATCACCGACGGCGCCGCCGCGATCGTGCTGGCCCGCGGCGACAAGGCCCGCGAGCTGTGCGAGCGTCCGGCGTGGCTGACCGGTATGGCGCATCGCATCGACACTCCGATGATCGGCGCCCGCGATCTGACCACCTCCCCCTCCACCGCGGCCGCGGCCAAGGCGGTGCTCGGCGGAGATGCGAGCGGATTCGACGTCGCCGAACTGCATGCGACCTACAGCCACGAACAGCTGATTTTGAAGCAAGCCATCGGGCTGAGCGAGTCCACCCGCATCAACCCCTCGGGTGGCGCACTGGCGGGTAACCCGATGTTCGCCGCCGGTCTGGAGCGAATCGGCTACGCGGCCAACGAAATCATGAACGGCACCGCCGAACGAGCCCTCGCACACGCCACCAGCGGTCCGGCGTTGCAGCAGAACTTGGTGGCCATCCTGGAGGCCCGATGAACGACAATGCGCAGCCCGTGCATCGGGCCGACCGGGTGCGGGTGTCCCGCATGACACTGGAGGCAGGACGATGACCAATCAAGCAGCCGTACTCGGCACGGGCCAAACTCATCACGTGACGAAACGGACCGATGTCTCGATGGCCGGTATGTGCCGCGAGGCAATCGATCGCGCACTCGAAGATGCCGATCTGACGATGGCCGATATCGACGCGGTAATCGTCGGCAAGGCGCCGGATCTGTTCGAGGGCTCGATGATGCCCGAGCTGTTCATGGCGGATGCCCTGGGCGCCACCGGAAAACCGCTGCTGCGCGTGCACACGGCGGGTTCGGTCGGCGGGTCGACCGGCGTCGTGGCCGCCAACCATGTGCAGGCCGCCGTGCACCGCCGGGTGCTGGCCATCTGCTGGGAGAAGCAGTCCGAATCCAATGCCATGTGGGCCCTGTCGAATCCGGTGCCGTTCACGATGCCGGTCGGTGCCGGTGCGGGCGGGTATTTCGCGCCGCACGTGCGCGCGTACATCCGCCGGGCCAACGCTCCCCTGCACATCGGCGCGATGGTGGCGGTGAAGGATCGCCGCAACGGCGCGAAGAATCCGTTCGCACACCTGCGCCAGCCCGATATCACCATCGAATCGGTACTCGCGTCCCAAATGCTCTGGGACCCGGTGCGTTTCGACGAAACCTGCCCGTCCTCCGACGGCGCGTGCGCGATCGTGATCGGCGACGAGGAGTCGGCGAAGGCGGCAGAGGCCTCGGGCAAGAAGGTCGCGTGGGTGCACGGCACCGCCATGCGCACCGAACCGCTGGCCTACTCCGGCCGCGACCAGGTCAATCCGCAGGCCGGACGCGACGCCGCGGCCGCCCTGTGGAAGCAGGCCGGGATCACCAATCCGCTCGAGGAGATCGACGCGGCCGAGATCTATGTCCCGTTCTCCTGGTTCGAGCCGATGTGGCTGGAGAACCTGGGCTTCACACCCGAGGGCGAGGGCTGGAAGCTGGTCGATGCGCGCGAGACCGAGATCGGCGGGAAACTACCGGTCAATCCCTCGGGTGGCGTGTTGAGTTCCAATCCGATCGGCGCATCCGGCATGATCCGCTTCGCAGAGGCGGCCAAGCAGGTAATGGGGCGGGCCGGCGATTACCAAGTCGAGGGTGCTCGAAAAGCCTTCGGCCATGCCTATGGTGGCGGATCACAGTACTTCTCGATGTGGGTAGTGGGCTCGGAACCACGGTGACGCGCAATTCCACCGGCATTTCCGGGCGGCCGGATTGCCCGCGGAAAGCACATTTGCAATTCCATCAGCAAATTCACCGATACCGCCGAGCCGGGAGTTCGACATGACCGCTACCACCACCGAACATCCGGCACGCCTCGCCGGCCGGGCCTCACAGGCCGCGGTACGCGCCCGGGACAAGGACGCGTGGCTGGCACTGTTCGCCACCGACGGCATCATCGAGGATCCGATCGGCCCCTCGGTCTTCGACCCCGAGGGCGTGGGCCACCGCGGCCACGAGGCCATCGCGGCGTTCTGGGACAAAGCCATCGCCCCCACCGAATCCATCGACTTCCTCTTCGGGGACTCCTTCGCCTGCGGCAACGAGGTGGCCTTCACCGGACTGATCCGCACCCAGCTGGGCGGACACGTCATCGACGCCGAGGGCGTGTTCACCTACAAAGTCGACGACGGCGGGAAGATCGTGGCCCTGCGGGCGTTCTGGGAAACCGATCGCGCGATGGGTACCATGCGCGAGCAGTGAGGCAGTACCGCACGAACAAGTGCCGCACGAACAACAGGGCGGGCACCCATCGGGTGCCCGCCCTGTCCGTGTTTCAGGGGGCGAATCAGGCTTTGGTCTTGTAGTCGACCTGGAATTCCTTGATGCCGTTGAGCCAGCCCGAGGTCAGGCGCTTGGGGTCGCCGACCATGGTGATATCGGGCAGGTGGTCGGCGATGGCGTTGAAGATCAGGTCGATCTCCAGCCGGGCCAGGTTGGCGCCGATGCAGAAGTGGGCGCCGGTGCCGCCGAAGGACAGGTGCGGATTCGGATCGCGAGTGATGTCGAAGGTGTACGGGTTCTCGAACACCTCCTCGTCGAAATTGGCCGAGCGGTACAGCAGCAGGACACGCTGGCCCTTCTTGATCTGCACTCCGGACAGTTCGGTGTCGACCAGCGCGGTCCGCTGGAAGGAGCTGACCGGTGTCGCCCAGCGGATGATCTCGTCCGCGGCGGTGGCGGGGCGCTCGCGCTTGTAGAGCTCCCACTGTTCCGGGTTCTCCAGGAACGCGTGCATGCCGTGGGTAATGGCGTTGCGGGTGGTCTCGTTACCCGCGACGGCCAGCAGAATCACGAAGAAGCCGAACTCCTCCGAGGTCAGGGCCTCACCGTCGATATCGGCGTTGACCAGCGTGGTGACGATGTCGTCGGCTGGCTCCGCCTTCCGCGCCTCGGCCATCTGCCAGGCGTAGCCGAGGATCTCCATCGATGACATCGCGGGGTCGGCATCGCTGTCGGGATCGTCGTAGCCGGTCATCTCGTTCGACCACTTGAAGACCTTCATCCGGTCTTCCTGCGGGACGCCGATCAGTTCGGCGATCGCCTGCAGCGGCAGCTCACAGGCCACCTGGGTGACGAAGTCGCCGCCGCCGCTGGCCGCGGCCGCGTCGACGATCGATTTGGCGCGGGCGGACAGCTCCGCGCGCAAGCCGTTGATAGCGCGCGGGGTGAAGCCCTTGGAGATCAGCTTGCGCAGTTTGGTGTGTTCGGGCGCATCCTTGTTGATCAGGATGTGGCGCTGCAACTCGATCGCCTCGCGCGGGATGTCGTCGTTGAAGCGGGGAATCGCGGTGTTCTCGTAGGTGGAGAAATCGTCGCGCCGCGAGACCTCCTTGACATCGGCGTGCTTGGACACGACCCAGAAGCCATCGTCGTGGAACCCTCCGACCTCCGGAGACTGCGGGTTCCACCAGATCGGCGCGGCCCGGCGCAGCTCCGCGAACTCTTCGACGGGAATGCCGCGGGCCCACATATCGGGATCTGTGGCGTCGAACCCCTCTGGGAGGTTCGGAGCTACATGGGTGTCAACCACCAGTTGTCTCCTTCGACTAACTGAAACACGTTCTATCTTCATTGCAGCATAGGTGGTATCAGTAGTAAAGAAGCCATTGTCCGCCCTCAGTACATCCACAGAACTTGTTCCAGTTTCTGTGCTGATACGGATCCTGTTCGAAAGGTTGAAGTTATGGGCATCCCCGTCATCGTCGAGGCCGCGCGCACCCCGATCGGCAAACGCAACGGCTGGCTGGCCGGGCTGCACGCCGCCGAGGTGCTCGGCGCTGCCCAGCGCGGCGTCCTCGAGCGCGCACAACTCGATCCGGCACTGGTCGAACAGGTCATCGGCGGCTGCGTCATGCAGGTCGGCGAGCAGGGCAACAACGTCACCCGCACCGCATGGCTGCACGCCGGACTCCCCTGGCAGGTGGGCGCGACTACGATCGACTGCCAGTGCGGGTCCGCCCAGCAGGCCAACCACCTGATCGCCGGGCAGATCGCCCAGGGGGCGATCGACATCGGCGTCGCCTGCGGCGTCGAATCCATGAGCCACGTCCCGCTGGGCGCGAACGTGGGCGAGAACGCCGGGCCTCGCCGCCCGGCGAGCTGGGACATCGATATGCCCAACCAGTTCGAGGCGGCCGAGCGAATCGCCAAGCGGCGCGGCATCACCCGCGACGATGTCGACGAATTCGGTGTGCGCTCACAGCGTTTGGCCGCGCAGGCCTGGGCGGAGGGGCGCTTCGATCGCGAGGTGCTGACCATCGCCGGCGCCCCGCAGGTCGACAAGGAGGGCACCCGCACCGGCGAGACGCTCGACGTCGACCACGACCAGGGATTGCGCGAGACCAGCCGGGAGAGCCTGGCGAAGCTGAAGCCGGTGCTGGAGGGCGGGATTCACACCGCCGGCACCTCGTCACAGATCTCCGACGGTGCCGCCGCGGTGCTGCTCATGGAGGAACAGGCCGCGGCGCGCGCCGGACTGAAGCCGCGGGCGCGCATCGTCACCCAGTGCCTCGTCGGCGCCGAGCCGGAGTTCCACCTGGACGGTCCGGTGCAGGCGACAACGCGGCTGCTGGAGAAGTCGGGCATGAGCATCGCCGATATCGACCTCGTCGAAATCAACGAGGCCTTCGCCTCGGTCCCGCTGTCGTGGGCGTCGGTGCACAAGCCGGATATGGACCGCGTCAATGCCAACGGCGGCGCGATCGCGATCGGACATCCGGTCGGCAGCACCGGCTCTCGGCTGATCACCACCGCCCTGCACGAGCTGGAACGCTCCGACAAGTCCATCGCAATGGTCCTCATGTGCGCCGGTGGCGCACTTGCGACCGGAACAATCATCGAGCGGTTGTAATACCGAACAGATTTCATCCGTAGTTGAATGTTCATCCTCACAGGTCCGAGACGTGTCGTACGCCACACAAAACGCGATACAGACAAAAGGATGAGATGTCAGCTATCTTCCGGTTATCAATGCCCCGTTGAACGAGACTCGTTCGACGGGCCAGAACCGGAGCGTACTGCCCCTCGACCAGCGAGGGCGCGGTGCCCCGCAAACGCGTCGACGCTGAACAGTTCCCGGACGGCCGACCTGGAAGCTTCAAGGAAATCCTGAATCAGGCGTAGGTTTTCAGTTACTCAGCCGCTAATATCAATGATACGTATCCGAGATAACGACTGTTAGTACAGCGAAGGGAATTGGGCGGCTCACAATGGCTGATTTCGCGGCGCGGCTGAACAAGCTGTTCGAAACCGTGCATCCCCCGGGGCGTAAGCCGCACACCAATGCCGAGGTGGCGGCAGCGCTCACCGCCTCCGGGCATCCGATCTCGAAACCGTATCTCTCGCAGTTGCGGTCGGGTCAGCGGACGAACCCCTCAGATGAGACGGTTGCCGCACTGGCAAAGTTCTTCAAGGTCAAACCGGACTACTTCTTCAACGACATCTACGCCGCCAAGATCGACCATGATCTGGAGTTGCTGTCCCAGCTGCAGGGCTATGGACTGCGTCGGCTGTCGAGCAGGGCGTTCGATCTCTCCGAAGAGTCACAGAACCTCCTGACCTCGATGGCCGAAAAGCTCCGGGCGAGTGAAGGTCTGCCCGAGGTTCCACCGGACGGCACGGAATAGCAAGTTAGACAAGGCAACACAGTGCGGCACTCGGAACCGCACTGTGTTGTCTTGTGACCTGAGACCGAAGCGGCGACGCTTCGGTCTGCGCTGTGCGATCGGACCGCCCGCCCAATCGGTCCGACCGCGTCGATGGTCAATCCGCCTGTGCGAATGCTGATTTCCGGTCGATCGCGGTGCGCTCGAAGGCGCGGGCGATCGCCTGCACCCAACCGCGCGGGCTCAATCCTTCCGGCGGTGCGATCCAGCGGGCATCGACGATCTCGTCACCGAGCGGATTGCGTGCCCAGCGGGCCACCCGCTCGGCACGTTCGGTGACCGAACGCGCGGGCACTCCGGCCGCGGCCAGCTCCATTCCGCCGCCGGTCTGCAGATACAGCGCATCCATGATCTGCGCGACCTGATCGGAAGCCTTGAGCTGAGTGGCCGACACCGTCTGCTCGTGCGCCACCACCTCCGGGAAGCGCTCGATCATCGTGCGGTGAAGGGTCCGAATCTGGCGCAGCAGCAGGCGCGCCCGCACCCAGAGCTCGATCACGATCCACACCGCGCCGACCGCGATCAGCAGGCTCGCAAGCTGCCAGGCCGGCCAGAACCAGCCCGGATCGCCGGGGCGCACGGGCTGTTCACCGATCGCCAGACGCCGAATCGACAGCGCGGCAAGCACTCCCGCGACCACCGTGCCCGCGGTGTAGAGCGCGATACCGCGGCCCAGCGCCGTCCAGTCCAGATTGCGCAGACCGGTCACGGCGACGAAGACACAGCCGAGCAACGTCATCACCCAGCCGAACAGAATCGACCACCCGATGGTGGCGGCGATGACCAGCGCCCCGAAACCGTAGACCATCCAGGCGATTTGGCGCAGATTCCGGCGCGAGACCACCGGCCAGGCGGCGGCCGCGACCACCGACGTCGCGACCGCGAACAGCAGCCAGGTCGCCACCACCAGCCGGTCGGCCAGGGCCTGGCCGTTGATCCCGTGCGGCAATGCGTGATCCACCGCGACCGCGATCTCCGGGATGCCGAGGGTGGCCGCGGCGGCCACCGCAGCGACCGCGATCACGATCGCCACCCGGGCCGTGGTCGCGGGCTTGACCAGGACACGACCGATGCGGGCACCGGCCGCCATCCACACCAACAGCGCAGTCAACCAGAACGTCATGCTTCTACCCCGTGCCTGTCGTCGGATGTCCGAGGAGCCCCTCGCCCATCCGAGTCCTTTTGCCGATGACCGACGCGCCCTCCGTGGTTACGCACGCTGCCGCCTCGGTCATCCGAGAGCCTCGTCGAATCGCAGCACCGAGACACCGGCGCCGCGGTTGTTGAAGACGCGCAGGCGGGTCATCAGCATGCTGGCGAAGGTCTCGGCCTCCCACTCGTACTGGTCGTCCTGCCCGTCGTCGACGATCTGCTGATGCGCGCGCTGGGACAGCATGTAGGCGATCAGGTCGTCGCTGGCCTCGAGCGTCACCTCGGCGGCCGGTTCACCCGGGTGGTCGAAGACCACATGGCCCAGTTCGTGCGCGAGGGTGTGGTCGCGGCTGGGCAGGGCGGCGGCCAGCACGATCACGTCCTTGTCCGGATAGCTGCGGCGCTGCCCGCAGACACCCGGTCCGAGCTGGGCGTCGGCGATTTCGATCAGGCGGCCGCGTTCGGCGGAGATCGCGAGGACCACCTCCTCCAAAGTGGTGGCGTCGAAATCGGCGGCGACCGCGCACACCGCGTCGACGGCGGCGGCGACGCGGCGGTAGGAGCGGCCAGTCTGAATCCGGCTCTCGGTCATCTCGCGCCCCCTCAGGCCCTCGGTCCGAAGAATTCCGCGCGCGCGGCCTCGACACGCGCCTGCGCGGCCGAGGCGCTCTGGAAACTCACCGCGCCGGAGCCGGCCGCGGCCAGCGCCATGGCGATCACGCCGCCGAGCACGGCCAGCGTCTTGACCTCGGGCAGGCCGCTACTCGCCGCGGTAGGACGCACAGCAGGATCCGACTGGGCCAGTGCGGGCGCCGGAGCCGCCGGGGCCGGCGCCGGTGGCGCGGCCGGTGGTGCGGCCGGTGGTGCGGGCGGGACCGCGGCCGGTGCCGGAAGTGCCGCGACGACCGGTGCGCCCGGCACTGCGGGGACGGCGGGGACCGGCGGCACCGGCGGAATGGCGAGCGGAGGAGCTGCCGGTATCGGAGGGGGCGGAACCGGTTGCAGCAGAAGCAGAAGCAGCAGCGGCGACATCGCGGCGGCCGAACCCACGGCAGCCGAACCCGTGATCGCGGAGCCGGTGCCGAGCAGTGTTGCCAGCGCGGAACCTGTTGCGGCGGAGCCTGTCCCAGCGAGGCCGGCAAACGCGGATCCGGTGGCGGCGGACCCGGTACCGAGCAGCCCGGCCAGCAGCGCACCGGTTCCGGCGGCGGCCGACCCGGTGGTCGCGAGAGCGGAACCCGTTGCCGCCGAACCCGTTGCGGCAGCAGCCGATCCGGTACCGGCGGTCGCGGAGCCAGTTCCGGCGAGGGCGGAGCCGGTTCCTGCGAGGGCGGAGCCGGTGGCCGCGCCCACCGAACCCGTTGCGGCGGATCCGGTTCCGCCCAACGCCGATCCGGTCAGCGCGGAGCCGGAAGCGGCCGAACCCGCGGCCGCCGATCCGACCGCGGCCGAGCCGGTGCCGAGGATGCTCGCCAGGCCCGCAAAGCCTTCACCGACAACCGGAGTCGGCGTGATGGGCGGCGGTGGCGCGGAAACCCGCGACGGCGCCGTCGTCGACGACGTGGTCGAGCGTCCGGGGATGGTCAGGTGGCCGTCGTACTGGCCGTCGTCGGACGGAGTGGGGCCCGCCGAACCGGACGGACCCTGCTGTGCCACCCCTGCACCGGCCGCCACCGGATGGGACACCGGCGTTCCCCTGCCGGGCGCGTCACCGGGCCACGACATTTCGGCGTCCGGCCGAGGTGCGGCGACGCCGGGCCGGTCGGAGATCGAGGGGTCCGGCGGGGACGCGGTCGGTCCCTGTTGCCGTTCGCGACCCGTCCCGGGAGCAGACGCGTTCGGACCGGAAACCGCGACGCCCCGGGCGGGCTCCGCGACTGCGGCGCCCGCGGCGGTCGGCGCGCCGGGTGGCGAGCTGTGCGGGGCGGTCGGCGAGGGCCGCGGCGCAGCGGGTGCGGTCGGTTGAGCGTTGGCCACCAGGGGGCCGAGGACCCCGCAACTGCCGATCAAACCGGCTACCGCCACAACGCGCGCGATGCGACCCATGGTCATGCGCTTGCCTTCCCTCAACTTCTCAGCGCAGATTTCTCCCCGGTCGCGACAAATCTCCGGGACCGAACGAATGCGGGCCCATCTTAACTGCCGACAGTTTGCTCGCGCAGCGAGATCATGGGAGCACGATCACCGGTCACGGCGCGGTAACCGGAATCGCCCGCCGTAATGACCATGCCAACTTACCATCGACGAGCCGCAAACGCGACGTCATCGACACGGGCACAAGGGAATTCACACGCCTGCGCCGGCGGATCGCGGCCGCGGTAAGGGGGCGGCGGGACGCGATCTCACCGGCACGGATCGTTGCTGTGCGGGTTGCGGGGCTCAGGCCCCGTAGACCGGCTCGGGATCGGCTGCCTTGGCAATCAACTCACGTACCACCGGACCCAATTCGGACGGCTGCCACCGTGCACCGCGATCCTCGGCGACACCATGGCGCCAGCCGTCGGCCAACGCCACCTTTCCACCCTCGACCTCGAACATGCGCCCGGTGACACCGGCCGAATCCGGGCTGCCCAGCCAGACCACCAGGGGCGAGACGTTTTCCGGCGCCATCGCGTCGAAGCCGTCGTCGGGGCGGGCCATCATATCGGCGAAGACGGTTTCGGTCATGCGGGTGCGCGCGGACGGAGCGATGGCGTTGACGGTGACCCCGTAACGTCCGAATTCCGCTGCGGCAGTGATGGTCAGGGCCGCGATACCGGCCTTCGCCGCCGCGTAGTTGCCCTGTCCGACGCTGCCCTGCAGACCGGCACCCGAGCTCGTGTTGATGATGCGGGCGTCGCGGGCACGACCGGCCTTGGATTCCGCGCGCCAGTACTCGATGGCATGACGCATGGTCGCGAAGTGACCCTTGAGATGGACGCGGATCACAGCATCCCACTCGTCCTCGGCCAGGTTGACCAGCATCCGATCGCGCACGATACCGGCGTTGTTCACCACCACATCGAGGCCGCCGAAGGTCTCCACAGCCTGGCTGATCAGCCGCTTCGCACCGGACCAGTCCGCCACGTCGTCACCGTTGACGACGGCCCGGCCACCGGCCTGCATGATCTCCTCGACCACTTGGGCGGCGGGCGAATCGGCACTGGGGGCGCCGTCCAGTTCCGCGCCCAGATCGTTGACCACCACGTTGGCGCCCGCCGCGGCGAAGGCCAACGCGTGGGCCCGGCCGATACCGCGGCCGGCGCCGGTGACGATCACGGTGCGTCCTGCACAGATCCGCTCGGAGTTGTCGGTCATATCTGCTGCTCTCATTTCCTCGGTGCGGTAGGGGTTTTCGTCGCGAAGCGGGGCCCGGTTGCCGAGTGGCGGCTGCTATCGCGCGGCCGGTTGCGCGTCGTTGACGGTCGCCGCGTCCAGGAAGGCGGGACGTTCCCCGCCCCCGTGCACGATGAGCGATCCGCCGTTGACGTAGCCGGCCAGCGGGGAGGACAGGAAGACCGCGACCCGGCCGATGTCCTCGGGTGTCGCCAGCCGCCCCAGCGGCACGGTCGCCGCCACGGCGGCGATCCCGGCATCGTCGCCGTAGTGCAGATGGCTGGATTCGGTGCCGACCATCCCGACGATCACCGAATTGACCCGCACCTTCGGCGCCCACTCGATCGCCAGCGAGGACACCAGACTGTCCAGACCGGCCTTGGCCGCGCCGTAGGCGGCGGTGCCGGGCGAGGGACGATGGCCGCTGACGCTCGAGATCATCACGATCGAACCGCCCTCGGGCTGCTGCTGCATCACGGCATTGGCCGCCTGCGAAACCACCAGGGGGGCAAGTAGGTTGAGCTCCACGATCTTGGCATGGAAATTGCGGGAGGCGGTGGCGGCGGGGGCGAACGGCGCGCCACCGGCATTGTTCACCACATGGTCGATCCGGCCGTGGCGCTGCACGATCGTCTCGATCAGCCCGGTCACCGCCTCGCCGTCGCGCACGTCGCACGGCAGGAATTGGGCGGTACGACCGGAACTCTCGATCGCCGCCTCACCGGGGCGGCGGGCACACACCACGACGGTCGCGCCGGCGTCCAGATACACCCGGCTGATGCCGGCGCCTACGCCCTTGACCCCGCCGGTCACGAGAACTACCGATCCGGACAGGTCCACTTCGATTGCCACCGTGCTAACCTACCAAGCACTTGCTTGTTTTTCCAATGAATGGACATGCGATGGGGATCAACCGTCACACCGAGACCTCGGGTATCGAGGTCGTCACGATCGACTATCCGCCGGTCAACGCGCTGCCCACCGCAGGCTGGTTCGGCGTGGCCGATGCGATTCGCGAGGCCGGGCGCGACCCGGAGACCAAGGTCGTCGTGCTCCGCGCCGAGGGCCGCGGCTTCAACGCCGGAGTCGACATCAAGGAGATCCAGCGCAACCCGGGCCATCAGACCCTCATCGATGCCAATCACGGCTGCTACGACGCCTTCGGCGCGGTCTACGAATGCCCGGTGCCGGTGATCGCGGCGGTGAACGGCTTCTGCCTCGGCGGCGGCATCGGCCTGGTGGGCAATGCCGATGTCATCGTCGCCTCCGACGACGCCACCTTCGGGCTGCCCGAGGTCGAGCGCGGCGCACTGGGTGCGGCCACCCACCTGGCCCGGCTGGTCCCCCAGCACATGATGCGCACGCTGTTCTACACCGCCTCCACCGCGACCGCGCAGCAACTGCACCATTTCGGTTCGGTGTACAAGGTGGTCCCGCGGGCCGAACTCGATTCCGCCGCACTGGAAGTGGCGAAGAACATCGCCGCCAAGGACGGGCGGGTCATCCGGGCCGCCAAGCGCGCGCTCAATGGCATCGATCTGCAGGATGTGCACCGCAGCTACCGCTTCGAGCAGGGCTTCACCTTCGAGCTGAATCTCGCCGGTGTGGCCGATGAGATCCGGGCGCGGTTCGACGAGGATCTGGCTGCCAAAAAGGAGGCACGATGAGCCACAATGCGCAGCCCGCGCATCGGGCCGACCGGGTGCGGGTGTCCCGCATGACACAGCAGGAGGCACGATGAGCCACAATGCGCAGCCCGCGCACCGGGCCGACCGGGTGCGGGTGTCCCGCATGACACAGCAGGAGGCACGATGAGCATGCGCGACAAGCGGATGTCGTTGGAGGAGGCCGTCTCCCAGCTGCGCAGCGGGATGACCATCGGCCTCGGCGGCTGGGGTTCGCGGCGTAAGCCGATGGCGTTCGTGCGGGCGCTGCTGCGCTCGGACGTCACCGACCTGACCGTGGTGACCTACGGCGGGCCGGATCTCGGTCTGCTGTGTTCGGCGGGCAAGGTGCGCAAGGCCTACTACGGATTCGTATCCCTCGATTCGGCGCCGTTCTACGATCCCTGGTTCGCCAAGGCGCGCACCGGCGGTGAGCTGATTTCCCGCGAAATGGACGAGGGCATGGTCAAATCCGGCCTGCAGGCGGCCGCGGCCCGGCTGCCGTTCCTGCCCACCCGCGCCGGGCTGGGCTCGGACGTGCTGAATTTCTGGGACGGTGAACTCCGGACGGTGCGGTCGCCGTATCCGGATGCCGACGGCCGTACCGAAACCCTGGTCGCGATGCCGGCGCTCACCCTCGACGCCGCGTTCGTCCACCTCGACATCGGCGACAAGCACGGCAATGCCGCCTACACCGGCGTCGACCCGTACATGGACGATCTCTACTGCCTGGCCGCCGAGCGGCGGTTCCTGTCGGTGGATCGGCTGGTCGAGACCGAGGAACTGGTGAAAGCCGTGCCGAACCAGGCGATCATCCTCAATCGCATGATGGTCGACGGCGTCGTGGAGGCGCCGGGCGGCGCGCACTTCACCTTCTCCGGCAGCTACGGCCGCGACGAGAAGTTCCAGCGCCATTACGTCGAGGCGGCCGAGGATCCCGAGACCTGGGCGGCCTTCAAAGCCCGCTATCTGGACGTCACCGAGGACGAATATCGTTCCGCGGTAGCCGAATTCGCTGTGGAGCAGGCGAAATGACCGAGAACGAGGAGCGCCGATGAGCGAGACCACCACTGTCACCCGCGCCGAGGTGTGCGCGCTCGCCTGCGCCGAAATCTTCCGGGGCGCGGGCGAGATCATGGCCAGCCCGATGTCGCCGACCCCCACCATCGGGGCGCGGCTGGCGCGGTTGACCTTCGAGCCCGATCTACTGATCTCCGACGGCGAGGCCCTCTTCCTGGCCGAAACCCCC
Source organism: Nocardia nova (assembly GCF_002933465.1). GTDB lineage: Bacteria > Actinomycetota > Actinomycetes > Mycobacteriales > Mycobacteriaceae > Nocardia > Nocardia nova_B. The sequence continues at coordinate 379,097 of NZ_PSZE01000001.1, forward strand.
GCACTGGGCGCCAAGGCTCCCACCGAGGGCTGGATTCCGTTCGGCAAGGTGTTCGACGTCGTGGCTTCCGGGCGGCGGCATGTCGTCATGGGCGCCAATCAGATCGACCGCTACGGCAACCAGAATCTGTCCGCCTTCGGCGCGCTGCAGCAGCCGAGCCGGCAGATGTTCGGTGTGCGCGGCGCACCGGGCAACACCATCAACCACGCGACCAGCTACTTCGTGCCCAAGCACAGCAAGCGCGTGTTCTGCGAGACCGTCGATATCGTGTGCGGAATCGGTTACGACAGGATCGATCCCGAGAATCCGGCGTACCGGTTCCACCACCTGCATCGGGTGGTCAGCAATTTGGGCGTGTTCGACTTCGGCGGTCCCGGCCACACCCTCCGGGCGCTGTCGCTGCATCCGGGGGTGAGCGCCGACGAGGTCGCCGAGAACACCGCGTTCGAGGTAGCCGGACTGGACAGCGCCGAGGTGAGTCGCACGCCCACCGAGGAAGAACTGCGGATCATCCGCACGGTGCTGGATCCCAAGGGGATCCGGGAAAGGGAAGTGGACTCGTGAGCGGCCGACTGCGGACTCCGCTGACCGAACTGGTCGGCATCGAGCATCCGATCGTGCAGACCGGGATGGGCTGGGTGGCCGGGCCGGGTCTGGTCGCCGCGACCGCCAACGCCGGCGGCCTGGGCATCCTGGCCTCGGCGACGATGACGCTCGAGGAACTCGAGGTCGCGATCGCCAAGACGAAGGCCAAGACCGACAAGCCCTTCGGTGTGAACATCCGCGCCGACCTGTCCGACGCGCCCGACCGGATCGAGTTGATGATCCGCGAGGGCGTGAAGGTCGCCTCGTTCGCGCTGGCCCCCACGAAGGAATTGATCGCGCGCCTGAAGGACAACGGTGTCGTGGTCATGCCGTCCATCGGCGCGGCCAAGCATGCGATCAAGGTCGCCTCATGGGGGGCGGACGCGGTGATCGTGCAGGGCGGTGAGGGCGGCGGACACACCGGTTCGGTGGCTACCACGCTGCTGTTGCCCTCGGTACTGGACGCGGTCGACATTCCGGTCGTGGCCGGTGGCGGATTCTTCGACGGCCGCGGGCTGGCCGCCGCCCTGGCCTACGGCGCGGCGGGCGTCGCGATGGGAACACGGTTCCTCCTCACCCAGGATTCGAGTGTGCCGGATTCGGTGAAACAGCAATACCTTTCGCGCGGCCTGCAGGACACGGTCGTCTCGCTGAAGGTCGACGGTATGCCGCACCGCGTGCTCAACACCGAACTGGTCGACAAGCTGGAACATTCGGGCAGCTATCGCGGCCTCGTCGCCGCGGTCTCGAACGCCGTCAAGTTCAAGGGTATGACCGGTATGAAATGGTCGACCATGATCAAGGACGGCCTTGCCATGCGCAAGCAGAAGGACCTCACCTGGTCCCAGGTGATCATGGCCGCCAACACTCCCATGCTGCTGAAAGCTGGTCTGGTGGAAGGTAATACACAGGCGGGTGTGCTGGCATCAGGCCAGGTGGCCGGCATCATCGACGACCTGCCCACGGTGGCCGAGCTGATCGACCGCATCATCGACGAAGCATTCGCGCGGATCGACACGATCGCCGCGCTGCGTGACGGCGCCGAGGCGAACCCCGGCCCGTCGGCGTAACCGAAGACGTTCGGCGGTAAGGAAAGGCCGCCTCGCCGATGCCGGCGGGCGGCCTTTCCGGTTCGCGCTACCCCCTCGACAGATACCGCACCTCGACCCCTTCCGGAACCGTTGTCGCCGGACGAAAGGCGAAGCGGCTCAGCGGATTCGCTCGATGATGGTGACGTTGGCGGTACCGCCGCCCTCGCAGATGGTGAGCAGCCCGTAGCGGCCGTTCACGCGCTCGAGCTCGTTGAGCAGAGTGGCGAACAGCTTCGCGCCGGTGGCGCCGAGCGGATGCCCCAGCGCGATCGCGCCGCCGTGCACGTTCACCTTGTCGGGGTTCGCGCCCGTCTCCTTCAGCCAGGCCAGCACCACGGAGGCGAACGCCTCGTTGATCTCGACGACATCGATATCGTCGATGGTCAGCCCGGTCTGCTCCAGCGCCCACTTGGTCGCCGGGATCGGGGCGGTGAGCATGTAGATCGGGTCGGCGCCGCGGGCACTGACGTGGTGGATGCGGGCGCGCGGCTTCAGGCCGTATTCGGTGACGGCCCAGTCGGAGGCCAGCAGGGTAGCGCTGGCGCCGTCGGAGATCTGACTGGCGACCGCGGCGGTCAGGCGGCTGCCCTCGCTGAGCGGCGCGAGTCCGGCCATCTTCTCCAGGCTGGTCTCGCGCGGGCCCTCGTCGATCCAGAAATCGCCGACCGGCACGATCTCGCGATCGAAGGCGCCCTCCGCGATGGCCTTGCGGGCGCGTTCGTGGCTGCGAAGTGCCCAGTGCTCCATATCTTCTCGGCTGATGTCCCACTTCTCGGCGATCAGCTGCGCGCCGTTGAACTGCGAGACCTCGCCGGTGCCGTAGCGGTGGTCCCAGCCCTTGGCGCCGACGAACGGCGAGTCGAAACCATATTCCTTACCGGCCAGCATGGCGGCCGAGATCGGAATGGCGCTCATGTTCTGCACGCCGCCGGCGACGATCACCTCGGCGGTGCCGCTCATGATGGCCTGGGCGCCGAAATTGATCGCCTGCTGGCTGGAGCCGCATTGACGGTCCACCGTGACGCCGGGAACCTCCTCCGGGTATCCGGCCGCCAGCCACGCCGTGCGGGCGATGTTGCCGGCCTGCGGGCCGATGGCGTCGACACAGCCGAAGATCACATCGTCGACATTGCCGGGGTCGATGGCGTTGCGGCCCAGCAAACCCTGCAGTGCCGCCGCGCCGAGATCGGCGGGATGCACACCGGCCAGCGCACCGCCGCGCTTACCGATCGGCGTCCGCACGGCATCGATGACATAGGCCTCGCGCACCGGTGCGTACCGGCGGCGATCGGACGGTGTGGACATGTAACGCTCCTATTCGGATGTGCCGGATTCGGCGCCGGACTGCGATCCTCCGGAATAAACTGCGCCGGAACGGTTCTCAGGGTTGGTGAGTCCATCGAGCACGATGGTCAGATATTGCTTGGCGAGAATGTCCGCGGTGATGCGGCCGCCGGGCCGATACCACCGCACCGCCACCCAGACGGTGTCGCGCAGGAACCGGAACGCGAGCTCGACATCGAGTTCGGGGCGGAAGCTGCCGTCGCGCACGCCCTCGGTGAGCACATTGCGCCACAGCTCCCGGAATTCCCGGTTGTATTCCGAGATGTACTCGAAACGCGGTGTGCCACTAAGTCTTTTGGCCTCGGCCTGATAGATCGCGACCGCCGAATGCCAGCGGTCGAACGATTCACAGGAGGTGATGACCAGCGCCTCGAGCGTGGCTCGCGGCGACAGGCTGGAGGCGACGATCTCGCGGTAGCGGCCGAACAGATCGTCGAGGAAGCCGCGCAGGATCTCGTCCACCATCGCCTCTTTCGAGTCGAAGTGGTGGTAGAGACTGCCGGATAGAATCCCCGCCGCATCAGCGATATCGCGGACCGTGGTCGCCCGCAGGCCGCGCTCGGCGAACAGGCCGGCGGCCAGGCCGAGCAACTCGTTGCGGCGTGCGGATTTGGAGGCCTCGGATGCGGTCACTCGGCCATAATACAACCAAGCATTTGCTTGTTCTACGGGTGGCTCACCGAATGGAGTAGCGCAGCGGCGAGGACACCGACAGATCGGCGAGCAGCCGATCGCAGATCTCCAGTGCTGGGATACCGGCCCGTTTCATCCGCGCCACCAGCGCGAGCCGCCGCTCACAGCTATCCCATTCCACGAGGAGAGGTCCCCGGCCGGGCCCCGCGTCCACGGTCGCCATCGCCCGCGGCGGGCCGGCCGGATCCGGGATCTCGCTGAGTTTGAGCACGATGCCGCGCCGCCACGCCAGATAGGTGTCGCGATCGGCGACGCCCTCCAATTTGCCGGTGGCCGCGGCCAGCCCTCGATCGATGCCGTCGGCGAAGGCGAGGCGATCGAACCGGAACCGCCGGCAGCGCCGGACCACCTCCAGCAGATCGGCGCGTACCTCGCACAGCAACGCGGTCTGCTGCCGGCGACGTTCCCCACCGGGATCGGCCTCCCCCGGGCCGCAGCCGGCGCCGATGTGCCGCACTCGCCGCCGATCGCGGGCCATATCCGCACGCAGGGCGGCACGCGGATCCCGTGCCACCTCGGCCTCGTCGACCTCGTGCTCATGCAGAATCTGCGCGGCGCGCGTCGCGGTCGCGTGCGCATCGGGGTGATCGAGCAATTCCGCACCGAGGGTGAGAGCGGCGAGCACGACGCTGTCCTGCCGCCGCCGCGCGAGCACCACCTCGCGAATCAACTCGAGTTCCAGTACGTCGTTATCTTCCTGTCGACCGTCCAGACCCATGGGTCGTGGTCCCTTCGAACTGTCGGAACCGGACGTTCTCAGGATCGCACAGGTGGGGCCGATCGGCGGCAGTGTTTTTTTGCCTCTGCTTCGCTGCGGCGGGTTCTCGGCCCCCCTGGGCCGAGACCCACCAGGGTCTACCTCTCGCAGAGGCTTCTTTTCAAGCGCGCTGGCTGCTTACCGAGACGACCTCGCCGGTCAGGTAGGAGGTGTAGTCGCTGGCGAGCATCGCGATGGTGGCCGCGACCTCCCATGGCTCGGCGGCCCGGCCGAAGGCCTCGCCCGCGGCCAGGCGATCGAGCAGTTCGGTGGAGCTCACCTTGTCCAGGAATGGGTGGCGGGCGATGCTCGGCGCGACCGCGTTGATCCGCACCCCCAGTTCCGCGGCCTCCACGGCGCTGCAGCGGGTCAATGCCATGACACCGGCCTTGGCGGCGGCGTAGTGGGCCTGGCCGTGCTGAGCCCGCCAGCCGAGCACGCTGGCGTTGTTGACGATCACGCCGCCGTGGCCCGCGGTGCGGAAGTAGTTCAGCGCGGCGCGGGTGCAGCGGAAGGTGCCGTTCAGGGTGATGTCCAGGACGCGGTCCCACTGTTCGTCGGTCATGTCGACGACGGGCGTCTCGCCACCCAGCCCGGCGTTGTTGACCATGATGTCGATGCGGCCCAGCCGCTGCGCGGCGGCGCGGATCAGCTCGTCGACCTGTTCGGTACTGGTCACATCGCAGACCACCGAGGCGACCTTGCGCTGCGGGAATTCCGCGGCCAGCTCCTCCTCGGTCTGCTTCAGCCGCCGTTCGTGCCAATCGGAGACCACCACGTCGGCGCCCTCGTCGAGCATGCGGCGCGCGGTGGCCGATCCGATACCCGTGCCGGCGGCGGCGGTGATCACGGCGACCCGGCCGGCGAGCAGTCCGTGACCGGAGATCGGCTGGGGCGGAACCGAGAGATCAGGCACTGTAGGTCCTTCCTTACGGCCGAACAGCGGCTTCGGCCAATGGCTTCCGGCCGAGCGTTCGGCCGGGCGGGATGGTCAGCGGGCTTCCCGGGGCAGGCCGAGCACGCGTTCGGAGATGATGTTGCGCTGCACTTCGTTCGAGCCGCCGTAGATCGTGTCGGCGCGGGTGAACAGATAGAGGCGCTGCCATTGGTTCAGGTCGTCCGCGGGGTGCGGATCGAGGGCGGAGCCGGTGCCGCCGACCGGGGGCCGGGCGATCAGCCCTTCGGCGCCCAGCACGTCCATAGCCAGTTCGCCGAGGCCGCGATGCCAATTGGCCCACAACAGCTTCGACACCGAGGCCTGGCCAGCGGCGGTGCGGGCATCGACATTCTGATGCGCCGACTCCAAGGTCCGCAGGGCGTGTGCGCGCAGCACGCGCAACCCCACCCACGCCTGGTCGATGCGCTCGGCCAAGGCCGGATCATTCAGCGCGCCATTGGCTTTCGCCACCGCCTCCAAATTCGACAGTTCGCGCGCGAAGCGGATCTGCTGGCCGACCGTGGAGATGCCGCGCTCGAAGGTCAGGGTGCCCATGGCGACCCGCCAGCCCTCCCCGGGCTTGCCCACCACCAGATCGGCGGCGGTGCGGGCGTTGTCGAAGAACACCTCGTTGAATTCGGCGGTTCCGGTGAGCTGGATGATCGGCCGCACCTCGATACCGGGCTGCTTCATCGGCACCAGCAGATAGGACAGGCCGTGGTGGCGGGTCGAGCCAGGTTCGGTGCGGGCTACGACGAAACACCAGTCCGACAGATGCGCCAGCGAGGTCCAGATCTTCTGGCCGTTGATCGCCCATTCGTCACCGTCGAGCCGGGCGCTGGTCGCCACGTTCGCCAGGTCCGAACCGGCCCCGGGCTCGGAATATCCCTGACACCATAGTTCGGTGACCGAGCGGATGCCGGGCAGGAAGCGCTGTTTCTGCTCCTCGGTGCCGAAGGCGAGCAGCGTCGGCCCCAGCAGCTCCTCCCCCAGGTGCGAGACGCGCGCCGGGGCATTCGCGCTCGCGTACTCCTCGTGGAAGATCACCTGCTGGCGCAGCGTCGCCGCCCGGCCGCCGTACTCGACCGGCCAGCCCAGGCAGGTCAGCCCCGCCGCGGCGAGGTGGCGGTCCCACTCCAGCCGCTCGTCGAAGGCTTCGTGCTCACTTCCGGGCCCGCCGAGCCCGCGCAGCTCGCGGAACCGCCCGTTCAGGTTCTCGGCCAGCCATTCCCGCACTTCGGCGCGGAATTGCTGGTCGGCTGCGTTTTCCGTACCGGGGGCCGCCGTGCCGGAGGCATCCGCGCCGGCGGCGGAATCGGGGGTCTGGATCGCACTCACTCCGGTAGAGTAACCTACCAAGCACTTGCTTTGTAGGGCGGTGAGCCCCGCAGTGCGAATCGACCGGCGGATCGAGCCGTCAGCAGGTCGGAAAACCGACGGGCAGACCCGTCGACCAGCTGGTAGAAGACGAGGACGACGTGACACCCCCTGTGCAGACCACCCCCCTCGCCCTGCACGAAGCCGCGCGCATCCACGGCGGTGCACCGGCGGTCAGCGACGGTGAGGTGCACCTGAGCTGGGCACAACTACTCGACGCGGTGCGGCAGACCGCCGGGGCGCTGATCACGCGCGGAATCCAGCGCGGCGACCGGATCGCGATCTGGGCGCCCAACACCTGGCACTGGGTGGTGGCCGCGTTGGCCACGCACTACACCGGCGCCGCACTGGTACCGCTGAACACCCGCTACGTCGCCGACGAGGCCGCCGATGTGATCGCCCGGGTGAACGCGCAGGCACTGTTCATCGCCGACCCGTTCCTGGGCCGGCAGCGCCTCGCGGAATTACGCGCCGCCGCACCGGAATTGGCGGTCGGCACCGTCATCGTCATTCCGGCGGAGGGCGAATCGACCTACGACGATGCCGTCGTCTGGTCGCAACTGGCCGAACTGGCCGCGCAGACCCCGGTGGAGAAGGTCATCGCGCGCGCGGAATCGGTCGAGCCCGAAGACATCGCCGACATCCTGTTCACCTCGGGCACCACCGGCCGCAGCAAGGGCACGCTCGTCGCCCAGCGCCAGGCGCTCGATGTGGTGCGGGCCTGGGTGGAGCGGTCGACGCTGAACAGTTCCGATCGCTATCTGGTGATCCCGCCGTTCTTCCACAACTTCGGCTACAAGGCGGCCATCCTCGCCTGCCTGGTCACCGGCGCGACCATCGTCCCGCAGGCGACCTTCGACGTGCCGCAGACGATGCGGATGGTGCAGGAGCAGGCCATCACCGTCTTGACCGGTCCGCCGACGATCTACCAGACCATCCTGGAACATCCCGCCCGCGCCGATTTCGATCTGAGCAGCCTGCGGGTGGCCGTCACCGGCGCGGCGACCGTACCGGTGGTGCTGGTCGAGAGAATGCGCAGCGAACTGGAATTCGAGGTGGTCGTCACCGCGTACGGCCTCTCCGAATCCTCCGGCTTCGGCACCATGTGCCTGCCCGACGACGATCCGGAGACCATCGCCAACACCTCCGGTGTGGCCATGGCCGGATTCGAGGTGCGCATCGGCGATCACGGCGAGGTGTTGCTGCGCGGGCCGAACGTGATGGCCGGCTACCTCGACGATCCCGAGGCCACCGCCACAGCCATCGACGCCGACGGCTGGTTGCACACCGGTGACGTCGGAATCCTCGACGAGCGCGGCTATCTCACGATCACCGACCGGCTCAAGGACATGTACATCTCCGGCGGCTTCAACGTCTATCCGGCCGAGATCGAACAGACCCTGGCCCGGCTCGACGGCGTCGCCGAATCCGCCGTGATCGGGGTGCCGGACGAGCGGATGGGCGAGGTCGGCAAGGCCTACATCGTGCGCCGGGCGGGCGCCGAACTGTCCGAAGACGACGTCGTCGCCTACGCGAAGAAGACCCTGGCCAATTTCAAGGTGCCGCGATTCGTGGAGTTCCGGGACCGGCTGCCCTACAGCGCCGCCGGCAAGGTCCTCAAACGGCAACTACGTGAGGAGATCTCGTGACCACAGACGCGACCCCCGCGCCGATTCCGGACGAGGGCGAGGTCGTCACCTACGAGCGCCGCGGTCCGATCGCCCTGGTCACGATGAACCGGCCGGACTACCGCAACGCCCAGAACTCGGTGATGACCTATGCGCTCGACGCCGCCTTCACGCGGGCGGTCGAGGACGCCGAGGTCAAGGTGATCATCCTGGCGGGCAGCGGAGAACACTTCAGCGCCGGCCACGACATCGGCACGCCCGGACGCGACCACCACATCGCATACGACAACAAGGCCGCGCTGTGGTGGGACCACGTCGACCGGCCCGGCGGCGATCAGCGCTTCGCCCGGGAGCTCGAGGTCTACCTCGGTATGTGCCGGCGGTGGCGGGAGATTCCCAAGCCCACCATCGCGATGGTGCAGGGCGCCTGCATCGCGGGCGCGATGATGCTGGCCTGGGTGTGCGACATGATCGTCGCCGCCGATGACGCGTTCTTCTCCGATCCCGTTGTCCGGATGGGCATTCCGGGCGTCGAGTACTTCGCGCACCCGTGGGTGCTGGGCCCGCGGCGGGCCAAGGAGGTGCTGTTCACCGGTGAGCGGTTCAGCGCCGAACAGGCCTACGAATGGGGCATGGTGAACCGGGTCGTGCCTCGCGCCGAATTGGAATCGCACACCCTCGAGCTGGCCGAGAAGATCGCCACCATGCCGCAATTCGGCCTGGCATTGACCAAGAAGGCCGTCAATCAGTGCGAGGACCTGATGGGCATGCGCGCCGGCATGGATTCGGTCTTCGGCCTGCACCACTTCGCCCACGCCCACAACGCCGAGGTCGGCACCGACTCGCTGGCCGGCATGACCGCCAAGTCGATGAAGGCCGCAGCGTCCGAGGGCCGTGGTCGCGGGCCCTCCGTGGTTACGCAAGCTACCGCCTCCGGGCCTGACTCGACCACCGCAACGACCGCAGAACGGAGCGGTAAGTAGATGGATCTCGAACTCGATTCGGCCGCAGCGCAATTCCAGCTCGAAGTACGGGAGTTCCTGCGCGCGAACGTCCCCGCCGAACCGCTGCCATCGATGGACACCCGGGAGGGTTTCGAGGCGCATCGCGCCTGGGAGCACTCCCTCGCCGATGCCCGGCTGTCGGTGGTGTCGTGGCAGCGCGAATACGGCGGGCGCGACGCCTCGCTGCTCGAGTGGGTGCTGTTCGAGGAGGAGTACTATGCCGCGGGCGCGCCCGGACGGGTGAGCCAGAACGGCATCTTCCTGCTGGCCCCCACCCTGTTCGAACACGGCACGCCGGAACAGCTCGAACGCATCCTGCCGAGAATGGCTCGCGCCGACGACATCTGGGCGCAGGCGTGGTCGGAGCCGGAGGCCGGGAGCGACCTCGCGGGCATTCGCTCCAGCGCCAAGCGGGTCGAGGGCGGCTGGGTGCTCAACGGGCAGAAGACCTGGAGTTCGCGAGCCTCCTTCGCGGACTGGGCCTTCGGCCTGTTCCGCAGCGATCCGGAGGCCGAACGGCACAAGGGCCTCACCTATGTGATGTTCCCACTGTCCGCGGACGGCGTCACCGTGCGGCCCATTCCGCAGCTCGACGGCGAGCCCGGTTTCGCGGAGATCTTCCTGGAGAATGTCTTCGTCCCCGATCGCGATGTGATCGGCGAACCGGGCGCGGGCTGGCGGGTGGCGATGAGCACCTCCAGCAATGAGCGCGGCCTGTCACTGCGCAGCCCCGGCCGGTTCAACGCCACGGCCGCGCGATTGATCGACCTGTGGCGCGAGACCGCCGATCCGGCCGACACCGCGGCCCGCAATCGCGTGGTCGACGCGTGGATCGGCGCGGAGGCCTACCGGCTCAACACGCTCGGCACCGTGACCCGGTTATCGGAGGGCGGCAAACTCGGCGCGGAATCGTCGATCAACAAGGTCTTCTGGTCCGAACTCGATATCGCGATGCACGAGACCGCCCTGGATCTGCTCGGCGCCTCGGCCGAGCAGAGCAGCGCCTGGACCGACGGCTACCTGTTCTCGCTGGCGGGCCCGATCTATGCCGGCACCAACGAGATTCAGCGCAATATCGTCGCCGAGCGCCTGCTCGGGCTACCGCGTTGAGATCCGCCGTGTGCCACCCCGCCTCCCCGCGCCGCACCCCCGAATGGACCCATCGATGAGATTTGCACTGTCCCCCGAACAACGCGACTTCGCCGACAGCCTGCGCAAGATGTGTGATGCCGCGGGCACGCCCGCCGTCATCCGCAATTGGAACGGCGGCGGCGCCCGTGGCGGCCGGGCACTGATCCGGCAACTGGCCGGCGCGGGCGCCCTGGGCCTGGCCGTGGCCGAGGAATACGACGGGATGGGGGCCGAGACCATCGACCTAGTGGTGGCGTGCCGGGAATTCGGCCGGGCCGCGGTACCGGGCCCGGTGATCGAGACCGCCGCGGTGATTCCGGCGCTGTTGCAGGCGCTCGACGATTCGGGTCCGGCGCGGCGATGGCTGCCGAGCTTCGCCGCAGGTGAGACGCTCGGCACCATCGCGCTCTCGCCGCAGACACCGGTCCTCGACGCCGATTCCGCCGATGTGGTGCTGGTCGTGGACGGTGACAAGCTGTGCACGGCTCGTCGCGGCGACCGGATCGAATCGGTGGACGCGGCGCGGCGGCTGTATCCGGTGAGCCCGGACGAGGTAGTGGCACAGGGCGATTCGGTGCTCGCCGCGGCGGAGACCGCGTTCGACGCCGGTGCGCTGGCGGCGGCGGCCCAGCTGCTGGGCGCGGGTCTCGCGATGCTGGCCACCAGCGTCACCTATGTGATCCAGCGGCATCAGTTCGGGCAGCCGATCGGGCGCTACCAGGCCATCAAACATCATCTGGCCGATGCGAGGATCGGCCTCGACATGGCCGAACCGCTGCTGTACCGCGCGGCGCTGAGCTTCGGCACCGCCGACCGCGCCCGCGACGTCTCGGCGGCCAAGTTCGCCTGCGCGGAGGCCGCGTACCGGACGGCGCGAATCGCCCTGCAGGTGCACGGCGCCATCGGTTACACGGCCGAATGCGATCTGTCGCTGTGGCTGACCAAGGTGACTGCCCTGCGATCCGCATGGGGCACCGCCGATTTCCATCGCGCCCGGATCGCGGCGGCGCTGTGTACGCCGGTGGCGGCCGGCGCGTGAACCACCGAGACGACGAGACGGGAGTACGGCGATGACCGATACCGCGGAACTGCAAGAATTGGCCGCAACCGTACGCGCGGTCCTCACCCGCCACGGCGACCGGGCCGCCCTGCGGCGGGCGATCGACAGCGAACTCGGCTACGACGAGCGGTTGTGGCAACTGCTGTGCGAGCAGGTGGGTGTGGCCGCGCTGGCGATTCCGGAAGAGTACGGCGGCGTCGGCGCCGATATCGACACGGCGCTGGTGGTGATCGAGGAACTCGGGCGCACACTGCACAACCCGCCGATGCTCGGGTCGGCGGTCCTCGGCGTCCAGGCCGTGCTCGCGACGGGTGATGCCGCCGCGGCACAACGATTGCTCCCCGGGGTCGCTGAGGGCACCCGGACGCTCGCTGTGTGCTGGGCGGACGAAAAGGGCTGGGCGGACGAAAAAGGCTGGGCGACAGGCGCAGTCGGAAGTGCACGCGTGGCTCGCGGACCCGCGGGATACGCGGTGCGGGCCGACGGCGACACACTGACCGGGACCGCGCACTACGTTCTGGACGGTGCCGATGCCGACACCCTGCTCGCGGTGACAGCCGACGGACTCTACGAAATCGACGCCACCGCACCGGGAGTCACCCGCACCGTGGTGCGGACCATGGATCCGACCCGGCGCCTGAGCACCGTCGCCTTCGACGGCGCGGCGGCCACCCGGCTGGGCGGGGATGCGGGCGCGATCGCCGCCCGTCTGCGGGCGGTCGCCTGGACCGCCCTGGCCGCCGAACAGGTCGGCGCGGCCGATCAGTGCCTCGACACGACCGTGGAGTACAGCAAGTCGCGCGTGCAGTTCGGCCGCCCGATCGGCAGTTTCCAGGCACTCAAGCACCGCATGGCCGATATGTACGTGCTGGTGGAGTCGGCCCGCTCGGCCGCCTACGCCGCGATCGCGGATCTGGATCGCCCGGTGACGGCGGAGACGACGCTCGACCTCGAGTCGGCGCGCATCCACTGCTCGCACGCGTTCCGTTCGGTGGTGTCGGAGACCGTGCAGATGCACGGCGGTATCGCCATCACCTGGGAGCACGACGCGCATCTGTATTTCAAGCGGGCGCACGGCGATGCCGAACTGTTCGGGATGCCGGGGCGGCCGCTGGCTCGCCCGGCCTGATCTGCATCGGCCGGCCCCGTCCGCGCCGACCCCCAGATAGGACCCTGCTGACCTGCGAAAACCCGGTGTGCGCGATCTCACGCCAAGATAGATAGTTAGGCTATGTACATACATAGTTAGCTTATGTAACATAATTTTCGTGCAGTCGAACGAGTCGCCCGCCCTCCCCGATCCGGCCCGGAGCTCGGTCTCCGCCCCGGATCCGGCCGAGGTGCTCTTGGTCGACATCGCCGTCGCCGCCGCGCGGCTCACTCGACTGGCCGGCACGCTGGGAACCCGAGCGCTCCCGCGTGCGATGGTGCGGGCGCTGTCCACGCTCGAAGAGCACGGTCCGCTGCGAATCAGCGAATTCGCGGAGATCGACGGTTGCTCCCAGCCCTCGGCAACCGCGCTGATCGGCCGGCTGACAGCCGCCGGACTCGCCGCACGCACCAAGGACCCCGACGACTCCAGAGCCGTGGTCGTCGAGCTGACGCCGGCGGGGCGCGAACAGTTGTCCGTGTCCCGTCGCGCGTTCGGCACCGCCCTCGCGGCCCGGTTGCCCGACTTCGGCATCGACCGGCTCAGCCATCTCGAAAGTGAACTGACCGATCTCCTCGAAGCCCTGAAATCGGCTGCACCGCACACAGTCTCGAAGTAGGAGCGTTGATGAGCACCACTCTCTCATCGCCGACCGCGACCGAGGCGACGACCACGCCGAAGACCAAGCAGCCCACATCGGTATGGGCAGTGGCTTTCGCCTCGGTCATCGCCTTCATGGGTATCGGCCTGGTGGATCCGATTCTGAAACCGATCGGCGAACAGCTGCACGCGTCACCGTCGCAGGTCACCCTGCTGTTCACCAGCTACATGCTGGTCACCGGTGTCGCGATGCTGATCACCGGCGTGGTGTCGAGCCGCTTCGGCGCCAAGAAGACGCTGCTCGCCGGCCTGGCCATCATCGTAGTCTTCGCCGCGCTGGCGGGGTCGTCGGGAACGGTCGGGCAGATCGTCGGCTTCCGCGCCGGATGGGGTCTGGGTAACGCGCTGTTCATCGCGACCGCATTGGCCACCATCGTGGGCGCGGCCAGCGGCGGGGTCGCCCGCGCCATCATTCTGTACGAGGCGGCACTGGGCATCGGTATCGCCGCCGGGCCGCTGCTCGGTGGATTCCTGGGCGGATTCAGCTGGCGCGCACCGTTCTTCGGTGTCGCCGTCTTGATGGCGGTGGCGTTCGTCGCGATCGTCGTGTTGCTGCCGGAGATGCCGAAACCGGCCCATCACACCTCGATCACGGCCCCCTTCAAGGCTTTACGGCACCGGGGACTGCTGCTGGTCAGCATCACCGCACTGCTCTACAACTACGGCTTCTTCACCTTGCTCGCCTACACCCCGTTCCCGCTGAACATGGGCACCTATTCGATCGGGTTCATCTTCTTCGGCTGGGGTCTGCTGCTGGCGCTGGCTTCGGTGGTCTTCGCGCCGCGACTGCAGCGCATGTTCGGTACCGTGCCGATGATCGCGACCGCGCTCGCGCTGTTCGCCGCCGATCTGGCCGCGATGGCGATCTGGGCCGATCACAAGCCGGTGCTGATCGTGGGCACCGTACTGGCGGGCCTGTTCCTCGGCGTGAACAACACCCTGATCACCGAGGCCGTGATGATCTCCGCCCCGGTGGAACGCTCCACCGCCTCGGCCGCCTACAGCTTCGTCCGGTTCGTCGGTGGCGCCGCCGCCCCGTATCTGGCCGGCAAGCTCGGCGAACATCAGATGGCCCTGCCGTTCTGGGTCGGCGCCGCGTGTACCGCGGTCGGCGTCCTGGTGCTGCTCGGCGGCCGCTCGGCCCTGTCCCACATGGACGAGCACGACCCGGCCGAACACAGCCCGGCCGAAGCCGAAGCCATCACCGTCGGCGACGACTGACCGAACTCGTCGTCCCGAGCGGCCCACCCCGTCGCCGGGACGGCACCCGCCGCTGCGGTACCCCTTCTCTGACCGCAACGGCGGTGAGCCGGAATCCCCTCGCGAAACCCGCAGGGGATTCCGGCCTTTCCCTATCCCCGTCCCGGTAGGGCCGGACCGCCCAGACGCCCCCCGACCACCGGCAACGCGACGACGACAATCCACGCGACGGTGAGCACGCGGCTATGCCTCCTATCGACGCAGCGACCGGAGAACTCGTCCGCACGTCTCCTGATCGGCCGACTCGACCGGGTGAACAGGTGGGGGAACATCCAGCGCACTCGAAACACGCTGCGGCAGAAGTCGACTCATGAGCTCGAGATACACCCCACCCGAGTCGCCGTCCCCGTAGGCGACCGCCTCCAGCACGCCACCGGGAAACACGAAAAGCCTTGCGCACCTTTTCCTTGCGTCCATGTAGTCTCCGTCCCCTCATGTGCCTTGGCATGGCACCCGGCACCGGGGAAGTCGTTTCAGCCCGGTGCTGAGGCCCGGTCAGAACCGTAGGAACCACCCTCGGCCACGGTCTACGATCATGCACATTCGTGCACAAGGTGGATTTTTGCTGTGCATCAAGGACATTCACACGCCACAATTAGTCCCGTGGGTGCAACTTCATGCACGATGCAACGGAGGTAGCCGATGAAGGGTTCCCGGACCTACTCCGGACCTGCAAGCGGGAAGCGTTCCATCTCGAAGTGCTCGACTCGTACGTCGAGCCGGGAGAGAGTGAACCGCTCCAGCGATTCCCGACCGGGGAGCCGGACGATTACGCGTGGTTCACACCGTGGACCGATCTGGTCAGGGAGACGGTCAGCCAGGGCGTCGCAGTGACGCGGATTCGTATCGTGTCCGTACCGCACACCGACTACACGAGGTTCTCCATGCGGGTCGCAGAACTCAACACCGCCGCCGGAGAAGATATCCGGTATCTACCGCGGCACGATGCCGGGGAAGTGCCACCCGATGATTTCTGGCTGTTCGATGACGAGACGGTCATCTTTTCGGCGTTCGGAGACTCCGGCGGTTGGTCGGGTGCGATGACCACCGACCCGGGCATCGCCGAATACGCGGTGGGGCTGAAACAACGGTTCTGGTCGCTCGGTACCCCGTTTCGGGATTACGTCACACAGTGACCGGCTCTGTTGACCAACAGCGTTTCGCTGCCGGGTTGTCCGGTGCCGAACTCGCACGGCGTAACGAATGGGACCCCTCGAAGGTCTCGAAGATCGAGTACGGCCGGATCAAACCGTCCCTGGAGGACATCTCCGCGTATTGCCGAGACTGCGGCGCACAGGACCAGCTGGCTGACCTGCACGCCACCCGTCAGAACATAGATACCGCGTACCTCGAATGGCGGAAAGTCCTCGGCACCGGAACCAAGCGACGGCAACAAGCGTCGATAAAGTGGGAATCCGAGTCCCGGATACTTCGATCATTCGAGCCATCGTTGATTCCCGGCCTACTCCAGACCGCCGAGTACGCCACCGGGATTCTCCGCAAAGTCATCGAATTCCAACAGATACCCGATGACTTGGACGCCGGTGTGGCCAAGCGGATGGAACGTCAGCAAGTCCTGTACAAGCGAGATCACCTGTTTCATTTCCTCATCGGGGAACAGGCCTTGTACACCACGGTCGGAGGCAACGAGGCAATGCTCGGTCAGCTGGACCGGCTGCTGGCCGTCCACGGCGTGCCCCGGATAACCATCGGAATTATCCCATTCATGGCGCCGTTCGAGACGGCCACGACCGGTTTCCTGATGTTCGATTCGACGATGGTTCTGGTCGAGACGGTAACCGCAGAGTTGAACGTCACCCAACCCCGCGATATTCGGGTGTACCGCCGGACGTTCGACACACTGGCTGCTCAGTCCGTCACCGGTGAAAAGGCTCGGACGCTGATTCACAGAGCTATTCGCGCACGAGATTCGCCCAGGCCGATACCGTCATCGGATCACCTGTGACCGGTCCACAAAGGTACGTCTCGGAAAACCACCGGGCAGGCGAAGACATCCGGTATCTGCCCCGGCACGAAGCGGGCACGGATGCTGGTACGCAGAGCATTGGGCGCATGGTCCTTGTCATGGGCATCGGCCGGTGCCGTATACCGCGTCACCTTCCGCGCGTACCGTGGTGAAATGACCGAGACCAATCGGGGGCGGGTACGGACCGAGGCGGGGCACCGGCGGATCCGGGCCTATGTGGGCGGGCACGTCGTCGCGGACACCATTCGTCCGCTGCTGGTGTGGGAGAGTCCCTACTACCCGACGTACTACGTGCCGGTCGAGGATGTTCGCGCGGAGCTGGTCGCGACCGGATCGACCAAGCACTCCACGAGTCGCGGCGAGGGCGACATCTACGACGTGGTGATCGGTGAAACCACCAGACCCGCTGCGGCCCTTCGCTATCCGGAGTCGCCGATCCCGGAGCTGCGTGAGCACATCCGCTTGGAGTGGGAACAGATGGATCGGTGGTTCGAGGAGGACGAGCCGATCTCCGTTCATCCGCGCAATCCCTATACGCGCGTCGACATCCTGGCCAGTTCCCGCACGGTGCGGGTGGAACTCGGCGGAGAGGTGGTGGCGGAATCGGATTCGCCGCACATCCTGTACGAGACCGGACTCGTCCCGCGCTACTACCTGCCGCTGACCGATGTGCGGATGGATCTGCTCACGCCCTCGGCCACCACGACGAGTTGTCCCTACAAGGGCACCGCCGAGTACTACAACATCCGCATCGGCGAGACCGAATATCCCGATCTGGTCTGGTACTACCGCACTCCCCTGCCGGAGAGTCAGAAGGTTGCCGGGCTGGTCTGCTTCTACAACGAGAAGGTCGAACTGTACGTCGACGGGGTCCGGCAGGAGCACTCGACCCCGTTCAGCTGAATCACGGCGCTACCTCTGGCCCAGCGGCACCGGGCTTTCCAGACGCATTCGGCCTCCTCACACCGCGAGGACGGGCGGCAGCTCCTCGGCGCGGCGATAACGCCCCGGAGCAAGGGTGTATTCGCGCTTGAACGCCTTGGCGAACGCGAACTCGGAACCGTAGCCGACGCGGTGCGCGATCGCCGCGATCGGCAGGTCGGTCTCGCGTAGCAGGCGTGCGGCGGTGAGCATGCGCCAGCGGGTCAGATACGACAGCGGCGCCTCACCGACGGTTGCGGCGAACCGGCGGGTCAGGGTGGCGCGGGATACTCCCGCCACCGCGCTCAGCTCGGGAACGGTCCAGGCCCGCGCGGGGTCGGCGTGGATGGCGCCCAGCGCGGCCGACACCGCCGGATCGGCGAAAGCGCCTGCCCAGCCGGAGGTTTCGGCCCTCTCGTACCAGGAGCGCAGAACGAACAGCAGCAGCGTATCCAGCAGCGCGGGTACCGCGGCATCGGTACCCGGCCGTGGTTCGGTGAGCTCGCCGACGAGCAGATCCACCGCGGCACGCAGTGCCGGGTAGCGGTCCGGATCGGCGGGCAGGTGCAGGAAGTCGGGCAGTTGATCCAGCAGCGGATGACGGCGACTCCGGCTGACCTCGTATGCCCCGCACAGCAAGCTGGTCCGCGATCCCGGCCCGGGGATATCACGCGGCTCACCCGGGGTCGCCACCTCGGTGATCGCGCTGTGCGGACTGTCCGCTATCACATGCGCGGCCCCGCGCGGCATGAACAGCACATCGCCCGGCCCCATCTCCACCGGTTCCGAATCCGGTGCCAGCAACCAGCATTCACCCTGCAGCACGATGTGGAATCCGGCGCCCGGCACCAGCGGATACCGCCTCCCCCACGGTGCATGCCGCACGAACAATCCCGAGGCGGGCATCCCGGTCCGCACCGCCGCCACCGTCTCACTCAAGATATCCACACTGCCCCACTCGGCCGATCTCACACCGCGACGATCACCAGCATCCTGACCGATCCGGTCACGGTCAACGCACCGGCACGGCAGCGCCCAGCACCGCACCACCGATCTGTCACCGTCCGACGCCGACATGCGGGCCCACGACCCGTCCGACGTATTCCGGATCCCGGCCGGCCACGCGAAACAGCGGAGGGCGGCCACCGGGAAAGGTGCCCGCCCTCGACGATCGCCCGGACCTACAACCAGGTGTCCAGGGTGGTGGTGGTGAGGAAATGTTCGAGGTCGGCTCGCCACGGGGCCGGGGTCGTCTTCTCGGGTTCGATGGCGGTGTACTGGCCGCGGTAGAACAGCAGCGGCCTGCCGGAGTCCGTGGACTCCGACAGGGCCTGTACCCGGCCGATCACGATGTAGTGATCGCCGCCGTCGACGACGCTGTCCACCGTGCACTGGATCGTGGCCAGCGCGTCGTCCAGGACCGGAAGTCCCAGATCCGAAGTGCTCCAGCCGATTCCGGCGAACTTGTCGGGTTCGCGGGAACCGAAGCGGGCACACACCTGCTGTTGTTCCTCGGCCAGGACGTTCACACAGAAGCGTCCGGACTGCTCGATCGCGGCCCACGACCGCGATCCCGTGGTGGGGCAGAACAGCACCAGCGGCGGGTCGAGGGAGAGGGCGGCGAAGGACTGACAGGCGAAACCGATCGGCGCCGGCGCGGCGTCCTCGGTTTCGATGCAGGTGGTGATCACCGTGATGCCGGTGCAGAACTGCCCCAGCACGTTCCGGAACAGCCGGCCGTCGATTTCCGGGTATTCGTCCGTGGCGGTCATGGTTGTCGCCCTCTCCGCGCTCGCTACTTGAATCCCACCGTGAAGTCGTGACCCCACAGGCTCACCGCGGTGGATTCCCGCGCGATCCAGGAATGGTCGTCGACTTCCAAACCTTCACAACCGAATTCGATATCGAATCCGCCGGGGGTCTTCATGTAGAACGACAGCATCTTGTCGTTGATGTGCCGGCCGAGCGTGGCCGACATCTTGACCTTCTTACGCAACGCCCGGTCCAGGCAGAGCCCCACGTCGTCGGAATTCTCCACCTCGACCATGAGGTGCACGATGCCGGTCGGGTTCGGCAGCGGCAGGAACGCCAGCGCGTGATGCCGGGGATTGCAGCCGTAGAACCGCAGCCACGCCGGGTCACCGTCGGCGGGCCGGCCGACGACCTGCGGTGGCAGCCGCATCGAGTCGCGCAGCCGGAAGCCGAGCACATCCTGATAGAAGGCCTGCGCTTGGGCATCGTCGTTGCAGGTCAGGACCACGTGGCCCAGACCCTGTTCAGCGGTGACGAACTTGTGGCCGTAGGGGCTGACGAAACGCCGGGCCAGATACTGGGCGCCGTAGAACGCCTCGAGCGTATTACCCGAAGGGTCCTGGAAGCGGATCATGCCCTCGACGCGCCGCTCCGCGAGCTCGTCCTTGGTCCCCTCGTCGAAGGCGACGTCGGCCTTGGTCAGGGTCTCCCGAAGCCGTTGCAGCGCGGGCGCGTCGGTGACCTCCCAGCCGGAGACCTGCAGGCGGTCCTTCTCGCCGGGCACGATCACCAGGCGAGCGGGGAAATCGTCCATCCGCAGGTAGAGCGCGTCGAGGTTGGGGCCGTCCGCCTCCATCATGCCGAGCACCTCGAGCCCGTACTTGCGCCAGGCGGCCACGTCGGTCGCCTCGATGCGCATATATCCCAGCGCACGAATACTCACTTCTGCTCCTTCGCGCCGAAGAGGAAATCGGTTGCCAGCCGGTTGAATTCGTCGAACTTCTCCAGCTGCGCCCAGTGCCCGCAGCCACCGAACACGTGCAGCTGCGCGCGCGGAATGGTCTTCAGTGCCACCAGCGCACCGTCGAGCGGATTCACCCGATCCTCACGGCCCCAGATGAGCAGCACCGGCTGGCGCAGCTTGTACGCCTCGCGCCACAACATGCCCTTCTCGAAATCCGCACTGGCGAAGGACTTTCCCATCGCCCGGGTCGCGGCCAGCGCTTCCGGGGTGTTGGCGGAGGCGAATCGCTCGTCGAGCAGTTCCGGCGTGATCAGCGACTGGTCGAAGACCATGATCCGCAGGAACTTCTCCAGGTTGTCGCGGGTGGGCTCGACGTTGAACTTGCCCAGCGCCTTGACGCCCTCGGTGGGGTCCGGGGCGAACAGGTTGGTGCTCAGCCCGCCCGGACCCATGAGGACCAGCTTGCCGGCCCGGTCCGGATAGTCGAGCGCGAAGCGCACGGCCGCACCGCCGCCGAGTGAATTGCCCAGCAGGTGAACGCGTTCGGTGATGCCGAGGGTGTCGAGCAGATCCTTCAGCGCCGAGGCGCTGTGCACGAAGTACTGCGGGTGGTCGGTCGGTTTGTCCGACTGCCCGAAGCCCGGCTGATCCACGGCCAGCACGTGGAAGTGCTGCGCCAGCACCGGGATGTTGCGCGCGAAGTTGGACCACGACGAGGCGCCCGGTCCGCCGCCGTGCAGCAGCACGATGGTGGGGCCGTTGCCCTCGCCGGCCTCGTGGTAGTGCAGCTGCAGATCGGGGCGCACCTGCGCGAACTTCGAGGTGGACTCATAGGTCAGCTCCGAAACGGCGGTCATCACACCATCCCGTCGGTGACCGGCAGCCCGAACGCGTGCGTGCCGTACATCATGTAGGCGCGCTCGGGATCGTTGGCGGCGTGCACGCGACCGGCGTGCGCGTCACGCCAGAACCGCTGCAGCGGAGTGCCGTTCGCCAGTGCGGTGGCGCCCGAGCTCTCGAACAGTTTGTCGATAGAGGCGATCGCTCGGCCGGTGGCGCGGACCTGATCGCGACGCGCCGCGACGCGCAGGTCGAACGGAATCTCCTCGCCAGCGACCAGGAGCTTGTACTCGTCGGCCACATTGCCCGACAGCTGACGCCACGCGGCGTCGATATCACTGGCGGCCTCGGCGATGCGCACCTTGGCGAACGGGTCGTCCTTGGCCTTCTCACCGGCGTAAGCCGCGCGCAGGCGCTTGCCCTGGTGCTCCACGTGCGCGTCCAGCGCACCGTAGGCCATGCCGACGATCGGCGTGGAGATGGTGGTGGGATGGATGGTGCCCCACGGCATCTTGTAGACCGGATCCGTGTTCTGTTGCAGGCCCGGCGCGGTCAGGTCGTTCATGCTCTTGTAGCTGAGGAACCGGTGCCGCGGCACGAAGACGTTCTCCAGCACCAGCGTGTTGGAACCGGTGCCCTTGAGGCCCACCACATTCCACACGTCGTCGATGCGGTAGTCGGTGCGCGGAACCAGGAAGCTGCCGAAGTCGACCGGCTTGCCGTCCTTGATCACCGGGCCGCCGACGAAGGTCCAGGTGGCGTGATCACTCCCCGACGACCAGGCCCAGGAGCCGTTGACGAGGTAGCCGTCGCCGCTCTCGGTCACCACGCCGGCGCCCATCGGGGCGTAGGAGGAGGAGATGCGGACCTGGGTGTCCTCGCCCCAGACCTCCTCCTGTGCCTGCTGGTCGAACAGCGCCAGATGCCAGTTGTGCACGCCGATGATGCCGGCCACCCAGCCGGTGGAACCGCAGGCGCTGGCGATCTTGCGCACGGTGTCGTAGAACACGACGGGATCGGCGGCGTATCCGCCCCACTGGCGCGGCTGCAGCAGCTTGAAGAAACCGGTCTCCTGCAGCGCCTTCATGGTCTCGTCGGGAATCCGGCGCAGATCTTCTGCCTCCTGCGCCTGTTCGCGCAGCTTCGGCAACAGCGCTTCGACCCGCTCGGTCACTTCTTGCGTCATCTCGGGGGCTGCTCCTGCCTGATCGAAATCGGAACGGGTGTATCGGTCGCTTTCCGTTCTGCGGAACCGATACTTGTCTTGAGACTAGAACACGTTCTTATTTATGTCGAGAACGGGTGTTCATTGTCCCACAACGAACACCTTTGCCTGGTAGCCAACGGAATAGCTGGCGCTGAGCCGCTCGATTTTGTAACGTGTTCTAGTACTTCCAGAGGAGGGATGACCGATGGCTGAAACCGCACAGCGGAGCGGGAAGGTGCGCGAGATCGACGTGGGCTCGACGCCCACCCGGTATGCGCGGGGCTGGCACTGCCTGGGCCTGACCGAGACGTTTCGCGACGGTAAGCCGCATGCCGTCCAGGCGTTCGGCACCAAACTCGTGGTGTGGGCCGACAGCAACGACGAGCTGAAGGTGCTCGACGCCTACTGCCGCCACCTCGGCGGCGACCTCAGCATGGGTGAGATCAAGGGCGACTCCATCGCGTGCCCGTTCCACGACTGGCGGTGGGGCGGTAACGGCCGCTGCACCTCCATCCCGTACGCGCGCCGGGTGCCGCCGCTGGCGCGTACGCGCGCCTGGACGACGCTCGAGCGCAACGGCCAGCTGTACGTGTGGCACGACCACGAGGGCAACCCCCCGCCGGACGACGTCACGATCCCCTACATCGAGGGGCCCTACACCGATGCCGACGGCAACCCGGTCGAGGAGCGCAACAGCGACTGGACTCCGTTCACCTGGAACACGATGCTGATCGAGGGCGCCAACTGCCGCGAGATCGTGGACAACGTGGTGGACATGGCCCACTTCTTCTACATCCACTTCGCCTTCCCGACGTACTTCAAGAATGTCTTCGAAGGCCACGTGGCCACGCAGTTCCTCGAGACGAAGGGCCGTCCGGACATCGGCATGGCCGCCAAATACGGCGGGGAGACGCTGCTGAAGTCGGAGGCGTCGTACTTCGGCCCGTCCTACATGATCAATCCGCTGACCAACATCTACGGCGGCTACCAGATCAAGGTGCAGCTGATCAACTGCCACTACCCGGTCACGCAGGATTCGTTCGTGCTGCAGTACGGCCTCTCGGTCGAGAAGCCCAAGGGCATCGACGAGGAGACCGCCGAGAAGCTGGCCAAGTCCATGACCGACTTCTTCGGTGATGGCTTCCTGCAGGACGTGGAGATCTGGAAGCACAAGTCCAAGATCGACAACCCGCTGCTCTGCGAGGAGGACGGCCCGGTCTACCAGCTGCGCCGCTGGTATGAGCAGTTCTACGTCGACGTCGCGGATATCGATCCGAAGATGGTGCAGCGCTTCGAATTCGAGGTCGACACCACCAAGGCCAACGAGCACTGGGAGGCCGAGGTCGCCGAGAATCTGCGGCGTAAGAAGGAAGAAGAAGAGACGGCTCAGCAGGATCCGGCCGTCAAGCAGGAGGCGGGTGCCTGATGGTCTCCTGGGCAAAAGCACCCGATTTCGCGGACCGCCCGGATCGCCGGGAGCAGGTGCGTGCCCAGACGGTCGTCGACAGGCAGCGCTATCTCGAAGACGGCCTGACGCCGGTGGCCTGCCGGGCATGCGGAGTGGAAGTCCTGGTCCGCAAGTCCTCGTCGCATCAGCGCTCGGTGCAGTGGACGGTCAGCCCGGCCGAACACTGCCCGATCTTCGCGAAGCTGGCCGGGCCGGGGCGGCCGGATCCGTGCCCGGACCTGGAGAAGTCGATCCAGTATGCGATCGATGAGGGCATCCTGGCGATCGACGAGTAGGCGCGCGCTGCTCGGGCCCCGCACACCGTATTCGACGGGGATTCGGGGGGGCGGGCCCGAACTATTCGTGCAAAGCTGCGCGCGAAAGTCGGAAATCACGCCGAATCGCGGAGGTTCGCACGAAGAGTTCGTCCGGCTGGTCAGTCCAGGCGGAAGTCCGCGAAATCGAACCCGGGCGCGACCACGCAGCTCACCAGCACGTATTCGTCACCGGCCGGGCGTGCGGCCTGGCTGACGCCGCCGGGCACCACGGCCTGAAGGAGCTGGCCTCGCTCGACGGCCGGGCCGAGGATCACTTCGTCGCCGCCGATGTTGAGCAGCAATGGACCACCGCGCTGCCACAACCAGATCTCGTCCGAGCGCACCGTATGCGGTGCGGAACGTTCGTGCGGCAGCAGCAGGAAATGGATGGCGGTGGCGGATGCGCGTGGGCCGTCGTAGCCGTCCGGCTCGAATTCGACCGGGCTGCGGTAGGTTTCGCGGAACCAGCCGCCTTCGGGATGCGGTTGCAGATCCAGCGCCTCGGCAAGTTCGGGTCGTTCGGACATCGTCGCCTCCTGCACAGTCGTCGTCCCCCGGATTCTGCGCGGCTACGGCCGACGCCGCGAACTCGGCGGCGTGGTCCCAGCTCGCTCCCGCGGGTCGGCGGCCGAGATATCCGTGCTCGGAAACATGTCGATGGCCCGGCGGGTCATCACGCGTCCCGCGCGACGCTGTAGGCCATCGCGACGTGGGTGAACAGGGTGGTGCGCTGTTCCCGGGCCGCGGGGTCGTCCGGTTCGAGCAGGCACTGCTGCGAGGTGCCGTCGTGGACCGCGACCACCGCGCGCCCCAGCCCGTCGCGGTCGGTGACGGCGCGCCCGGCGCGGTTCAGCAGCCCCTCCAGGACCGGTAGCAGGGCCGCCACGATCGCGTTCTCCCGCGCGACCATCACCCGCCGCAGCGGCGGGTTGCGCAGGGCGTGGGCGGTGAATTCGGCGGTGATGCGAAACCACTTGTCGTCCAGCGGAACCGCCCGCAGCAGCTGTTCCACGCCGGCGCGCAGATCGTGCACGTCGGCGCCGGTCCCCGACTCCAGCACTGCCGTCAACTCGCGCAGCATCTCGGCCGATCGCAACTCCCACATCGCCAGGAACAGTTCTTCCAGCGAGCTGAAGTTCGAGTAGAACGCGCCCCGAGTGAATCCGGCGCGCTCACAGATCTGCTCGACCGTGCAGCGCCCGAAGCCCTCGTCGGCGAAGGCGTCGAAGGCGGCGTCCAGCAATCGCTGCCGAGTCTCGGCCCGCCGCTTGGTCATTCGCGGCTCGCGCGGGGCGGTGCCGCTCGGAGCAACGAGATCGCCCACGGGTGCGGGCTCGCCCCGCACCGGCGTCCCTGATTCGGCCGTCGAGCCGGCGCGACGTTGGGGTGTCCGGTCGCGCCCGGCGTCGGACGAACTCCGGGCACCGAGGGACGTCACGAACACTTCCTCTCCATGGACACTTGAATACACGAGTGTATCAACCGGCATTTCCGCATCGTGATCGAAAGAACCGCACCGGGCGACCCTACGGCCACGGGCCTCGGCCGAGTGCAGCTTGTTCGCGACGCGGAGTGCGCACCTACGCGCTCGGCGTCGGTGCGCGCCAAGATAGGAGCGGGCCGCGAACGTGCGAGCGTTCTCGGCCCGCTGCGCCCAATCGGAGCTGCCGTCAGCTTAGATTGGTTCCCGACCAGCCGAAGTTGAAGGTGTGTCCCTTCGAGCTGCACTGCAACCCACCGCGTCCACCGGCGGTACAGGTGGCGCCGCCGTAGTTGATGACGCCGCCGTAGTCGTAGCCGT
This sequence comes from Nocardia nova, assembly GCF_002933465.1. Classification (GTDB taxonomy): domain Bacteria; phylum Actinomycetota; class Actinomycetes; order Mycobacteriales; family Mycobacteriaceae; genus Nocardia; species Nocardia nova_B. The sequence continues at coordinate 405,010 of NZ_PSZE01000001.1, forward strand.
CGGACGCGGGCCCGGAGTCGATGGAACGGCTGCCCGCCCGACCGAGCGGGCCGGTCAGCCCGAAAGTCGGATGCGCCGGCAGGAACGGCAGATCGATGGCCACGTTGTTGATGGGAATCCCGAACAGAGTGGCGATTCCGGGGCTGATGTCACAGCCCACGTCACCGTTGGGGTGCATCGAGCAATTGGCGTACGCGGTACTGAAATACACCGTGTCGCCCACCAGATAATCCGCCGGATTCTGCACGGTGGGCCCGTTCGCGGCGACGAACGGCTCCGCACCTGCCACCGCTCCACCGGCCATCGAAATCGCGACGGCGGCAACGGATCCACCGATCAACGCCCGCATGTTCACAGCAACTCCTCTATATGTCCGAACGATTACCCGAGAACAGAATTGCTTGCCGCGCAATGGTACAGCGCGTCCCAGACCCATAATTCGGATCGGCTCGGCACTCACGCGCGTTACCGCACACCCATTTCTCCGAGTAACCGAGCGGCCTATCGGCATCGCGCCCGAAAACAGCGGAGACCATCACAGCCGTAGTCGTTCGGCTGGGCGGGCACACCGGAACACGACAACGGGCCGCGAACGATTCACGTTCGCGGCCCGTCGATCTCGATACGCTCAGGCGGAAGCGGTCTGTTCGCGCTGCAGCTCCAGCGCGATGTCGATCAGCTGGTCCTCCTGGCCGCCGACCAGCTTGCGCTTACCGGCGCGCACCAGCATTTCGGCCGCCGAGACGCCGTAACGCTCGGCCTGGCGCTCGGCGTGCTTGAGGAAGCTCGAGTACACCCCGGCGTAGCCCATCATCAGGGCCTGGCGGTCCAGCAGGCATTCCTGCGGCATGGCCGGGCGTACGACATCCTCGGCGGCGTCGGCGATGGCGAAGAAGTCGATGCCGGTCTTGATGCCGATCTTGTCGGCGACGCCGACGAACGCCTCGACCGGGGTGTTGCCCGCACCGGCGCCGAAACGCCGTGCGCTGCCGTCGATCTGCTTGGCGCCTGCCTTGACCGCGTAGATCGAGTTGGCGACGGCGAGGTCGAGGTTCTCGTGACCGTGAAAGCCGACCTGGGCGTCGTCGCCGAGTTCGGCGGCGACCGCGGCGATGCGATCGGACACCTGATCCAGCACCAGCGCACCGGCGGAGTCCACGACGTAGACGCACTGGCATCCCGCGTCGGCCATGATGCGCGCCTGCTCGGCCAGCACCTCCGGCGGCTGCGAATGCGACATCATCAGGAAACCGACGGTCTCCATGCCGAGGTCGCGGGCGTAGCCGAAGTGCTGGATCGAGACGTCGGCCTCGGTACAGTGGGTGGCGATGCGGACGATGGACGCGCCGTTGTCCTGGGAGATCTTGATGTCCTCCTTGACCCCCACCCCGGGCAGCATGAGGACCGCGATCTTGGCCTGCTTCGCGGTCTGCGCCGCGATCGTAATCAGTTCCTGCTCAGGGGTTTTGGAGAACCCGTAGTTGAACGAGGAACCGCCCAGGCCGTCACCGTGGGTCACCTCGATGACCGGCACGCCGGCGGCGTCGACGGCCGCGACGATATCGCGCACCTCGGTGGCGGTGAACTGGTGACGCTTGTGATGGGAACCGTCGCGCAGCGAGGTGTCGGTGACGCGGACGTCGAGTTCCTGGGAGAACGGCTGCAATACGTAGTTCATGATCTGGTCCCTCCTAGACCCGAGCCGTGAGGATCTGTTCGGCCATGACCTCGCCCACCCGGGTGGCGGCGGCGGTCATGATGTCGAGGTTGCCGGCGTAGGGCGGCAGGAAGTCGCCCGCGCCCTCGACCTCCACGAACACCGAAACCTTCGCCATCCCACCGGAAACCACGCTCGGCTCGTCGAACTGCGGCTCGTTGAGCAGGCGGTAGCCGGGCACGTACTGCTGGATGTCGGCGACCATCTTGTGAATGGAGCCGGTGATCGCGGCGGTGTCGGCGCCCTCGGGAATCGCGCAGAAGATGGTGTCGCGCATGATCATCGGCGGTTCGGCCGGGTTCAAGATGATGATCGCCTTGCCGCGCTTCGCCCCGCCGATGGTCTCCACACCCTTGCTGGTGGTCTTGGTGAACTCGTCGATGTTCGCGCGAGTACCGGGTCCGGCGGACACCGACGACACCGAGGCGACGATTTCGGCGTAGGGCACCTCGACCACGCGCGAGACGGCCGCGACGATCGGAATCGTCGCCTGCCCACCGCAGGTGATCATATTGACGTTCGGGGTGTCGATATTCGCGCCCAGGTTCACCGGCGGCACCACCGCCGGGCCGACCGCCGCGGGGGTCAGATCCACCGCGCGGATACCGGCCGCCTCGTACTTCGGCGCGTATTCGCGGTGCACGTAGGCCGAGGTCGCCTCGAACAGCATGTCCGGCTTCTGCGGCAGCGCGAGCAGCCAGTCGGCGCCCTCGTGCGAGGTCTCCAGACCCAGCCCGCGAGCACGCTTGAGGCCCTCGCTGTCGGGATCGATACCGATCATCCAGCGCGGCTCGATCCGCTCCGACCGCAGCAGCTTGTACAGCAGATCGGTGCTGATGTTGCCGGAGCCGACGATCGCGGCTGTAACTTTTTCACCTGCGACCTTGCCGTAATCAGTCACTTGATCTCCCTCAGCCGAATGTCAAACGGACGGAACCGAGTCCAGCGAACTCGGCATGGAAGTCGTCGCCCGGACGGGCGTCGATGGCGCGGGTGCACGAACCCGGCAACACGACGTCGCCGGCCTTCAACCGCACCCCGAACGAGGCGACCTTGCGAGCCAGCCAGGCCACCGCGATGGTCGGATCGTCGAGCACCGCGTCGCTGCGGCCCTGGGCGACGACCTCGCCGTTGCGGGTCAGAGTCGCGTCGATCGCCTTGACGTCCAGCGCATCCGGGGCCACCCGCTCCGGCCCGAGCACCCAGCCGGCCGAGGACGCGTTGTCGGCGATGGTGTCGCACAGCGCGATGTTCCAGTTCTTGATGCGGGTGTCGATGAGCTCGATGGCCGGGGCGTAGGCCACCGTCGCGGCCAGCACGTCGGCCTCGGTGCACTCCTCGCCGGGTAGATCCGCGCCCAGCACGAAGCCGACCTCGACCTCCACGCGCGGGAACAGGTACTTCGAGGTGTCGACCGGAACGTCTTCGAACACCTGCATATCGGCGAGCAGATGGCCGTAGTCGGGTTCGTCGACGCCCATCATCTCCTGCATGGCCTTCGAGGAGAGCCCGACCTTGTGCCCGGCCACCTTCGCGCCGTCGGCCAGCCGCTGCCGGATGTTGATGAGCTGAATCTCGTAGGCGTCGACCACATCGATCGCCGCATACCGCGTGACCAGCGGATCGATCGGCACCCGGTCTCGTTCGGCGACCGCGAGCTCCGCGGCCAGTTCATTCCGTACCGCGTCGGACAGCACGCTTGTTCCTTCCATTGGGGCGCTCGGTCTGGTGACCAGCCGGTGAGCGGGATACAAACTGAAACGAGTTTTCCTGCATTTTCTCGTGTCAGCGGTCCCATCTGCCAGACCAATATAGACCGAACCTGGTCCGATTCTATAACGTGTTCTACATGACTGATCGGGAATACGACGTCGTGGTGGTCGGCAGCGGCGCCGCCGGGATGACCGCCGCCCTCGCCGCCGCGCACCACGGCCTGCGTGCGGTGCTCATCGAGAAGGCCGCACACTACGGCGGTTCGACCGCGCGTAGTGGTGGCGGTGTGTGGATCCCGGGCAACAAGGCGCTCAGGGCGTCCGGCCGGCCCGATGACCGGGAGGAGGCCCGCCGCTACCTGCACAGCATCATCGGTGACGTGGTGCCGAAGGAGAAGATCGACACCTACATCGATCGCGGCGCGGAGGCCTTCGACTTCGTTCTCGACCACAGCCCGCTCGAGATGACCTGGGTCCCCGGCTACTCCGACTACCACCCCGAGGCCCCGGGTGGCCTGGGCTCGGGCCGCTCCTGCGAGCCGAAGCCGTTCGACCTGAAGGTGCTCGGCGCAGAGGCGGCCACCCTGGAACCGCCGTATGCGAAGGCCCCGCTGAACGTCGTGGTCATGCAGACCGACTTCGTGCGGTTGAACCTGATCCGGCGCCACCCGAAGGGCATGATGCGGGCCATGCGCGTCGGCGCCCGCACCTACCTGGCGAAATTCACCGGCAAGCACATCGTCGGCATGGGCCAGGCGATCATCGCCGCTATGCGCAAGGGCCTCATGGACGCGAATGTCCCGGTGCTGCTCGACACTCCGCTGACCAAGCTGATCACCGACGGCGACCGGGTCGTCGGCGTCGAGGCGACCGTCGACGGCGAGCCGACGATCTTCACGGCCCGCTACGGTGTGGTGCTGGGCACCGGCGGCTTCGAGCACAACGCCGAGATGCGCGAGCGGTACCAGCGCAAGCCCATCACCACCGAGTGGACCACCGGCGCGGCGGCCAACACCGGTGACGGCATCCGGGCCGGTATGGAGGTCGGCGGCGACGTCGGGTTCATGGCGGACGCGTGGTGGGGGCCGACCATCTTCAAGGGCGGCAAGCCGTGGTTCGCGCTGGCCGAGCGCAATCTGCCCGGCGCGATCATGGTGAACGCCGACGGAAAGCGATTCGGTAATGAGTCCGCTCCTTACGTCGAGGCCGTGCACACCATGTACGGCGGTAAATGGGGTCAGGGTGACGGTCCGGGCGAGAACATCCCGGCCTGGCTGGTGTTCGACCAGCGCTACCGCAACCGCTACATCTTCGCCGGGCTGCAGCCGGGCCAGCGCTTTCCGTCCCGCTGGATGGAAAACGACAACATCGTCACGGCCGACACCCTCGAGGAGCTGGCCCAGCGTCTCGGCGTGCCTTCCGACAATCTCGCCGCCACCGTCGCCCGGTTCAACGCCTTCGCGGAAAAGGGCGTGGACGAGGACTTCGGCCGCGGCAGGAGTCACTACGACCGCTACTACGGCGACCCGACGGTGAAGCCGAACCCGTGCCTGGCGGCCCTCGTGCAGGGCCCGTTCTACGCCGCCAAGATCGTGCCCGGTGACCTGGGCACCAAGGGCGGCCTGGTCACCGACACCGCGGCGCGGGTGCTGCGGGCGGACGGCAGCGTGATCGAGGGCCTCTACGCCGCCGGCAACTCCTCGACCCCGGTCATGGGCCACACCTACGCCGGTCCCGGCGCGACCATCGGGCCCGCGCTGACCTTCGGTTATCTGGCGGTCATGGATATCGTCGAGAAGGCGCGCGAGGAGAAGGCCCCCACCGGCGCGGCGAGCACGTAGAACCGAACCGTTCAGTGGGACAGCCCCTACCGTGCGCCCGGCCGGACCGAGACGAATGGAGCCGGGCGCACCGAGGACGCCCTCGGTCGCCGCGGGTGCGATCGCGACGTGGCGGAATAAGGAAACATCATGCCGATTGACTTGAAAACCGCTCTGGGAGCGAAACTTCCGGCTCAGGAGTTCTCCTGGACGCCGTCGGATGTGCAGCTGTACCATCTCGGCCTGAGCGCCGGTACCCGCTGGACCGATCCAGGTGAACTGCGATACCTGGACGATCGGGAGCCGCAGGTGCTGCCGACCTTCGCGACCGTCGCACCGACGATGCGGGTCACCGAACCACCGAAGGTGAGCTATCCCGGTGTGGAGATCGACCTGGCCAAGGTCGTGCACGGCAGCCAGGAAATCGTTGTGCACCGGCCGATTCCGGCCGAGGGCAAGGCGAGCAGCACCGGGCGGATCACCGAGGTATGGGACAAGGGTTCGGCCGCGGTGATCGCGCACGAGACCGTGATCACCGGATCCGACGGGCAGCCGCTGTGGACGGCACGTTCCTCGATCTTCGCCAGGGGCGAGGGCGGTTTCGGTGGCGAGCGCGGCCCGAGCACCAAGGCCGAACTGCCCGATCGGGCCCCGGATTTCGAGGTCCTCACCCCGACGCTCCCGCAGCAGGCGCTGCTGTACCGCATGTGCGGTGACCGCAACCCGCTGCATTCGGATCCCGAATTCGCCCGCGCCGCGGGCTTTCCCAACCCGATCCTGCACGGCCTGTGCACCTACGGCCTGGTGTGCAAGACCGCGACCGACACCGTGCTGGACTCGGACGCGGGCCGGGTCACCGGTTTCCGGGCGCGTTTCGCGGGAGTGCTGTACCCGGGTGAGACGATCCGGTCGCGGATCTGGTGCGAGGGTGACGAACTCGTCATCGGCGCCACCGTGGCCGAACGCGAGGACGCCTCGGTGCTGAGCGATGTGCGGTTGAGTTTTACCGCCTGATCCGGGCTGCCCGCCACCGAACGAGAAACCGCCCGACGGGCAGGTGCCGGTCGGGCGGTTTCGTCTATCCCGGTTCGCTGATGTTCCGGGCGGTGCCTGTCGGCGTCAGTCCGGGAAGCCGGTGGCGAACAGGCCGGCGATCGCGACGGAACAGATGACGGCGATGATCGGGATAATCCACATGCCATCAGACTACAAGGTGTAGTAGGAAACCACGACATCGCGTAGTAGGGCAAACACCCTGGTTGTGGGGTATATCACGCGCGACCGACTACGTCGGTTCCGCCGTATCCGAGGCGTCCTCGCGCACGATCAGGCCCTGCACGATCGCCGCGTACAACACGATGACCAGCACCGGGGCCAGGAGCGGCAGCCAGGCCAGTCGACCTGGAATCAGCGTCGCCAGCACCGCCGCCGCCGCGAATCCGAGCGCCCCGATCACCGACGGCAATGTGGTGGGAACCACACCGGCGGGCGCATGCAGCGTGGCGGTGTTGAGCAGATAGGTCGTCGCCACCAGACCGGTGCCGGCGGCCGCCAGCGCACCGCTGTCGGCCCACGCCAAGGCGCCGAGGGCGATCAGCACCGCCACCACCGCGACTACGCGGAACCGCCAGCCGACGACCACGGCGACGAATACCGGAATCGCGGCCCAGGGCAGCACGATGCCCACCGCGGTGGTCAGCAGCAGTCCGGACAGCACGGCCAGAAATCTCGTCATCGTCGCACCCGCGCCATTCGCCGATGTTCGGGCAGCAGGCGCATCGCCTGGTCGAGGCGAGCACCGTCGGGCCAGGGCACGATATCCACACCGACTGTGCCCATGTCGCGGTACATCGCGGTGCGCTCCAACTGCCACATCCTGGCCAGCGTCGGATCCAGGCCGTCCTTGAACGGCGTACCGCGCAGCACGTCGACGACCACCACGGGATGTCCGCGTTTGCGCAGATCGATCAGGGCCAAGGCGAATTCGGTGTCGAGCAGGGTCGAGAACGCGACCACGATCGCTCCGATCGGCACGGCCGAATGCGGCGCCAGCGTGCCCACATTGGGAATGTGCTCGTCGCCCACGCCGAGCACTGTGTCGACGATGCGATAGAACTGGCGGCGCCCGATATCGGGTCGCAGCCAGCGTGGCGCTCGGCCCAGGCACACCACGGCGGTGCGGTCGCCCGCCTGCAGTGCGGTCTGCGCGACCTGCGCCGCGCCACGCACCGTCAGCTCCATCGAATCCGAGGCCGGGCCCGGCGCCTGCAACGAGGTATCCACCAGCACAACGACATCCGCGGCGCGATTGGTGAGCCGCTGGGTGACGTACAATCGGCCGCGACGCGCGCTCACCGGCCAGTTGACGATGCGCAATTCGTCACCGGGAGCGTAAGCGCGAATATCGGCGTATTCCACGCCCGGACCGTGCCGGCGGGTCAGATGGGTACCAATCCGTTCCGGAAGTTCGGTGCGCGGCAGGCGCATTCGCTGTGGGTCCGCGATCGGATACACGTAGACCTCGCCGGCCGCGACACTCGCCGCGGCCTGGGCCAGACCGGCCGGGCTCAATGCCGTCAGCCGCACCGTCACCGGATAGCGGCCCCAGCGCTGCGTGGACAGCGCCAACCGCAGGCCCGCCGGAGCCGGTCCGGAATCGGACGACTCCTCCACGCGCACCTCGAGTCCGTTCGCCTCCTCGGGGCGGCAGCGCAGCAGCGCATGTCCCTGTTCGACGAAGGCGGCGACGGCGAGTTCGACCTCCTCGGATTCGAAGCAGCGCAGCACTCCCCCGCCGTCGACCTGAATCCTGGTGCGCGACAACTGAATCGGCGCGGTCGCCAATACACCCAGCATCGGCGCCGCGAAAACCGCCAGCTGCCATCGCTCCAGCATGATCGCCGGCACCAGCGCGACCGCGGCGGCGACCGCCAGCATGTACACCAGTGGTGCGGGCCGCCAGCGCAGATCGACCTCGCTCGCCGAGGTGGTGTCGCGATGTCTCATGTCACCGTCGCGCGCGGTACGGGCAGGCGGCGCAGCAATTCGGAGATGACGTCCTCACCGCGGATCCGGCGCACCCACATCTCCGGGCGCAGTGTGATCCGGTGCGCCATCGCCGGAACCGCGAGCGCCTTCACATCCTCGGGAATCACGTAGTCGCGACCCAGCAGCAGCGCTCGGGCCCGCGCCATCTGCACCAAGTCCAGTTCGGCGCGGGGGCTCGCGCCGACCTCGACCTGCGGATGACCGCGGGTGGCGGCGGCCAGGGCGACCACATACGTCACCACATCGGGGTGGACGGTGACGAATTCGACCGCCTGGCGCATCTCGACCAGACCGTGCGCGTCCACCACCTGCCCCACCTGCGGGGTGACCGCGCCGCGTTCGAGCCGGCGGCGGATCATCTGGGTCTCGTCCTTCTCCGACAGATATCCCAGCCGTAACTGCATGGCGAATCGGTCCAGCTGGGCTTCCGGTAACGGATACGTGCCCTCGTACTCGATCGGATTGTCGGTGGCCAGCACGATGAAAGGCTGTGGCAGCGGGAAGGTTTCGCCGTCGATGCTGACCTGCCCCTCGGCCATCGCCTCGAGCAGCGCGGCCTGTGTCTTGGGCGGCGTGCGGTTGATCTCGTCGGCGAGCAGCATATTCGTGAATACGGGCCCGCGCCGGAAATTGAATCGGCCCGAGGCCATGTCGTAGATCGTCGAGCCGATCAGATCCGCGGGCAGCAGGTCCGGGGTGAACTGCACGCGCGTGAAGTCCAAACCCAGTGCGGCCGCGAAGGATCGGGCGATGAGCGTCTTGCCCAGGCCCGGTAGATCCTCGATCAGGATGTGGCCGCCCGACAGCACCGCGACCATGATCAGCTGCAGCTCATCGCGCTTGCCGACCACGACGCGGGCGATCTCCCGCAGCACCGCATCGGTGCGTTCGATGGTCACATCCAAAGGTGTCGTCATATCCGATCTCGCACTAGTTCCAACCCATTTCACATGTTCCGCAAGTGGCTCACATGCTCTGCAAGCGACGTAGAATCTCGTCCAGCGCGGCCCGGCCCGGCGCGCGCGAGGTCTGATCACGCGGCGACGAATTGGCCGGATCCACCCAGCGCCACAGTTCCGGACCGAACCGCAGCCGTCCGGCGGCCTCGGTGGCCTTGCGGTTCTTCGCGATCCGATGCCCGCTGGACAGTTCGAACTCCTTGGCCAGCAGCGGGCGCAGATAGCGATCCCAATCGGCCCGCGTGCCGTCGGCACGGGTCGCGAGCATCTGCGCACGCGCGTGCCAGCGGGTCAGCATTTCGGCCGGGCCGTTCTCGAAGTCGTGGTCGTCGAGGTCCGCGCGATCTTGCGCACGCGAACGCTCGACCAGTGACCACAGCAGTAGCGCCAGGGCGCCGAGCACCGGCACCCCGGCCAGGATCGGCAACATCTCGCGCTGGTTGCTCAGGCCGACCAGCTCGATCAGCGCGATCATGACCACCGCGCCGACCACGATCGTCATGCGGGTCACAGCCGCGCCCCCTGCAGATCCGCCAGCACGATGCGCAGCAGTTGTTCGGCGCGCATGCGCTGCCATTCCAGAATCGAATGCGGACTGAACCGGGCCTCCTCGAACAGCGTCACGAGTTCGCGGGCCGAGGCGTCGTGCAGGACACCGCGATCGAAGGCGCGGGCCAGCACCTCCGAGGGGGTATCGGAAATCAGTGGCGCCACCTCACGGGCCTGCGCCAGACCGCTTTCCATCGCGACGTAGCAGGCGATGATCGCGGCGCGCGCGTCCTTACCCGACGCCATCATCGCGGCCAGGCCCATCTCGGCGACTTGCGCCAGCGAAACCTGCGCCTCGGCGGCTACGGGTGGGGGCAACACCGCCGGCACGCCCCGGCGATCCCGGGCGCCGAAGGCGACGACGCCGAGACCGAGGATCGCGACCGCCACCAGCACCGCGGCGCATGCGCCCACGAACAGCAGGGCGTGACCGCTCAACTCCGGGGTGCCGGAGAACGGCTGGGTGGTCGGCGGCGCGGTGGTTTCGGGCCGCTGTGCGGTGGGGGGCGGATTCGATCGCGGCGCGGTGGCTTCCTCGCGCCCGCCGGCGAGCAAATACACCGCCCAGACGGTCACGGTGAGCACGGCCGCGATCGCGGTGCCGATGAGGACCACCATCCCGAACCGGCTCAACCGGAACGGCTGCCGCTTGCGATCACGGTCGACCTCGGCCATCGCCAGCGGCAGGTGGTGCTGGCTGGTCAGTACCCCGGCCAGCAGGATCACCACCGACACCAGCGACAGCACCGGCATGAGCGCCACCGTCACCGCCGAGGGCGGGGACGGTGCATGCGGACCGCCGGTGCCCGGCAGGTATCCGCGCAGCGCGAAGACGACGCACGCCATCAATGCGATCAGCCCGATCGCACGTGGTATCGCCGTTCTCACCCCGGCCACGGGCCTCTCCCAGAAAACATCCGAACTGCACAAACAGGCACATCGTTACATGCCGAACGGTCCGTGAGGAGGGAAATCGTGACACCGGACGGTGACCGATCCGGTCCACGCCCCTAGCCGCCAGTTGACAGCCGAGGAAACTGTGACCGGGCACAGCATTCGGGGCCTGTGGTGGCATGGGCGTCCACATGCAACCGCGTCACGTCGCTGCGGATTCACCACGGCTCGGTCGGTGGGTGTCTTGGTCTTCGACCGATTCGCCGGTGCGCGAACGGCATCGGCCGCCGGAACTCGGGAGAGCGCCGAACAGTTGGCCCGGCCGTTACGTGCACAACTGCGCGCCGCGATCGAATAGGGGACGGCACGCCCCCTCGGCGCTGCCGACCCCGATACCAGCAGCGGGCGCGGGGCGAATAACCACGAAGAGCCCCGCCGAGGTTTGCCCGAGCAGTTCGTGCCCGACCGCTGCCTGGGTCAGGCCGCGGTCAGCACCAACCCGGAGGTCGGCACGCCGGTGCCGGCGGTGACGACGATGTTCTCCAGACCCTCGACCTGATTCACCGAGGTGCCACGAATCTGGCGCACTCCCTCGGCTATGCCGTTCATGCCGTGGATGTAGGCCTCGCCCAGCTGGCCGCCGTGAGTGTTGAGCGGGAGCCGGCCGCCGATTTCGATCGCGCCGCCGGCCACGAAATCCTTCGCCTCGCCGCGACCGCAGAACCCCAGCTCCTCGAGCTGCATCAGCACGAACGGGGTGAAGTGGTCGTAGAGAATGGCGGCCTGCATATCGTCGGGACGCAATTCGCTCTGCGCCCACAGTTGGTCGCCCACCAGTCCCATTTCCGGCAGGCCGGTCAGAGCATCGCGGTAGTAGCTGGTCATCACGTACTGGTCCGCACCGGAACCCTGGGCCGCACCGGCGATCAGCGCGGGCCTGTTCGGCAGGTCCCGGGCGCGCTCGGCACTGGTGACCACGATGGCCACACCGCCGTCGGTCTCCTGACAGCAATCCAGCAGATGCAACGGTTCGGCGATCCAGCGCGAGGCCTGGTGGTCGTCCAGCGTGATCGGCTTGCCGTAGAAATGGGCCGCCGGATTCACCGCCGCGTGCTTGCGGTCGGCGACCGCCACCCGGCCGAAATCCGCACTGCTCGCGCCGTATACGTGCATATAGCGCCGGGCCACCATGGCGACCTGCGCGGCCGGAGTACCCAGGCCGTGCGGGTAGGAGAACGCGTTGTCCACACCCGACGAGCTGGGATTGCCGGTCGCCAAATGAGTCGCGAACTGCCCGAACCGATTTCCGGACCGCTCGTTGAACGCGCGGTAGGCCACCACGACATCCGCGACTCCCGTGGCGACCGCCATGGCGGCCTGCTGCACGGTCGCCGCCGCCGCGCCGCCGCCGAACGGGATGTTGCTGAAGAACTTCAGGCTCGGGATACCCGTGGCCCGCGCGACGGCGGCCTGGGTGTTGGTATCCATGGTGAAGGTCGTCAAACCGTCCACATCGGCGGGCGTCAGCCCGGCGTCGGCGAGCGCGGCGGTGACGGCCTCGGCCGCCAGGCGCAGCTCGCTGCGCCCGGAGTCCTTGGAAAAATCGGTGGCGCCGATGCCGACGATGGCGGCGCGGCGGCTCAGACCCGTCACTGGCGTGCCTCCTGCAGGGAGATAACGGCTTTCGCCGTGATGTGGTCGCCGAGGCTGTCCTTGCCGACCACGTCGATGGTGATGTCCGCGCCGTCCACGGCCGCCACGGTTCCGCTGAGCGTCAGGGTGTCGCCCGCGTACAACGGCACCCCCAGGCGCAGGGCGATGGATTTCACCACGGCCCCCGGCCCCGCCCAATCGGTGACGAAGCGCTGCACCAGACCGGTATCGGTCAGGATGTTGACGAAGATGTCCTTGGACCCGCGCTGGACCGCCTTGTCGCGGTCGTGGTGCACATCCTGGAAATCGCGGGTGGCGAGAGCGGTCGAGATCACGAACGTCGGGTCGGCGTGAATCACCAACTCGGGCAAGGGTGTTCCGACCTGTACGGCGGCCGGCTGAATCGTGGAGGTCATCGCACGGCCTTCCAGTAGGGCACGGTGTTGTCGTCGTCGAGCTGCTGGAAGCCCACTTCGACGGGCAGGCCCACCTCGACCTGGGCGGGGTCGACGCCGCGCAGCTCACCGAGCATGCGCACGCCCTCCTCGAGTTCGACCAGGGCGACGACATACGGCACCTGACGGCCGGGCACCTTCGGCGCGTGGTGCACCACGAAGCTGAATACGGTGCCTCGTCCGGAAGCCACCACATAGTCGGACTGCTCCGTGTGGTCCTTCCACAGCGCCGGAACCGGCGGATGCCGCAGCGACCCGTCCGGCCGCCGCTGAATCCGCAGCTCGCCGAGTTTCGTTCCGGCCCAGAAGAATTCGGTGTCCTTCGACACCGTGGGCCGGACGCGTTTCGCCAGATCCTCCGCCGACACCTCCCCGGGTTCGGCGGCGGGCGTGGCGGTGCCGGGTGCGAACTTGAGCATCCGGAACACCATCTCGGTGACGGGTTCGTCGTCGACGTACCAGGTCAACAGGTAGGTCGCGAACCAGCCCTCCCCGAGGCCGGTCCGCTTGGGCCCCACCAGTTCTCGCAGCCTGGTCCGCGCCACCGGACGCTCGCCGGGTCGCAGGTAGCGGTGGTAGGTCTGCTCGCAGTTGGTCGCCACCACCGAGGTGTAACCGGCGGCGTCGAGCAGATCGTTGACCGCGTTCATCGGATCGTCGGCGGGCCGCGAGCCGTGCAGGCCGGGCATGGTCCACACCTGCGCCATGGCCGGCGGTGCGACGATGCCGGGATGTCCGGCGGCACGGGCGGCCTCGTCGTCGACGTAGATCGGGTTGGCGTCGCCCAGCGCCTCGACCCAGTTGTTGATCATCGGCTGGTTCACCGGGTCGCGACCGAGGCGCGGGGCGGACTCGCCCAACTGCTGGATCTTTTCGCCGGCGGCGAGGATCTCTTCCGCCGTCATGGTTTCCGGCATGCGAAAACTCCTATCTCGGTACGCGGGGCAGGCGCAGGCCCATCTGCGCGATCAATTCGCGCATGACCTCGTTGACGCCGCCACCGAAGGTCACGACCAGGTTCTGCTTGGTGCGTTTGTCCAGCCAGGTCAGCAGTTCCGCGGTGGCCGGATCGGCCGGATCGCCGAAGCGCCCCACGATCTCCTCCGCCAGCCGGCCCGCCTCCTGCAGTGCTTCGGTCGAGAACACCTTGGTCGCCGAGGCGTCGGCGATCACATCGCGCTGATCGGCGTCGGGGCGCTCCATATTCGAGGCCACCTGCCAGTTCAGCAGCTCGTTGACCCGCACCATGGCATGCAGGCGCCCCAGTGCGCGCCGCACTTCGGCCTCCTCCAGCACGCCGTGGCGCCGCGACCAGTCCCGCACCCGCTCGTAGAGCTGCTCGATCTTGCCGGACGGGCCCAGGCTGACCCGCTCGTGATTGAGCTGGGTGGTGATGAGCTTCCAGCCGCCGTTCTCCTCCCCGACCAGCATCTGCGCCGGAACGCGGACATTGTCGAAGTAGGTGGCGTTGGTGTGATGCGCGCCGTCGGCGGTGATGATCGGCGTCCACGAGTAGCCGGGGTCGGCGGTGTCCATGATCAGGATCGAGATACCCCTGTGCCGGGACTCGACCGAACCCGTGCGCACCGCGAGCCAGATGAAATCCGCCTCGTGCGCGCCGGTGGTGAACACCTTCTGCCCGTTGACGATCCAATCGCCGTTGGCGTCGCGCACCGCCGAGGTCCGCAGTGCGGCCAGGTCGGTACCGGCGTCCGGCTCGGAATATCCGATGGCGAAATGGATGTCGCCGGTGAGGATTCCGGGCAGGAACTGGCGCTTCTGCTCGTCGGTGCCGAACGACTGCAGCGCCGGGCCGACGGTCAGCAGCGTCACCAGCGGCACCGGCACGTCGGCACGGACCGCCTCGTTGTAGAAGATCTGCTGTTCCAGCGGGCCGAAGCCCTGGCCGCCGTACTCCTTCGGCCAGCCTACGCCCAGCCAGCCGTCGCGGCCCATCCGTTTGACCACCGCGCGGTAGGCGTCGCCGTGGCGGTTGACCGCCATCGCGGCCTCCTCCTCGGGAGTGACGAGATCGGCGAAGTAGGCACGCAATTCGTCGCGCAGCTTGTGCTGTTCAGCGGTCAGATCGATGTACATCTGGCTCCCAACCGGTCCAGCCGGAACGACGCACCGCCGAGCCAGCGGGCGATGTCCTTGGCTTGTGAGTAGTAGCGGTGCAGCGGGTGAGTCACATCGACGCCGATGCCGCCGTGCAGGTGATGGCACCGCTGCATGGCGGCCGGCAGCTCGGAGGCCACACAGAACGCCAGCACGTCGAGATCGTCGTCGACTCTTTCCAGGTGCTTGTCACCGCTGTAGTTCTCGCCGCCGAAGGTTTGCGCCAGCGACCAGTTCGCGGATGTCGCGGCCACCTGGAGGGTGCGCGAGACCACGTAGATGTCGGCGATTTCCTGTGCGACGGCCTGGAATTCGGCCAGCGGGCGGCCGAACTGCTGCCGGGTGCGCAGATGTTCCGAGGTCAGCGCCAGCACACCTTTGAGCAGACCGTCGGCCACGGCGCCCAGAGTGGCCAGCGCGATGCGATGCAGATCCTCGAGCGGGATGTCCAGCAGCTGCGCGGGCGCAATCACCGTGCCGTCGAAGTGCACCGAAAACTCCGGCGCACCGGTGGAACTCGGGCTCTCGGTGCGGGTGATGCGCTCGGCGCCGCCGTCGACGACCGCGATACCGCGATCGGTCGGCACCAGAATCCACTGCGCCTGTTCGGCGTACGGCACCGCGACCTTGCGGCCGGTGATCCGCACGGAATCACCGTCGGCCACCGCCGTCGTCCGCGGCTCGGCGACGAACGGGGCGCCCGGTTCGTGCAGTGCCGCGGTCAGGATCGCTCCCCGGGCGACGGCCGGAAAGATCTTGGCCGCCAAGTCGTCTCCGATGTGGCCGACCAGCGGCAATACGCCGAACCCGAGGGTCGACAGCGCCGGCACCGCCACCGCGTCGGTCGCGAGTTCGGTCAGCAGGGTCGAGACCTCGAGCAGTCCCATCCCGTCGCCGCCGTGCTGTTCCGGCAGCGGCAGCGCCAGCAGTCCGCTGCCGACCAGCGCCGGCCACAACGCGAGATCACGCGCGCTGTCGTGTTCGAGCAGGCTCACGACGACTTCAGCGACCGCGTCCTGACTCTCGTCTCTGGTGAAGTCCAATTCTTTTGCTCCCTGTCGGATGTGGGCTGCTCTGTGGCCCCGGCCCTGCGGTATCAGCCCTTCGATTCGCGCGGCAGCCCGAGAATCCGCTCACCGGCGACGGTCAGCAGGATCTGTTCGGTCCCGCCGGCGATCGACAGACAGCGAGTGAGCAGGAATTCCTTCACCACGTGGGTATCCAGCGCACCGGCCGTGCCGGACAGTTCGACCGCGAATTCGGCCACCGCCTGCCGGTGCCGGACGCCGACCAGTTTGCGGACGCTGCTCTCCGCCGCAGGATCCCCGCCGGACAGCAATTTCGCCGCCGCACGCGCCTCCAGCAACGTGCCGGCCACCGAATCGGCGATCAGGGCGCCGAGGCGATCGGCGACCACCTCCGCACCCGGGCCTGCGGTGGGAGCTGCGGCGATCAGGGCCTCGAGCTCCTCGCCGATTCCCTTGCCGCCCATGGCCACTCGCTCCGCCGAGAGCGTGGAACGGGCGATCCGCCAGCCGTTGCCGAGCTCTCCCACCAGGCAGTCGTCGGGGACGAACACGTCGTCGAGGAAGACCTCGTTGAAGCGCGCCTCCCCGGTGATCTCGACCAGCGGCCGGATCTCGAGCCCCGGACTCTTCATGTCGACCAGGAAATAGCTGATGCCCTTGTGCTTCGGTGCGGCGGAATCGGTGCGCGCCAGGCAAATTCCCCACGTGGCACGGTCGGCGAGCGAGGTCCAGACCTTCTGGCCGCGCAGCTTCCAGCCGCCCTCGATCCGCTCGGCGACGGTGCGCAGCGCCGCGAGATCGGAGCCGGCGCCCGGCTCCGAGAACAGCTGGCACCAGATGACGTCACCGGTCAGCGTGGGCAGCGCGTAGCGCTCGATCTGCTCGGGCGTACCCCACTGCAGCAGGGTCGGAATCGCCCAGTTGGCGATCGCCAGATCCGGCAGCTCGATTCCGGCCTTGCGGATCTGATCCTCGATGAGACCGCGCTGAATCGGGTCGGCGTCGCGACCGTAGGGAGCCGGCCAGTGGCAGGCCAGGAGTCCGGCCTCGGCCAACGCGGTGCGCTGCCCACCGGCAGGCAGCGCGGCGATACGGGCCAGGTCGGCGGCCAGCACGGTCCCGTCGGCGGGTTCCAGACCCGCTGCCTCCCACGCCGATCCGCCTTCGGCGTCACCGAGGTCGACCGACACGTTGCGCCGCACTCCGGCATGCGTCAGTTTCGCCACCTCCGCCCGCCACTGTGCCGAACCGCCCAGCAACGCCCGCAGCGCGGTCGCGCGCCGCAGGTACAGGTGCGCGTCGTGCTCCCAGGTAAAGCCGATACCGCCCAGCACCTGGATGCAGTCCTTGGCGTTCTCCACGGCGGCATCCAGCGCGATCGCCATCGCGACGGCGGCGGCCAGTCGCAGTTCGCGACCACCCGAATCGCCCGCATCAGCCGCTGCCGCGGCGGTCGCCAGATCAGCCGCTGCCGCGGCGTCCGCCGCCACGGCGCGGGTCTGTTCGGTGCGGCACAGCATCCAGGCGCAGATGTGTTTGATCGCCTGGAATTCGCCGATCTTGCGGCCGAACTGCTCCCGGACCTTGGCGTAGTCGACCGCCGTCTCCAGACACCAGCCCGCGATCCCCGCGGCCTCGGCCGCGATCAGCGCGGCCACGAGATCGCTCACCCCATAGCGCGGTTCGAAGATGTGGCCGGCGGGCACCGCAACACCCGCGCAAGCCACGCGGGCCAGCGGAGTGCTGGGGTCCAGGGGCTCGAGCACTTCGACCGTCACGCCCGGCGTGCCCGCCGGCAGCAGGCACCACAGCTCGCGGTCGCCGGAGCGTACCGGCAGCAACAGCGCGGTCTGCTCGTCGGCGCCGAGCACGGTCTCCCAGGTGCCGGTCACTTCCAGGGCGTCGGTCGCGTTGTGCGACAGCACAACCGGCTCGCTCAGGGCGATACCGCAGGGCGTATCCTCGTCGAGGGTGTCGCCGGCAACGAGGCCGGCCAGCGCGGTAGCCGTCACCGGTCCGCCCACGAGATCATGCGCCGCCTGCTCGATCAGCACGGCCAGATCGCTCACGCAGCCGCCAGCGCCGCCGGCCTCCTCGGGAACCGCGACGCGGAAGACGCCGAGGCCCACCAGGCCTGGCCAGAATTCACGCCAGTACCCGGGCGCTCCACTGCGCATTGTTGCAATCGGGTGCACCGCTGCGGCCCATCCGCGCATCGACTCCTGGACGGCTTTATGCTCGTCAGTGGTGGCGATGGTCACACTCCATACCGCCTTTCCGGCGTGACTCCCACACCTAGAACATGTTCTAATGTGACGGTCGGGCGTAAGTCAAGGGGCGTCCGTCGCCGCCGCTGAACTACGCTCGTCGACCATCGGAACCGACGTGCGTGCAGGAAAGGACTTTCACGAATGGCCAGTCCCTCCCGAGAGCAGGCAGCCGACTCGGGTGCGCGCAACGGTGCCCGCAACCGCGCGACGGTCAGCACCCTCAGCGAGGACGAGCTGAGCTCGGCGGCCCAGCGCGAACGACGCAAGCGGATCCTCGACGCCACCCTCGCGCTCGCCTCCAAGGGCGGTTACGACGCGGTGCAGATGCGCGCGGTCGCCGAACGCGCCGATGTCGCGGTCGGCACGCTGTATCGGTACTTCCCCTCGAAGGTGCATCTGCTGGTCTCGGCCCTGGCGCGGGAATTCGAGCAGTTCGACAGCAAACGCAAGCCGCTGGCCGGGCAGACCCCGCAGGAGCGCATGCACGTGTTGCTGACCCAGGTCACCCGCGCCATGCAGCGCGATCCGCTGCTCACCGAGGCCATGACGCGAGCGTTCATGTTCGCCGACGCCTCCGCGGCCGCCGAGGTCGACCGGGTCGGCAAGGTGATGGACCGCTTTTTCGCGCGTGCCGTCAACGAGAGCGAACCCACCGAGCGCGATCTGGCCATCGCCCGCGTGATCAGCGACGTGTGGTTGTCGAATCTGGTGGCGTGGCTTACCCGGCGCGCCTCGGCGACCGATGTGGCTGAGCGCCTCGACCTGACCGTCGACCTGTTGCTGGGCGAAAAGTCCTGAGCGCGCGGCAGGGAGCGGATTGCCGGACAATGTAGGTCCGGACGTTCGAAACCTGCCTGGCGAGCTCGTGTAAACAGCACGCATCACTGCGCCAACACGCGAGCAAACCCGACCCAGTAAAGTTTCTCGCGCCCGTGAAAAATCTCCTCCGATCACTAGGTTGGATGCGTGAGCGCACAGGATCTGCCACACGAACTTCGCCGTGCCTTGTCGGCCGTAGCCCGCGTGCCGCGGCTACTGGTCGCTTCGGACTACGACGGGACAATCGCGCCCATAGTCTCCGATCCGGCAAAGGCCTATCCCCATCGGGAATCGGTCAGCGCATTGCGTGCGCTCGCCGGCCTGACGACCACTACCGCGGCCGTCATCTCCGGCCGCGCGCTGCGAGATCTCGCGGCGCTTTCCCGGCTTCCCGTCGAGGTGCAGTTGATCGGAAGCCACGGCTCGGAATTCGATGTCGGCTTCGTGCACGCCATCGACAACGACGCCAAACAGTTGCTGACCGAGGTGCGCCATGCCCTGGCCGCCATCGCCGACGACAACCCCGGCGTGACCGTCGAAGCCAAGCCCGCCAGCATCGCGCTGCATGTGCGCAACGCCACCCCCGAGGTGGGCCGGCGCGCGTTGCAGCAGGCCCGGCAGGGCCCGGCGAGCTGGGTCGGCATCCAGGTCACCGAGGGCAAGGCGGTCATCGAACTGGCCGTCATCCAGACCGACAAGGGCGCGGCGCTCGACATCATCCGCCATCAGGAGGGCGCCTCGGCCGCGGTCTTCTTCGGTGACGACGTCACCGACGAGAAGGCCTTCGCCCGGCTGTCGGGTCCGGATATCGGCATCAAGGTGGGCGACGGCGAAAGCCTCGCCGAGTACCGGGTGCCCAGTACCGAGGAGGTCGCCAAGGCCTTGGCGTTCCTGCTCGAGGAGCGCCGCACCTGGCTGGCGGGTGCGTCGGCGCCGCGCATCGAGCGGCTGACCATGCTGGCCTCGCCACGCTCCAAGGCGCTGCTCACCCCTGATGGGACCGTCAGCTGGTTCTGCCATCCCGAACCGGATTCG
Organism: Nocardia nova; assembly: GCF_002933465.1. Classification (GTDB taxonomy): domain Bacteria; phylum Actinomycetota; class Actinomycetes; order Mycobacteriales; family Mycobacteriaceae; genus Nocardia; species Nocardia nova_B. The sequence goes on from NZ_PSZE01000001.1 coordinate 425,087, forward strand.
GCGGCGGTCTTCGCCCATCTGCTGGGTGGCCCGGCGGCCGGGCATTTCACCATCGCCCCCGAGCGCCAGAGCCTGCCGCTGTCCCAGCGCTACGTCGACGGCACCATGACCGTGGAAACCCGTTGGTCCAGTCTGAAGATCGTCGACTACCTGCCGCACGACGTCGCGCTGGAACGCACCGATCTGACCCGCGTGATCACCGGTGACGCGCGTGCGGTGGTCACGTTCGCGCCTCGCCCGGAGTTCGGGCAGGTACCGGTGACGCTGGTCCGCGAACCCGCCGGCCTGCGCGTGCACGGCACCAACGATCCGATCGTGCTGCGCTCCCCCGGCGTGCAGTGGGAGATCTTCGAAGAGGGCATCCACCACGTCGCCCGCGCGGTGGTCGACCCCTCGCAGGGCCCGATCGTGCTCGAAATGCGCTGCGGCACCGCCGATCTCGCCCCGGCGATGGTCAGCGAGGCCGACCGGCGCAACGAAGCCGAGCGGTATTGGCGCGACTGGGCCGCCGATCTGAACCTGCCGCCGCTGAAGCCCGATCTGATGAAGCGTTCGGCGCTCACCCTGCGCGGGCTGGTGCACGCACCGTCGGGGTCGATTCTGGCCGCGGCCACCACCTCGCTGCCCGAGGACATCGGCGGCGTCCGCAACTGGGACTACCGCTACTGCTGGCTGCGCGACGCCTCGCTCACCGCGCACGCCCTGGTCACCCTGGGCTCGCTGGCGGAGGCCGAGGATTTCCTGGCCTGGACGCACCGCGTGCTCGAGACCCTGGCCGGCCCGGAACGCCTGCACCCGCTGTACACGCTCTACGGCGAGACGCTGCCCCCGGAGGCCGTGCTGGACCAGCTGCCCGGCTATGCGGGCTCGCGGCCGGTGCGCGTGGGCAACGCGGCGAATATGCAGGTCCAACTGGATGTGTTCGGCCCGATCGTGGATCTGATCGCGGCGCTGGCCGAGGCGCGTGAGGGCAAGGGCATTCTCGATCCGGCCAAGGCACTGCCCGACCGCGACTGGGAACTGGTCGAGGCCATGGTCCAGGCCGTTCAGCGACGCTGGCGCGAACCGGACCACGGCATCTGGGAGATCCGTGGCAACCCGCGTCACCACGTGTATTCGAAGGTGATGGGCTGGCTGACGGTCGACCGGGCGCTGAAGCTGGCCGAGCGGTTCGACCGTGCCATCGACCCGGTGTGGGTCGAACTGCGCGAGACCATCGCCGACGAGGTCAAGGCCAAGGGCTGGAACGAGCAGGTGCAGTCCTACACGGCGGCCTACGACGGCACCGATCTGGACGCCGCGACCCTGCACATCGGTCTCAGCGGTCTGATCGAGCCCTCGGATCCGCGCTTCGCGGCCACGGTCGTCGCCACCGAGGCCGAATTGCGCAGCGGATCGACGGTGTACCGCTATCACCACGATGATGGCCTGCCCGGCGGCGAGGGTGGCTTCCACCTGTGTGCCGCCTGGCTGGTGGAGGCGTATCTGCTGATCGGCAAGCGCGAGGACGCCGAGGCGTTGTTCGCGCAGCTGGTGGATGTCGCCGGCCCGACCGGACTGCTCAGCGAGGAGTACGACCCGGTCGCCGAACGCTCCCTGGGCAACCACCCGCAGGCCTACAGCCATCTGGGTCTGCTGCGCTGCGCCCAGCTGCTGAGCCAGCCGGTAGCGGCCATGGTGCAGTAGCCACCGGTCGCCGGATTTCCGTTCCAGGGCCCGCGGTCGCTCGGATCGAGCGGTCGCGGGCCTTGTTCGTGGTGCGGTTCACATCCCGGTCGGTCCGATCGATGGGGTCCGAGCCCGCCACATACGCTACATTTAAATGGAAATCGTTTCCGTTAAGAGCTCGTGTGCAGGAGTCCCCCGCGTGATCAGAAGTTTCGCCGCTCGAATCGCTGTCGTCACGCTGGGGATCACCACCGCGGTCACACTGGCCGCCTGCTCGGGCTCGTCCTCGGATTCCGGGAAGCCGAAAATCGTCGCCTCCACCGATGTCTGGGGCAGCGTCGCGGCGGCGGTCGGGGGTCCCGACGTCGAGGTGAAGTCGATCATCGACAGCCCGGCCGTGGACCCGCATTCCTACGAAACCAGCCCGACCGACGCCGCCGCGATCCGCGATGCCGCGCTGGTGCTCTACAACGGCGGCCACTACGACGAGTTCGCCGAGAAGGCGGCCGCGGGGCGCGGCAAGCCCAGCATCGCCGCCTTCGACCTGCGCTCGACGCCGAACGACGAGAACGAGCACGTCTGGTACGACATGAAGACCGTCGACGCCGTGGCCGCGCGGATCGCCGACGAACTCGGCCGCATCGACCCCGAGCACAAGCAGGCCTTCACCGATCGCGCCGCCGGATTCCGCGCCCAGCTGGCGAACATCTCCGCGATCACCGCGAAAGCCGCCGCCGCCCACCCGAAGACGCCCGTGCTGCAGACCGAACCGCTAGCGCACTATCTGCTGCTGGCCGCCGACACCGACGACCGCACCCCGCACGCCTTCGAGGAGGCGATCGAACAGGGCACCGATCCGTCGCCGGCGGATCTGGCGACCGTGCGAGACCTGGTGACCGGCAAGCACGTTCGTGCACTGGTCTACAACATCCAGACCGAGGACAAGACCACGAAGGATGTCGCCACGACGGCGAAATCCGCGGGTGTGCCGATCGTCGAGGTCACCGAGACCCTGCCGGCGAACACCGATTTCGTGAAGTGGCAGACCGACAACGCGACGGCGCTGGCCGCCGCGCTCGGCTGAGGAGGCAGTGGTGGCGGGACGCACCCGAACCGAAGCGCCGGAATTGCCCGACAGCGGAGCCGACACTCCGAGGGTTCCCGCGACCACATCAGCGGCGGGCACGGCGACACCCGCCGTATCCCTGCGCGGCGCGAGCCTGGCGTTCGGACCGCGCACGCTCTGGCGGGGCCTCGATCTCGACGTCGCGCCCGGCGAATTCGTCGCGGTGCTGGGACCCAACGGATCCGGTAAGACCTCGCTGCTGCGGATGCTGCTGGGGCAGCTCGCGCCGAGCGCGGGGACGGTCGAGGTGAGCGGGGCGCCCGCGCGGCTGGGTAATCCGCGGATCGGCTATGTGCCACAACAGAAGACGATCGATGCCGGTGTGCAACTGCGCGGGACCGATCTGGTCGGACTGGGCGTGGACGGGCATCGCTGGGGCCTGGGCTGGCGCGGGCGGGGCGAGCGCCGGCGCCGGGTCACCGACGCGATCGCACAGGTCGGTGCGGAGCATTTCGCGAACGCACCGCTGGAATCGCTGTCGGGCGGGGAACAGCAGCGGCTGCGGGTGGCGCAGGCGCTCGCCGGTGATCCGCGCGTGCTGCTGTGCGACGAACCGCTACTGAGCCTGGATCTGGCCAATCAGCGGCTGGTGTCCGAACTCATCGATCGCCGCCGCCGTACCCACGACACCGCGGTCCTGTTTGTGACACACGAGATCAATCCGATTCTGCCGCTGGTGGACCGGGTGCTGTATCTCGTGGAGGGCAGATTCCGGATCGGCGCACCCGACGAGGTGATGACCTCGAAGGTGCTCTCGGAGCTCTACGGCACCGAGGTCGACGTGCTGCGCGTCCGCGGCCGGCTGGTGGTCGTCGGCACCGGTGACGAGATCGATGCACTGGGCACCCACCACACGGAGGGAGCCGGCGAATGAACGAGAAACTCTCCGACGTCCTCACCAAGATGCTGGATCTGCACACCACCGCCGACCTGCTGTCCTACGACTTCGTGCAGCAGGCGGTGCTCGCGGCCGCCCTGCTGGGACTGCTCGCCGGGGTGATCGGCCCGCTCATCGTGAACCGGCAGATGTCGTTCGCCGTGCACGGCACCAGCGAACTCTCGCTGACCGGTGCGGCGGCGGCGCTGCTGATCGGTATCGGCGTGGGAGCCGGAGCGATCGCCGGTTCGGTGATCGCGGCCGTCATGTTCGGACTGCTGGGTTCCAAGGCGCGCGAACGTGATTCGGTGATCGCGGTGGTGATGTCGTTCGGGCTCGGCCTGTCGGTGCTGTTCCTCTGGCTGGGGCCGAGTCGCGCCGGATCGAAGTTCTCCCTGCTCACCGGACAGGTGGTCAGCGTCGGCGGCACCGGTCTCACCTCGCTCGCGCTCTGCACGGTCGGCGTGCTGGCGGTGCTCGCGTTCATCTATCGCCCGTTGCTGTTCGCCAGCACCGACCCGGAAGTCGCGGTGGCGCGCGGAGTTCCGGTGCGCGCGCTGTCGGTGGTGTTCGCGGTGCTGCTCGGTGTGACGGCCGCCTTCGGCGTGCAGATCGTCGGCGCGCTGCTGGTGCTGTCACTGCTGATCACCCCGGCCGCGGCCGCCGCCCAGCTCACCGCGAGCCCGCTGCGGGCGACGCTGCTGTCGGTACTGTTCGCGGAGATCGCCGCCGTGGGCGGGATTCTGTTGTCCCTGGCGCCCGGCGTCCCGGTCTCGACCTTCATCACGACCATTTCGTTCGTGATCTACCTGGCCTGCCGGTTCATCGGCCGCCCGATCCTGCGAGCCCGCCGTCGGACGGCACTGCGTACCCCGGCGACCGCCGCGACAGGGGTGCCGGATCCGGTTCGGCACATCGACGCCTCGAACGACCCGGATTCGCCACGGAACCGAGCGGAGGAACAGCTGCCGGTCCGCGGGTGAGGTCCACAGTCGTCGGGCGCCGGCCTCGGTCAATTCGGCCAGCAAGACTGACCGGCCCGGTGCTGGGAACGCTCGGGCCGATCCGCCCGCGAACTCAGTTCGCGCCGCTCTCGCCGGCCAGCGCGAACAGCCCGTCGGCGGTCTGCTCGATCAAACCGTCGACGAGCAGCGAATCCAGTGCCCGGTCGCGCTGGCCCGGATCGCGGGTCCAGGCCAGGTCGAGAGCCACGCGTTCGACCGGTCCGGTGGCCGCGCGCAGCACATCGAGGAGGCGGCCGCGTGCCTGCCTATCCGTGCCGTCGTATTTCTGGGTACGGCGCACCACATCGGATGCCGGACGACCGGATGTGACCCACGTGCAGCGCGGCAGCGGGCAGTGCTCGCAGTCGGGATTGCGAGCGGTGCAGACAGTGGCTCCCAATTCCATCAACGCCGCGGAGAAGACCGCCGCCCGGTCGATCCGCAGCGGCAGCAGAGCCTCGGTGTCGGCCAGATCGCGGGTGCGTGGATTACCGGCCTCGGCCCGGCCGTGCACCGCGCGGGCAACCACGCGGCGAACGTTGGTGTCCACCACCGGAACTCGCTGCCCATAGGCGAAACAGGCCACCGCCCGCGCGGTGTAGGCCCCGATGCCGGGCAGGGTGAGCAGCACCTCGACATCGTCGGGCACCACGTCGCCGTGTTCGGCGGCGAGCACCCGCGCGCATTCGTGCAATCGCAGTGCCCGGCGCGGATATCCGAGCTTGCCCCACGCGCGCAGCACCTCGCCGGGTGCGGCCTCGGCCATGGCCGAGGGCACCGGCCAGCGCCGCACCCACTCCCGCCAGATCGGCTCCACCCGGGCGACGGGAGTCTGCTGCAGCATGATCTCGCTCATCAGAATCTGCCAGGCGCTCACTCCGGGCCGCCGCCAGGGCAGGTCCCGGGCGGACTGCTCGTACCAGTCGATCAGAACGTCGCTGTCCACACCCGCGACCGGGTCGCGCGTGATCTCCCTCGCCGCCTTCGAGCTCACGCCATCACCGCCGTGCCCGCCCGGCGGTGATCCGAAATTTGCCCACGTGTAGCCAATCGGACTCGCCGGTAGCCCGCAAGCTGTGGAAAATGGGACGCATGCCTCATACCAACCCGATCAGTGCCTGGAAGTCTCTCCGCGAGGGTAACGACAGGTTCGTCAACGGCACACTGCAGCACCCCAGCCAGGGCGCCGCCGACCGCGCGAAACTCGTCGGCGGCCAGCATCCCCGGGCCATCCTGTTCGGGTGCGGCGACTCCCGGGTGGCCGCGGAGATCATCTTCGACCAGGGCCTCGGCGATATGTTCGTGGTCCGCACCGCCGGCCACGTCGTCGACGAGTCGGTGCTGGGCTCGATCGAATACGGCGTCGCAATCCTCAACGTGCCGCTGATCGTGGTCCTCGGGCACGACAGTTGCGGCGCGGTCCGCGCGACCATCGACGCACTCGACGACGGCAACGTGCCCGGCGGATTCATCCGCAGCGTGGTCGAGCGCGTATCGCCGTCCATCCTCACGGGTCGCCGCGACGGACTCACCGAAGTCGACGAACTCGAGTCCCGCCACGTGCAGGAGACCGCGCGTCTGCTCACCGATCGCTCGAAGATCGTCTCCGAGCGGGTCGAAAGCGGACAGTGCGCCATCGCCTGTGTGAACTACAAGCTTGCCGACGGCCGCGCGCTGCTGCACAAGGTGATCGGCGATATCGGCGAAACGGTCTGAACCACAACGGTTCCCACTCGGTGATCGCCGGGTGCCGGCACCGCCACGGAAGGCGGCGCGAAAATGTACCCGGCGTCACCGCCATTTCGGCGCCGACACGCCGCGTACCTGAGCGGAACGGCACGATCGTGCCCTTACCGTTGTTGCCGTGCTGGAACCGAATGGACCGTTGCCGCCGGAGATCTACTGGCGTCGCCGCCTGCTCGCCATCGGCGCGCTGATCGTCGCGCTCGCTCTGGTCATCTGGCTGGCGCTGATGTTGCTGCGCGGCGGCGGAGACGACAAGGGCCCCAAGGCCGCGGCGGCGACCTCCACCTCCGCCAAGGCGGCCGGATCCACCACCGCCGATCCCAGCGGTTCGAAGGTTCCGGCCTCGGGCACCGTCAATTCCACGGCCGGCGGCGTCCCCGCACCCTGTCCGGATCAGTCGCTGGCGGTCAAGGTGACCGTCGGCCAGCCGACCTACAAGGCCGGAGATCAGCCGGTGTTCACCATCGTGCTCACCAACATCTCCACCGCGGCCTGTACTCGGGATATGGGTTCGGGCCTGCAGCAGGTGTGGGTGCAGTCACTGGACGGCCAGCGCAAGCTCTGGTCGAACACCGACTGCGATCAGGGCGGTCCGGCCGATGTGCGCACCCTCAACGGCGGCCAGCAGGCGGCCTTCACTCTCACCTGGTCGGGCACCACGTCGCAGCCGGGTTGTGCGGGCGATCGCGTTCCGGTGCCGGCCGGCGGATACGCGGTGGTGGCGCAGTTCGGTTCCGTGCGCAGCGCGCCGGAAACCTTCAACATCGCCTAACTTCGACATCGCCTGACTTCGACATCGCCTGACTTCGACATCGCCCGCCTCGCCGGGCTCGAAACCGGTAGCGCCCGAACCGGTTCAGACCGTGTCGGATTCCGACAGCCGGGACAGGCCCTCGCGGATCTGCCGGGCCAGATGCGCATCGATACCGTCGACACCCTCGATATCCGAGGCGCTCGCCGATACCAGGCCCGACAGCGAGCCGAATGCGGCGATCACGGGTTCGACGCGACGCAGCGGCACCCGTGGAATCTCGGCCAGCACCCGGTATCCGCGCGGGCCCACGGCGGTGTCGAGGGCCTCGAACGTCGCCGGAAAACCCAGGGGTGGAGCGAGATTGGTGAGTTCGAGCAGATCCACCTCGAGTAGCCCGTCGAGCGCTGCCAGCGTGCGATCGACCATCGCGTCGTCGACCGGTTCGGTGCGGATGTAATCGCGGACCAGCAGGCGGCGCAGGGCCTCGGTGTTGCCCACCAGTTCGGCCAGTTGCAGCGCCAGCTGCCGGCCGTCGACGCCGAGTTCGGCCACGTCGGAACTGATTTCGCGCGCGACGCGGCGTACCAGCTCCAGGCAGTGCACCACCGCCAGCACATCGCGCACCGTGGCGCAGTCGTTCAGCTCCACCAGCGACAGCTGCCGGGTCGTTTCGTCCAGGCGCGAACGGTAACGCTCCAGCGTCGCCATCGCCTGATTGGCTCGCGACAGGATGGTCTCCGAGGTCTGGATCGGATGCCGGTGCCCGTTGAGATAGACCGTGACGATGCCCGTCGAGCGGCTCACCGACACCACCGGATAGCCGGTCTGGGCGGCGGTGCGCTCGGCCGCCTTGTGCCGGGTGCCGGACTCGGTGGTCGGCAGGCCGGGGTCGGGAACCAGGTGGACGTTGGCGCGGCGGATGCGTGCGCCGTCAGTCGAAAGCACCACGGCGCCATCCATTTTCGACAGTTCACGCAGCCGGGTGGGCGAGAATTCGACGTCGAGTTCGAATCCGCCGTCGCAGATTCGCTCCAGTTCCTCGTCGTAGCCGAGCACGATCAGCCCGCCGGTGCGGGCACGCAGGATCCGGTCGATACCGTCGCGCAGTTCGGTGCCCGGCACCAGCCGGGCGATGGTGGTACTCAGACCGGGCGCACCGTCGGCCTCGACCGCTTCAGCCACGGGCACCCCGTCGGCCGGAGCCACCGCATCCACCGCGGCCGGCACGTCCGCTGGGGTCTCGAACCTGCGGCGCGGCGCGGGACGGCCGAGCAGGTGGGTCACCCAACGGCCCGGGATCATTCCACAGCCTCCACACGCTCGCGTCGTCGCTTCGACAAACCACTCGAGGCGAGTGCCGCACGAACACTCGCGACCTCGTGCACCTTCATTCCGATGCCGGACAGGTCGGTTCCGGGCGGTACCAACGCCTCCGTGAAACCTAGCCGCTCGGCCTCGCGCAACCTGCGCCCGACCCCCGTGACACGCCGGACCTCACCGGCGAGGCCGACCTCGCCCAGCACCACCATGCCCGCGCGCAGCGCGATATCGCGTTCGGCGCCGGTGATCGCGACCGCGACGGCCAGATCGGCGGCGGGCTCGGTCAATCGCATTCCGCCCACCGTGGCGGCGTAGACGTCGTGCTTGCCCAGATACACACCGCAGCGGCTCTGCAGTACCGCGAGCACCATCGAGACGCGGTTGTAGTCCAGACCGCTCACCGCGCGCCGCGGCGCGGGTATCTGGGTGGATACGGTCAACCCCTGCACCTCGCCGAGCAGCGGCCGCTTACCGTCCATCGCGACCGTGATCGCGGTCCCGGGAACCTGATCCGCACGGTGATGCAGGAACAGTCCGGACGGATCGCTCACCCCGGCGATGCCGTCGTCGTGCAGTTCGAAACAGCCGACCTCGTCGGCACTGCCGAAGCGGTTCTTGATGCCGCGCACCATGCGCAGTGTGGAGTGTTTGTCGCCCTCGAACTGCAACACCACATCCACCAGGTGTTCGAGGGTGCGCGGCCCGGCGACGTTGCCGTCCTTGGTGACGTGGCCGACCAGCAGCACCGCGATACCGCTCGCCTTGGCCAGGGAGGTCAGGGCCGCGGTCACCGCGCGTACCTGGGTCACACCGCCGATCACCCCGTCCGCGTCGGCGGCCAGCATGGTCTGCACCGAATCGACCACCAACAGCGTCGGCCGGACCTGATCGACATGGCCGAGAATCGTGGCGAGATCGGATTCGGCTGCGAGATAAACCCTTTCGTGCACCGCCCCGGTCCGGTCGGCGCGCAGCCGGACCTGCCCGGCGGACTCCTCGGCGGTGACATAGAGGGCGCGCTCCTCGCGCTCCCGGGCCCAGCGGTGGGCGACCTCGAGCAGCAGCGTCGACTTGCCCACGCCCGGCTCACCCGAGAGCAGCACCACCGATCCTGGCACCACCCCGCCGCCGAGGACGCGATCCAATTCCGCGACACCGGTGGGCCGGGCGCGGGTGACCTTGGAATCGATGGTCGAGATGGGCGCCGCGGCCGTCGAGGGCAGCAGTGCCCGGCGCCCGGCGGCATGCGCTCCCGCCGCGGCGCCGGTCGACACCACCTCGTCGACGGTTCCCCATTCGTTGCACCCCGGGCAGCGCCCCACCCATTTGGCAACCTCGTTCCCGCATGCCGAGCAGCGGTACAGCGATTTCACCTTGGCCACGTGCGCAGCCTAGATAAGGGGGCCGACATGGGCCGGTGCGCAGGGGCGAGTCTCAGTGGCCGCCGTGCTCGGCGATCGTCGCGCCCTCGTGCCGCGGGGTGTCCGGGCCGGCGTCGACGGGCACCTGCACTTGCACGGTGCCCGCGTTCTTGAAGTTGAAGGTGACGCCGTAGGTCAGGCCGGGCACGACGTCCTTGGTCAGTCCGGTGATCTCCACCAGGATCGGATGCGCGTTCGGGTCGGCCGGCTGATCGGGCGTACCGGCGCCCTCCTGGCGCGGCGACGCGCTGTGCTCCGGCGTGGGCGTTGCGGGCGAGCTGGTGGGCTGCGCGGCGCCGGTGGTCGGCGCGGACTTCTCGGCGCCCGCCTGGCCGGCCTTGGCGGCTTCCGGGCTCGCGGCGACGACCGTCTGCCCCGGGACCAGTTCCGGCGTGGCCGGAGTGATCTTCACCTGGCCGAGGTCGGTGGTGATGCTGACCAGCTGGTCGGTCTTGGACGAGCCCTCGTTGATCGCGCTGAAAGCGACGACCGACTTGCCGCCCTTGGCGTTGGTGTATTCCTCCGACTGCGGCAGCAGAATGCGCACGTCACGCAGCGCGACGTTGCCGATGGTGGCCGCGTTGCCGTTGACGGCGGGTACTTGGCTCGCGGTCTGCGAGATCTGGCCGGCACCGCATCCGGACAACGCCAGCGCCGCACCGGTGGCCAGCGCGGCAACAGCGATTGCGCGCCGCGACACCTTGGTCACATTCGACGCTGTGGTGGCTTTCAGGGCAGTCACGGGTTGTCCTCCATGTCGACCGGCTCACTCCACGATGGAGAGTAGTAGTAGGCAGCGTAGTAGTTCGCAGGGTGGTCGGTGTGGACCGGTCCGGTGTAATGTTCCGCGGCGACCCGCGAGCCGCGTATCCCGTTCTGCCGCAACAAGATGCACACGCGTTACGATCTGTCAAGCCCCAAGGTCGGCCTGTTGTGGCCCTGACCTGCGCCGTTGATCGCGGCGTTATCGAGTCGCATGTTAAACTGTGAACATCGAAAGGGGCACGGGACACATGATTTTTAAGGTCGGAGACACCGTCGTTTACCCCCACCACGGAGCGGCGTTGATCGAAGCAATCGAGACTCGCACCATCAAGGGTGTTCAGAAAGAGTATCTGGTCCTGAAGGTCGCCCAAGGCGATCTCACCGTTCGGGTTCCCGCAGAGAACGCGGAGTACGTCGGCGTCCGCGACGTCGTCGGCCAGGAAGGTCTCGACCGAGTCTTCCAGGTGCTACGCGCTCCGCACACGGAGGAGCCGACGAACTGGTCTCGGCGGTACAAGGCCAACCTCGAGAAGCTCGCCTCCGGCGATGTGAACAAGGTGGCCGAGGTCGTCCGTGACCTGTGGCGTCGGGAGCAGGACCGCGGCCTGTCCGCCGGCGAGAAGCGGATGCTGGCCAAGGCCCGGCAGATCCTGGTCGGTGAGCTCGCACTCGCCGAGGGCACCGACGACGTCAAGGCCGAGACCCTGCTCGACGAGGTTCTCGCCGCGGCCTCCTGACCGCATCGCCTTGACGCTCAACTCCCGCCGCGTTGTGGCATTGGTTCCTGCCGCCGGTCGGGGCGTTCGCCTGGGTGAATCGACACCCAAGGCATTCGTCCCGGTCGGCGGCAGTCCCATGCTTCTACACGCAGTAGACGGTCTGATCGCGTCCGGGGTCGTCGACCGCATCGTGATCATGGCGCCCATCGAGATGATCGATGCGGCCCGGGAACTGCTCGCCGCCCGTGCCCACGCGGCCAGCTCGATACCGGTCGACGTGGTGGCCGGCGGCGTAGAACGCACCGACTCGGTCCGCGCCGGCCTGGCCGCCGCCCCGGAAGCCACCCACATCCTCGTGCACGACGCGGCCCGCGCCCTGACGCCGCCGTCGCTGATCGCACGGGTCGTGGACGCGCTGGACGCAGGCCACCGCGCGGTCGTCCCCGGTATCCCGGTGGCCGACACCATCAAGGCCGTCGACCCGGCCGGTGATGTCACCGGCACGCCGGACCGCTCCGGACTGCGGGCGATTCAAACGCCCCAGGGCTTCGACGCGGCGCTGCTGCGCGAGGCCTATGCGGTCCACTTGCCGGCCACCGACGATGCGGGCCTGGTGGAGGCGATCGGGGCGACCGTATCGGTGGTCCCGGGCGACCCACTGGCCTTCAAGATCACCGGCCCACTCGATCTGCGACTCGCGAACGCACTGGTAGTGGACGCGTCGTCGGCGTCCGACTCCACTTCTGCGGGCACGCCTTCCGGCGCGGCGAACGCCGAGACCGCGATCACCACGACGACCGAGGCGGCGGTGACCGGATGACCGACCCCACCGCGCTGCGCACCGGAATCGGCAGCGACGTGCATCCCATCGAACCCGGCCGGCCCTGCTGGATGGCCGGACTGTTGTTCGAGGGCGACGACGGCTGCTCCGGACATTCCGACGGCGATGTGGCCGCCCACGCGCTGTGCGATGCGCTGCTGTCGGCCGCCTGCCTGGGCGATGTCGGCGCGGTCTTCGGCACCGGACGTCCCGAGTGGGAGGGCGTCTCGGGCGCCGCGATGCTGACCGAGGTTCGGCGCCTGCTCGACGAATCCGGATATCGGATCGTCAACGCGGCGGTGCAGATCATCGGTAATCGGCCCAAGATCGGGCCGCGACGCGCCGAAGCGCAAAAAATACTCGGCGAATTACTCGACGCACCGGTTTCGGTATCCGGTACGACGTCCGACGGTCTGGGACTCACCGGACGTGGGGAGGGAATCGCCGCGGTCGCGACCGCATTACTCGTGCACGACGGGCGATGTAGTACCGCGTAACAGCAGTCGGCGATTCGGCGTGGATTTATAACTCGCGCCGATCGACCGCGGCGAATCGGCGACGGTCGCCGTATTCGCATCCGTGCCCGGCGGCCGCATCCCGGCCCCGCACTCGCTCCGGAAACGTGCCCCGCCGAATCCGTTCCGGACCCGCGGTGTCATCGCATTCGATGGACCGTGGACCATAGGAGGGGCACACCCATACCGTTGTTCAACAAGCCTTAGGATGGCTGGTCGTGACTCTGCGCCTGTTCGACACCGCGACGCGGACCCTGCGGGATTTCACCCCGCTGGTCCCTGGACGTGCGTCGGTGTACCTGTGTGGCGCCACCGTGCAGGGCGAACCACATATCGGGCACGTCCGCAGCGGCGTCGCCTTCGACGTCCTGCGCCGCTGGCTCACCGCGAACGGCTACGACGTGGCCTTCGTGCGAAATGTCACCGATATCGACGACAAGATCCTCGCCAAGGCCGCCGCGGCGGGCCGCCCGTGGTGGGAATGGGCCGCGACGCATGAGCGCGCCTTCGATCGCGCCTATGAGGCGCTCGGGGTGCTGCCGCCGTCGGTGGAACCACGGGCCACCGGGCACATCACCCAGATGGTCGAGATGATGCAGCGACTCATCGACCGCGGGCACGCCTACGCGTCGAGCGGCAACGTGTATTTCGACGTGCGCAGTTATCCGGAGTACGGTGCGCTCTCCGGGCACAAACTCGAGGATGTGCAGCAGGGCGAGAGTGCCGGCGAGGGTAAACGCGATCCGCGCGATTTCACGCTGTGGAAGGCCGCCAAACCGGGCGAGCCGACCTGGCCGTCGCCGTGGGGTCCCGGGCGTCCGGGCTGGCATCTGGAATGCTCGGCGATGGCCGAGTTCTACCTCGGGCCCGAATTCGATATCCATTGCGGTGGTATGGATCTGGTTTTCCCGCACCACGAGAACGAAATCGCCCAATCCCGCGCCGCCGGAGACGGATTCGCGCAGTACTGGCTGCACAACGGTTGGGTGACACTCGGCGGCGAGAAGATGTCGAAATCGCTCGGCAACACCCTCTCGGTGCCGAATATTCTCAGCCAGGTGCGGGCCGTGGAATTGCGGTTCTATTTGGGCAGTGCGCATTACGCGTCGATGCTCGAATATTCCGAGCAGGCGCTGCGGGATGCCGCGCAGACCTATCAGCGACTCGAGGCATTCGTGCAGCGCACCGTCGAGCGGGTGGGTGAGGTCGCGGTCGGGAAATGGACCGACGCCTTCGCCGAAGCGCTGGACGACAATCTCGCGATCCCGAAGGCCCTGGCCGAGATTCATCGCGTGGTGCACGAGGGCAATCGGGCGCTGGAAGCGGGCGCGGGCGAGTCGGCGCGCGAGGCCGCCGGACAGGTGCGGGCGATGCTCGGGATTCTGGGCGTCGATCCGCTGGATGCGCACTGGGCCGGCCCGAAGGACACCTCGGCGGCCGAATCCGCGCTCGACGTCCTGGTGCGGGCCGAACTCGAGCGCCGTCAGCAGGCCCGCAGCGAAAAGGATTGGGCCACCGCCGACGCCGTGCGCGACCGGCTCGGCGCGGCCGGAATCGAAGTCGTCGACACTCCGGGCGGCTCGGATTGGTCGCTGGCCAAATGATTCACCCAGCGAAGCCTGCTGATCGGGTGCGGGTGTCGCGACCCACACGAAAGGCATACTGATGGCAGGAAATTCGCAGCGACGAGGCGCGATCCGTAAAGGCGGCACCAAGAAGGGCGCCGTCGTCGGCAGCGGCGGTAAGCGCCGTCGCGGACTCGAGGGCCGCGGCGCTACCCCGCCCGCCACCATGCGCAAGAACCACCCCGCCGCGAAACGCGCTGCGGCGGCGGCGAAAGCGGCCAAGGCGACGCAGGGGCAGAACCGCGCCCGGCCCGGCACACGCAAGGGCGACGACGGGCCGGAGTTGGTGCTGGGCCGCAACCCGGTGGTGGAGTGTCTGCGCGCGGAGGTTCCGGCCACCGCGCTGTACGTCGCGCTGGGGACCGAGAACGACGACCGCCTGACCGAGTCCGTGCAGCGCGCCGCCGATGCCGGAATCTCCATCCTGGAGGTGTCGCGCACCGATCTGGATCGGATGAGCGCCAACGGTTTACATCAGGGCATGGCCCTGCAGGTGCCGCCGTACCGCTACGCCCATCCGGAGGATCTGCTGGACAGCGCCCGCGCTTCCGGGAGCGCGCCTCTGCTGGTGGCGCTGGACAACATCTCCGATCCCCGCAACCTGGGCGCGGTGATCCGTTCGGTCGCCGCGTTCGGTGGGCACGGGGTGGTGATTCCGCAACGCCGCAGCGCCAGCGTCACCGCGGTCGCCTGGCGCACCAGCGCCGGCGCCGCGGCCCGGCTGCCGGTGGCGCGCGCGACCAATCTGACTCGTACACTCAAGGATTGGGCCAAGGCCGGTCTGCAGGTGGTCGGCCTCGACGCCGGCGGCGACACCGTCCTCGACGATTTCGACGGCACCACACCGACCGTGGTGGTCGTCGGCTCGGAGGGTAAGGGGTTGTCACGCCTGGTCCGCGAAACCTGCGACACCATCATCAGTATCCCGATGGCCGGACCGGTGGAGTCGCTCAACGCCTCGGTGGCAGCGGGAGTCGTGCTGGCCGACATCGCCCGCCAACGCCGCTGAGCGGGGCCGGAGACTCCCAAGATGCCCGTCTGCCAAGCTTTTAGGGTGGGCACACTTTAGACTCGCACGGTGGCCATGAATCAACCCGACTACTGGGGATCGCTGCCTGAGCCGCCGACCGGTAACCCGGTCGAGCACCCGCATGCGACGACGGTGCTGATCCTGGGTGTGCTGAGCCTATTGTGTTGTGGCGCATTGGGTCCGGTGGCGTGGGTGATGGGCAAGCGGGCGCTCGACCAGATCGAGATGTCCGGCGGCACCATCGGCGGCCGATCGCAGGTGGTGGTCGGCTATGTGGTCGGCATCGTCGGCACCGTACTGATGGTGTTGTACGCGTCCATCTTTCTGTTGATGCTCATCGGCGGGCGCTGACCGGGCCGCACGGCGGGAACGCGCCGACGATGTCTCCGGAACCGGTCCGATTTCGAAGGACCGGGCTTTCGCGGGGCTAGGCCGGTTCCTCGGCGGTGCCGTCGAGGCCCGGACGCTCGCCCGGCGAGGACAACTCGCCCGCGGGCCATTCGGCACTGATACTGCCCTTCCACTGCGGATGGCGGCGGTCGCGAAACGCCGCCATCCCCTCGGCCGCGTCCACACTCTCGCCGACGAAGCCGTGCAGTTCGGATTCCAGCCGGCCGACCGCCTCGGGGCTCATCCCGAGGCCCTCCCAGAGCAGCCGCTTGGTCAGGGCGGTCGGCAGCGGCGCGGAACCGGCCGCCAGGTCGTGCGCCACGGCCAAAGCGGTCGGCAGCACCTCGCCCGCCGGCAGGCTGCTGTTGGCCACGCCCATCCGGCACGCTTCCTCACCGTCGAACGTGCGGCCGGTCAGCATGATGTCGGCCGCATTGGCCATCCCCGCCAGCCGCGGCAGAGTCCAGTGCGCGTAGCCGTCGGCCATCGCGCCGCGACGCACCTGATTCAGCCCGTATACGGCATCGGTGGCCATGTATCGCAGATCGCACTGCAAGGCCAGCGACAGCCCGATCCCTACGGCATGCCCGTTCACGGCCGCGATCACCGGTTTGCGGATCTGCCACGGCGGCGGATCGATCGTGCCGCGCACGTCACCGACGCGGGCGGACAGATCGGCGCCCGCGCAGAACGCGGGCGGCGTCCCGGTGATCACCACCGCGCGAATCGCGTCCTCGGTATCGCAGCGCCGCAGCGCTGTTCCGAGCTCCGCCGCCATCGTGGGCGTCATGGCGTTCTGCTGCGCGGGACGGTTGAGCGTGAGTACGGCGACACCGGCGGACACATCGACCTGCAGTTCCGAACTCATGCGACGATCCTAGGTTTGGGTGACCTTTCCCGACCACCTTACTGGTGGACGGTGCGGCGAGGAGCGCAGGCGCCGGGACTGCTATCCGCGCAACACCTGGAGGCCGATCGCGTACTTGTGGACCTCGGTGGGGCCGTCGTAGAGGCGGAAGGCGCGCATATCGCGGAAGATCATCTCGACCACGGTTTCGTCGCTGATGCCGATGCCGCCGAGGACCTGGACGCAGCGGTCGGCGACCTTGAACAACTCCTCGGACACATACGATTTCGCCATCGAGCTCTCGTGGCGAGCCTTGTGGCCCTGGTCCATCAGCCAGCAGGTGTGCCAGATGGTCAAGCGGCACTGGTGCAGGGCGACCTCGTTGTCGGCCAGCATGAACGACACGCCCTCGTGCTCACCGATCGGCTTACCGAAAGCCGTGCGGGTCTTGGCGTATTCGACGGCGATGCTCTGGGCCCGTTCGGCGGCGCCGAGCCAGCGCATGCAGTGGGTGAGGCGGGCGGGGGCCAACCGCATCTGGGCGTAACGCAGCGCCTGGCCACTCTCCCCCAGCAGCGACTCCTTGGGGAGGATCAGATTCTCGAAGCGCACGACGCCGTGGCCGCCGACGTAGTTGCGGTCCATCGTGTTCATGGTTCGCTCGATGACGATGCCGGGCGCGTCCCCCTCGGTGAGGAACAGGGTCGGGCCCGCGGGGAGGTGGTCGTTTTCCTCGAGTTTGGCCATGATGATCCACGTCTTGGCCCCGTCGGCCCCGGTGATCAGCCATTTGCGGCCGTTGATGGTGAAGGTGTCGCCGTCGAAGGTGGCGGTGGTGGCGAGCTGGCCGGGATCGGATCCGGCGCCGCCCGGCTCGGTCATCGCGAAGACCGAGCGCTGACGGCCGTCGATCACCGGCATCAGGTAGCGGTCGACCTGTTCGGGGTTCGCGACTTTGGACAGCAAGAACATGTTGCCCTCGTCGGGTGCGGCGCAGTTCATCGCGACCGGTCCCAGCGTGGACCACCCGGCCGCCTCGTACAGCACGGCCTGTTCGACGTGGGTGAGCCCCCGGCCGCCGAGTTCCTCGGGCGCCTGGATGGTGAGCAGCTTCTCGGCCCGCGCCAACTCGACCAGTTCCTGACGCAGATCGTCGTTGGGCCCGTGCGCGGTCAGGCGGGGGTCGCGCTCGAACGGAACGATCTTGTCCGTGACGAACCGGCGGATGCGGTCACGTTCGGCGGCGAGGTCGGCGGGTATCGAGAAGTTAATCATTGATTCACCTTATGGTCGGGGCCTCAGTGGAGCATACGTCGCCTCTCGCCCGAGGCTGAAGGCGGCTGAAGGCGATTGCCCGCAACCGCCGGACCTCGGGTCGCCCTTCGCCCGGACCCGCCTGCACACGACCCGATCAACCCACGTTTTCGTGCAGAAACCGTTCCACTTCGGCGCGATAGACGGCGGGCTGGTCGTCGTGGACGAGATGTCCGGCGGCGCCGACGACCACATGACGCACACCCGGCCGAGCCGCCGCCATCTCCCGCATCTGCCCCGGCGGCGTGATCGTGTATTCGCCCTCGATCAGCAGAGTCGGCACCCGCACTGCGGCCCATTCGGCCCAGAAATCGCGGGTGCCCCACTCCTCGGAGATGTCACGGAAGGTCGCGACCGAACCGTGCAACCGGTAGCCGTCCCGACCGCGCGTGAACGAGTTGAGGAAGTAACGTCCGGCGACCGGGCCGAAATAATCCAGTACCGCGTCGGCATCGGGAAACGGTTGCGGCCAGGCCTCGATCATCTCCGCCCAGTGCCGCGCGGTGCGACCGCGGAAATCGGGCGCCATATCCTCGACCACCAGCGCCCGGACCCGCCCGGGATGCGCGGCCGCGAACATCCACCCGTGCAGTCCGCCCATCGAATGGCCGATCACCACCATCGGTTCCGATATCGAGGCGGTCGCGGCGGCCAAGTCGGCGACGAACGCCTCGGTGGTGAGCTCCGGCGGGGCCGGTCGGCCGTGCCCGGCGGCGTCGAAGGAGTGGACGTGGCCGAATTCGCGCAGCCACGGCACCTGGCCCGCCCAGGTCCGCGCGCTGCCCATCAATCCGTGCAGCAGCAGAATCGGCACCCCGGTGCCGCCCTCGTCGTACAACATCGGCACCGACGATACGTGCCGCGCCGTGGGATTAGCCTGTGCTTATGGCTGTTGTGAAGATCAATGCGATCGAGGTTCCCGAGGGAGCCGGACCCGAACTCGAGAAGCGCTTCGCCCATCGTGCGCACGCGGTGGAGAATTCCCCCGGCTTCCTGGGCTTCCAGTTGCTGCGCCCGGTCGCCGGGGACAACCGGTATTTCGTTGTGACACAGTGGGATTCGGAAGAGTCGTTCGCCGCGTGGCGGGACGGCCCGGCCAAGGAGGCGCACGCCGGACAGGCCCGTCAGCCGGTCGCCACGGGCGCCTCGCTGCTGGAATTCGAGGTCGTCCTCGACGTCGCGGCGAAATCCGATCGGTAGTTTTCCCGCACCCGGTGGTCGGTCCGACCACCGGGTGCGGTGCGACTGCTTCGGCCCGCGCCGGCTCAGCTTTCGAGGGCGGCGTCGAGTTCGATCGTCTCGACGCCGGCCAGAGCCTTGCTGACCGGGCAACCGGACTTGGCGGTCTGGGCGGCCTGCTCGAAGCCGCCGGCGTCGATACCCGAGACCCGGCCGCGCACGGTCAGCTTGATCGTCGAGATGCGGAAGCCGCCCGCGGGATCCGGGCCGAGCGTCACGTCGGCCTTCACGTCCAGGCTTTCGATGGTGCCGCCGGCGGCGCCGATCTGACCGGACAGCGCCATCGCGTAGCACGACGAATGCGCGGCCGCGATCAGTTCCTCGGGGCTGGTGGTGCCCTCGGCGGTATCGGCGGTCCGCTTCGGGAACGAGACGTCGAATTTGCCGACACCGGAACTGGCCAGGTCGACCTGTCCGGAACCGTCCTGCAAGCCGCCGGTCCATGCGGTACGCGCGCTGCGTATAGGCATCGCTGTCCTTTCGTCGAGTGAGAATGAGCCGTCGCGATCGAACCTACTCGCCGCACCCGCGCGACTCACCGCTGTCCGGCCCGGCACGATTCCGGCGCGACGCCGCAGCGCTGCTCACGCCATATCACGGCGCACCATCAATGCCACTGTGCCGCAGGCGAATACCGTGATGTACACCGCCAGCACGACGAACGACGCCGGTCGGACAGGATGTGCAGGACACCAGCGGCAACGTGCGCCGCTCACCGTCGCCGCCGATGGGGACGGGCGGATGCGAGCGATGCTCGCCCGCCCGCGGATTCCGCACTACCTGCGGAGCGTTCAGCGGGCGCCGAGCCCGAGACCCCGTCGAATCGCCTGCTCCACCGGCGAATACGCACCGTCGGGCCGGTCCAGCACGCACGGTTCGCGCAGTAGCAGCGGTGGCTGAGCCATGAATTTCGGGTTCCGGCCCCGATGCGCCTGGGCGGCATGCACCAGGAACGGGTGGCACAGATACACATCTCCGGCCCGTCCGGTCGCCGCCACTTCCGGAAGGTCCGCGGTGGCGGCGAAGTCCTCGACCAGATCCGACATCGCGACTCCGGCCGCACCGTACGGTTCCAGCACCTTCGCCATGCGCAGGTGCGAGCCCACCCGGATCCGTGTCGGCGCATCGTCGGTGCCGACGTCGGAGAACAGAAACAGCATCAGCAGGCCCCGCCCCTGCGACCGCACGTTGATACGCCACCGCAGATAGTCCTCCGGATCCTCGCCCGGGAAACTCGCATCGATATGCCATCCGTCGTCACCCGGCGGCTGCTCGCTGGGAAAGCGAATCGGGAAGGTACCCAGTCCCTGAGCGGCTACCCATCGGTCGGCGCCGACCAGCCGATCGCACGCCTGCGCCAGCAGTGGGCTGCGCGCGGCCCTGGCGAACGGCGGGTCCGCGAATCCGGGCAGCCGCACGACCGGCCGCGTCCACGTTCCGGAATCCGCCGGATCGCATCCGGTTGCGCGCCACAGTATTTCCCGCGCCTCGGCCGCGGTGGACGCGGAGAACGCACCCTCCACCCGGACGAAACCCTCGGCGATGAAGCCTTCCACCTCGGCATCGGTCAGCACACAGCCCTCATTCCATGCTCGCGAACATCGCCAGCATGGAACAGGTGCCCGCGCGGCCGCCACTCATTTTGCTGCGCGAACGACGATGCCGGTCACCCCGCGATGCGGGATGACCGGCATGCACCGATCCGTACGGACTACTTACTCGCCCGAGGCCTCCGGAGTGGTCTCACCCGCGCCAGCCAGCGCTGCCACCGGTTCGGCCTCCGCCTTCGCGGGCTTGGCCTTACCGGAGAAGGTGAACTTGGCGTCCTCGCCGGCACCTTCGCCGTCCCAGTTCTCGACGTCGACCTCGACGATCTGGCCGGGGCCGATCTCGCCGAACAGGATCTTCTCCGAGAGCTGATCCTCGATCTCGCGCTGGATGGTCCGGCGCAGCGGGCGAGCGCCGAGCACCGGGTCGAAGCCGCGCTTGGCGAGCAGGCTCTTGGCCTTCTCGGTGAGCTCGATCTCCATATCCTTGTTCCGCAGCTGCGTCGCGACGCGGTTGATCATCAGATCCACCATCTCCACGATCTGCTCGGTGGTGAGCTGGTGGAAGACGATGACGTCGTCGATACGGTTGAGGAACTCCGGGCGGAAGTGCTTCTTCAGCTCGTCGTTGACCTTGAGCTTCATCCGCTCGTAGTTCGACCCCTCGGCGTTGGACTGCGAGAAGCCCAGACCCACGGCCTTCGAGATATCCGAGGTGCCGAGGTTCGAGGTGAAGATCAGCACCGTGTTCTTGAAGTCCACGGTCCGGCCCTGGCCATCGGTGAGGCGGCCGTCCTCGAGAACCTGCAACAGGGTGTTGTAGATCTCCTGGTGGGCCTTCTCGATCTCGTCGAACAGCACGACCGAGAACGGCTTGCGGCGCACCTTCTCGGTGAGCTGGCCGCCCTCCTCGTAGCCGACGTAGCCCGGAGGGGCACCGAACAGCCGCGAGGCGGTGAAGCGGTCGTGGAACTCACCCATGTCGATCTGGATGAGCGCGTCGTCGTCGCCGAACAGGAAGTTCGCCAGCGCCTTGGACAGCTCGGTCTTACCGACACCGGACGGACCGGCGAAGATGAACGAACCGGAGGGACGCTTCGGATCCTTCAGGCCGGCACGAGTCCGGCGGATGGCCTTCGACACGGCCTTGACCGCGTCCTCCTGGCCGATGATCCGCTTGTGCAGCTCGTCCTCCATGCGGAGCAGACGGGTGGTCTCCTC
Source organism: Nocardia nova (assembly GCF_002933465.1). Taxonomy (GTDB): domain Bacteria; phylum Actinomycetota; class Actinomycetes; order Mycobacteriales; family Mycobacteriaceae; genus Nocardia; species Nocardia nova_B. Next base: position 447,035 of record NZ_PSZE01000001.1, read on the forward strand.
CTCGGTGAGCTTGAACACCGGAATACCGGTCCAGTTGGCCAGCACCTCCGCAATCTGCTCGTCGTCGACCTCGGCCACGACGTCCAGGTCACCGGAACGCCACTGCTTCTCCCGCTCGGCGCGCTTGGCGACGAGCTGCTTCTCCTTGTCGCGCAGCCGCGCGGCCTTCTCGAAGTCCTGCGCGTCGATGGCGCTTTCCTTCTCCCGGCGGGCATCGGCGATCTTGTCGTCGAACTCGCGCAGGTCCGGCGGAGCGGTCATCCGGCGGATGCGCATCCGCGCGCCCGCCTCGTCGATGAGGTCGATCGCCTTGTCCGGCAGGAACCGGTCGTTGATGTACCGGTCGGCCAGCGTGGCCGCGGCCACCAGCGCACCGTCGGTGATGGACACCCGGTGGTGCGCCTCGTAGCGGTCGCGCAGGCCCTTGAGGATGTTGATGGTGTGCTCGACCGTCGGCTCGCCCACCTGGACCGGCTGGAATCGGCGCTCCAGGGCGGCGTCCTTCTCGATGTACTTGCGGTACTCGTCGAGGGTGGTGGCACCGATGGTCTGCAGCTCCCCGCGGGCCAGCTTCGGCTTCAGGATCGAGGCCGCGTCGATCGCGCCCTCGGCGGCACCCGCACCCACGAGCGTGTGCAGCTCGTCGATGAACAGAATGATGTCGCCGCGGGTGTTGATCTCCTTGAGCACCTTCTTCAGGCGCTCCTCGAAATCACCGCGGTAGCGGCTGCCCGCGACCAGGGAACCCAGGTCGAGGGTGTAGAGCTGCTTGTCCTTCAGCGTCTCCGGCACCTCGCCGTTGACGATGGCCTGAGCGAGGCCCTCGACGACGGCGGTCTTACCCACGCCGGGCTCACCGATCAGGACCGGGTTGTTCTTGGTACGGCGGCTCAGCACCTGCATGACGCGCTCGATCTCCTTCGAGCGGCCGATGACCGGGTCGAGCTTGCCTTCGAGTGCGGCTTGGGTCAGGTTGCGGCCGAACTGGTCGAGGACCAGCGAGGTGGACGGAGTCCCGGACTCGCCACGAGCACCGGACTCCACCGCCTCCTTACCGCCCTGGTAGCCGGACAGCAGCTGGATGACCTGCTGCCGCACCCGGTTGAGGTCGGCGCCCAGCTTCACCAGCACCTGGGCCGCGACGCCTTCGCCCTCACGAATCAGGCCGAGCAGAATGTGCTCGGTGCCGATGTAGTTGTGGCCGAGCTGCAGCGCTTCGCGCAGACTCAGCTCCAGCACCTTCTTGGCCCGGGGGGTGAACGGGATGTGACCGGACGGCGCCTGCTGGCCCTGCCCGATGATCTCCTCCACCTGGCTGCGCACACCCTCGAGCGAAATCCCCAGCGACTCCAGGGACTTCGCCGCGACACCCTCACCCTCGTGGATCAGGCCCAGCAGGATGTGCTCGGTGCCGATGTAGTTGTGGTTGAGCATCCGAGCCTCTTCTTGGGCCAGGACAACGACCCGCCGCGCGCGGTCGGTGAACCTCTCGAACATCGCTCCCTCACTTCCTGCTCCGCTATCTACGGCATCCGGCGCTGCTGTGCTTCGTGCTTCACACCTGTGGCGCCAGCCTGCCATGAAGCCCTGGGGTTGCCTCCCCGCCTCTACTGTAGTTGGCGGGGGTCACGGCCGTCGTCCGTCCACCCTATTGCGAACGGGCGACAACGCGAGTCATACCGTTCTAACGCGGCTCCGACCCGGAACGTTTCCCCAGCAACTACGCCCACAGCTGAATTTTCGGGCCCTGCTTCCCGACGGCGGGGTTCGCGGCCCCGGAAGCTCGGTCGCGAACCCGAGCGGGTGTACTCCCTCCCAGACGGAACTATCCTACGATCGGCGGGATGAAGTGGCAGGGTACGGGGTGCGGATCGCCGGATCCAGGGCGTTGAGCGCGAACGCGGCCGCCCGGCCACTGCCCGCGATGCCCGCGTGCTCCGAATATTCCGCCGCCTAATCCGCCGCGCAGCCGTCCTGGACCACGACGTTCGTCGTGTTCGGTCCGGACACCAGGGCGACGGTGTACGGCACCACCAGTTCGTCGTAGCAAGTCTCGATATCCGTGTAGGTGACGGTCGGGTCGTAGACGCCGCAGGTCAGCGAGTAGACGCAATAACCCTCGTTGGCCAGCACCCCGCAACCCTCGTTGGCCAGCACCCCGCAACCCTCGTTGGCCAGCACCCCGCCGCGGTGCCGTGCACCAGCACGACGGGTTCGGGATGCGCGGCACTGGGACGGCAGGACCTGCGAAACTTTCGATCCGCACCCGAAAACATCCCCACCGCGCGAACCCACGGCATGAACTCTCCCGAACTAGAACGCGTTTCAATACGCTAGCTGGAACAGGTTCTATCCTGGGTCATTACCGGCCGGTAACCGAGACCGCCGGTCCTGATCTCAGAGGTCGCGGTGCGAGATGATGCCGTTCTGGATGGCCAGCGCCGCCAGCCGCACCCGCTTCTGATTCTGCGGCAGATCCTCCACGCCGAACTTCGAAAACAGCGCGCGCAGATGGGTTTTGATCGCATCCACGCTCAGATACAACTCGTCGGCGATCTGCTGATTGGAGGCGGGCGTGGCGAATTCGGTATTGCCGCGGTACGGGCGGCACAGCGCGACCAGGACCGCGCGCTGCGTATCGGTGAGCGAACGCGGACTCGGCACCGAGCCGACGGAAGTCCGGGTCGCATCGTCGACCGTGCCGGTGTAATCGTGAAACGACAGCATCGAAGTCCCGACCCGGATGCGGTCGCCGGCCTCCAGCCGCCGGCGGCCGGCCAGCCGCTCGCCGTTGACGAAGGTGCCGTTGCGCGACAGTCCGTCGTCGACGATCGTCCAGTGCGCGCCGAGGTATTCCACTGCCGCATGCAGTCGCGACACCTCGGCGTCCCAGCCCAGGGACAGATCGGCCTGCGGCGAACGCCCGATGGTGATGCGCTGATGATCCGGGGTCAGCGTCAGTTCGTGCCGGCGGCCGCTGTCGTCGGTGAACCGAAGAAACGATTCGTGAATATCCGTCACCGCGTTGCTACCCCCACCCTCGTACCGCCAGTGACGTGGTCTGCATAAGCCCCATGGTGCCGCGCCGACGCGGCGGCGAGCAAGATCACCACGCCGAGGCCGTGCGGGTACGGCCGCACCGAAATACCGCGACCACACGGAAATCCCGCCGCCCCAGCGAAGTGCCGCTGCCCCCGCGAAATGCGGCTGCCCCAGCGAAATGCCGCTGCCGCCCGGACGTCGCACGATTCCTCCGGGCGGCAGCGGCACAGACGCAGCCGGGTCTTTTCGACCGCACTAGTTGTTGCGGCCGACTTCCTTGTGGTAGCTCTCCACGACATCGGCGGAGATGCGACCGCGCGCGGAAACCTTGTGGCCCTTGCGCCGCGCCCACTCCCGAATAGCCGCACTCTGTTCGCGATCCATGGAAACTCGGCCCTTCGGCGCAGCGGTGGTCGCACCGACCGGCTTGCTGCGCCGGCGGCCGCTCACCCGACGCGCATTGGCGACCCACACATCCAGCCCGTCCCGCAGCTTCGCCGCATTCGCAGCCGACAGGTCGATCTCGTACGAAACACCGTCGATCGCGAACTCGATGGTCTCGTCCGCAATGGACTCACCATCGACATCGTCGATCAGGCTAACGGTGACCTTCTTTGCCATGGGATGAACGTCCTCTCGAAATCGTGCGACCCGGATACCAGGCCGATGCCCGAGTCGAGAATACCTCTAGATACGAAATTTCCAAGACGGGGAATCGGCATTCAAACCCGGTACTCAGCGACCGGACGGACGCACAATTGGGAACAGTATGGTTTCCCGGATTCCGAGCCCGGTCAGTGCCATCAGCAACCGATCGATTCCCATACCGGTACCCGTTGTCGGCGGCATGCCGTGTTCCATGGCGGCGAGGAAGTCCTCGTCCAGCCGCATGGCCTCGTCGTCACCGGCGGCGGCGAGTCTGGCCTGGTCGACAAAACGTTCCCGCTGCACGACCGGATCCACGAGTTCCGAATAGCCCGTGGCCAACTCGAATCCACGGACATACAGATCCCACTTCTCCGTGACGCCCGGCTTACTGCGATGCTGGCGCGTCAAGGGTGAGGTCTCCACCGGGAAGTCGCGCACGAAAGTGGGCGCATAGAGCTTGTCGCCATAGCTGTGTTCCCACAGTTCCTCGACAAGTTTGCCGTGGCCGTAACCCTTGTCCGGGGGAATTTCCAGGCCGACCCGATCGGCTAGTGTGAGCAATTCCGGAACAGTAGTTTCCGGCGTTACCTCGATACCCAGTGAATCGGACAGCGAGGGATACATCTCGATGGTGTTCCACTCACCGCTCAGGTCGTATTCCGTGCCGTCGGCGAGCGTGACGACCTGAGTGCCGAAGACCTCTTGCGCGACTTCCTGGATCAATTCCCGCATCATCCGCGCGGAATCGTCGTAGGTGCCGTAGGCCTCATAAGTTTCCAACATCGCGAACTCGGGCGAATGCGTGGAGTCGGCGCCCTCGTTACGGAAGTTGCGGTTGATCTCGAAGACCTTCTCGATCCCGCCCACCACACAGCGCTTCAGGAACAACTCCGGCGCGATGCGCAGATACAGATCCATGTCCAGTGCATTGGAATGGGTGACGAACGGACGCGCCGCCGCACCCCCGTGCAGGGTTTGCAGCATCGGGGTCTCGACCTCGAGGAAACCCCTGCGCTCCAACGCGTTTCGCAGTGCGCGCACGGCCGCGACCCGGGTGCGGGCCATCTCCCGCGCCTCCGGCCGCACGATGAGGTCGACATAGCGCTGCCGGACCCGCGACTCCTCGCTCATCTCCTTGTGCGCCACCGGCAGCGGACGCAGCGATTTGGCCGCCATCGACCACGAATCGGCCATCACGCTCAATTCGCCGGTGCGGGAGGAAATCACTTCGCCGTGTACGAAGACGAAATCACCCAGATCGACATCGGCCTTCCACGCCGCGAGCGCATCGGCGCCGACACCGTTCAGGCTGATCATCGCCTGCAGCTTGGTGCCTTCCCCCTCCTGCAGCGTGGCGAAGCAGAGCTTGCCGGTATTGCGCATGAAGATGACCCGGCCGGCCACACCGGCCTGCACGCCGGTGCTGGTGTCGGGCTCGAGGTCGGGATAGGCGGCGCGGATCTCGGCGAGGGTGTGGGTCCGCGGCACCACCACCGGATACGGCTCGACGCCCGCGTCGAGCAACCGCTCACGCTTCTCCCGGCGGATCCGCATCTGCTCGGGAACGTCGACTTCCGCTGCGGCAGGATGCGATTGCCCCGCAGGAACCCGGCCCGCGGAGCCACCGGACGAAGGGCTGTTCGGGGTGCTCACAGCGAACCACCCTATCGTGCGCCGGAAATCGTTTTGCGCGCGCCCGACCCCCGCTCACCCGGGCTATTACAGGGAGACGAGTGCGTTGATCTCACCGGCCAGATGCGGTGCTCCGGCGGCCACCGACAGCAGCCCCGCGGCCTTTACCGCCTGATAGCCACCGACCAGATCGGTGGCTCGGTGCAGACCGAGCTGTTGCAGTGTGGCGGCCGCCAAACTGGAGGTGTAACCCTCCGAGCAGACGATCACCCATTCGCGATCGTGATCGGTGGCCAGGGCGAGCCGCGCGGGGCTGGTGGGATCCAGCCGCCACTCCAGCAGATTGCGCTCGATCACCAGGGCCCCCGGCAGGGTGCCCTCCTTGACCCGCTGGGCTTGCGGGCGGATATCGACCAGCAGAGCGCCGCGCGCGATCGCCTCCGGCAATTCGAACGCGTACATGCGCGTCAATCGCGCACGCGCCGCCTCCAGCATGTCGTTGATGGTGAGATGCGGGTACGTCATTTCACATCGCCTTCGGGCTGGTCGGTGAGCACGGTGCGGGTGCGCCGCAGCGTCCCGTGGCCGGTCACCTCGTAATACGACATAGCGGATAGGGGTGGTGAATACGCGTGCACCGAGAGCGTCGGATTCGACGGCTCGGGCACACCCGCGAACTGATCCGGGGCACGCACCACGTCGTGCACCCAGCCGAGCGGGAACGAGGCCTGATCACCGGCGGTGAGAGTGCGCTGGCGCAATTCCTTGCCGTTCCAGCGGAATTCCGAGAGCGCACCACTCAGCACGGTGAGCGCGCCGAGCGAGCCGGCGTGGTCGTGCAATTCCGTCGACCGGTCCGGCACCCAGCTGATCAGCCACACATCGACCTCGTCGTCGGCGAGAAGCCTGACGGCCCAACGGTTTTCGGTCGGCCACACGCCACTGGACGGCAGCAGGTGGTCGAAGCGGCCCGCCAGTACGTCCTCGGCGCCCTCGTCGGTCAGCCGCAGCAGATCCGCCGGGCGCAGCCGGGTCGGCAATGCGGGCGACACCGAGCGATCGGTGATCTCAGCGGTGAGCCGGTTGGCCGGACGAGCGGGCGGTAACTGCCCCGTCCGACGACGCGCGGCGTCACCGCTCGCGGCGGAGGAAACAGCAGAGGTGAGGATAGAGGAACGCATGAGCGAGGCTCCAGGAGTAGTGGATGGCCGAGGGCGGATACGCAGCCTCGACAATCAGCCGAGGCGAATCAGCCTCGACAACACTCCTGGGTGCTCACGCGGAAAGTCACGAGCCGAAGTCTAGCAGGGTGACCAGCGCGTGCAAGGCGGTGTGTTTCACCCCACAGCGCGCCGCTCACGGGCGGCGGCGCTGCTGGTTGCGCTCGTACACCAGACGCAGGCCGTCCAGGGTCAGGTGCGGCTCGTGGTGATCGATGGTCTCGGATTCGGGGACGATCAGCGGCGCCGTCGGGCCCGTCGCCACCACCGACACCTCGTCACCGGCGAAGGCGTCGAGTTCGTCGCGAATCCGGTCGATCAAACCGTCCACCAGGCCGGCGAAGCCGAACACCGCACCGGACTGCATGCACTCCATGCTGTTTTTCCCCACCACCGAACGCGGGCGGGTCAGTTCCGCGCGCCGCAGGGCGCTACGGGCCACCAGCGCCTCGGTGGAGATCTCCACCCCGGGGGCGATCGTCCCGCCGAGGAACTCTCCCTTCGCCGACACCAGGTCGACACAGATGGCGGTGCCGAAATCGACCACGATCGCCGGTGAATCGAAACGATGGTATGCCGCAAGGCAATTCACGATCCGGTCCGCGCCGACCTCTTTCGGATTGTCGACCAGCAGCGGAATTCCGGTGCGCACACCGGGTTCCACCAGCACGTGCGGCACGTGCGACCAGTAGCGGCCCAACATGGTGCGCAACTCCCGCAGCACCGGCGGCACCGTCGACAAGGCCGACACCCCGACCACCCGGTCCAGCCGCTCGCCCACCAAACCCCGTACCTGAATAGCGAATTCGTCGGCGGTCAGCAGCGGATTGGTGTGCACGCGCCAGGTGTGCACCAGCTCCGCATGCGCACCACTGCCCGAGAACAGGCCGATCTCGATACTGGTGTTGCGGACGTCGATCGTCAGCAGCATCCTCGCCCCGCTGCCCGCGGCTCAGGCGAAGGTCAGCGAGCGCGGCGAGGTCAACCCCGAACCCTCCGGGGCGTGCGCCGGGTCCGAACCCAGCTCCACCGGACGGTTGCGGTCGTCGACGAACACCACCCGCGGCTGGTACTCGCGCAGTTCGGCCTCGTCCATCATGCCGTAGGCGATCAGGATGACGAGATCACCCGGCTTCACCAGATGCGCTGCGGCGCCGTTGATTCCGATCACGCCCGAACCGCGCTCACCGGCGATCACATAGGTTTCCAGCCGGGCGCCGTTGTCGATATCGACGATGCAGACCTGCTCGCCCTCGAGCAGATCGGCGGCGTCCATCAGATCCGGGTCCACGGTCACCGAACCCACATAGTGCAGATCGGCGTGGGTCACCGTGGCACGGTGGATCTTCGACTTCATCATGGTGCGCAACATCGTGGTCGCCTTTCCTATGCGTCGGCCTGGGCAGGCTGGAAATCGGGGACAGCGTTGTGGCCGCCCACAGGGGGGACGGTGACGGGCACGTTGTCGATCAGGCGGGTGGCGCCGATGCGGGCGGCCACCAGCAGACGAGCGTTCCCGCTGCTCGGAATGGGGCCCAGATCCGAACCACGCAGCTCCAGGTAGTCGACGTCGACACCGGTCGCGCCGTCGAGCACCGAACGGGCCGCGGCCACCACCGCGTCGGGCCCTCGCCCCGCCGCATGCCGGCCCGCGGCCAGCGCGGCGGACAGCGTGATCGCCAATTCTCGCTGCTGTCCGTCCAGGTAGCGGTTGCGCGAGGACAGTGCCAGGCCATCGGACTCGCGCACCGTGGGCACCGCGACGATATCGACGTCGAAGTTCAGATCCCGGACCATCTGCCGGATCAACGTCAGCTGCTGATAGTCCTTCTCGCCGAAGAACGCCTCGTGCGGACGGACGATCTGCAACAGTTTCGCCACCACCGTCAACATCCCGGCGAAATGGGTCGGACGGCTGGTGCCCTCCAATTCGGCGCCGAGCGATCCCGGATGGACCGAGGTGCGCGGGCCGTCCGGATACATCTGGGCGACGCTCGGCGCGAACACCAGCGCCACACCCTCCTCGCGCAGCAGCGCCACATCGCTGTCGAGCGTGCGCGGGTACTTGTCGAAGTCCTCGTTCTCACCGAATTGCAGCGGGTTGACGAAGATCGACACCACCACAACTTGGTTCGTACGCTTGGCGCGGCGCACCAACTCCAGATGGCCCTCGTGCAGAGCACCCATCGTCGGCACCAGTGCGACCGTGCGACCGACCCCGCGCAGTGCGGAGGTCACCGCCGAAAGACCGGCCGGCTCGTGCACGACCGTCAGCTCGTCCGGGCGATACAGCTTGCGCAACTGCTCCGGGGTCAGCTTCTTCGCTCCCGAATTCGACATCAGTGTCCCTCCAGCAGACCGATCAGATCCGGATTCGTGCGGGCCAGCTGCGCCGTACGCAGCGACATCGCGCGATAGCCCTCCGCCCACGAGGGATCGGCCGCGGCCAGTGCGTCCAGGTGCGCGGAGACCGCGAGGGCATCTCCCCGCGCCACCGGACCGGTCAGCGCCGGCAGACCGCGCCGCAGCGCGTTGTCCAGAGCCGCCGACGCCAGCGGTGCCAGCATCCGCTCCGCCAATCCGTTGGGCTGCTCGTCGACCATCTGCTGCCCCAGCAGGCCCGGCCCCTCCAGCGCCGCCCGCAACGCCGCGACCGCATCGACGATCAGGGTGACCAGATGATTACTGCCGTGCGCGAGAGCCGCGTGATACAGCGCGCGATTCTCCTCCGGTACCCGCACCGGCTCGCCGCCCATCTCGATCACCAGCGACTGCGCGATGGCATAGCCGATCTCGTCGGCCGCGGTGATGCCGAAACAGGCATTCGCCAGGCGGGCGGTGTCCTCGTCGTGGCCGGTGAAGGTCATCGCCGGATGGATCGCCAGCGGGCGGACATCGGCCAGCGGGGACAGTACGGCCACGCCGTTGGCCCCCGAGGTATGCGCGACGATCGTCCCCGGACGGATCACCCGCGCCGCCGCCAAACCGGCCACCAGACCGGGTAGTTCACTGTCCAGTACAGCCAGGATCAACAGTTCGCTGCGCGCCGCGATCTCCTCCACCGGCAAGATCTGCGACTCCGGCAACCGCGTCCGCGCCCGATGCCGTGACGCGTCGGAAATCGCCGACACCCCGAACACCACGTGCCCGGCCCGCTCCAGCGCGACACCCAGCGCCGACCCCACCCGTCCGGCCGACACGATGCCGACTGTCAGCCGGGCGGGCGCCGGATCACTGCCAGGTACAGCGGATGAGCCCGAGACCGCAGGCGCGGCGGGGCGCGACGAATCGGCCTCGTCGGGCCGCGAAAAATCGGAGGTCACCGTTGTCCTCTCGGAAGGCGTTCCAGTCCCGCATGGCGGGTACCGGACGTTACGAGTTGAGAATAGGTAGTGGCCGGGGGCGCTGCCAGAGTGGGGCCGCGTGATATTTCCCTCAGTGTTGGTGGCCTGCGAAAGTTACCGATACCGATCGGCACAGGCAATCCGCTTCACCGGCGTGATCGCGGCCATTACGAGCTGTTCTGCTCCGATCGCAGATTCGCCATGATCTCCGCGACGGTGAGTTTGCGACCCGGCCGATCCTCGTCGGAGTCGGCGTGGCGACGGCGGCGGGAACCGGCGGTACCCATGGTTGTCGCCGGTTGGACAGGAGCCAGCCGTGGCACCGAGGAACTCGGGCGCGGGTCGCCGGACTCGGCCGCAGTGGCGGACTCGGAGGTGCCGTTGGCCGATCCGGTACCGGATTTCGCCGAGCCGGCGGTCCGCGGGCTGCCGGGCGCGTGGGCCGATCCGGAATCGGGAGTCTCGGCCTCCGACGACGGAGACTGCGACGACTCCGGGTTCGACGACCCAGAGCTGGACGAGTCGGACTTCGAGGCATCCCGTGTCTGTACGTCCGGCTTCCGCACATCCGGGTCGGCCCCACCCAGCTCCGACGATGCGGATTTCGCGGCCGCACCCTCCCGGCCGCCGGTTCGTTCGTCGTCCGCCGGTCGGCTGGCCGGCCGCTCCTCCTCATCCGGCGCCTCCGCCGACACCACGGCGGTCTCGGCCGTCACCGGATCGTCGTACGGACTGGCGAAGGCCGGGGGCTCGGGATGATCGGGATCGAAGACCGGCGAGACCACACGCAGCGGCATAGCAGGCGCGCTCCACGCGTCCCAGGTGTCGGTTTCCTGCGAGCTACCGTTCGCCACGGTCGCGTGGGTGAGCTCCTGCACGCGCACAGCCTCGGCGCGCAACGCCGGTCGGTCGACCAGTAGGTCGCCATCGAACAGCCGCTGCAGACTTTCGCGCAACACGGTCAGCTCACTGCGCAGCGCGGCCAGTTCGGCGGCGTCCGCGCCGACCTCGCGGCGCACCCGCGATTCGACGCCGAGTTCGTATTCGCGCCGGGCGGTGATCTCGCGTTCGAGCTGCAACTCGTAGACCTTCTGCAGGTCACGAGCCTTGGCCTGATCGATCGCCGCATCCCGGCGATAGCGGGTCGCCGCGAGCGCGGCCACCGCGGCGGCCCACAGAGCCGCGACCAAACCGACCCGGACCAACTGCACATTGTTGCTGAAAATCAGAAACACACTGGCAATCAGACCGAGCAGAATTAATACACCGACGACGATTTTTCCCGCGTTGTCCCGCTGTCGCGGGGAAGCACTGCTACGGGAGGGTGAAACCATGTCCGCAAGGGTAGCTCGAATAGCGGATTTCGGCGCGCAGCCGGTCTGGAACTCCGCTATACGCCGTTAGCTATGAGGTAGCTGGTTCGTCTGGTGGCTCATGTGGCGCGCGGCAGCAATACTCCAGCCACAGCGCGGCGGCGACCAACACCACACCGGCGATCAAACCCACGATGACGCCGGGCGTGTCCGAGGCGGCCGCGCGCATCTCCGACCGCTGCGGCAGCAGCCAGATCAGAAAGCCCAGCCACACGCCGGCCGCCAGAGAACCCACCTGCGCCGAGGCCTTCGCGAGCGCCACCGCGCGGGCCGCGGTGATCGGATGCAACTGTTTGGGACCGTCACCGATGCGGTGATCGCCCACGCGGGCGCGAATCACGAACGCCAGCACCGCTTCCACGGCGGCCACCGGATACAGCGAGGCGCCCGCGATCACCGTGATCGGCGGAAAGCTCGAATAGGCCCACCGAGTCGCCACCCACGCCACCGCGGCGGCGATCACGACATTCGCGAGCAGATCCAGAATCTTGGTCGGCCTCATGACATTCATGACCAGCCACCGTTCATCGCTGCGCCGCGGACAGCGACAAGTCGGTGAGCCGGACGCCCTCGACGTCGTCCGGATCGAGAGCGGCGAGCAGTTCCCGAATCGGCCGGGTCCAGCCGAGCACCTCCAGCGTCGCCTCGGGTTCCACTTCGGCCCACGGCACCAGGACGAACGCGCGATTGTGCGCCTGCGGATGCGGCAGTGTCAGTTCCGGGTCCGCACTGGTCACCGGGCGCGGCCCCGCAGGGCCACGCTCAGCGCACCAGATCACGTCGACATCCAGAGTCCGTGCGCCCCAGCGAATCTCGCGGACACGCCCGGACCGCTGTTCCAACCGCTGTCCGCGTTCGAGCCAATCGCGCGGGCCCAGCTCCGAATCCTCGACCACCACAACGGCATTGAGGTAGTCCTCCTGCGGCACTCCACCCCACGGCGCGGTCGAGTACACCGACGAGACCGCGACCAGCTGCGGCGTCAGCGCCTCGACCACACTGCGGAGATGGGCCAGCCGATCCCCCAGATTCGACCCGATCGACAGCACCGCACGGCTCATCCGGCCACCTCCGCGGTCGGCGGTAATCCCCGCCGCCTGGTAGCCACCACGCGCACATCGGCGAAAGTGTGCGGAATCGGCGCCGAGGGCTTGTGCACGACAACCTCTGCTGCGGTGACGCGCTCGTCGCGCATCACATCGTCGGCGATCTCGGCGGCGACGGTCTCGATGAGATTGCGCGGCGGGCCGGAGACGATCGCTACCGCGCGTTGCGCCAGCTCGCCGTAGTCGACGGTGGCCGACAGCTCATCGGTCGCGGCGGCCTTCGCGAAATCCAGCCACAGGGTGATGTCGACCAGGAATTCCTGGCCGTCGCGGCGCTCGAAGTCGAAGCAGCCGTGGTGACCGTAGGCGCGCAGACCGCGCAGCTCGATGCGATCGGTACTCACTCGTTCCCCTGATTGTGTGAACCGGATTCGGCCCGCCGCTGTATCGACTCGGCGGCCCGCCGCCCTCCAGATTCGGCGGCCCGCCGCCCTCCAGATTCGGCGGCCCGCCGCCAGGCATCCGCGACGGCGATGGCGTCGAGCGACGACCGCGCATCGTGCACCCGCACGCCCCACGCGCCGTGCTGGGCGGCCAGGGCGGAGATGGTGGCGGTGGCGACCTCACGCCCGTCGGGCGGGCGCGGTCCGGACTCGTCGGCCAGCAGCGAACCCAGGAAACGCTTGCGGGAGGCACCGACCAGAATCGGCAGCCCCTGGGCCGTCAGTTCCGGCAGTGCGCCCAGCAGGGTCCAGTTGTGCTCGGCGTTCTTGGCGAAGCCGAGGCCGGGGTCCAGTACCAGCCGGCTCGGATGCACGCCGGCCGCCATGGCCACATCCACCTGGGACGAGAGTTCGGCCAGCACCTCGCGCACGACGTCGTCGTAGTGGTCGGCCGGGCCGATGTGACGATAGTCGGCATTCGCCCGCCAGTGCATCAGAATCCACGGGATCTCCGCGGCGGCAACGACTTTCACCATCTCGGCATCCGCGCGACCACCGGATACGTCGTTGACCACGCTCACTCCGGCGTCGATGGCGGCGGCCGCGACACTCGCCCGCATGGTGTCCACACTGGTCGGCACGCCGGCTTCCACCAGCCCGCGAATCACCGGGACCACCCGCTGGATCTCGGTCTCCGGATCGATTCGAACGGCGCCCGGGCGGGTGGATTCACCGCCCACATCGATGATGTCGGCGCCCACCTCGTACAACCGCACCCCGTGGGCGACCGCGACAGCCGGATCGAGGTAGCGGCCACCGTCGGAGAAGGAGTCGCTGGTGACGTTCACCACGCCCATCACCACGCACGAGCGCCCGTCCCGGGGAGTGATCAATGCGCTCATGGGCGATCGCTCATTTGCGCAGGATCAGGTCGAGGGCCTCGGCGCGCGAGGACGCGTTGGTCTGCAGCAGGCCCCGGACCGCGGAGGTGGTGGTGCTGGCGCCCGGCTTGCGGATGCCGCGCATCGCCATGCACAGATGCTCGGCCTCCACCACGACGATGGCGCCACGCGGATCCAGCTTCCGCATGACCGCATCGGCGATCTGGCTGGTCAGCCGCTCCTGGACCTGCGGCCGCTTGGCGTACAGGTCGACCAGGCGGGCCAGTTTGGACAGACCGGTGACCCGGCCCTGCGGGCCCGGGATATATCCGACGTGGGCGACCCCGTGGAAGGACACCAGGTGATGTTCGCAGGTCGAGTACATCGGGATGTCGCGCACCAGCACCAATTCCTGATGCCCTTCGTCGAAGGTGGTGTTCAGCACCGAATCCGGTTCCACGTACAGGCCCGCGAACATCTCGCGATAGGCGCGCGCGACCCGAGCGGGGGTATCGATCAGCCCGGGGCGGTCGGGATCCTCCCCGATCGCGACCAGTAGTTCACGTACCGCGGCCTCGGCCCGCTTCTGATCGAAGGGCTGACCGGTACCCAGCGCGATCGGAGCCGGTACCTCGGCAATCACGGCTGCACCCGCTCCCGACGACGAATCGGACCCGGCGGGAGCGATGTTGTTGGCCGACATACGAGGACACCTCCACAATCACGTAAATCAACGCGCCGACAGCGCGGTTCGACCGTCGAGCCTAATCGCAGCCGGTCAGCGGTGGCCGTTCGGTCCGTCCCAATCGCCGTGATCCTGGGTGCCGCTTTGCGCCGATCCCTCCTGATCTCCGGGCCATTCGGGCCGACGATGACCGCCGCCGTAGCGCTGCGGCTCGCCATAGCGCTGGGGCTCGCCGTATCCCTGGGAGCCGCCGCCGTACTCCGGCTGCTGCGGCGATCCGCCCGCAGACGGATCCTCCTGCGGCGGCCAGCCCGGAGCCGACCAGCCGGCGGGAGCGCCGTAATCCGGCCGGGAGCCGTGCGTACCCTGCCGCGGATATCCCGGGCCACCCGCGGGCCGTGGGTAATTGCCGGGCTGCGGGGCCGGATAGCTGTAGCCGGTGGGAGCCGGAGCCGGGTTGCGATGCCCTTCCTGCGGATAACCGTTGGCCGGCACCGGCTGCGGAGCGGGCTGCTGGTTCGGCTTGCGTGTTTCGGCTTCCTCCGGCCACGGCTCACCGCGTTCGGCGGCGAGCTCGCGCGGGGTCTTCACCGGCGGCCGATCCGAGGGCACGCGTTCACCGAAATCGTTGAAGGCGGTGATGCGCGGGCGCTTGTCGACGGTGGCGAGAACCTGCTCGAGGTCCTTGCGGTGCAGGGTCTCACGCTCCAGCAACGCGCTGGCCAGCGCGTCGAGTTCGTCGCGATATTCGTTGAGGATCGCCCAGGCCTCGGTGTGCGCGGCCTCGATGAGGTTGCGCACCTCCTCGTCGATCTCGCGAGCCACCTCGTGCGAGTAGTCCGAGCCGGTGCCCATCGTGCGACCCAGGAACGGGTCACCCTGTTCCTGCCCGTAGCGCACCGCGCCCAGGCGGGCACTCATGCCGTATTCGGTGACCATCGCACGCGCGATCTTGGTCGCCTGGTCGATATCGGACGAGGCGCCGGTGGTCGGCTCGTGGAAGACCAACTCCTCGGCGGCGCGTCCACCCATGGCCATCACCAGCCGGGCGATCATCTCCGAACGGGTCATCAGGCCCTTGTCGTCCTCGGGCACGGTCATGGCGTGGCCGCCGGTGCGACCGCGGGCCAGGATCGTGACCTTGTAGACGGGCTCGATATCCGGCATCGCCCACGCGGCCAGCGTGTGGCCACCCTCGTGGTAGGCGGTGATCTTCTTCTCGTGCTCGCTGATGATCCGGCTCTTGCGCCGCGGGCCGCCGATCACGCGGTCGACCGATTCCTCCAGCGCCGGTCCCGTGATGACGTTGCCGTGCTCACGCGCGGTGAGCAGCGCCGCCTCGTTGATCACATTGGCCAGATCCGCACCCGACATGCCGACGGTGCGCTTGGCGAGGCCGTCCAGATCGGCATCGGGCGCGATCGGCTTGCCCTGCGAATGCACCCGCAGGATCGCACGCCGACCGGCGAGGTCCGGATTGCCGACCGGGATCTGACGGTCGAAGCGGCCCGGGCGCAGCAGCGCCGGGTCCAGGATGTCCGGGCGGTTGGTGGCCGCGATGATGATGACACCGGTGCGGTCGCCGAAACCATCCATCTCGACCAGCAACTGGTTCAACGTCTGCTCGCGCTCGTCGTGCCCGCCGCCGAGGCCGGCGCCGCGCTGGCGGCCGACCGCGTCGATCTCGTCGACGAAGATGATGCAGGGGCTGTTCTGCTTGGCCTGGTCGAACAGGTCACGCACGCGCGAGGCGCCGACACCGACGAACATCTCGACGAAGTCGGAACCGGAGATGGTGAAGAACGGCACCCCGGCCTCACCCGCGACCGCGCGGGCCAGCAGCGTCTTACCGGTTCCGGGCGGGCCGTACAGCAGTACGCCCTTGGGGATCTTGGCACCCAGCGCCTGGTAGCGAGCCGGATTCTGCAGGAAGTCCTTGATCTCGTACAGCTCTTCGACGGCCTCGTCGGCACCGGCCACATCGGCGAATGTGGTCTTGGGCATATCCTTCGACAACTGTTTGGCCTTGGATTTGCCGAAGCCCATCATGCCGCCGCGGCCACCACCCTGCATCCGCGCCATCACGAAGACGAACAGGCCCAGCAGAATCACCATCGGCAGGACGAACAGCAGCACCTGGGTGAACCAGCTGTCCTGTTTGACCGCGGTGTTGAACGGCGCACCGGACTGCTGCACGTCGCGCAGGATCTGCGCGGAGACCTCGCTGCCGCCGGGGTACTTGGCCATGATCTGGGTCTGGCCGCCGGTGGCGTCGTTGCCCTGTTTCAGGGTGATGCGCAGCTGCTGTTCTTTGTCATCGATCTGGACCTGCTTGACGTTCTGCTTGTCGGCAAGCTGGGTGAGCGCCACCGAGGTATCGACGTTCTTCCAGCCGCGCGTGTCGTTGCTGAAGTAGCTGACCAGATAGATCACGAGCAGGATGCCCGCGACTATGGCCAGGTTGCGAAACACTGTCTTGCGGTTCATAGAGCGTCGGCCGGCGGGCCAGTCCTTTCCGGTGTTTCCGGTGTATGCCTACTATGCGTCGGGCGGGGCCGTATCCATACCGGCACCGACCGGGTCGGGCAGAACGGATGCGGACAAGCCACGTTACCGCGTACGGTCTACTCGATACATCGCGCAGTTCGGCAGCTGATGCAGTTCAACAGGTAAACGGTCGGAGAACGCTGGTGGTTCCCGTCCTATCGGGCGATCACCTCGCGGTGTCCGTCCAAGTGGTCCCAATCATGGCATGCACGACCTATTGTGAGCGACAACACAGGACGAACGCAGGGGGTATGGACATAGTCGAGCTACGGACACCCACAGCGATACTGCGCCACGGCGGCGGGCGACTCCAGGTTCTGCGGCCGGGCGCCGAGGGCGAGCGGGTGCTCGACGTTCCGGTGTCGGACCTGCTCAAGGTCCGGCTGAACCGGCGCGCCGACGACGCCGTCGTGATCGAGATCTACCTGCGTTATCCGAGTCCGGTCCTCACCGGCGTCCCGGCCGACCGCACCCCGCTCCCGGTGCTGATCGCCGAGCATGACGTGCCGGCCGCGACCGTGATCGTGGAGCGGATCAACACCCAGATCCTGGCCACCCAGCGCATCGATATGTCGGCACCCGATCTGGTGCCTCCCGCGCCGGTCTGGGGTAAGACCGGCCCGACCCGGGCCGACGTGGACCGCGCCATCCGGCGGATGGCGCCGCGACGGGAGACCCGCTCGGCGGCCGCAACGTTGCACACGATGGTCACGCCCGATGAATTCATGCTGGAGACGGCGATGGTCACCGCGGTCCCGCCGGCCGGGCGCGGGCGCGGCCTGCTGGCCGTCACCACCGGGCGAGTGCTGACGCTCTCGATCGGATCCACTCCCCGTTACGCGCACGAGATGCCGGTTTCGGCGCTGATCTCGGCCGAGGTCGGCAAGGGTTCGGGCGACGAGCCTGGTGGTGATTACGGCATCGACCTCATCGACGGCAATAGAACGCTGAGTTTCCTGGGGACCGACCGGGCCGATACCGATCGGATCGTCGGCGCGGTGAATTTCGCGATTCAGCGCGAGTCCGCCGACGGCGCCGTGGCGCCGCCGGACCCTGGTGTGGCGCAGCTGTATTCGGAGTGGGAACTGCTGGTCGAGCGTCATTCACTGGCGATGGTGGACGATGCGCAGTTCCAGCGCTACGGCCGCGGGATCCTGCGCTCGCTCCCCGACTGAGACGCCTACTCTCCCTGGAGTGCGATGCGCCGCCACGGACTGGTCGGCCGCATCCATAGTCGGACCAGTTCGAGCCGCCGATCGGTGCCGCCGGACTTGAGTTCGGCCAGATCCTCACAGGCCTGCCAGTAGGTCCAGCCGGTGAGATAGGCGTCGCCGAACTGCCGCCAATTGCGGTAGCGCTTCTGCGCCGGCGGCAGCGCGCGCATCACATAATCCCAGGCGGTATCGGCCTCGAGGTAGCCGGCGGTGAAGGCCATCCGTGCCACCGCCACCACGCGGGCGAGGTCCCAGGCCAGGATATCGGCCGGCAGCGGCTGCACCAGATGGCCGGTCAGATCGAGTTTGATCGCCTGGGACCAGATGTCGTAGTCGCGAACCAGCGCCTCCGGATTGTCCATTCCCCGAAACGCCCCGACCTGCCGCAGGAAGGCGCGATGCCGATCGGCGCGTTCACCGAAGCGGTCCCGTTCGGGCGAGTTGAGGGCCGCGTTGACCAGCGGATGAACCAATGCGTACAGCGGCGCGTGCATCCCTTCGAGCAGCTGTTCCATCGACGCCATCGCCTCGGTCCCGTCGGTGATTCCCCAGGCCCCGGTCAAGGTGTCGATGGCCAGTTCACGGCGGTCGCCGAGCGGATGTTCCCGCTCGGGTCCAAGCAACAGCGCGTCGTGGAACGCGTCCCATCGAGCGGAATAGAACGCCCCCAGGGACAGCGCGCGTAATTCGTCGTCGGAAACCTGAGCGCCGGACCAGTGGTCGTCCTCGCGCTCGTCCAGTTCCGGGTAGGGGAAAGTGGTCAGGGTCGGCATGTCGCGGGCAGCCATGGTTCCGATTGTGTCGCATCGGCGATCCGGGAGTTCGGTTATCTCCCCGATGCTGTGTCGACTGTGACCCGGAAGGTTCGCCGCGCTCAGCGATCGGGGCGCGCGGGAGGCGGATTTCGAGGCTTTCGGACGCTCCGCCACAGTCCGATACACACATTTTTCACATTTGCCGTTTCATCGGGCGCCGCAAGCCCCTACCTAGGGCTACTCTCGGCGCCATGAGCAACATCACCGTGCTGCGCGGGCTCGAGCCCCGTGCCACCGAGCAGGAGATCTTCGCTGCCGCACAGGAATACGTGCGGAAGGTGGGTGGCCTGACCGGTCTGTCGTATGTCACGAAGCCGGCCTTCGACAAGGCGGTGGCCGCGGTGGCCGCGGCGACGACGACGTTGCTGGCGGAACTGCCCGACCATCCGGTGACCGCGGCGGCGGAACCGCCGCTGCGCGCGACCGGCGACCGGGTCTGAGCGCTCACACCCCGTAGACCGCGACGCATTCCAGCGCCAACTCGAGTCGCAGCCCGCATTCCTCGATGCGGCGCCCGAGCGTTTCCTCGATGCGCTGAACGCGATAGCGGACCGTGTTCTTGTGCACGCCGAGGCGCGCCGCCGCGCCCTCCGGGCTGCGGTGGCAGCGCAGATAGGCGAGCAGCGTCTCGCGCAGCCGCGCCGAACTCGCATCCGGCGCGGCCAGCGGTCCGAGCTCCCGTCGGATCAGCGTGCGCATCGCCGCGACGTCCGCACCGGCCAGATACGCCGGTTCGACCTGCGCGTACGGCAGCACCCGGCCGAGTTCGACGGCCGCACGCTCGGCCACCTGCCGTGCCGCGATCGCCTCACGGTGGCTCTGCCGGAATCCTGCCACGCCCGTCCCGGACGAACCCAGCGTGAGGCGCATCGGAGCGGCGACGATATCCGCGGCGACCGCCACGACCGCGTCGGCATCGGCCGCGATCCATGCCCACAGCGCCGCCGATCCGGCCGGAACGGTGAGCACCCCGACTCCGCCGAGCGCGGTGGCGAGCCGCGTAACCGTGCGTTCCAGCCGCCCTAGTTCATCGTTGCCGCCGGCCAGCCGGTCGTCACCGGCCCCACCCAGCTCGCCTGGATCACCGAGGGGTACAGCGCCTCGGGCGTCGCTCGCCGCCGAGACTCGCTCGGGTCCCGCCGGGCCTGTCGCGGCGCCCGAGCCATCGCCCGTCCCGGAGATGTCGATCCGGCCTCCCGAACCGACGTATCCGTCTCCCGTAGCGACGGCAAGGAGCGCACCTGCGTCGCGCGCCGCGGGGTCGGCCCACAGCGCGATCGCGACCTGACGTTGCGCGAGGCGGAAACCCAGCCGCGCCGAGGCGTAGTCCGCGTCGACGTCCTCGCCCGACAACAACGTGCGCACGATTTCGGTGCGCTGGTTGAGGGCCGCGCGCAGACCGCGCTCCCGCTCCTGCATATAGGTGTCGGTCAGCGCCTCGACGGAGGTGTTCACCCAGCGGGTGGAGCGTTCGAACAGCCGGATCAGCGCCGAGCGTTCGAACTGCTCGGGCAGCCGGCGCTCGTCGATCACCTCGGTCATGTAATCGATCGCGGCCTGCTGGCCGGCGTGGTACACCCGCAGCAGCAGCCGCAGGTCGTAGCCGCGGCGGGCCAGGGTGCGCGCGAACGCGTGTGCCTGCTCGGGAACCGCGTAATCCATCGCGTCCTGGGTGAGACCGCTGAGGACCGCCAGGGCATGCGCCCGGGTGCTGGATTCCAGGTCGCGGCGCAGATCACGATCGGTCAGCTCCGGCACACGGCCGATGATCTGCGCGTCGAGCCGGGCCACCATCTGTTCGAGAGTCTCCCCGCGCAGCGTCTCGGCTACGAAATCGGCCATCCACTGCCGTACCGCCACATCGGACGGAGCCGTCGCCATCACCGATCCCCCTCCGTCACACGATCTCGTTCCGCAGCCGCCGACCACCTGTCACCGACGGCGAAAGTTTGTGCTCTGATGCCAAATTGCGGGCGAATACTTGACCTCAAAGACCAAGCAGCACGCCATTCATTGTGACACGATCATAGATCAGTGAAGTGATTCACAATGTCAACCGTTCGCAGCGCAGCGCACGTGGGGAGAGGCAGCATCGTGCCGAATACCGAACCGTCACCCGGCGAATCCACGGCCGGGAAGTCGACCGGCGCCAACAAGCCGGCCGCCCGCAAGACCGCAGGCCGCACCGCGGCCAAGAAGACGCCCGCGAAGTCGGCGGCCAAGTCCGCCCCGGCCGCGAAGTCGAGCACCCCTGCGAAGTCGCGCACCGCCGAGCAGGCCCCGTCATCCGGGCAGCAGGCGACGGCGGTCGCGACCGCGGTGGCCACCGAGATCGAGATACGCAACCCCGCGACCGGCGAACTGGTGGGCACCGTCCCCGCCGAATCGGCCGACGCGGTTGCCGCCAAGGTGCGCGAATTGCGGCTCTACCAGCCCGAATGGGAGGCCATCGGGCCAGAGGGTCGCAAGGAATGGCTGCTGAAGCTCCAGGACTGGATCATCGATCACACCGATCATCTCGCCGATGTGCTGCAGTCGGAAACCGGCAAGGCGCGCGTCGACGCGCTGATCGATCCGAGCTTCTCGGTCGACCTCACCGGCTATTACGCCCGGCGCGCAGGCAAGTTCCTCTCCGACGAACATCCCTCTCCGCACAGCCCGCTGGCCCGGGTCAAGAAGCTGACCACCGCCTACCGGCCCTATCCCGTGGTCGGCGTGATCACGCCGTGGAACTTCCCGCTGGCGATGCCGGTGATCGACGTGATTCCGGCGCTGGCCGCGGGTGCGGCGGTCGTCCTCAAACCTTCCGAGGTGACTCCGCTGTCCGCACTGGAACTGGCGCGCGGCTGGTCCGAAATCGGTGCGCCGCCGGTGCTGGCCGTGGTGACCGGCGCCGGCGAGACGGGTGCGGCGGTCGTCGACAACGTCGACTACGTGCAGTTCACGGGGTCGACGAAGACCGGTAAGCGGATCGCCGCCGCCTGCGTGGAGCGGCTCATCCCCTACAGCCTGGAACTCGGTGGCAAGGATCCGGCGATCGTGCTGGCCGATGCCGATATCGACCGCGCCGCCTACGGCATCGCGTTCGGCGGCCTGTTCAACGCGGGGCAGGTGTGCATTTCGGTCGAGCGGGTCTACGTCGAGGCGCCGATCTACGACACCTTCGTGGAGAAACTCGCCGCGCACGTACGCGAACTGCGGCAGGGCGCCGACGGCCGGGAGCCGAAATACGATGTGGGCGCGCTGGCCAACGACGCGCAGAAATCCATCGTCTCCGGCCACGTCGAGGATGCGATCGCCAAGGGTGCGCGGGCCGTGACCGGCGGCAAGGCCACCGGTGTGGGCACCTTCTACCAGCCGACCGTGCTGGCCGACGTCGACCACTCGATGAGCTGTATGACCGAGGAGACCTTCGGCCCGACCATCCCGGTGATGAAGGTCGCCGACGAGGCCGAAGCCGTTCGGCTGGCCAATGATTCGATCTACGGCCTGTCCGCGTCGGTGTGGACCGGCGACAAGGCGCGCGGGGAACGCGTGGCGCGCCAACTGAACGCGGGCGCGGTGAACATCAACGACGTCTTCGCCAACATGTTCAGCTTCGCGCTGCCCATGGGCGGCTGGCAGCAGTCCGGTGTGGGCGCGCGTTGGGGCGGCGCCGACGGCGTGCGCAAGTACTGCCGTAAACAGGCCATCACCGTGCCGATCCTGCCCACGCAGGAAAAAGAACTCCTGTGGTTCCCGTACAACACCACCAAACTCGGATTCGCGCTGGCCGCGATGCGCGCCGCGGGCGCGCGCGGCATGCGCCGGCTCGGTATCAAGGACGTGCTCGACACGGTCGGAGGGAAGAAGTGACCGACTTCGGCAGGATCAACGGCAAGGTCGTCGTCATCACGGGTGGTGCCCGCGGTATCGGCCTGGCGACCGCGACGCGGCTGCAGCAACTCGGGGCGAAGATCGCCATCGGCGACGTGGACGCGACGGCCGTCAAACAGTCCGGCACCGACCACGATTTCGGTCACTACGGCCGAGTGGATGTGACCGACCAGCAGTCGTTCAGCAGTTTCCTCGACGAGGTGGAACGGGCGCTCGGCCCGATCGATGTGCTGATCAACAATGCCGGAATCATGCCCACCGGCAAGGTGGTCGACGAACCGGATGCGCTGACCCGCCGCATCATCGACATCAATGTCTACGGCGTCATCCTGGGCTCGAAGCTGGCGCTGGCCCGGATGCTGCCGCGGCGCAGCGGCCACATCATCAACATCGCCTCCCTCGCCGGTGAGACCCACATCCCCGGCCTGGCGACCTACAACGCCACCAAACACGCCGTCCTGGGCTTCACCGACACGCTACGAGAGGAGTACCGCGATACCGGCGTGTCGTTCTCCTCTGTGTTGCCGACGCTGACGAACACCGAACTGGGGTCGGGTGTTTCGGCGCCGAAGCTGATGCGCCCGGCCGAGCCGGAGGAGATCGCCGAGGCCATCGCGAAACTCCTGGTGGCGCCGAAGTCGAAGGTACGCGTGACCAAGGTGGCCGGCGCCATCTCGCAGGTAGTCGGGTTGCTGCCGGAAGCGGTGGGCGATGCGATCGGGCGTGCCCTGGGCGCGCAGCAGACCTTCCTCGGCGACGTCGACTCGGTGGCCCGTAAGGCGTACGAGGAGCGGGTCCGCAGCGGGACCGAATAGCGCGGAGCGAAACGAGCTGTCCGGCCGCGGTGTCCCGTGGGCGCCGCGGCCACCGTGCATTCGGCATCGGTGCGGTCGTGGTTGCGCGGCACCATCCGCCACGCCCCGTGATCATCAACGGTGTGCGGCGCCGAAAGTGATAACTTGCGCGACAACATCGAAACAGCCCATATCGACCACAACGCGACGGGGGCTTTGACATATGCACAACGAGGGCTCCGCACTAGCCGACGCGACATCGAACGCCGTCTCGCGCGCCACTCGGGAGGTAGCAGTGGACGCAGATGAAACCACCGGTACGGAACCAGCGGATCGGCCCTGCGGCCCCGCATCCGGAACCGATGAGCCAGAGCACGATTCCCCCGCCGAAGCCGAGCGCACCGATCAGCCACCGGCCGACGACCGCCCCACGGACACCGGGAAATCCTCGAGCGCGCAGCACCACGAATCGCCCGCGTCGTCCACGACCGCCCCGAAGCTCGCAACCGGTGAGCCGCCCGTCGACGGTCTCGCGGCCGCCGAGACCGTCCCGAAGCCCGCGAAGTTGACGACCGCCACCGCGATCGCCGCCGCGGTGCGCGACGGTCTGGTCACCGCCGGACAGGTCGTCGATGCGGCGCTGGACCGCATCGCCGGCGGCGATACGCGAGTAGGCGCCTTCCACACCGTCCGCGCGGAGCAGGCACGCGCCGAGAGCCGGGCCCTGGCCGACCGCGCCGACCTCGACATCCTCCCGCTGGCCGGCGTTCCGGTCGCGGTGAAGAACAACATCGATGTGGCCGGTGAGATCACCGCCGCGGGTTCGCGCGCCGGGTCGGGCGTCCCAGCCGGCTCGGATCATCCGGTGGTGCGGCGGTTGCGGGCCGCGGGCGCGGTCGTGGTCGGCCTGACCGAGATGCCGGAGGGCGGGCTCTGGGGCACCTCCGACACGCCCGAGCGGATTGCGCGTTCTCCGTGGAATATTCGCTACAGCGCCGGTGGCTCCTCGGGTGGGTCGGGCGCCGCGGTCGGCGCCGGACTCGTGCCGGTGGCTCACGGTAACGACGGGCTCGGGTCGGTGCGGATACCCGCCGCGTGCTGCGGCGTCTTCGGCATCAAGCCGGGGCGCGGCGTCGTCCCGGCCCAGGTCGGTGTCGACTCCTGGAGCGGCATGACCGAGAACGGAGTGCTCGCGACCACGGTCGCCGATGCGGCACTCATGCTTTCGGTGCTGGCCGACCGGCCCGCCCTGGCCGATCTGGAACCGCCGACACCGCTGCGCATCGCGATCGCGGCCGGATCGCCATCCCCGCTGGTACGGGTGGACAAGCAGTGGGCGGCGGCCGCGCAGACCGCCGCCCGGCTCGCCGGGGAGGCCGGTCACGGCATTGTTCCCGCCGCACTGCCCTACCAGGGCGCCACCACAGCGCTGGCGTGGCGCTGGCTAGCCAATGCGGCGCGCGAGGCGGGTGCGGTCGCGAATCCGGAACTGCTGCAACGCCGTAGCCGCGTGCATATCGCGCTGGGCCGGGCAGTGCTGAAGGCCGGTCTGGTCCGGCCGAATCAGGTCGACCGGATCGAGGCGCGGCTGCTCGACTTCTTCGAGCAGCACGATGTGGTGATCACCCCGACACTGGCCGCCCCCGCTCCGGCGGCACGCAACTGGCATGCCCGCGGCTGGCTGGCCAATGTCGTTGCCAACGTTCGCTTCTCGCCGTTCACGCCGCTGTGGAACCTGGTCGGCTGGCCCGCGGTGAGCGTTCCGATGGGGTTGCATCCGCGCACCGGGACGCCGGTGGCGGCACAGCTGGCCGGGCCCCCCGGTAGTGAATCGACGCTGCTACGGCTGGCCGCTCAGTTGGAGGCGGCCCAGCCCTGGCAACGCACCGCCTGAACGTCCCTCGGGCCCGCGGTTCGCCACGGACCGCGGGCTCCGGGCCTATCGGTCGTCTTCGACGAGGGAGAATCCGCCGGCGACAACGCGATTGGCGAAATCGAGAATGGTCGGCCGGTCGTCGTCCGCGCGCCACACCATGGCGAGTTCACACGGCGCGAGGCCGGCGACCGGGCGGGCGGTGAGCCCGGGCCACCGATACATCGGCACGTTGTTCTCGGCCAGTAGGCAGACCCCGAGTCCGAGGCTGACGGCCTCGAGCCGCTCCTCGGCGGTGGCGGCCTCGCCGCCGATCTTGGCCTGGCGGCCGCCGCGGGCGTCGCCGCCGAGCCAGAAGTCGCGTGCCGCACCGGCTTCGGCAGGCATCGCGACGAACGGCTCGTCGATCAGATCGGCGAATTCGATGCTCTCCTGATCGGCCAGCCGGTGATTCTCCGGGAGGAGTACCCACCTCGCCTCGGTACGCAGCACCTGCCAGCGGTAGCGTCCGGAATCGGGCACCGGCAGCCACATCAACGCCAGATCGGCCTGCCGGCCCGCGAGGCCGCTGGAGGGATCGGTCCACGACGCCGAATGCAGTGCCAGCCGATGTCCGCTGGCGCTTTCCAGTTCGGCGATCAGGCCGCGTCCGATCGAACTCTGGATACCGACCCGCAACACCTCACCGGCTTCCTGGAGAGCCACGTTGGTGACCTCCCAGAACTCCAGGATGCGCCGGGCGCCCTCGAGCAGCTCTTTACCGGCGACGGTCAGCGCCACGCTGCGCTGATTGCGATCGAACAGGACCACGTCGAGCTGACGCTCGAGCTGGCGGATCTGCCGCGACAGGGTGGGTTGAGCGATGTGCAGCCGCTGGGCGGCATTGGTGAAGTGCAGTTCCTCAGCGACGGCGACGAAGTACCGCAGGTCGCGCAAATGCGGGTCCATAGCACCTTGCTATCAGAATTGGTCTTGGAAATCCAGCTGCTTCAGACCTTCGAGTCTGAATAGAGGGTCAGAAACAGCCAAACGGTTTGTTACCGACAGCATAGGGCTCCGCCATAACTCCAGCACAATCGCCCTGGAAAATTTCCAGCGAACACAACCGCCGTCGCGGCGAGCCGATGACACGGCTTCACGGCGCGCGACGACCAGCGGTGATATCACTTCCGGCACTGCGCGCGGATCTCCGCCGCCGAGGCGGCCCGCTATCCGGGCCGACCAGCAACTTCCATCGATAGCGATTGCGCAGGGAACATCGTCAAACGGTGATTTTCGCCACAGCCCAGCGGAATTCGGTCACCAATTCGGTCATGCGCCCAGTTCAGGCGCTGTAGACCCGCGGGTTCAAGGTCCCGATGTAGGGCAGATCGCGGTAACGCTCGGCGTAGTCCAGGCCGTACCCGACGACGAATTCGTTCGGGATGTCGAAGCCGACGTGCGCGACCTCGATGTGGGTGCGCAGGGCGTCGGGCTTGCGCAGTAGCGTCACCACCTCCAGCGAGGCGGGGTTGCGACTGGAGAGGTTGCGCATCAGCCACGACAGCGTGAGACCGGAGTCGATGATGTCCTCGACGATCAGCACATTGCGTCCGGCGATGTCCTTGTCCAGATCCTTCAGAATCCGGACCACCCCCGAGGAGGAGGTGGACGACCCGTACGACGAGACGGCCATGAACTCCATCTGCGTCGGGATCGGCAGCGCCTGCGCCAGCTCGGTCATGAAGAAGATCGCACCTTTGAGCACGCCGACCAGCAGCAGATCACCCTCGGGCGCGTCGGGGGGATATCGCTTCGCGATGAGTTCGGCCAGCTCGTCGACCTTGGCTCGGATCTGCTCCTCGGTGATCAGCACCGACGCTATGTCGTCCCCGTACACGTGTGCTGGCTTCCCTTCGGGTCGTTATCGTGCAAACGCCAACGTCAGCCTGCCACGTTCGCGCCTGGCAACCAACCTGATCCCCGGCATTCCCCCGCCGACCGCGACGCCGCCCTGGCCGTGCCATTCGGTGATCAAGGACTCGACCGCGCGTAAATGCTTGTCCGTCAAGGCTTTTGCACCGCCGTCGAGCAGCCAGGCCCGGATAATACGCCGACGAATCGCGGGCGGCACCGTGGCGAGTGTCTCGACCGACAGGGACGAACCATCACGCGCGTCGACCAGCAATCGATCGGCAATCGCATCGAGCGCCGCACCGTCCTCCCGAAGTTGCGCGGCCGTGCGAGCCAGCGCCGGCGCCACACCCCCACCCAGGACCTCCTCCAGCAGCGGCAGCACCTCGGTCCGCAGCCGGACCCGGGTGAATTCGGGAGCGGCATTGTGCGGGTCCTCGTGCGGCACCAGGCCCAGATCCCGGCACATCTCCCGAGTGACCGCGCGCCGCACGCCCAGCAGCGGCCGACCCCAGGGCTCGTCGAATTCCGCCATCCCCCGGATCGACCGCGGGCCCGATCCGCGCGCCAATCCGAGCAGTACGGTTTCCGCCTGGTCGTCGAGGGTGTGCCCGAACAACACCGGGAGGCCGTCTCGCGCCTCGACCAGCGCCCGGTAGCGTGCCTCCCGGGCGGCGGCTTCCGGGCCACCCGGGCCACTCACCCGCACCCGGCACACCCGCGCGGATCGACACCCCAGCCACCGGGCGAGGGCGGCGGCCTCGGCGGCGACCTCCGCAGACCCGTCCTGCAGCCCGTGATCCACGACGAGCGCGTCGACCGCCACGGCCTCGGCCACCGCCGCGGCCGTGAGTGCCAGCGAATCCGCCCCGCCCGAGAGCGCGACGGCGACCACCCCGGCCGGTGCGTAGCGCACGAGCCAATCTCGCACGGCGTGCCGCATGACCAAGACGGCTCGGGTCTCGGGCAACCGCGCCCGGTCCGCTGCCCGCGGCTCCTGGGCGCCCAGCCGGACCGGCCCGGATGCCGAGGGCGACTCCGCATCGCCGGGCGATGGGATCGCCGCTGCGGACACCGGATCCGTTCCCGGCGACTGCGCGGGCCGTTCCGGGTTCATCCCAGGACTCGGTCGATCCATCGTTGCGGGGTGCTGATCTCGTCGGGACGGGGCAGGGTGTCGGCGTCGGTCCAGACGGTGTTGAACCGCCGCATGCCGACCGTGCCGACGACCTCGTCGACGAACGCCTTGCCGCGCACGTACTGCGCGACCTTCGCATCGACCCCGAGCAAGGCGCGCAACAGGCGCTGGATCGGATTGGCCGGGCGCCGCCGTCGCTGATCGAAGGCCTCGCGGATCTGCGTGACGGTGGGAATCACGGCCGGGCCGACGGCATCCATCACATGGTCGGCATGACCCTCCAGCAGCGTGCCGAGCATCAGCAGCCGGTCCAGCGCCTCGCGCTGCGGCGGCGGCTGGGTGGCGCGCAGCAGGCCGAGGATGCCACGATCGGCCGGATCGTCGCTGACCCCGTTGTCGCGCCGACGGCGTACCTCCTCCACCAGCCTGGTCAGCACCTCGTTCACCGATTCGTCGCCGACAGCACCGAGGGTGTCGACGTTCTGCTTCATGTAGTCGCCCAGCCAGGGTGCCGAGGAGAACTGCACCCGATGCGTCACCTCGTGCAGGCACACCCACAGCCGGAAATCGCTGGGCGAGACGCCGAGTGCGCGTTCCACGGCCATGATGTTGGGGGCGACCAGCAACAAGGTGCCGTCCGGCCCGCTGAACGGGTCGTATTGGCCGAGGATCGCGGTGGACAGGAAGGCCAGCATCGCCCCGGCCTGGACGCCGGCCGGTTTCCCGGCGAAACGGCCGCGCTCGTCGTCGGCGGACCCGGTGAGTTCGGACATGGATTCGGCGGCCGCACGGATCCAGCCGCGGCGATCGACGATCGTGGCCTGTGGGACGGGCTGGTCGTCGAGGAGCAGACTCACCTCCCGCACCGGGCCCTCGGCACGAATGGACGCCTCGGACAGTTCCTGGACGACCTGTTCGGCCGAGTACCGCGTGGTGCGGGGACCGGACGGCACGACGGCGCTACCGGCGCGTGCGGCCAGCTGCCAATCGACCGAGCCGGCCAGCACCGAGCGCTTCGCGGCCGAGTTTTTCGCCACGTCGTTCTTCGCCACGTCGTTCTTCGCCACGTCGTTCTTCGCCACGTCCGTGGGTTCGCGACCGGCGACCACGGCATCGTCGGCGGTACGGCCATCGGCGGGGTCACCGGATCCGGTCATCGCATTTCCACCCGTCAGGAGCATCCACAGTTGCGAAGCGTGGTGGCGACGGCGTCCAATGCCGGGCGGCTGGCCTCTGGGGGCCGGTCGTTCGACATCAGCGCGAAGGTCATGACTCGGCCGTCGCGATCCAACACATATCCAGCCAACGCGCTCGACACGGACAGAGTTCCGGTCTTGGCGCGCACCCAGCCCGCTCCGGCGCGTTCGGGGCCGCCGTCGACGAACCGCACGGCCAGCGATCCGGTACCGCCGGCGACCGGCAGATAGTCCAGCAGCGGCGCCAGCGGAGAGGCGACCGCGGCACTGTCACCGGTGTTGACGACCGAGGGCGCGGCGGTCCCGCCCGGGTCCGCAGCACCCGGCTGCGCGGAGGCGGCCGACTCGGCGATGATCCGGTCGAGCAGTCGCGCCGGAACCCGATCGTCGGTGGACAGTCCGCTGTTGTCGATCTGGGTGACGCCCGCGGTGTCGAAACCCGCCGCCTTCAACGCCGTCAGGGTGGCGGAGGCGGCGCCGGCGAACGACTGCTCGCCACCGGTCGCCGCGGCGATCTCCCGGCCGATCGTCTCGGCGAGCACATCGTCGGAGTGAATCATCATGTCCCGCAAGCGGTCTCGCAGCTGCGCGGATTCCACGTGGGCCAACTCGGCGGCCCCGGGCGCGGCCTTGGCCAGCCGAACCTTCGCGGGGTCGGCGCCCAGCTCCAGCGCCAGCCGGCGCCCCGCGTCCAATGCGGGGGTGGCAGAGCGCGGCGAATATTCGACCAGCGGGTCGAGGCGGCCACCGTCGATCATCACCGGTTCGATCGGCGCCCACGAACCGCCCGCGATATCGGCCGGATCCCAGCCGGCCGGCGAGGTGGGGCCCGAATACAGCGAGGTATCGACCACGACCGTGTCGACCGGATGGCCGGCGGCACGAATCTGGGCCACCAGATCCGACAACTTCGGCCCGTCCGGGTAGTACCCCTTGCCGTCGGCCTGCGCGGTCAGGGTCGGATCGCCGGCGCCGACCAGCACCACCTCACCGGGCGCCGAACCGGTCACCACGCGCGTGGTGAGCCGATGGTCCGGCGGCAGGACCAGCAGGGCCGCCGCCGCGGTCATGACCTTGAGGGTGGACGCCGGGATCATCGGCTTGTCCGGATCGGCGCTCCACAACATGGCGCGCGTGTCGGGGTCGGAGATCGATCCGGCGAAATTGCCGAGGTCCGGACTGGCCGCCACGTGGGCCAGGGCATCGGCCAGCCCCTGGCGGCTGGGTTCGGGCGCACTCGCCGAGGCGGGATTCAGCTGCGGAAAGGGCTTCACGGGGGCCGGAGGTGCGGCTATCGTCAAACCCCCGTGCCGGAATTCCTCGGTCCAGGGGCGCACCGTCACCAGGGCGACCGTGGCCACGACGACGGCGACAACGGTTGCGACCAGCACCGCGACCCACATATTGCGGCGTCGGCGAGCGGCCAGCCCACCGATGTTCTTCCTACCTCGACCTACCACGTGACAGCTGTCTCCCTATTCACCCGTGTGAGGCGGACGCTCCCTGCCGCACCCATGCGCGCATCGACCACACTATCCTCACCTCGCCGGCGTTCCATCGAACGAGCTGGCGAGTCGGCAGCCCACCGAACCGGTCGGCGAGTCGGCCGCGGCACACGCCGGCGAGCAGCCGTACCGCATCAACGCATACGCATCGGACGAAGGAGATGACGTGGAGTTCGACGTCACCATCGAGATCCCCAAGGGGCAGCGCAACAAGTACGAGGTCGACCACGAGACGGGTCGGGTGCGGCTGGACCGCTACCTCTACACCCCGATGGTCTACCCGGCCGACTACGGCTACATCGAGAACACCCTGGGCTCCGACGGCGACCCGCTGGACTGCCTCGTGCTGCTACCCGAGTCGGTGTTCCCCGGCGTGATCGTCGAGGCCCGCCCGGTGGGTGTGCTGCTGATGAGCGACGAGGCCGGCGGCGACGAGAAGGTCGTGGCGGTTCCGGCCGGTGACAAGCGCTGGGATCACATCCAGGACGTCAACGACATCCCGGAGTTCGAGCGCAAGGCCATCGAGCACTTCTTCGAGCACTACAAGGACCTCGAGCCCGGCAAGTGGGTCAAGGTCGACGGCTGGGACGGCCGGGCCAAGGCCGAGACCCTCGCCGATGAGGCGTTCAAGCGGCTGCAGGAGCAGGGCGGACACTGAGTCCGGTCGACGGCGCTCGCGGGCGTATGCGTCCCGACGAGCGCCGTCGCGGCTCCCCCGAGCGCTACCTGCCCTGGAAGTTCGGCTTGCGCTTTTCGAAGACGGCCTGGATCGCCTCGGTCAGATCCTCCGAGGGCAGGAAGGCAGCGTTCCACGCCGACACGTACCGCAGCCCGTCGGCCACCTTGCCGGCCTTGGGCTGATCGAGCACATCCTTGATGCCCTGCACCACCAGCGGCGGATTCGCGGCGATCTCCTCCGCCAGCGTGTGCGCGGCGGCAAGTACCGCCTCCTGATCCGGGTAGACGTCGTTGACCAGGCCGATCTTCTCCGCGCGCGCGGCGTCGATGTCCTTGCCGGTGTAGGCGAGCTCCCGCACATGCCCCTCGCCGATGATGCCCGGCAACCGGTGCAGCGACCCGATGTCGGCGACGATGGCGACCTTGGCCTCGCGCAGGCTGAAGCTGGCCTCCGCGCTGGCCAGGCGGATATCCGCGGCGGAGATCAGATCGAGCCCGCCGCCTATGCACCAGCCGGAGATCGCGGCGATCACGGGTTTGCGGCAGTCGGCGACCGCGGTCACCGACGCCTGCATGCGCCGGACCTCGTAGAGGAAATCGCTGCGCGGTGCGGCCAAGGCCTTCTCGGCCAGCAGCGGGCCGAAGGTCGGGGTCATCGCGGGCAGATCGAGACCGTAGGAGAAGTGCTTACCGGAACCGGTGAGCACGATCGCGCGGACCTGCGGGTCGGCGTCCAGCTCGCCGAAGATCAACGGCAACTCACTCCAGAAATCCGGGCCCATGGCATTGCCCTTGCCGGGTCCGGTCAGCGTCACTCGCGCGACGTGACCGGTGCGCTCGACGTCGAAAGCCTTCCAATCACTCATTCGTCCAGCGTATCGGGGAAATTCAGCGGCACCGGGACAGCGGTCGGGATTGCGGGAGCGCGGGCAGGACGTAGGTTGGAGGCGTGAGCAGTTCCCAGCGACCCGACGCCGAGCTGGCCGATCTCAACCCCGAGCATCTCGAACCCCGGCACGACGGCGTCACCGCAGCGCAGTACCGAGCCGCCATGCGCCACTACCCCACAGGAGTGACGATCGTCACTCTGAGCCGGCCGGAGCGCCCGGTGGGATTCACCGCCACCTCCTTCGCCTCGCTGTCGCTGGATCCGCCGTTGATCTCGTTCAACATCGCGCACACCTCCTCGTCGATCGACGCGATGACCGAGGCCGATTCGGTCGTCGTGCACTTCCTCGGCGAACATCAACAGCATCTGGCACAGCGGTTTTCGCGCGCCGCCGAACAGCGTTTCGCCGACCCGGAGTTGTGGTCGACGCTCGATACGGGCGAGCCGGTGCTACACGGCACCCCGATCTGGGTGCGCGCCACGGTACACCGGTTGATTCCCATCGGCGACCACACCCTGGTGGTCGGGCTGGTCACCCGCGTGCACGACGACACCGGCGGCGCACCGATGCGCAACCCGCTGCTGTACTACAACGGCACCTATCATCGCCCTGCCGGATTAGACTGAGCCACAAGCTTTTTCACACGTCACGCGATTGCGGGGCGGCGCGGCGCACCTTCTCGCCGGATGCCGGCGCTTGACAATGCCGGGCGAATTCTGCCAATCTCGGGTCAGGTCACGAGTACCAGCGTCAAGCCCCGGCTAGCTGGTCGGCAACCCTCCTCCGCGGTGGGGTGCTCCGGGTGACGACCTGGCCGCTGCTCGACCGAGCACGGCAAGCGCGGACTCCGATCACCTCCACACCCGGAGTCCCTGAACAAAGGGATCGTCCCGATGCATACTGCTGTCTCGACAACTGCCGTTGCCACCGAAACCGTTGCCCCGGAACAGGTTTGCTCGAACCGAGGCTGCGCCGACACCCTCTCCGGAACCTCCTGCACCTGCTCGACAACTGCCTGTGCCGACAATGCCACGCGCGCCTGCCGCACCGGCGAACCGATCGCCCGCGTCTCCGGCTGCGATCTGCGAGTTCCGCTGGTGCAGGGCGGTTTTCGCACCTACGCCAACTTCGACTACGCCGCCAGCGCCCCCGCACTGGCCCAAGTCACCGACCGGGTGAACGAACTGCTCCCCTACTACGCCAGCGTGCACCGCGGCGCCGGATACGCCTCCCGGATCAGCACCGATTGCTACGAGGCGGCACGGGTTTCGGTGGCACGGGCGGTGAACTGCGCCGACGACCAGGTCGTGGTGTTCACCCGCAATACCACCGACTCGCTGAATCTGCTGGCCTGCTGCGTTCCCGGTGACACCGTGGTGCTCGATATCGAGCACCACGCGAACTTCCTGCCGTGGACGCGCCGCGGCCGCCGGGTGGTCCCCGCCGCCGACACGATCGCGGAGACGCTGCGCCGGATCGATGGCGAGCTGTGCGCCGAACCCGCTGCGCTGCTTGCGATTACCGGAGCGTCGAACGTGACCGGTGAGGTGCTGCCGCTGGCGGACCTGACCGCGCTCGCCCATCGCCACGGCGCCCGCATCCTGGTCGATGCCGCACAACTGGCCCCGCACCGCCGAATCGACCTGCAGGCATTCGCGGAATCCGGCGGAACCGGCATCGACTACCTGGCCTTCTCCGGCCACAAGCTGTACGCGCCCTTCGGCGCAGGTGTGCTGGTGGGTCGCCGGGACTGGCTGGACGCGGCCCCGCCGTATCTGGCGGGCGGCGGGGCGGTCACCGCCGTCACCACCGAACAGGCGCACTGGGCGCCCGCACCCCAGCGGCACGAGGCGGGATCACCGAACGTGCTGGGTGCGGCGGCCGTCGCGGCGGCCTGCGAAACGTTGAGCGCGCTCGACGAGCAGGCCGTGGTCGAGCACGAACACCACCTGATCCGCCGCCTGCGCGACGGACTGAAAACCGTTGCGGGCGTGCGGCAATTGCGTATCTTCTCCGACAGCGCCGACAGTGTGGGTATCGTCGCATTCACCGTCGAAGGGCTCGAGCCCGGACGAGTCGCGGCGTATCTGTCGGCCGAATTCGGGATCGGCGTCCGCGACGGGCGATTCTGCGCTCATCCACTGCTGCACCGGCTGGGCGTCGACGGCGCGGTGCGCGCGAGCGTCGGCCTGGGCACGTCGGTCGCGGATGTGGATCGCCTGCTCGAGGCTCTGCGTCGATTGGTTCGAGACGGCGCTTCGTGGAACTACACGTATGCGGGCGGACAGTGGTCGCCCCTGCCGGAGACCCGGCCGGGTTTGACCGAGGCGGCGCACGGCACGGCGCCGTGCACGATCTGATCCAGCGCGATCCGATTCACGGCACCAGATAGCGGGCGGCCAATTCCTCGATCAGCGGATCGCCGTCGGGAACGGAATCGATGGCCTCGAGGTCGTTCTCGATCGCGAGCTGGCGCGGGTCGTCCTGCTCGGGGTCGGGCACGCCGTCCTCGTTCAGTTGGCGCAGCATCTTCTCGCGCACCCGAGCCTTCAGTGAATCAGCGATTTCCTGGGTCATACTTCCAGCATGCCCGCCTAGACCGGGGCCAACCATGTACCCCAGGGGGTGTTCCGGGCGACGGTGAACACCATGAGCAGCCCGATCAACCACCATTGCGCCTGGCCACGAAGGGTGAACGGAAAGGCGGTGTCGGCTCTGCCGTGCCATCGGCCCAGGGCCCACCGCCCCCACCACAATGCGAGAGTGAGCAGCAGCGGAAGCACGAAGACATTGCTGTGCAGCGCGTCGAGCACCCGGCCTTCGGTGAGATTGTGCACAGCGCGCAATCCGCCGCATCCCGGGCACCACCATCCGGTCAGCGCATAGAACGGGCATATTCCGTACGCCCCTTGGTTGTGCGGATCGCGGAAATGCAGCACCGTAGCCGCGGCGACCACCGCACCGGCCGCCAGCAGCGGCCCGCCCTGTGTACGCCATCCGGTGCGCGGCACCGACCGTTCGCCGGGCAGCTCGCGCGCGATATCCACAGTGTTCACGGTAATCGGCGGCACGGGTGAGCCGCCAGCCGTCGCCGCGCCACCGAATTGCGGTTCAGGCCGGTTGCGCGAATCGCAGAATGTTGCCGAAGGGGTCGTATGGCGGACGACGATCGCCTGGTTTGGCAGATCGCGGTAGGGCTGGGGCTCCCCGATGCCACCGGACCTGGATCCCGTGACAGCGATGAGATCCATCTCGCGCCGAACCGATGCTCCCAGTCCACGGCGAAACCCAGGAAGTCCGGGTAGAACTCGTACGCGAGGCCGACGTCGTAGATCCGCAATACCGGTATCGGGGCGGCGAATCCGATCGCGTCGCTGTGCATGGCCCGATCGTCACATAGTCACCGAGCACGCGTCGTGACCGGCGCGGTAAGGGTGCCGGCGAGCATGTCGATGACCTGATCCCAGGCCTCGCGGTCGCCGGCGGCGATCCGGCCTGCTTCGACGGCCCGTTCGTGGTCGGCCAGCAGCGCGAACAGCACCGTGGTGAGACTGCGCAGCCGGCGATGCCGCAAGCGTGGCGGCAGGTCCGCGAGCGCGCGGTCCAGCCCGGCCACGATCACTCGCACCGAGGTCCGTTCGGCGCTGTCCAGATTGGCCGCGTCCGATACCGCCGGATGGGTGCGGATCTGTTCGAGAAACCTTGCGTAATAAGAACTCTCGTTCCGCGCTCCCAGTTCGAACATGGGGATGACCAGCGCGTCGAGCAGCGTGTGCACGTCGTCGCCGGTCGCGGCCGGGCGCTGCGCCAGCAACTCCAACCGGCGCACCTCCAGAGTTGCCAGCCGCTGCTGCACCACTGCCTCGACGAGTCCGTCGCGCGAGCCGAAGTGATAGGGGATCGCCGAGTTGTTGCGCTGCCCGGCCGCGGCGGCGATATCGCGCAGCGGGACCAGATATCCCCGCTCGGCGATCAACCGTTCCCCCGCCATCATCAACCGCTCCCGGGCACTCACTGCTTCCACCTTGAGCACGATACGTCCTACCAGCGGATTGAGCACTCGTCCTTGACAGTTAAGAACTAAGTCTTAACACTGCGAGGACACCCACCGAAAGGACTAGCGATGATCCTGGACAAATTCCGACTCGACGGCCGCATCGCCGTCGTCACCGGCGCCGGCCGCGGTATCGGCGCCGCCACCGCCCTCGCCCTGGCCGAGGCGGGCGCCGATGTGGCGATCGCCGCGCGCACGCAGTCACAGCTGGACGCGGTCGCCGAGCAGATCCGCGCGACGGGCCGGCGCGCCCTCGCCGTGGCCTGCGATCTTTCGGATCTCGACGCCGTCACGGCACTGGCCGACGCCGCCGCCACCGAGTTCGGCCGCATCGACATCGTGGTCAACAACGTCGGCGGCACCATGCCGAACACCTTCCTGACCACCTCACCGGAATTCCTCGAGGAGGCGTTCCGCTTCAATGTCTCCACCGCGCACGTCCTCACCCGCGCGGCGGTTCCGCACATGCTCGCGGGCGAGGGCGGCTCGGTGGTCAACATCTCCTCGATGATGGGCCGGGCACCCGGGCGCGGCTTCCTCGCCTACGGCACGGCCAAGGCGGCGCTCGCGCACTGGACCCGGCTGGCCGCCGCGGATCTGTCGCCGCGGATCCGGGTCAACGGCATCGCGGTCGGATCGGTGCTGACGTCCGCACTCGAGGTCGTGGCACAGAATCCCGAGGTCAAGGCGAAGATGGAGGCCGACACGCCACTGCATCGGCTGGGCGATCCGACCGATATCGCGGCCGGCATCGTCTACCTCTGCTCGCCCGCGGGCAGCTATCTCACCGGCAAGATTCTGGAGATCGACGGCGGTATCGCCGCACCCAACCTGGAACTCGGTCTGCCCGATTTGTGATAACAACGCGGATTCTTCCGTACCATCCGCGCGCTCGGCAGGTCACAATGATCAACTATGCACTGTGATCGATCCCCCATCGGTCGCCTACGGTGCCGTCCCAGCTTGTCGACGAATGTGCCCGCCGCCCGGCCCAGCCGGACAGCGGGCCGGGTAGAGAGGTCGGACGCATATGAACTGCACGAGCATCACCCGATGGACGATCCGAGCGGCGGCCGCGACGGCGATCGCGACCGCCGGATTTGCTGTCACGGTGCCCGCGGGCGCCGACCCGGTGTGGCCCGGCGGCCCCGACATCCCCGGCATTCCGCAACTCGTACCCTCCCCGCCCGGCCAGATCTCGGCTCCCTGTTCGGCCGCGGCGCGCGCGTGCCTGCGGCTGTCGACCAACGAGGGCTGGCTGATGGACAACGGTCGCGTGGTCTACGGCCCGACCCCCATCTCGCACGGGCGGCCCGGGTATGAGACACCGCCCGGCACCTTCCACGTCGCGTTCAAGGAGCCGTATCACTGGAGCACCATGCACAACGCCGAAATGCGTTGGGCCGTCTTCTTCAACGGCGATATCGCCACCCACATCGGACCGATCGAGGAGCAGTCCCACGGCTGCATCCGAATGACGCCCGAAGGCGCCAAGGCCTTCTACGACTACGTCAATCCGGGCGACGTCTTCGAAGTCGTGCCGTGACCATACGCGCCGGCCCGGACTCCGGGTCGGCGCGCTACGAATTCAGGTGGCCCAGCTTGATCGCCAGCAGATTCGCGATCACGATGCCCGCGAAAACGAGCGCGGCCACCCGGTGCCCCAGTCCCCACAGCGCGGCCGCGGCGCCTCCGAACACCACGACCTTGGTGATCACCGCGAGCAGCGGAATATCGAAACTCGCCTTCGGCGCCGCGAACATTCCCCACACCACCGCGGCGGCCAGCGGGATGCCCAGCACCAGAACGACTTTCACAACGGTGTTGTCGCCGACGCGCCAGCCCCACAGTCCCAGCACCACCAGCGCGCCCACCTCCGCGGCGAACGCGACGGTCAGATTGGCCCACTTCCACAGTTCCTGCATGACTGCCCTCTCACGGTCTGAGAGCAGTGCTCTCTAATACGAGCAGTGTGCGCTAGAGCAGGGGCGTTGTCAACCGTTGCGGACTACCGTGCGCGACGGCACGGGAAGAGCAGGCCCGGCGGGGAGAGCTCGGCTCGCATGATCGGCCGGGCAGGATTCGACCCAACCCACGAGCGACCGGCAGTTACCGCGGCGGCGCGCCGAAATCGACAGGCGCGCAGACAAGGAAGCCGGCGAACACACCGAAAGGTCCACCGAACGTCCTGCCGAGAAGACGTCCTCAGCCTGCCGTTCGCGGCCGATCGGACAGGCCGAGGCGCAGATGCTCGCTGTGATACACCGCCTCGTCGAGCAGCTGTGCGACGTGCGTGTCGTAGAGGCTGTAGACGATGCTGCGCCCGGCGCGGGTTCCGGTCACGAGTCCGAGGTTGCGCAGCAGACGCAGCTGATGAGAGACCGCGGACTGCTCCATCCCCACCGCCTCGGCGAGCTCGGAGACGGGCCGCGGCCCCTGGCGCAGTTCACTGAGGATCAGCAGCCGGCTCGGCGTGGCCAGGGCTTGCAGGGTGGTCGCCACATGCGCGGCGGACTCACTGTCCAGCCGGGCAATCGGCCGATCGCGGCCCTCGACGCCATGTCCCATAACCGTGCAGTTTAGCCGACCAGGTATACATGAAGACCTCTTCACGTGTTCTGTTATTCTCGGGTTGTCCGCTCCCGATCCTCGGAGGTTTCTCGTGTCCGCACCGGCCGCCACGCGTCCCGCCGCGCTCACGGCGATACCCGCGCGGCGGACGCGACTGTTCGCGCTTCCCGAAATCCGTTGGGCCGCAGCGGCTCTCCTGCTCTTCGCGGCCGGCTCGGTGGCACGGATCCTGCACGCGCCCGTCGAGGTGTGGTGGTCGCTCTATCTGGCCTGCTACCTCACCGGCGGCTGGGAACCCGCCCTGGCCGGGGTGCGCGCCCTGCGCGAACGGACGCTGGACGTCGATCTGCTGATGGTGGTGGCCGCGATCGGCGCCGCCGCGATCGGGCAGATCACCGACGGCGCGCTGCTGATCGTCATCTTCGCCACCTCGGGCGCACTGGAGGCGTTCGCGACCGCGCGAACCGAGGATTCGGTGCGCGGACTGCTCGATCTGGCACCCGACACCGCCACCCGAATCGACGACGGTGTCGAAACAACCGTCAGAGCAGCGGATCTCGCGGTCGGTGATGTCATTCTGGTCCGCCCGGGCGATCGCATCGCGGCCGACGGCACGGTCGTCGCGGGAGCGAGCGAAGTCGACCAGGCAACCATTACTGGTGAGCCCATGCCGGTGGACAAATCGCCCGGTGACGAAGTGTTCGCCGGAACCTCGAACGGCACCGGTGTCCTGCGGGTACGGGTCGGTCGCCGCGCCGAGGACTCCGTCGTGGCCCGGATCGCCGCCCTGGTCGAACAGGCCGGCCGGACCAAGGCCCGGGCGCAACTGTTCATCGAGAAGATCGAGCAGCGTTATTCGGTGGGCATGGTCGCGGTGACACTCGCGGTCTTCGTCGTGCCACTGTTCTTCGGTGTGGCGCTGCGGGATTCGCTGCTTCGCGCCATGACGTTCATGATCGTCGCCTCACCGTGCGCGGTGGTGTTGTCCACCATGCCGCCTCTGCTCGCCGCGATCGCCAATGCCGGCCGGCACGGCGTCCTGGTGAAATCGGCGGTCGTGATGGAACGACTGGGCAGCACCACCCGTGTGGCCTTCGACAAGACCGGCACACTCACCCGCGGCGTCCCGGAACTCACCGACATCCGTGTGCTGCCCGATTGCCCGGGCACGGAGCCGGAGGTCCTGCGCTGGGCCGCGGGTGCGGAATATTCCAGCGAGCACCCGCTGGCCACCGCGGTCGTCCGAGCCGGTCGCGAGCGCGGACTCACGCTGCCCCCCGTCGACGCCTTCAGCGCGCAGCCCGGACGCGGCGTCACCGCCACTGTGGACGGTCACCGCATCGAGGTGGGATCGCCTGTCGCGCTTCTGGATTCGGCCGATACGGCCGCC
Organism: Nocardia nova; assembly: GCF_002933465.1. GTDB lineage: Bacteria > Actinomycetota > Actinomycetes > Mycobacteriales > Mycobacteriaceae > Nocardia > Nocardia nova_B. The sequence goes on from NZ_PSZE01000001.1 coordinate 487,783, forward strand.
GCGGCCGTGGTAGCGGAGATACAGGATGCGGGGCATACAGCGGTGATCGTGCGGCGCGAGCGCCGAGCCATCGCGATTCTCGGCATCGCCGATCAGACGCGCCCCGAAGCGGCCGATTCCGTTGCCGCGCTCACCGAAATCACCGGGGCCACACCGGTTCTGCTCACCGGCGACAATCTCGCCGCGGCCCGGAAGCTGGGCGCCCGTCTCGGACTGACCGACGTCCGGGCCGACCTGCTGCCGGAAGATAAGGTTGCCGCGATCACGGAACTGGAAGCCGCGGGCGACCGCGTCACCGCGGTGGGCGACGGTATCAACGACGCACCCGCGCTCGCCGCCGCCCACACCGGAATCGCCATGGGCGGCAACGGGTCCGACCTCACCCTGCATACGGCCGACGCGGTCGTCATCCGCGACGACTTGACCACCGTGCCTGCGGTGATCGCTCTGTCCCGTCGCGCGCGCCGCACCGTGGTCGCCAACCTGATCATCGCCGCGACCTTCATCGCCGCCTTGATCACCTGGGATCTCGTCGGCCACCTTCCACTACCGCTGGGCGTGGCCGGTCACGAGGGCTCCACGGTCATTGTCGGACTCAACGGACTGCGCCTGCTGCGCGGCCGCGCCTGGGAGAGCGGGACGGCAAACCGGGACGATTGACGGCTGTGCCCGGCCGAAGGCCGATCAGCCGATCGCGCCACCCGCTGAAGGGGAGAGGTGCATACTGGTCGAGCGCGCATGGTGCGGCGGCGGGGTCGAACCCACCGCCGGGGTAACTCGTTTCAGAGGCAGAACGTCAGAACGTTTCCCGAAACCGACCACCAGAGGTCACCATGACCGATCTGTCACCGTTCTACGCCGACGTGCAGGCCCACTACGACCTGTCCGACGATTTCTTCGCGCTCTTTCTGGATCCCACGCGTACCTACAGTTGCGCGTATTTCCGCGAACCGGACCTCACTCTGGAACAGGCACAGCTCGCCAAGATCGACCTGTCGCTCGGCAAATGCGACCTGCATCCGGGTATGACGCTGCTCGACATCGGCTGTGGCTGGGGCTCGACGATGTTGCGCGCCGTGGAGAAATATGGCGTGCGTGTGATCGGCCTGACGCTGAGCCGCAACCAGTTCGAACACGTGCGCGACCTGCTGGACGGCTTGCCGCCCGGCACGGGGGAGGTATACCTGCGCGGCTGGGAGGAATTCGACCAGCCGGTCGACCGGATCGTCTCGATCGGAGCCTTCGAACACTTCCGGCGCGAACGTTACGACGCGTTCTTCGACCGCTGCCACCACCTGCTGCCCCCGGACGGTCGCATGATGCTGCACACCATCATCGGCTTCCACCGCCACCAATTGCGTGAGATGGGCATCCCCATCACCCACGAATACCTGGCGTTCAGCAAGTTCGTCCTCGACGAGATCTTCCCCGGCGGTCAACTCCCGCAGCCGCAGTGGATCGGCGAATACGCCGGACGGGCCGGCTTCACCCTGCACGCCGTCCAATCCCTGCAGCCGCACTACGCCCACACCCTCGACCTCTGGGCCCAGGCCCTCCGCGACCACCGCTCCGAAGCCGTCGCCTTGACCTCCCCCACCGTCTACGACCGCTACATCCGCTACCTCACCGGCTGCGCGGACCTGTTCCGCGACGGCTACATCGACGTCCGCCAGCACGTCCTGCTGTCCTGACGAACCCGCCGCCGAACACACCAGATGCGAAACCGCCCCGGAAATCGTCTTCCGGGGCGGTCACGTGCACACCGCTGCCGCGCGTAGTTCGCGGCGGCCGAGCGCGCTAGAAGTAGTGCGCGCGGCCGGCCACTGGGCGTCCCAACGCTCCCATCAGAGCCAGCACCGCTCCCACGGCCAGCGCGATGATGCCCACAGTCCACAGGATCGGAATCCCGAGCAGGAAACCGAGAACCTGGTGCGACACCCACTTCGTCTTACGTGCGACCCCACGATGAGCAGCAGGCCGACCGCCAGCCACAGCAGCAACCAAGGGGCGGGTGAACTGGCGAACACGCGCAGCAGGCCATTGTCGGCCGCCCCTGCGGTGCAGGATGTGCTCGCCGGACCGCAGCAATCGCCGCCGCGCTTCGCGACTGGTCAAACCACTACGGCTGCTGCGCAGATCACGCGAGAGGCGATCGGCGTGCACAACGGGCCCGAGCGGCGTCGGCGCGAGGGACGAAGTGCCCCACTCATCCGTGCAGGTAAAAGACGTTCACACCCGGCCGACGTTCGGCCGACGCAGAAACGGTATCTGCTCGGACCGCTCACGCTCCTCGAGCGCGAGTTCCAGTTCGGCCAGCGCCGCCCGCAGTTGTGGAATTCGACGGTGTCGCAATGCCTGCACGCGCACCCGAGTGACGGCGAGTTCGTGGTCGACGATGCGGGTGGCCGCCTGCGCGGTGGCATGCGCAGCTGCCGCGCGGATCGCATCGCGAGCGGCTGCAGCAGCCGCCGGTAACGCCGCACCGGTGGTTATCGTATCGGCGTCGACAGGCGGGAATACGCATTCGGCCTTCGCCGGGTAGCGAACGCCGACCGTCGTTCCGGCGGTGACCGCCACATCACAATGGCGGGTCGTTGTCGCCAGCGCGAGCGCCCGACGCCCACCGGACAGGGCCGCGCGCTGGTACCACGCCAGCGCTGTCTCATTCGCCACAGTCCACTCCGCCCGCGTCGCTTCACACTCGGCAAGAAGCATCCGGTGCTCCTTTTCCAGGAGTGCCTGTTTCTGTTCGAGCAGTGACACCGCGGTCATCGCGGCGTCGAGGCGTTCGCGAAGCCATAGTCGTCCCGCTCGGCCGGGAGGAACACGCAAGGCCGCCATCAGCCGACGCCATGTGAGGCGAGTAGATCTTCGGGCAGCATTGTCAGTGCGGCACTGGGCAATTCGAGCAGAATCCGCCAGGCTCGCTCCAAGGTGTCGTCGAGAGTGCGACTTTCGGCACCGCCCTGCGCCACGAGCCCGCGCCGAAACCCTTCGTCGAAGTCCAGATACGCGTGATCGGCAGCGGTCAAAGCGTCGGCACCGATCAGTTCGGTGAGTTCGCGCACCTGTCTCGCCCGGGCCAGGGCGGCGAATATTTGCGCAGCCACCGGCAGGTGATCCGCACGTGTATGCCCGGTCCCGACCCCGTGGCGCATCAACCGCGACAGCGAGGCCAGTGCGTCGACCGGCGGGTACACACCGCGTGCGTGTTCTGTCGCCGACAGCACGATCTGGCCTTCGGTGATATAGCCCGTGAGATCTGGTACCGGGTGCGTGATATCGCCTCCGGGCATCGTCACCACCGGAACCAGAGTCACCGACCCGAGCTCACCGCGGATCCGGCCGCAGCGTTCGTACATCGAAGCGAGATCGCTGTACAGATAGCCCGGATAGGCTCGGCGACTGGGGATTTCACCGCGAGCCGAGGACACTTCCCGCAACGCCTCACAATAGTTGGTCATATCTGCGAGGACGACCAGCACATGCCGCCCGCCCGATTCGCCGAACGCCAACTGTTCGGCGATCGTCAACGCGATCCTCGGTGTCAGAATGCGTTCGACCACCGGATCGTCCGCGAGATTGAGCAACAACACCAATTGCCGCGCCGCCCTGCGCTCCGCGAGCGCATCGCGGACGAAGGCGGCGTCGGCATGGGTCACCCCCATCGTCGCGACCACGACGCAGAACGATTCCCCGCCGGTGCCACTGTGCGCGGCGATCTGGCATGCCAGTCGTAGATGCGGCAGACCCGGCGGCGAGAATATCGGCAGCTTCTGCCCCCGTACGAGCGTGGTCAGCGCGTCGATGACCGAGACACCCGTCAGGACGGGCTCGACAGGAGCTTCCCGTCGAACCGGATTGAGCGGGGCACCGGCCACCGGCATCTGCGCACCGGTGACCGGTGGACCACCATCGAGGGGCGCGCCACGACCGTTGCACACCCGCCCGAGCCACTGCGGACCGACGGGGATTTCGTAAGGCGCACCGGTGAATTCGGCGCGGACGGAGGCGGGGTCCATGCCCGCGGTTCCCTCCAGCATCTCCACCACGGCGATATCCTGAGCGACATCCAGCACCACTCCGTGCCGCACCTCACCATCGCCCAGCCTCACCCGCACGAATTCGTCCCACCCCACCCCCTCCAACCCGGACACCACCAGCAACGGGCCTCGCATTTCCCGCACGCGCGTGTACTCGACCCAGGTGCGAGGCGACGTGCGCCCGGACCGCATCGGCGTGACCGTCGGCTGATCTCCGGCTGCTGTCATGTCAATTCCCCGATCCGGTCCAGAATCTCATCCCGCAGGCGCGCGACCTCGATGGTGTCGTCCGGGCCGGTTGTTTCGCGAGCTCGCACCAAAGTTCCGAAATCCAACTCCTCGACGCGCTCCGGTGCGACACCGCGCGCGACGGCCTGCCGGCAGCGATCGATCACCGTCAGCACGGCGTCGGCCAGCGCCACGGTCTTGGCCATCGCACAATGAGAATCGTTGGCCGACAGCGCGTTCTGCGTGAGCAGTCCCTCGCTCAGCAGGCGGCCGGCCAGCACGGTCACCCGTTGATCCGGCGGAAGCGCGTCCAGTCCGACCAATTCGGTCAGCGTCGCGATTCGATCGGCTTCCGCGAGCAGCGCGACGACCTGTCCACGGCGCTCGCCCCACGCGGAATCCCCCGCCTGTTCGTATCCGGCGCCCACGGTATCGACGTCGTAGGAAAACGATGCCTCCCAGGAGACCGCGGGATAGTGCCTGGAGTAGGCCAGTTCCCGGTCGAGACTCCATCGGCAACGGACGAATCGCTCGGTCTGCGCGGTCACCGGCTCGGACAGGTCGCCGCCCGGCGGCGACACCGCCCCGATAATCGTCACCGAGCCGGACCTTTCGCCCAGAGTTCGCACCGCACCCGCTCGCTCGTAGAAGGCGGCCAAGGCCGACCCCAGGTCGGCCGGGTAGCCCTCTTCCGCCGGCAACGCTCCCAGCCGAGAAGCGAACTCGCGCAGAGCCTCCGCCCACCGCGAGGTCGAATCCGCGACGACCACGGCGTGGTAGCCCATGTCCCGGAAGTACTCGGCCACCGTGACCCCGGTATAGACACTGGCCTCTCGTGCCATCATCGGCATATTGGAGGTGTTGGCGATGATGACGGTGCGCTCGATCAGCTTTCCGCCACTGCGCGGGTCGCCGAGAGTGACCAACTCGTCGATGATGTCGGCCAGCTCGTTTCCCCGCTCACCGCAACCCACATAGACGATCACATCGGCATCGCACCACTTGGCGATCTGCTGCAGCAGCATTGTCTTACCAGTTCCGAAACCTCCTGGCACACCGACTGTTCCGCCCTTGAGAACCGGAAACAACAGATCGACGACGCGCTGACCGGTGAGCAGCGGCTCCGCACCGTTCGCCGTCCCACTGTGGGGGCGCGCGAGCCGAACCGGCCACCGCTGAGCGATCCGCACCGGCCGGCCGCCGACTCGTGCCACCGACTCATCGGTCGGGTAATCCCCCTCTGCCACAATCATTTCCACGTCACCGCTCACTCCCGGAGGGACGAGCACGCGATACTCCACCGGTCCGCTGTCGGTCAATACACCGAGCACGGTCCCCTGACCTGCCGCGGCGCCGATCTCGACGGCTGGACGAAAACGGTATCGCCGCGTCGCAGGCTGATCGGCGCCTCTCGGCGCAAGCCAGGTCGGCGCATCCGCCAACGGCCGCAACAGCCCGTCGAAGATGCCGCCGAGCAGCTGTGGTGCCAGCGAGACCGACAGTGGTGCGTACAACGGGGCAACGATCGCGCCAGGTCTCAAACCGCCCGTATATTCGAATGCCTGGACCGTCACTCGCTCTTCGTCGATGTGAACGATTTCCGCCGGCAGCGCATCGTCGCCCAGGGCCACCAGGTGGCTCATCGCCATCCCGGGAAAACCGCTCACCTCCACCAGCGGTCCGGATACGCGCAGCACGACGCTCATGACCAGAGCCCGGCGATATCGGTTTCGACCTGTTCGACCGCGCGTGCCGCGATTGCGCTCAGTCGCAGATCGAGCACCCGGCCCCGCGACCGTGCCACGATGCCTCCGGCCGGATCGTCCTCGACGGTGAGTTCCGGGCCGAGTACCCGACCGGCCGCCGCGCACAATGTCTCGCGCAGTGCCGCGTAGCCAGGCTCGTCCCGTAGGTCGAGCACCGCCGTGGTCGCAGCCGCACGCCAGTGGTCGTAGGCCCGGCACTGTGCGGCCAGCACCATGTTCTGTCCTCGCTCAGCGGCGCGGTGGCGTCGGCGGGCCAGCTCAGCGACTGCGCGTGCCCGTCCCGCCGCCACTGCCCCCGCGGTGATCGCCTCACATTCAGCCGCGGCCCGGGCGTGCCGGGCGTCGGCGTAGGCGCAGGCTTGACGGAGAACGTCTTCGGCGTAATCGCGTGCACGGCGGAGAATGTCGGCGCGCAACGGCGACAAGGCGGCGTCGGCAGAAACGGCGGAATCGGGCGCGTTCATTCTGGCATCACCACCGTCAAGGGGCCGCCGTCACGCTGTTCCGCGGTGAGCGATCCGGCAGCCGCCTCGGTCAGAATCACCAACGCCGTGCGCGCGTCCAGTGCGGACCATGCACGCCGAACCGTCTCCGCGTCGGTCGCCGGCCAGATGGTGGCACCGGCCAGCGCATAGCCCTGGACCCGCCCAGGATCGCCGATGACCACGACGGTACCCATGTCATGCCTTCGCGATCAGCATGACAGCAACGATCAGCCCGTAGATCGCGATACCTTCGGCGAGCCCGACGATCACCATTGCGCGCCCGAACAATTCGGGCCGTTCACTCAACGCGGCCAGGGCCGCAGCCCCCGTGTAGGCGACCGCGATTCCGGCAGCCACCGACGAGCCGGCCACCGCGATCGCGGCGGCGATCAGGGCGGCCCCGTTCGCGCTCGACGACGCGCCGGCCGCCGTCGTCACGGCCGCTGCCGGACCCGACGATGCGGCCACTACGACCGCCACCGCGCCCGCGATCAGCAGACCACACGCGAGGCCGGCCGCGAGGGCCACCGCACGACGGCTCGGACGACGTAGTACCAACGTGCCGGCCACGCAGGCGACGATGAGTAGCGGCAACGAAACTATCCAAGTCAGCACGACGCACTCCTTGCATCGATTCCCGGAATTCGCCAGGGCGTGTACGGCCGCCCCGTTCCCACGAAGACCCGGGAGAACAGTTCGTAGAATTCGAGTCTGAGCGCCTGCACACCCGCGATCAACAGCTCGAGCGCAAACGCGACGGCATTACCGATCACGAAAATGGCAGCGGCAAGGACTATTTCGGCGCCGCCCCCGGCGGCCACCGCCGTGGTGGCCCGCCAGACCAGCCAACCCAACGCGGCATGGGTCATCCCGAACGCCGCCAGCCGGGCGAACGAAATCGTGTTCGCTCCCAGATGCATGACCAGATCGACGACCCCGACGCCGGAACGAACCATCCCGGCACTCCCGCCGCCGGCTTCGGCGAACATGCCGATCGTCGACATGACCAGCCCCGCACCGGCCAGCACCGCACCGGCGACCACGACCGGCAACCGATGCGACAGCACTCCGCCCGTGATCACACCGAGCCCCAAAAATGTTGTCGCTCCCGCGATCCCGGACGAGGAGTACAGCGCGAGCCGCAGTCCGCCTTCTCGCCACCGGTTCGTGGTCCCGATCGCGTAGGAAATCGCCAGCAGGACCGCACCCGCTGCGATGGCGGCGATCATGAGTTGCACCGGCCGCTCGAGCGGGCTCAGCCACAGCACGGGCAGGATGCCGGTGGGACCGAAGAACTCTCCGTACAGCAAGCCGAATCCCGTCGCCGCGATCCCCGCACCGGCCACGAACATCCACAGCCGTCGTAACCCGGCGAATCGTCGCGGGCGGCCCGTGGCCAGCAGCAGCGCCGCAGCGATCAGCAGCGCGCCGTGGCCCGCGTCGCCGAACATCATCCCGAACATCACGACATAGGCCAGCCCAGCCGCAACGGTCGGATCGATATCCGCGTACGGAACAGTCCCGTATATCCGCAGCAGCGGCGCGAATGCCCGTTTCATCGGCGATCGGCCCCCCAACCAGGTCGGCGGGTCGATACCGGCGGGTGGCCGCATGCCCACCACGGCGGCGCCCAGAGGTTGCAGTCGACCGCGCAGCACTTCGACCTCGGAGGCCGGGCACCACCCCGCCAAGGCCGCCACTTCACCCCGGCGAACCGCCACCTCCGACAGGGACCGCAGCTGAGCCTCGCCGGACATCGCTTCGGTGCGACCGTCTTGCCCGGACGCGATCGCATCCGGCTCGGCACCCCCCGGCGCCATCATTGCGCCGGATCCGGAATCACTCCAGGCGCCGGTATCACCGAAGTCCACCACTCCGGCCTGCGCCACCCGAAGCAGCACACCACGCAACGCGTCGGCCGAAGCGACCAATGCCACCCTCTGCATGCGCACCGGCATGAGCGAGTCATGCCAGCTCATCGCGGGCCCCGATCCCGGCTACCCCTGCCGCTACTTCGAGCGCCGAGCGAACTCGCCACACATCGGCTATCGAAACGGCAAATGCGCCGACCGGCTTGTCGGGCCCGAACCGACTGCCGGCCAGCAGATGCGCCCCGTCCGTTTCGACGCGGATCCACCACCGGACCTCACCGCGCCACAGCTGCGACGGCGTATCCAAGCCGTCGAGAACCCATCGTGCACGGGCCGGTAGCACCGCGACCAGCGCAGGCAATTCCTCCTTGTCCACCGCGGCAGACCCCAGCAGGAGCGCGGCCGAACGCAACGCCGGGCCGGGTAGCGGCGACCGTTGCAGCACATGACGCCGGGCGACCACCAGGGCAGCCACCCCCGCCGCCCAGTCGCGTGCACCACCGGCCACCGAGCCCATTCGAGTCGCCCACGCGAGGACCGCCGAATCGGCGATGTCCGCGGGCCGGGCACTGCCGGGGTCGCCCCACACCGAACCTCGCAGTGCCTCGCGAAGCGCTGTCAGTGTCTTCGCCTCACGCAGCTGCTCCCAGGCCCAGCCGAGAGCTCCGAGTTCATATGCCGGCGTTGGTTCCCCGCCTGCGAGCGAAGAAGCCAACCCCTGGATATTCGCGGTTTCGAACCCTCCCGCCAGCGCGCGTAGCAACCGAAAACCCGCAGATGGCTGCCACCCAGCCAGAATCCGCAGATGCCACAGGACAGCCGCGGACACCACGTGTTCTGTCTCCGCGAGGTCGGCGCCGACGTGAATTCGGTGCCGAAACCCGTGGTCCAACAGCATCTGCTGAGCAGCGGCAAGAGATCCCGCCTCAGCCAGCCGGCGGGCCCCCGCGGCACCGAATCGCCGCTGAGCCAACCCCACGGCTCGCACGTCGCCCGCTACCCAGCCGATATTCATCGCACCGCCTCGAAGTCCCGGCCACCCCACTCGGCGATAAGAGTGCGCGCGGCCTGAACCACTCGATCCACGTAGCCGGGCAGGCGCTGTGCCACATGCTCGTCCGTCCGCCGCGCGACGAGTTCGGCGTCGTCGCCGGCGTCGACGGCGTCCGCGAGGCATCGCGACATCTCCTGCACCGCAACGGTTTCCACACTGTCGCGAGCACCGGCCACCATTCGGTCGGCCCGCAGATCACCGTCGCGGCGACGTTGCGCGGCTCGAGTATCCGCATCTCGCCGGATCCGCTGGGCCTCGTTCTCGACCGGATCGAGAAGAACCAGAATGGGCCGCAACTCATCAGCGGCGACTCGCGCGCGATCCACCGGCACTCCTCGGGCCGCTGCGGCGCCCGGCGCTGCGGCGGCTCTGAACCGGTCGAGGAAATCGCTCCAGCGAGGCATCTCGATGCCCTCCGTTCGCCGTCGACGTGACCTGCTGATTCTCATCCGCGGATAGCTTCTTCCCGTAGGGGCGCGGGTCGACGGAAGGCAGGGACCTTCTCCCCTTCTCCCCCGTCTGCCATCCCATGAATGCTGATTCCACACGTGGTGGCCGGGCGGAGAGGACTCGACGCGGCACGCCGCCACGCACAGTCGATGCCGGAGGCTATGACCGTGGAATCAGCCGAGCATCGGTCGGTCACTCAGACAAGTGGGAATTCGTTGTGACTTCGGCCCTCGGGGTCCGAATTACGAGAGCCGGAAACCGGCTCTACCAGGAAGTGTGGAGCCGCCTGGGGGAATCGAACCCCCGACCTTTTCAGTGCCGGTACAGAGGGTTACCACGGACGACTCTCAACAGTCAAGAACCTCCGAAACGGTGCATCTACCTGCACGTATGGCAATTTGCGAAAACTCTCGACACCCAAGCGTTCATCCACTCACACTCGACAGCAACGCAATTTGTTGTGACTTAGTTGTGAGGCCTCTGATCAGTCCGCCCGGCGTGTCATGGCGCGACACGCCGGATCGAAAAGCAACCGGCAAATACTTGGCAATTTCCATGCCGCCCACACGCGGTCGCTCAGCGGGCCGCCCGCTACAGAACAATCCGTAACGCCTGTTACATTCCTCTTCGTGACAAAGAATGAGACGGTCACGCGGTGGCTGGTTCTGCTGGTACGAGTGCCGGCGGAGCCGTCGCGGCATCGGGTGGCTGTGTGGCGTGAACTGCGGCGCGTGGGCGCTCTGCAGGTCGGACAGGGCGTGTGGGTGGTGCCCGATGTTCCGGTGTTCGCCGAGGGAGTCGCACGGGTGATCGCGTTGGCGCAACGCGGGGAGGGTGAGGTGCTGGCGCTCGATGCCAGGGGTCATGCCGACACCGACACCACCCGACTGGAGGCGATGTTCACGGGAGAGCGCACCGAGGAGTGGGCCGAGTTCCTGGCCGATTGCACCCGGTTCGATGCCGAGATCGACAAAGAGATCGCCAAGGCCAAGTTCACGATGGCCGAGCTCGAGGAGGAGGAGCAGAGCCTGGAACGACTCCGGCGCTGGCATCGGGACATCAAGGCGCGTGATGTGTTCGGCGCCCCTGCGGCTGTCGTAGCCGAGCAACAGCTCGAGCATTGCTCCGATCGGTTGGCCGACTACACCGAGCGGGTCTTTCGAGCCCTGCACCAGATGTGAGCCCAGCCCTGGAACAGAGGAGCCGATGAGCGTCGATACGCGAATCTTCTACGATGTCAACGACTTTGCGCGCGATACGCCGTGGCTGCATCCGATCGTGTCCGGCTACGCCGACTACGGGGTGGTGCTGTTCGCTCTGCTGCTGATAGCCGGATGGTGGACCGCCCGCCGCGACGCCGATTTCGCCCGGATGGTGGCGGCGGTGTGGGCGCCGCTGGGCGTACTGGCCGCGCTCGCGGTCAACCAGCCGATCGCCGCCGCCGTTGACGAGACCCGGCCGTGTAATGCGTTGCACGACATCGTGGTTCTGCACTGCAGTACCGATGCCGGGTTCCCCAGCGACCACGCGGTCATGGTCGGCGCGGTCACCGCGGGATTGTGGCTGGTGCAACGACGCCTCGCGGTACTCGCCGCCGTGGCCGCGGTGGTCATGGCGTTCGCTCGGGTGTACATCGCCGCGCATTACCCGCAAGACGTACTCGCCGGCCTCGCCCTCGGAGCTGTGATCAGTTTTCTCGGGTTCTACCTCGCACGGCCACTGCTGGCGCGGCTTGTCGCTCTTGCCGCTCGTACTCCGCTGCACGTTCTGCTCACCAGCACCGGCGCCGAACCTGCAGGCACGCAACACGAGTCGCGATGACCGCTCTACCCGGCGATCGACCCGACGCGAGACGAGCCCGGCTGTGGCCGTTGTACGCGGCCGGGTTCGTGACCGCGTTCGGCGCGCACAGCATCGCTGCCAGCCTCGCCGGATACACCGGGCAAGAGCATGCCAGCCTGCTCACCCTCGGATTGCTTCTGGCTGTGTACGACGGGGCGGAGGTACTGCTCAAACCCGTATTCGGCACGCTGGCAGACCGCGTCGGCGCACGCCCCGTGCTGCTTGGTGGGTTGGTAGCGTTCACGCTCGCGTCCGCCGCATTCGTGCTGGTCGGCAATCCAGGCCTGGTCGGTGTCGCGCGATTCGGTCAAGGCGCGTCCGCTGCCGCGTTCTCCCCGGCCGCCGGGGCTATGGTCGCCCGCCTGACCCCCGCCGCCGCACACGGACACGCCTTCGGAAGCTACGGCGCGTGGAAAGGACTGGGCTACACCCTGGGCCCGCTGTTGGGCGGCATCCTCGTCACCGTCGGGGGCTATGACATGCTCTTCACCGCACTCGCGGCGCTCGCCGCCATAGTGGCGGTATGGGCGGCGGTCACCGTGCCCGCCACCGAGGTCATGCCGAAAAAACGCCAGACGGTTGTAGATTTGGCACGCCGCCTCAGCAGCGGCTCGTTCCTGCGCCCGACCGCCGCTCTGGCAGGAGCCACCGCCGCTCTCGCGGTGGGAGTCGGATTCTTACCCGCGGTCGGCGCCCGCCACGGCCTGGGCCCGCTGGCCACCGGCGCCGTAGTGTCGGTACTCGCCGCCACCGCCGCGCTGGTTCAACCACGCGTCGGACGTGCCCGCGACATGGGACGACTGAGGGACCGATCCGGCATGGCCACCGGGCTCCTGCTAGCCGCCGTCGGGACCTCCGCCGCCGCGCTCCTGCCCGGGGTAACGGGTACGGTGTGCGCTGCGGTGATCCTCGGTGCCGGTGCCGGTGTGATCACTCCCCTCGGATTCGCGCACCTGGCGGCGACGAGCCCGTCCGACCGACTCGGTCAGACCATGGGAGCCGCCGAGCTCGGCCGCGAACTCGGCGACGCGGGCGGTCCGCTTCTCGTCGGCATCGTCGCCACCGTCGCCACACTCGGTGCCGGCCTGCTCGCTCTCGCCGCCCTCCTCGCCTGCCTCGCCGCAGCGATAGTCCTCACCGCACGAAAAACCACCCTCTCATCTTCCTGACCACTTCCGAGCCGTGCTTGCCACACAGCAGACGCGGTCCGACCCCAGGTTGCCGGTTCCGGGCGGTTAGCGCAGATAGGACATGACAGTCATCATTCCGGGTTCATCAGCTGGGCGCTCACGGCCGGCCAGGCCAGCAGCGTGGGCCCTGCGAGGCTGGGGCGTCGGTCAGCACGAAGACACAGAGATGAGCGGCCGAGCGCTGGTGAGGTGTACCGCGCTGGTGGGCGTGGTGCTGGTCGGCATACGATCCAGCCGGCACCGCCGAGAAGGAATGGCCGAGCACAGCGTTACCTCCGGCCTCGGCCGTGCTTGCCTCGGCGCGGCCACGGGGTCACCGACGGCGGTATCGGGCCGCTCGGGGTGGGTCTTTCGGCCCTGGGCCGAAGGTCTGGACGGCTCTGTCCGGCCAGACGCGCCCGGGGCAAGGTGAGGGTGAACTCGAGCGACCGGCTCGAGCATCTGATGCAGGGAGTTCGCGATGGGCGCACAAGAGCCATCGACAGGCTGGGGGCAGCGGCGCGCGCAAGGGTCCGGGCATCGCGGGCACGGCGCGATGATGATCGCCTGCTGTGCGCTGATCATCGCGATCGCGCTGGTCCTGGTCGTCACCGGGGTGATGCCGTCGGGGTTTCTGCTCGTCGCGCTGGGCTGCACGCTTATGACGGCCGTGATGATGGCTGACGTGGGCCACCCCGGCCGGAATTGAGCACCCCGTGTTGCCCCGCTCGCGCCGGGTAGCGCATGTAGCAGTGCCTGTCCGGCACGGGCAGGTGAAGCAAGGAGAGCAACCACGATGGACATGCAATCGCCGATGAGGCAGATCATGCATTCGATCATGATGTGGCTGCATCAGCAAGGAATCTGCCCGATGCCGATGCAGATGTGAGTTCTCCCGCAGCCGGACGGGACTGCGGTCCTCCTGCTCGGTGCCGTTCGGCCGTATTCATACGCGACTCGGACCGGCACCGTGAACAGCAATCACCGAAGGACGCGAAGGAGACGGCGATGATGATGTGGTACGGCAACGGCATGAGCGGCTGGGGCTATGCCTTCATGATCATCGGCATGGTGATCTTCTGGGCGCTCATCGGGGCCGGCATCGTGGCCCTGATCCGCTACAGCGGCAACAGCAGCTCAACCATCCCGAACACACCCCCGCAACAGCACGGGCCCAGCCCCCAACAGATCCTCGCCGAACGCTACGCGCGCGGGGAGATCGACGAGGAGGAATACACCCGGCGCACGAAAACGCTCGGCACCGGCACAGCCGCGTAACCGAGGCCGGGCACCGACGATGTAAAGAAACGCTCCGGCGCTCCCCGAGGCGCCGCCGCGGTCCGGCCTTCACGGCAAGGCTACCGCACTATACCCCCGAGGGGTATAGTGCGGTTTGTCGGTGAGAACGAGCGAGGAGACAGGGATGGTCGGCGAATCCGGGCGTAGCACCGCGGTGTTGGATGTCAGTGGCGTGGGTTGGGCCAGTCAGCAGAATGTGGTGACCGCGGTGCTCGGGCGCCGCCCGGGTGTGGTGTCGGTGGAGCCGAATCCGGTGGCGCAGACCGCGACGGTGATCTTCGACCCGCACCGCACCTCGCTGGCCGAGCTGCGTCATTGGGTGCGAGAGTGCGGCTTTCACTGCGCCGGGCAGTCCGTGCCCGCTCACGTCTGCGACCCGATGCTCGAGCCGGGCACACACCCGCCCACGCCAGATCACCGACCGGCCGGCGCCACAGCACCCGCACGTGCCGCCGGCCACGCCGACCATGCCGCGATGGACCATGAAGCGCACGCCGGACACGCGGGTCACGCCGGTCATGCGGGGATGTCGATGGCGGCGATGGCCGCCGACATGCGTAACCGGTTCGTTGTGGCGGCGGTGTTCTCGCTGGCGGTGATGGCGTGGTCGCCGATGGCCACCGACATGGTCGGGCTGCATCTGCCGACGCCTTTCGGTATGCGCCAAGACATTTGGGCGCTGCTGCTGAGCCTGCCGGTGATCTTCTACTCCTCGACCATCTTCTTCACCGGCGCGGTGCATGCGCTGCGGGCCCGCACGCTGGACATGATGGTGCTGGTCGCTGTCGGTATCGGCGCGGGCTGGCTGTATTCGCTGGCGATCACCCTCACCGGTGGCGGTGAGGTGTTCTACGAAGCGTCGACGATGCTGGCCACGTTCGTGCTGCTGGGACACTGGTTCGAGATGCGCGCCCGCGGTGGCGCCAACGACGCGATCCGCACCCTGCTGGATCTAGCGCCCCCGAAAGCGCTGGTGATCCGCGACGGAGCCGAGGTCGAGATCCCCACCTCCGAGGTCGTCGTCGGTGACGTGCTGCTGGTGCGGCCGGGGGCGAAGATCGCCGTCGACGGGGTCGTCACCGACGGTGACAGCGAGGTCGACGAATCGATGGTCACCGGTGAGAGCCTGCCGGTGCACAAGCAACCCGGATCCCCGGTGATCGGCGCCACCATCAACGCCAACGGCACCCTACGGGTGCGCGCCACCAAGATCGGCGCTGACACCGCGCTCGCCCAGATCGTCAATCTCGTTCAGCAGGCCCAGAACTCGAAGGCTCCTGGACAGAAGTTGGCCGATCGCGCCGCGTTCTGGCTGGTGTTGGTCGCTCTGCTCGGCGGTGGGCTGACCTTGGGGGTGTGGCTGCTGGCCGGGGCGAGCTTCGCGAAGGCGATGCTGTTCGCGATCACCGTGGTCGTGATCACCTGCCCCGACGCGCTCGGCCTGGCGACCCCGACCGCAATCATGGTCGGCACCGGACTCGGCGCCGGGCGTGGTGTGCTGTTCAAAAACGCGATGGCTCTGGAGTCCTCGGCCCGCGTGCAGGTGGTCGTGATGGACAAAACCGGCACCCTCACCAAGGGAGAACCCGAAGTCACCGAGATCGTCACCGACGGTTACCCCGGCGAGGACACCGAACTGCTGGGTCTGCTCGCCGCCGTCGAACGAGAATCCGAACACCCCCTGGCCCAGGCCGTCGTCGGCTACGCCCACGCCCACGGCGCCACCACCGCGACAGCGGAGCAATTCGAGAACGTGCCCGGCCACGGCGCGATCGCCACCGTGAACGGGCGCCGCGTCGTGATCGGCAACCGGCGCCTGTTCGAACGCGAAGGAATCGAGCTGGGCGAGCTGGCCACCGCCCGAGACCGACTCGCCGGCAGCGGTCACACCGCCGTGCTGGCCGCCGTCGACGACAAGGCCGCTGCGGTGATCGCCATCGCCGACGCACCCCGCGACACCTCCGCCGCCGCAGTCGGTGAACTACACGACCTCGGCATCGAAGTCGTCATGCTCACCGGCGACAACCAAGCCACCGCCGACCGCATCGCCGCCACCCTCGGCATCGACACCGTGATCGCCGAAGTCCTGCCCGGCGACAAAGCCGCACGCATCGCCGAACTCCAAGCCGGCGGCCGCAAGGTCGCCATGGTCGGCGACGGCGTCAACGACGCCCCCGCCCTCGCCCAAGCAGACCTCGGCATCGCCATCGGCGCCGGCACCGACGTCGCCATCGAAACCGCCGACCTGGTACTCATGCGATCCGATCCCCTCGACGTGCCGACCGCACTACGCATCGGCCGCGGCACCCTGCGCAAAATGCACCAGAACCTCGCCTGGGCCGTCGGCTACAACACCCTCGCCCTGCCCATCGCCGCCGGAGTTTTCGAACCACTCATCGGACTCACCCTGCGCCCGGAAATCGCCGCTATGTCCATGTCCGGCTCCAGCATCATCGTCGCCCTCAACGCCTTGGCCCTTAAACGACTCCACCTCCCCGACCACACCGGATAATGCCGAAGCGCATCGACGCGATCAGCCCCCCGGCCGGTGACGCGGCGTGCTTGCGCTGCTGCACTGATCGAAAGCCGCTCCGGCGGACGCCGGCACGGCTCGGTGGTCACTGCCCCCGGGAAGAAGGTGTGGCAGCGGCGGCGAAAAACAGCGGCAAGGCCAGCATCAACCGGTCGTTGCGACCCCGATGGGTTTGCTCGGCGATCCAACCGTCCGCCTGCTCACGGGTGACTGCCCCGGCAGCGCGCGCATTCTCGGCGAGCCCCGAAAGCATCGGCACCATCAGCGCATCAACGAACACGACAGTGCGAACCTCCACAGTGACGTCGGTGAAACCGTTGTCCAGCAACAAATTTCGGTAGCCACGGGCAACGCGAGGACTGACGACGACGCTCGCCCTGGCCGTCACAATCGTACGAGTCAGGTCCGGGTCGCCGGAGTCGATGATGAACGATTCCCAGTCCTGCCCGACCAATACGACACGTCCCCCGGGCGCCAGCACCCGCCGCGCTTCGGTAAGTGCGGCAGCAGGATCGGCGGATGGCCACGACAGCGCCGAACACCCGCCGCGCCACCCTGCGCCGCCACCGCGATCAACTCACCGCCACCATCACCGCCGCGCAGACCGCCCTGGCGATCGTTGAGGGCGCATTGAGCTGCGAACACGACGACTTCACAGCCTGTCCGCACTTCCGCGCCACCGTGACGGACCGCATCAGCCCCAACCCGCCCCCACACGTCCCGGCGGCGCACCGGGGGCTGCGGCGAGCGTGACCAGCTCGCACGGCTACTCCTCGCCACAAGCCGCCGCGGCCAGAGCAGCGGGGACCCGCAATTAATGCCACGCACATTGAGGCGAGGCTACGTCGATGAGGATGCAGCCACGAGCATCCCGGTCGATGTCCAGGTTTGTGCTGGCAATTCTCGCCTCAAACAACTGCCGGGCCCCGACGTTTTGCCCGTGCCTGACAGCCATGTCGAAACGCCGTGCTGTGTTTTCACGGCACAGGCGCATCCCACAGTGGGAACCAGCGCTCGAGTTCGGCTTCGATGGGGAGTTCGCCGGAAAGTGCTGCGCGGGTCTGGAGTTCGAGGGTGTTGTCGCGGCGTTGCTCGCCGGACGGCGCGAACGGGTAGATGGTGCCCCGTTTGAACAGGTAAACCAACCCGAGCCGGTGTGGCGGGAGGTCAGCGGTGGCGAAGCCGATGACGGTACACAGCAGGTTCGGCCCGAAACCGTTGTCGGACAAGGTGGAATTGATCGCGTGCAGCGCGGTCACCAACGCGGACAGGTCGGCAGTGTCTTGCCGGCAGGTGATCCAGGTGTAGCCGAATTCATCGATCGTCACCGACACTGCGACGGTCGGCTCGAGGTGCAGCAGATCGAAGATCTCCGCCTCGGACTGTCTTGCGCCGGCGCCCTCGGCCTGTTTGAAGCACACGGCCCCAGCCCCGGTTGGGTGGACGTCCAGCGCCGCCTGCAGAGTGTAGGCAGCGGGTGGAACAGCGAACAGTACATCGAGATTCGGCTGCACCGGCCTGGTGCGGCCCAGCAGCGCGTTGAGGAATCCCATCTCGATTTCAGCTCTCCTGCCCGAGTTCGGTAGCCAGTGCGCCGAGCTGGTCCAGTCGCTGCTGGAGGCTCGGATGGGTGGACAGTAGCGTCGACCAGGTGGCGCCGGCGCCCAGCGCGGGGGCGAAGAAGAACGCATTGAACGGCTGCTCGGTACGCAGGTCACGACTGGGAATGCGACCGATGTCCCCGCTGATCTTGGTCAGCGCCGAGGCAAGCTCCGACGGGCGGCCGGTGAGGATCGCCCCGGCCCGGTCGGCGGCCAGCTCGCGATACCGTGACAGCGCTCGGATCAGCAGGAAGCTGATCGCGTAGACGGCCGCGGAGACCGCCATCACGGCTAGAACGACGAGAAACAGGTTGTCGCCGTCACGACGATCCCGGCCGCCACCGCCGAACATTGCGGAGTACAGCGTGAATCGTGCGATCAGGCCCGCGAGCACGCCCATGAACGATGCCGTGGTCATCACCACCACATCCCGGTGCGCGATGTGCGAAAGCTCATGCGACAGCACACCATCGAGCTCATCGGCGTCGAGCCGCTGCAGCAGGCCGGTAGTGACGGCGATGACAGCGCGGCGAGGGCTGCGACCGGTGGCGAACGCGTTGGGCATATCGAGGTCCGCGATAGCGACCTGCGGTTTGGGCATGTTCGCGGTGGCACAGAGCCGGTCGATGATGCCGTGCAACTGCGGCGCCTCCTCCGCGGTGACGACGCGAGCCCGCATCGCGTACAGAGCGATCCGGTCGGAGAACCAGAACTGCGCGAACAGCAGCCCACCCACGATCACCACGATCAGCACGACCGACTTGATCAACACCACCAGCGCCGCGATGAACGCGACATAGATCAAGCCGAGCAAGAACATGGTCAATCCCATGCGGGCCGTGAGCCGATGGTCCGGCCGGAAACGGGTACGCATGGCAGTTATCCCGGAATCAGTCCGTCGTCGCGCAGCATCGCGCGAACCTCGGACAGCGGCATGTCCGCACTGGGAAGCACCAGCTCCGAGGCGACCAGCGCATCGTCGGCTACCGGGGTGGCAAGATCCCGGACCGTGGCCAGCATACGGCGCAGCACGAGCGAGAATCCGGTGTCGTCGCCCGCGTCGGCGGCCTGCAGCAGCTCGTCGTCGAGTTCGTTGAGGTCGCTGAGGCGGGCGTCGTCGAGGGTGTATTGACCTTCGCCGAGAATACGAACGATCATGATTTCGGCCTTTCTTGCGCATTCGCCTCGATCGCCGGCGTAAGCGAGCTTTTCAGTTGCGCCAGTTCGGCATCGACTCCGCTGCTGCGGCCTGCGTCGAGTGCGGCCTGGATGTCGTCATGCCGGCCGACCGGGGCGGTGGCATCCTCCAAGGCACCGGAGGCGATCAGCTCGTCCAGCGCTTGCGAGCGCGAGCTCATCTGTGCGGTCTTGTCCTCGGCCCGCTGGATCGCCAGCCCGACATCGCCCATCTCCTCCGAGATGCCGGTGACAGCCTCGCTGATCTTGGTTTGCGCCTCGGCGGCGGTATAGGTGGCCTTGATGGTCTCCTTGCGGGTCCGGAACGCCTCCACCTTCGCCTGCAATCGTTGCGAGGCGGTGGTGAGCTTGGCCTCCTGGGCGGCCAGGTCGTCGTACTGCGGCCGCAGCTGCTCGATCTGGGCAAGCGTTGCCGCGCGCCGAGTCAGCGCCTCCCGGGCCAGGTCGTCGCGACCTTGGGCGACCGCCTGCTGCGCCTGGCTCTGCAGGCGGTCGGCGGCCTGATGAAGCTGGTTTTCCTGCAACTCGATGCGTTTGCGGCTGGTCGCGACATCGGCCAGGCCGCGCCGCACCTGCGCGAGCATCTCCAGCTGCCGCTGATACGAGTAGTCGAGCACCTCACGGGGGTCCTCGGTGCGATCGAGCAGCTTGTTCGTCTTGACCCGGAACAACAAGGCGATACGTCGAGCGATACTCACTTCTCGTCACTTCCTCACATGTAGGAGACGCTGTCTCCACTGTTGTCGCCCACAACGCTCCATGCCAGGGACCTACGGCCCAATTTCGACCGTCCGTCATATGCGCGGCCCGGTGCTCTTGGCTGGAAACTGCCGGCGAATTGCGGAGCAATAGCCTTAACGCGATCGCCTACTGAAATGCGCTGTCGAAGCGGAGCGATCACTCATGGGATCGAACAGTGAGCAGCGATGCTCGCTGCGCCGGTCCAGCTCTGCTCACGCTCTGCCCAAGCCGATTAACATATTGGACGCCCTCTCGCGCGGTCCGAAACTCAGCTGCGGTAGTTGAGATCGAGCAACCACCCGAGAGCTGTGCGCTACGCACCACCAGGAGAGTGAGGCGGAGTTCCGGGATCGTCGGGCGGGAAGCGCGGTTCGCCGAAGGGTGTCAGCGGTCGGGTAGCCGTACAAGTCGTTGGGTGTCGTCGAACAAGGCCTGTTCGGCTACGCGGGCAGTGGTGAGTGCGCCCAAGGCGGTGGCGGCGAGCAGCATGTACATGACCACGATCTGGTAGCGGATCCGGTGGCCACGCCGATGGTGGCCGCGCGGGCCGCGTGCGGCAGACCGGCACCGCGCCGTGCGGCGACTTGCCCCGCGATGACGATCATGACCAGGACCCAGCCGAGAGCGCCGGGCAACCCGGTGTGCCGGAACAGGATCAGCAAGAGGCAATGGCGGCGGCCACCGCCACCAGTGCCAGCGACGTCGCCGCCCCGCCCCAACCGGGTACCGAAAGGCCCGCTGTCACTTCGTGTTCCGTGGTTCGAGCGGGCGGGAACTACGGGTCAGCCGCCCTTGGTGAAGCGACCAGATCGTGTCGGCGACGCCGTCGACGAAGTCGGTGTCGTGGCTGACCAGCACGACGGTGCCGCCGTCGCGGGTGTGGGTACGGATGAGTTCGGCGACCGCGGTGGCGGTGGCAGACATGGGTTCCAAACAGGTTCAGCTGGTGGGCTCGAATTCCCACAGCACCGCAGTGCCATCGGCGCCCTTCGGGATCGGTAAATAGCAGCGGTGGGTAGCCGGGTCCACCGCCAGCGAATGGGCGCCATCGGCCACATGCGCGGCGCCGACCGCGACAGTGCGGCCGTCGCGGCGGTCGAACACACTGACCCAGCCGCTTTCGGCCGCGACATACACCCGGTGCGCGCCCGGGTCGTAGACCAGCACGTCGGGGGTCTCGCCAACCGGGTCGCGGCCGGTCACGGCGCCGGTGGCCAGGTCCACGGTGACCATGGCCGCACCTGCCGCGCAGCCGACGAACATCACTCGGTCGGCCGCGTCGAGGGCTTGCCCGTGCGGATCATCACAGCCTGGAGTCGGAATGCGTTCGGTGATAGTGGCTTTCGCGGGATCGATCAGCGCCAGATCGTCGCGGCCGTGCACTGCGACCATCATCCGGTCGGTGACCGGGTCGTAAACGACGTTGCCGACCTCCCCATCCATTGCGACGGTCGCGCGCACCGCACCGGTTTCGGCGTCGACGACGGTCTCGGTACCGGCGTGCTCGTTGGTCGTCCACACCGCACGGCGAACCGGGTCATAGGCCAGCCCGTCGGGGTAATCGCCGGTTGGTGCGGTGAACAGGACCGCGCCGGTGTCCTCATCGATCGCGACCAGTTGATTGCGGCCGGTCGCGGTGGCGTACACACGATGAGCGTCTGCGACCACCAGCACCCCGTGCACGTCGGGCACATCAGCGATGGTGCGCACAACCCGATGGGCGCGCACATCGACCTCGACAACCTCCCCTGCACCCATATGGGCTACGAACAGCAACCCGCGCGCGGCATCGAGGGCGGTGTAGTCGAAACGAACCGGTCCACCGGTCAACGACACCTGCGCGACCCGGCGCAGCGGCAGCTCACCGGGGTGCGGAGGCCCCAGCGATGCCGAACCCGAGCAGCCGCTCACCAGAACGGCCGCGCCCAGCAACACCGCGAATGTGCGAATCGGCCGCATCAACCGTCTCTCACTCGGCCTAACCGTGGTTTCGACATTACGCCAGACTGCGGCCAGGCCGAACCATCGCCGAACCGGTCGATTCATGTGCGCGATGTACCTGCAGTCGAGGAAAAGGTGAGAGTCAGTTCCAGCCCCCCGTCCGGGTGGTTGGCTGCGGTGAGGACTGCCTGGTTGCGTGCCGCGAGAGTCGCTGCGATAGCCAGCCCCAGACCACTGCCGCCACGGGTGCGCGCGGTGTCGGCGCGAGTGAACCGTTCGAACATCGTCGGCAGGAACTCGGGAGCGACGCCCGGACCGTGGTCACGGATTGCCACGTGCACGGTCGCTGCGTCGGTGCGCGTAGCCCGGATCGAAATCGGTGGGGCACCGTGTTGGAAGGCGTTGTCGAGAATGTTGGTGAGGATGCGGTCGAGGTCATCGGGATCGGCGCGCACGCTGAGACCGGGGGCGGTGTCGATCGTGATCACCCCGGCGGCCTGGCGGTGGCGGGCGACCACAGTATCCAGGAGCGGCCCCAGCACGATGTCGGGAAGCGGTGCGTCGGGGTCGCGGGGTGTGGCGGTGGCGGTCAGCATGGCGCGCGCCAGCCGTGACAGGCGTTCCACCTCGACGAGTCCCGAGCGCAGGGCGGTGGTGAGTTCGTCGTTGCTGCGCGGGCGGCGCAGGGCGAGTTCGAGTTCGGTGGTCAGCAACCCGAGCGGAGTACGCAGTTCGTGTCCGGCGTCGGCGACGAATCGGCGCTCGCGGTCCACAGCCTCGTGCAGCCGGGCCAGTAGATCATTGAAAGTCGTTCCCAGCCGCGATATCTCGTCATGTGCACGTGGGACGGGTAGCCGGGCGGCGGTGTCGGTGTCGGTGATGGTGGCCGCGCGGGCGCGCATGCGCTCCACCGGCCGCAGCGCCGCCGTCGCCAGCAGGTAGGCGCCGATCGCTGCCGCGATCAACACCAACGGAAACCCGACGGCAAGCTCACGCGACAGGTCGGCCACGGCGGCGTCGCGGTCGGCGAGGCTCTCGGCAACTACCACAACCTTGCCGCCCGAGGTGCCGGCGGCGGCCAGACGAACCGGCCCCGCGAGCCCCGCCAATGCCGGACGATCGACGATCACCGTTCCATCTCCGACGCTGCGCAGTTCAGCCGTCGACAACGCCGCGGGCCCCGGCGGCTGCTGAGTGCTCGCCACCACTTCGCCTGTGCTGGTGATGATTTGGATCGCGGTGTCTTGACTGGGCCCGGGCAGGTCCGGTTCGGGCGAGGCCGCCGCCGGCCGCAGTTCGGCGAGCTGGTACTCCAGCGATTCCGTCACCGCGTTGTCCAGGAACGAGCGCATGTGCGTGACAGTGACGAATCCGATGACAGCCAGGACGATCGCCATCATCGCCACGAATGCGGCGGTGAGCCGGATACGGATGGGCCAACGGCGAATCATGATGCGCCACTGGCGCTTCGGCCACCATCGGGGCGCAGACGGTAGCCCGCACCGCGCACGGTTTCCAGGGAGCTGACGCCGAAGGGACGGTCGATCTTGTCACGCAAGCTGCGGATGTGCACATCGACGACGTTGGAGCGTGACTCGTAGGCGAAGTCCCAGCAGTGCTCGGTGAGCACCTCGCGAGTCAGAACCATCCCCGGCTGGCGGGCGAACATCTCCAGCAGAGCGAATTCCTTGGCGGTGAGCGTGATTTCGACGTCCGAGCGCCAGCAGCGCCGCCCGGCGGTGTCGACGCGCAAGTTCCCCAGCGACAGCACGGTCGGTCGCGGTATGGGTCCGCGCCGGATCAATGCGCGCAGACGAGCGAGAAGTTCGTCGAGGTGGAACGGTTTGGTCAGGTAGTCGTCGGCGCCCTCGTCGAGGCCGGTGACCCGGTCGGCGACCGCACCGCGGGCGGTCAGCATCAGCACCGGAACCCATACCGCTTCGCGGCGTAGCCTCCGGCACACCTCGAACCCGTCGTAGCCGGGCAGCATCACATCCAGCACGACCGCGTCATAGGCGCGGCTGACCGCTGCACCGTATCCGTCGGGCCCGTCGGCGGCCACATCGACCGCATACCCCTCCTCGGCCATGCCGCGGCGCAGCAGGGAGGCCATTTTCGGTTCGTCCTCGACGACCAGCACGCGCATGACAGACGTTCCCTTCCGGACTTCATCCTGGCTTCATGAAGAGCCGATAGACCTGTGCGTGCGGTCACAACCTCTGACCTACATCTACTCCACAACGACGGGAAACACCATGACCGGTTCCGCACAGCCCGCCCGTCGATGCGCCGCCGCGGTGGCCGCGGCGCTGCTGGTGACGGCAGTGGCGGCGTGCTCGAACACCGGAGGCGGCACCACTACCAGTTCCACTACGACCAGCACCGCGGCTCCGCACGACCACACCCCGACCGCCACCACAACCGCGGACTGGAAACCGGTCACCGACATCCTCGGCCGCACCGGCAAACTCGGCGACGGCAACACCGTGTACCGCATCCCGCTGGTGCGTTCGGACCTGCAGGTCACCACCGGCGGCGTCGCGATCAAACCCGGCCTGTCGCTCGGCGGTTACGCGGCATTCGGCAAGTACGACGACACCACTCTTCTCATGGGCGACCTCGTCGTCACCGAGGACGAACTACCCCGCGTCACCGACGCCCTGCACGCACACGGCATCGACCAAACCGCCCTGCACAAACACCTCCTCGAACAATCCCCGCCCGTCTGGTGGACCCATATCCACGCCATGGGCGACCCCGCTCAACTAGCCACAAACCTCAAAGCCGCATTGGATGCCACCGCCATCCCCGCCCCAGCGGCACCACCGGCCCAGCAACCACCCGTGGACATCGACACCGCCGGCGTCGACGCCGCGCTCGGCCGCACCGGAACCGCCGACGGCGGCCTGTACAAATTCACCATCGCCCGCGCCGAAACGATCGTCGACGACAACCACGTCGTCCCGTCGAGTTTCGGCGACACCACCACCATCAACTTCCAGCCCACCGGCGACGGCAAAGCCGCGATCAACGGCGACTTCGTCCTCACCGCAGCCGAAGTGAACCCGGTCATCCAAGCTCTGCGCAGAGGCGGGATCAACATCATCGAGGTACACAACCACTCCCTCACCGACAACCCGCGACTGTTCTACCTGCACTACTGGGCCGTCGACAACGCCGTGACCCTCGCCCACGGCCTACGCGCCGCCCTCGACGCCACACACCTCACCCCGGCCAAATAGACGCGCGCCATGACCACCACCGTCGCCGACGCAGTCATCAGCCACCCGCACATCCTGCTCACCGCACTCATCACCGGCGCGATCACACTCCCACTGGCGCTGTGGCGACTGGGACGCCACGCCTGGACCGACGCGATCGCCGTCACCCTGATCACCGGCGCAGCCGTATGGCTGTGGCGCACCAGCGCCAACCTGCCCCAACTCAACACCGACGGACTGCGCGGATTCTCCGCCAACGACTGGCTCGCACCCGTACTCACCTACGTCGCGCTATCGCTCTACACCGCGCTGCGACCCGTACGAGACCTCCACCGCTACAACCAAGCCCGCGCCCTCGCCGTGCTCGCGGCCCTCGCGGTCAACGTGATCGTCATCTGACTCGGCCGGTTGACCCCGATCGAATACGAAACCATCATGACCACAGCAGCCGAGCAGGCTGTCTAACCCCTGTCACCTGATCGTGCAGCAGCCCCCTCGGTCCGCAGTCGCCGGTTGAACGATTCGACGAAGCCGTTGTTCCAAGGCGTGCCCGGTGGAATGTAGGAGATCCCGACCCGATCCGCGCAAAACCGTTGCAGGGCAACCGAAATCATCTCCGGACCGTTGTCCATCCGCAGCATCCTCGGCGGCCCGCCGGTAGCGGCGAACACCGTCTCCAGCTCGGCGACCAGCCGCTCGGCGGTGATCGACCGTTCCACCACGTGCAGCAGAGATTCGCGGGTGTGTTCGTCGATCATCGGGCATGTTCCGCTACGCCGTCCGCAAGGGCGCACTGAGCGTCAACCCGGTTCGCGAATCACAACTCGCGAAGAACATCGAGACCAAGGGGCGCACCGGCGGAGCCCGAGACATCACCGTCGAGGAACTGCGCTTCATCCTCACCGCCGTGCGGACATCCGAACTCCCCTGTCCCCGAAAGCTTTCAAAGGCCAAAGGCACCCGCAAGACACCGGTGAAGTCCTACACCCCGCCTACCGTCGCCAACTACTGCGAAGTCGCCGACCTCGCCGACTGGGTGACGTTGCTCGCGGCAACAGGCCTGCGCCGTAGCCAAATCCTGGGCCTGCTGTGGACAGACATCGACCTCGAACGCCGAACACTTCGGACGAGCGGAAAAGTTATTCGCGTCACAGGAAAGGGCCTTCAGCGCATCGAGAAGGACGATGACCCCAAGAACCGCCGGGGAATCATCGCGTTGCCCGAGTTCGCAGTGGAGATGTTGAAGCGCCGTAGAGCCGCCCTGGCCGCACGCAGGCTGGCGTCCCCGCCCGATCCCGAGGCCGGAGTACTGGACCTCGTTTTCCCCTCAGCCGTGTGGACGCTGCGCGATCCACAGAACGTCGGCCACGAGTGGCAACGCGTCCGGGATGCGCTCGGTATCCCCGACGACATCACCGCGCACAGTTTCCGCGGCGCCGTGGCCACCATCCTCGACGACGCCGGATTGTCGGCACGAGTCACCGCGGACGTCCTGATGCACGTCGATCCGGCCACGACCCAACGGCGCTACATGGCTCGCGGACGCGCCCACCAGGCTGCTGCCGATGCGCTCGATCGCCCTGTCAGCGGAACGCGCTGACCTGCGACGTCAGCCGAATTAGGTGGGAATTCGTTGTGACTTCGGCCCTGGTCCGAATTACGAGAGCCGGAAACCGGCTCTACCAGGAAGTGTGGAGCCGCCTGGGGGAATCGAACCCCCGACCTTTTCATTACGAGTTATGTTCATCGAATTACCGCCGCATACCGACCCTTACCGGCGACTACCGCAAAACACCGTCTGAACTGGGATTACAGTACCGCACTGTACCGGCGATTCACTCGAAAATACCGGTGCATACTTTCGCCGTGCGGACTGTGTGCGGACTGGTGCGGACTCACAGCCGGTTCCGAGTCGCTGATCAGTGCGGCACATCGTCGGTTCCGTCGGCGGCCCGCCGTCGCAACCCGCGCGGTGGGATCGGACCCGTTCGTTCCGCTCCGGCTCATGCTGCGCTCTCCTTGCTCCTCTGGTCGGTCTGGTGGGTGTGGGTCTGGTCGGCGGGCGCATGTGCGCACATGCGTTGTCGGCGGGGTCAATTCGTGCCCGTTCGAGCAACGGCCGGGTACGAACAGTTCGGCGGGGTCCGTCCCGCTCCGATCGGTCACCGCTTCGCCTCGGTCGCGGCCCGCTCCCACGCCTCGAACGCCGACCAGCGCCACGCCGACGCGGCCACCCCGGCGGGGGAGGTCAGCCCGTGGTCGGCGAGCCAGTCGATATAGGCATCGTGGTGGCGCTGGGAGGCCACCTCTTCGCGCCAGTGCGAGAACGGGATCGGCCGCGCCGGGGCGCTCGCGCGGGAGGCGTACGGGTTCGCCTGCCACTCTGCGCCGTACGCGGCGTCCCGCTCGTCGTCGGTCTGCGGGGTGGCAGGGACGTCGTCGAGCCACCGGCGGAATGCGCTCGGCCGCAACCGCTTCGGCACGCTCTCGAACGTGAGGATGCCGGGACGGCGGACGGCCGCCGCGTGCGCCGGGTCGTGGGGCTGTGCGAGTCGAGCCATCACCGGGCCGCCTTGCCTCGGCCGCGCCGCGCTGCCGCCGCCGCATTGCGCCCGCTGTTCGGCGCGCCGTCCCCGCCGGTGCCGCCGTAGACGCCGCGCGGGCCGGGCTGGCCGCCGTGGAGCATCGCGCCACCGGCGACGGCCTCACGTATCCGGCGGTCGATCAGCACCGACAGCCGAGACAGGGTGAGCCGCTGTTGCCGGACTTCCACGCTCGCCGGGTTGACCTTCACCGTGCCCGCTGCCGTGGTCAGCATCGCGCCGTTGGCGTCGAGGTCGGTTTGTAGCTCGGCGATCAGATCCACCGTCGCGGCGGCCTGCGTGATCAGCACCGTGTCGTCGTGCTCGAGGATCACCCCGGCCTCGGCCGCCTTGTCGGCGTAGAACTTCGCCAGCTCGGCACCGGTGCCCGTCTTCGGTCGCGCTTTCGCGTTCGCCATGTTCGCCCCGCTCTCGATCGTGTACCACTACGGGGTACACGTACCTACCAGCGTCGCACGGCGTGTCAAAAATGGCCGGGGTTCGCGTCGCGCTCGGCGAGGATGCCGAGACGAAAACCTCATGGCGGCAATGGATCTCACGCCAGTGGCGGCGCTAGAGGGCTTGCGGGAGGCCCCGCGTGCGGGTCGAGGACCATTCCGCGGGAGCTGAAACCGCAGGTCAGGGCGTTTTCGTTGTGGTGATTCCGTACGTTACGACCGGCTCACGCGGGGAAGGGCAGTACGCGGCTGCCCTCCGTGCGAACGGGCGGGGAGGGGTCCCACCCCCGGAGTCCGGTTCCATCTACAACAGCAGCCCCGACCCGCCACACCCGCAGGTGCCGTAATCGGGGCTGTGCGCCACGCTGAGCGACGAACCGAACTCACTTGAGGTATCGGCCGAAACCGCGCTCATATCCGTGTTCGCCGGGCTTCCACTCCTCGGACTGTTTGCGCGTGTGCTCGTCGCCGTCGCGCTTGGCCTGCTCGTCGGCCGCCTCGGCGTCGGTCCGGCGTCGGCCGGTGCTGCGGTAGTGCTCGGTCAGATACTCGCCGAATCCCTTGCCGCTCATGCTGCTACCTCACTCTCTGTGATCCCGGCCGGTGCCGGACGATTGCGCAGCCACCACACCAGCGCGGCGGACGCGCCGACCACGTAGGTCGGCATGGCGACCTCTACCCACTGCGACCCCCAGGTGTTCGCCTCGGTGCCGGTGGTGTCGGCATCGGCGATCAGCTGACCGGGATGGCGCGGACTGAATCCGTGCGCGAGCGCCACCGCGACCCAGCGCCGGGCCGACTGGATTTCCGACCACCGCGCTACCGACCCCTGCCACACTCGCCACGCCTCGGCGACCCCTAGGTCCTCGGCGTTCAGGATGTCCTCGGCGGTGGCCGATACCGACAGGCCCGCTTCCGCCAAGGTGTCGGCCGCGCTGCCCGCCGTGTCCAGGATCGCTACCGCCTGCTCTGTGATCAGCGCGTCGAGGTCAGCCAGCCGCTCGAGCACCCGGGCCTGCCGCCTCACCGCGTGCTCGACGTTCAGTTCCTCCCGCATGGTGATGGCAAGCATTTCCGCGCTGCCCTGGGGCCGCACGTGCGCGGACCAATGCAGGTGCGGGGCCATCAATTCCGGTACCCGCTGCTTGGCCGATGCCGCGTCCCATGCCTCGGCCAGTAGGCCCGCTCGGTGCTCGCGCTGGGCCTTGGCTGCCTGCTGCTCGGTTATCTCGGTGATCTCGCCGTCGATCCGGGCGCGCACCTTGCGGGCCGCCGCGTCGATCCCGTCCAGGGCGAGCACACCGGCGACAGCCGCGCCGATCTCGCCCCGGAGTTCCGTAGCGATGTCCACGCCGCCACCGGCGGACACCCGGGCCGCTTTCTCGGCCTCGGCCGCCGCTACACGCTCGGTGTGCTCGGCCTGGGCCTGGGCTTCCAGAATCGGCGCGGTCCCTTGGATCGCTGCCGCTTCCTTCCGGGCCCGCCGGTTCAACGCCGTGACGTTGATGTGGTCGGCGGGCCCTGGCGGGGTGTCCGGGTCGAATCGCTCGCCGGTGTTGTCGATGATGATCATCTCGGTGTTCCTGTTCTCCTTGTTGATGCCGAATCGGTTCCCTACCTCCTCCCTTTCAGGGAGGTAGGAACCGTGACTTTCGTGCGTGACTTTCCGTGACTTACCGCGTGACTTTCTGACCTGCGCTTATGGCAGAAAGTCACGGCTGTTCACCCCTCCCGTGACTTTCGGGCGCTCCCTTTTAGCGTGACTTTCTGACCAGCGGTTTCGCCGAGAAAGTCACGGTTTCCATCGCCGGGCGTGACTTTCTCGGGACCTCCGTGAGCGAGGAACCACCGAGACTGCGCACCCCGGCCAGCGCCTTGGGTTCGCTTCACCAGCGCACCCCGGTTCACCGCTGCCGTGAGTCTCCGGCGGGCCTTCTCCTGATCGGCCTTGGACGGCCGGGCGGTGGCGAACAGCAGCACGGCGGCATCCTCCGCCGTGCATCCGTCGTTGCCTTGTGCCCGGACGATCTCGACTATGTCGTCCTCGGCCACGTCGACCCAGGACGTACCGGCCGTGTGATCGTGGTGGACGGTGAGCGGGCCGCAATCGTCCATCGGTTGTTTCAGGTGAACCATGCGGACGATCGGGTCGCCGGGCTCGCCGATCAGCACGGCGACCGACCCGGCCCCGTTCGCCAGCCACGTCGACCCGTACAGGTCGGCGAGAGACTTCGGCGGGCCTCCGTCCGCGCTGCGCTTCACCAGGTGATGCAGTTCGAACACATCGAACCCAGCGGCCAGCACGGCTTGCCGGGCGCGGTTGTATCCGGCACCTACGCGGTCCTCGGACAGGCCGATAGCGGCATCCTTGAGGCTGTCGACGAACACCCGATCACCCGGTCGCAGTCCGGCGCGCTCCACCAGTTCCAGGAACGCTTCCGGCCGGACGGCGAAGTCCTCCAGTGGCGGGCCCTTCCAGAACACCAACCGCGCGAGGACTTCCCGGTCCTTCGCGCCGAACACCCGCTGAAACGCTCGCTGAAGCTGAGCGGGCCTGTCCATCGCCAGCACCAGCACACGCGGGCACTCTTGGACCGGCAGGTTGAGCACGTGGGATTGCAGCCCCAGGGACGCGCGGACCAACTGCCCTTCGATGGTGCTCTTGCCGACACCGGCGACACCGGCGAGCATCGTCGCCTCACCCCGCGCGGCGAGCACCTTGGAACCTTCACCCCACCAGGCGGCCGGGACGTCCGGCGCGTCCAGGATGAAGGACGCGCCGTCGAACAACTTGGACTCGAACAGTTCCAGGTCGGAATCCGTTCCCGCCGTGTCTATTTCGTCCTCGTCCTCGTCATCATCGGTCTCGTCTCGGAGTTCTTCGAACTCCCGCAGGACCATCGACGCCAAGCGGGCCGTTTCCGGGATGTCGGCCGGGGTCGAGTCGTCGTATCCGACCGCGTCCACCTGCGCGGCATCCTCGCCGACCGCCAAGATCAGTTTTCGCACGACGTACCCCCGATGCGCTGGGCCGCGCCGGAGATAAGGCGAAGGAACTCATCCATGGCCGCTTCCTGACTCTCGGCGCGAGCCAGACCGACACGGCGACGACGCTCGAACTCCCGCAGGAACGCACCGAGAATCAACGCGATCCCACCGGCCGCGCCGGGATGCCCTTCGGCCCCGAGGCGGAGGACGTGATAGACGCGGTCGCGGGCCGTCTCGTGCGCACCGGCCCGCATCGCCTTCTCCAGGGTCCGCTCGCCGACCGCAACCCTCATCGCCTCATCCGGCCTGCCGCGTGGCATCGCCTCGAGCCACGCGGTAACACCGACGGTGACCGGGTCCGGGAGTCCTGTTGTGCGGGTGGCGGGCCGTGGCCGGGTCGAGGCCAGTTCGTCCACCCACGCGGCCGGAAGCGGGGCCGCCGGGGCGCTCTCGTCACGCCAGACGTAGGGCCCGCCGCTGACGTGGACGCTGGGCGGCATCACGACGTAACCCCGGCCCGCGCAACGCAAGTCGATGCCCTTGCCGGGCGCTCGGAAAGTGAGGTCGGGAACGGTGAACCACCGGTGTTCGCCACCCCCGCCGGTCTCACAGGTGAGGGTGTCCGGAAGCGGGCCTAGACGGTCCTCCAGGGCCGCCAGGACGTCGGCCGCACCCTTGTACAGGTCGAGATCAACCACGATGTGACCAGCGGGCACGGCCGCACCGACGTTGGCATCCGGCCACTTCTCCCACCATCGCCGGATCACGGCCGGGTCGGTGGTGCCGGACTTGAATCCGTTCGACGTCAGCGGGGCCTTGCCGCCGATGCGGGACGGGGCCAGCGGGAACACCCGCAACCCGGTCTCCGCGTAGTCCAGGGCGGAATCCAGCAGGTCACCGGAAATGTGTCCGACGGACGCGGTAGACTCGGGCTGGAATCTCCCGGTTGATTCTCCTTGGCGCGACCCCCGTTCAGCGGCGGGGGTCGCGTTCTTCATTTCTGGCACGTGTGGGCCTCTTTCAATTGTGTTGAGCGCCAACGGCACTCGATGATTTCCAGGCCCTTGGATGGGATGCCGGACTACGCGCCGACGAGCGTGGCCGCTTTCTGCTGAGCGACATACAGATCCAGGTCGGCCCGGTCGTAGACGACAGAGCGACCGATCCGGTAGCTACGCGGGCCGATACCGAGATTGCGCATGTTCTTCAGCGTCTGGGGTGCCAGGAAGCCACCCAGGTACGCGGATGCCTGCTCGGTGTTCATACGGTCCGGGTAGGTACGCCCGGCGGCGTGGTTCTCGGTCATTTCGGTTTCCTCCGTGCTGTGGCGGTATGCGGCGGTACAGGAAGAAGAACAGCACGCGCACCGGGCCACATTCAAATGAAACATGATGTTGCGCAACACATTTCGTGTAAGCCTTGCGCGTCACGCCTTACAACGCTCGGCCGCCGGACACCCCGGCGATACTCGGGAACGCCTTCCGACCGGCCCGCATCGACCACGGGTAACAGTTCGATAACGGGGCATCCTCTGACATTTTCACTCTGTGCGGACTGGTACCGTTCGTTACGTGAGCACACCGGAGAACACCACCCGCAAGCCCCGCCGCAAGCCCGGAAATGTCCGCATCGAAGACCGGCACTACATCGACGGCGACCGGTCGCGGCCGACGTCACGATGGAAGACCGACGCGAACGGCAAGCGGGTGCCGGTCGGCAAGCGCTACATCGTCCACTGGAACGACCCAACCGGCACGCCGAAGTCGAAGAGTTTCGACAAGCGCGGGCAGGCCGAAGACCACAAGACCAAGATGGTCACCGAGATTCACGAGGGCACCTACCGCGACCCGCACAAGGTCGGTACGCCCTTCTCCGTGGTCGCCGACCTGTGGGTGAAGTCCCTTGCCAGCGCTCCGAAGTCGACCGCGTCGGCGCACAAGTCGGTGCTGAAGAACCACGTCCGGCCGACGTTCGACCCGCGCGAGATAGGCAGCATTACCAAGACCGACATCGTGTCCTGGGTCGCCGAACTGACCGACAAGGGCCTGTCACCGGCGACGGTTCACCGGTGTTTCGTCGCGCTGCGCGGTGTGCTCACGCTGGCGATCCCGGACCACCTGCGCGCCGACCCGTCGGCCGGGGTCAAGCTCCCGCCGCTGCCGTCGGCGAAGGACCGGTTTCTCACTCACGCCGAAGTCGCGCTACTGGCTGCCGCTGCCGACTACCGCGCGAGCACCAAGCGACCGGGCGCGCGTACCGATATCAAGGGCGAGACCGGCGGGCCCCTGCCGGTGGACAAGAAGGGCGTGCCGATCGTCCCGGCGGCCGACCCGTCGCCGGACGGGCTCGCTATCCGCTTCCTCGCCTACACCGGTCTCCGGGTCGGCGAACTGAGCGGGTTGCAGGTGTCCGACGTCGATCTGAAGAAGGGGCGCGTCCGCGTGGACGGCTCGCTTGCCGTCGACGAGGACGAACCGGGAGACACCAAGTCGAGAAAGACTCGCTGGGTGCCGATCCCGAAGTCGATGCACACCGAACTGCGCCAGCACCTGAAGGGCCGCAAGGCCGACGATTGGGCGTTCACGGCTCCCGGCGGCGGACCGATCCGGCGGACGAACTGGAACCGGCGCGTCCTGAAACCGGCGGCGGAACTGGTGGGCCTGCTGCCGCTCACCGCGCACGATCTCCGCCACACCTACGCGAGCCTGTCCGCGTCCTCGGGGGTGCGCGTCGAGGTGGTTTCCAAGCTCATGGGCCACGCCGATCCCGGTTTCACGATGCGCCGCTACATCGGCCTGTTCCCGGACGATATGTCCGCCTCGGCGGACTTGCTGGACGCTGCGATGTCCGCTGGTAACTAGCGGTACGTCCTGCTCGTGCGGACTGTGTGCGGACTGAAACGTCGGAGGCCCTTCCCGGATTTCCCGGAAAGGGCCTCTGACCTGCGAGCCGCCTGGGGGAATCGAACCCCCGACCTTTTCATTACGAGTGAAGCGCTCTACCGACTGAGCTAAGGCGGCGTGCCATGCGGCGGTGCGAGTCTATCGTCTTCGGCGACCGAACACGAAAACGGCAGGTCATCGCGGCAGTGTGCCCATGATTTCGGCCCGCCTGCGAGCCTTGGCGGCTGGTGGTCCAGCACGGCGAAGCGAGATGCCGCACCGGCGTCCACAGCCGCATCGTGGATAACGATCAGGGGCGCGGACGATCCCTTGCGCGATCATCAGGCGGGCGCCGCCGTCGGCGGTGT
Organism: Nocardia nova; assembly: GCF_002933465.1. GTDB lineage: Bacteria > Actinomycetota > Actinomycetes > Mycobacteriales > Mycobacteriaceae > Nocardia > Nocardia nova_B. Next base: position 522,502 of record NZ_PSZE01000001.1, read on the forward strand.
GGTGACCCATCCAATCGAGGGCCGGTCACGCCGGTATGTCAGGCGGAGCGGGCCGCGATGAGCCCAGCGACCATCGCGGCGATGGCAAAGCGGGGTTTGACGTTCAGATCGAGGGCCTCGCGGCAGGCGAGGACGGCCTCGATGGAGCGCAGCAGCCCCTCGGGCCGCACCTCGTCGGCCAGATCGCGGATCTGATCCGACAGGTCGGGGTGGGTGAGGGTGATCGCCGGAGGCGGATTCGCGGCGGAGGTCCCGAAACGCAGCGCCAGCGCGTCGCGGTACAGGCCCGCGACGTCGATCAACGCCCGGTCGAGGGCATCGCGGCTGGTGCGGGTGGCGCGGGATTTCTGGCGGCGCTCGAGATCCTTCAGCACACCGGCGGAACCGCGGGTGGCCGAGGCGGCGCCTTTCCCGGTGCCGCCGGCACCCAACGCGGTCGCCAGCTCGTCGCGTTCGCGCTCGTCCCGTTCCGCGCTGACCTGTTTGGCCTCCTCCTCAGCGGATTTGACCAGCTCGTCACCGGCCGCATAGGCCGCGGCCGGGCGAGCGACCGCCGAGACCAGCGACAATGCCCGGGTCCGGCGGGCACGGGCCTGCTCGTCGGTCGCGAGGCGGCGGGCGCGACCGACATGTCCGCCGCTCACCGAAGCCGCCCACGCCGCCTGTTCCGGGTCCAGCCCGTCACGCTCGCGCAGCACCTGGGCGATAGCGTCCACAGCGGGCGTGACCAGGTGGATATGCCGGCAACGGGATCGCAGAGTGACCGAGATGTCCTCCGGGTCCACCGACGGCGCGCACAGCAGGAACACGGTCCGCTCGGGTGGTTCCTCGACCACCTTCAGCAGCACGTTGCCCGCGGCCTCGGTCAACCGATCGGCATCCTCGATCACCACGACCTGCCACCGTCCGGTGCTGGGACGCCGGGCCGCGACCTGCACGATCTCGCGCATTTCCTTGGTGCCGATGCTCAGGCCCTCCGGAATCACCCGCCGGACGTCTCCGTGGGTACCGGCCATGGTGGTGGCGCAGGCATGGCAGTGGCCGCAACCGGGAGTGCCCTCGCCCGTACATTGCAGCGCGGCCGCAAAGCACAGTGCCGCAACGGATCTGCCGGAGCCGGGCGGCCCGGTGAACAGCCAGGAGTGCGTCATCGCCGAGGACGCGATTCCGGCGCGCGCCGCCACGGCGGCAGCGGTCAACTCGGACTCGACCGAGTCCTGGCCCACGAGCCGATCGAAGACACCTGCCACGCGCTACACCCTAATCGGCCGCACCGACAAGCCGACCGGCACCGAGAAGCCGCCGCCTACTACTCGACTGCCCGCTACGACTCGGCCGGAGACTTCGCCGCCGCCTTCTTCGCCGCCGCCTTCTTCGCCGGCGCCTTCTTGGTCGCGGTCTTCTTCGCGGTGGTCTTCTTAGCGGTCGCGGTGGTCTTCTTCGCCGTCGACTTCGCCGCCGCCTTCTTCGCCGGCGCCTTCTTCGCGGTCTTCTTGGCCGCCTTCTTCACCGGCCCCTTGGCGCGGCGATCGGCGAGCAGTTCGGAGGCCCGCTCGTCGGTGATCGACTCCACCTCGTCACCCTTGCGCAGGCTGGCATTGGTTTCGCCGTCGGTGACATACGGGCCGAACCGCCCGTCCTTGATGACCATCGGCTTGCCGGTGGCGGAGTCGTTGCCCAACTCTCGCAGTGGCGCCGCACTCGCCGCCTGCCGTCCGCGCCGCTTGGGTTCGGCGTAGATCTTCAACGCCTCGTCCAGGGTCACGGTGAAGATCTGGTCTTCGGTGGCGAGCGAGCGAGAATCCGTGCCTTTCTTCAGATACGGGCCGTAGCGGCCGTTCTGCGCGGTGATCTCGTCACCGGATTCGGGATCCTTGCCGACCACCCGCGGCAGCGACAGCAGTTTCAGCGCATCCTCGAGGGTGATGGTCGACAGATCCATCGACTTGAGCAGCGAGCCGGTCCGCGGTTTGGGTGCGGCGGCTTTCTTGGCGCCCTTCTTGGCGTCGAGATCGGCCTCCGGCTCGGGCAGGATCTCGGTGACATACGGCCCGAAGCGACCTTCCCTGGCCACGATCCGATGTCCGGTTTCGGGATCCACACCGAGCGAACGCCCCTCTTGCGGAGTGGCGAACAGCTTTTCCGCGACCTCGGGCGTCAACTCGTCCGGCGGCAGATCGTCGGGCAGATTGGCGCGCTGGGAGATCGGATCGCCATCCGGATCGTCCGGGTTCTGCACCATGCGCTCCAGATACGGACCGAAGCGCCCGACCCGGACCACGATGTCGCGGTCCTGATCGTCGGTAAACATCTTGATCGAGTTGACCTCGCGGGCATCGATATCGTCGAGCCGCTCACCGACCATTCGCTTCAGTCCGCCGGAACGCGCCACCGAACCCTCTGCGCCGTGATCACCACCGAAATAGAAGCTGGTCAACCAGTTTCCGCGCTGCTCGCGACCGCCGGCGATGGCGTCGAGATCGTCTTCCATGGCCGCGGTGAAATCGAAGTCGACCAGACGGCCGAAGTACTCCTCCAGCAGGCCGACCACAGCGAACGCCACCCAGGACGGCACCAGCGCACTACCGCGTTTGTAGACGTAGCCGCGGTCCAGAATGGTCTTGATGATCGAGGCGTAGGTCGACGGGCGTCCGATGCCCAGCTCCTCGAGCGCTTTGATCAGCGAGGCCTCGTTGTAGCGCGGGGGCGGATTGGTGGTATGCCCATCGGGCGTCAGCTCGGTGGCGCTGACGTCCTGGCCCTCGGTCAGCGCGGGCAGCCGCGACTCCGCGTCGTCGGATTGACCGCCCGCGTCCTCGTCGACACTTTCCACATAGGCCTTGAGGAAGCCGGCGAAGGTGATGGTGCGACCGGATGCGGAGAACACGCATTCCTCGCCCGTACCGGCGCGGCCGGTGATCCGGACCGTCAGCGTGGTGCCGCGCGCGTCGGCCATCTGCGAGGCGACCGTACGCTGCCAGATCAGCTCGTAGAGCCGGAATTCGTCCTGGTCCAGCCGGGCGTGCAGCTGGCCCGGGGTGGCGAAGGTGTCACCGGCGGGCCGGATCGCCTCGTGCGCCTCCTGGGCGTTCTTGACCTTGCGGGTGTACTGCCGCGGCGTCGGATGCACGAACTCCGGTCCGTACAACTGCGTCGCCTGCGCCCGCGCCGCGCTGATCGCCGACTCCGACAGCGTCGTGGAGTCGGTACGCATATAGGTGATGTAGCCGTTCTCGTACAGCCGCTGCGCCACCCGCATCGTGCGCTCGGACCCGAAGCGGAGCTTGCGCGCGGCCTCCTGCTGCAGCGTCGAGGTCATGAAGGGCGCATAGGGTCGCCGGGTGTACGGCTTCGATTCGACCGAGGTGACCTGGAAATTCGCATTCTCCAGTGCTGCGGCCAGCCGCCGTGCCGCGGCTTCGTCGAGCACGGTGACACCGTTGCGGGTCTTGAGCTGACCGTCGGACCCGAAATCCCGGCCGCCCGCGACGCGTGCACCGTCGACCGTGACCAGCCGCGCCCCGAAGATGCGCGGGTTGGCCTCGTCGCTCCCGCCGCCGCCGGCGTCGAATTTCGCCGCGATATCCCAGTACTCCGCGGAACGGAACGCGATGCGCTCGCGCTCGCGCTGCACGACGATCCGCGTCGCCACCGACTGCACGCGGCCCGCCGACAGCCGCGGCATCACCTTCTTCCACAGCACGGGGCTGACTTCGTAGCCGTAGAGGCGGTCCAGGATGCGCCGGGTTTCCTGGGCGTCGACCAGGTCGTTGTCGAGTTCGCGAGTATCGGCCGCGGCGGCGCGAATGGCCGGCTCGGTGATTTCGTGGAACACCATTCGCCGGACCGGAATCTTCGGCTTCAGCGTCTCGAGCAGGTGCCAGGCGATGGCCTCGCCCTCGCGGTCGGGGTCGGTGGCCAGATACAGTTCGTCGGCATCGCGCAGCAGCGTCTTCAGTTCCGAGACCTTGGCCTTCTTGTCCGGACTGACGACATAGATCGGCTCGAAATCGTGGTCGACATCGACACCCAGCCGGGCCCAGGACTGGCCTTTGTATTTGGCGGGCACATCCGCGGCACCGCGTGGCAGGTCCCGAATATGACCGACGGATGCCTCGACCGTATAACCGCGGCCCAGATAGGGCGCGATCTTGCGTGCCTTGGTCGGCGACTCGACGATGACGAGACGACGCAGGGGACGCCCCCGGCCGGATGCGGCCGCATCGGGCCCGGCGGAGGCCGCATCGGGAGTCGGCGATGCACCGCGGTCTCGTGTTGCCACCGGCGAACACACCTTTCCTGTCGACCCGCGCGGCGCAGGCGCGCGGCGCGTGGCTGGGGCAAGAGGGAGAGACAAATGTCTCCCGCCAGAGACGTTTATACCGTGTTTCGCCGTCGTGGAGTCCGCACTGCGGACCCGCGACCCAGGAGTCTCGGCTGTTCTGCGCGGTACTTCCCCGTCCGTACCGTCCGAACCGAAATGGCTGCGAACTGCAGAAAAACCCCCTTGTGGGCAACCCGATCACGTCGAAAAGCCCCGGTTTTCGATCGAGTCTACTTGCCCCGCATACGACTCGTCCCTCACCGCGTGCTCGCGGTGAGGGACGAGAGATCGGATCTTGTTGGGTTACTCGCTCAGCTGAGCGCGCGAACTCCGGTGGCCTGCGGGCCCTTGGTGCCCTGGCCGACCTCGAATTCGACCTTCTGGTTCTCCTCGAGGGTGCGGAAGCCCGAACCCTGAATCTCGGAGTAGTGGACGAAGACGTCAGCGGAGCCGTCCTCGGGCGCGATGAAGCCGAACCCCTTCTCCGCGTTGAACCACTTCACAGTTCCCTGTGCCATTCTGTTCCTTCTCTTTCCATACCGGAACGGCGGACAAGTTAGGTTGGTCCACCGGGTCCGTTCCGACCGCTGTACTCTGTTCCCCCTGCAGGAAGCTTCAAGCACACCGTTCGCAACATCGATCCTGCTGATGGTTTGGACCTTTGATCCGTTCCCTCGAACACAGAAGCTTGCGACCGAGAACCAGTGAACCATGTCCGCGCGCAATTCGACAGCCGAGTTACCGACAATTTGCAAAAAAGATGATCTTGCGAATGTGCAGGTGAGGGGCACAATGCCCAAATCCAAACTTGAAGTAGGTTTGCTTAGCGATAACCGAGCGAGTGTCAGGCAAACAGACTGTGACGCAGGTCGCTACTCTGTAGTGAATTGGCAGCTCGGACGAGGGCGGCACACACGGTTCACACTTTCTTCGCGTCGCACGGTCTCGGTCCGATGAATCCGAAAGGCCCGGGATCGGACGCCGCACCCGCGGAGACGAGCTGCTACGGAACATCGTTGCTGAATCGTGTCCTTTTCGGAGTGCCCGATGCGGAGAGTCGTATCACCCATGTGACCGAACTCCCGGCCCGGCCGGCGCGCATCACCGGCTGGCCCTCCTGGGCCGCTCCGGAAGTGGTCGACGCCCTGCGGGAATCCGGTGTCGACGCACCGTGGACGCATCAGATTCGAACCGCGGAACTGGCCGCCTCGGACACACACGTCGTCGTCAGCACCGGGACCGCCTCGGGCAAATCCCTGGGCTATCAGCTGCCGGTATTGACCGACCTGCGGCGGGATTCGCGAGCGACCGCTCTGTATATATCGCCGACCAAAGCGCTCGGGGCCGACCAATTCCGCGCGGCCGCGCAGCTGACCCATGCCGGCGGCCTGCGCGATATCCATCCGGCCACCTACGACGGCGATACTCCACCCGAGGTCAGGCAGTGGGTGCGGGCGAATGCGCGGTGGTTGTTCACCAATCCAGACATGTTGCACATCGGCATATTGCGAGCGCATCAGCGCTGGGCGCGGATGCTGCGGCGGCTGCGCTACGTGGTGATCGACGAATGCCATGCGTATCGCGGCATATTCGGGTCCCAGGTCGCGATGGTGCTGCGCCGGTTGCGGCGGCTGGCCGCACATTACGGCGCGAATCCGACCTTCGTCCTATGCTCGGCCACCAGCGCCGATCCGGCCGCGGCTGCCGCACGGCTGATCGGTGCGCCGGTGACCGCGGTGACCGAGGACGGCTCGCCGCAGGGCACGCGAACGGTCGCGCTGTGGGAGCCACCGCTGCTCGGCGACCTCAGTGGCGAGAACGGCGCCCCGGTGCGGCGGGCGGCCACCACCGAGGCCGCCCGCATCATGACCGACCTGGTCGTCGAGGGGGCGCGGACATTGACCTTCGTTCGCTCCCGCCGGGCCGCCGAGGTCGTCGCCATCGACGTGCAGCGCATGCTGGCCGAGGTGGATCCGGCGCTGGCCGAAAGAGTGGCGGCCTATCGGGCCGGATACCTGGCCGAGGACCGGCGGGAACTGGAGAACGGCCTTGCGGACGGGTCGCTGCTGGGCGCGGCCACCACGACCGCACTCGAACTCGGCGTCGACATCGCCGGGCTCGATGCCGTGGTGATGGCCGGTTTCCCGGGAACCGTCGCCTCGTTCTGGCAGCAGGCAGGCCGCGCGGGCCGTCGCACCCAGGGCTCGCTGGTACTGCTGGTGGCCCGCGACGATCCGCTCGACACCTACCTCGTCCACCACCCGCACGCCCTGCTGGACAAGCCGATCGAGGCGACCATCACCGATCCGCACAATCCCTACGTCGCCGGCCCGCACCTGCTGTGCGCGGCCTGCGAACACCCCCTGACCGACGCTGAGATCGACGACCTGGGCGTCCGGGACGTGGCCGCCGACCTGGCCGCGCAGGGCCTGATCAAGCGCCGGAAGAACGGCGGCGGTCCGGCTCGTTGGTATCCGACCTCGAGCGCCTATCCCCATGACGACGTCGATGTGCGCGGCGGAATCGGCTCCCAGATCGCGATCGTGGACGCGACCAGCGGCCGGCTGCTGGGCAGCGCGGATTCCGGCCGGGCGCCAGCGACACTGCACGCCGGGGCGGTCCACCTGCATCAAGGCGAGACCTACGTGGTCGACGAATTGGATCTCGAGGCCGGAGTCGCCTTCGTCCACGCCGAACAGCCCGGATGGACCACGAGCGCCCGGATGGTCACCTCGGTGGCGATCGACGAGCGCACGCACGAGCAGGTGTACGGCCGTGTCACCGCCGCCCTGGCCCGGGTCCGGGTGACCCGCCAGGTGGTCGGTTATCTGCGCACGCTTCCCAGCGGAGAGGTTCTCGACCTCGTCGAACTCGACATGCCCGAGCAGACACTGCCGACCCAGGCCGTGCTCTACACCGTCACGCCGCGCCTGCTGGCCGCTGCGGGGATCGAGCCGCGCCGCGTACCCGGCGCCCTGCACGCCGCCGAACATGCGGCGATCGGAATCCTGCCGCTGGTCGCTAGCTGCGACCGCTGGGATGTGGGCGGCGTTTCCATCGCCGAACACCCCGATACCGGACTCCCCACCGTCGTCGTCTACGACGGCCATCGCGGCGGGGCCGGCTTCGCCGAGCGCGGGTTCACCCGCTTGCGGACCTGGTTGGCGGCGACGCGGGCGGCCATCACCTCCTGTTCCTGCCCGCAGGGTTGCCCCTCGTGCGTCCAGTCCCCCACATGCGGTAACGGGAATTCCCCGCTGGACAAGGAGGGCGCGGCCGCCCTCCTGACGGCCGTCCTCGCCGATCTGCCCGACGATGCGCCGAGCTGACCCACGCGGATAACATTTCGGCCCGATGACCTGCCCGAATCCGTTTCGTGACGATGCGGACACCGTCGGTAGACGTCGGCGCGTCCCACCACGGACCGCATGCCGGCATCGAGTCCGACGGCGCCACTGGGAATAAAAAGGAAGCCGATCATGTTAACCGGCGCATTGCCCTAGCGAATAATGGCCATATGGGCATTCACATGTGTGCATTTATCAGAATCCCGCAGCGTCGAATGCTTGCGCAATTGCCCCGGTGGAATTGAATGCCGATCGAATGGGAAATCCACCACACTTACCGCACTGCGTGTGGCTTCGGTCACCCATTCTTTCTCACACCAACCGTCCGGTATTCATGATCGTTTTCCCGCACTGACCGGACCGGCCCGCGCGACCGCCACAACTGATCGCTTGCCCAAAAGAGCGAGCGTTACCGAATCGTCGACGGTTACCGTCACATCCCAATCCCGGACCGAACACGTCTGTACCCGCATCCGCATTCGCCGGACCACCGAATCCGCTCGGTCGCAGGCCGATCCAGCGCCGGAATCCAGTGCGCCCGCTGCTGCCAATGCCGCCGAATCGGCCGCACTCTGCGCTCGGTGGCGCGCACAGACCACCGCCGCGAACTGCACAGTCACGACCGTCACCAGCAGCAGTGCGGTGAGCGCCAAACATGCCGTGACAGTGACACCCCCGTCGCACCCGCGGCTGCGATACGCGACTGGCACTGTGGCCGGTGTCATTGCGGCTCGCCTGGTTCGCGTACCGCTACCGCTTCGGCCCGTAACCGCAGCATCGGGAGCAGCGGCGCCCGCGCCCGAACCGTGGCGACGATCCGGTCGCCCTCCGCACGCAACTCGATGTCGGCGCCGGGCGGCGCCACCTGCTGCGCTGCCGGCAGAGCTTCCGCCTCCGCACCGCGCGCCGCGAGACGAGCCGCTTCGCGAGCGGCGTCGATACAGCGGATCTGCATCGACGCCGCCAGCAACGCTCCCAGGCAGAGCACGACGACCACTACCACCGCCGCCAGCGCGATGGCCGCCTCGACCGTGACCGCACCCCGTTCGCCCGGACGAGCAGACCTCATACGGTGGTATTCAGCGCCTTGTCGATGATCTTGGTCAGCGCGTTCACGATGGAATCGCCGGTGACCACGGTGTAGAGCACCGCCCCGAACGCCGCTGCCGCGATCGTCCCGATGGCGTATTCGGCGGTACTCATCCCGTCGTCGGTCGCCGCCACCTCGATCAGCCGCGAACGTAGTTCTCGCACAACCGATTGCGTTGCCGCCAGCATCGGTCTCCCCTTTCTCTACGGTCGGCACGGCGGATCCGCACCGAGTCTCTCGTGTGGTCACCACAACCCGCCGCCCAGTACTCGACCGGCCAGTCCGGCGACCACCGGGACGATGCCGAGGCAGACGAAGGCCGGCAGGAAGCACAGCCCGAGCGGGCCGCTGATGAGCACGCCCGCGCGTTCCGCATGCGCCGCGGCCGCATCCTCGACCGCCGCGCGGCACTTTTCCGCGAGTTCGGAGACCGCACCGGTCAGGGCCGCACCGGAGCGGGCCGAACGACGCACCAGCCGGGCGAGCGCGTACATCTCCGCAACGGGCGCTTCCAGGGCCGCGCGCTCCCAGGCCGTGACCGGGTCCGCGCCGAGCGCCAGCAGTTCCGCCGCCCGGCGCAGCGCCGAGGCGAAGGGTTCCGGGGCGGTCGAGGAAACCGCGCGGGCCGCCGTGGCGGTCGGCAGGCCCGCCCGCAGACACGAGGCGAGCAGATCGAGGGCCGAGGCCACCGCCAATGGGTCGCCGGTGGCCGGGCGCGGGATCTGCTGCGGTGCGGGAGCGACACCGTGGGCCGCGCGAAGGCGGGCGACTGATGTGATCCGGCCCGGAAGGGTCAATAGCGCGGCACCGGAACAGAGCAGTGCCATCGACAGACCGTTCATACCGATACCCGCCGCGTGATGGCATCCGCCCACAGCAATCCCACACCGATGAGTCCGGCGCCGAGCGGAAAGACGATGGTTCCGACCCCTCGGCTCATCAGCACCTGCAGTGGGTGCGCGCCCATCAGCTGTCCGAGCGCGATGCCGAGGAGCGGGAGTCCGGCCAGCACCGCGGCGCTGGCACGCGCACCCGCCAGGGCGGCGGTCGTGCGCTCGCTGAACCGCATTCGCCCGGCGAGGTCGTCGCGGGCCGCACTCAACAGTTCGGCCAATGCCAGGCCGTGCCGCTCGGCCACCCCCCACGCATCCGCGACACGATCCAGTTCGGTCGTGACGGCGCAGGGACGGCCGCGCAATCCATCCGCGGCCGAACCGCCGAGCCGGGCCCGCGCGGCGCTCACCGCGAAGGCCGCTCCGGCGGCGCCACCGATCTCCGTGGCCGCAACCGCGGCGGCAGCGCTGGGATGCGCACCGGTACGCAGTTCCCCGATCACCACTTCCAGCCCTTCCAGCAGTTTCCGGCATTCGTCGTCGTGGCGGCGTTCCGCGCGGCGGTTCTTCGAACGCACAGTCAGCGTGGTGGCGAGTACCGCGGCCGCACCCGCGGACCCGGGACCGAAGACGACCGCCGCCCCCACCGCGGAAGCGGCTGCACCGCGAATGATCCAGCGGCTCCAATCATTTCGTGCTCCATCCGGTCGTCCACACAGGGCACGAAGCCGTTTCCGCCGGGGTGCAGTGGGCAGGAGCAGCAGCGCTGCCGCGCCGCCCAGCAGGCTCAGGATCATCGCCGCAACCGTTCGTTCAGCAACCGGTGCAGCGCGGTATTCGCCGGTGCCACAACGGAATCCGCCGACCAGGCCGTCTCGATACGCACACCGGCCTCCCCTTCACGCGTCACCAGCCCGATCTCCTGCAGGACTCGCCCACCGTCGGGACGGCGCCGCATCGCGAGCACGACCTGGACGGCCGCGGCGAGCTGGCTGTGCAGCCCCGCCCGGCCCATTCCGCCCAGTGCCGCAAGGGCTTCCAGACGAGCGGGGACCTCTCGTGGCGAGTTCGCATGCACTGTCCCGGCACCCCCGTCGTGTCCGGTATTCAGTGCGGTGAGCAGGTCCACCACCTCGGCCCCGCGCACCTCTCCGATGACGATCCGATCCGGCCGCATACGCAGCGCCTGCCGGACCAGGTCCCGGACCGTGATGGCACCCGCGCCCTCCACATTGGCGATACGCGCGACCAGCCGGACGACATGGGGATGCGGTGGCGACAGTTCGGCGGCATCCTCGACGCATACGATGCGTTCGGCGGGGTCGACGTGCGCCAGCAGAGCCGACAGCAACGTGGTCTTCCCGGCGCCGGTGCCGCCGACCACGAGGAATGCGAGCCGTGCGCGAACGATCTTCTCCAGCAGCAGTTCCGACTCCGACGTGAGCGTTCCGGAGGCGGTCAGTCCGCGCAGGCTGTGGCCGACCGGGCGCAGTACCCGCAGCGAGATACACGTCCCGCCCTGTGCGATGGGCGCGAGGACCGCGTGCAGCCGCACTCCGAAGCTCTCGCCGGGCGCTCGCTCGTATTCCGGCAACCGCCCGTCCACCCACGGTTGCGCATCGTCGAGCCGCCGGCCGGCGGCGAGCGCCAGACGCTGAGCCAGGCGCCGCACCGCCGCTTCGTCCGGAAAGCGGATCGAGGTGCGTTCCAGACCGCTACCGCGATCGATCCAGACCGCATCGGGCGCGGTCACCAGCACATCGGAGACCCGGGCATCGTGCAGCAGCGGTTCCAGCGCACCCGCGCCGGTCATCTCCGTCTGCAGCAGGCGCAATGCGCGCAGCAGGTCCGTATCGCCGAGGACTCGGCCGGCTTCGGCGCGGATGGCAGCCGCCAGGCGTGCCGGATTGTGTTCGCCGGGCTGAGCGGCCAGTCGCTCCCGAACTCGGTCGAGGAGTTCGGCACTCACCACGCCGCTCATCGAGCACCCTCCGGTAGTGCGGACAGCACCGACTCCGCCCCGGCCGCGAGCGGCCCGCGGCTGAGCGTCAGCCCGCCACGTTCCAGCTCCGCCGCCAGTCCGGGTTGGGCGCGCATAGCGGCCAGCAGCGGCAGCCCCAATGCCTCCGCGATATCCCGACCGCGCAGCCCGCCCGGCGCGGGTCCTCGAACAACCAAGGCCTGGTTCGGATTTCGACGACCGATGTCCGCCACGACCGCCCCCGCGGCCGCCACCGCACGCAACCGGGCCGGGACCACGAAGACGACGAGATCGGCGGCGTCGAGGAGATGATCGGTATGCGGGCCCCGACTGCCGGAGATATCGCAGACCACCAGATCGCCGGCGCCGCGGCCGGCCTCGACAACGGCACGCGCTGCGCCGGTGCCGATATCGTCCGGTCCGGAGCCGGCCGGTCTGCTGCAGGCCAATACGCCGAGTCCCGGTGCGGCGGCGGGTAATGCGTCGTGCAGGGCTTGCGCGGCCACCCGGCCGTCCTCGACGGACAGTTCCGGCCAGCGCAGACCCGGCACCGACTCGATACCCAGCAGCAGATCGATGCCGCCGCCGAGCGGGTCGCCGTCGATGAGCAGGATCTGCGGCCGGAACCGCCGGGCCGCCGCGGCCAGAGCCAGCGTCGCGGCGAAGACCGAGGCCCCGGCACCGCCCCCGGCACCGACGACGGCCAGGACGAGCCCGTCCCCGGGATCGCGCCAGGCGTAGGCGGCGAAGGCCTCGATCAGTGTTTCGGTAGCGCTCGGCAGCGAGATGACCTGCTCGGCTCCGACCGCCGCGGCGGCCTGCCAATGGTCGAGGTCCGGTTCACCGCTGCCGACCAGCACGACGCCCGAGCGCCGCGGATATCCGGCGGCCGCGCAGGTACGCGCCGCCGCCAGATCAATGATCACCAGCGCGGCCGCGGCCCAGGCATGCCTGCCGACTGGCATCGACCGTTCGTCCAGGCCACGGTCGGCGGCGGCCGCGATGCGACGCACCTCGTCGCGTAACCGGCGGTCACCGACCAGCACCAGCGCCGGAGGAGGAACTGCTGCAACGGAATTCATGTCAGCAGCCTCGCCCGGATCGGCAGGGCGAACCAGGGTCGTAACGCCGAATGTGGACAACTCGCGGGCTGTGGATAAACACTGCACGCCGAGTAACAGCTGAAGGGTCCGGAAATAGAGGACGGCCCCAGCCGGGGGGGGAGGAGGCTGGGGCCGTCCTCTATTTCCGGACCCTTC
>NZ_PSZE01000020.1 GCF_002933465.1 Nocardia nova
AACACCGCCGACTCCGCAGCGAACCTATGCGAAACTTGCACCCGAAGTGTCCTTCTGAACCGGACCGATCATTGCCTAGACAACAGTGATCATCCCAGCTCGAAGGGCACTTTCTCATTCACGGCACACCGACAGGGCGCACGCCCGTCGGTGGATCGAGGCTAAGTGTGTAGGTGTCTGGGGTAGGTGGCCCGCCTTTCGAGCCATTCAACTCTTCGACGCGCACCCCGCCGTGGAATCGACACCGGCGAGAAAGAATTCTCAGGAATCTCCGGAATCGGCGAGCAACGCCAGCGCGTCACCCGCGAGCCGGAACCCGGTCCACTCGTCCTGCGCCACCGCGCCCAGCGCGCGGTAGAACTCGATCGAGGGCGTATTCCAGTCCAGCACCGACCAATCCACTCGGGTGTATCCGTTGGCCACGGCCGCGCGGGCCAGCTCGGCGAGCAGCGCCTTGCCCAGGCCACGACCACGCGCCTCCGGCCGGACGTAGAGATCTTCCAGGTAGATGCCGTGCTTACCGGTCCAGGTCGAATAGTTCAGGAACCAGATCGCGCATCCGGCGACCCGCGCATCGACGGTCGCGACGTGGGCGAACACCGCCGGTGCCGGACCGAACAGAGCGGCGTGCAGGTCCTCGGCCGTCAGCGCGCACTGTTCGCGCGCCTTCTCGTATTCGGCGAGGTCGTAGACCAGTTCGACGAGGGCGGGCACATCCTCGGGCGTGGCGCGGCGGATCATCGGCTCGCCTCGGGGCTGGATGCTCGGCTCGCCTCGGGGCTGGATTCTCGGCTCGCCTCGGGGCTGGATGCTCGGCTCGCCTCGGGGCTGGATTCTCGGCTCGCCTCGGGCGGCACGATATTGTGCGCCAAAATCGTGGCGGCCTGGTGATCGTGGCCGAGCACGCTGATCGCGGCGGTGGACAGGAAGAATCGCCGCCCCTCCCGGGCCGGGAAGCCCGCCCAGCGCGCGATCAGCACCCGGGAGAAATGTCCGTGCCCGACCAGCACCACATCGCGGGTGCTCAGCGCGGGCGCCACCGTTTCCAGCACCCGGTCGGCCCGCTCGCCGACCGCGTCGACGGATTCGCCACCCGGTACGTCGCCGGTGAAGACGGTCCAGCCGGGGGCGGTTTCGCGGATCTGCGGGGTGGTCAGGCCCTCGTAGTCGCCGTAGTCCCATTCCACCAGTTCGTCGTCGATCCGCGGATCGGGCAGGCCGGCCAGTTCGGCGCTGTGCACGGCACGCTTCTTCGGGCTGGTCAGTACCAGCGGATCGCTCAGGTCGAGACCCGCGAGGACCTTTCCGGCTGCTCGCGCCTGCGCCTCGCCGTGTTCGGTGAGCGCGACATCGGTGCGCCCGGTGTGTTTGCGTGCCGCCGACCACGCGGTCTCGCCGTGCCGCAGCAGCACCAGCCGATAATCCCTGTCCGATGCACTCATGATCCCGATCATGCCGCACCGCGGGACCGACCGGCCGGACGGATCGACGCGAGGGCTCAGCTGGTTCCGTAGAGCCGGCCGCCCCGCAACTCCAGCACCACCGGCCCGCTCACGGCCAGTGAGATCGGCTCCCCGTGGTAGTCGCTGCGCCGCAACGGGATCCGCTTCTGCGGGGCGCCGCTGCCGGGATCGAGGGCCGCGATGCCGTCGGCCACCGGCACCAGGACGTCGCCCGCCATCATCGCCGGCGTGCCCAAGGCGTCCGGTGCGGTCCACAGCGGCTCGAAGGTGCTCGCGCTCAACGCGATCACGCTGTTGCCGGTGAACACGAAATACGCCGAGCCGAGCCTGGTCACCGTGCTGTTGTCAGCGATCGGCGCGGAGAGCCGGTGCACCGCAAGCGAATTCGCGTTGGCATCGTAGATCGCGAATTCCGGTGGGGCGGCATCGGTTCCGGGAAGATACAGGGCGATCCGGTTGTCCGCGACCGCGACCACCCGGGCGTTGCCGGCCGCCGCGCCGGGCCCGGTCAAGACATGCGAGCCGTACTCCTCCGGGGCGGAGGCGTCCTTCGGCGCCGGATTCAGCACCGTCAGCCGGTCCGCGGCGTCGTCGGGGCAGCGTTCCAGCACGGCCAGGCGGCTGCCACCCGAGGCCGCCGACAGCAGCGTGCAGTCGTGCCGGGGTTGCGTGTGCGGGTTCACCTGCGCGTCGACGTAGCCGTATTCGAGCGTGCGGACCAGATCCGAACGCCACACCTCCAGCCGGCGTGGCCCCTGCGCCAGCACGTAGGTGCCGTCGGTGGACAGCCGGACCTGCGAGTCCATATAGCTGCTGCGCGCGGTGCGCCGGCGCCCGTCCTCGGCGCCGAGCATCGTGGTCTGGCTGCACCCGCGCGGATCGCGATAGGTGGCGATCACGGTGGCGAACTGGCTCTCCAGCGCGCACAGGGGCAGATCGCGCTGATACTTCCAGAGTTCTCGCCCGGTGGCCGGATCGAGGCCGCGGACGGTGCCGCCGTCGCCAGTGATCGCGACGCCGCTCGAGGTCAGCGCCCGCGCGGCGGCGCCGTCGGACGCCTGCCACCGTTCGGTGAGGGCGTCCGGCAGCCGATCGGCCGCCGGTGCCACCGAGGCCGGATGCGCCGCGGGATCGGATTCGGTGCCGCGGGCATCGCTCGTCACCCACACCACAGTGGCCGCGATCGCCACGACAACGGCGATCGCGACTGCGGCATAGAGGTCGGCGCGCGTCCGCCGCTCGGGTGCGAGCACGTCAGCGAGACTAACCGATCCGGCGACTAGGCCGATGCGGCAGTCTGATCGCCACCCGTTGCCGCACTACCGGACTCGGCTGCCGAGGCGTCGCCGCCGGTGGTGGTGTCGCCGCCCTCCGCGGCGGGCTTGCGGCGCCGGCGGCGACGACGCCGCGCCGGCTTGTCACCCTCCGCCGTTTCGCCCGCGGGCTGTTCGGCCGGAACCGATTGCTCCGCAGTGCTTTCCGCGGTGTCCGTCGCGGACTCGGTCGACTCGGCCGTGGCGCCCTCGGGGGCGTCGACCGCCTTACCACCGCGGGTGCGGCGGCGGTTGCGCTTGCGCGGCTGGCGTTCCTCCCGCTCCACCACGACCGCATCCGGTTCGCGCGCGGGTGCGCGCCGCACGGTTCCGGTCGCGTTCTCCGGAATGCCGAGATCGCTGCGCAGATGCTCGGAACGTGAGTAGGTTTCCACCGGCTCGGGAATGCCCAGGCCCAGCGCGGAATCGATGCTCTCCCAGCGATGCAACTCGTCCCAGTCGACGAGGGTGACCGCGACACCGGTGCGCCCGGCCCGGCCGGTGCGGCCGATACGGTGCACGTAGGTCTTCTCGTCCTCCGGGCACTGGTAGTTGACGACGTGGGTGACGTCGTCGATATCGATACCGCGGGCGGCGACATCGGTCGCGACCAGCACGTCGATCTTGCCCTTGCGGAATTTGTCCAGCGCCTTCTCGCGCGCGATCTGGCCCAGATCGCCGTGTACCGCGCCGACCGCGAAACCGCGGTCGGCCAGATCGTCGGCGACCTTCTGGGCGGTGCGCTTGGTGCGGGTGAAGATCATGGTCGCGCCGCGCCCCTCGGCCTGCAGAATCCGCGCGATCAATTCGCTCTTGTCCAGCGCGTGGGCGCGGTAGACGAATTGCGCGGTGCGATCGTGCACCGCGGAATCGGAGGGTTCCTCGGCCCGGATATGCGTGGGCTTGTGCAGGAACGTGCGGGCCAGCGTGATGATCGGGCCCGGCATGGTCGCCGAGAACAGCATCGTCTGACGCTGTTCGGGAACCATCGACAGAATGCGCTCGATATCGGGCAGGAAGCCCAGGTCGAGCATTTCGTCGGCCTCGTCGAGCACCAGGACGCCGACCTTGCCCAGGATCAGATGCTGCTGTTCGGCCAGATCCAGCAGACGGCCGGGTGTGCCGACGACGACGTCGACCCCTTCGCGCAGCGCGGCGATCTGCGCGTCGTAGGGGCGGCCGCCGTAGATCGAGGTGACGCGCAGGCGTCCCTGCTGATTGCTCAGGTATTTACCGGCGTTTTCAAGATCCTGGGTGACCTGAATGCACAGTTCCCGCGTCGGCACGATGACCAGCGCGCGGGGAGTGCCGTCCAATGCCGTGGTGCCGGAATCGGCGGTGGAAATTCGGTGCAGCAGCGGTACGCCGAATCCGAAGGTCTTGCCCATACCGGTGCGGGCCTGCCCGATCAGATCGTCACCGGCCAGCGCGAGGGGGAGGGTCAACTCCTGGATGGCGAATGTGTGTTCGATTCCGATCTCGCCGAGAGCGCGCACGATTTCGGGGCGAACGCCCAGTTCGGCGAATGTCGGAGTGGTGTGAGTGGGGTCGAGTTCCGCTGTCAGCAGCGTGTCCGCCAACCCGGGTTCTTGTTCGACGGTGATCTTGCTCAGGATTCGTGCCTTCCTCGTGTTGATC
The DNA here is from genome assembly GCF_002933465.1 of Nocardia nova. Lineage (GTDB taxonomy): Bacteria > Actinomycetota > Actinomycetes > Mycobacteriales > Mycobacteriaceae > Nocardia > Nocardia nova_B. The sequence goes on from NZ_PSZE01000020.1 coordinate 4,415, forward strand.
GCATCCAGCGCGCACGAGGGTGGATTGGGACCGGATTCCCGGGCCACCACGTTTCCGGCGGGTTCCACCTGCACTCTCGCCACCCGGATCGCTGTCCGGGCGCGGCGCAAAGGGGTCGCGGATCTGGTGCGCGCACATTTTCGGTGGGCTTCGGTTACCCCTTGTCGCACTGCCTCGACCACCGGTCCCGATATGCCGACCGGGATATGGCGGTGCGAGCGAAAATTTCCGTTGCCCATAGAGATTGTAGCGTGATAGCTTTCTTCGCCCCGCTCCCCGCTATCGTGGGCGGCTGCTCGGTGTCCGGTCTGTCTGCGGCACATGGTAATTCGTCGTGACCGGCGAAATTGCGCGGCCGATGGGATCGGCGATTTCGCGGAAGTAGGTGCGGACGTGCCGCGGGTTCGATATGTCCGCTTCCGTCCCCGGGGTGCGAGGCGGTGCGCCGCGTCTCGGCCGATCGCGACGGGCTCCCGTCGATCTGGTCGGTTGGTCCCTCGGTGGCGTGCTGTCACTGCTGACCGCCGCGGCCGACGCGGCCTTGCCGATTCGCTCCGTGACCGCCGTCGGCACACCGCTGGACTACAACCGTGTGAACGGCAGCCATCTGGGCATCCTGATCGCCCGCGACACCACGTGGAGCTATCTGGAGAAATTTCTGGGCGACCAGGCATGATCCGGCGACTCAGTGACAACGGCCATCGACAACGGCCATCGACAACGGCCATCGACAACGGCCATCCGCCGGTTCGGACATGCTGGTGTGAAGCGAGGCCGGCGGGGGCACTCTTTTCGGTGCCGCGCCGCCGCCCCCTCCGGGCGCCGACCCATTAGGGTGGTGGCCATGGGTGCAAACACATCTGGCGCGCTGGGTGTTTCGACCGAATCCGATGATCGAATCCCCGCCGACCATCTCGGTGTCACCGATCTGTTCGCGGTTCTCGCCTACGGTGAGATCTCCGCGTTCTACCGCCTGGCGGAAGAGGCGAAATTATCGCCCACGCTGCGGGGCAAGGTGGCGGTGGCGAAGATGGCCGCCGCCGAGATGGAGCATTTCGACACGCTCGAGCGGGCGCTGCAGGAACGCGGCGTCGACGTCTTCGACGCGATGGCGCCGTTCGTGCGGGCCCTGGACGCCTATCACGCCTCGACCGATCCCTCGAACTGGCTCGAGTCGATGGTCAAGTTCTATGTCGGCGACGGTATCGCCGCCGACTTCTACGCGGTGCTGGCCGATGCGCTGGCGCCGGAGGTGGCCGCGGTCGTGCGCGATGTGCTGGCCGAAACTCACCACTCGGAATTCGTCATCGAGGAGGTGCGCCGGGCCGTCACCGTCAGCCGCTCCGAGCGCGACCGGCTCACGCTGTGGGGCCGCCGGCTGCTCGGCGAGGCCATCACCCAGGCGCAGTACGTGATGGCGCAGCGCGACGAGCTGACCGAACTGGTGCTCACCGCCACCGGCGACCTCAACGGGGTGGCGGCGCTGTTCGAACGGATGCAGGATTCGCATGCCGAGCGGATGCGGGTGCTGAGCCTGGGATGAGCCGCTCGCGACGGCCGTCGGGACCGGCCGCTGTTCGCTGACAGCACAGGCAGGCGCATCGTCTCCGACCCGTTCGCTGCACTAGCCTGGGCAGCGACACCATCTGGACTCTAGGAGGTTGGCCGTGGAGGTCAAGATCGGCATTTCGGATAGCCCGCGGGAACTGGTGATCGCCAGCTCGCAGACCCCGGAGGAGGTCGAGGCGCTGGTATCCGGCGCGCTGAGCGGTTCGGGCGGTGTGCTGACCCTCGAGGACGAGAAGGGCCGTCGGTACCTGATCCAGGCCGCGAAGGTGGCCTACGTCGAAATCGGCACCTCCACCAGCGGCCGCGTGGGTTTCGCCGCGGTGTGATCCTCCTGCGGCGAGGGGAACTCGTCGCCGCTGTATCGAACTCGAAAGGCCCGGATCCGCGGTGGCGGATCCGGGCCTTCTCGTCGTTTCGGGTGTGTGCGCTCTCAGCGCTGGGAGAGCGGCACGCGGGACAGACCGCCCCAGCAGAGCTGGACGGTGGTGTCGACGGCCTCTTCCTTCGGGATCGGGCGGTCCGCCTCGAGCCAGTAGCGCGCGGTGATCTGGCTGGCGCCCACCAGTCCCACGGCCAGAATGCGGGCACGGTAGGGGTCCAGTCCGGAATCGTGGGCGACGAGGTCGAAGACGGCGTCCACGCAGGCCTCGGTGGCCTGTTCGACGCGTCGCTGCACCTGCGGCTCGCTGGTCAGGTCGGATTCGAAAACCAGTCGGAAACCCTGGGTTTCGTGGTCGACGAAGTCGAAGTACGCCGCGACGGCGGCCCGGACGCGCTGCCGGTTGTCGGTGGTCGACCGTAGCGCCTGGCGGACACTCGACACCAATGCGTCGATATAGTTCTGCAGGACCGCCAGATAGAGTTCGAGCTTACTCGAAAAGTGCTGGTACAGAACGGGTTTGGAGACGCCGGCGCATTGCGAGATCTCGTCCATGCCGGCGGCGTGGTAGCCGCGCAGCACGAAGACCTCGCTGGCCGCGGCGAGCAGCTGGGCACGGCGGGCCTCCCGGGGTAGGCGAGTTCCGCGCTTGCTCGGTGCCATGGCCTCGGACGACAGTCGCGAGGACGTCATCCGGTCCACGAGCTCAGTCATTTCGATTCTCCCAGTCGATTCCCGGCGGGAACGTGGATGTGCACGGTATTCCACGAACGATACTCGTTCGTGATGCAGCCCGCTGGGGGTCGGGTGCACTGGCTGGGAAGCCGTCCCGTTCCTGTCGTTGTGGTATTCGAATAACCTTCCACACCTATTGGCAACTTGTCAGTAACTGGCCGCCGTGAGAAATCTCGCACAGTGGTGAGATTTCTCGCAACCGGGGCCGGTCAACGGCAGGTATGTAGGTGTCGCCGAACGGCCTGTGAGAATCTGTTCGGGTGAGCGAACAACGGGGCGAAACGACCGGCGGGCCCGATTCGCCTCGCCCCGCAGGTGTTCTGGCCGCGCGCGCGGGATCGGCCTCCCCCGGTCGGCGTGACCGGCAGCAACCTACGGAAAGCTCCGAATTCTACGATCCGCTCGGCCTGTATTCCGGCAACGGCCACGGCGATCGTTCCCATCAACCGCTGCGCGCGAAATGGGATCCGACCGGTGCCCACGACGCGGCGAATCGGCCACGGCCGGAACGGGATACGAAGAAGCAGAGTGCGCTGGGGCGGTTCGTTTCCACCTACGGCTGGCGGGCCTACGCACTTCCGGTACTGGTGATCATCACCGTGCTGGTGATCGTGGACGCCGTCAAGGGGGGTACCGATACCTCCGGCGGTTCCACTCCCGCTCTGGGCCGGCTCAGCCAGCACACCAGCAAGGCCGGCATCATCGGCGCACCCCCCAAGGGCGACGGCAAATTCGCCGGCGATCCGCCCTCCGGCGCGCTGCCCGCGGGTGGGGCGTTCACGGAGACCGCGGCGGGCACCTGGCATATCGTTCCCGGCGCATCGGCGCAGGCCGGGGCCGGTCAGGCACATCTGTTCACCTACACCGTCGAGGTCGAGAACGGAGTCGACACCACCTCGCTCGGCGGGGACGATTCGGTGGCCAAGATGGTGGAGGCGACCTTGGCCAACCCGAAGAGCTGGACCCACGATCCGCGCTTCGGCTTCCGCCGGATCGACAACGGCGAACCGGATTTCCGGGTTTCGCTGACCTCCCGGCAGACCACCAAATCGGTCTGCGGTTTCGAAATTCCGATCGACTCCTCCTGCTACAACTCCGATCTCGGCCGCGTGGTTCTCTCCGAGGTGCGCTGGGTGCGCGGCGCCACCGCCTTCGAGGGCGATATCGGCTCCTATCGCCAGTATCAAATCAATCACGAGGTCGGTCACGCCATCGGTTACCACGAACATCAGCCGTGTGAGATCGACGGCGGGTTGGCGCCGGTGATGATGCAGCAGACCTTCGGCACCCGCAACAACGACATCGCGACCCTGGACCCGCAGGGCGTGGTGCCGATGGACGGCAAGAAATGCCGGTTCAATCCCTGGCCGTATCCGCGGGGCTGATTCGCCGGTACCGCTCACCCACCCGGACCCGACGGTGACGGATGCGGCACGATGGTGGGGAAGAACGGCCCGATTCGCCGCGTTGCACCGATCAGCCCTATCGGCGAATTCGATTCGAGGAGTCTGCGACGTGTCATCACCACAGTCCCTGCCGCCACTGGTCGAACCGGCCGCGGAGCTGACCAGGGATGAGGTCGCCCGCTACAGCCGGCATCTGATCATTCCCGATGTCGGGATGGACGGGCAGAAACGCCTGAAGAATGCCAAGGTGCTGGTGATCGGTGCGGGCGGTCTGGGCTCGCCGGCGCTGCTGTATCTGGCCGCCGCCGGTGTCGGCACGCTCGGCATCGTGGAGTTCGACGAGGTGGACGCGTCGAATCTGCAGCGGCAGATCATCCACGGCGAATCCGATATCGGCCGCAGCAAGGCCGACAGTGCGCGCGATTCGATTCTGGAGATCAATTCCGGCGTCGAGGTGGTGCTGCACAAGATCCGCCTGGAGCCGGAGAACGCGGTCGACCTGTTCGCACAGTACGACCTGATCGTCGACGGCACCGACAACTTCGCCACCCGCTATCTGGTCAATGACGCCGCCGTGCTGGCCGGTAAGCCGTATGTGTGGGGGTCGATCTACCGGTTCGAGGGCCAGGTGTCGGTGTTCTGGGAGGACGCTCCCGACGGCCCCAACGGTGAGAAGCGCGGCATCAACTACCGCGACCTGTACCCCGAGGCGCCGCCGCCGGGCATGGTCCCGTCCTGCGCCGAGGGCGGTGTGCTGGGTGTGTTGTGCGCGTCGATCGGTTCGATCATGGTCACCGAGGCCATCAAGCTGATCACCGGCATCGGGGAGACTCTGCTCGGCCGGCTGATGGTCTACGACGCACTGGATATGAACTACCGCACGATCAAGCTGCGGCGCGATCCCGAGCGTCAGCCCATCACCGAGCTCATCGACTACGAGGCGTTCTGCGGTGTGGTCTCCGAAGAGGGCCAGGCCGCCGCGGTGGGTTCCACGGTCACCGCGCGCGAGCTCAAGGACATGCTCGACGCGGGCAAGGACGTCGCCATCATCGACGTCCGCGAACCGGTGGAGTGGGACATCGTTCGCATCGACGGCGCGACCCTGATTCCCAAGGACCGCATCTTGTCCGGCGAGGCCCTCGCCGAACTCCCGCAGAACACACCGATCGTGCTGCACTGCAAGACCGGCATCCGCTCCGCGGAGGCACTGGCTGCCTTGAAGCGGGCCGGATTCTCCGACGCGACCCACCTCCAGGGCGGAATCGTGGCCTGGGCCAACCAGGTCGACCCGAGCCTGCCCGTCTACTGACGGTGGTCGTTTCCGTGCCCTGACCTCCGGCGCGGCGTCCCGAGTGGACAAGTTCCCGGGGTTACGGTACGGCCGTGACATCTGTCGAACCTCCGGAGCATGTGCGGGCCACCTTCGGGCTGCGCGAAGTGTCCCCGGTCGCGCTGGGCGACTGGGACGGTGGGTGGCGGTGCGGAGAGGTGGTGCTCAGCCCGGTGGCCGACCACGCCCGAGCGGCGTGGTCGGCGAAGGTCCGGGAAACACTGCAGGTGGACGGGGTGCGGCTGGCGCGGCCGGTGCGTGCCACCGACGGCCGCTACGTGGTGTCCGGCTGGCGCGCCGATACCTATATGGACGGAACCCCGGAGCCGCGCCACGACGAGGTGGTCTCGGTATCGCTGCGCCTGCATTACGCCACCGCGCGGCTGGAGCGCCCGCGCTTTCTGGTCCAGCAGCCGATCGCGCCGTGGGTGGATGTGGACGTGTTCGTCGCCGCGGACCGGGCCGCTTGGGAGTCGGTGCCGCTGCGCAGCCTGAAGGCCGGCGGCATGCTGCCGGTGACCACGCCGGACGGCCGCCACAGCATCGATATGCTGGCGCAACTGGCGACGCTGCGTAAACCGGTGCAGATCCCGTCGCAGCTGGTGCACGGCGATCTGTTCGGCACGGTGTTGTTCGCGAACGGCCAGGCCCCGGGACTCACCGACATCACCCCGTACTGGAGGCCCGCGTCCTGGGCGGCCGGGGTGATCGTGGTCGACGCGCTCTCCTGGGGCGGTGCGGACCCGGGTCTGCTCGAGCGATGGTCGGATCTGCCGGAGTGGCCGCAGATGTTGTTGCGCGCGGTCATGTTCCGGCTCGCGGTGCACGCGCTGCATCCGCGGTCGACGGCGGAGGCGTTTCCCCCGCTGGCGCACACCGCCGACATGATTCGCCTGATGCTCTAGCAGGCTCGCCGATCGGACGCGACCGGCGAGCCCGCAGTTCTTATGAGCCCGCGGCTCTAGACGCCCGCGTGGGCCAGTGACGGCATCCGCCCGACGGCGAACGACGAGCGCAGATAGAACCACCAGGTGAGCCCGCCCATCACCAGGAAGGCGACGGCGTAGGCCCAGAAGGCCGGTGCCATCCCGCCGAAGTGGATGTTGGATTCCCGCAGCGCCTGCTGCAGCACCCACCCGCCGGCCGCCCCCACCGCGCCGACCACACCGATCGCCGCACCCGCCTGCCGTTTGGCCGCGGCCAGCGCGGTCGCCGGGTCCTGGCCGTGTTCGGCGGCGCGGCGCTTGGCCTCGGCGCCGAAGATCGAGGGGATCATCCGATAGGTGGAACCGTTGCCGATCCCCGACAGCACGAACAGCAGCAGGAACGAGATCAGATACAGCGGGAAGTTCTTCACCGAGAGCGCGGCCACGATCAGCGCGGTGGCGCCGGCCATACCGGCGAAGACAAAGACGGTGATCCGGGCGCCGGTGAACCGGTCCGCGATCCAGCCGCCGAACGGCCGGCTCAGCGATCCGACGAAGGCGCCGAGGAAGGCGAGGTTGCCGATCGTGGACATCCAGCCGATCTTCGCCAGGTCCGGGAAGGTGGATTTGAGCAGGGTGGGGAAGGCGAACGAGAAGCCGATGAACGATCCGAAGGTGCCGATGTAGAGCACCGCCATGATCCAGGTGTGCCTATTGGTCAGGGCCAGCCGATAGGAACTGCCGTCGGATTTCGCGCCGGTGATCGAATCCATGTACCGCAGGGCGCCGACCATGGCGACGAGGATGAACGGAATCCACACCAGCACCGCAAGGGTGATACCGAACCGGTAACCGGCCGGATCCTTGGCCATGAGATGGGTGCCGAGGGTGATGATCAGCGGTACCAGCAGCTGGGTTTGCGCGACGCCCATATTGCCGCCCGCGGCATTGATTCCGAGCGCGGCGCCCTTCTTTCCCTCGGGATAGAAGAAATTGATATTCGCCATCGACGAGGAGAAATTGCCGCCACCCACGCCGGCGAGCGCGGCCAGCACCATGAACACCCAGAACGGCGTGCCGGGCTGATTGACAAAATAGACCAGTCCCAGCGTCGGTAGCAGCAACATGCCCGCGCTGAATACGGTGAACGCGCGGCCGCCGAATTTCGGGATGGCGAAGGTGTAGGGCACGCGCAACGCGGCGCCGACGAGTGTGGGGGTGGAGGTGAGCAGCAGCGAATTGGCGACGGCGTCGGGGCCGCTCAGATAATGAAAGCCCGCCGAACCCATGGCGGTGACCACGCTGGCCCACAGCACCCAGATACTGAATCCGAGATTCTCGGAGAAGACCGAGAAGGCGAGATTCTTACGGGCGGTGCGTCTTCCACCGTTCTCCCAGAAGGTTTCGTTGTCGGGCTCCCAGTGATCGAGCCAGCGGCCGCGAGCTCGATAGTGGAAGTCGGGAGCGGCGGGGGCCGATATCGCGGCGTCGGTGGTAGTCATCGGCGCGTTCCTCTCGAAGGGGTGCGACCGCCCTCATCTCGGGGACCTGAGGTGCGGGTCCGGCGGTCGTATCCACGGTAGGAACGCGAAATTACGTCCGATTCACGCTCCGTGACGTTCGCAGCAACACTCGCTCACCCCGCGATCGGTACCGTGGTGACGAATCGTTTACCTGGCGGCGGAATCCGTCACCGTTCGGGGTATTCGGCGATGAGCGAGCCGAGGAAGCAGTTGGCGGCGCGAGCGGCCCGATCGGAGTCGCCATCGATCACGGCGTGGACCAGGTCGGCGTGTTCGTCGTGATAATTGTTGCCGTATTTGGTTGTGCGAGAACGAATCACGTCCTCGATCACGGGCAGCAGCGAATCGTAGAACTCGAGGTAGACGGTGTTGTGGCTGGCCGCGACGATGGCGCGGTGCAGGGCCACGTCCGCGTCGACCGCCGCGGTGGGGTCGGTATCCCAGACCTGGCTGCGCCGGTCGAGCAATCGCAGCAGGGTCCGCACGTCGTTGTCGTCGCGGCGCTGCGCGGCCAGCCGGGCGGCCTGTACATCCAGGGCCTGGCGCAGTTCCAGGACGTCGCGTTCGACGGCGTCGGCGAAGTACTTGGTGAGGGTGCCGCCCAGATCGGACGCGGCGATGACGTAGGTGCCCGAACCCTGCCGGCGTTCGAGCATGCCGGCGTGCACGAGCGCCTGAACCGCTTCGCGCACGGTATTGCGGCCGGTGCCGGTCAATTCGGTGAGTTCCGGCTCGGTGGGGATGCGGGAGCCGATCGGCCAACGCCCCGAACGGATTTCAGCGCGCAGCTGTTCGGTGACTTGAGCGATGAGGCTGGTGCGCCGGACTGGTTGCACGGCCAATAGAGTACCCCTCCTCACATTTGTTGCCCGATTTCATCCAATCATCCTATGATTTCTCGGTGACGGTTACCAATCTGCAGTCGACTACCGAAACCCGGCGCCGCGGCCTGGCCGAGGGCCGGATTCTCGTCCTGGTCGCGATCGTCGCCTCGGCGCTCACGCTGCGTGTGGCGGTCACCGCCTTCACCCCGCTCGCCGAGCGGATCGGCGCCGATATCGGCTATTCCACGGCCATCGTCGGTGTCTTCGGCATGATTCCGACCGCCATGTTCGCGCTGGCCGGATTGATCACCCCGATCTTCGTACGCCGCCTGGGCCTGGAACGCACCGCACTGGTCGCCATGTGCATGGCGGGGGCCGGGCAGCTCACCCGGGCGCTGGTGCCCCACACCTGGGAGCTGCTGAGTCTGTCCGCGCTGGCGCTGGCCGGAATGGGCATCGGCAACGTCGTGATTCCGCCGCTGGTCAAGCGCTATTTCGCCGATCGGCTGGCAGTGCTGAGCTCGGTGTACATCACGATGGTGCAGATCGGCACCGTGGTGCCGGCGCTGATCGCCGTCCCGGTCGCGGACGCGGCCGGCTGGCGGGTCTCGCTCGGGTTGTGGGCGCTGCTCGGTTTCGCGGCCGCGGTGCCGTGGCTGGGTGTGCTGCGCGAGCGGCGCGGCCGCGATCGCGTGGACACCACCGCGGTGGCCGAGGTGCCGGGCGAACAGCCGGCGCGCGCCGGAAACATCCGGCGTTCGCCGCTGGCGTGGGGGATGGCCGCGATGTTCGGTATGACGTCGTTGATCACCTATTCCATGTTCACCTGGCTGCCCAAGATCCTCGCCGACGCGGGCGCCGACGCGGCCTTCGGCGGTACGATGGTCGCCTTCTTCTCCTTCATCGGTTTGGCGGCCGCGCTGACCGCCCCCTCCTTCACCGCCCGGATCCGCAATCCCTTCCCGGTCGTGATCGTCTGCGCCATCGCATTTTTCGCCTCCTTCGCCGGACTGCTCATCGCCCCGATGGGCGCGCCCTGGCTGTGGGTGCTGCTGCTGGGCATGGGACCGAGCACCTTCCCGATGGCGCTCACGCTGATCAATCTGCGTACCCGCACCCAGGCCGGTTCGGCCGCGCTGTCCGGCTTCACTCAAGGCATCGGCTACACCGTCGCGTGTGTGGGTCCGCTGCTGTTCGGTGTGCTGCACAGTGCGGTCGGCGGGTGGGGCGCGCCCTTCGCGCTGCTGGCGGTTGCCGTACTGGTGCTGCTGGCCGGCGCCTGGCAGGCGTGCAAGCCGCGCATGCTCGAGGACACCTGGCACTGATCGGCGTCCCGAGGCCGCGACCTCTCGGCAATTTCACCGCTCGGCTTGCGCCGCGGTGAGCTTGTGGCCATGATGTGAGCCGACGCCCGCGTAGTGTGGCCCGGGCCACTGGCCGACCTCGACCTCACCGAGTCCGTGTGTGCGCGTCGGCACTTTGTGACGCACGGAAACCGTTGTGTCATAGAGGCGAAACAAAGCCCCGGTTCTCACCGGGAAATCGCCGGATTCGTGAGCAACCGTTGATTTGCGCGTCATGTGGCGCAGCATCGCGGCAATACCCGTTTTCTACCTTGGGGCCAACCGGAATTCAGGAGGCCCTGTTGAGCACGCTGACGCGTAACCACGACATCGAGCACTGGGATGCCGAGGATGTCGCGGCCTGGGAGGCCGGCGGCAAGAACATCGCCCGTCGCAATCTGATCTGGTCGGTCGTCGCCGAACACGTCGGATTCTCGGTCTGGTCGATCTGGTCGGTGATGGTGCTGTTCATGCCGACGGACAAGTTCGGCATCGATGCGGCCGGAAAGTTCTTCCTGGTCGCGATGCCGACCCTGGTCGGCGGAATCCTGCGCATTCCCTACACCGTCGCCACCGCGCGCTTCGGCGGCCGCAACTGGACGATCTTCAGCGCCCTGATGCTGCTGATCCCGACGCTGCTGACGCTGTACTTCATCAACCAGCCGGGCACCTCCTACACCACGTTCATGGTGGTGGCGGCGTTCGCGGGCCTGGGCGGCGGCAACTTCGCCTCCTCGATGACCAATATCAACGCCTTCTACCCGCAGCGGCTCAAGGGCTGGGCGCTGGGTCTGAACGCCGGCGGCGGCAATATCGGCGTCCCGGTGATCCAGTTGATCGGCCTGCTGGTGATCGCGACGCTCGGCAATTCGTACGCGTCGGTCGTCTGCCTGGTGTACTTGGCATTCATCGCGATCGCCGGACTGGGCGCCGCGCTCTACATGGACAATCTGCGCAATCAGAAGGCCGACCTGTCCTACATGCTGGAGTCGCTGAAGGTTCCGCAGTCCTGGGCGGTCGCCTTCCTCTACATCGGCACCTTCGGCTCGTTCATCGGTTTCAGCTTCGCCTTCGGCCAGATCCTGCAGATCGGTTTCAAGGCCGGCGGTGATTCGGCCGCCCAGGCGAGCCTGCACGCCGCGCAGATCGCCTTCATCGGCCCGCTGCTCGGTTCGCTGGCCCGCCCCTACGGCGGCAAACTGGCCGACCGCTTCGGCGGCAGCCGGGTCACGCTGGCCGGCTTCGCGGGCATGATGGTGGCCGCGGTCGTGGTCGCGGTGTCCAGTGTCTCGGCCGACCATCACGGCGGCGTGGCCGCGGGGTCGACCATGGTCGCGCTGGTCGCCGGATTCATCGCCCTGTTCGTGCTCTCCGGGATCGGCAACGGGTCGGTCACCAAGATCATCCCGTCGGTGTTCGACGCGAAGTCCAAGGGTCTTCCCGTGAGCCCCGCGGAGCAGGCCGCCTGGTCGCGCAACACCTCGGGCGCGCTGATCGGCTTCGTCGGTGCGATCGGCGCCCTGGGTGGGGTGGCCATCAACCTGGTGCTGCGCTCCTCCTACGCCTCCACCAATTCCGCCACCACCGCGTTCTGGGTGTTCCTGGCTTTCTACGTCGTCTGCGCGATCGTCGTCTGGTCGGTCTTCCTGCGGCGGCCCGGAATGGGTTCGACGCGAAGCGATTCCGGTGTCGTCGCCGAGGCGGAGGCCCTGGTGCTCGAGGCCGAACGGTCGCCGGAAACCGATACCACCCAGTCCAGCATCTCGGCTCGCGCCTGACCATCGGAAAGCATCGGAGGACAGTCATGAATACGACAGTCGAACCCACGCAGCGCAAGACCGTGGTGGTCGTCGGCCACGGTATGGTCGGGCACCGGTTCGTGGAGGCGCTGCGCTCCCGCGACGAGGCCGGGCGCTGGCAGGTCGTTGTGCTGAGCGAGGAGTCGCAGGCCGCCTACGATCGCGTCGGCCTGTCGTCCTACGTCGGTGCCTGGGACAAGAGCGCGCTCGCCCTGCCCGGTAACGAATACGCCGGCGACGCACTGGTGGATCTGCGCCTCGGCGTGCGCGCCGACGAGATCGACCGCGCCGCCCGCAAGGTGACCACTTCCTCCGGCGACGTGATCGGTTACGACGCACTGGTTCTGGCGACCGGATCGTATGCTTTCGTGCCGCCGGTACCGGGCCACGACCACCCCGAATGTTTCGTGTATCGCACCCTCGAGGACCTCGACGGCATCCGCGCCGCCGCGCAGAACGCGGGGCCCGGTGCGGTCGGTGTCGTCGTCGGCGGTGGCCTCCTCGGTCTGGAGGCGGCCAACGCCCTACGGCTCATGGGGATGACACCGCACGTCGTCGAATTCGCGCCGCGGCTGATGCCGGTGCAGGTCGACGAGGGCGGCGGCGCGATCCTGGAGAAGCTGGTCACCGATCTGGGGCTGCACGTGCACACCGGCGTCGGCACCTCCGCCATCGAGCCCGCCGAAGACGGTGCGGGACTGCGTGTTTCGCTGTCGGACGAGTCGGTGATCGACGCCTCGCTGGTGGTGTTCTCCGCCGGCGTGCGTCCGCGTGACCAGATCGCCCGCGATGCCGGACTCGAGATCGGGCCGCGCGGGGGTGCGCTCACCGACCTCGGCATGGTCACCTCCGACCCGAACATCTATGCCGTCGGCGAGGTCGCGGCCGTCGAGGGCACCTGCTACGGCCTGGTCGCCCCCGGCTACACCACCGCCGAGATCGTCGCGGACCGATTGCTCGGCGGCGCGGGTGAATTCCCGGGCGCCGACCTGTCGACCAAGCTGAAACTGCTCGGTGTGGACGTGGCCAGCTTCGGTGACGCACACGCGACCACCGAGGGCGCGCTGTCGGTGGTGCTGCACGACGCCGCCAAGGGCACCTACGCCAAGCTGGTGATCTCCGACGACGCCAAGACGCTGCTGGGCGGCATCCTGGTCGGCGACGCCTCGCAGTACGCGGCGCTGCGCCCGCTGGTCGGCAGTGAACTGCCCGCCGAACCGGCCGCGCTCATCTCGCCCGCGGGCGCCGAACTGGGTGCGGACGCCCTGCCCGACGAGGCACAGATCTGCTCCTGCAACAACGTGAGCAAAGGGGCCATCGTCGGAGCTATTCACGAAGGCGCCTGCGATATCGCCGGCGTCAAGAGCTGTACCTCCGCCGGAACCTCCTGCGGCGGTTGCGTTCCCATGATCAAGAAGTTGCTCGAGCAGTCCGGCGTCGAGATGTCGAAGGCGCTGTGCGAGCACTTCACCCAGTCGCGGTCGGAACTGTTCGAAATCGTGCAGGTGACCGGTATTCGCACCTTCTCGGAACTGATCGCCAAGCACGGCACCGGAATCGGCTGCGATATCTGCAAGCCGACCGTCGCCTCCATCCTGGCCTCGACCTCGAGCGACCATATCCTCGACGGTGAGCAGTCCGCGCTGCAGGACACCAACGACCACTTCCTGGCCAACCTGCAGAAGAACGGCACCTATTCGGTGGTGCCGCGGATGCCCGGCGGTGAGGTGACGCCCGAGCAGCTGATCGAAATCGGGCAGATCGCCAAGGATTTCGGCCTCTACGTCAAGGTCACCGGCGGTCAGCGCATCGACCTGTTCGGCGCGCGGGTCGAGCAGCTGCCGCAGATCTGGCAGCGACTGGTCGACAAGGGGATGGAATCCGGTCATGCCTACGGCAAATCGCTGCGCACCGTGAAGAGCTGCGTGGGCTCCACCTGGTGCCGCTACGGCCAGCAGGATTCGGTCGGCATGGCGGTGCTGCTGGAGAAGCGCTACCGCGGGCTGCGTTCGCCGCACAAGCTGAAGCTGGCGGTCTCGGGCTGTGCCCGCGAATGCGCCGAGGCGCGCGGCAAGGATGTCGGCGTCATCGCCACCGAGAACGGCTGGAACCTCTACGTCGGCGGCAACGGCGGCCTGACTCCCAAGCACGCGGTGCTGTTGGCCGGTGACCTCGACGACGAGACGCTGATCCGCTATATCGACCGCTATCTGATGTTCTACATCCGCACCGCCGACCGGCTGCAGCGCACCGCGCCGTGGCAGGAATCACTCGAGGGCGGCATCGAACACCTGAAGCAGGTCATCTGCGAGGACTCCCTCGGCATCGCCGCCGAACTGGAGGAGAGCATGGCCCGCCACGTCGCCGGCTACAAGGACGAATGGGCCGCGGTGCTGGAGGATCCGGCGAAACTGTCGCGCTTCGTCACCTTCGTCAACGCGCCGGAGGAGGCCGATCCGACGATCGCCTTCGACGAGAGCGGGGAGCGCAAGACGCCGGTTCTGCTCGGTATGCCGGACCTTCCGGCGATGCCGGTCGCAACTGCCACGCCCGGGAAATAGCCACGTAATCGTGCGGAAACAGGACACCGGTACCTATTAGGTAAGGCGTTCGGAGGAGATTACCGATGACCGTTATCGACACACCCGGCTTCGCACCGGCAACCACGACCGGCTGGACCTCGGCCTGCCGGCTCGATTACCTGATCCCCGGCCGCGGCGTGGCGGTACTGCTCAGAGGCGGGCGGCAGGCCGCGCTGTTCCTGCTGCCCGACGGCACGCTCTACGCCGTCGGCAATATCGATCCGTTCGGGCGGGCGGCGGTCATGTCCCGCGGCATCGTCGGCGACCGCGCCGGTGTGCCGGTCATCGCCTCGCCGCTGCTGAAGCAGGCGTTCTCGCTGCTGGACGGCCGTTGCCTGGACGACGACTCGGTCGCGCTGCCCGTCTACGGCGTGCGCGTCGTCGACGGGGTCGTCGCGGTGACCAACGAACCGGTGCAGTACGGCGGTACGCCGTGAGCGAAGCGCGACCCACCGAATTGAAACCCCTGGACGGCTTCACCATCGGTGTCACGGCCGCCCGCCGGGCCGACGAACTGGCCACGCTGTTGAGCCGTCGAGGCGCGAATATCGTTTCCGCCCCGGCGATTCGGATCATCCCGCTGTCCGACGACACCGAGCTGGAGCGGGTCACCCGGCAGTTGGTCGCCGATCCGCCGCAGATCGCCGTCGCCACCACCGGCATCGGATTCCGCGGCTGGATGGAGGCGGCCGAAGGGTGGGGCCTGGCCGAAAACCTCCGGGAGACACTGGCTTCCACGCGGATGCTCGCCCGTGGTCCCAAGGCCAAGGGGGCGATCCGCGCCGCCGAATTGCGCGAGGAATGGTCGCCGGCCTCCGAATCCTCCGCCGAGGTGCTCGATCACCTGCTGGCGGCGGGTGTCGAGGGAGTACGCATCGCGGTGCAGTTGCACGGCGCGACCACCGAATGGGAACCGGTACCCGACTTCTGTGAAGTACTGCGTTGTGCCGGAGCCGATGTCGTGCCGGTGCCGGTGTACCGCTGGGTGCCACCGGACGACCGCGTGCCGATGGACCGCATGATCGAGGGCGTGGTCACCTCCGCACTGGACTGCGTCACGTTCACCAGCGCGCCCGCGGTGGCCTCGATGTTGATGCGGGCGAAGGAAACCGGGCTGCTCGAGGGCGTCCTGCAGGCGATGCGTTCCCGGGTGCTGCCGGCGTGCGTCGGGCCGATCACGGCCGCACCGCTGGAGGAACTCGGGGTGCCGACGTCCATGCCGGGCCGGGCGCGCCTCGGGGCACTGGCCCGCCACGTCGCCGAGGAGCTTCCTCGCCGTGCCAATCGAATTCACGCTGCCGGGCACGAATTGAGCGTGCGCGGCGGCTGTGTTGTGGTCGACGGTTCGGTCCGCCAGCTCGCTCCCGCGCCGATGGCGTTGATGCGGGCGCTGGCCCGCCAGCCCGGCCGTGTGGTGTCCCGGGAGGATCTGCTGGCGGCGCTGCCCGGCGGCGGTGACGACACCCACGCGGTGGAGACCGGAATCGCGCGACTGCGTGCGGGGCTTGGTACGCCGAAGGCGATTCAGACGGTGGTCAAGCGCGGTTATCGGCTCGCCCTCGACCCCGCCGAATGTGTCGACAACAGCACCCGCCCGCCGGTGGGGTACGCCCCGTCGCTGCGCCCGCAGCGGCCCGCGCCCATGGCGGGGGTGTGGTGAACGTTCCCGCGCTGGTGCTGGTCGCGCACGGCACCCGCAGTGCCAAAGGTGTACAGATGGTCGCCGCATTGGCCGATGCGGTGCGCGCGGAGATGGGACGTACCGGCGCCGAGCCGCCGGTACGGACCGCCTTCGTCGACGTGCTCGGCCCCACCCCCGCCGAGGTACTGGGTGAGCTGAACGGTGTTCCGGCGGTAGTGGTTCCGGCCTTCCTCGCCTCCGGTTACCACGTCTACCAGGACGTTCCGCGTGAGGTGCGCGACAGCGGCCACCCGGATGTGGTTGTGACCCCGGCGATGGGACCGGACCCGATGCTGGCGCGGGTGATGCGGATACGGCTGTACGAGGCGGGGATGCGTCCCGGCGATGCCGTGGTCTTCGCGGCGGCCGGATCCTCCGACGCGCGTGCCCGCCACGATGTGCGGCGGGCGACCGCCATGCTGGCGGAGGAGCTCGGCGTAGCGGTCCGCACGGCCCATATCGCCACCGGTGAACCGCGAGTGCCGGAAGTCGTTGCCGCGCTGCGGGAATCCGGCGCACAGCGGGTGTTCGTCGGCTCGTACCTCTTGGCGCACGGGCTGTTCCAGCAACGCTTGCACGAGTCGGGCGCCGACGGAGTCGCCGAACCGCTCGGCGTGCATCGTGCGGTCGTTCGGCTGCTCGTCGACCGTTACCGCACCGCTGCGGCCGAATTCCTCACCACCGCAGCCTGATTCGCCTCGCAACGCTTTCGCGGCGATGCATAGGTTTCGGATGCCGCATCGGACGCCGGGACCACCGGCGAAGCCCCGCCGCCGCGGAACCCGGCACGCTGGTAGCGGCGCGATCACCGTGGGAATCCGGTGCGGTCCCTGCCGGTGCACAGGTGCCACCTGGTCCTGCGACCCGGGCTTGCGCCCGAATTGGGCGCGCCGTTCGCGTACGGCCGGCGCGCAGTCCGTGGACGAACCGCCGCGTGGCGCGAGGGCATCGCGAGTCTGCGCGCCGCCTGGGCCGCCCACCCGGACGATCGTGTCCTGGCCGACCTGATCGACGAATTCCGCACGGGCAGCGCCGAATTCGCCGAACTGTGGGAGCGCAGAGATGTGCGGGTGCAGGGCCGGGGCCGCAAGACGATGCATCACCCTCGGGTGGGTGCGGTCACCGTCGCGTATGAGGCGCTGATGCCGTTGCAGGATCCCGATCAGCGCCTGATCATCGACCGCGCCGCCGACGAATCGAGCCAGGTGGCGCTGGATCGGCTCGCCGCCGAGTAGGACTCGGCGAAAAAAATTTCGGGAAAATTCGCGAACTGTGTCGAATGTGCGAGATCGGCCTCGACCAGGGGGTGACAGCGAGTTGGACACACTCCAGGAGTCTCAATGAAGTTGTCAAGCCGCGAGCATGACCGGCGGAGCGGGGTGTCGACGCTGGTAAAGGCCATCATTGGGCGGCGGTGGTCGATGACACCGGTGCCACGCGCACGCGGCGGCGGCCGGCGCCGCGCTGCAGACCATGTCGAAGATCGATATCGCCGCGATCCGGGCCGCCGTCGCCGCCGGCTGACCGGCTCGGCGCACGTCACCGCCGGACCGTTCCCGGCGGTGACGTGTGGCCGCGCGCGAAGATAGCCCGGCGGATGCGGACCGCCGGTGCCGGGACCGCGGAGGCCGCCGCGTGCGCGCAGAGGCTTCCGGTGGACACGCTTGTCGAGTGTGCTGCGGGGACCGCGACCGGGTGGAATACTCCGCGTATGCACCGGCTCCCGCGCTGTTTTGCTGTCCTGTTCGCCGCCTTCGCCTCGATTGCCGCGATTGTGCCCGCGGTCGCATCGGCGGATCCCGGCGGGCCCGCCATCGTCGACGTCCATCCGCTGGGCGGTCGCCAATATTCGGTGGTGGTCTATTCCCCAGCGATGAACAAGCAGATCACCGTCTGGATGTCGCATCCGGATTTCGCGGCGCCGGCGCTGTACCTGCTCAACGCCGTCGACGGCGGCGAGGACGGCGGGCCGTGGACCAACCGCACCGACGTCGCGCAATTCTTCGCCGACAAACCGGTGAACGTGATCGTTCCGATGGGCGGGCGGGCCAGCTACTACACCGACTGGAAGTCCGACGATCCGGTGCTGGGCCGCAACGAGTGGACGACATTTCTGACCCAGGAGCTGCCGCCGCTGTTGAACTCACGATTCCAGATGACGGGCCGCAATGCCGTCGCGGGGACCTCGATGTCGGCGACCTCGGCACTCGATCTGGCCATCGGGGCGCCGGGCCTGTACCAGGCGGTCGGCGCCTACAGCGGTTGTCCGGTGACCAGCGGCGCGATACCGCAGGCCTACGTGTACTCGCAGCTGGGCATCTTCGGCGCGAATGCAGGGAACATGTGGGGTGCGCCGACCGATCCGGACTGGGCCGCTCACGATCCGGTGGTCAACGCCGATCGGTTGCGCGGTAAGGCTCTCTACATCTCCTCGGGCAACGGCGTTCCCGGTGTCCACGACACCCTCGCCGATCCGTCGATCGGCGGAAATCCGGGTGCGCTGGCCGACCGGATCGCGGTCGGCGGGGCGATGGAGAGCGTCGTCGACTCGTGCACCGGGCAGCTGACCGGTCGCCTTGCCACACTGGGCATTCCGGCGACCGTCGTGCACCGCAACGGCACCCACGCGTGGATCTACTGGCAGGACGATCTGCACGACTCGTGGTCGGTCTTCGCCCCGGCGCTGGGAGTGTAGGCCCGAATTCCGAAGTCGTGCGCCGCGCCGCTCGAACGGCACGCCCAGGCTGTCCGCCAGGCAGATGCCGGTGAAACCGGCCTGTTCCGCGGCCCGCGCAAGGTCGACCCAGTGCGTGGGATCCCCGCCCGCCTCGGCGAAATGGAAACGCATGACCGCCATGGTGGCCGCCGGTCCCCGGGTGGCGGGTCGGCGGCCCGGTCAGCGGCCGTCCGCGACGACTCAGCGGGCCACCGGGTTGACCCGGCTCGCGCCGGGGTTCAGCGGCCCACCTGCCGACGATAGGTCACCTTGTCGAATTCGCGGCCGTACTCGTCGACGGCCACCACGTCCATCTCGCTGGCGAAGAATCCCGGCCGCACGTCGACCCGGATGAACGAGTAGTTCCGGAACCGCACTCGCGACCAGGGCGCGGCCTCGTCCTGTTTGGCGCCCGCCGGCGTCCAGACATAGCTGTTGGGCACCGTGGTGTCCGGCACCTCGTGGCCGCGGTAGGTCTCCGGTGAGCCGGGCTGGAAGCCGTAGCGGGGACGTCCGCCGCCGCCCACCGTGTAGTAGACGGTGCCGTCCGCGTCGGGGTAGATAATCGAATTGTCGCCCGCCGCCTTGGTCGGGCGGCCGCCGCGGATCGGGTCGGTGCGCTCGAAGATGTGGTTGTGCCCTTGGAGCACCAAGTCGACCTGGTAGCGGTCGAACAGCGCGCACCAGGCATCACGCAGACCACCGTCGCTGGCATGGGAGTCGGTGGTCGAATAGGCGCAGTGATGGAAGAAGCAGACGATGAAGTCGATATCCGGATTCGCGCGGTACTCCGCGAGAGTTCTTTCCACCCAGCTGGTCTGAGCGCCGCCCGAATAGCCGGTATTGGCCTTGATCTCGTAGGAGACGTCGTTGGCGTCCAGCGACAGCACCGCCACATTGCCGTAGGTGAACGAGTACGCCGACGGGCAGCCCGCGGGCCCGTTGGCCGGAAGGTCCAGGCGGGCGAGGTGTCCGCCGTAGCCGTGAGTGCCGTAGGCGGCCTCCATGTCGTGGTTGCCGGTGGCGAACATCCACGGCGTGGTCGAGGCGCTGGATTCGATGGCGCCGAAATACACGTCCCACACATAGGGATTGAACTTGTCGAATCCGTCGGGCAGCTTGTCGCCGGCGGCGACGTACCGCGGCTTCTTCCCCGCGCCCGACGGGTCGGCGTAGGCGATATCGCCCGCCAGCACGTGGAAATCCGGTTTGCAGGCCACGATCTGACGCATCACGTTGTCCGCGTGCGGGACCGCCGGGTCGTTGTCGGGCTTGTAGTACTTGTCGTCGTAGTCGCCCGGAGCGACGCCCGCCGGCTGGGTGGGAGTGTCGTCGGTGCCCTGGTCGCCCATCATGGTGAACCGAAAGGGCAGTACCGCGTTGCGCACACTCGGCATCGCGGTCGACGCGGCGCGGATGTCACCGACGAATCCGTCCGAGGTGCGCCACCGGTAGAAATGCGGCAGCCGTCCGGGCAGGCCGTCGACCGGCGCGTGCACGTAGAACTGCTCGGCGGCGAGGACGCCACTGTCGCTCGTGGGGATCTGGGTCACCAGATCGCGCACCTCCGCCTCGACGCTCGCGCCGAGCGCCGGGGTCGGGCCGTGATCGAGAAAGACCTTGGTTCCGCTGGGATTACGCGACAGCTGCGCGGCGAAGCGCAGCTGGCTGGCGGCGTCGGGGCCGTAGCCGACATGGCGGCCGCCCACCGCGAGCTGCGCCTGATCGGCATAGGCGCGCCCCGCGAACGGTGAGGTGCCGACGGCGGCCACCGCGGCGGCCGCGGCCGAACCGCGCAGGAAGTTCCGCCGCGACACCGCATGCCGCCGCAGATATCCCCGCTGCCATTCGTGCTGTTCGGCCATCGTCATGGTGGCGGCCAAGTGCTCGGGGATTCCGGTATCGGGGATGTCACCGGCAGGATTCAAGCGATTCCGCATGAGGTTGGATGCTGGCCCAACCATCGGACCGGAGCAACCGCTGCGGGTTCCCAAGGGCGCGAATTCTCGGTGAATTCTTCGGGCCGGCCGCCGCGGCATGGCGCCGATCTGTCGGTGCCCGGTGTGAGAATGCCGTATGGCCTACGACGAAG
Source organism: Nocardia nova (assembly GCF_002933465.1). Taxonomy (GTDB): domain Bacteria; phylum Actinomycetota; class Actinomycetes; order Mycobacteriales; family Mycobacteriaceae; genus Nocardia; species Nocardia nova_B. The sequence continues at coordinate 25,320 of NZ_PSZE01000020.1, forward strand.
AGTTGGCGGACCGGATCCGGGACCTGCTCGGGCCCGCGGTGACCGAGACGGTCGAAAAGCGCATGTTCGGCGGGCTGGCCTTCCTGGTCGGCGGCAATATGGCGGTCGCGGCCAGCGGCCAGGGCGGACTGCTGGTCCGGGTCGATCCCGCGCAGGCCGAGGAACTCATCGACGGCTCCGCGGTCGCGCCGATGGTGATGGGCGGACGGGAGATGCGGAACTGGCTGCGGGTGGCGCCGGAATACCTCGACGACGACGAGGTGCTGCACACCTGGCTGGATCGGGGGCTCGGATATGCCCGGACATTACCGCCGAAATAGCTGGAATACATTGTCCGCCAGCGTTATTCGGGCGCCTGCAGGGCGGGGAACCAGATATCGGTGAGGACTTCGGCGGCCGCCGCCGCGGTGACCTCGATCGTGCCCTGCATCGCCCACCGGGTGAAGAAGCGTTCCAGTTGCGCCACCAGTAGCTCGATGCGCAGGCGCGCTTCGTCGCGGCGGCCCTCGGGCCAGCGCGCCAGATAGGCCGGCATCCCGTCGGCGAGCTGCACGATGCCTTCGCGCGCGAGGTCGCGGAACTCCGGTTCGAGGGCGGTCGCCTCGTCCCACGCGGGGAGCAGATCCTTGTTGTCGAAGAACCACTCGATGGCCCGGCGCATCCACGTGGTGAACTCCGCGCGGGAACCGGTGGCGAGGACCCGGTCCAGATCCCGGTAGAAGAATTGGACGCTGGCGAGCGTGCCCTGCTCGGCGATCGCGCGCAACACCTCGGTCTTACCGGTGAAGTGCAGATAGAAGGTGGCCCGGCTGCAGCCGACCGCTGCGGCGATGTCGTCGACGCGTACTCCCAGATAGCCCTCGCGCACGAACAACCGCCGCGCCTCCTCCACGATGCGCATCCGTGTCGCTCGCTTCTGCTCCTCGCGCAGCGACCCGCGCCGGACCGTCGGTTCCGAAGGCATGACGTCGATGATAGACGCCCGCACACTCACTGGACGCTGTGTCCAGTGAATGCTACCGTGTGTGCCACGTCACGTCCGGCGCCGCGCCGAACGCCGCGGTGAGGAATCAGAACATGCGCGCATTGCAATTGACCGGGCCCGGCACGCTGGCGCTGCGCGAGGTCCCGATCCCCGAGCTCGGGCCCACCGATCTGCTGTTGAAGGTCGGGGCGGCCGGCATCCGCCATTCGGACTCCTTCGTTCTCGGCTTGCCGTTCTCGCTGCGCGACGATCCGCTAACGATGGGGCACGAGATCGCCGGAACCATCGAGGCGGTCGGCACCGAGGTCGAAGGTCGTCGCGCGGGGGAGCGGGGCCTGGTCTACCTGTGCTGGTCCTGTGGCGTGTGCCGGGAATGCGTGAGCGGTAACGAGAACGTCTGCCTCGCGGCGGGGCGTACCGCGATGCCGCCGTGCCCTGGCCTCGGGCCCGACGGGGGCATGGCGGAATACGTTCGCATTCCGGCGAATTCGTTCGTGCCGATCGGCGCCTATCGCATGGTGGGTCTCGACGCCGGACCCGCCGGTGGGCCCGGCCTGCCGTGGGGAGCCACCGTCCGAAAGTCCTACGGCGGCACCAAGGGTGACCTGTACGCGTCGGTCGCGCTCGCGCAGCGCGGCGCCATCGACGTGTCGGTGGAACGTTTCGACCTCGCCGAGGGGCCCGCCGCATTCGAACGACTCGACCGGGGCGTGATCCGCGGTTGCGCCGTGCTCATCCCGCGAGCAGAAAGTGAAGGCTATGACGCCAGCTGCCGACCCGCAGGCCATCGCCGCCCGGATCACCGCCGACCTCACCGGTCCCGGTGGGCCGTTCGAGCTGGTCGTCGAAGAGGTACTGGGCGCGCCGATTCCGGTGATGCGCAATCGGCGGCGCAGTATGGCCGAGCTGTTCCACGCGGGCACGGCCTGGGGTGACCACGACTATCTGGTGACCCCGGACCGCCGGATCACCTTCGCCGAACACGGCGCCGCGGCAACGGCTCTCGCGCGCGCACTCGCCGATCGATACCGTGTCGGCAAGGGCGATAGGGTGGGCATCCTCGCCGCGAACACGCCCGAATGGGTGACGACGTTCTGGGCGGCGCAAGTGCTCGGCGCGATTCCGGTCGGCTACAACGCGTGGTGGGCGCCGCGCGAGATCGCCTACGGCCTGGAGCACACCCGGCCGACGGTGGTCGTCGCCGACGCCCAACGCGCCGCACTGCTGGCCGAGGTGGCGAGCGATATTCCGGTACTCACCATGGAATCCGATCTGCCGCAGCTGATCGCCGACCATCCCGGCCCGGCGCCGAAGGTGTCGATCGCGGAGGACGACCCGGCGGTCATCCTGTACACCAGCGGCACGAGCGGCCGGCCCAAGGGCGTCGTGCACACCCAGCGAAACCTGCTGGCGGTCTGCGATTACCACCGCTTCACCGATGCGATGGCCGCCGCCTTCCGCGGGCAACAGCTCGGCCCGGGGCCCAGCGACCGCCGATTCCTGTTGACCTCACCGCTGTTTCATATCGCCAGCCTGCACAATCTGATCATTCCGCGGCTGGCCACGGGCGCGACCGTGGTGATGAGCACCGGCAGCTTCGACCCGCAGCGGGTGTTGTCGCTGATGGAGCGGGAACGGGTGACCAACTGGGGTGCGGTGCCGACGATGGTCAGCCGCATGCTCGAACACGATCTGTCCCGCTACGACCTGTCGAGTCTGGTGGCGTTCTCGCTCAACGCCGCCCCGTCCTCGCCCGCCTTCCATCGACGGCTGCGCCGGGAACTGCCGATGGCCGAGGTCGCGCTCACCACGAGTTACGGACTCACCGAAAGCGGTACCGCGGCAACGGTGGCCACACCGCCGGTGCTGGCCGCCCACCCCGACACCGTGGGGATGCCGATCATCGGCGTGAGCATCGAGATTCGCGATCCGGACGGCAGGACGCTGCCCGACGGCGAGGAGGGCGAAATCTGTGTGCGCAGCCCGTACGTGATGCTCGGCTACTGGAACGATCCGACCGCCACCGCCAATGCCATCGATGCCGAAAGATGGCTGCACACAGGCGATTTCGGCGCAATCGAGGAGGGTCGGCTGCGGCTGTCGGGCCGGCGATCGGATCTCGTCCTGCGTGGCGGGGAGAACGTGTATCCGACCGAAATCGAGAATGTGCTCGACGAGCATCCCGCGGTGCTGGAATCGGCGGTACTCGGTGTGCCGCATGCGGATCTGGGCCAGGAGGTGGCCGCCGTCGTGGTCGTCGCCGATCCGGCCGCCGTGTCCGAGGACGAGCTGCGGGCTTTCACCGCCGAGCGGCTCGCCTACTTCAAGGTGCCGGCCCGCTGGGTGATCACGGCACAACCGTTGCCGCGCAACGCGACCGGCAAGGTCGTCCGGCGCGAGATAGAGATCTGACGCGCCCCGCCGGGGCGGGTGGGTGGAAGAGGACCTGTCAGGTACGACAGCATCGTCAGGGGCGGTACCTGGTTCGACGGTACGGGCGCGCCGTCGGCGGTGCGCGCCGTCGGCATTCGCGACGGGTGGGTGGCTGGCGGCCGCCCGTTCATGTCGGTGGCACATGCGGTGCACCGGCTCACCGGGGATCTGGCCGACTGGTACGGGTGAATGCCGTATTCGTCGGCGGCCGTTACGTTTTCGGCGATGGTGTGGCCGCGTCGGTGCTGGGCTCGCAGCGTACGGGACGCTTTCTCACCGCCGCGTGACCGGGCTGTCGGCTCGTAAGATCCCGGACACTCAGCCGAGGTCGTCGAGCTTGCGGTGCAATACCGCACGCTCACGGTCGTTGCCGCACAGGCGCACCGCCAACTCCCATTCCTCGCGGGCTTCACCGGTGCGGCCGAGGCGGGCGAGCAGCTCGCCCCGAACCGTCGGCAGTAGTTGGGAATTCGGCAGCACGCCCTCGGTGCGGAGACCGTCCACGATATCGAGTGCGGCGTCCGGGCCCTTCGCCATCGCGACCGCGACCGCCCGGTTCAGCTCGACCACCGGTGAAGGGGCGAGGCGGCCCAGCGCTTCGTAGAGGCTCACCACCCGGCCCCAGTCGGTGTCGTCGACAGAGCCGGCGACCGCGTGGCATTCGGCGATCGCGGCCTGAACGCCGTAATAGCCCAGTCCGCGGCCGGCCTGTCCGGCGCGGGTGAGGGCGGCGCGGCCACGCCGGATCGCCGCACGGTCCCAGCGCTGCCGGTCCTGATGCTCCAGCAGCACCGGCTCACCGTCGGGGCCCGTCCGCGCGGGGAAGCGGGCCGCGGTCAGCTCGAGCAGAGCCAGTAGGCCGTACACCTCCGGCTCGTCCGGCACGAGGTGGGACAGCACCCGCGCCAGCCGTTGTGCTTCCCCGGCCAGATCGAAGCGGATCAGTTCGGTGCCCGAGCTCGCCGACGAACCTTCGGTGAAGATCAGGTAGATCACGCTGAGCACCGAGCTCAGGCGGGTGGCGCGCTCACCCGCCTCGGGCACCGCGAACGGAATGTGTTCGGCGGCAAGCGTTTTCTTCGCCCGGGTGATCCGAGCCTGAACCGTCGCGGCCGGAACGAGGAACGCTTTGGCGATCTCGTCGCTGGTGAGACCGCCGACCACCCGCAGCGTCAGGGCCACCCGCGCCTCACGCGAGAGCACCGGATGGCAGGCCGTGAAGATCAGAGCCAGCACGTCGTCGTCGATGCGATCGGGATCCCACAGCGGTTCGGCTGCCCTACGCATCGGATCCGAACCGGGCCCGCCGGTCAGCGCACCGCCCTCACCCAGATCGCGGGCGAGGGCGGCGTAGCGATCATCGAGGGCGGAGCGGCGGCGGAAGGTGTCGATCGCGCGCCGCCGCCCCACCGTGAGCAACCAACCCGCCGGATTGCGCGGTGTTCCCTCCCGCGGCCAGGTGATCAACGCTTCGGCCAGTGCTTCCTGCGCCAGATCTTCGGCGAGGGCGAAATCGCCGGTGTAGCGGGCGAGCGCGCCGACGATGCGCGCGGATTCGATCCGCCACACCGCGGCGACCGCCTCGCGTCCGGTCGGATCGGCCGTCATCCGGAGGTTCCGCTCAGAGCTGCCCGGTGGCCTCGCGCCACGCCCGCTCCTTCTGAATCCACACGTTGTCCTGCGGGAATTCGTCGATCGTGGGCACCCGCCGGATCTCGGTCTTGCACCCCTTGACGATGACCGGCATCCGCTTCGCCCACTCGATCGCTTCCGCTTTGGAGGCGACGTTGAGAAGGTAGAACCCGCCGAACAGTTCCTTGGTTTCGCCGTAGGGGCCGTCGGTGACGACCGGGGTTTCCGAGTCGTAATCGACCACCACACTCTCGGCGGGGTCGAGCCCCTCCGCCGCGAGCAGCACGCCCGCCCGGATCAACTCGTCGTTGAACTTGCCCATCGTCTCCAGCATGGTGTCGAAATCGATCTCGCCCATGCTCGCGTAGGCCTCGTCCGTGGCGCGCATGATCAGCATGTACTTCATGGTGTGTCTCCTTCGTCTCGCGGATCCCCTCCGGACCCTCTCACCCCTGGGTCGAACGGGACCCACTCTGGATCGACACGGCAGCCGAAATTTTCCGAAAGATTTTTCCGGCCGCATTATGGCAGGTCGCCGAGGCTCTCACCCCTTGTTCGTGGTGCGCAAGGCCCAGGCGAGGACGCCGAGTGCTCCGGTGTTGGCGAGGGCTCGCAGGATGTTGAGGGTGATCCAGGGGCTTTCGAACTGGTGGCGCAGGGCGGCGAAATCGCCGGAGGAGGTGTCGGCGAGCTGGTTGTTCAGGGGCACATTGCCGCCCGAGGTGATGAGGAAACTGATCACGTTGAGGGCCAGGGCGAGTAGCACCCACCACAACACGGTGCGCTGGTCGGTGCGCCAGTACAGCACGGCGGCGAGGCCGGTGAAGGCGACCGAACCGAGGAAGCTCAGCATGAAGACCGGATTGACGATGACGGTGTTGATCCGGTTCATCACGTCCACGAAGGTGCGGTCGTCGAGTTGACGCAGCGCGAGCATCACTGAGCTGGCGTAGGCGTAGAAGACGCCGGCCAGCAGGCCGGTGGTGACGGTCGCGCCGATCAGGGAACCGGTCGCGAAGCCGGAGGTGGTCGAGGTGGCGGTGGCGGTGGTCGCTGTCATGCACTCAGTACACCGGGAAGCGGTGAGCGTTCCCATGGTCGTGACGCTCGCTCCTATACGCGAGCGTCCACGAGGCCGCCCGGGGTCAGCGGAACGGCGTGATCTCGGCGAGTCGCCCGGCCGCATCTTGTTCACCCATTCCGGGTCGGCGAGCCGCACCTTCGGCGTGCACCGCCTCGACCACCGCCACGCGGCGGCGCTCTTGTCACCGGAGAACCGCGGCGCCTTCGCGATCGGCCCAGCCGCCGGAACCCGCACAGAGGTCCCCTCGGTGACGACGAGACCGACACCTCTGGCCGCGGTAATACTCGATATTCTCTGGAATCGGAATGCCGTCGGGCGATTTCGCCCGCGTCATCGGCGCCATCGCGAACCGGTTCCGCAGTCGCAGCGACCCCGCGAAGCTAGACCGTGGAGTGCTCTCCAGGCCAAGCGTGCAAGCTCCCTCGTCAGCGCGACGGCGGCAGGACCGGGCTCTGCCAAGCGCGGGCGTACTTCTTCTTGTTCGACACATCGACGGGTTTGCTGCGGTAGACCACGTACGGGCGGACCAGATAGCCGACGGGGGCGCTGAACATGTGGACCAGCCGCGTATAGGGCCAGACGGCGATGAGCGTCAGCACGACGAGCCCGTGCGCCTGGAAGGTCCAAGGCGTGCCGACCATCAGATCCGGTTGCGGATGGGCCGTGAAAAGGCTTCGGAACCACGGAGATACGGTTTCGCGATAGTTGTAGGTGCCCCACAGCAGATTGCTGCCGACGGTATTGAGCAGCCCGGTGATCAGCGCGGCCGCGAGCAACACGTACATGAACTTGTCGTTGGTGGTGGTGGCCTGGCGGACGGCCGGGACTCGCACGCGACGATAGGCGAGGATCGCGATACCGGCGATCACCGCGACTCCGGCCACCGTACCCGCGGAGACCGCGACCAGGTGATAGAGATGCTCGGAGACGCCGACCGCATCGGTCCAGGACTCCGGAATCAGCACGCCCAGAACGTGTCCGCCGATCACACCGAGCATGCCGAAGTGGAAGAGCGGACTGCCCAGCCGCAGCAGCCGGGATTCGTAGATCTGCGAAGACCGTGTGGTCCAGCCGAATTGGTCATTGCGATAGCGCCACAGGTGGCCCAGCACGAACGAGGTGAAGGCGATGTAGGGCAGGGTCGCCCAGACTGTGGATGTCATCGTCGGTCTCCGGATCCGGCGAAAAGCCCTGCTGTGGCCGAGTTTCCGGCTGTGGGCGGGGAGTACAGGTCGGGGTTCATGGCGGGATGCATCGACTCGCCGTCCATCGAATACGGTTCCAGCCCGACGTCCTCGTCCGGCGGTCCCTGCGCGGCCAGTTCGGCGATCCGGCGACGGTCTGCCGTGGTGGGTGGGGGCAGGGTGGCGAGGACGGCGGCCAGGGCGCCGGCATACGGCGATTCGCTGTCGGTGAGCGACAGTCGCAGCATTTCCAGTACCGGGACGTGTTCGCCGAGCAGGCGCTCACCGCCGATCGGGTCGACGGTGGCCGCGAACTCCAGCAGTACCGGAAGATGGTCGGGCAGTTCGCGATCCGACAGCTCCGCCCCGGCATGCCGGTAGGCGTGCTTGAACCGCAGCAGCGCCATCCCGCGCTTGCGGGTGTCGCCGTAGGCGTAATAGGTCAGATGCAGGCTGGCGCGCCGGCGCAGGTCGAAGGTTTCGACGTAGTCGCGCGCCAGGGTGAGCGGTGCGGTGCCGGACAGGTGGGTGAGCGGCCGAAGGAGATCGGTCCGCACCGGCTCCGGAAGGCGGGCTGCCGCCTCGGACAGGTCGTCGAGTATCGCCAGCGTGTCCGGACCGGGGTAGTCCAGCACGAGTGCCGCGATACGCCAGACCAACCGGCGATCACGTTCGGACATCTCGACCACGGGTGTGGGCCGGCGTCTGAGAGTCAGTAGTCCCACGGTTACATCCCTCGTCGGTCGGGTCGCCCGCCCGGGCATATGCGCAGCGTGTGGCGGTGGAACTCGGCGGGCGCGGCGCCGTTGCAGCGGCCGGCGGTGCGCGGCTCACCGGGGCCGGGCACCTCGGTGTACCTGTTCGCCGGGCTCGGCAGGGGGCAGCGAGACGGCCTCATCGGGTCGCCCCGGTCGGCTCGGGCAGCGTGTCGTCGGCTACTCCGTGTCCGGAATCGCCCGTGTTCCCGTTCGCTTCCGGACTCTTGTGCGCGGCGCCTTTGCCTCTGTCACTGTCACTGCCATTGTCACTGCCGTTGCCGTTGCCGTTGCCGTTGCCGTTGCCACTGCCATTGCGTTCCGGCACCAGCCCCTCGGTCGACCCGCCGTCCCAGTTCAGCAGATTGATCCGCGCCGACTTCTGCTCCGGCGCAGCGGCATTGGCGTCGACGAGTGCGAACTTCTCCGAGGTCACATCGAACGCCGTCATCCCGGGCCCGCCGTCGCCGTCCAGGCTGCAGCCGGTCGCCAGCGAATCCAATTCGTGCGCCCGAGATGTCGCGCCCGACGGAATCACGTACCGGTGTTCGTATTTGGCGATGGCCAGCAGCCGGTACATCGCCTCGATCTCCTCCGGTTCCAGGCCCACGGTGCCCGGGATCGTCAGATCGGGTTCCTGACCGAGGTTGATCGAGCGCATGAACGACCGCATCCCGGCCAGCCGCTGCAGCGCCGCGCGCACCGGTCCGATATCCCCGGCGGTGAACAGTTCGGCGAGGTATTCCACCGGGATCCGCAGTGAATCGATGGCGCCGAACAGATTTCCGGCATTCTCACCGTCGTGCCCGGTCTCGGCCAGCACATCCACCACCGGCGACAGCGGGGGCACGTACCAGACCATCGGCATGGTCCGGTATTCCGGATGCAGTGGCAGCGCGATCTTGTAGTCGACGATCAGCTGGTACACCGGCGAATCCTGCGCCGCGGCAATCCATTCCGGAGAGATCCCGGCGCGTTCGGCCTCGGTGATCACGCGCGGATCGTGCGGGTTGAGGAAGACGCCCAGCTGCGACGGATACAACTGCTCCGGATCGGTGACCGACGCCGCCTCGAGGACCGCGTCGGCGTCGTAGAGCATCACGCCGATGTAGCGCAGTCGCCCCACGCACGTCTCCGAGCAGACGGTCGGAATACCGACCTCCACGCGCGGGTAGCAGAACGTGCATTTCTCGGCCTTGCCGGTCTTGTGGTTGAAGTAGATCTTCTTGTACGGGCAGCCGGTGACGCACTGCCGCCAGCCGCGGCATTTATCCTGGTCGACCAGCACGATGCCGTCCTCGGCGCGCTTGTAGATCGCACCCGAGGGGCAGGAGGCGCCGCAGGACGGGTTGAGGCAGTGCTCGCAGATGCGCGGCAGATAGAACATGAAGGTCTGCTCGAATTCGAGTTTGACCTGCTCCGACAGCCGCGCCAGCAACGGGTCCCGGCCGACCTGATCGGGTCCGGAGCCGAGGTCGTCGTCCCAGTTCGCGCCCCAGGTGACCTTCGTATCCTCGCCGGTGATCAGCGATTTCGGCCGCGCCACCGGCGTGGTGTCCATGGCCGGTGCGGACAGCAGATTGTCGTAGTCGTAGCTCCAGGGGTCGTAGTAGTCCGACACCGTCGGCAGATCCGGATTGGCGAAGATGTTGAGCAGCCGCTTCATGCGCGAACCGGACTTCAGGGTGAGGCGGCCGCGGCGGTCCAGCGTCCAGCCGCCCTTCCACTTCTCCTGATCCTGGTACTGCCGCGGATATCCCTGTCCCGGACGGGTTTCCACGTTGTTGAACCAGACGTACTCGGTGCCGCCCCGGTTGGTCCAGGCCTGTTTGCAGGTGACGCTGCAGGTGTGACAGCCGATGCATTTGTCCAGGTTCATCACCATCGCCAGCTGTGCCATGACACGCATATCAGTACTCCACTTCCTGTGAGCGTCTCCGGATCGTGGTGACCTCGTCACGCTGATTTCCGGTGGGCCCGTGGTAGTTCAGGGCGAACGACTGCTGGGCGTACCCCCCGATCAGATGCGTGGGCTTGATCATGATCCGGGTCAGCGCATTGTGGATGCCGCCGCGTTTGCCCTTGCCGGCCCGAAGTTCCGGGCCGCCTTCGATGCGCGGCACGTCGACCGCGCGGTCCTGAGCGTGATACATGAAGACGGTGCCCTCGGGCATACGGTGGCTGACGATCGCCCGCGCGACCACGACACCGTTGCGGTTCACCGCCTCGATCCAATCATTGTCTGCCACACCGATTTTCGCCGCGTCGCGATCGGACATCCAGATCGCCTGCCCGCCCCGGGAAAGGGTGAGCATGTGCAGGTTGTCCTGATACGCGGAATGGATGGACCACTTCGAATGCGGGGTGAGATAGCGAACGGTGACGCCCCGTTCACCGACCGCGCCCACATCGGGTTCGCGGAACAGAGCCGACATGTCGAGCGGCGGCCGGAAGATCGGAAGTTGTTCGCCCAGTTCAATCATCCAGTCGTGGTCGAGGTAGAAGTGCTGGCGTCCGGTGAGCGTGTGCCAGGGCTTGAGCCGTTCGGTGTTGATGGTGAACGGTGAGTACCGCCGGCCGCCGGTTTCGGATCCGGACCATTCCGGTGACGTGATCACCGGCACCGGCCGCGCCTGCGTATCGGCGAAGGTGATCCGCTTGCCCTCGTGCTCGGCCGCCAGATCCGCCAGCCGGGTGCCGGTGCGGCGCTCCAGCGCATGGAAACCCTCCACCGCCAACCGGCCGTTGGTGGTGCCGGACAACGCCAGAATGGCCTCCGCGGCGTGCACATCCTTGGCCAGCGACGGGCGGCCCCGCGCGGCGCCGGAGACAACGGTGCCGTTGACTCCGCGCAGGTACTCGACCTCGGCGCCGGGAACGGTGGTGACGCCCTTGGTGGTGACCCCGAGCGTCTCGATCAGCGGGCCCAGGGCCGCCATCTTCTCCGCCAGCTTCGGGTAGTCGCGTTCCACCACCACCAGCTTCGGCATGGTCTTCCCCGGAATCGGTTCGCATTCACCGGCTTTCCAGTCCAGCACCCGCCCGCGCGCCTGTGCCAGGGCGTCGGCCGAATCGTGCTGCAACGGGACGGCGACCAGATCCTTGCGGACGCCGAGATGTTTCTCGGCCAGCCAGGAGAAGCCACGCGCGATGCGGTGGAAGGCCTCGAAGTCGGTTTTCGCCTCCCACGGCGGTGAGATCGCGGGGGAGAAGGCGTGCACGAACGGATGCATATCCGTCGAGGACAGATCGTGTTTCTCGTACCAGGTGGCGGCGGGGAAGACGATATCGGAGAACAGTGTCGTCGACGTCATCCGGAAATCCAGCGACACCAGCAGATCCAGTTTTCCGGTCGGAGCCTGTTCCGGTCGGCGGACCTCCTGTGGGGGCACCCCGGCCGAATCGTCGGCCTGCAGATTGGAATCCGCACCGAGCAGATGCCGGTGGAAGTACTCGTTGCCCTTACCCGAGGAGCCGAGCAGATTGGCCCGCCACACGGTGAGTACGCGCGGAAAGTTCCGCGGTGCGTCGGGATCCTCACAGGCGAACTCGAGATCACCGGATTTCAGGTTGTCGACCACATAGTCCTGCGGCGTCTGCCCTGCGGCCTCGGCGGCAGCGACCAGGTCCAGCGGATTGCGATCGAACGTGGGATACGTCGGCATCCAGCCGAGCCGCGACGCCAGCGCGATATTGTCGGCGGCCGTGCGCCCGGCGAAAGCGCCGGAACCCAGTGGGGAAGCGAAGGATTCGGAGGTGAAGGGGTCGTAGCGCCACTGGTCGTTGGTCAGATACCAGAACACCGTGCCCTGCATCTGCCGCGGTGGCCGCTGCCAGTCCAGGCCGAACGCCAGGGTGGACCAGCCGGTGACCGGGCGGCACTTCTCCTGGCCCACGTAATGCGCCCAACCGCCGCCGTTGACGCCCTGGCAGCCGGTGAGCAGCGTGAGCGTGAAGAAGGCGCGATAGATCTGATCGGAGTGGAACCAGTGGTTGGTTCCGGCACCCATCAGGATCATCGACCGGCCGCCGGAGCGATCGGCATTGTCGGCGAATTCGCGGGCGATGCGAATCGCTTGTGCGGCAGGCACTCCCGTGATCGACTCCTGCCATGCGGGAGTGTAGGGGGCGCTCGGGTCGTCGTAGCCGGTGGGCCAGTCGCCCGGCAGATCCGGGCGCCCGACACCGTACTGCGCGAGCAGCAGGTCGAAGACGGTGGTGACGCGACGTCCGGCCACGACGGTGGTCGGCACCGAACGGGTGACGACGCCGGTCTCGCCGTCGAAGCGGGGGAACTGTACGGCCGCAGCATCGTCGCTGTGGCCGTACAGAGTCAGCAGCGGATCGACGCCGCCGAGGTCCAGATTCCAACGCCCGGCGCCGGATTCGGAGAATCGGTCGCCGAGGGTTCCGTTCGGTACGAGGGGATGTCCGCCGGCGTCCAGGAGCACGGTTTTGTGCTCGGCGTCCTCCACGTCGAAGCCGGCGACGCCGGCTGCGGCGAGGTCGGCGGCGGTGAGGAATTTTCCGGGCAGCCAGGTGTGGCCGCGGTATTCGCCCTCGCCGCTCCAGCCGCCGTCGCGTTCGTCCAGCGTGATCAGGAACGGGAGGTCGGTGTAGCGCTTGATGTAGTCGTCGAACCGGGCGGTGGACCGGTCGGCGAAGAATTCGCGTAGCACCACATGACCCATCGCCATCGCCAGGGCGGCGTCGGTGCCCGGACGAGCCGGCAGCCATTCGTCGGCGAATTTCGTGTTGTCGGCGTAGTCGGGGGAGACCACCACCACCTTCTGACCGCGGTAGCGGGCCTCGGTCATGTAGTGCGCGTCCGGGGTGCGGGTGACCGGGACGTTCGAACCCCACATGATCAGATAGCCGGCGTCGAACCAGTCCGCGGACTCCGGGACGTCGGTCTGGTCGCCGAACACCTGGGGCGAGGCGACGGGCAGGTCGGCGTACCAGTCGTAGAACGACAGCATCGATCCGCCGAGCAGGGAGATGAAGCGGGCGCCGACCGCGTGCGACACCATCGACATCGCGGGGATCGGCGAGAAGCCCGCGATCCGGTCCGGCCCGTACTGCTTGATCGTGTAAACGTGTGCCGCGGCGGCGATTTCGGCGGCTTCCCACCATTCCGCCCGCACGAATCCGCCCCTGCCGCGCGCGGCCTTGTACGTCATCGCCCGCTCGGGGTCCTCGACGATGGATTCCCAGGCCAGTACGGGATCCTTCAACCGGGACTTCGCCTCGCGATACATTTCCAGCAGCACCCCGCGCACATACGGATACCGCACGCGCGCAGGCGAATACGTGTACCAGGAGAACGAGGCGCCACGCGGGCAGCCGCGGGGTTCGTATTCCGGTTTGTCGGCGCCGACCGACGGATAGTCGGTCTGCTGCGACTCCCAGGTGATCACGCCGTCGGAGACGTAGATCTTCCAGGAGCAGGAGCCGGTGCAGTTGACGCCGTGGGTGGAACGGACCACCTTGTCGTGGGCCCAGCGGTCGCGGTAGAACTCGTCGGCCTCGCGCCCGCCGACCTTGTGCACTGTGCGAAGGTCACCCGACACCTCCCCGCGCTGGAAGTAACGTCCGACCTTCAGCAGCGCGTCGGCCGCCGACTCGGGTATGCCGTTCGACTCTGACGAGGGGGCCGAACCCTTCTTGTGCGAAATGACCACAACGCCCCCATCGAGACAAATGAACCGGGCTGACCAGACCGAGAGTAAGGACGCTCGCGGGGGCGGCAAAACAATCCGCTCACACCGCGCGCGGGTCACCGGTGAGCTGTGAGGCGGGGGAAACGTCCCGGTCACTGGGCAATTGCCGATTGCGCGGGGTGATTCGGGTCCGACCTGCGGCGATACCGCTTCTCACGGCGTCCGCACCCCGGCGGAGAGCCACTGTCCACGCCTTCGGTGATGCTTTGGAAACCGGCGCTTCGCGGGCGTTTTACATTTGTTAACACATCTTCGCGGCGTCGAATCGAGTCGAAAGGATAGCGGCGCGCAAGTAAAAGTGACGGCGATTACCGCTACTGGATGGGGATAGCCGCAGCGATGCCGCCACCGGCGGGAAGGCCAAGGCTGCCCCGCGATCCAGGCAACAGGGGACGGCACTGTCGGGCCGGCCACCGATTATCCGGCATAACCCGGAACCACCGGCGTGCCGGCGGGATCGACGCGGTAGTTGTCGCGCGTCTCACCTCAGCCCGGCAGCGGCAGATATTCGACCAGGTCGCCGTCGGTGGCGCCGGCGGGGACGACGACCAGTGCGTCACGATCGAGCAGGCCGGCCAGGTGGGCGGTGCGGATATGCCCGTCGGCGACCCAGCCGCCCTCGTCGGCGGCCCGCGCCGGCAGGACCCGTGGCACCGGGCCGGAGACCTGTCCCGCGTTCAGGAGAGGTCCGGTGCGCACCCGCGCCGGTGTGCGCCCGGTGAGGCCGGAGACGATGGCCGGGGCGAGCGCCCACAGCGTCGCCACCGCCGCGTACGGATTGCCGGGCAGACCGAGAACCACAGGTCCTGCGGGCATCTCGGCGACCACGGTCGATCCCCCCGGTCGCATCCGCAAGCGGTGTACCAGGATTCGCGCACCGGCCCGGTCCAGTGCGCCGCGCAGCTGGTCGGCCGCGCCGCCGCCGGTCGCACCGACCACGACCAGAAGATGGTCATCGGTCGTATCGGAGAGCACATCGTCGAAGCCGTTGGGCGTATCGCGCAGATGCACCCGGTCCGACGATTCGATTCCGTGCCAGGACAACAACTCCGGAAAGACGGGGCTGACCGAATCGCGGGTCTGGCCGCTGCGCAGCGGACCTTCGCTGCGAATCTCGTCGCCGGTCATGACGATCCGTGCCCGCACCGGCCCGCGGACCTGGGCGGTCACTACTTCGGCGGCGGTCGCCACGGATATCAGTGCCGCGTCGACGCGCGTGCCCTCGGCGGCGACGATATCGCCGCTGTGCCAATCCTCGCCGCGGTGGCGCACATCGTCGCGGATCGGCGCTTCGGGCAGTCGCCGCAGCAGGCCGTCGTCGAGCCGGACGAATTCGTCGCGCACCACGGCATCGGTGCCCTCCGGGACATGGGCGCCGGTGGCGATGCGGACCGCCTCACCGGCGAGCAGGCCCACCGGTCGCTCGCCGCCGGCGAAGCCGATGTCGTGACGCAGCCGCCACGGTTCCGCGCCGGATACCGCGTAGCCGTCCATCGCCGACACATCGAAGCGCGGCAGCGCCGAGGCAGCGCGCAGCGGGGCCGCCAGCGCCGCGCCCCGCACCGCCGCCGGCCGGGCCTCGTGCACCGGCAGCCGAGTGATGCCGGTGCGCAGAATGTCGCGCGCCCGCGCCAAGGACCACGCCGGTGCGGCGGCCTGGGCCGCGCGCACCTGTTCCGCGGTGTCGCAATCGGCGATACCGGACAGCGGCACCATCAGGGTGTCGACCGGAACCAGCACCTTCATCGGCTGATTGGTCACCGAATCCAGCTGCCGCAGTGCCGAGAGCAGCGCCGCTCGCCGCCACACCCCGACCAAATATTGCGGACGGCCGGATTCGTCGGTCGCGAACACCGCGTCGGCATCGGAAGCCGTTGCGTGCCCGATCAATTCGCCGATCGCGGCGGCGGTGACGAACGGCAGGTCGGCGGCCAGGACCACGATCAGATCGGCCGGGAAATCACATTCCTCGAGGGCGCGCACCGCGCAGGCGACGGCCGCGACCGGGCCCGCTCCGGCCGGCACCTCCTGCACCTGCCGGATCTCGGGCGCCAGTTCGGGCCGGTGCGGGCCGACCACCACCGTGCGCACGCAGTCGGCGACCGCGTCCAGTGCCACGGTGAGCATCGCCCGCCCGCCGACCGCGATCGCGGGTTTGTCCACCCCGCCCATTCGGGTCGCCCGCCCGCCGGCCAGCACGATCGCGTCGACAGTCGTCACAGCGGCTCACCCGGGAGGTTGATCATGGACCGATGGTAATCCGCCCACATCGGACGGCGAACGGCGCGGACGGGCGCAGGCCCGCCGTCTACCGCGCAGCCGCGTCAATCGCAGGGCGCACGCAGCAACCGGAAGCGGTTCGTCTCCGGATCGGTCAGCATCGCCTGGGCCGGCGGATGCACGGCGGCGCCCTGGCAGGGGACGGCACCGGCGGCGGTGAGCCGGGCGACCTCGTCGGCGGGATCGCCAGTGGAGTAGGTGACGACATCGAGGTGGACGCGATCGCTTTCGCGGGCCGCGATCTGGGTGCGCAGGAATTCCAGCCACGGCCCCTGGCCGGTGGCCGAGCGGATGCCGGACATGCGGGATTCGTCATGGGTCAGCGGCCAGCCCGCCGCGGTCTCCCAGAATCGGGCCAGCCGGGTGGGATGCGGAGTGTCGACGACGATCGCGGCGACCGCGCCGGTATCCACATATTCCTCGCGCGGTTCGAGGACACAGAATTCGTTGCCCTCGGGATCCGCGAGCACCGTCCAGGGCACCGCGCCCTGTCCGATGTCGATCGGCCGCGCACCCAGCGTCAGCGCCCGATCCACCTGCACGCGTTGATGATCCAGCGAACGACCCACCACATCGAGATGAATGCGGTTCTTCCCGGACTTGGGTCCGGCCGCCGGCAGGAACATCAACGACACATCAGCGGCATCCGGGTCGGAAGCAGCCACCTCGACCGCGTGCGGACGGTCCACGGTGATCTGCCAGTCGAGCAACTCCGCCCAGAACCGCGCCACGTTCCGTGGCCGGATCGCATCGAACACCACGCACGCCAGACGGGTGGTCATGCCTCCACGGTAACCGCCGAAAAGGAGTAATGGGCGAATTCGGATATCCGTGGGTCGGCACCGATGTCGACAGCCGGATGTCGCGATGCCGTCAGTCGTCGAATCTATGCCGGGCGGCGGCCAGGTCGACGCGGTCGCCGCGGATCGGGCAGCCCTCCTCGGCCAGCCGGCGCAACTGGCGCTGCACCAGATGAGCCGCCGGAGTGCCATCGGCGCGCAATACCCGATGCCAGGGCAGATCGGCGGAGTCGGTGCGCATGATCCAGCCGACGGTCCGCGGTGTCGACAGTCCCGCGGCCGCCGCGATATCGCCGTAGGTGGCGACTCGTCCGGCCGGAATGGCCGCGACCAGCTCGCGCACCCGCTCGATCGCGGCGTCGGTGGTCGGCATCAGAGCACCGACCGCACGACGTCGGCGGTCTCGGCGGGCCGGGCCTGCGCGACCATGTGATCGCAGTCGAATTCGTGCAGCGTGAAGTGCGGCAGCGTCGCGAACGCATCGACGGTCGCGGGGGTGACGAACGGGGATTTGCCGGCCCGGACCAGCACGGTCGGAATCCGCGGCGGCGGCAGGAGCAGCTCGCGCGCCAGCTGACTCCAATAGGAGGTGACGGCGGGCAGGCTCATCCGCCACCTCACCCGGCCCTCGGGCGTGCCGACCAGGTGTTCGGCGAGTTCGGCCTCGAGGAGTCCGGGGTCCACATCGGCCCAGGCCGTCTCGAGCTTGTCGCGGCGCGCCTCGGCGATGTCGGCGTAGTCGGGCCGGGCCAGACCCGCTTCGGCGATGTCGTGCAGCAGTACCGGATCGAGACCGATCGCGGGATCCAGCAATACCAGCGCGCGGACCAGGTCGGGGCGGTGTCGGGACAGATGGATCGCGACCGCCGCCCCGAACGAATGCGCCAGCACGACTGCCGGTTCGGTGAGCAGCGGAACCAGGTCGTCGACGATCTGCTCGAAGGTCCACGGCGGTAGCGAACTCGCGCGCCCGTGCCCACGCAGATCGGGAGCGACGATGCGCACCTCGGGCAGATGCCCGTCGGCCAGCGCGCCCCACCGCCGCCCGTGTCCGGTCAAGCCGTGCAGGGCGAGGACGAGCGGACCGTCGGCGGGGCCGAATCGATGAATAGGGACGTCGGGCACCCGATCATTGTGCCGCCGCCGGCGCATCGGTGCGACCGGTGCACACCCGGGACGCGGAAAGTTGTTGGTGCGCAAGCGAATGTTCGCGTGAATCGGCCGCGGGGATAGCCGGAGGCTGGCCGCGCCGGTGAACTGCCGGGGAAGGACTGTGGCGATGAGACTTTCGGTCCGATATTCGCAGCGGCCCTGAAGCACTGCCGTCCGGCCTCACACACAAGCCCTCTACCAGGCGTTATCGGTCGCAGACCGAGGTCGGCGCGAATGTGTGAATACCGCACGGAGGGGCGTGGCACCGATCACAGCTCGGACACATCGGATGTACGGGGTGCGTTTGCTGTCACGGAATTCAATTCTGTCGGGGGTGTCTGTTGAAATAGCGCGTGTGATGCGATCGGATAGCTCGGTGCGACTGGTGCGCCGCAGTGAGACCGCACCCCGGCCACGCGAATGGGGTGCCGATGTCCGAACGCTGTTCGCGGGTGGGTCGGGTGCCGACCCGGGCTGGCGGCCCTGGCAGGTGCTGGGTGGTCCCGGCACCGGGAAGACCGCGCTGCTCACCGATCTCGCCGTCGATCGCATCGTCGCGGGTGCGGACCCGGAATCGGTGCTGGTGCTCACCCACTCCAAACAGGCCGCGCTGCGGGTCCGCAACGCCCTCACCCGGCAATTGACCGCCCTCGCGCCGGAACTCGGCGGGGTGCCGGGCGCCAGCCGCGAGCCGATGGTGCGCACGGTGCACTCCTATGCCTTCGCGATCCTGCGCACGCACGCGGCCGCTCGGGGCAATCCGCCGCCGCGGCTGCTGACCGGCGCCGAACAGGACGTGGTCCTGCGCGAGATGGTGCGCGGCGAACTCGCCGACATGTCGGCAGGCGGCGAGGTGCTGTGGCCGCCGCGCCTGCACGCCGCACTCGGCACCAACGGTTTCGCCGAGCAACTGCGCGATCTGATGTTGCGCGCCACCGAGCGTGATCTGGGACCCGAGGATCTGATCGAACTGGGGCGCCTGCACGAACGCGAGGAATGGGAGGCGGCCGGATCGTTCGCGCAGCGCTACGAGCAGTCGATGCTGTTGCGCTGGTCGGTCGGCGTCCAAGCCCCCGAGGCCAGCGCGCCCGCTCTGGACGCCGCCGAACTGGTCGGCGCGGCGCTGGATGTGCTGATCGAGGACGACGAACTGCTCGCCGCCGAGCGCGAACGCCTCCGCACCCTGTTGGTCGACGACGCCCAGCATGTGGATCCGCTTGCCGCGCAACTAATTCGCGCGATCGGATCGGGTCCGGCGACCACCGTCGTGGCCGGCGACCCGGATCAGGCGGTCTTCAGTTTCCGAGGCGCGGACACCCGCTTCGTCACCGAACCCGACGCCCCACCCGAACGCCGGATCATCCTGCACGACGATCATCGCTGCGCGCCGGCGGTCCACGACGCGGTCGCCCGGATCGCCGCCCGCATGCCGGGCCGAACCGAGCACCGCTTCGATGCCCGGACCGGCGGGCCCCATCTGCTCGGCGATCCGGCCGTCGACGGGCAGGCGCTGGTGCGGGTACTCACCACCCCGGCCAAGGAGGCGGCGCTGATCGCCGATCACCTGCGGCGCGCCCACCTCACCGCGGAGGTGCCGTGGTCGCGGATGGCGGTCGTCGTGCGCTCGGTGCCGCTGTCGCTGGGGCCGCTGCGCCGCGCGCTCACCGCCGCGGGAGTGCCGGTGCTGCAACCGAAACCGGATATCCCACTGGCCCGGCGGCGCGGTGCGGCGTGGATGCTGCAGTCGCTGCGCGCCCTGCTGGTGGTCGAACGCGGACGCCCGGAGATGTTCTCCGAGGACGACGCGCTCGATCTGCTGCTGGGCCCGCTCGGCGGCGCGGATCAGATCAGTCTGCGCCGCCTGCGCCGGGGCGTTCGCCGCGCGCTGATCGAGTGCGGGTATCCCCGAGCCGAGCCGCGCCCGGGTGGCCACGGCGACGCGGAGTGGGGAGCCGGCGAGCCGGAAGCCGAATCCGCTACGCGGACAGGCGAATCCGGGCCGAGTGTGCCCGGTGATGCCGATTCCGCACCACCGGCGCGCGGCTCGTCGACAGTCGAGGAGTCGCCGGAGGCCCTCGCTCCCTATTCCGAACTCGACCGGTCTTCGGCGGTCGTGCTGCGCGACCTCATCACCGGAGTCGGTGATCGCTCCCTGCTCGACCGGCTCACCGAGGTCGAGGTGGCGCCGCTGGTCCGGGTACTGCGGGCGGTCGACCGGGCGCGGCGGGCGCTGCGCCGCGGGGCCGGGGTCGAGGATGCGTTGTGGGCGTTGTGGACGGCGTCGCGGCTGGAGAAGCGCTGGGTGGCGCAGTCCGAGCGCGGCGGGGCCGGTGCCGTGCAGGCCGATCGCGACCTGGATGCCGCGGTCGGGCTGTTCGACGCCGCTGCCGCCTACGTCGACCGGCTGCCCGGCGCATCGGTCGAGGGATTCGTCGAATATCTGGAACAGCAGGAGATCAACCAGGATTCGGCTCCGCTGACCGAACCCGGTGACGCGGTGGCGATCGTGAGCGCGCACGCCGCGGCCGGCCGGGAATGGGATGTGGTGGCCGTCGCCGGAGTGCAGGAGGGGATCTGGCCCAACCTGCGGCCGCGCGGAACCCTGCTCGGCATCGAGGAACTGGTCGACCTCGTCGGAGGCGTGGCCGATCCGGGCGAACAGGTCAGCCGGGCCGCGCCGATCCTCGCCGAGGAGCGCCGGCTGCTGCTGCTGGCGTGCAGCCGGGCTCGGCACAGCCTGCTGGTGACCGCGGTCGAATCCGTCACCGGCGACCGCGATCTGGTGCCCTCCCGATTCCTGGCCGAACTCGATCCGGAGGCCGAACCGGGGGAGCCGGGGCGTATTCCGCCACCGGTCGATCCGGGGCGCGCGCTGGTCGCGCAGGCGCTGATCGCCGAATTGCGCGGTGTGGTCTGTGACGACGGCGCCGATCCCGCCCGCCGGGACCGGGCCGCCACCCAGCTGGCCAGGCTGGCCGCGGCCGGTGTGCGCGGCGCGCATCCGGACGAGTGGTACGGCATCGCGGATCCGAGTTCGGAACTGGCGCTGTGGGACGACGGTGACGGGCCGGTCGCCCTGTCGCCGTCGACAGTCGAGCTGTTGCAGACCTGTCCGCTGCGCTGGGCACTGGAACGGCACGGTGGCAGCGACGGTGACAACCCGCATGCCGTCAAGGGGAATCTCGTACACACCCTGGTCCAGGCGCTGGCCGGGCGGGTGACCGAGGAGCAGGTGAAGGCCGCGCTGGTCAAGGCGTGGAAGGCCGTCGACCCCACTTCCGGGGACGACGGCCCGCACAGCTGGCACTCCCGGCTGGAGTTGCGTCGCACCGAATCCATGGTCGACACCTTCCTCGCCTGGTTGCGCAACACCCGCGCCGAGCTGGCCGAGGTCGGTGTCGAGGTGCCGGTGGACTGCGTGCTGCCGGCCCGCGATCCGGACGAGGTGCCGGTGCGGATCCGCGGCCGGGTCGACCGGGTGGAGCGTGATGCGCTGGGCCGCTTCGTCATCGTCGACGTCAAGACCGGCAAGACCCCGATCTCCAAACAGGCCGCTCAGGATCACGCGCAGCTGGCGACCTACCAGGTGGCCGCCGGGGCGGGCGGATTTTCCGCGGAGGTGGACGGCGACCGGGTCGAACCGGGCGGCGCCCGACTCGTCTACGTCGCCAAACCCAGTCGCGACGGGGCCACCGAGCGGTTGCAGACCGCACTCGATTCCGACGGTATCGCCCAGTGGCGCAAGGTGATTCACGATGCGGCGGCCGCCACCCGTGGGCCTGGCTTTCTGGCCGTGCGCAACGACGGCTGCCGGCACTGCCAGGTGGCCGGCAGTTGCCCGGTGCAGGACACCGGCCGCCAGGTGACGGATCGATGACGATCACGATCACGCCGGAGCAGTTGGCGCAGGCACTCGGCCTGCCGCCACCCACCGACGAACAGTCCGCCGTCATCGCCGCACCGCTCGGCCCGACGCTCGTGGTGGCCGGTGCGGGCGCGGGCAAGACCGAGACGATGGCCGCCCGGGTGGTCTGGATGGTCGCCAATCGGCTGGTCGCCCCGGACGCGGTGCTGGGCCTGACGTTCACCCGAAAAGCCGCGCAGCAGTTGACGGCCCGTATTCGCACCCGTCTGGCGCGGCTGGCCGGATCGCCGCTGCTGCGCGAGATCGACAGCACCGGCCGTCTGCGCGCGACACTGATCGGCTCCGAACCGGAGATCAGCACCTATCACTCCTACGCCGGGCGGCTGCTGTCCGAACACGGTCTGCTGCTGCCCGTGGAGCCCTCGGCCACCCTGCTCACCGAAACGCAGTTGTGGCAGCTCGCGCATCGGGTGGTCACCGGCTGGGACGGCGATCTCGATACCGAGCGCACGCCGGTATCGGTCACCGAGGCGGTGCTGGCGCTGTCCGGTCAGCTCGCCGAACATCTGGTGGAGCCCGAGCGGCTGGCGGTGGCGCATCGGGAGCTGGAGCGGCTGGTGGAGACGTTGCCGCCCGGTCCTCGTCAACGCGGTGGGCCGAATCAGGAGCTGCGCGCGATCGTCAAAGCCCAGCAGGATCGGGTGGCGCTGCTGCCCCTGGTCGCGCGACTCGGCGAGGAGTTGCGGCGCCGGGGCGCATTGGATTTCGGCTCGCAGATGTCGCTGGCCGCGCGGCTGGCCGCCACCCACGCCGAGGTCGGGGCGGCGGAACGCGAGCGGTTCCGCCTGGTGCTGCTGGACGAATACCAGGACACCGGGCACGCGCAGCGCATTCTGCTCGCGGCATTGTTCGGTGATCGCGGCGCGGTCGGTCTCGGCGCCGAAGTGCCGGCGACGGATTTCGCCGGCCGCCCGGCGGTGACCGCGGTCGGCGATCCGATGCAGTCCATCTACGGCTGGCGCGGTGCGTCGGCGGCCAATCTGCCCCGCTTCACCACCGATTTCCCGGCCGCGCCGAATGTCGCCGCGCCGGTACTGCCGCTGCTGACGAGCTGGCGCAATCCGCCGGAGGCGCTGGATCTGGCGAATCTGGTCGCCGAACCACTGCGCGGCGCCGAGGGCGGCGTCACGGTCGACGCGCTGCGCCCCCGGCCGCAAGCGACGGCCGGAACCGTCGCGCTGGCTCTCACCGAAACCGTTGCCGAGGAACGGAACTGGGTCGCCGAGCGGATCGCCGCGGAATGGGAGCAGTGTGCCGACGCCGGACGGCCACCGCCGACCTCCGCGGTCCTGGTGCGCCGCAACGCCGACGCGGCGCCGCTGGCCGAGGCGCTGCGCGCGCGGGGGCTGCCGGTGGAGATCGTCGGCCTCGGTGGTCTGCTCGCCACTCCGGAAGTGGCCGATATCGTGGCCACGCTGCGGTTGATCGCCGATCCGGCGGCCGGTAGCGCCGCGATGCGCATTCTCACCGGCGCGCGCTGGCGGCTGGGCGTGAGCGATCTGAAAGCGTTGGCGGCGCGGGCGCGCGAGCTGTCGATCGTCGCGGCGCCGGGGCGCGCGGAAGCCATCACCGATACGGCCGGATTGTCGGAGGCGTTGCGGGCCGTGGCGCCCGAACCCGCCGAACAAGCCGGCATCGTGGATGCGATCGCCGATCCCGGTCCGGCGCAACGGTATTCGGAACTCGGATATGCGCGCATCGTCGCCCTGGGGCGGGAGCTGGCTGCCCTGCGCGAGCGCAGCGGGCAGTCGCTGCCGGAACTGGTCGCCGATGTGGAACGCACGATCGGGGTCGGGGTGGAAACCCAGACCCGCCGCGCCGCCGCGGGCGCCGGCGCCGGGCGTGAACATCTGGACGCCTTCGCCGACGTGGTCGCGGGCTATGCCGGTGACCACCGTGCCACCCTGCCCGGCCTGCTGAGCTTCCTGGCCGCCGCCGAAGAGGTCGAAAACGGTTTGGAGCCGGGCGAAGTGGAGGTGGCGCACGACCGTGTCCAGGTGCTCACCGTGCATGCGGCCAAGGGGCTGGAGTGGGAGGTCGTGGCCGTACCGCACGTATCGCGGAGCTTGTTTCCCTCCGGGAACGCCGCCGCGACCTGGCTCGGCGCGCTCGCTGAACTCCCCACCTCCCTGCGTGGTGACCGGCAGCGCGACAGTGACGGCGACGCGACAGATTCCGCGCCGGTGCGCGACGGCGTTCCGGTCCTCGACCTCACCGACCTGTACGACCGCACGGATCTGGAACGGGCGATCAAACAGCACAAGGAGGCGCTGGCCCGCCGCCGCCTCGATGAGGAACGCCGCCTGTTCTACGTGGCGCTCACCAGAACCGAACGCGCGCTGTTCGTTTCGGCCCACCACTGGGCCGAGACCGGCTCCACGCCGAAGGGCCCCTCGGATTTCCTGCTCGAATTGAAACGGTGGACCGAACACCCGCAGTCACCCGGACACGGCAGCGTGCGCGTCGACGTCTGGGCCGACCCACCACCCCCGGACGCACCCAACCCCTTCACCGACAATCCCGCCGTGGCCGACTGGCCTCGCGACCCGCTCGGCGTGCGGCGGCCGGCAGTCGAAGCGGGGGCGGCCCTGGTCCGTACCGCGCTCGCACACCTTCCGCCCGAGCCTGGCCGTCGTGATCATCGCAAGCAGACGTCGAACGGCCATACCGCTCCCGTCCGGGGCGATGTTCCCTCGGTTCCCTCCCGCCGGGCCCAGGACGACCCGGGCGCACTCGAATCTCCGCGTCAGTTGGACCTGTTCGCCGACCTGACGAACGACCCGGCGACCTCCGGTACGAACGGCGGCAACGGACCGGGCGAGGAGGAACGCGCGGCGCCCGCCCAGCCCGACCCGGATCCCGAAGGCTGGGCCGCCGATGTCGACGCGCTGCTCACCGAGCACTTCGCGACGGCCGAGGGCATTCACGAAGTGGAGTTGCCCGCGCAGCTGCCCGCCACCGCGCTGGTGGATATGCGGGCCGATCCGGCGAAGCTCGCGGCCCGGCTGCGGCGGCCGCTGCCGTATCCGCCGAGTCCGCTCGCCCGGCGCGGCACCGCATTTCACGCGTGGCTACAGCGCTGGTTCGGCGCGGTCGGGCTGCTCGATTTCGACGAACTGCCCGGCGCCGCCGACAGTGGTGCGGGCGATGCCGATCTGATTCGGCTGCAGGAAGCGTTCCTGGCCTCGCCGTGGGCCGACCGCAACCCCATCGATGTCGAGGTGGGATTCGAGACCAGCATCGGCGGCACGCTCATTCGTGGCCGGATGGACGCGGTGTTCAGCGAACCCGGCGGCCGCTGGCTGGTCGTGGACTGGAAGACCGGCGCGGAACCGACACGCGCGGAAGAACGCTCGGTCGCGATGCAGCTGGCCGTCTACCGGGTCGCCTGGGCTCGCATGATGGCCGCGCAGACCGGGGAAGCCGAAGAGCTCGTGCTGGACAAGGTCGGCGCCGCATTCCATTACGTCCGCAGCGGCCGGACGGTCGCGCCGGCCGAACTGCCGGGGCCGGCCGAGCTGGCCGACCTCATCGCCGAGGTCGCGCCCGCCTGGGCGCCGGCCGCCGGCTCGCCGGCGCGGGACGGCCCGGAACTCGCCGATGACCTCCCGCCCGACCAGGACCTGGTGTCCGAAGCCGATGTCGCCTCCGACTATCTGCCCGAGTGAAAGCCGTTGCGCCTCAGGCGGCTTCGCGGCTGATGCGCAAAGCCTGAGTGATCATCGGCACCTGGAACGGCAGCCGCAGCACCGACGCCCACTTGGTCGCCTTGGCCGCCTTCGGATTTCGCACCGAGTCGGCGGCGAACTGGATGTTGGCCGGGAAGACCGCGACGAACAACAGCACCGCGAGCCGGCCCCCCAGCCGTCGGGTGCGTGGGGCCGCCAAGGCGGCCGCCACGCCGATTTCGGCCACACCCGATGCGTAGGTGTAGGTGCGTGCCCGTCCGGGCAGGGCGGGCGGCACGATCGAATCGAAGGACTTGGGCACCACGAAATGCAGCGTGCCCATGCCGAACAGCGCGGCGCTCATCAGCACCGCTCGCCGCTGTGAGCCTCGACCGGCGTCACTCATGCTGTGTTCCTTTCTCCGCCCCCGGCTCCGCGCTCTCTCCGCCGCGAGTGGGGCCGCTCCGTGACGACGCTACGCTCCTGCCTACTCGCGTGCCCAGTCCCTCGAGTCGCCATCCGGCCGGTACGCTGCCGATCTGTGGCACAGGTGAGCAACGACATATCCGGGGGATACCGTGTTCGGTGACAGCTCACGCGGTCTGGGCCGTTTGACGGATCGTCCCGATTACGCGCTGGTCGGCATTCTGCGCATTCCCGAAATCCGGACCAGCCCGTGGGTCTCGCTGACCCGCCGGGTCGCGTTCGCGGTGCTGCTGCTGGTGGCGGCGACGCTGGTGGTCTATTTCGGCCGCGCGGGATATCACGACAACCGCGGCGAGGAACTGACCCTCCTCGACGCCGCCTACTATTCGACGGTCTCGCTGTCGACCACCGGCTACGGCGACATCACCCCGACCACGGAGCAGGCGCGGCTGATCAACACGATCGTCATCACCCCGCTGCGCGTGCTGTTCCTGATCGTCTTGGTCGGCACCACCCTGCAGGTCCTCACCGAGCGGTCACGGCAGGCGTTCAAAATTCAGCGATGGAGGCAGAAGGTGCGTAATCACACCGTGGTCGTGGGATACGGGACGAAGGGCCGGACCGCTGTCGACGCGATGCTCGGCGACGGGGTGCAACCGGCCGAGATCGTGGTGGTCGACACCGACGCGACCGTCTTGGAGGCCGCGGCCAATGCCGGGCTGGTGACGGTGCACGGCTCGGCGACGCAATCGGATGTGCTGCGGCTGGCCGGAGCGCAGCACGCGTCCTCCCTGGTCATCGCCGCGAATCGGGACGACACCGCCGTACTGGTCACGCTCACCGCGCGAGAACTCAATGCCAAGGCCAAGATCGTCGCGTCGATCCGGGAGGCCGAGAACACCCATCTGTTGCGACAATCGGGTGCGGATTCGGTCGTGGTCTCCTCGGAGACCGCGGGCCGGCTGCTCGGTATCGCGACCACCACCCCCAGCGTCGTCGACATGATCGAGGACCTGCTCACCCCGGAGGCCGGGTTCGCGATCGCCGAACGCGACGTGGAATCCGACGAGGTCGGTGGCTCGCCGCGCCATCTGCGGGATATCGTGCTCGGCGTGGTCCGGGAGGGCACGCTGATCCGCGTCGACGAGCCGGAGGTCGACGCCCTGGAAACCGGCGACAAACTCCTCTACATCCGCCGCGTGCACAAATAACCCGGACCGAGGATGCCTGCTCCGGGCACATCCCAACCACCGCGATACTCTCGAAGCGTGTCGGTATTCGAACTGAATGGTCTTCCACTGCTGTCTCGTTCCGCCCTCGATCGTGCCGAGACGTTGCGCTCGGACGAGCAGGCGTTGAAGCAAGGATGGGCCGAGGCCAAACTGGTACGGATGAACCGGCGGGGGCAGGTTCGGATCGACGGTGATCAGCTCGTGCTCGAAGCGGCGCTGGACTATGCGTCCGAGCCGGTGCCCGAGGCGGTCCTGCTGGGCGTGGTCGACGGCGCGCACATCTGGGCGGTCCGGGACAACGAGCTCGAAGGTCGGCTGATGGATCTGCGGGTGGTCGGGAGCTCGCTGCACCTCGACGATGTGATTCTCGGCATTCTGTCCACCGCGCTGGCGCTGCTGAACTGGCACGACCGTGCCCGCTACAGCGCCGTCGACGGCAGCCCGACCACCGTGTCGAATGCCGGCTGGTCCCGCGTCAACGCCTCCGGGCACGAGGAATTCCCGCGCATCGATCCGGCCATCATCTGCCTGGTGCACGACGGCGGCGACCGGGTCCTGCTCGGCCGGCAGCAGAGCTGGCCGGAGCAGATGTTCTCGCTACTGGCGGGCTTCGTCGAGGCGGGGGAGTCGCTGGAACGCTGCGTCGAGCGCGAGGTTCTCGAGGAGGTCGGTGTCGCGGTGCGCGATATCCGCTACCTCGGCAGTCAGCCGTGGCCGCTGCCGCGTTCGCTCATGCTGGGGTTCGCCGCGGTCGCCGATCCCGACGCGCCGCTGGTCTTCTCCGACGGCGAGATCGCCGAGGCCCACTGGTTCACCCGCGACGAGGTGCGCACGGCACTGGCCGCGGGCGCGTGGGGGTCGGTCACCGGCGATACCGGAAATGCCGAGCAGCAGCGACTACTGCTGCCGGGCTCCATTTCCATCGCCCGCACCATCGTCGAATCCTGGGCTGCGGCAGGCTGATTCGCCCGCGCTCGCCGTCGGTCAGCCGATCGCGGCGAGGGCGCTCTTCACCTGGGCGAGGCTCGGGTTGGTCGCGGTGGACCCGTCGGAATACTTGACGGTCGGCACCACGTGATTGCCGCCGTTCACGCTGCCGACGAATTCGGCCGCTTCGGGATCCTGTTCGATGTCGACGACGGTGTAGGTGATCCCCGCCTCGTCGAGTTGCTTCTTCAGGCGGCGGCAGTAGCCACACCAGGTCGTCGAGTACATGGTCAGGTCAGTAGCAGTCACGCCTGATTGAACATCGAATCGGTTTTCCGTGTTCCCACGGCTGGCTGTGATGTCCGCCGGAGGGACTTGCCGGACAGATAGTAAGCGCGCATACTAAATCCATGACGCAGATCGCCTCAGCTCACGCCATATCCACCGCCGCGCCCGCCGACTTCTTCGCGGTCTGGTCCGATATGGCCACCTGGCCGGAATGGAATGCCGACACCGAGTGGGTCCGGCTGGACGGTCCCTTCGTCGAGGGGGCGACGGGCACCTTGAAGCCGAAGGGGGGTCCGAAGGTCGCGTTCGTGATCGAGAAGCTGAACGGCGAGGAGTTCGTCGACGTCTCCCGGCTGTTCGGCGCCCGGCTGATCTTCGCGCATCATGTGGTGGAGACGGCTGCGGGCACCGAGGTGTCGGTGACCATCTCGATGACCGGCCCGCTGCGCCGGTTGTGGTCGGCGCTGATGGGCGGCGGACTGGCCGATTCCGTCCATCGTGACCTCGCGGCGCTGGTCGAGACGGCCGAGGCGCGCCGGCCCGTTCCGGGCACCCGCTGAATCGTTCGAGGAGGACATCATGAGCAAGTACTGGCTGGCCGTCGTCTCCCGCGATCACGTGCGTCGCGGGGTGGCGCTCGGCATCGCGCAGGCCAATCACGGCAAGCGAACCGCGGTCGAACGGATGCGGCCGGGTGACGGGCTCGTCTACTACTCGCCCAGAACCGGTATGCGTGCAGGGGATGCGGTGAAGTCGTTCACCGCGATCGGCACGATCGACGATCGGCCCGTGTGGCAGGCGGACGATCAGGGCGGCTGCTTCCGGCCGTGGCGGCGCGCGGTGACCTACCGGCCGGACGCGCGCGATGTCGCGATCGATACCGTGCGCGGTGACCTCGATCTCACCAGCGTCCCCAATTGGGGCATCGTGCTCCGGCGCGGCGTGGTGGAACTGAGCGCGCACGACTTCGAGGTCATCTCCCGGGCCATGCTGGGGGAGGACGCGGGCGAGATGTCGGCGGCCGCTCGGTGAGCGACGAAACCCGTGCCCTGCGAACCGAATTCGGCAGCGCCGACGAAAGTCCCGGCCTGTTGTTGTGGCAGGTGACCAACCGGTGGCAGGCGGCGGTGCGCGCGGCGCTGGCCCCGTTCGATCTCACCCACGTGCAGTTCGTTCTCCTGGCCGCGCTGACCTGGTTCGGCGGCTCGGATGCCGGCACCCCGATCACGCAGCGCGATCTCGCCGCCCATGCCGCCACCGACCCGATGATGACCTCCCAGGTGCTGCGCGCCCTGGAACAGAAGGGCCTGATCGAGCGGCGGGATCATCCGCACGATCGGCGCGCGAAATCCCTGGTCCCGACGAAAGCCGGTGTGGCACTGGTGAATCGCGCGATCGTCGCGGTGGAGGACTGTGACCGGGACTTCTTCGGGCCGTTGCGCACCAGTACCGCCGACTTCGCCGCATCGTTGCGGGTACTGCGGGACGCGCGGGGTTGAGCGACGGGCGCGCCGGCCGAGGGGACCGCGGCTGGGTGTCCGTGGCGCCGGGCAACCGGGGGCGTCGTCGCGGCGGCGCGGATGTCGGTGGTGCCTGTCATGATGGAGCGCGTGCCTGTCCCGACCTCATCGACCAGCCTGCGGCTCGACGGGCTCGATCCCGAGCAGGCCGCCGCGGTGCGGGCGCCGCGTGGGCCGGTGTGTGTGATCGCGGGCGCCGGCACCGGCAAGACCCGGACCATCACCCACCGCATCGCCCATCTGGTCTCGGCCGGGCATGTGCGTGCCGACCAGGTGCTGGCGGTGACCTTCACGGCCCGGGCGGCCGGTGAGCTGCGGTCCCGGTTGCGTGCGCTCGGCCTGGGTAGTGCCGCGCAGACCGTCCAGGCACGTACCTTCCACGCCGCGGCGCTGCGGCAGCTGAAGTACTTCTGGCCGCAGATCGTCGGCGACGTGCCCTGGAAACTCATCGACTCCAAATTCGCGCTCGTCGCCCAGGCCGCCCAGCGCGTCGGCCTGCCGACCGCGACGGAGAATGTGCGTGACCTGGCGAGCGAGATCGAATGGGCGAAGGCCTCGCTCATCGCGCCGGAGGACTACTCCGGCGCGGCCCAGCGCCACCACCGCGACATCCCGTATCAGGCGGACAAGATCGCGGCCGTCTACACCGGCTACGAGACGTTGAAGAACACTCCGGACGGCCTGCTGCTCGATTTCGACGATCTGCTGCTGCACACCGCCGCCGCGCTCGAGGACTACCCGGCCGTGGCCGAGGAATTCCGCGGTCGTTACCGGTGCTTCGTCGTCGACGAATACCAGGACGTGACCCCGCTGCAGCAGCGGGTGCTCGACGCGTGGCTCGGCGATCGCGACGATCTGACCGTGGTCGGCGACGCCAATCAGACGATCTATTCGTTCACCGGCGCCAGCCCCGCCTATCTGCTCGATTTCTCCCGCCGGTTTCCCGACGCCACCGTCGTCCGGCTGGAGCGGGACTATCGATCGACGCCGCAGGTGGTGTCGCTGGCCAATCGCGTGATCGGCGCCGCGCGCGGACGCATCGCGGGGACCCGGCTGCAGCTGGTCGGGCAGCGCGCCGACGGGCCGGAACCGTCCTTCGCGGAGTACGACGACGAGGTCGCCGAGGCCGCCGCCGTCGCCAAGGGCATCGCCGGTCTGCTCGGGCGGGGAGTCCCGGCCGCCGAAGTCGCCGTGCTGTATCGCATCAACGCCCAGTCCGAGGTGTACGAGCAGGCGCTGACCGAGGCGGGCATTCCCTACCAGGTCCGCGGCGGCGAGGGGTTCTTCCAGCGGGTCGAGGTCCGGCAGGCGGTGCAGGCGCTGCGGCAGGCCGGAGCCCGCGACGACCTGCCCGCGGCCCGTGGGCCCGAGGTCGTGACGCTCGTGCGCGCGGTCCTGGCCCGGCTCGGGCTCACCGCGGAGGAGCCGGCCGGTGCGCAGGCTCGCGAGCGCTGGTCGTCGCTGGTGGCGCTGGTACAGCTCACCGAGGAGCTCGCAGCCCACGATCCCGGCCTCGAATTCGCC
Organism: Nocardia nova; assembly: GCF_002933465.1. Lineage (GTDB taxonomy): Bacteria > Actinomycetota > Actinomycetes > Mycobacteriales > Mycobacteriaceae > Nocardia > Nocardia nova_B. Next base: position 56,855 of record NZ_PSZE01000020.1, read on the forward strand.
GGACTACTGCGGGAACTGGCCGCCCGCGCCGAGGCCCGCCACCCACCGACCGTGCAGGGGGTCACCCTGGCCTCGCTGCACGCGGCGAAGGGACTGGAATGGGATGCGGTCTTCCTGGTCGGCCTCACCGACGGCACCCTGCCCATCGCCCACGTTCTGGGCGAGGGCGGCGCGGTGAGCGACGAGGCCGCGCTGGAGGAGGAACGGCGGTTGCTCTACGTGGGCGTGACCCGCGCGCGCGAACATCTGCGGTTGTCGTGGGCGCTGTCGCGTGCCGACGGCCGGCGCCGCAACCGCCGGCGCAGCCGATTCCTCACCGGGCTGGTGCCGGAGGATTCTCCGGCGTCGAGGGTCGCCCAGCAGGCCGGTGCGCGGGGTGGTCGCGGCCGCCGGCTGCCGGTCTGCCGGGTGTGCGGGCGTTCCCTGCTCAATTCCACCGACACGCTGCTCGGACGGTGCTCGGGCTGCCCGGCCGAGGTGGATACCGAACTGCTCGGCGCGCTGCAGGAGTGGCGGCGGCAACGGGCCGAGGAGTTGCAGATCAAACCGTTCGCGGTGGTGAGCGTCAAAACGCTGACCGCGATCGCGGAACAGGTGCCGATGGACGAGGACGCGCTCGCCGCGATTCCGGGTATCGGACAGCAGAAGTCGCAGCAGTTCGGCCCGGAGCTGTTGGCGATCGTGCGATCCCGGGTGCGCAACCGGTGATTCGGCGAGCGCTGCCCGAGTGCCAAAACCGCAGGTGAAAAATAGGTTGTGCGGTTGTGTATCGCACCCGTAGGGTGGTGATCACGCGCTGGGAGGGCATTCCGGCGCGCACAGTGATCAGTCGGATAACGAGTAGGAGGGAGGTAGACAAAATGAACAACATCGTGACTCTCGCTTCGAGAAGCGTTGTGGCACCGGTGGTTTCTGTCGTGTCCGCCTCCCGGGGGGTCCTCGCCTTGCAGGGGACCGGTCTGTCTGTCGCAAGCATTATCGGTGCTCGACCGCAAGCGCCCGCATATGCAATTGCCGCAGACAAGTCCGCGTGGGGTTGGCACCCGGCACACGTCGGTTTCCACACCGGCGCAGCCCACGCCTTCGCAGTCGAAGCCGATCGTATGACGGCGAATCTGCAGGCAGCCCGCCTCCGCAACGCACACCCAGCGACCGTGATCAGTAACCGACACCGAGGTCGGTTCAGGTAGCACCCACTACCACAGCCTCCTGGCCACGGATCGCCCGAAGCGAAACCGTGGCCATAGTTCTTTTCGGCCTCCAGCCACCGGCACCGGTTTCGCGGAAGACAACGAAACCACCGCTGCACGAGCTGAAGGAGCAAGACGTGTCCACCGCGACCGTTACTCGCGCGACATGCCGATCGACCCAGGCCTCGAGGCCGGCCCGCACCCGCGGTGTCGCGCTCACCCTGCCCTGCCGAGTCGGTGACCCGGACCTGTGGTTCGCCGAAAGCCCGACCCAGCTGGAAGAGGCCAAGGCACTGTGCGCTTCCTGCCCGATCCGCAAGGGGTGCCTCGCGGCTGCCCTGGATCGCGCCGAGCCCTGGGGTGTCTGGGGCGGCGAGATCTTCGAACAGGGCGTCGTGATCGCCCGTAAGCGGCCGCGCGGCCGCCCGCGTAAGGTCGCACTGGCGTGATCGGCGCCGGTTCGGGCCGAGCGCGGATCCGCCTCGGCCACCTCTGGGAACACGAACGAGCCCCGCATCTCATGTCGGATGCGGGGCTCGTCCCATATTCGGCGTGGGTGAACGATCAGCTGGCGCTTCGGTATTCGGCGTAGCCGGGCACCCAGTCGTGCATCAGCCTCATGAACGGAACCTCGGCGTCGAGCTGCGCGCAGATGCCGATCGAACCCATCAGCACCCGGAACACCATGATGTGTTCGGCCGGAAGTTGCAGCGACAATCCGGTTTTCATCTCCGGGCGGCTCACGTCGGTGGCCTTGCCTGCAACGCGCTGCATCCACTTGCGGGTGAAGTGGAACGAATCCTCGCGGATGGGGTCGGTGAACGGGCGCAGATAGTCGGCGATCTCGGCGTGGGTGACGGTGCGGCCGGGAATCACCCAGCCGTTGCTGTACATCAGCTCGGTCAGTTCCTCGAACCGATCCTCGACCGCCATCGCCACCATCTGGCCGAGCACCGGCGGGAACCCGTCGGGCAGCGGTGCGCAGGCACCGAAATCGAGCACTGCCAACCGGCCGTCGTCGAGCATCATGAAATTGCCGGGGTGCGGGTCGGCATGCAGCAGTCCGGCCAGGGCGGGGGAGGAGAAGTGGAATTCAGCCATCAGGGTTGCCACGCGGTTGCGCAGCTCGACCGTGCCCGCCGGATCCTGGTGGCCGCGCTGGATGATCCCGGAGACCGCGGTGCCGTCGAGCCACTCGGTGACGATCACCTTCGGTGCCCCGGCCACCACCTTGGGTACCAGGAACCGCGGGTGGCCGTCGAATGCCTTGGCGAAGCGGCGCTGGTTGGCGGCCTCGGTGCGGTAGTCGAGCTCTTCCTCGGTGCGTTCGGTGATCTCGGCAAGGATGGGTTTGATGTCGGCGCCGGGGATGACGGCGCCGATCATGCCGGCCATCCGATTGAGTGTCTTGAGGTCCGCGCGCAGCGCCTCGTCGGCACCGGGGTACTGGACCTTCACCGCCACCGTGCGGCCGTCGGACCATTCGGCCTTGTGGACCTGTCCGATACTGGCCGAGGCGGTAGGGGTGTCGTCGAAGGAACGGAAGCGCTTGCGCCACGCCGTACCCAGTTGCTGGTCCAGCACCCGGTGCACCGCGCCGGCCGGCAGCGGCGGCGCGGCGGCCTGCAGCTTGGTCAATGCCTCGCGATAGTGCTCGCCGAATTCCTCGGGTACGGCGGCCTCCATCACCGACAGCGCCTGGCCGAATTTCATTGCGCCGCCCTTGAGCTCGCCGAGAACGGAGAAGATCTGCTCGGCGGCCCTCTGATTCAACTCGGCATTGATCTCGCCCCGGTCGCCGCCGGCGAGTTTGCGGCCGAACCCCACAGCGGCCCGTCCCGCGATACCGAGTGGAATCTTCGCCAACTTGGCATTGCGGGATGAGCTACGGCGCACAATCTCAGACACACCCCCATCATGGCTGACCCATCGTGTCGCGTGCCATGTGAATTGCGTGAACTCCACCCCTGGACCGGGGCGTGTCATCTGTCACAGCAGGGCGGTTCGGGGCGGTGGTCTGCGTGCGGGAAGCCCTGGGAAACGGCTTATCGGTGGTGGTCGGCGGGTGTCCGTTGGTCGTTTTGGTCATCTCGACAAAAAGTTGGCGCGAAAGTATGGGCGAGAGCGTTTTAGTCGTCTAGACTAAAACTATGACGACATGGCGAGCAGCCGCGGCGACGCTGCGGGAGGTGCGCCGTCCGGAAGACCTGTTCGGCGCGGCGACAACGGATTCCGCCGCTCGCCGCATCGCGCATCGGACGTATCTGCGGCTGGCCGCCGCGCTGCATCCGGACCGGGTAGCCGCGTCCGACGCCGAGCGGGCCACCGCGGCATTCGTCCGCCTCGGCGAGCTGTACCGGAGCTGGCTGGCGGCCGAGCAGACCTTCGAGGTGTGCGGCACGCGGGGGCGCTATCGCCTCGGCGCACTGCACGCCCGCGGCTCGGTCGCGGACCTGTACCGCACCGACTCGGCGGGCGCCGTGGTGAAGATCGCACGGCGGCAGGCCGCGAATTCGCTACTGGCGAACGAGCGAAGCGCGCTGACGGATATCGCCGTGCTCACCGGCGAGCACGACTGGCTGACGCCGTACTACCCGCGCCTGATCGACGCCGTCGACCACACCGATACCGAATCCGGCGAGGTGCGCGCGATCAACGTGCTCCAGGCGCTGACCGACGGGTTCGTGACGCTGGCTCGAGTCCGCGCCGCCTATCCGTGCGGACTCGACCCACGCGACTACGCGTGGATGCACCGTCGGCTGTTGCGCTGCCTGGCCGGTGCCGCGACCGCGCACTGGGTGCACACCGCGATATCCGCGGAGAACGTGCTCATCCATCCCCGTCTGCACGGGGTGGTGCTGGTCGGCTGGTCGTTCGCGACCCGGCCCGGGCGGGTGCCGGCGGCCACGCAGGCCTCGATCGACTACCCGCCCGAAACGGGCAGCGGGGTCTGCCCGCGCACCGATGTGTACCTGGCCCACCGACTCCTGCTCACCATGCTCGGCGACCGCGCGCCCGCACCGATGCGTGCCTTCGCCGAGGGCTGCCTCCAATCCGCGCCGCGGCTGCGGCCCGATGCTCGCACCCTGCTCGACGAATTCGACGACCTGCTCGACCGGCTGTACGGCGCCCGCCGCTTCCGGCCGTTCGAACTACCGAAAGGACAGTGATCACCATGGGTTACGGACAGTGGGACGACAGTGCCTACGACGCCGCCCGCACCTTCCGCGCCGCGCGTGGACTCGACGACTTCGGCTACACCGCCGACATGCGGGCCAAGCCCTATGCGGAATGGGTCGCGCATCCGCTGCTCGACCCCTTCGGTGTCGGAGTGCGCGAATCCCGCGACTCCGCCGAACACGGGGCCTCGCTGCCGATCGCGGTGCTATTCGACGTCACCGGGTCGATGGGGCGGGTCCCGCGCATCATGCAGGAGAAGCTGGCTACCTTGCACGGCCTGTTGCAGCGCAAGGGATATGTGGGGGATCCGCAGATTCTGTTCGGCGGAATCGGCGATGCCGACTCTGATCGAGTGCCGCTGCAGATCGGGCAGTTCGAATCCGACAATCGGATGGACGAACAGCTGCGCCTGATTCTGCTCGAGGGAGGTGGTGGCGGACAGAAATCCGAAAGTTACGAACTGGCCGCGTATTTCATGGCTCGGCACACGGCCACCGACGCGTGGGACAAGCGCGGACGCAAGGGTTATCTGTTCATCGTGGGTGACGAGCTGAACAAATCGCGCCTCGCCGCTACGCATGTACGCCGGGTGATCGGCGACGATGTGCCACAAGACATTTCGGTTCCCTCGATCTACCGGGAACTGGCCGATCGGTGGCATGTGTACTACATCCTGCCGAATCAGTCCCACTACTACACCGACCCGGAGATTCTCGAGCACTGGCGGGGAGTGCTCGGAGAGCGGGTGCTGCGCCTGGACGATCCCGCGGCGGTGTGCGAACTCATCGCGCTGACCATCGGCATCGGCGAGGACCGTGTCGATTTGGGTGCCGGCCTGGCCGATCTGCGTGATATCGGATCCGATGCCGCCGACGTCGTCGGTAAGGCACTGGCCCCGATCGGTACACCCGTCCGCACCCGCAGTGCGGGCGCACTGCCGGCGGCCACCCCGGGCGACGACGACGTCCGGTTCTGATCGCGAACCCGATCCGACAAGCGAAGGGAACAGATCATGTTCGGTGACCGGCATGTGATCGTGGTCGATCTGGGATTCGGCGACGCCGGAAAAGGCGCCACCGTGGATTGGCTGTGCTCGCCACAGGCCGGCCTGGAGGTGGCGGCCGTCGTGCGCTTCAACGGTGGCGCGCAGGCCGCGCACACCGTGATCGCCGACGGCCGGCGCCACACCTTCCGGCAGTTCGGATCGGGCACGCTGTCGGGCGTGCCGACGGTGCTGTCGCGGCATGTGCTGGTGGATCCGATCGCCCTGGCGGCCGAGGCCGAGGCGTTGGCCGCGGTGGGCGTCGCCGATCCGCTGGGATCGATCTTCGTCGACGAGCGCGCGCTGCTGACCACCCCGATCCACGGAGCCGCCAACCGCTGCCGGGAGGATGCGCGAGGTGCCGCGCGGCACGGTTCCTGCGGTATGGGCATCGGGGAGACTGTGCGCTACGCACTCGAGCACGATGCGCCTCGGGTCCGGGACTGTCGTAGCCCGGATGTCTTGCGTCGCAAGCTGTTCGCGCTGCAGCGGCACTACGCGCCGCTGCTGGCGAGCGGTCGGCACGGCTGGGAGCCGATCGACGCCCTCGTCGAGGTGTATACGGAATTCGCGCGGACGGTCGCACTGGTGCCGGGCGAGCAACTCGCGGTCTTCGCCGCCGCGGGCCGGCTGGTCTTCGAGGGTGCCCAGGGCGTGCTGCTCGACGAATGGCGGGGCCTGCACCCCTACACCACCTGGTCGACGGTGGAACCCCGCCATGCCCGCGCCATGCTCGCACGCATCGGCGCACCCGGCACAGTACTGGGAGTGACACGTGCGTACCAGACTCGCCATGGCGCGGGCCCTTTTCCGACCGAGGACGCGGCATTGGCGATTCCGGAGCCGCACAATGCCACCGGTCCGTATCAGGGGATCTTTCGCGTCGGCCATCTCGATCCGGTTCTGCTGCGCTATGCCGTGGAGGCGTGCGGGGGAGTCGACGCGCTCGCCGTCAACCACCTGGATCTCGTGGCCGGTCGTGACGACTTCCGTGCTGCCGCAGGGTATTTCGCCCCGGACGGATATCGGGACCGGCTCGATTGCGGTGCCTGGCGGGATCTGGACCATCAGCGGTGGCTGACAGGTCTCGTCGCGCACAGCACCCCGGATCTCGTTCCCTTGCCGGCGGATGTTCCGGAATTCCTGGAACGCCGGCTCGGCGCGCCGGTGGTGCTGACCGGGCACGGTCCCGATCGCGCCGATCGCGTGGCCCGGGTCGTGGCTGCGGCATGATGGTTGGCCGTGGAGCAGCAATCCGCCGTATCGCTCGATGTCGTCGCACTGCGATTCGGCGCCGACGACCCGGCCGTCACCTTCGGAGTGGCGCCTCGGCAGTGGGAGCCGTTCGCCGGCGAGCTCGCCCTGCCCGGTGTGCTGCTCGGCCGCGGTGAGCGACTCGCGACCGCGGCCCGCCGCGCGGTACACAGCAAACTGGGCGTGCCCGCCGATGCGACTCTCGCCGTCGGTCAGCTGGTCACGTTCGACGAACCGCACCGCGATCCGCGCGGGCCGACTCTCTCGATCGCGATGTGGGCGGTCCTCGCGGATCCCACAACACCCACCGGTGCTCAGTGGGTTCCGTTCGATGCGGTCCCGCCGCTGGCCTTCGACCACAACATGATTGTCCAGGTCGCCCGGGAACGGCTCGCCGACATGCTGTGGAAGGACCTGGCTTTCACCCGCGCGCTGATCGGCGAGCAGTTCCCGGCCACGCGCGCGGTCGCCCTCGCGACCGCACTGTCCGGTACTCGTCCCGACCCCGGCAACCTCAACCGCACCCTCGCCACGATCCCCGGCCTCACCCGCACAGGGGAACGAATGCGGACCAAGGCCACCGGACGCCCGGCGGCCGTCTGGTCCTTCACCGACTCGGCCACCAGCGAGCGCTGACCCGACCGAACCCGCCCACCTCGCGACCGAGACGACGGCCGCCCGGCTCTTGTGCGGGACAGCGGCGACCTCACCGAGGCGAGTCCCGGTCATCGCCTGCGTCACCGCGCGGACCACCGTCGACGCGTTCATGCGTGTCCTCCGGCCACGGATGCCGCGCGATCGTCGGCCGCCGGTTCAGTTACCGTGGCGCCGATTCGTCGGCACGCGCAGTCCGCGTGCGGGGTCCAGCGGCGCCGGGCGACGCGCCTGGTGCATGGATCGAATTCCAGTGTGGTGTCCAGGGTTCGGGGCGGGTCGTCGGCGGCGTCATCGATGATCGATTCGATTTCGCGCAGTGTCAGAGCGGCGGTGGCGGCAATGGTCGCGGGGGAGGCGTAGCCGGTCCGGCCGAGCAGTTGCGCCGCCAGATGCGGCCATTCCGCGTCGAATTCGGTGCGAGTCAGGTCGGCGCAGCGCAGACAGCTGGTACCGCCGGGCAGCACGAGGGGCCCGATCACACCGTGCCCGTCGCGGATGCGAACCTGCAAATGCGGGATTCGGCGCACCAGCAGCATGCTGACCAGTTCCGGTACCGGCACCAGTGCATCGGTGAGTATCACCAGATCGGTGGACGGCAGCGAATCCGAAGTACCACCGCGGTATTCGCTCGAACGCGTCGGAGTGATTCCCAGTCGCCGAATACCGCCGTGCAGCGAATCCGCCAGGGGCCCGCGGCCATGTATGTGCACGGTCCGCACGCGAGTGCGGCGTGCCCGCGGCCAGACCAGCAGTCCGGCCGCGTCGATATCTCGTAACAGTTCCAGGGCCACGCCACCGAGACCGAGTTGTCCGGCCTCCCACAGGAGCTGAGGATGGCTGTGCAAACCGTCGAGCAGCCGGACGAAGGCGAGGACCGCATCGGTGTCGTCGGCGGGCGGGTGGAGGAGTACCGCGCGTTCGGGATCCCATCCCAATTGCACCGCACCCGAGGGCCGGCGCAGAACCGCCACCCGCGGATGCAACATCGGTCCACGTGCGTGTGACAACGTCATGGCCTCAGTATTGTCGTCGGCCGCGCTCGAACCTGGAGGAAAACCGCTGGTTATCCACAGGTTCGGCGTTGTCCACAGGGTGCTTCGACCGATGTCGCGGCGCCTCTGTAAACGCACCGTTTCACAAAACTCGCCGACGACCCGCCGTGAAATTTCCAGACCGGTGCCGAGAGTGCTAACGCCCGGCCACCCGCGGCCGACAATCGGGTCGATCCGGGTCGGTTAAAGGAGCAATATGGTCAGCGCATCCCTCGACGTGCCGCCGATGGCGTCGCTGCACGGCGAACATCGGTTTCGAACCCGCGGCGATCGTCCGATCGCGGCGGACGCGATTCGCGAGTACGCCCGGGCGATAGGCGCCACCGACCCCATCCACTGCGACGAACGTGCCGCCGCCGCTCGCGGATTCGGCGCCCTGGTGGCCCCGCCGACCTTCGCCACCACGGTATGGATGCGCGCCGAGGTAAGCACGCTCGACGCACTCGTGCCGGGTTTCCACAACGGGCGCGTCGTGCACGCCGACCGCACGCTGGAAATCGTGCGCCCACTGCTGGCCGGCGACCGCATCAGCTGCGAAATCGGATTCGAGTCCTTCCGCCACTACCGCGACTACGACGTGGTCTCGGTGACCACCCTGCTGCGCGACGACGACGGCCAGGTCGTGACCAGCGGCTCCTCGACGCTGCTGGTGCACACCCAACCCGGAACCTGTGCGCGATCCGGGACGCCCGGCCGGCCACACGATCTCGAACCGGTTCCCGCGCAACGGCGCCTGCGCACGCCGCAGCGCGACCGAATCCAACCGTCGCTGCCGCGCCCGATCGTCGATCTCGGCCCGCTCGCGGTCGGCGCGGATCTGCCCGCCGATACCGTCACGGTCGCGGCCGACGATGTGGTGCGTCACGCCCGTGTCCTGAATCCACAACGGTGCGCCACCACGACGGGGGCGGTGCCCGGCATGCTGACGCTGGGCCTGGTCGCGGGGTATCTCGGCCGCTGGCTCGGCGATCCGACCGCGCTGACGAAACTGCGGGTGCAGTACGCGCCCACGATGCACTATCTGTCCGTCGACTCCGACGCTCCGGCGTCGATCCTGTTCGGCGGACAGGTCGGCTGGCTCAGTTCGCGCCGCCGCATGGTGACTGTCGTGGTCGATGCACTGTCCGTGGGGCGCAAGCTGTTCGGCTACGCGACAGCCGAAGCGCGCCTGGGCTGAAACCAGGGCGACCGGCCTCGGTGACGCCGCCGGTCAGCGATCCTCGTTCTCGCCGCGCTCGTCACCGGCGTCCGACGGATTCGCACCCGAACCGGAATCGTCCTGGGCGGCAGTGCCTTCCGCCTTCTTGTCGCCTGCTGTGTTCGTTTCGCCTGCTGTGTTCGTGTCGCCTTCCGCGTCCTTGTTCGGCCGCTCCTGTTGCGCCGCAGCGCCTTCGCGGCGTTCGCGGGCCTCGGTCTCGGCCAGCTGCGCGAGCGGATCGTCGAAAACGTTGGCGCCAGCACCGATCACGCTGTCGATGAAGCCGCTCGGCTTGTCGAGATCCTCGGAACTGGGCAGCAGATCCGGATGCGCCCACACCGCGTCGCGCGCCGACATGCCCGCGTCGGTGGTCAGCCGCTGCCACAGCGTGGCCGCCTCCCGCAGCTTGCGTGGACGCAACTCCAAGCCGACCAGGGTGGCGAAGGTCTGCTCGGCCGGACCGCCGGTGGCGCGGCGGCGGCGCAGCGTCTCGGCCAGCGCACCCGCGCCGGGCAGCCGGTCGCCGACCGCCTCGGCCACCACGACCTGAACCCAGCCCTCGATCAGCGCGAGCAGTGTTTCCAGCCGTTCCAGCGCAGCCTTCTGCTCCGGGGTGGTCTGCGGTTCGAAGGTGCCCTGTGACAGCAGTTCCTCGAGTTTCGACGGATCGGCAAGCGACATCGGATCGATGTTCTGCGCGGCTTCCTCGATCGCGGAGAAGTCCATCCGGATGCCCCGCGCGTAATCCTCGACCGCGCCCAGCACCTGCTGCCGCAGCCACGGCACATGGGCGAACAGCCGCTGGTGAGCGGCTTCGCGGGCGGCCAGATAGACCAGGATCTCGCTCTCGGGACGCTCCAGGCCCTTGCTGAATTCGCTGATCGCGCTGGGCAGCAGCGCCGCGGTTCCGGCCGGACCCAGCGGCAGCCCGATGTCGGTGGAGGTCAGTACCTCCTGGGCGAGTTGCCCCAGCGCCTGACCCAGCTGTGAGCCGAAGGCCAGACCACCCATCTGCCCGATCATGCCGAGCATCGGCCCGGCGAACTGCTTGGCCTCCTCCGGCAGTGTCGAACTCCACATACCCGAGACCTGCTCGGCGACCGGATCGCAGAGCCGCTTCCAGGTCGGCAGGGTCTGCTCGATCCAATCGTTGGGCGTCCACGCGACCGCCTTGGTGGCGCCGGCGGGCAGTGTGGTCGCCGCGTCCAGCCACAGTTCGGCCAGATGCGCGGCGTCGCTGACGGCGCGCTGCGCACCATCGGTGATCGGCGCGACCGTCGAACCGAGTTGCTGGCGAGCCAGCCGCTTGGCGACGTCGTAATTGACCGGACTCGCCTCGCTGCCCGGCTGGCTCATGGTGGAGAACATCTGCCCGAGCGAGGTCAGCATCTGCCCGAAGGCCGCGGGATCGAATCCGGCCGCGCCCGAAGACCCCATGCCGAAGGCGAAGGGGTTGTTCGCTCCGGAACCGGCCTGATCGTCACGCTTGTCGCGGTCGGGATCGTCGTCGCGGTTCGAGAATCCGAAGGGCACGTCGCTCATGCCCCCAAGGCTACGCGGATGGTGATCGTGGAGCCGCTACTGTGGGCCGGGTGAATCGTCGGATCATCACCTTGATAGCGGCTCTGGTGCCCGTGCTCGTCCTCGGTGTGGTGGGCAGTGCGGTGACGGTGCCGTTCGTCGCTCTCGGCCCTGGTCCCACCTTCAATACCCTCGGCGAGGTGGAGGGTAAGCAGGTCGTCTCGGTACAGGGGGCCGCGGTGGATCCGACCTCGGGACACCTGAACATGACGACGGTGTCCGTTCGCGACGGGCTGAATATATTCGAGGCGATGGGCTTGTGGGTGGACGGCCGCTACGGGTTGGTGCCGCGCGCGGAGGTCTACCCCCCGGGCGTTCCGCGCGATCAGGTGGACAAGTCCAACCAGGCCGATTTCAAGGAGTCCGAGGACAACGCCGAACTGGCGGCGCTGAACTTCCTGAAGTATCCGACCAGGGTTCAGGTGCGCGTGGTGGCCGACGACGGCCCGGCCAAAGCGGTGCTGCAGAAGGGCGACGAACTGGTGAGCGTGAACGGGAAACCGATCGCGACCTCCAAGGACGTGATCGACGCGGTGCAGGGCGCCGCCCCGGGTACGACGATCCCGATGGTGATCCGCCGCGGCGGCGCCGAACAAACGGTCGAGGTGAAACTCGGTACGCGCCCGGATGATTCGAACAAGGCCTACCTCGGTGTCACTCCGCAGCAAGTGCCGGCCGGTCCGCTGCAGGTCGATTTCAACCTCGCCGATATCGGCGGCCCCTCGGCCGGACTGATGTTCAGCCTGGCCCTGGTCGACAAGCTCAGCCCTGGTGAACTCAACGGCGGACGCTTCGTCGCCGGCACCGGGACCATCGATCCGCAGGGCAAGGTCGGCCCGATCGGCGGCATCCAGTACAAGATGATCGCGGCCCGCGACGCCGGTGCGGAGACCTTCCTGGTCCCCGCCGACAACTGCAACGAGGCCCGCCAGCGCACCCCGGACGGCCTGAAGCTCGTGAAGGTCGACACGTTGTCCGCCGCGGTGCAGTCGCTCGACGACATCAACGCCGGACGGCCCGCCCCCAGCTGCGGTTAGTCCGGCTCGTTCTCGAGCGTGTGACGCAGCGCGTCGACCAGGTTGGGAGCCAGGTTCGGCGCAGTGCGCAGATCCAGCTCGGGGAAGGCCTCATCCTCCTCGGGGCGTAACTGCAACAGGCACAACGAGACTCCGTCTCGCAGCACGCCCGCGTAGAGCCGGGCGTCGCGGCGCTCGGGATGCGTTTGTGCGGCGTCGCGGCCGGCGCGGTCGGCGGCGTCGCGGTCGGCCAGCAGCGGTGCGATGGCCTCGTCGAGCGTGCGTTCGGCGGTCGGCGGCAGCACCACGATCTGCTGTACCAGCACCACCCCCTCGACGGCGGGCGGCCAGCTGGTGGTGGCGAGAAATTCGTCGAGCGCCATCGAGTCGCCGCTCAGATCGTCCGGAAGCGGTTCCTGGGCAATGGGAGTCAATGCGGCTCCATCGTCGAGCTGATCCTCGAGCGTCGGCTCGGCGGCCACCAGGTCGGCGGTCGGCACCAGCGCGAACAACTGCGGCGGCTGATCCCAGCCCTCGGTGTCGGCGAACTCGGCCACGTCCCGGATGCAGCGGTACAGGGCGGAGGAGGGATTGTCCACAGTCACGGCCGACACTGTACGTCCACCGCGAGCGCCCGCGTCCCCGCCACGGCATACCGGAGCCATCGCGATCCAAGCCGACCCGTTTTACGTAGAGTGGGGCGCGAGAGACGGTCCGCAGGGACCACACGCATCATCGGACTGCGGTGTATCGGCCGACAATCGCTTCGGTACGCCGCCGGACCTGGGAGAGTGGCACCGTGGGCATGCGCCCCCCGACAGGCTTACCTTCGCTGTCTCGACGCAGCCGGATATTGCTGATCACCGCGCTCGTGATTGCGGCGTTACTGCTGGTCGGCCCGCGGTTGACCGACGCCTATACCAACTGGCTGTGGTTCGGCGAGGTCGGCTTCCGCCAGGTGTTCACCACGGTGCTCGTCACCCGGCTCCTGTTGTTCCTCGTCGTGGCGATCGTGGTCGGGGCGCTGGTCTGGCTGGCGCTGCTGGCCGCCTATCGAACTCGCCCGGTCTTCGTCCCGGTGTCCGGTCCCAGCGATCCGATCGCCCGCTACCGCACCACCGTGATGGGCCGGTTGCGGCTGTTCGGCATCGGCATTCCGGTGCTGGTCGGCCTGCTGTCGGGTCTGGTCGCACAATCGAGCTGGGTCACGGTGCAGCTGTTCCTGCACGGTGGCTCCTTCGGGATCAAGGATCCGCAGTTCAACATCGACGTCGGGTTCTACGCCTTCGATCTGCCGTTCTACAAGCTGCTGCTGAACTGGCTGTTCGTGGCCGCGGTGATCGCGTTCTTCGCCAATCTCGTCACCCACTACATCTTCGGCGGGCTGCGGTTGTCCGGGCGTGAGGGCACGCTGACCCGCCCGGCGCGCATCCAGCTGGCGCTGATCGCGGGCACATTCGTGGTGCTGAAGGCGGTCGCCTACTGGTTCGACCGGTATTCGCTGCTGTCGAGCACCCGTAAGGAGCCCACCTTCACCGGCGGTTCCTACACCGATATCAACGCCGTACTGCCGGCCAAGCTGATCCTGATGTCGATCGCGATCATCTGCGCCGTCGCGTTCTTCGCCGGCGTGGTGCTGCGCGATCTGCGCGTGCCCGCGATGGCGGCCGCCCTGCTGTTGCTGTCGTCGATCCTGGTCGGCGCGGTGTGGCCGCTGGTGGTCGAGCAGTTCGAGGTACGCCCGAACGCCGCCACCAAGGAAGCGACGTACATCGAACGCAACATCACGGCGACGCGGCAGGCCTACGGGCTCACCGACGACAAGGTCTCCTACGTCGACTACAAGGGTTCGCAGACCAAGGACCCGGGTTCGATTCCGGCCGATCAGCAGACCATCGGCAACATCCGGCTGCTGGATCCGAATCTGCTGACCCAAACCTTCATCCAGCGCCAGCAGCTGCAGAACTTCTACGGCTTCCCGGACCCGCTGGACATCGACCGCTACACCATCAACGGCGAGAAGCAGGATTACATCGTCGCGGCTCGCGAACTGGTGCCGCAGAACCTGTCGGGTAACCAGACCGACTGGATCAACAAGCACACCGTCTACACCCACGGAGACGGCTTCGTCGCCTCTCCGGCCAACCGGGTGAACGTGGCCCCGCCCAAGGAGACGCAGCAGGCCGCCACCGGCGCCGGCACCAGCAGCTCCAGCGGCGGGTACGGATATCCGGTCTTCAACGTCGGCGACAAGTCGACGGTCAGCGATCTGTTCACGCCGAAGGACAGGCAGGCCATCCCGGTCGATCAGCCGCGCATCTACTACGGCGAGATGATCTCCAAATCGGATGCCGACTACGCGATCGTGGGCGGGAACAACCAGCCGCCGCGCGAATACGACACCGGCACCGAGCAGTACACCTACACCGGCAAGGGCGGTGTCCCGATCGGCAACTGGTTCAACAGGCTCGCCTTCGCCGCCAAGTACGCCGAACGCAACATCCTGTTCTCCGGCGCCATCGGCTCGGATTCGAAGATCATCTACAACCGCGATCCGCGCAGCCGCGTGCAGCAGGTGGCGCCGTGGCTGACCACCGACGGCGATATGTATCCGGCGGTGGTGAACGGACGCATCCTGTGGATCGTCGACGCCTACACCACGCTGGACAACTTCCCTTACGCACAGCGCACCTCGCTGGAAGGCGTGGTCGAGGACAGTATCGACCAGAACACCGGACGCACGCTGCCGCGCAAGGAAGTCAGCTACATCCGCAACTCCGTCAAGGCCACGGTCGACGCCTACGACGGCACGGTCAACCTCTACGACGTGGACCCCACCGATCCGGTGCTCAACGCCTGGCGGGGGGTGTTCCCGAACTCGGTGAAGCCGCAGAGCGAGATCTCGCCGGAGCTGCGTGCCCACTTCCGGTATCCGGAGGATCTGTTCAAGGTGCAGCGCGAGATGCTGGCGCGCTACCACGTCAACGATCCGCGCGAGTTCTTCACCAACAACGCGTTCTGGTCGGTACCCAACGATCCGACCTCCGACACTCCGACCAACGCCCATCAGCCGCCGTACTACGTGTTGATCGGTGATCCGAAAACCGGTCGGCCGCAGTTCAATCTGACCAGTGCGATGGTCGGCTTCAAACGCCAGTTCCTCGCGGCGTACATCCAGGTCGCATCCGATCCGGAGAACTACGGCAAGTTCACGGTGCTCAAGTTGCCGACCGATTCGCAGACGCCGGGCCCGCAACAGGTCCAGACATCGATGACCACCGATGCCCGCGTCTCGAACGATCGGACGTTGCTGACCGGTGGCAACACCAACAAGATCAAATACGGAAACCTGCTCACTCTGCCGATCGGCGAGGGCGGCATCCTCTACGTCGAACCGTGGTATCTGGAACGCAACAGTGGACCGACCACGGCGTCGTTCCCACAGCTGGTGAAGGTTCTGGCCTCCTACGGCGACAAGGTCGGCTATCAGTCCACGCTGGGTGATGCGCTCAACGACGTTCAGGACGGGCTGGGCGCCGCGACCACGCAGCAGCCGGGCCAGGCGGCGATCAACCCGCCCGGCCAGCAGGGCAGTACGTCACCACCGCCGTCGAATCAGAACACGCCACCGCCGTCCACGACCACGCCACCGCCCCCGACCGGGTCGGCCGGGAAGGACGCCGCGGTCAAGGAACTCAACGATGCTCTGAAGGGCGTCGAGGACGCTCAGAAGTCCGGTGATCTCGGCCAGTTGGGCAAGGCGTTGGAGGGCCTGCAGAAGGCTATCGACGACTACAACAAGGCCGGCGGTTAACGGCGGCCGGTGATCGACCACAACGGCGCCCCGGAATCATCCGGGGCGCCGTTCGCGTTCGACGACATTCGGGCCCTACAACGAATGCGTTCGGGTCGTAAGCCGCGCGGGAAACTACCGCGCCGCGGCTCAGCGGCCCAGGGAGTCGATCAGACCGCTGTTCTGGTCGAGGATCTGCTGGAACTGCTCGCCCACACCGAACTGCTGCGCGGCCTGCTTGCCGGCGTCGGTCGCCTTGTTGATCAGGTCCTGGCGATCGTTCGGCAGCTGGACCGGAGCGGTCGGCTCGGGCTGCGGGGCCGGCGCCGGCTGGGGCTCCTCGGCGGGCGCGTAGCGCAGGTACTGGCCGCACACCGGCCAGGCGCCCGGACCCTGGGTCTGCAGCACGTTCTCCGCGACGCGGATCTGCTCTTCCTTGCTCGCGTTCTGCGGCGAGCCGCTGCCGCCGTTGGCGTTCCAGGTGGACTGCGTGAACTGCAGGCCGCCGTAGTAGCCGTTGCCGGTGTTGATATTCCAGTTGCCGCCGCTCTCGCACTGCGCGACACCGTCCCAGTCATGGGCGGGCGCAGCCGAAGCAGTGGTGGAAGCTGCGAACGGGACGGCAACAAGGGCGCCGGCGACGGCGGCGAAGCCGAGGGCGCGACTGCTGATCTTCCGGTTCTTGTTCATGGTGGTGTCCCTCCCTGCGCCCGCCGGCCCGGCGATGGTCCGCCGCGTCCCTGCCCCCAGGAGGTCGGGGATCCCCGAACCGCGGGGCAGGGTTGCCGGTGTGCAACGGTTCGGGTCTGGATGCCCGTCACGGGTTCGCTCCGGGCCGCGTTCGACCATAACGAAGAGATCTCGACAGATCACGTCTTGATAACAGACACAATTGCATGAAGCGAATAACTGGATTTGCCTGTTGATGCAGGTTGGCTATGCAGGATCGGATATTCCAGTCGTTAGTTATATGGTCGTTATGTGTGATGAATCACGTGCAAGCAGTGGCTTAGGTCACGTTTTTCAGGGTTGCTTTGGGAGACGCGCGCGTTTCCCGCGATGTTCTTCGTCATTCACGGTGTAGCGAGGCTTCCGCAGCAAGTCGCCGGTTCGAATGGTTCGGCGTGTTGGTGTGGAGATGCCGCGATGGTCGCCGGGTCGATGGGGAGCTGTGCTCCGCGAGAGCGGGGTCGCCGACCGTATTGCATGGCGTGAAAGTCGTTGTGCGGAGGTCGGGGCGGTGGGCGCCAAGATCGCGTCGGCGCTCCTCGAAAACCGCGCTGACCACAGGATTTGCTACGTCTGTCGACTCGTGTGTAATGTTGTGTTCACCGACGCGGGGTGGAGCAGCTCGGTAGCTCGCTGGGCTCATAACCCAGAGGTCGCAGGTTCAAATCCTGTCCCCGCTACTAGTGAAGAGGTCCCGGAACCACAAGGTTCCGGGACCTCTTTCGTTTCTGTCATGCCGTTGCGGGTCCTCGCCGCAGCTCGGTCCGGGCCGATGGCCGTGCGGCGGCCGCCCGGGCGGATACCCGGCGGTCGCGGAGCTGCCGACACTGCGCGAGCTGGGGCTGAAGCCTACGCCGACGAAAACCTCGGCGGCGCAGATGTTCTCGCAGGTGGTGCCTGTCCTCGACTGTCGCCGTCGGGTGCGCACCTGCCGCGGCAGCGGTGGCGTCCCGGTCTCCGACTCCGGCAACCCCGTGATCGGGTCACCAAACTCCCGGCTACAACCACCTCGACGTACTCACCGCCGCCGCGAGGCAGAACAGCGGACAACCGGAAGCGGTGTCGGCAGGGCTCGCCGAATTCGCCGAGGAGTAGGCGACCCGACCCCCGTCACCAGGCGTTTTGGTTTTCCCCATGCGGTTGCGTAGGGTTGAACATACCGACGCGGGGTGGAGCAGCTCGGTAGCTCGCTGGGCTCATAACCCAGAGGTCGCAGGTTCAAATCCTGTCCCCGCTACTAGGGGAAACGGCCCCGGAACCATGGTTCCGGGGCCGTTTTCGTGCGGTTCGGCATCACGTTTGGCATCATTAGCCAAACTAAGTGTCAGCTGTGCTGTGGTGTCCGTGGTGTCCCGCCCAGTAGGTCGGCGGCAGCGACGGCGGCGTCTTCGTCCATGCCTGGCAGGACGTGTTGGTAGGTCTTCATGGTGAATGCCACGTCGGTGTGGCCCACGCGTTGGCTGACGACCTTGGGGTTGATTCCGGCGATGAGGGCTCCGGTGATGTAGGTGCGGCGTAGGTCGTAGAAGCGGATTTCGGGCAGCCCGTTGCGGGCGGCCCGCGCTTGAATCGTTCCCGGACCGAGTCCGGGTGGGCGTCTTCGTAGGTGAAGACGAAATCGGTGCCGCGGTAGTCGTCGCCGTAGTGCGCGCGTTCGGCGTCCTGGATTGCTTTCCAGGCCCGTAGCGCGTGGACTGTTTCTACGTCGAGGGCGATCCAGCGGGCGGAGTCCTCGGTTTTGACTTCGGCGTCTTGTGCGTGACCGGCGACGACGATACGTCCTTAATGAACTGACAGCGCTCCGGTGTCGAGATCGAGAGAGTGCCAGTGCGCACCGCAGATCTCTGCGCGGCGTAGCCCGGTGGTCAGCTCGAGGCGGAACAGGGCGTAGAACCGGTCGAAGCGCACGCTGTTCATGAAGCGGGTGGCTTGTTCGGGTGTCCAGACCGGCCGCCGTGTTTGGGCGACGCGGGGTGGTTTCGCGTTGTCGGCGGGGTTGTCGACGCGGTATTTCCAGATATTGACGGCGTCGACGAGGGCCCGGTGGAGGGCGATGTGGATATTGCGGACTGTTTTGGGTTGCAGCCCAAGTGATTTCGGTGTCGGAATCCGGCCAGACTTGTAGCGTCGCACGGCTGCGCGGCCGATCGCAAGGATGCTGGCACCTTCGGCCGGCAACGTGTGGACCTCGTTCCAGCGCTGGCGTGTCCGCACCGCCGGTCGATCCTGACGTTGCTCGGGTGCGACTGGCCCGCAATGTATTTCGGTAGCGAGCTCGGTGATGTCGGGCCGATCCTGCGGTTCGGATTCGGGTGTTGTCGAGTGGTCGACGTGCGATGTGCAGCGCGAATGCGACCGCGATCCGTCGGCAGGAGTAGCAGGGGTGTCGGGGCGGCGTGCTACGTTGCTCTGTTCCCCGCTGGGGGAAGGTGATTCGATAGGAGGCTTCCGTTGAGAAGCATGTTTCGTGCTGGTGTGATCGCGTCGGTCGTGACTGTCTCGTGCGGTGTTCTGGGCGCGGGTATCGCGGGCGCGTCGACTGGTAGTGCAGATATTTTTGACTATCCGCCGCCGGCGCCGACGGTGACGCTGCTGCCGCATGGGGTCGTGCGTATCGAGGCCGGTGTCGGGACGCCGGGAGGCGGGTCGTGGTGGTGTGGCGGGGCTACATTCAACCCGCCCTCGTATGTCGTGGCGCCGCACGGGGCTCCGCTGCCTCAGGATTTGCAATTCCCGCCCGGTTCCGTGGTGAATTTGGATTGTAGTTCCGGCGAATATCACTCTAAGGCGCAAATCCAGACGCTGCCGTGATCACGGGTCTTTGCTGCGCCGGATGACAAGCGGAGTCGCCTGAATCCGCTGTTCGGGATCCCATTCCACACCATCAAGCCGAGCCGATGCCTCAGGCGCGAGTTCGAGGCATCGGCGTTGGTGGGCCTCTACGCACTCACGATGGCTGTGGTCTAACCGCGGACTGTCACTCAGTCCCGCCCCGGGCCGCCGCACTCCGAGCCCGCGGTCGCCGGCGGAGCAAAAACCGGGCTGTGCTACCGCGCCCCATGCCTGCCGTGCCGGGGCCACCCGCCCTTGGAAGTGGTGACTGTGCGCGGAGGCACGGGGCGCGTGACGAAGCGCCGCTGGTCGGCCTGGGCAGGGAAGGTGCTGTGGTGCTTTCGCATATCGTGACCGCCTCGTATGTAGTACTCTGATCGAAGTGTTTTGAACCGTAGTACTACGAATGGAGTGGTGTCAAGTGGTGCGCACGAATCCGGAACGCCGGCAGGCTCTGCTGGACGCGTCCATCGAGGTCCTGGCTCGGGAGGGGGCGCGCGGGCTGACCTTTCGAGCGGTGGATCAGGAGGCGGGAGTGCCGGCGGGAACGGCGTCCAACTACTTTCCCAACCGTGATGCGCTGCTCGTTCAGGTCGGTCATCGTTATTACGAGCGGCTGATCCCGAGTGAGGAAGCGATGGCGAAATCGCGCGGACCGCAGACCCGCGAGACCATGACCGAACTCATGACCGAGGTGGTCGAGCGGGTCTTCCATTTCCGCACCGGCTATCTCGCCATTCTCGAACTGCGGTTGGAGGCCACCCGTCGTCCCGAACTGCAAGCGCTGCTGACCGAGCGAGTGCGCGCGGATCTGGACTTCAACATCAGCAACTTCCGGGAGTCGCAGCTGCCCGGCGACGAGGATGCCGTGGTGCTGCTGTACCTCGCCCTGAACTGGCTTATCCTCGAAAGACTTACGCTCCCGGGCATTTTCGACGAGCAGCGGGCCGCGGAGCTGGTGCGCACGATCGTGGAGCGCGCCATCCCCGCCGCGGGCTGATCGGCGTTTGTCGGGTGGACACCCGACGCCACCGACGACCCCGCCGCCTTCAGCTACTGACGCGCACCGCGCCGCGGGGGAGAGTCAGCGGCGCGTCGGTGCTGCCGCCACCCGGCGCTCGCCGTTGTTGCGCTCCTTGCTGCCGTGCTCGGTGCTGCCCGCGAACCAGCGCTCGCCACGAAATTCCGCCGGCGCCGCACTGATCCGCCCGGCCAGCCGGTGGCTGGGCGCGACCGCGACCAGCAGCGGATCGTCGAGCAGCAATTCCACCTCCACATCGTCGGCGAGCGTGCCGGTTTCGGTGATGACGGCCAGGTCCAGCCGGCCGCGCGCTACCGCGGTGAGCAGCCGAGGACTGGCGACACCGCCCTGGTGGAGCGAGTTCTCGAACCGCTGCGGTGAGTGACACCGCCGAGAAGCCCGGCGACTCGGGGCCGTGACCCACCACCGGCGATTCAGGACCCGATCAACGCGTATATCGACGCCGGTGACCCCGAGCCGCTCTCGGTGACGAATCCGCCCACGACGACGGTGAAGTCCCGGTCCGGCAGATCCCCCAGGTGGGCGAGGATTTCGAGGCTGAGGCGGTGTTCGCGGTACAACAGCTTCGATACCCGGAAGGTGTCGTCGATGCCGACATCGGGGCTGAAGGCATCGGTGCCGAGGGCGCCGCGTCGGCCGAGTACGCCGTGGTCGAGCAGCCACTGCACCGCCGCCACCGAGAAACCGGGGTGATGCATCCGGCCCTGCGCATCCATCGAAGCGAAAGCGTCGGTGCCCCAGTATCTTTCCCAGCCGGTGCGCAGGAGGACGGCGGCCTCGGCGGGGAAGGGGCCGTGCCGTTCCTGCCATTCGAGCAGATCGTCGACCGTCACCGCGTAATCGCGGTCGCGTTCGGCCTGCGCGCTGATATCGATCCGGACGCCGGGCAGGACGAAATCCTCGGGGTCGAGCCGATCGGCCGTCGCCGCACCGGCGGTGAAGTGGGCCGGTGCGCCCCAATGGGTTCCGGTGTGTTCGCCGACGGTGACCGCCTGCAGATGGAAGCCGTGTTCGTCGAGTGTGGCGATGGTGTCGATCCGCGGCGCGGGATCGCCGGGGAACACCGATACGACCTCGGCGGACAGTGGATGCGACAGGTTCCGCACGGCCGAATACGCCATCGGTTCGCCTCCCTGTGTGGCACTGCCCCTGTCCTACGCTGTCCGCACGAGATCTCCCGGCAAGCGGTTCCGCGCCGGCACCGATCTGTGGCGACGCGGAACCGGCGGAACTATCGCAGGTATACCGGAACCGAGATGTGCCCGTTGGAGATGAAACTGCCCAGCGGCTTCAGCTCGGACGGATCGACCGCCAGCCGCAGATCGGGGAAGCGCTCGAAGAGCGCCGGCAGCGCGATCGAGGCCTGCATCCGTGCCAGGGGAGCGCCCAGGCAGTGGTGCGCACCGTGGCCGAAGGCGAGATGTTCCTTGTTCGCCCGATGCACGTCGAACTCGGCGGTGGTCTCGCCGTGCACCTTCGGGTCGCGGCAGGCCGCGCCGTAGGAGGCGAGGATCGCCTCACCCTTCGGAATCCGGATGTCGCCGACCTCGATGTCCTCGACGGCATACCGCAACGGCAAGTGCGCGACCGGCGCCTGATAGCGCAGCGTCTCCTCCACCAGCTCCGCCCACGGCACTCGGCCCTCGACCACATCGGCGCGCTGCTCCGGATGGCTGAGCAATGCCACGATGGCCTGATCGATCAGGTTGAGCGTGGTCTCGTGGCCGGCGTTGATCACCAGCATCAGGGTGTCGACGAGTTCGGTCTCCGAGAGCTGGGCGCCGTCCTCATTCCGGGTCGTGATCAGCACACTGGTGATGTCGTCGCCCGGGTTCTCCCGGCGGAACGCCACCAATTCACCGATCAGACGGCCCATTTCGATGAAGTTCGCCTGCGCCTGTTCCGGTGTGAACGAGGTGTCGAAGAAGCCGTCGACACAGGCGTGGATGGCCGAGTCCAGATGGTCGGGCACCCCCAGCAGTTCGCTGATCACCCGGATCGGCACCGGATAGGCGTAGTTCGGGCGCAGGTCCACGACCTCCCCGGGCGCGGTCGCGCTCAACCGCTCGAGCAGATCCGCCACGATCGCCTCGATCCGCGGGCGCATCGCGGTGGTGCGGCGGTGCGTGAACGCCGGGGCGACCAGTTTGCGCAGTCGCCGATGCTCGGTGCCGTAGGCGGTGAACATGTTCTGCGCCGCCACCCACGGTTGCAGCGGCCAGGACTCGTTGATGTCACCGTTGATATAGGCCGACCAGTGCCGTCGCGGATCCTTCGACACTCGTGGATCCGACAACAGATTCTTCAGCACGACCGCATCGGTCACCGACCAGGCCGGCACCCCGCCCGGCAACTCTACCAGCGCCACGGGACCACGTTCCCGGATGCGCTCGTTCTCGGCGTGGATATCGGCGCCGGTCAGATCGAGCACCAGTGGTTCCTGCTTCATCGGAAGCTCCTTACACCAAATTCAACGGAGGAGATGCGGGGAAGGCGACCGGCAGCGCTGCCATCGCACGGTGGAACGGGCCGGGGCGCCAGGTGATTTCGCTCGGCTCGATGGCTAGGCGGATCTCCGGCAGTGCGTCGAGCAATTGGTCGATCGCGTCCTGCACCACCAGGTAGGCCACCGAACGGGCCGGGCAGGCGTGCGGTCCGGCGCTCCAGGCCAGATGCGAGCGGTTGCCGGTGCGGTCGCCGCCGGCGATGACCGGATCGTTGTTGCACGCGGACAGGCTGATGACGACCGGCTGATGCGCGGGCAGCCAGGCGTTGTCGATCAGGATGGGCTGGCGCGGGTAGCTGATCGAGAAGTTCGCCATCGGCGGATCCTTGAACAACACCTCGTCCAGCGCGTCGCGGGTGGACAGACTGCCGCCGAGCATGCCGCCGAACCGGTCGTCGGTGATCATCAGCAGCAGGGTGTTGGCGATCAAGTTCTGCTGGGGCTCGATGCCCGCACCGTAGAAGCTGATCAGGTTGTAAAGCATCTCCTCGTCGCTGAGGTTGGCCGGGTGGTGGGCCAGCCGCGAGGTGACGTCGTCGCCGGGTTCGGCGCGGCGCAGGTGGATCAGCTCCATCAGCGCCTGGCTCAGATGTTCCATACCCCACGCCGCGTTCACGGTGTCGAACAGCGCCGCCATACCGGTGGCCACTCGCTGACCCAGCTCGGTCGAACATCCCACCATGCGATTCAGCGATTCGAAGACCAGCGGGAAGGCGTACTGCGACACCAGATCCGCTGATCCGGCCTCGCAGAAGCTGTTGATCAGCGGGATCGCGATCTTCTCCACCGTGCTGTGCAGCGCGTGCAGGTCGATGCCGTCGACGGCCGCCGTATAGGCCTGCCGGTAGCGCAGGTGGACGTTGCCCGCGTTACGCAGCGCGTTCGGATACCACTGCATCATCGGCCGCACCGGGCAGTCCTCGGGAACCGTGTCCTGCCACGCCCGCGGGTCGGCGGGGAAGTGGTCGGGATCGTTGAGGATCCGCAACGCGGTGTGGTAGCCGATCACCAGCGTGGCCGGGACGCCGGGAGACAACTCGATCGGCACCAGCGAACCGTAGCGCCGGCGCATCTCCCGATACTTGGCGTGTGGATCGGCGGCGAATTCCGGTGTGTCCAGCAGAATTCGAGGGCCGTCGGTGTCGACCGGGGAGCCCATGTGCTGGATCGGGCAGGTGGCGGGACCGCCCGCGCCGGGCAGTGCGGACAGTGCAGAACGTGGTGTGGTCAAAAGATGTGACTCCAGAGGATAAACTGTCGAGCGCGACGAAGAATTCCGCTGTCGGTATGGTCCTACCTGTCGGTATGGTCCTACAGCGTCACCCCACATCTGTTGTAGGACAAGAGGCTTGATCAGCCGCCCGGCCGGACATCCGTAACCGGACTGTCGACCAGGGTAGCAGGAACGTGCCGAACTCTCTGTCGGTCTTCCACTCTCGGTACGCCGAGGCGGACCGGGCCGGTGCATCACGGTGAAACACCCTGTGAGCGGGCATATTCACACCGGTTCCGCCGAACTGTCGGTGCGATGTGCTTGCATACCAGCATGACGAGCACCGATCTGCTGGTAGACGCCTTCGGGCGGATCAAGGAGAACGTGCACGGCGCGGTCGCCGGGCTCACCCAGCAGGAACTGGCCGCGCGGCTGGATCCGGGGGCCAATTCCATCGCCTGGCTGATCTGGCATCTGACCCGCGTGCAGGACGATCATGTCGCCGACGTGGCCGGCACCGAACAGGTGTGGACGGCGGCCGGCTGGGCTCGCCGCTTCGATCTTCCCTTCGACGAATCCGCCACCGGGTACGGCGATGGTCCGGACGCGGTGGCGGCCCTCGACGGTGTCCCCGCCGAGTTGCTGCTGGGCTATCACGACGCCGTCCACGACCGCACCGTCGAGTACGTCCGGACCCTCACCGATGCCGACCTGCCGCGGATCGTCGACACCCGCTGGGATCCGCCCGTGACCCTCGGCGTGCGGCTCATCAGCGTGGTCGACGACGATATCCAGCATTCCGGGCAGGCGGCGTTCATCCGCGGGGTGCTGCTGCGCCGTCGCTAGCGCCGGTGCAGGGTCACCGGAATCGCGGAGGGGGAGAGGACGAAGTCGCGGTTCGAGGCCCGCACGACGTAGGCCGGGTCCGGCTCGGGCCGCCACCGCGACAGCAGCGCCGCCGAGGCGAGCGTGATCTCCAACAGCGCGAAGTGATCGCCCAGGCAGCGCCGGCGACCGACACCGAAGGACAGGTTCGCCTGCTTGTCGATCTCGCCGGTGCGGCCCGGCGACCAGCGGTCGGGATCGAAGGCCTCGGGATTCGGGAAGTGGCGCGGGTCGTGCTGGATCAGATACGGGCTGAACATGATGGCGGTGCCGTCGGGAATGGTGAGTCCGCCGACTGTCACCGGCCCGGACGCGTTACCGGCGCTGATCCACGGCCCCCAGAACCGAAGAGTTTCCGAGACAACCTGTTTCAAGTAGGTGAGCTCGGCGATATGTTCCGCGAGCACCGGGCCGGCGCCCACCACCTCGTCGAGTTCGGCTCGTATTCGCTCGGCGATATCAGGACGCCGCATCACCTCGTGCCACAGCCAGCCGGTGAGCGAGGCCATCGACCCCACCCCACCGGCCAGCATCAGGATGGCCTCGTCGATGATGTGGTCGTCCGACAGTCGCGCGCCGGTCTCGGGATCGGTATGGCGGATCAAGGCCGACACCACGTCGTTGAAATCCTCGTCGCGGCGGCGGTACTCGGCGATCGCGGCGCCGATCGCGGCACGCAGATGGTGCGCCTTGCGCTGCCAGCGTCGATTCGAAATCACCCGCAGGCGGCGGATCTGCGGCGGCAGCGCGGTGCGCAGAATGACCTGGCTCAGCAGCCACGGCACGTTGTCGCGAATCCGGCGGCGGGCCGCCTCGCTGAATTCGGCGGTGAACAGGGTCGAGGACACGGTGTCGAGGATCAGTCCATGCGCCTCGTCCATCAGGTCGACCCGGCCACCGGCGGGCAGTGCGGCCGACCAGATATCGGCCAATCCGGCCGCGGTGACCGTATATTCGGCGAGCCGGCTCTGCCGCAGTGCGGGCGCGATCATGCGCCGGCGCAGTTTGTGTTCGGCGCCGCGCAGCACGTTCACCGAACCGCCCGCCACATCGGCGATCGCTTCCCGCAGGTCGTCGCGATTCAATTCCGCGTCGCCGAGGCCGACCTCGCGTACCAGCTCCGCAGTGGTGAGCACATAGCCGGTCTTGCGGCCGAACCGGATCCGCACGATCGGGCCGAGGTCGGCGAGCGAGGTTACGAAACCCGGTGCGTCGCGCAGGGCGCGCAGGCTGTGGCCGATCAACGGCAGGGCGCCGGGCGCGGTGGGGACCTCGGAGAGCCGTTGCGGCACCGGCGGCTGCGCGGCGGGCTCGGTATCGACCCGTGCCTGCCGGTAGACCTCGACGATCGCGTCGATGCGGCCGGACTGTCGCACCGAATCCCGATGCCTGGCCATCTCGGCACGCATCGCGAGCAGCTCGCCGCGATCTGTCACCAGCAGGTCGATCGCATTCGCCAGGGCCGCGGGGGAGGCGTCGTCGGCGCGCAGACCGCCGCCCGCCGGGACGGATTCGTCCAGGTCCGGGTCGCAGTACAGCACGGGCAGCCCGGTTGCGATCGCCTCGAGCAGCACCATGCCTTGGGTGTCGAAACCCCACGACGGAAACAGCAGGGCGTCCGCGGCGGCCATGGTATCGAGGCATTGCTCCTGAGAAACCCTGCCGTGCAGGGTGATTCGGTCCGCGAGGCCGTGTTCGGCGACAACCGCGGCGGCGCGTTCGAACAGTTCCCCCTCGCCGTACACGTCGAGGGTGCAGTCCGGGATGCGCCGCACCGCGTCGATCGATTCGAGCAGTCGTTTCTCCGCGGAAAGCCGGCCGCACCAGATCAACCGCAGCGGGCCTTCGGCGGCGCGCTCGACCGGGTGCCGGTTGTCGACGAGTGCGTCGTCGACGCCGTTGGACACGACCCGGATCGGCCGGGTGAGGCCGTGGTCGAGCAGCAGATTCGCGAAATGGCGGGTCGGTGCGATGACCCGGTCGGCGCCCTGCGCCTGACCCACGATGGTGTGCCACGCATGGCGAGCCGCCTGGCTCTGCGCGCCACGCGGCATCCGTGCGGGATGGGTGACGAAGCGGCCGTGCAGGATTCGCAGCGCCAGCGCGGAGAGGTAGGGCGCCGGTGCGGTGTGTTCGATAAAGGCGTCGTCGCGGCTCTGCGCCGTGTGCACGAGCGGAATCCGGTGCCGTCGTGCGGCTTTCATTCCCGAGATCGCGACACCGTAGGTGGTGTGGGTGTGGACCAGATCGATCGGGCCGCGGGCGGCGAAGGCGGCGTCGATCAGTGCGGCGTTGCGTGCGGTGGGCAGCACCATCGGGAAGCCGTTCACTACCGCGCCGGCCAGGGGAGCCAGTTCGATCACCCCGTCGTCGGCTTCCGCAGTCTGCGACAGGGTGCCCGACAGTGGCGCCACGAACAATGTCACTCGGTGCCCCGCGCGTTCGAGGCCGCGGCGCAGTGCCGCCACCGCGGTCTGCACCCCGCCCAGTGTCGCCGGGTGATAGTCCATGAACATGGCGATGTGCACGCCCGGCACGTTACCCACGCGCCCGATGGTTCGATATCCCATAGTGTCCCCATCGGGTTTCTCGGCCGAAAGTGTTGCGCTCTCGGAAAAAGGGGAGATAACTCGACATGAGAATCGCCATTCCGCTGACCGGCACCCGCGGCGACGTGCAACCGGTGCTGGCCCTGGGACTGGAATTGCGGCGCCGCGGCCACGACGTGGTGCTGGGCGTGCCGCCGAATCTGGTCGATTTCGCCACCTCGGCCGGGCTCGCCGCGCGCGCCTGCGGCCCCGATGTGCAGCAGCTCTACAGTTCGGAGGAAGGGCAGCGCGCCCTCGCCACGGGCAATACGCTGCGGCTGATGCAGCTCGTCGCGCGGCAGATGGCCGACTATGCCGATCGGATGAACCGCGAGGTGATCGAGGTGTGCGCGGGCGCCGACCTCATCGTGGCCAGCACCGTCACCGAGGACCGGGCCTGCTCGGTCGCCGAGGCGATGGATGTGCCGCTGGTGAGCCTGCACTACTACCCGGCCCGGGCGAACGGGGCCTATCCCTTTCCGGGTGCGCTGCCGGCGAGCTGGGCGCCGCCCGCTCCGGTGAATCGCGCGACGTGGGCGGTGGCGGAGAACGTGCGGCGAGTCGTGTTCATGCGCTATCTGAACGATCTGCGCGCCATGCTCGGGCTGCCGAAATCGCGGGCGAGTATCGCGGCGGTACTGGCGCGGAGGCGGATCCCCGAGGTGCAGATCTACGATCCGGCGCTGGTGCCCGGGCTACCGGCGCAGTGGGACGGTCGGCGCCCGTTCACCGGCTTCCTCACCCTGGATCAGCACACCCGGCACGCGGTGGGCGAACTCGGCGACGACCACACCGACATCCTGTCCTGGGTGCGGGCGGGGGAGGCGCCGGTCTTCTTCGGATTCGGCAGTATGCCGATCAGCGATCCCGCCGCCGTCTTGGGCATGGTCGGTGCGGTCTCGCGGCGGCTCGGGGTGCGAGCATTGGTGAGTGCGGGCTGGAGCGGTATGGAAACCGCTCCCACACAGAGCGATTCGCGGGTGAAGGTGGTCGGCCCGTTCGCCCACGACCTGGTGTTCCCGCACTGCGCGGCCGCGGTGCATCACGGCGGGATCGGCACGTTGTTCGAAAGTCTGCGGGCCGGTCTGCCGACGCTGGTGTGTTCGGTGTCGTTCGAACAGCCGATGTGGGGCGGGCAGGTGGATCGGCTCGGCCTCGGCGCACATCTGCGTTTCACCGATCTCACCACCGAACGACTCGTTCGCGGCGTGACCGCGGTGCTGGAACCCGAACGCCGTGCCCGCGCACGGCAATTCGCGGCCACCTTGCGCACCGACGGCGCCGCCGCCCATGCCGCCGATATCGTCGAGGCGGCAGGCCGGTGAGAATGATCGCCGCGGATTCGGCGGTGATGTTCCGCCGGTGCGCCCGGCATACCCTGCGCAGCCCCGATACGCTAATCATCTCGCTGCTCATGCCGATCCTGGTGATGCTGCTGTTCACCTATGTCTTCGGCGGCGCGATCGACGTCGGTGGTTCCTATCTCGACTACGTCGTACCCGGAATCATGTTGTTGTGCACCGGATTCGGTGCGTCGATCACCGCGACCGCGGTCTCCGCGGATATGACCCGGGGCAGTATCGACCGATTCCGGACGCTGCCGATGTTCCGGCAGGCGATCCTCGCCGGACATGTCGGGGAGGGGGTGGCGCGCAATCTCGCCGCCATCGCGATCGCGGCGGCCGTGGCCGTGCTACTCGGCTATCGCCCGCGGGCGGATATGCTCGGCTGGCTGGGGGCGCTGGCCATGATCGTGCTGTTCGTGGTGGCGATCTGCTGGATCGCGGTCGCGCTCGGGCTGGTGGCGCAGAATCCCGAGGCGGCCGGCGGGATGACCTACGCGATCATGTTCATCCCCTACATCAGCAGCGCGTTCGTGCAGACCTCCACCATGCCCGGCTGGTTGCGCGGTTTCGCCGACTACCAGCCCGCCACGCCCGTGGTGGACACCGTGCGCGGTCTGTTGAATTCGAGCGGAGCCGGCGGAAGCGCCGCACTGGCCCTGGTCTGGTGTGCGGGGCTCGGGGTGCTCGGTTTCGGCGCGGCGAGCGCGGTGTTCGATCGGCTCTCCCGGCGATAGCGGACCGCGGGGTCTCAGCGCCACAGCGAGTCAAACGTCTCAGCGTCGCGGCCGCGACCTCCCGGGTGTGCCCCGTGGCGCCACACCTCGTCGAATGACCAGGCGGCTCGTGCGGCTCAGTGCGCGCCGCGATTGTCGCCCGCGAGGCGGCCCCGCCGGATCAACGCCCGTTTGGCGCCCGGCGCGATCGGCGGCAGCGGTGCTTGCGAATCCGGTTCCGGCTCAGCGGGATTGGGCCGGACGAACAGGGTGACCGAGGCGGCCGGACTGAATCCGCTGCGGGTCATCAGGGTGGCCGAGGCGGTATTGCTCTGCTCCACGTCGGTCACGATGCGGCGCGCTCCCCGCGCGAACAGCGCCTTCGAACAGATATCCACCAGTCGCCGCGCCAGCCCGCGGCCCTGCATATCCGGCGCCACCGCAATCCACTCCAGGTATCCCCAGTCGTCCCGCAATTCGAATTCCATGGACCCGAGCACGAATCCCACCACCCGATCCGAATCCAATGCCACCCAGCAGGCGTTGTCCGCCGAATCCAAATGTTCGGCCACCGACGTCAACGACCACGAGGTGTAGGGCTTGACGCTGGTGTCGAACACTTCGTGCCCCAGATCCAGCACCTGCCGCAAATGCCCCAGCCCCATGGGCACGATCACCGCATCACCATCCATTCGCCCAGTTTGCCAGAGGTGTGCCAGCGGTCGGGCGATGTGGATCGGCGGCGCCATCCCAGGTCCGCCACCGAAGCGGCTCGACCGACCGGTGCGGCCACCCATCTGCCCGGATTCGGCGCCGCTCGTGATCGCGGTCGCGGTCGCATTTCTCTTCTCGGCCGATGAAGCCCTGAGCTACGTGGGACATCGTCGAAAGATCACCTCGAGTTATCCCTTCCCGATCGTCTTGCCGACCTTGAGCATCTCGTCGAAAAGCTGACGCCGCCATACCTTCTGCTGTTCGGTTGAGCCGGCATAACCACGGGGCCCGGTACTGCGGTGCCAGAAGTGTTTCAGGCTGCGCGCTGTTTTGGGATAGGACTGGCGGAAGAACTCCCATCCGCGCTCGGGACCATGACCGAATACGAAGACGGCCCGCAGATGAGGGAGTCGCGCGATCACGTGGATGAGGAGGTCCGCGCCTTCGCGCAGATAGGGATCGCGAACGCTTGCGTTCAGCTCACCCAGCCCCTTTTTGTACCAGGGGTACATATTCCAGCCGACGCAGTCCGCCCGAGCGATCGCCGCGTGATCGAGCGCCTCCGCGATCCGCTCAGCCGCCGGATCAGCGTTCTCGACTGAGAGCATGCCCGAGCCGCCGGGCACGTCGAGCCTTGTCTGCTCTCCGGGGGACAGGGTCAGCAAAAGCAATCGCGCCGTAGATCCGCCGAACTCCGGGGAGATATGAGGGACGAACTCGTCCGGCTTCCGAACGCGCAGCTGGTCGACGTAGTCGTTGAGCTCTCGGATGTGCGGGTCGTAGATGCGCGCTTGGTAGTCATCGCGAAACCCACGGGTCCGCATTTGCTGGTATATCCGAGCCATCGCCCCTCCAAGTCAGCCACATTGCGCTCGAATCTCGACGATGCCATAGCAGACTGACACCATCGGGGAGTTTCGGCTGACGGAGGTCGGCGGACCGCAAAGCCGACATACTTCGAATCATCGAGCACGCCGACAGTTGCGGGGGTGCCCACACTGTCGCAACGGAACTCGTCAGGCAGTTCAAACAACTTCCGTAGCTCCGGCGGATTCGGCAAGGCCCGGATACGTGAGGGCTGGGACGTTGCGGAGACCGGCGCTGATTTCGAACGCCAGATCCGTGTAGCCGACCGCGAGTTCGGCGAGACGTTGCCAGAGGAAGTGGCAGTCCGGTTCGGGCACAGCGTTATTCAGTGCGGCGTGCGCGTCGCTGCGGTAGTGGGCGATGCGGTCGACGACCATGCCGACCGACTCGGTGTGAAGGTAGGACGCACCGCGCGCCTGGGGGAGGTGGGTCGTTACCCAGCGGTCGATCGACCGGACGAGTTCGGCTCGGGAGCGCCCTACTGCGCTGGTCTCCGCCGGTAATGCGGCACTGCGGGCGGAGTGGAGTTCTGCCAGTTCGCGTGCGGCGTGAAGCACGGGATGGTTCAGTCGAACCGTTCCATTGCATGCTTCCAGAAGTTCGTCTATCGGTGGCAATTTGACCATCACCGGGGTGGCCTCCAGTTGCGGATCGAGTTGGTCGGATGAAGAGTCGGCTGCTTCGCGGTGAAGTCCGTGACGCCCGAATGGGCTGGTGACGCGCCGAATTCGTTCGTCGTATCAGCTGTCCTCGATAAGCAGGAGATACGCCGCTTCGAGATGGACGATGCATTCGTCCGGGCAGTGGGCCTCGTGGATCGTTCGCAGTTCGCGGGCACGTGCAGGGGTCAAGCCGAGCAGATGGACCTGGCACATGAACTCGGCGAGCTTGCCATCGGCATGGACGAATGCCTTCTGCCCCAACGGATCAGGATTCACGGCGTCTCGTTCGGTGGTGGTCCCGTAGTCGCGAGACGATGTAAAACGCGGCACGGGCAATCGGACAGCATAAGGGTTCCTTCGGAGGGGGTCGCTCAGGATTGCCGAGCAGATCGCGAATCGGAAGTGAATTAGCCGCAGTGACTTTCGGCCGCCTGTGCGGCGGCGGCTAACGTCTTCCGGGGAGCCACAACGGCTTTCGCCGATGCCAGCCGGTGGAGTCGGGCGTACTCGGAGCCTCGGGGATCTCGTATTCCACGCCGAGAAATCCTGCGAGGTCGCGAATGCTCAGGCCGAGTAGTCGGGCACCCTCGCCGATCTCCATCCACTGTTGCGCGCCACCCGCCGGCCGCTGAAGAAGCATTTCGGCGACGATCGTGCCGATCACGGCCTCGTTCGTGGAGAGCCTTCGTCCCGGCAACCAGCGCGCGGTCCACCACTGTCTATCGCCGCAACTTCCGACGTACAAGGCCGAGAGCGAATCTGTCGCTGCCGTACCTGAAATGAGCTGCATCGCATCATCACCCCTCGGTCGGATGCTTGAAGTCCTGATGAGCAATCGGTGGAAGCGGGAGACCTTCCGCTCGGCACGCGTGTGCCGTGGTCGAGGTCGCCGGCTTGGTGTTGTGATTGCCGACACTGCCGAGGCTAGATTGCCGAGACCTGTGCAGTCAAGCTGCCTGGGACATATGTGGAACAGATATAATGACAGCTGTCATTCCAGCCGAATGATAGGGTGTCGCTGGCCGACAACAGGAGAGGAACAGCTGCGATGGCACCGACGTCACCGGTGGTAGCTCGTTGGGAACTGTCGTACCGAACCCGGAAGCGGAAAGATGAGCTGGGTATAACCGGTCCGCAGATTGCGAAGGCTCTCAAGTTTTCGCCTACCTACTGGCCGAAGGTCGAGCGTGACCAGCGAATCTTGAAGGAAGACAAGCTGATCGAGCTGCTGCAGTTCCTCGGATTCGGTGAAGACGAGCAGGCGGACCTGGTGGAGGCCCGCCGACTGGCGGGGCAACGTGGCTGGTGGTCGGAGTATGAGGGGTTGTTCAGCGAGCAGCAGCTGCGTCTATTCGGGATGGAATACGGCGCCGAGGAGATCAGCACCGTCGAGAGCGTCCTGATTCCGGGACTACTGCAGACGGAGGAGTATGCCCGTGCACTGATCACCGGTGACACGGCGTTCATCCGGCAGATCGAGGTGCAGCAGCGGGTTGAGGCCCGGCTGAAACGGCAGGAACGCCTTACCGGCGAGGACCCGCTTCGGCTGAATGTGGTCGTGAGTGAGGCGGCTCTGCGTCAGCAAACCGGCGGCCCGGAAGTCTTGGGCAATCAGCTGCGGCATCTGGTCTCGATGATCGAGCAGAATCACGACACGATCGACTTCCGTGTGCTGCCGTTCACGAGCACGGTCGGAGCCATCCGTGGCTGCTCGACCTTCCACATCCTCGACTTCGCTCGGCCGTTGCTGCCTACGCTCGGTTGGAGCGAAGTACCGGCTCACGATGAACTCGTTGAAGATCAACAGCGCATACGGAACATGACCATCGTGTTCGGGCACCTGCAGAAGGAATCGCTCAGTCGCGAGGATTCGCTGGAGCTCATCAGCAAGATCGTAGAGCTTGGCACGTGAGTAGGATCGTCAGCATGAACGCCAGCACCACCGCAAGTCTCCAATGGTTCAAGGCGACGCGATCCAGCTCGTCATCGAGCTGCGTGGAAGTCGCCCGTGCGGGTGCGTTTTGGCTTATCCGCGACAGCAAGTACCTGCGCGATCCTCGCAACGATGCGACCGCGCAGCCGATCATCGCGGTCTCCGTCGGTAAGTGGCGCGGATTCCTCGATGCGGTTCTCGACCGCAGTGTGGCCGGCGGTGACGGGCTTCCGTCGATCGGATACCGCAAGGACGGATGGGTGTCCATTGTTGCGGGCTCGATCACGCTCACCTACACGCCGTCCGAGTGGGATGCGTTCTGCGACGGCGTGAGGAAGCGCGAGTTCGATCGGTTTCCGTCCGCGGCCTGAGACGGGCAGTTGCTGGAGGGGATGCGAGTTCGCTCCTGCCCCAGTGTCTCGACGCCGCTTCGCCGTGCCGGTCAGGCATCACCGAGGCCGGCCATCCTGACCACGGAATTCCCTGCTGCCTGACGAATGTCCGGTTATCGCAATAGGATTCGGAACGTGTCGGTAGTCACCGATACGGTGAGGTCTGTGCCCGCCGACCCCACCAACTACCACGACGCCTTCTTCCGGGAAGTCATGTCCAGCCCGGTCAACGCCGCATCCGAACTCCGCGCCGTCCTCCCGGAAACTTTGGCGGCGCACGTGGATTGGGACCACCTCGAACTTCAGTCGACCAGCTTCGTTACCAGTGAACTGCGGCCCCGCTACGGTGATCTGCTCTTCCGTACCCGGATCGACAGTCATCCCGCTTACATCTATTTGCTGGTGGAGCATCAGAGCAGCCCCGACCCGTTGATGGCCTTCCGGATCCTCGAGTACATGGTCAGCGTCTGGAATCACCACATCGGCCACCACCCGAAAACCCGCACGCTGCCCGCCGTCGTCCCCTTGGTGGTCTACCAGAGCCCCAGCGGACGCCGCTGGACGGCGCCCCTGGACATCGCCGAACTCATCGATCTCGACGAAGCCACCCGTGAGGACGCCGCGGCCTACATCCCACGCCTGCGCTACATCCTCGACAACGTCACCCTGACCGACATCCCATCCCTGTTCGAACGCGAACTCACCACGCTCACCCGGATCATGCTCACAACCCTCAAAACCGCCCCTGGAAATACCGACATGTTCGTCGTGCTGGAAATGCTGCGCGAGGACTTCGAGGACATCCTCTCCCGCCCCGCTGGTGTGCGTGACATGCAACTTGTGCTCACTTACATTATGAGTGTCGGTGAAACCGACCCCGCCGACATCGAAAAGTTCGCCGACCAGCTCGGACCACGTGCCAAGGAGGCATTCGTGACTACGGCAGAACGCCTGAGCGCTGAAGCTGAAGCGCGCGGAGAAGCGCGCGGAGAAGCGCGCGGGGAAGCGCGAGGCCGGGTGGCAGTCCTGCTCGAACAGCTCACCCTGAAGTTCGGGCACGTCCCCCAGCATCTCGTTGACACTCTCCGGGCGGGGAACATCGAACAGCTGCAAGCCTGGAGCGCGCGAGTCCTCGAGGCCGAGCGGATCGACCAGGTGTTTTGCTGACCACCCGTCCATGATTGCTCGAGCCGGTCGGGTGCGTATAACGGTCGGCGGTGGGGCGTAGGGGCCGTTCGGTGAAACCTGTCCCCGGCCTCCGATAACCTCGTCGGCATGATTACTGGGGAACTGCGGAGCAGGATCGATCGGCTGTGGGATGCGTTCTGGTCCGGGGGGATCTCCAATCCGCTGGAGGTGATCGAGCAGATCACCTACCTGATGTTCCTCAAGCGGCTCGACGACATGCAGATTCTCAAGGAGCGCAAGGCCAATCGCAGTGGGCGGCCGGTCGAGAACCCGATCTTCGACGCTGACACCGAGAGCCTGCGGTGGTCGCGGCTTCGGGATCTGGACTCGGAGGCGCTGCTGCGGACGGTCCGTGATGACGTGTTTCCGTGGTTGCGGCTGCTCGGTGGTGAGGAGTCGACCTACGGCGAGCATATGAAGGATGCGCGGTTCACCATCCCGACCGCGAGCCTGCTGACGAAGGCCGTCG
Source organism: Nocardia nova (assembly GCF_002933465.1). Lineage (GTDB taxonomy): Bacteria > Actinomycetota > Actinomycetes > Mycobacteriales > Mycobacteriaceae > Nocardia > Nocardia nova_B. Next base: position 92,897 of record NZ_PSZE01000020.1, read on the forward strand.
ATATGCTCGACGAGCTGCCGCTGAGCGAAGGCGGCGATGTCAAGGGCGATCTGTACGAGTACATGCTGTCCAAGATCGCCACGGCGGGGCAGAACGGGCAGTTCCGGACGCCGCGCCACATCATCGAGCTGATGGTCGCCATGATGGCGCCGGGGCCGAACGACGAGATCTGCGATCCGGCCTGTGGTACGGCCGGCTTCCTGGTCGGTGCGGCCGAGTACGTCCAGCGGACGCACGGCGAGGCGCTACTCGTCGAGCCGCAACGGGATCACTTCCACCACAGCATGTTTCACGGATTCGACTTCGATTCGACCATGCTGCGGATCGCCAGCATGAACATGCTGATGCACCAGGTGGAGCACCCGGATATTCGCTACCGTGACTCGCTTGCCGAGTCGGTGGCCGGTGAGGCCGGGCGCTACTCGATGATTCTCGCCAACCCGCCGTTCGCCGGCAGTCTCGACTTCGAAACCACCGCGAAAGATCTTCTCCAAGTGGTGAAGACGAAGAAGACGGAGCTGCTGTTCCTGGCACTGTTCCTGCGTCTGCTCAAGACGGGTGGACGGGCCGCGGTGATCGTGCCTGATGGTGTGCTGTTCGGTTCCACCAAGGCGCACAAGGATTTACGGAAGCTGCTCGTCGAGAAACATGGCCTCGATGCGGTCGTGAAACTCCCGTCGGGAGTCTTCAAGCCGTACGCCGGTGTGTCCACGGCGATCCTGTTCTTCACCAAGGACGACGAAACCGATCAGGTGTGGTTCTACGACGTCGCCGCCGACGGTTTCAGCCTGGACGACAAGCGCAATCCGCTGCTGAGCGACGAAAAGCTCGGTGCCACAGCCACTCTCACCGAGGAAGAGCACGCCAAGAACAACCTCCCCGACGTGCTTGCCCGCTGGTCCCGGCGCACCACCACCGAGCGCGATCGGGCCCGCACCGAGCAGAGTTTCTGCGTGCCGAAGGCAGATATCGCCGCCCAGGACTACGACCTGAGCCTCAATCGGTACAAGGAGATCATTCACGAGGAAGTCGAGCATCGGCCGCCGCTGGAGATCATCGAGGAATTGGAGTCGATCGAGGCGGAGATCCAGCAGGGGATGTCGGATCTGAAGGGGATGCTGGGATGAATTCCTCGTACCCGGAAAGCTGGGAAGTGGTCTCGCTAGATTCGATATGTAGGCCAAAACAGTGGGCAACGATTAACGTCGGCGAACTTACCGAAGATGGTTTTCCGGTGTACGGCGCAAATGGGAAGATTGGTTACTACTCGAGTTATAATCACACACAGCCCACGGTGCTTATCACTTGCCGTGGGGCCTCGTGTGGGGCAATTAACATTTCCGAACCTAATTCGTATGTCACCGGAAATGCTATGGCTCTGGATGATATGAACACCTCTCGTGTCGACCTAAATTATCTTGCCCGAACCTTGGCGCGGAGAGGATATCTTCGAAAAGCGATAACCGGTTCTGCGCAACCTCAAATCACTCGCGAAACTCTCCGGTCAGTGTCCGTGCCTCTTCCACCGCTGGCTGAGCAGCGCCGGATTGCGGAGGTGCTGGATCGGGTGGATGCGCTGCGGGAGAAGCGGCGGAAGTCCATCGCCCTCCTCGACGAGCTCGCCCAATCCATCTTCCTCGACATGTTTGGCAACCTGAGAGAGGCTGAGGCATCATATGGTGTCACATCCATCGGTGAAGTAGCGCTGCAGGTGACTGATGGCGAGCATCAAACACCGAAAAGGCAGCTGTCGGGAATTAAATTGCTCTCCGCGCGCAATATTAGAGATGGGTACCTAGACATTGGTAATGTCGACTATATCGGTGAGGAAGAATACGTCCGGATAAGTAAGCGGTGTGATCCGCAAATCGGAGATGTACTCATTTCCTGTTCCGGGTCAATCGGGCGAGTTGCGACATTCGATCTGCAGGAACCGATCGCACTGGTCCGCAGCGTGGCCCTAGTGAGGCCCGACCCGTCGATTGTCGCACCAACGTATCTTTCCGCGCTCCTTCGTACGCCCGAGCTGCAGAACAAGATGCAGCAATCCGCGAAGTCGTCGAGCCAAGCGAACCTGTTTCAAGGACCTATTCGAAAGCTCCCGGTTCCTGTTCCCCCGATGGAAGAACAGAAGCTATTCGAGCAGCGCATCCGTGGAGTCGAGTTGGCAACGGTGCGTAACCAGGAACACCTCAACCAACTCGACACCCTCTTCGCTTCCATCCAGTCCCGCGCCTTCCGCGGCGAGCTCTGGCAAGATGAACTGAAAGATATGTAAGGGGAGGAACTTTCGTGGCCGAGAACAACCACGGTACCGACGCCGAGAGCAACTTCGATTTCCTGGCCGCCGAGTGGCCGGAGTTGTTCGCCGAGGCGCGGCGGGCGGAGCGGTCGGCGGTGGGGGATCCGCGGGTGGCGTGCTTTTTCGCGCGGCGGGCGCTGGAGCTGGCTGTCAACTGGTTGTATCAGGCCGATGCCTCGCTGCGGACGCCGTATCGGGACGACTTGAGCGCCAAGCTCAAGGAGCCGACGCTGGTACAGGTGGCGGGGTCGGTGATCGTCACGAAGATGGATGTGGTGCGGCGGCGGGGGAATGTCGCGGTGCATCGCAATGGGGATGTCGCCGTTCAGGATTCGGTGGGTACGGTCGCGGAACTGTTCCATGTGCTGTATTGGCTGGGCCGCACCTATGCCCGCACCGAGGAGGGCAAGCCGTTCGACGGGCAGCGGTTCGATACCTCGCTGATTCCGCGGCCGCTGCCGGAGGATGTGCGGCGTAAGAAGCAGGCCGAAATCCGCCAGATGGCAGACGATTTCGCCGCGCAGCAGGCGGAGCTGGCCACCGAGCGCCGGCGCCGCAAAGAGCTCGACGACGAGGTCAAGCTGCTGCGGGCGCAGGTGAAGGCGGCGAAGGCGGCCAATGCCACGGTGCCCGATCATCACGACTACAGCGAGGCGCAAACCCGCACCCAGCTGATCGACCTGCTGTTGCTCGAGGCCGGGTGGGCGCTCGACGGGCCCGACGACCGTGAGTACCCGGTGACCGGTATGCCCACCACGGGCGGCAACAGCACCGGCAAGGGCCGCATCGATTACGTGCTGTGGGACGACAACGGCAAGCCGCTCGCGGTGGTGGAGGCCAAACGCACCTCCAAGAGTGTCGAATCGGGCAAATACCAAGCCTCGCTGTACGCCGATGCGCTGGAACAGCAGCACGGGCAGCGGCCGGTCATCTTCTACACCAACGGCTACGAGACGCAGATCTGGGACGACACCTACTATCCGCCCCGGCCGATTCAAGGTTTCTATACCAAAGAGCAACTGCAGCTGCTCATTCGGCGGCGCGCGGGCCGGCGGCCACTGACCACCGAGCCGATCAACGAGGCGATCGCCGGCCGCGGTTACCAGAAACAGGCGATCGAGCGCATCGACGAAGCGTTCGAGAAGGACCGGCAGCGGGCGGCACTACTGGTCATGGCGACGGGTACGGGTAAAACCCGTACCGTGATCGCGCTGGTCGATCAGCTGATGCGCGCCGGTTGGGTGAAGCGGGTGCTGTTCCTGGCCGACCGGCAGGTGCTGGTGACGCAGGCGACGAATGCGTTCAAGCAGCATTTGCCGAGCGCGCCGACGGTGAACCTGCTCACCGACAAGGACAGCAACGCCCGCGTCTACGTGTCCACCTATCCGACCATGCTGAACCTCATCAACGAGGTCGACGACGCCAACCGGCGGCCGTTCGGTCCCGGATTCTTCGACCTCGTGATCATCGACGAGGCGCACCGCTCGGTGTATCAGAAGTACGGTGCGATCTTCGAGCACTTCGATTCGCTGCTGGTCGGTTTGACCGCGACCCCGAAGAACGAAATCGACCGCAACACCTACCGGCTGTTCCACCTCGAAGAGGGCGTGCCGACCGACTCCTACGATCTGGAACAAGCCATCGACGACGGCTGGCTGGTCCCGCCACAGGCGAAGGCGGTGCCGCTCAAGTTCATTCGATCCGGTATCCGCTACGACGAACTCTCCGACGAGGAGAAGGAATACTGGGAGGATCTGGACTGGCGCGACGACGACGATATCCCCGACCAAGTGGATGCGCACGCGCTCAACCAGTTCCTGTTCAACCACGACACCATCGACCAGATGTTGCTGGTGCTGATGGAGAACGGCGACAAGGTCGCCGACGGTGAACGGATCGGCAAGACGATCATCTTCGCTCGCAACAACCGCCACGCCGAACTGATCGTGCAACGGTTCCGGGTGCTCTATCCCGACCTGCCGGGCGATTACATCGAAATGATCACCCACAGTGTGAGCCACGCCCAGAGCCTCATCGACAAGTTCGAAAACCCCGACAGCGCACCGCATATCGCCGTCTCGGTCGACATGCTCGATACCGGCCTCGATGTGCCGGCGGTCGTGAATCTCGTCTTCGCCAAGGCCGTGCGCAGCAATACCAAGTACTGGCAGATGATCGGCCGCGGGACTCGGCTCTGCCCGGATCTGTACGCGCCGAACCGGGACAAGCAGCGATTCCTGATCTTCGACCTGTGCCAGAATGTCGAATACTTCAACCAGGACCTGCCCGTCGCCGACGGGCGCACGCAGCCGTCGATCAGCGAAAAGCTCTTCGCCGCCCGCGCCGACTTGCTGCGCGATCTCGACCAGCTCGAGGCTCCCGGTGCACGGCCCGCCGACATTCCGAACGCTGAGCCCACCGACCGGATCGACGTGCGCTGGCAGTTGGCCGAACGCCTCCGCACCGAGGTGGCGAGCATGAACACCCAGAACGTGGAGGTCCGCAAAGAGCTGCAGTACGTCGAGAAATTCTCTGACCGCGACAACTGGGATGTCATCACGCCGGAAGTCCGCGTCGAGGTCGGCAAACTAGCCGGCCTGCCCACCCAATTCCGCGACGACGATCCGAGCCCCGCGGCGAAACGGTTCGACCTACTCGCACTGCGGCTGCAACTCGCGCATCTCACCGCCGACACCGGCTACGACGGGTTGCGGGAGAAAGTGCAGGAAACCGCCCAAGCTCTACTCGACCCCGATCTGAACAACATCACCGCCATCCGGCAGCGGCACGAATTCATCGAGGACGTGGCCGGGGATGCGTGGTGGGAGGACGTCACTCCCGCCATGCTGGAAACGATGCGGCGACGGTTGCGGGGACTGGTCAAGGCGATTCCGTCCAAGGGCACGCAGAATCCGCTCTACACAGACTTCCGGGATCAGCTCGGCGATATCGACGATGTCGAGATGACGGTGCTGGCCGGCGGCGGGAAAGGCATGGCGCGCTTCGAATCCAAGGTCCGCACCTACCTGCGCAGCCACGAAGACGTGCTCGCCGTGCAGAAACTGTTGCGCAACAAGCAGATCACCTCGACCGACCTCAGCGAACTCGAACAGATCTTCATCGACAGCGGCTTCGGCACCGCCGAGGACATCGAACATGCCGCCAGCACATACGGTGGACTCGGGCTGTTCCTCCGTACGCTCACCGGCCTGGATACCACCGCGGCCACCGCCGCGTTCGAGGAGTTCCACGCCGGGCGCACTCTCAGCGCCAACCAATTGCACTTCCTGAAACTGCTCATCACCTACATCACCAAGAACGGTGTGATCGAGGTCGGCGCCCTCTACGAACCACCGTTCAACTCGGTGGCCCCGACCGGGCCGGAAGACATCTTCTCCGAAGACGATGTGGACCGAATTGTGGCGGTAGTGAAGAACATTCGCACGACGGCCGTGCCGAATACCGCGGAATCCGCGGCGGCGAGCGGATAGGCGGTGCGGTCCGTTGTCGCCGTCGAGGAGAACGTCTTCGGCGACGACACGGATATCGTGCACGCGCGGCAGGCGTCGTGCGTGAGGACGTCGCCCGCCGACTGACAGTCCGGTTGAACTCGTTGCGGCTCCGCTACGGCTTTCTGGCGACCGCCGCGTAGAAGTTGACTTCTGCGTCCAGGGATTGTGGTGGCTCGATTCCCGCGCGCCAGCGGTGGGGCGGGACAACGCCGGGTTCGACGAGTTCGAGGCCGTCGAAGAAGCGGGAGAATTCGGCCTGGGTGCGAACCTGGGGCGTCAGGCCGCGTTGCGTGTAGATCCGGACGGCCTCGCCGATAGCGACGGGGTCGAAGTCGGCGGTCGCTTGGCTCATGACGAGGTAGGAGCCGCGCGGCAGCATCGAGAGCACTGTGTTGACCGCCTCGTAGGCACCGGCGGTATCAGGGACGAAATGCATGAGCGCGATCATGGTGAGCGCTACCGGGCGCGAAAGGTCCAGCGTTTCGCGTAGTTGCGGGGCGTCGAGGATGTCGTGCACTCGCCGCACGTCGGCATCGATATAGGCGGTGCGCCCATTGCTACTGGTAAGCAGCGCGCGAGCGTGCGCGAGAACGATCGGATCGTTGTCGACGTAGACCACACGCGTGTCGGGGATGATTTCCTGCGCGATCTGGTGCAGGTTCGGTTCGGTCGGAATGCCGGTGCCGATATCGAGAAATTGATCGATTCCTGCCTCGGCGGTCAACCATCGCACCGATCGATGCATGAAGTCGCGGTTGGTGCGCGCCATGATGCTGACCGAGGGATAGTGCTTCTCGACCTCGGCGGCGGCTTCGCGGTCGACCGCGTAATTGTCCTTCCCGCCCAAATAGTAGTCGTACATGCGGGCGGCCGCGGGCTGTGTCGCGTCCGTCTCGTGACTCTCGACCACCACGTGTGGGCCTCCCCTTCTCATCCGTTTTGGTGCGGATTTCGTGTCCCGCCCGAAATATCTTCGCAGCCAATGATATTAGAGGCCGAAAGGATTCGCTCCAAGATTACGTCTCCGATTCAACCCACTGGACTCGGGGGGCTCGCTCATCTTTCCCTCCGCATCCGCCACACAGTCCGCGCATAGGTTCGGCAAAGAGCCGGCCCAAGTTTGAGGGTGATCCGCGAGGCAATGGCCGCGGCTCGGATTGCCGGCGCCGCTTGTCGCGACAGCGTTCCTGTATCTGTGGGGGCTGAGCGCGTCCGGTGACGATTGAATCGGGACCCTGCCATCGACGGCAGGGTCCCGATTCGCGTTCCGGAGTCCACGGAGGCGCGGCCGCTACGAAATACCGCACAGCTCAGCGGAATTCGACTTCCATCCACGGTATGTCGATCGGAAACGGATGGTCGATGCGAACCGATTTCGAGGCGGTGGGCGACTGAACCGCGCGGTTCAGCGGCTCGACGTGCGCGGTTCGGCGGGCGGTTGGCCGGTAGGGGCGTGGGCGATGGTCCGCTCACGCCCGCCATCCGTTCTCAGTTGCTCTCGCCGTCGTGAGCGTGCTGTTGGTACGGCTGATTCATAGTGTGCTGGAACTTGATCGCGGAGGCGATGCCGACCGGGACGCCCAGGAGGGCGGCGCCGAGGATGGCACCCATACCGCCCAGGACGCCCGCTCCGGCCAGGCAACCGGCGATGAGGGTGAGTCCGGCGGCGTCGAGGACGGGCGCGCCGAATACAGCGCCCGCTACGGCGCCGACTCCGCAGCCGACCGCGAGGCCGATCAGGCCGCCGGTCATCGTTCCGACGCTGGTCGCCAACCCGAACTCGTTGATAGCGGCCTGAATCGCCGCGTCGAACCGCTCGGTCTGCGGATCGCCGTCGATGTTCTCGAGGTGGAGCTCCGGCGTCGCGGCGCGTGCCGCTGCGCGCACCTCGGGTGCTGCGTGGACGGCGGTCAGGGCCTTCGGCTCGGCCGGGAAGGCCGGGACACCGGCGACCGTGGCCCCGGAGGCGTCGCGCACCTGGAATTGCCCACCCGCCGCGACGAGCGTGGCCGTTGCCGTCTCGATCACCACGGACTGATCCGCGGTGGAGCTCGTGTACTGCACGCCCGGCATGATCTCGGTGCTCAGGACGTGATCTGCCGCTGTCGTGGGCGCGGCGGAGGCGATAGCCGAACCGGCGCCCAACGCGCCCACCACCGTCATCGCCGTGACGGTCATGCGGGTGATCTTGTTCATCTGATCTCTGTTCCGTTCTGTGTTCTGCGCAGCGCTCGATGGAGCGGCATCAGACATTAACGGAAATGATTTCCATTTTCCATTCGGCGGGTGGGCCGAGTGGCGTGAAGTGGGCGCGGCTCGCCCGTAATCAGGGCTTGGCTCGTTATCGGGTGGAGCGGCGGCTCCGCTCGGAAGTGCCGGCGGGGGCGTGCGTCAGCGCGGGCAGAAGGTAGGTGCGCAGGTGGTGGGACACCGCGGTGGGATCGTCGGGGTCGATGGTGTCGCCGGGGACGGTGCCGAGGCTGATGAGGACCCGGGCCACCCACTCGGCGACCTCGGCCCGATCGTGGCCGGGGTGCACCTCTCCGCGTTCGGCGGCGCGGTCGATGTAGGGCCGCCAGAACGCCGCGAGAGCCGGAACGAGGGCGGTGACGCCGGCGCCGGCGCAGGCCGCGAACTCCTCTGGTTCGGACGAGCGCAGGCGCATGAGCAGCGCGCCCGGATCGTCGTAGGCGCCGCGGCCGATGCGCACGCCGATGGTGAGCTGTTCGGCGAAGGTGTCGATGCGGTCGAGTTCGGTGCGGGCGTCGTTCCACCAGGTGTCGGTGAGCCGCACGATCGCGGCGCCGATCAGTGCGGGCTTGTCCGGGAAGTGCCGGTACAACCAGGCGCGCGAGACCCCCGCCTCCTCGGCCACCTCAATCATCGTGGTAGCGCGAATTCCCTTGGCGGCCAGCAATTTCTGTGTCGCTTCCAACAGTCGGTCGACCACCGTCGTGGTCGTCGTCTCGCTCATCCGCCGCCCCTTTCGCCGCATACCCGCACTGGTTCGCCGTCGAACGGTTTCGGGAAAACCCTAGCAATGAGTGGACAGATCTGAGAATGTGTCTATTCCGCCGGTCGCCGGTATCGCCTACGTTCCGGAGCTGACTGAGGAGTACCTCGAGAACACCCCGCTCGGGCGCGGCGGTCGTCCCGAGGAAATCGCCGAAATGGCGGCATTACTGGCCTCCGACTGAGCGGCCTTGGGGTTAACGTCCCGCGTGCGGGTAGGTGTGCTGATGCAGGCGGTGCAGGAGCGCCTGCATCAGCCCCGACTCGAAGGCCGACACCAGTGTGCCCTCGGTGAAGCGGTCCGCGCGGACCAGCAGGGTGAGGTATTGCAGGCACTGCTGCGCGGTGCAGGTCGCCAGCGCCGCGCGGTCACGCCGCTGGATCGCCTGCTGCCCTTCTTCCCAAGCGCCCCAATTGAAGTGGGTCAGCAGCAGATGCCGATCGACCAGGAAACGCACCACCTCGTCGACGAGCGGCGCCTTCCGCGACGAGGCCGCGCCGGAGGCCGCTTTGTCGACCCGGCACACCAGATCGGTGAGCACGCCGCGATCGTGGGCGGTCAGCCGTGCCAAAGCGGCCTCGGCCGATTCGACCGTCATGGGGTTGGCCTGCGTCACGATCCGACACCTCCATCATGTGAAATCTAGGGATTTCATACCATGAGGTGTGTAGTTCTTCTCGGCGCAGTCTCCGGTGCCGGCTAGCGTCGGGGCCCTACATTACGGTCGGCAACCCGGAACACCGGCAGTGTCGAAGGATCGCCGATGAACTCGAATTCCGCACCGCGCGTGTCGACTTCGCCGTCGGTGGCCAGTGAGATCGGCGGCCCGTCCACGCGTACCCGCAACTTGTCCGCATGCCGGTGGACGTAGGTGGGCGAATCGCCGAGAGTGCCGGTGAGCGACGCCCAGATCAGCCGCAACCGGGAGAACCGCCGGTCCGCGCGCAGATACCGGATATCCAGGCCGGCGCCGTGCAGATCGGTTCGGGCAGTGGGCACCTGATCGCCGGGGCGGTAGGTTCCGTTGCCCACGAACAACATCCACACCGAGGCCGGAACGCCGTCGATGGTGGTGCACAGCGGCTGGGCGCGCACGAGCACGCACACCATCGCCACCGCGGCTGCCGGCCATTTGCCGATGCGATGCTCCCAGCGCTCACGCAACCGGACGAAATCCGGGTAACCGCCGAGGCTCGCGGTGTTCACCAAGGTGCGTTCGCTGCCGTCGTCCAGGCGCACCCGCGCGGTGTCGGCCAGCGCCAGCTCGCCGGAGGAGAGCGCGGTGAGGGTGGCGGCGATATCCTCGACGCCCACGTCGCGGGCGAAGTGGTTCAGGGTGCCGCCCGGGAAGACGGCCAGCGGAAGTCCGTGCCGCACCGCCGCTTCCGCGACCGCCGAGACCGTGCCGTCCCCGCCCAGGACGCCGAGAGCGCGGATCGATCCGGATCGCAGCCGGGTGTCGATCTCGGTATCCAAGTCGATGTCGTCGCCGAGTTCGAGCAGCGTCGCCGCCGGTAGCTTCCGGATCAGATCCGCCAGCAGCCCGCCGCCGTCGCCGCTACCGGCGTTCGGATTGGCGACCAACAGCAGGCCGTCGCCGCCGATCAGCGGTTCGATCCGTTGTGCCGGGCCGACCGTCGCGGGCTCGTCGCGACGCACCGCCCACCACCGTCTGGTGCCGACCGCGACGGCGGCGCCGAGTGCCGCGCCGGCGAGCACGTCGGTGGGCCAGTGCACGCCCACGTGAACCCGCGAATACGCGACCGCGGCCGCCACCGGCGCCACCGCGACGGCCAGTGCCGGTGATTCCAGCGCGACACCGGTGACGAAGGCGGCCGCCGAGGCGGCGTGGCCGGAGGGAAACGACGAGGAGATCGGGGGCGAGATCAGACGCCGCATCTGCGGCACCGCCTCGGCGGGTGGCCGGCGCCGCGGGAACAGCGGTTTGCCGACACCGTTGGCCAGCCCGCTCGCGATGCCGACGGCGACGAGTCCGCGCGCCCCGGCACGGCGCTGAGCCGTGGTCCCCACCGCGATCGCACCCACACCCGCCGCGATCCAGAGCCGATTGGCGTTGGCGGCGTGGCTCAGCGAACGCAGCACGGTGTCGGCGGCACTCGGCCGCAACCGCGCGCTGCGGTCGACCAGTCGCCGGTCCAGCGTGTTGATTCCGCGAACCCGCCGCGGGACGAGAGGCCTGCGCATTCACCCGAGCGTACCGGCACCGTGCACCGGGCACATCGAACAACAACCGGACTTATCGGGCCGGCTCGTTGGGGGCCGGCAGTTCGGCGTGCCGGGCGAAGGCCTGGTCGATGAGCTCGGAGGCGGCGCGGGTGACGATCAGGCGCGCGATGGCCACCTCTGTTTCCAGCCGTGCGCGGTCCTTGCTGTCGCGCTGCGAGCGCTCGTAGGCCTGCCCAGCGAGGCAGTAGAACAATTCGGTGGCGTAGCGATCCGCGATCTGATTGCAGTCCGCGCGCATCCGCTCGACGAGCTGGAAGGCGGTGGCGTCCGGCACCCCGCTGTCGATGAGGCGCGCGGCGAGATCGCCGCAGCGCGGATTGGCGACCCGGTAGGCCTCCAGCGGGTCCGAACTGCCGGCCAGCGCTTGTTTGACGTAGTCGGGCAGATCCGCGAGCGGATCGTCGCCGACCGGTTTCTCCTGCGCGGCAACGGGTTCACGCTCGCCCGGACTGTCGCTGACCCCGAGGACGTCGGCGAGTCCGTCGCCACGATCCCATGCCTCGAGCAACTCGCGGATCCCGTTGAGCTTCATACCTCGGCTGAGCAGCCGGCTGATCGTATGCAGCCGCTCCAGATGATCGGATCCGTAGTAGCCGATGCGCCCCCGGACTTCCGGTGACGGCAACAGCCCTCGTTCGTGGTACACGCGGACACTGCGCACGGTGGTGTCTGCTGCCCGCGCCAGCTCGTCGATCGTGTACTCCGAGTGCACAGCCATACCTCTTAGGAAATCACAACTTACCCCGTAGAAAAACGGACCGTACAAAAACGTCCCGTTAAGTGACGATACATCCGTGCAACGACTTGGTCAATGTGCCGTTAAATAGCGGCGGAAGTGGTTGCTGACAGCCAAATCGTGGGTTAACGTGCCGAGTACAGCAGTTCGCTGCTGGTTGCCGGGGACTGTTGAGCAGCCCCGATGCCCGCCCGACCCATGGGCCACGTCTGCGAACCACACGGTGACTGCACACGTGGGTCCTCGGCATCCCCGGAGACGGAAATGAGCACAATTCACTCGCGTCGGCTACCCCTCGGATCCACTGTGGCGCCGCCGCTTTCGACTGTTCCCACGCCCGTCGTCGCGACGGTCGCCGTCGCGGCCGCGCACCGCCCGCCGTGCGCTGACGGACCCGACGACTGGGACCTCGACGTCGGCACCCCCGACTCCTGGCGCTCCGCGGTCCGGATCTGCGCGAGCTGCCCACTGCTGACCGAATGTTCCCAGCTCGCAGCATCTTTGATCGCACGCGGCGACGGCCCTCGGGCCATGATCTGGGCCGGGGTCGCCTACGACAGCGCCGGCAAGATCGTGGAGAACCTCGATCGGCACCGGACGGCCCCGCTGGATCACAAACGGCCACTGCGGATCATCCGGACCGGTGCGCGACCGGTCTGTGTGGAACCCGCGCCCGCGACGCCGCGTCGTCGTATCGTGCTGGGGCGCCGGTTGCGACCGGCAGCGACCGGTGGCTGCTGAGAGCAGTCACCATCGACAGGCGAAAACTACTGTGACGGTGGGTAATTCATGACTGTGCTGGCGTTGGAAATCGGCCCGGCGGGCTTCGCGGCGACTCGCGTGGCAGAGGATGTCGGTGCGGACGAAATTCGCAGGGTGCCGATCCCCGCCGCCGGCGCCTGGGAGACCTGCCGGGCCTTGCTGCACGAGATCGCCGGCGGCGAGGATGTCGCGGCGATCGGCATCGGATCGGCCGGGCCCATCGACATGACCGCCGGCATCGTCGCGCCGACCGCGGTCAAGGAATGGCAAACCGGTTTCGACCTCGTCGATTCCGTGAAGAAGGCATTTCCCAGCGCGAGTGTGCAACTGGGCCTCGACGGTGTGTGCCTGGCGCTGGCCGAACAGAATTTCGGCGCCACCGGCCAGGTGATGGACGCGGTGTCGATCGCCGTGTCGGACCGGATCAGTGCTGGGGTGATGGTCGGAGGACTGGTGGTCGTGGGCCGCACCGGAAATGCGGGCCATCTGGGCCATCTGCTGGTTCCGGGTTACGACGAACCGTGTGAATGCGGTGGTCGCGGCTGTCTCGAGGCCGTCGCGGGCGGTATCGCCGCGGTGCGGTGGGCTCGGGGCGGAGGCTGGCCGGGAGCCACAGTGGCAGAACTGGTTTCGGCGGCGCAGTCCGGTGACGAGATCGCGGTCGCGACGTTCGATCGTGTGGGTACCGCGCTGGGGCGGGCCATCGCCTCCGTCGCGCCGCTGCTCGACGTCGGTCTCGTCGTCGTGGGCGGTTCGATGGCCACGGCCGGACCGGCGCTGTGGAAGCCGCTGAATACGGCCGTGGCCACCCACGCCCGGGCGGGCTTCCTGGCCGCATTGCGGGTGGTCCCTTCGGAATTGGACGATCTCGGCGTGCTCGCCGGAGCGGGCGTGCTCGCCCTGATCGCGGCCCAGGAGTAGGACCGCCGTCGTCGATCACGGCCGGCCCCGCGCGGTAGGGCGGGGCCGGCCGTGAATCCGCATGTTTACCGTCTGATTACGAAATGGGCGTTCGTTCAGCACGGTTCGCCCGCGGTGACAAGACTGCTGACCAGGGCAGTTCTCCGTCACCTATTGATCGCACCGCTGGATAACGGTACATTGGCTAGGTCACAGTGATCGTCTGAACCCGTCGGTCATGAGTGCGGAGGAACGGCTGGTGCAGGGCAAGTGCGATGAGTGACGCGGTGATCGGATGGACGACGATCGAAACATTGACGCCGGAGACGATGTCGGTCGCCTCGGTCGGGGAAACGCCCCGCGAGTTCGCGGCATGGCAGCGTGTGCTGCAACGGCAGCTGGCGAAGATGCCCGCGATCTACGACGGCCTGACGACCGCGCGGATCGCCGAGGCCATGATCTCGGCCCGCGATCACGCGCAGGAGGTCGATCTGCGGATCGCGACCCGCTCGGGTCCGCATCGGCTGCTGATCAAACCCGTCTTCGGTCCCGCCAGTGACGTCCATGCCATCCGGCTGTGGCTGGGTCCGGCGACCGCTGAGGTGCCGGCGCTGCGTCCGGCGGTCGGAGCGTTCTGGGATCTGTCGACACAGACCATCCAGCTGCCGGGGGGTATCGCGCGATTATCGGGAATGTCCGCCGAGGAGTATGTGCCGCGAATATCGATCGCTGAACTGTTCCACCGGATGTCGGGATTCGACCGGCACACCGAGGTGCTCGATCTGCTGTACGAGCCGACCGCCGGCGCCAAGATGCAGTTCGACGTGACCGTCCGTGCCGACGGTGAACGTCCGGGCCGCTGGCGCATCACGATGCGCGCGCGGGACGACGAACGATCCAGGGGCGCATGGCTGCTGATCGAGGAGATCGGTGCCGACCGGGCGGCGATGTCGTGGTCCACGCTGGAGCAGGTCGGTCTGCGGGAAGCGCATCGCCGCGCCGGCACCCATCTGGCTGTGGTGCAACTCGAATACACGAGCATTTCGCACTGGCTGACCGATCCGGCGCCCTGGATCAGGTGGGATTATCTGTTCCGGCCGATCGACGTCTTCCATCCCGACGATCGCCATCGCCTGCTCGCCCTCGACGAGCGGTTGCGCGCGGGCGACACGGCGGGGGTCACCGTCCGGGCTTTGAATTACGGTGGCGGCTATACCCCGACCTCCCTGCTGCTCTATCCCTATCCGGGATATTCGGCGCGGCAATTGGCGATCGCCCAGATGGTTCGCGTGGCCGACGATCTCCCGGTGATGGAGCCGCAGCGGCAGTCCTCGGGGCTACCGCACCTGCACACCCCCATCGGCTACGACGACCAGCTGCGGCATCGCCTGGCCGGCCGGATGAAGCGCAGCCCCGTGTACTGAGCGCCTTCCCACGGCAGGGAACAGTCCGAAAGGTGAATGCCGTTGCCCTCTCTACCATTCCGAGAGTGCGGGCAATTGCTGGTAGATCGGCGGATTCGGGCGAAGCACTGCTTCGCCGGATGGCCGCGCGACGCCGCCGCGACAACATTGTCGTCGCGGTACTGGCCGTACTCGCCGTCCTCGGTGGTGGACATGCCGTCCTGTCGTGGTTCTCGGATCCGCCGCAGGGACCGTCCGATGCGAACACGACGACCCTGATCGGCCATGCTCAACTCGCGGCATCGTTTGCCGAGGACTTCGTGGTGAGCTACCTCGGTTCGAGCGCGGGGCAGCAGGATCGGATCGCCGAATATGTCGATCCGGGGCAGCAGATGCGCTTGCCGGCCACCGCGCATCCTGTGAGCGACCCGATGGTCGTCCACGTCAGCCGCACCGAATCCACTGCCAGCGTGGAGATCTGGGCGGTCACGGTATCGGTACACCCCGGGCGGACCGGCAGCGTAACCGACGCCCGTCAGTACTACCAGGTCGCGGTATCGGTGACACCGGACGGCCGCAGGCGGGCGCTGTCGCTACCGGCCGCGGTGGAGCCGCCGGGGCGTGGCCCGGATATCACTCTCGCCTACGGCACGCCCTGTCCCTCGGATACGCCGCTGGCCGATGTCGCCACGGGCTTCCTGACTGCCTATCTGACCGGATCGGGGGATGTCGCCCGCTATACGGCCGTCGGCGCCGGAATCACGGCATTGCGCCCGGCTCCGTTCACCGGCCTCGAGAGCGTCTCGGTCGCGGCGGACGAATCCAGTTGCGGTAGTGGCGGAAACAGCGCGAAAGTGCTCGCTACGGTGGCGCCGAAGGGCAGTGGTGGCTCCTCGGTCTCGCTGTCGTATCCGCTGACCATGGTGCGCCCCTCCGGACAGTGGCAGATACAAGCCGTCGATCGTGTTCCGGCGCTGACGAATCCGCTCACGGTCGTGAACGGCACTGGTCCCGGCGGCGTCGGCGCATCGGCGCCGAGCAGTAGCCAACCCGCCGCACCGACGACGACCGTGCAGATCCCGCCGGCGACGCAGAACTGATCCGAGAAGGGACGCTCATGCACAATCTCAACGCGCTGCTGTATTACATCCTGCTGGTGGTCCGCGCGCTCGGCATCATCGTCATCACGATCCTCGCCATGGGCATCCTCATCTCCGAGGCGGCCAAGTCGAAGTTGTCGCCGACGAAGGTGCTCGGCGTGGTCGGCTCGGCGATCCTCGCGGCGGTGCTGTTCTGGATGCTGCCGACACTGGTCAACTACGCACGATCCGATGCCACCAGCGTCGTGCCCGATCAACCGGTCGGGCGATACCGATGACTCAGCTGATCAAGGTGTACACGCCGATCAAACGGGTGCCCACCATGATCGGCAAAGCGCAGAACGGGCAGAAACTGCCATTCGGGCCGTACACACTTCCGCAGGTGGCCGGCGGTATCGCGGTCATTCTGGTGACCTCGGTTCTCGCCATGATCGTGCCGGTGAATCCGGCGATCACTTTCGTGGTGGGGCTGATCCTGACGATTGTGGCGGTGTTCGGCCTGGGGTTGCTGCCCTATACCGGGGTGCGAATGATCTCGCGGGCCATGTGGTTCGGCCGTTTGGTCTTCGTCCGCAAACCTGTGTCGGCCTCGGGTTTTCCGGTAACCGCCGAATCCGCCCGGCACACCCTGTTCATCGAGGAATCCGTGGTCATCATCTTTCCGGACGGGCCGGCGCCCGAGGCCGCGTCCGTCGGCCGGTCGGGATCGGGAAATGTCGCCGAGTTGCTTGCTACCCAGTCCGCTTCGCTTCGTGTCGAGGGTAGCCGCGCAGTGGCAGGAGGAGTGCACTGAATGGCGTTCGAGCGAGATATCCAGCCCACCGCGGCCATTCGGGGCAATCTGCAATTCACGCACGCCGGATTGGTCACCGCGACGTATTTCATCAATCCGCTCGGCTACGGATTGCGCAAAGCCGGTGACAAGTTCGACGTGAAGGCGGCCCACCACGCGCTGATCAACAACCTGCCCAACGGCTCGCTCCTGCTGGGAATTCAGGCGCGGCTCAACACCATCGACGTGCTGGGCAAGATGGTCGAGGGCGTCGATCTCGACGAATGCGAGGATTATGCGCTCGAGGTGGTCGCCGCCTACGAGCGAGTGCGTGCCATCGTGCCGCAGACCCGGATCTTCCTGCTGTCCATACCCGTCGGATCCAGCGGCCCGGCACTGTCGGGACTGTCGCGGATCTGGCGCGGCAGCACCACCACGATGGACGCGACCGCCCTGTCACGCGCCGATCTGGAGGCCTACGACGACACCGCGAACGAGATTCTTTCGCGCATCGGCGGCGATTTCGAACCGGTGCCGGTGCCGGCGGCGTTGTTCCAGTGGCTGTGGGAGCACTATCTGTCCCGGGGCGCGGTCGGCGATCCGGTCGCGCCGACCCGCGCGGGCGTTCTCGACGATGCCACTGCCGCCGTCTTCCGGTCCGCGGCCCTCGACGAAGGCGCACAGGCCGACAGCACCCGGCGCCTGCGTCCGTCGTTCGTGCCGGTGATCAAAGTGGTTCAGCCCGACTTCGAGTTCCGGCCGTCCTATCAGGCGATCCTGACGCCCCATTCGTTCCCGTACGCCGGGATGAACTTCCCCGGCGGCAGCGAATTCCTCAGCGTGCTCGACGGTATGGAAAACGTCACCATCGACTGGGGGATGCGGATCTCCACGCGGCCGGCGGACGCGGTGCTGAAGAACAACGAGCAGAATCTGCGCCGTCTCGGTGAGCAGATGGATCAACGCGATCAGGAGGTGTCGTTCGCGCAGAACACCTTGATGTCGAAGGTGCAGATGCTCGGTGAATACAACAATCACTTCGAGGTCAACGGTGGCGAATCGGAGGTTTCGTTCACGACCGTGATCGCGGTCGGCAGCTCCTCGCACGACACCACCATGGATGCGGTCAATACCCTCAAGCGCCGATACAAACGCTTTCAGGTGGAGATGACGGCACCCGTCGGCGCTCAGGTCGACCTGTGGTCGATGATGATTCCGGGCAGTCCACCGCGGCGCGCCTACGACGACTTCGCCCATATCGTGCCGTCGGATATGTGGTCGGGTTTCGTGCCCTTCACCACCAGCCAGATCGGTGACGACAGCGGTCCGGTGATCGGCGTCAATTTGCTCTCCGGCCAATTCGAGCCGATTCACTTCGGCATCATGGAAGCGGCGCTGCACGATCTGTCGGCCTCGTTCGCGGTGACCGGCGAACTGGGTTCGGGTAAATCGTATTTCCTGAAACTGATGGCGGTGCTGGTCCACGATATGGGCGGGCAATTTCTCGCCATCGACCGCAGTCAGGTCGGGGAGTGGGAACATTTCGCCTCCTCGATCGACAATGCGGTCGTCATCGACCTCAGCAATCCGACCGTGTCGCTGGATCCGCTGCGATTGTTCGATCCGCGTGTCGCCGGTGAGCGCGCGCTGGACTCGATCCTACCGCTGCTGGACCTGTCGCCCACCAGCGGTGCCGGCGCGCTCATCGGCAGCATGCTCACTCCGAAAGGTATTGCCGAGCACGGTATTCGGAGCCTGCTCGATCTCTACCGCGTGGTGTGCCGGCTGCGGGACGAGCGCGGCAGTGCCGAGGAGTACGCCGATCTCGCCGCCCGGCTGGGAGCCATCGTGGAACGAGTGCCGGTCCTGTTCGATCCCGGCCTGCGACCGCTGCGACTCGACGCCGCGGCCACGGTCATCCGCAGCCACAACCTGGCGCTGCCGACCGCGGAAGAACTCGTCACCCCCCACCTCTACAACCGGTTGCCGCTGACCAAGCGCCTGGGCACCGCGCTGTACGAATTGGTGGGCGTCACCGCGCGAGAGGCCTTCCTCTCCGACAACGGCCGGTTCGGACTGCTCGTCGGCGACGAGGCGCACCACTTCACCCAGACTCAGGTGGGATCCGCGGTGACCAGCGACTTCAGTCGCGACGGCCGAAAGCACCTGGCCGCGATCGGCTTGGCCTCACACGATCCGGCCACCGACTTCCAGGGCGCGGCACACAATCTGATCCCGAACCGGTTCGTCTTCCGGCAGCGCGACGAAACGCTGGCCCGCAACAGCCTGGAATGGCTGGGCGTGGACCTCGACGAGGCGCCCTTCCTGCTGCAGATTCTGCGCGAGGAGACCTCCCCGCCGATCGGCCCCGGGCGGCAGGTGCCCGAGGAGCGGCGCGGCGAGATGTTCATGCGAGATGCGTTGAACCGCATCGGTCGCGGCAAGGTGCTCGGTCCGGCCCGGCCCGATCGCGCCGAGGCCATCAGCAGCACGCCGAATGCCGCGCCCAAGCGCGCGATACTGGAAAGACAGGCGGTGCCATGACCAGCGATACGGGCACCGTGCGCGGCAGGTTCGGTCCGGACTGGGAATTCGAATTCTTCGACCCGGCTCGGTGGCAGCCGCGCGCGGTGGCCCGCCGATGCTGGGGCTGGATGTCGGCCACTCGGCGCCGGCGCTGGAGCGTCTCTGCGGTGGCCGCGTTCGTCGTGATGGTGGTGCTGCCGGTGGTGCTCGGTGCGGTGGCCACGGCACAGACGGGGGAGGGGGACGCGGAGGGATCCTCGGTCAACAGTGGACTGAGTTGGATGCATGTACGCGACTCCTCGGGGGCGGAGTTGTCGAGCTACATCTTTGCGACCAATCACGGCGGGCTGCTTCATCCGGCCAATACCGCACTATCGTTGGTTCTCAGCCTGGAATTCGCGGGCTGGATGGTCATTGTGACCACCGCGATCTGGCTGATCGGATATGCCTTGAGCTTCGAATGGCTCAACTTGTTCAGTCGTGCTCTCGAAGGTGTCGCGCACAGTCTCAGCGGCCAGATCGCCACGCCGATGATGTTGGCGGCTGCGGTGACTATCGGAGCGTTCTTCGTGGCGTGGTTCGTGGTCCGCGGATTCCATGCCAAGGCCACCATGCAAGTGGTGTCCATGTTGTTGATCGCGGTGGCCGGACCGATATTTCTCGCGGAGCCGCTCGCGGATGTGCTGTCATCGGACGGCCTGCTCGCCCAGGGGCGCAATATCGGTGTGTCGGTGGCAGCCGGCTTGAACGGCAACAGCAACCCGAACGCGACAGCGCTGGTGCCGCAAATGCAGGCCGATCTTGCCGACAACTTCGCCCGCCGCCCGTTGCAGGTATGGAATTTCGGTCGCGTCGTCGACACTGATTCCTCGTGCAAGGCAGCGTGGACCTCGGCGGTGATGAACGGTAGCGAGAAGGCAGTCAAGGAGGGCATGAAGAACTGCGACAAGGCTGCTTACAAGGCGACCGAGAATCCGACGGTTCCGCAGATCGGGGCGGGCTTGATCCTGTTGGTCGCGGGCACGATCTTGCTGCTGTTCGCCGTCTACTTGTCCCTCAAGATCATCAAAGCCGCGCTGGACACCATCTACCACGGCCTCATGTCGATCTTCGGTTTTGCGGCAGGCGGGTTCATATACGGGCCGACCCAGACCTTTCTGGTGCGTAATGTCGTCGACGGGTTCATCGCGGGTGCGCGAATGGCCTGTTACACGATCTTTTTGGGCGTCTATGTGCTCTTCCTGGGCAATCTGTTCAAGGAAGCGGAGAACGACGTGATGGCGATCTTCGTGATCGGCGCCATCGTGGAAGTCATCGCGATCTTCCAGTTGCAGCGTTTGAGCGCCGGGCTGAGTAGCGGGAACGAATGGGTCGCCAATCGTTTCGCGCTTGCGATGCAGGGCGTTTCGCGCGGCGGCGGAGGCGGAGGCGGCGGTACGGCACTGGGCATGGGGCAGGCCGGAGCAAAGCACAAGCTGGGCGGCGCCGCGATGCTGGCGACCCTGGCCGGTGTCAGCACCGTGAGCAATTCCCCACTCACCGAATGGATGTGGGGGCGCACGCGCAGTCCGCTGCGGCCGTTCTCGCGCACGGAACGCCAGTCGCAGCTCGCCCAGTGGGGGGTGTGGGGCCGGGAGAACTTCGGCGGTCCCGACGGCTTGTACACGCAGTCCTATATGAACCGACATCAGTTCGCCCACGCGGCCCGACAAGCTGCCGAGGCGGCCGGCGGTGTCGACACCGTCATGGGTGCTTCCGCAGCGATCCAAGGAGTATTCGATTACGGCGGTGGACTCGACAGCGCGTGGGGCGCGATGCTCGGCGCCGGATTCACCGATGAGCAAATCATGTCGAATGCGATCCGATCGTGGGGCATCGTCGCGCAGAACGCCGAGGACGAGACGCTCACCGACAAACATCTCGGCCATGTGGTCTCGGCCATTTCGCGCGCACAGCATTCTGCCAATCGTGTGCTTCGAGGTGAGGGTACGGCGGAAGAGGCCGCAGCCGATCTGGCGACGCTACAAGCGGCGACCTTCCGGTTTCGGCGCGCGAACCCGGGTGGCGTTACATTGGACGGCGGGGCTCGCCATGGCCGAGAGCGACGATTTGTCGAGCAATACATGGCGGCCCCGAGCCAGGAGCAGATCGAGCAACTGCAGCTGGTGGCAAGTGGTGGTAACTCGACCCTGGCGTCTCTGGCCGGAATCGACGAAACGAGTGCCGACCGGATGCTGATGTGGATCGGTAACGAGCACGCGCGGGTTGTCTCCGCCGCCGTGGACCGGTTGGTCGACGATCCGGGAAATCCGGGCCATATTCGAGAGGTTCGCCGGGTCATCTCCCACGCGGCCGATACGGACCTTTGGGCGTCGCGGGTCCACCGGACGCCGTGGAACGCTCCACAGCCGCCCGGCGCCAACCCTCCCAACCCGAACTGGCGACGTGAAATGGGACGCGTCGGTCGCCGCATTCGCTAGGCAGCGGATAAACCGAAAGGCTTGTGAGGAGGCTGTCGATGAGCAATCGGCCGGACGGACTGCGGACAGCATTGGCATTCGTACCGTGGTGGGCTTGGGGTCTTGTGGTCGTCGTCGCCCTGTGCGGAGTGGTGCTCATGGGAGCGGTGTTTCCTACTGCGGCACAGTCGGGTTCGTCGGCAGCGGACCTGCAGTGCCAATGCGCGAGCGCGATCGGCGACGACCCCAGCGAGACGCCCACGGCCACCACCACCGCCTCGAAGTGCGGGGGCGGCGGCACGGTCGTCGCATCGGATGTGCCGTCCACCAATCCGTACGCGAGCGTGACCGTCGACCCGGGCGACAACGACGTCTCCGACTGGATTCGCTCGTGTCTGAGCGGACCGATGCAGTCGGCGCCGTATCAATTGCCGGAGTTGGCTTTCGGCAATACCGGCTTCGCCGGCAGCTGCGCGGGTGCGCTCGCCGCGAGCTATCGCTCCGAGGCGGCCGATATGGCCGAACTGGTGCGGGGAGTGATCTATCAGGCATCGGTGGCCGCGACCACACAGCGATGTGAGAAGACGTCACTCGACGGAATACCCGCACCCACCGGGAACGGCTGCCAGACATCGACGGACGCCATCCGCGGTAGCAATTCGGGGGCGGTGATTCTCCCGACGACCCTCGCGGGGCAAGCGATCTGCGGTCAGCGCGTACAGCTGTCCGCCGCATCGGCCGGCGATGTGGTGTTCTGGGACTACGGTTCGCGCGGACCGGCGCGCGCCGGTGTGGTACTCGGAAACGGAACCATGGTCACCGCCGACGCGACGACGGGACGCCTTGTGGAACAGACGATTCCGACGAGCCGTGGGGTGCAGGTCAAGCGGGTACTGGGGGCGGGGGCATGACATCACCTGCCGAGGTGCAGCCGGGGGTCACCGGCGAGCCGACCGAGGAACAGCCGTCCGATGGGACGACGCCGTGGACGCTGCGTCCCATGGAGCAAAGGTCGAAGCCCGACAAGGCGGTGACGCCATCGCTTCCGGGGGCACCGTCGGGGGTGAATACTCCCGCGGCGCCGTGGACGCCCACTCCGGCGGTGCCGAGCCCGGCGCTGCCGGGTCCTGTGTCTGCCGGGTCGGGTGGTGGTGTGGTGGCGCCTGCGGGTTCGCCCGCGGTGTCGGTGGCACCGGGATCGGCGCAAGCACCCCCCGCCGCGGGCGCCGGCAC
>NZ_PSZE01000021.1 GCF_002933465.1 Nocardia nova
TCGATGACGGAACGCTCGCGAACTACATCGGCGAGTACTCGATCACCGGGCTCACCTCCAACCCGACGATTTTCGACAAGGCCATAGAGGCCGGCGCCGACTACGACGACGACATCGCCGCCCGCAAAGCGGCCGGCGCGACCGACGAGGAGGTGTTCTTCGAACTCGCGCTCGATGACCTGCGCCGCGCCGCAGACCTGTTCGCACCCGTCCACCAGCGCACCGACGGTGTGGACGGGTGGGTCTCCCTCGAGGTCTCCCCGCTGCTGGCCCACGACACGAAAGCCACCATCGCCCAAGCCGCCGCGCTGCACACCAGAGCGGGCCGGCCGAACGTGTTCATCAAGATCCCCGGCACCGCCGAGGGACTGCCCGCCATCGAGGAATGCACCTTCGCCGGCCTTCCCATCAACGTGACGCTGCTGTTCTCCGCTGAGCAATACCAGGCCGCGGCCGATGCCTACCTGCGGGGCAGCGAACGGCGCGTTCGGTCCGGCTTGAACCCCGCCGTGCCCTCGGTGGGCTCGGTCTTCGTCAGCCGCTGGGATACCGCCGTGGCCGACAAGGTCCCCGGCGAGCTTCGCGACCGACTCGGCCTAGCCGTCGCCACGCGGGCCTACCGGTCCTACCGAGACCTGCTCGATTCGCCGCGCTGGGGCCGGTTGGCCAACGAGGGCGCCCGCCCGCAGCGACTGCTCTGGGCCAGCACCTCGACCAAGAACCCCGACGCGCCCGACACGCTGTACGTCAACGCGCTGGCCGCCCCGTTCACGATCAACACCATGCCCGAGGCGACACTGCATGCGTTCGCCGATCACGGACGCGTCGACGCCCTGATGCCCACCGACGGCGGCGACGCGACACAGACCCTGGGCGCCTACTCCGGCGTAGGAATCGACCACCACGCGCTGGCCGCCCGACTCCAGCGCGCGGGCACCGAATCCTTCGACGCGTCCTGGAAGAACCTGCTGGCCAGCATCGCCGCCAAGCACGACAAGCTCACCGCAACCGGCACACGGAGCACCGACACGTGACTGAGCAGACGCCCAGCCACGACGAGTTCGCGCACATCCTGCAGACCGCCTACCACGAGGTCCACATCCACGGCCCGCAGACGGTCCCGGATGCCGAGCGGCGGCTGCAGACCAAGCTGGAGAGCCACGGCATCACCCTGACCACCGACATCCTGCGCGCGCTGGCTTTCGCGGCGGTGCAGGGCAGGGATCTGTGACCGGGAGGCCAACGTTTCCGAGGAGCAGATCGGCTGAGGGCTGCGGCCGTCCGGCAACCGCCTCGCCAACGTCCGTGGTCGTCCCGGGGGACAGGATCCCCCATTCGTCACATGGTGACTGGGTCCATGGGGCCCTAATCCGCCGGCCACACTCGACCCGAGCACCAGCTTCCCGAAACAGGTTAGAATGCAGTGGTGACGGTCCGGTGGGCGACCCCGGCGAGTCGACGCGCGGCGGCCCTGCGGTCGACGGTGGCGCTGAAGGCATCGATGGCGGTGTCCGGCCTGATCATGGTGCTGTTTCTTCTGGTCCACATGTACGGCAACCTCAAGGCGTTATCCGGCCGGGCGGCGTTCGACGACTACGCGCATCATCTCCGTACCGTCGGTGAGCCGTTTGTGCCCTACGCAGGCGCGCTCTGGATCGTCCTGGTCGTGCTGGTGGTGAGCGTGGTGATCCACATCTGCGCGGCCTTCACCCTGTGGAGGCGGGCGCGTGGGGCGACCGCCGGCCGCGGCAGCCGGCGCTACCAGAGCACCCGGGCACGCGGCGGCGTGCAACGCACCTACGCATCATTCACGATGCGCTGGGGCGGGGTAACGATCGCGGCGTTCATCGTCTATCACCTGCTGCACCTGAGCACGGACACGATCCATCCCGGCGGGGCCTCGCCGAGCCCGTATATGCGTGGCCGACGAAGCCGCTGAGGCGGGTGAGTCGATGACCGGGCGTACCGCATGGCGGATCTGCTCGGCCAACCGGTGGTGGAGCGTGTTCGGTAAACGCCCTCGGCGCGGCAAGAGCGCGAAAGCGGGGCCGCCGGTTCACGATGATCTGGTCAACCGCAACTTCACCGCGGATCGCCCGAACACCTTGTGGCTCAGCGATATCAGCGAACATCGGACGAGCGAGGGCAAGCTCTACATTTGCGCGGTCAAAGACATGTATTCCGGGCGGATCGTCGGTTACTCGATCGACTCACGCATGAAGGCCCGGCTGGCGGTCACCGCATTGAACAACGCGGTCGCCCGCCGTGGTGAGGTCGCCGGCTGCATCGTCCACACCGATCGCGGGTCGCAAGCCGTATTCAACTGATCGTCGCAACACCTTGATCTTGGAGGTGTTGACGTGGGAATTGGCCTGCGGCAGAAGATGGTTCGTGAGTATCGGGGGCAGATGGCCTCGCCCGGGCGGCCGACGGTGGCGTGGCGGGAGGATCGTGTCCGGTTCTGGGCGGCGATCGCTCGCGGGGCGATGACCGAGGACGCTGCGACGGAAGCGGGGGGTGTCCTCGCCGGTCGGGTTCCGATGGTTCCGGCATGCTGGCGGCGTGAATCCTGGTTTGGCTCAGATGGTTTCGGGTCGGTATCTGTCCTCGGCCGAGCGTGAGGACATCGCGTCGTGGCGTGCGCAGGACGCGGGCGTGCGCGAGATCGCGCGTCGGCTCGGGCGGTCACCGTCGACGATCTCGCGGGAGCTGCGCCGCAACGCCTCCACCCGCACCTACCGGCTGGATTACAAGGCCTCGACCGCGCAGTGGCATGCCGAACGCCGTGCCAGGCGCCCCAAGACCGCGAAACTGGTCGTCAACGACCGGCTGCGCCGATACGTCCAAGATCGACTCGCCGGTGTCGTCCGCGGCGCCGACGGCCGCGTCGCGGCCGGGCCGACGGCAGAGTGGAAAGGACGCAACAAGCCGCATCGCGGCGATCGAGCATGGGTGACCGCATGGAGTCCTGAGCAGATCGCCAACCGACTTAAATATGAATTCCCCGAAGACGATTCGATGCGGCTGAGTCATGAGGCGATCTACCAGGCGCTCTATGTCGAATCCCGTGGCGGACTCGAACGCTCACTCGTCGGATGCCTGCGCGGCCGGGCGCTACGGGTCCCACGAGCACGGGCCAGGCAGAAGGCGTGGGCGCACGTCACCACGGAGACGCTGATCGCCAACAGACCCGAGGAGATCGATGAGCGGGTCGTTCCCGGGCACTGGGAGGGGGATCTGGTGATTGGGCTACAGCGTTCGGCAATCGGAACCCTCGTCGAGCGGACCACCCGGTTCACGATGTTGATCCATCTGCCCCGCGAGGCCGGCTACGGCACCATCGCGCGCACCAAGAACGGGCCCGCCCTGGCCGGCTACGGCGCTGTCACCATGACCAATGCTCTCACCAGGACTCTCACCCCGCTGCCGCCACAGCTGCGCCGGTCACTGACCTGGGATCGAGGCAAGGAACTGTCCGACCACGCCCGCCTCACCGCTCGCACCGGCGTCAAAGTCCACTTTGCAGACCCGAAGAGCCCGTGGCAACGCGACACCAACGAAAATACGAATGGTCTTCTGCGCAATACTTCCCGAAGGGCACCGACCTGTCCCGATGGTCGGCACGCGACATCGCAGCCGTCGCGCACGCCCTCAACACCCGCCCCCGCAAAACTCTCGGCTGGAAGACGCCCGACGAGCCCTTCACCGAACAGCTACGATCGCTCCGGCAATCCAGTGTTGCGACGACCGATTGAATACGGCTCTGGTCCGGGCATCAAGTCCTGCGCACCCTGTCCAACCCCGTCTACATCGGCGAACTCTCATTCCGCGACATCACCGTCGCCGACTGCCACCCCCCACTCATCGACATCGACACCTACACCGAAGCTGCCCGCCTTTTGGCCGAGCGGGGCGAGGATCATGCTCACCGCCGCGCGAATGGCTCCGATTACACCCTGACCGGGCGGATGCGGTGCCCGTCCCGCGGCACCGCGATGATCGGCACTCGCGCCCACGGCAAGACCAAGGTTTACCGCTACTACACCTGCCACACCCGCAGCCGCTACGACAGCACCCGCTGCAACGGCTACCGCCTCAACGCAGACGAACTCGAACCCGCCATTCTGCACGCTCTGGCCACCTTCTTCCGGACCCAGCACTCCCTGATCGCGAAAGCGGTCAGCGCCGCCCAACGCGAACACCACGCCGGACGCGACGCCCAGCATGCCGAACTGTCAGCCGTGACCGTCAAGATCACCGACACCAACAACAAGATCGACCGCTACCTGACCGCGTTCGAGAACGGCACGATGGACGAACAACTCATCGGCGACCGCCTCACCCAGCTTCGTGCCACTGGCCGCCAGCTGGCCCACCGCCGCGACGAGCTGACAGCGACCCTCGCCACCGCTCCCACCGGACCCGACCCCGCTACACTCACCAGCATCGCCGACCACATCACCGAGCTGATCACCACCGGCACCGACCACACCCGCAAAGCGCTGGTTGAAACGCTGATCGCCGAAATCAAAATCACCGGCCCCGACGCCGTCATCCCCGTCTTCCGCATCCCCCAGACACCTACCGATCCCCACGGCACATCCGCCCGCACGGGAACGGCCACCCGAAACAAAACTGCGGCCCTGACCAGCGAAAAACCGCCGATCAGGGCCGCAGAAAAAAGTGTTCGCGCAATGGCAAACTTGGTGGAGCTAAGGGGACTCGAACCCCTGACCCCCACACTGCCAGTGTGGTGCGCTACCAGCTGCGCCATAGCCCCAAGTTTTCGCACCTCGGGGGTGTTCCCCGCGTGCTTGAAAGAAGTTACACCACCCGGACTCGGCGCACCAAATCGCCTGCATGCGGGGGTGGTGGAACGCACGTTCGAACGATAGACTCGAACACATGTTCGATGGCAGAGAGCTTCAGGCGATGAGCGACGAGGGGCTGGTCGATGCACTGCGACGGGCACATGGGGCGGCGGCATTCGCCCAGGCGGCGGAGGTGCGGGCGGTGCGGGAGTTGTATCGGCGGCATCGCGCCGACAACGCCGCTCCCGGGCCGGGCGGGGTCCGGGCGGGAGAGTTCGCCGCCGCGGAGGTCTCGACGGCGGTACAGGTATCCGAGCAGGTCGCGGCCGCGCTGATCGATATCGGGCTGGCGCTGGACACCTTGCCGCATACCCGGGAGGCGTTCGGGTCGGGCCGCATCGATCTGTCGCGGGTGCAGGTCATTGTGGACAATGTCCGCGGACTGTCCAGCGATCTGCTCGCCGATGTGGAAGTTCCGCTGGTCGAGGCCGCGGCACGAACCACACCGGCCCGGCTGCGGCAGACCGCCCGGCGCTGGTTGAGCCGACTGGACGGCCCCGGTGAGCAGCGCCGGCGCGAACAGCGCGAGGACTGCCGCGATATCCGCCTGACCGCGGTCCAGGATGGGGCAGCGGTCGTGGCCGGGCTCTTGCCCGCGGACGGGGCCCAAACGGTCGCGATGCGGCTGCGGGAGATGGCATACGAGGTCTGCCCCGAGGACCCGCGCACCATGCCGCAACGCCGCGCCGACGCACTCGTCGCCCTCGCCGAGGGAGCGGAGCGACTCGACTGCGCCTGTGGTCGGGGAAAGCGCTGCACCGCAACAGGTTCCGAGCAATCCGCATCGGAGGTCCCGCGCGCATCCGGGCGAGCCAGGACTCGCCGCCCGCTGATCCAGGTCGGTGTCACCGCTGAAGCCCTGAGCGGGGAGAGCGAGGAGCCTGCCTATCTGGCCGGCTACGGGCCGATCGACGCGGAGCTTGCGCGGCGGATCGTCGAACGGGGCGAATCAGTCACCGTCGCCGAGTCCGCCGTCCGAATCGGCGGACTGTGCGCATTCCCGGGCTGCGTAATGCCCGCTGTGACAACCGATGTGCCCGTGCCGGAGGGGAGCACGGGCAATACCGATGTGGATCGGCCCGGCGATGCCGTCCGCAGCTCGAGAAATCGACACGGCCTCCTCGGACGGTTCGCGTTGTGTCCCCATCATTCCCGCTTGGCGCTCCTCACCGTCCAGCACAAGACTCGATGGGAGGTGCGGCGGCTCGATGCGGATCGGGTGCGGTGGACGAGTCCGACCGGGGATGTGCACACGACCGTCGACGAGATAAGCCGCTATCTGTTTCCACACCGGGATACCGAAACGCCGGTCGTCGGCCCCGGCCCGGTGACAACATCCGTTGTGGCGGCGCCAGTTTCGACGCTCGACCCGGCCTACCCGATCGGAGAACACGCTCTGGTACATCGACGACTCGCGGAGGGCACTCCGGAGGATTGCCTCCTGACCGGTGAAAATTACCGCCGCTGAACAGCTTTCGTTCCACCACTGCATACACAAGTGATCGGAGGACACCGCGAACACCATGACTTGCCAGGATCGTCCACCCGCGCCGACCGTTATCGACGCCGGTGTGGAGCGGGAACGGATCGCCGCGCTCGAGAAGTTGCGGCTCCGGTTGGAATCCGAACTCGACCGGACGGCCGCGGGCACCGGGTATGCCGCCATGGCGGGGCAATTGCGTGACACCGTGAACGCGATCGCGGACGCGCGCAATCGCATCTACGAGGTGCTACTCGGCGACGACGAGTTCTGTTGAGCGCCGGCTCTACGACTCCGGGCCGGGCGGTTGGGGATACCGCCCGGGCCGGGACCTCGACAAGCGCGACATCGCCGCGCGACTGCGATCAGCTCACGAGCTTGGTAACCCAATCCGAATTTTCCACATCGACGTTCTTGCCGCCGTCGAGCACGGTGGGGGTCTGCACCTGGCCGACCGCATCCTTCAACGCCGCCAACGACGACTGGGCGTGGTTGCGCGCGGAATCCACCCTGTCACCCTTGGCGATACAGGACTGCACCTCCGCCGACGCACCGGAATCCTTGGCGATCGCGGCCAATTGATCGTTGGTCAGATTGCCGTTGTCCTCACTGGGCTGCTTCGTGGTGAACAGCGCCATATGGAACTTCGAAAACACCGGGCCGTCACCGGCATCGGCGACACATTCGCTCGCGGCCACCGCGCGGGTCGAATAGTCCTTACTGCTGGACTTGGGATCCAGGAAGTTCACGAATCGATAGCGCACCGCGAGCTTTCCCTGGTCGATCGCTTTGGCGATCTGCTGTCCGTAGTAATGCTCGAGCGCCCCGCAGGACGGGCACATCGGATCCTCGAACATATCGATGGTCTTCGCGGTCGAGGTCTTACCGAGCACGATCGCGCCGTCGGAATCCAGTAGTGCCTGTACCGCCGGATCGTGCGCGGCGCCGTAACCGTCCTCCTGCACCGTCAGACCATGGTCGCTGTTCCAGCGCACGACGAGCACCACGATCACCGCGACCACGACCAGAGCCACCGCACCCAGTGCGTATGTGGTGCGGTTCGACATCGGTCGCGGGGTGTATTTCGAATCCGAGGAATTCACGGCGTCCACTCTGCCAAAACCGGTTTGTCACCGGAATCCGGCCGTCCGATTTCCCGGCGACCGGATTTCGCCCGCCTACGCTCGCGGTTCCTCGGCCTCGTTCGCGGGCACGCCGACCAATCCATAGAGGACCAATTCCTCGAGCGACCGGGCGAAACCCTCCGTATCGTCGATATCCCGGATGCACATGGCGAACAGCGCGGCGCCGGCGATCATGTCCAGCACCGTGTCGGAGTCGATCCCGCCGCGGACGGCCCCGGAATCCAGGTATCGCGCGAGTTCGCGCCGGGTCGGCGTGTCCAGCCGTGCCGAGAGTTTTTGATACAGACCGGAATCCGCCCGCATCTCGGTCATCAACCCGGGCATCGCCTCGCGCGCGGGCCGGGCCCCGAAGAGTTGGATCGTGCCCCGGATAACCGTGCGGATCTCCTCGATCAGATCGCTCGCCTCGTCCTCGCCGCCCACATCCGGAAAGACCGCTCGTGCGATCAGATGCGCCTTCGACGGCCAGCGCCGGTAGATGGCGGGGCGGCTCACCCCGGCGCGGGTGGCGATCGCATCGATCGAGACGCCGGCATAGCCGCGTTCCACCAGCAGGTCGCGGGCGGCCTCGAGGACAGCTCGATCCACCTCCGGATCGCGATGCGGCCCGAGTCGATGGCGAGCGTTCACGACACAACCGTCCTTGTCAGCGCGAGCGTCAGTCGTTACAGTCTGTCACATCTGAGTCGTTACATTCTGTAACTGCTGAATCCGAGGAGAAGTCGTGTCCACTACCGACCAGCCGATCGCCACCGCGGATACCTACCGGCCACTCCCCCTGCTCGAGGGCAAGGTCGTCGTGCTGTCGGGTGTGGGCCCGGGGCTGGGCCGCGCGCTGGGCGCCGAGGCCGCCCGGATGGGCGCGGACCTGGTGCTGGTCAGCCGCACCGAACGCCGGCTGGAGAAGATGGCCGAGGTGGTGCGGTCCCACGGCCGCAAGGCACTGGTGGTGCCCACCGACATCACCGACGAAGAGCAGCGGCGGGCGCTGGTGGACCGAGCCCTCGCCGAATTCGGCCGGGTCGACTGCCTGATCAACAACGCCTTCGCCATCCCGTCGATGGAACCGATCACCGGCATCGAACTGGACGCCCTGCGTACCGCGAACGAGACCAATGTCTTCGCGCCACTGCGACTTTCGACGCTGTTCGCGGATGCGCTGGCCGCGACACGCGGCTCGATCATCATGCTCAATTCCTGTGTGAGTTTCGATTCCGAGCCGATCTACGCCGGCTACAAGCTCTCGAAAGGCACACTCGCTCATTTGGCCTCGTCGCTGGCGACCGAATTGGGCCCGCGTGGCATCCGGGTCAACAGCGTCGCGCCCTCCTACATTTACGAGGACGTGAACAAGGCCTACTTCGACTGGCTCGCCGCCCAGGACGGGGTCACCCACGAGGAAATCTACCGGCGCAAGGCCGAGCCGACCGACCTCAAACGCCTCGCCGCCCCCGAGGAGGTGGCCCGCGCCACCCTGTTCCTCGCCAGCGACCTCGCCTCCGCCGTGACAGGCCAGATCCTCACCGTCGACTGCGGCGAATACCACAACTGAAACACTCACGGCTGCAAGGAGTTCCGGTGACCAACGCGAAGAAGCGAATCGTCCTCTGGGGTACCGGTGTGGTGGGCTCCATGGTGCTCGCCGAGATCATCCGCCATCCACTCTTCGAACTCGTGGGCGTCGGCGTCAGCAACCCGGACAAGGTCGGGCGCGACGCCGGCCTGCTGTGCGGCGGCGGGGAAACCGGTATCCGCGCCACGGATTCGGTGGAGGAACTGATCGCGCTGCGCCCCGATGCGGTGGTGCACTACGGGCCGACCGCACAGTTCGCCGACGAGAACATCCGGGTCATCGGGTCGTTCCTGCGGGCGGGAATCGACGTGTGCTCCACCGCGATGACACCGTGGGTGTGGCCGGATATGGCGCAGACCCCCGCCGCCTGGCGCGATCCGATCACCGCGGCCTGCGCCGCGGGTGGCGCGTCCTGCTTCACCACCGGTATCGATCCCGGCTTCGCCAACGACCTGTTCCCGATGACCCTGCTGGGCCTGTGCGGGGAGGTGGAGTCGGTGCGCGCCTCGGAGCTGCTCGACTACACCGCCTACGAAGGCGACTACGAGATCGAGATGGGTATAGGGCGGCCGCCGGAATTCCAGGCCATGCTGGAGATTCCCGATCTGCTGATCATGGCGTGGGGCGCCACCGTGCCGATGATCGCGACCGCCGTGGGCATCGAACTCGACGCCGTCACCACCACGTGGGAGAAGTGGGTGACGCCTGTGGATCGTCCGTCCGCGAAGGGCGTCGTCGCGGCCGGCAACGTCGCCGCCATCCGGTTCACCATCAACGGCGTCTACCACGGCCGCGAGGTCATCACGCTGGAACACGTCAACCGCATCGGCACCGACGCGGCCCCGGACTGGCCCGCCGGCACGAACGACGATGTGTATCGCGTCGATATCGTCGGCTCGCCGTCCATTTCTCAGGAAACCTCCTTCCGGTTCACCGACGGATCCGGGCGCACACCCGCGGTGGCCGGCTGCCTCGCCACCGGTATGCGGGCGCTGAACGCCGTTCCCGCGGTCAACGCCCTGCCACCCGGTTGGGTGACACCACTGGACCTGCCCCTCGTCCCGGGTGTCGGCACCATCCGCTGACATCCCGGAAGTTCCTTGTGCACAGTGACTTTCGTGGTACACAGTGACTTTCGTGAAGCGGAATCAGTCCGCGGCCGCGCTGACCAGATGCTGCCGCAGCGGCTCGCGCACCACGGTCCACCCGGCCGCGGCCACCACCAGCAGCGCACCGGTGACCGCGAGCGCGAATCCGAACGACACCCGCTGTGCCAGCCACCCGATGCCGATCGGACCCAGAACGGTGCCCAGATCGGCGGCCATCTGATATCCGGCCAGCACCGGACCGCCCCGCGCACGCGGGCCGATCACGTCGGCGACGGCCGCCTGTTGCGCGGGTGTGTACATGCCCGAGCCCAGACCGGCCACGAACGAGGCCGCCAGCAGCCACACCAGATTCGGCGCGAGACCCAGCGCGACCGTGCCGCTCGCGCATACCAGGGTGCCGGCGATCAGGAAGGGTCTGCGGCCCCACCGATCCGACATCCGGCCGGAGGCGAACAGCACCGCGGCATTTCCCGCGGCGAAGACCGTCAACGCCACCCCGGCGACCCCCGGCGACTCGTCGAGTACCTCCACCACCAGTAGCGGAACCAGTGCCATCCGCACCCCGAACACCGCCGCACCGTTGGCGAAGTTGGACCACAGCACCGCCCGATAGACCGGATCCGCCAGCGCCCGGCCGAAGGTCACCACCGGCGTCGGCTCCGCGCCCACCGGTTCGGCCAGGTGTGAACCGCGCAACTTCCAGAACACCACCGCACTCGCCGCCAGCAGGGCCACCGCGTAGATCGCGAACGGTGCGCGCAACCCCAGCCCACTCAGCGCACCGCCGAGCAGTGGCCCGGCCAGTGATCCGATCAGGAAACTGGTCGACCACAGGCCCGAGACCCGTCCGCGCTCACCGGGCGGCGACAACCGGATGACCAGGCCCAGCGAAGATACCGTGAACATGGTCGATCCGACGCCACCGAGCGAACGCAGCACGATCAACTGCCAATAGCTCTGCGCCAGCGCACATGCCCCGGTGGACAACGCCACGATCAGCAGTCCGGCCAGGTACAGTGCGCGCTCACCGAAGCGCTGCACCAGTCGCCCGCTCACCGGCGCGAACAGCAGGCGCATCAGGGCGAAACTGCTGACGATCGCCGAGGCGGCCGCGACGCCGACCCCGAAGCTGCGCGCGAACTGCGGCAGCGCCGGTGCGACGAGCCCGAAACCGAGCGCGATGATGAATGCCGCGCCGATCAGCACCCAGGTCTCGGCGGGCAGCCGGGATCCGGCACCGTAACTATCGTTCACCACATCGTCCGCGAATCAGTCGACCGCTGGCTCCTCGATGCCGAGCGCGCGGCCGACCACTTCCTCGGCCGCCGCCTGCACCCGGGCGAGGTGTTCGGGCCCTTCGAAGGATTCGGCGTAGATCTTGTACTTGTCCTCGGTGCCCGACGGGCGCGCGGCGAACCACGCGTTCTCGGTGGTCACCTTCACCCCGCCCAGCGCCGCGCCGTTGCCGCGGGCGCGGGTCTGCACCGACAGCACCGATTCCCCGGCGATTTCGGTGGTGGTGATGTCGTCCGGCGTCAGCGCGGCCAGCCGCCGCTTCTGCTCGGCATTCGCGGCGGCGTCGATGCGGGCGTAAGCCGGTGTGCCGTACCGCTTTTCGAGTTCGGCATAGCGCGCCGACGGACTCTGGCCGGTGACCGCGGTGATCTCGGCGGCCAGCAGCGCCAGCAGGATGCCGTCCTTGTCCGTGGTCCACACCGTGCCGTCGTGGCGCAGGAACGAGGCTCCGGCGCTCTCTTCGCCACCGAAAGCCAGGGAACCACTGAACAATCCGGGGACGAACCATTTGAAGCCGACCGGCACCTCGTGGGTCTGCCGGCCCAGCACGCCGACCACTCGATCGATCATCGAGGAGGTCACCGCGGTCTTGCCGATCTTGGTCAGCGCGTCCCACCCCATCCGGTTCGCGACCAGATATTCGATCGCCACCGCCAGGAAGTGGTTCGGATTCATCAATCCCGCATCGGGTGTCACGATGCCGTGCCGGTCGGCGTCGGCATCGTTGCCGGTGGAGATGTCGTAGTCGTCGCGGATCGCCACCAGCGAGGCCATCGCATACCGCGAGGACGGATCCATCCGGATCTTGCCGTCGCTGTCGAGGGTCATGAACCGCCAGGTCGGGTCGACGAACGGATTGACGACCTCGAGTTCGAGGTCGTAGCGCTGGCCGATCTCCTCCCAGTAGTCGACGCTCGCGCCGCCCATCGGATCCGCGCCCAGCCGGATTCCGGCGCCGCGCACGGCGTCCAGATTCAACACGTTCGGCAGATCGGCGATGTACTGGTCGAGGTAGTCGTAGCGCTGCACACCGGTGGCCAGCGCGTGCTGCAACGTGGTGCGTTTGATTCCGGCCAGCCCGCCGCGCAGCAGTTCGTTGGCGCGGTCGGCGATGGCGTCGGTCGCGACGGTGTCGGCCGGTCCGCCGTGCGGCGGGTTGTATTTGAAACCGCCATCGCGGGGCGGATTGTGCGAGGGCGTGACCACGATGCCGTCGGCCTGATGACGGGTGCCGCCCCGATTATGGCGCAGCACAGCGTGACTGAGCGCCGGAGTGGGCGTGTAGCGCCCGCGGCTGTCGATCACGGCGGTCACATCGTTGGCGGCCAGCACCTCCAGCGCGGTGGTCCACGCCGGTTCCGAGAGCGCGTGGGTGTCGCGAGCCAGATACACCGGGCCAGTGATGCCGCGGGTGGCGCGGTACTCGACGATCGCCTGCGTGATGGCAAGGATATGGGCCTCGTTGAACGCACAATCGAGGCTCGAACCGCGATGTCCGGAGGTACCGAATGCCACCTGCTGCGCGAGTTCGGCAGGATCGGGGATGCGGCTGTAGTACGCCGTCACCAGATGCGGCAGATCCTCGAGATCGCTGGCCCGCGCCGGTCGGCCGGCTCGATCGTGGGCCATGCTCGGGCCTCCCTTCCTCGGCGCCTGCGCCCGGCTCGTCATCACAATCACGGCGACACCCCGCCCGACTGCCACACCTGGACCGCGGACAGGGTCACGGTCCCGGATTCGAAGAGTTCGGCATTGGCCACCACGAAATCGCGCAGCAGCTGCGAATCGTCGATGATCATCACCATCACGGGCAGGTTCTCGGCGAGATCCAGCATGCGGGTGGTGTGGATGCGCGAGGAGACGCCGTAGCCCTCCATACCGCGCCAGACGCTGGCTCCGGCCAGCCCGCTGTCGCGAGCCCGTCGCACGATCTCGTGATAGCGGGGCCGATGCTTGTAATGATCGTCCTCACCCAGCAGCACCGTCAAGCGCGCCGCGGACCTCCAGCGTGGATCCGGCTGCCACGCATCGGCTTCGGTGACGATCTGCATCGCGGACTCGTCCGGTGCTTCACTCATCGCCAACCCCCTGTCGTCGTGCCGTACCAGTTGTCCGTTCTGCCGCGCCGCGCGCTGTCACCACCGTCCGCCCGTCCATCCGAGCGGCGGACCCGCCACACCCGATCCGTGCAGTCTAGAACGTCGTCCGAACGGGCGGAGCAGCGGTCGCATATGCCACAGAGAGCTGTCCAGACTAACGGATTCGCTTGCGACGAGCAAAAACTCGTGCGGAGGACGCTCGCCTCCTCCGGCGTGTCCATCACCGCGGCGCCGGTTCGCGAACCCACCTGGTGCACCTCCCTGCCCGACCGAATGCGTGGAGCCATGCTAACTGTCAGCGACCGAGCCGCGGCCGGCATCCGGGTCGCGCGGGCTCGCCGCACCGGCTGTGCGGCCCCGACCGGCGGATGTCCGGGCGACGGATTCACCCTGCCCTATTTCGGCTCCCACCCACCGACCGGCGAGCCGCACTCGGCTCGGCGCCACCCGCGCCGAACCGCTTCACCAGCACCGCCCTGTCGCTAGCCATCGGTTTGCTCACGGCGCCACGGAGAGTAACAACCGAATGTGCACCGGTCCCCGCCCGGATGGGCGCCGGCGGATCGCGGCCCCGTCCACGGCGGCAGCCGCCGAGCTGCAGCACCACCGGCGGCCGGGGCGAGCGTGCTAGCGGCGCGCGGCGGCAGCCGCCGAACCACGCGAAGACGACGGCATCGTGGCGCCCCGTGCGGCCATCGGCTTCGCGTTCCACGGCCGTTCGCGGGCTTCGCACCTGCCCCCTCGCCCGCACCCGCACCGCCATCGGCATCGGCATCGGCATCGGCATCGGCATCGGCATCGGCATCGGCATCGGCCGATACATGACAGTGCCCCGGACTCCACGAGTCCGGGGCACTGTCCCCTATTCGATTGTCCCGCAGCGTTCTACGCGGCCTCAGGTGCCGAACTCAGTGCGCCAGCACCGGCTCGCCCTCGGCCGGGGCCGGTGCGGTGCTCGGCATCAGCACCGCCGCGACGATCGCGCCGACCACGAAAATCGCTGTCGCCCACCAGAAGCTGGTGGTGTAGCTCTTGATCAGCGATTCGGCGACCGCGAGCTGGCTGGGCTGGCGGCCCGACAGATAGTTCGCCGCCGCCGAGGACGCGATGGTGCTCAGCAACGCGGTGCCGATCGAACCACCGACCTGCTGGCTGGTGTTCACCATCGCCGATGCCACACCGGCATCCTCGTGCTGCACGCCGGCGGTCGACCCCTGGAAGGCGGTCGACATGGCGCCACCGAGACCCAGGCCCAGCAGAATCAGCGCCGGGAGAATGTGCGAGGCGTAGCCGGTGTCCAGTCCGATGCGGGTCAGCCACGCCATCCCGGCGGCCGCGATCAGGAAGCCCGCGGCGACGGTGATCTTCGGTCCGATCTTGGGCAGCAGCAGCGAGGGCACGGTGGTCGAGGAGACGATCATCGCCGCGATCATCGGCAGGAACGCGACGCCGGTCATGATCGGCGAGTACCCGAGCGTCAGCTCCATGTAGTAGGTCAGGAACAGGAAGATCGCGAACATCCCGATACCCATGACGAACACCGCCACGTAGGAACCGGCCCGGGTGCGGTCGAGCAGGATCCGCAGCGGCAGCAACGGGTGCTCGACCCGGGTCTCGAGCCACGCGAACACGCCCAGCAGCACCGCGCCGCCGATGAGGAAGGCCAGGGTAAGTCCGTTGGACCAGCCGTGCGATTCCGCGTGCGAGAAGCCGTAGACGATGCCGAACAGGGCGGCACTGACCGTG
Organism: Nocardia nova; assembly: GCF_002933465.1. Classification (GTDB taxonomy): domain Bacteria; phylum Actinomycetota; class Actinomycetes; order Mycobacteriales; family Mycobacteriaceae; genus Nocardia; species Nocardia nova_B. The sequence continues at coordinate 15,320 of NZ_PSZE01000021.1, forward strand.
ACCGTGCCCGGGATGTCGAGCTTGGGCCGGTGCTCGGCGGTGTGCTTGGCCAGCAGCAGCACGGCGCCGACCAGCGCGACGGCCGCGAAGATCAGGTTGACGTACATCACCCAGCGCCATGAGCCCCATTCGGTGAGCGCGCCACCGAGCAGCAGGCCGAGCGCGCCGCCGGTACCGGCAACGGCACCGAAGATGCCGAAGGCCTTGGCTCGCTCCGACGGTTCGGTGAAGGTCACCGTCAGCAGCGACAGCGCGGCCGGCGCGAGCAGCGCGCCGAAGACGCCCTGGGCGACGCGAGCCGCGACGAGCATTTCGAATCCGTTGGCGGCGCCACCGACCGCGGAGGCGACCGCGAAGCCGACCAATCCGATGATGAAGGTCGTACGCCTGCCGAAGAGGTCGCTCAGCCGACCACCCAGCAGCAGCAGGCTGCCGAAGGCCAGGGCATAACCGGTGACAACCCACTGGCGGTCGGCGTTGGAGAAGCCGAGGTCCAACTGCGCCTCGGGAAGTGCGATATTCACCACGGTCGCATCCAGCACGACCATCAGCTGGGCGACGCCGAGCACGGCGAGCACCCACCAGCGCATTGCGTGCGAGCCACGGCGGCCCGCGGAGCCGGACGAATGCCTCGACGGCAGGTCCGACCGGCTCTTTTCGAGATCGATCGCGGAAGTCATGGGTCCCCTTGTCCGACGACGGGTTGTGATGGAAGTAGAAGTGGAGGAGATACCTCCGTTTGCATGGAAAGCTATCACGATAACGGAGATAGCGCCTCCGGTTAATCCCCGAGCTTGGTAATATCGCGGTGTGAATCACGCCACGGCCGCTCCCGCTCCCCGGCGCCTGCGCGCCGATGCCGCCCGCAACCACGCGCGCATCCTCAGAGCGGCCAGAGAGCTGTTCGCCGATCGCGGCCTGGAGGTGACCCTCGACGATGTAGCCGAGGCGGCCGGCGTCGGCGTGGGTACGGTCTATCGGCGCTTCGCGAACAAGCAGGAGCTCATCGGCGAGGTCTTCGACCAGACGGTCACCGATATGGCCGAGGCGACCGAGGCCGCCTACGCCGATCCCGACACCTGGCACGGCCTGACCCAGCTGTTCGAGTGGTGCTGCGAACATATGGCCAGTAACCGCGGCTTCGGTGAGGTGATGCTCGAACTGCCCGACGCCATGGAGCGCTTCGTCTCGGTCCGCGAACGGATCAAGCCGATGGTCACCCGTTTGTTCGACAAGGCGGTCGCCGAGGGCGTGCTGCGTCCCGGAATCGCCGCGTCGGACTTCTTCGCGATGATCAACATGGTGGAGGCGATCGCAAGCTTCGCCAAGCCGGTGAATCCCGAGCTCTGGCGTCGCTATATGGGCATCGTCCTGGACGGTGTGCGCGGCGAGTGCATCCCGCGGCAGCAACTGACGGTTCCACCCCTGAACGACGAGGACGTCGACCAGGCGAAGGAAGCCGTATTCGCCTGCCGCAGAAGGTAATTCCCTGATCGGCACCGCGCATCCACCAACGTTACCGAGCGACCCGCCCGCAACGTAAGTACTACGTCGCAATCGTGGACGTGTGATCAGACACGTTCGCGCTCGAACGAGGGCTGGCGCACAGTTCGGCCATGTTCTAAAGTTGGACGCATGACCAATTCGTGGGTGAACTGGGCCGGCGATCAACGGTGCGCGCCGGCCACCTACGCCGCTCCGCGCACACGCGACGACGTCGCCGAACTGCTGGCCCGGGCCGAGGCCGCGGGCCATACCGTGCGCGTCGCCGGAGCCGGGCATTCGTTCACCGACACAGTGCTCACCCACGGCACTCTGCTGCAGCTCTCGGGGCTGAACCGGATTCTGCAGGTCGACCGCGCCACCGGCCTGGTTCGGGTGGAGGCGGGCGCGACCTTGAACGCGCTGAGCACCGCCCTGCACCCGCTCGGTCTCGCCTTCCCCAACCTCGGCGACATCGATGTGCAGTCGATCGCCGGGGCGACCGCGACCGCGACGCACGGCACCGGCGCGACGCTGCAGAACATCTCCGCCGCACTCCATTCGGTGGAACTGATGCTCGCCGACGGCAGTGTGGTCGAACTCGACGAGCACAGCGACCCCGACGGCTGGCGCGCGGCGCGGGTGAATCTCGGCGCGCTCGGTGTGGTGACCGCGGTGACGTTGCAGCTGGTGCCGTCGTTCGTCCTCGAGGGCATCGAGCGGCCCGTCCCGGTCGAGGAGGTGCTGACCGAACTCGACGAATTCGTCGACGGCAACGAGCATTTCGAGTTCTACATGTTCGCGCACAGCCCGCTGGCGATGACCAAGCGCAACAACCGCGTGACACTGGCCGAACAGCCGCGCGCCAAGGCCGTGGACTGGTTCGCCGACATCCTGATGTCCAATCACACCTTCGACGCGCTGTGCCGCCTCGCGCGCCGGCAGCCGAATCTGATCCCGTGGATCCACCGGGGCGCCGCCTACGCCGGCAGCTACCGGCGCCAGATCGACCGCTCCTACCGAGTCTTCGCCTCCCCCAGGCTGTTTCGCTTCACCGAGATGGAATATGCCATCCCCCGCGAATATGCCGTCGACGCCATTCGCGAGATCAAAGCCGTTGGGCAGCAGTTCGATTCGCCGATGCCCACGGAGGTGCGGTTCGTGGCGCCCGACGACGCGTTCCTGTCACCCGCCGGAGGTCGCGACACCTGCTACATCGCCGTACACCAGTACCGGTGTATGGACTACGAACCGTATTTCCGTGCCTGCGAAGCGATTTTCGATCGCTACCACGGCCGCCCGCACTGGGGTAAGCGACACTTCCAGACCGCGGAAACACTGCGCGGGCGCTATCCGGACTGGGATCGGTTCCAGGACGTGCGACGGCGGCTGGACCCCAAGGGGCGCTTCACCAACGCCTATGTCGAGCGGGTTCTCGGGCCCCTCGACTGAGCGGCCGCTATTTCGCCCGCGCGGTGCGGCCGCGATCGGCGAGCCGCAATTCCAGCGACACCGGTACGGCATCCACCTCCAGCGCCTGCCGCAGCCGGTTCACCGCGTCGGAGAGAATGCGCCGGCGCAGCGCGGTCAGATCCGCATCGGGCTCCGCCGTGACCACCAGATGCAGGTGCGGTGCGCCGCCCGGTCCCGACAGCCTGGCCCGCGCCGACCGCACCTCCGGGTACGACTCGATGTCGGTCGCCACCGGGGCGGCCGCGACATTCGAATCCATCAGCGTCTCACCGGCATTGCCGGCCGTGCCGATATGCCAGCGCATCCGCGCCGGCAACCGCGCGAACTGCGCCGCCAGCCACCGCAACGCCGCCAGGCCCACGACGACCGCGCCCGCCACCACCGCCACGAACACCCATTGCGACGGCTCGGCGGTACCGGGCACCAGCGGCGCATCCCGGTCGACCCAGTGCAGCATGCCCGCGTGCGCGAGGATGGCATAGGCGCCGACGAGGATCAGCGCCAGCCCGATAAGCGCGAGCAACGCCCGATTGAGCCGCGCCGGACGATTGGCCGAACTCGAACTCACAACACCTCCTGCGCTCTGCGGGACACCCGCACCCGGTCGGTGTCGCGAGCCGCTGCGCGATTGTCGCTCACAACACCTCCTTGCGGACATGCACTCGCTTGTCCACCCGCTCCGGCCGCTGCGCCGCGCGCAGGCGTGTGCTGACCGGCGGGGCGGATTTCGGGCCGATGCGGGCGAGCCGGTCGCCGACCGTCGCGTTGACGGTCTGCTCCAGATCGGCGTGGTCCGGGTTGGCGGCGCGGCCGCTGACTCGAATGTTCTTGCGGCTCCGTCGAACTCGCGCCGCTTCGAGTCCCGCGACCGAACTCGCCGCATCGTTGAGGGCGCCGTCGAGACTGCGCCGGGTGATTCCCGCGTCCATCCCTTCCTCGGCGTCCAGCGCCTCCACCACGCGGCGCCCGGGCAGCAACGCCGCGAGCACCAGCACCACACCGAGCACCGCGACCCCGATGCCGGCACCGAGGACCCAATAGCTGTGCCAGGTCGTGTCGTGCAGGCGCACCGCGACGCTGTGATAGGACACCAATTCCTCCGTGTTGCCGAGGTTTTGGATCAGCGACACCGCCACGAGCACCGCGATCACCAGCAGCGCCACCGCGACCAGCACGGCCGGGGTGATGCGCCGGGGCCTGCGGTTCATCGCAGGCCCCCGGTGGGTTCGATCGTATTGACCAGTTCGGAGACTTCGATGTCCACCCGCGGAACCACCAGCCCGGACAGTTCGTGGGTGCGCCGCATCAGGTGCTCGCGGCACGCCTCGGTGACCACGGCGACCGGCATCGGATAACTGATCGGCAGTCGTACCCGCAGCACGGCGGTATCGGCCGTCACCCGCGCGGAAACTTCGGGGTCGGCGGCGACACCGTCGACCTCACGCGCCGCCCGGGCCGCCAAGCGCCGCACCGCACGCTCGGAGACGGTGGTGCGCCCCCGGAACTCGGCCGCGGAGAGAAGCGGTGTCGCCGCCGTCTCCGCGGCGGCGCTCATTTCCGGCCCCGATCCTGCGCCGAGCGGATCAGACCGGACAGGTCGACATGGCCGTCGAGCCAGCGGCCGATCACCAGTCCCAGCGCACCGAAGATCAGCACCACCGCGAAGGCCCCGAAACCGCCGAACGCCGCGGCGAATCCGAGGGAGAGACCGAAGATCAGGCAGATCGTGGTGGCGTTCATATCACTGCACCCGATCGCGGGTCGGCGGCTGATCCTCGTCCTCTTCGATGAAGACGTCGTTGACGTTGATGTTCACCTCGACCACCTCGAGACCGGTCATCTGCTCGATCGCGGTGATGACATTGCGGCGCACGGCGCGGGCCAGTTCGGCGATGGAGACGCCGTATTCCACGACGATCTCCAGATCCACCGCCGCCTGCGTCTCGCCGACCTCGACCGAAACCCCTTGTCCCACACTGGCCGACGCGCCGGGGATGCGATCACGGAAGGCGCCGAACGCGCGTGCCGCGCCACCACCGAGATTGTGCACTCCGCGCACCTCGCGGGTCGCCAATCCGGCGATCTTCTGGACGACGGCATCGGCGATGCTGGTGGTGCCTTGATCGCTGACCAGCGCGCTGCTGGTCCGGGCGGGGGCTTTGGCAGCGGCTCCGCCCTGGCTCGGGCCGGCCCCGGTGTCCTTACCGGTCTCGGCCCTGGCGTTCTCGGTGCCCTTACCGGCTGTCGTGCTGGTCATGATTACCTCCACTTCAGTTCCCTTGCGGTACAGCGGATAACGAACCTTCACTGATACGACCCCGCCGACGGCGAAATGTCACGGGCGAGACCGATGATCTAGGTAACCGCGGTGTCGAAGACGTCCGCGTCCAAATCGGTGACCACGATGCGCAGCCGCGCACCCGCCCACCGGGTAGCGGCCAGCAGCTCCCCCACGGCCGCCGCGAGTTTGTCCAGCAGTGGTGGCAGCGGCAGCGCCGAGGCGGTCACCCGGACCTCGACGATCTCCGGGCTCACGTCCACCGCCGAGCGCGGCCCCAGCCGCGGCACCCAATCGGCGAGAGCGACACCCGGCGGCACGGCCGGATGCAATCCCGCCACCGATCCGATGGCGGTGACGATCTCGCCGGCCAGTTCGTCCTCGCTCACGGCCGTCACGACGCTTCCGGTTGAATGTCCAGAATCGCCACCGACACCGCGTCCACGACCATCCCGGTTTGTTGCGCGACCACCCGGACCACCTCCTGCTGTACCGCCTGCCCGACCTCGCCGACGTGGCATCCGCCCGTCACCGACAGGTCGACCTGCACCTTCAGCCAGCCACCGCTGTGACGGACGCGCACGCCCGCACCGGGTGCGATGTCCTGGCTGCTCCACCACTGCCGCCCCGTCCGGGCGAGCTGGCCGAGCAGACCGAGCACACCGGGCTCGAGCCGCGCCACCCCGGGAACCGAGGCCGCGGCCCGAGCCGCTACTGCGGCGATTACCGCATCGGAGGCGATATATTCCGCTTTCTCCGCGAATCCCGCGCTCACCGGTCCTCCTGTATTTTGCGGGACACCCGCACCCGGTCGGACCGGCAAGAGGCTGCGCAAGTGTGTCTCACCGGTCCTCCTGTGTCTTGCGGGACACCCGCACCCGGTCGGACCGGCAAGAGGCTGCGCAAGTGTGTCTCACCGGTCCTCCTGGTAGACATCCACCACGGTGATGTCGAGCCGCTCGAGCGCCAGACCGGCGCGGGCCGTGGCCGCCGCGCGTACTCGTTCGCGAACCTGCGGAACGACGCGTTCCACGGCGGTGTCGCCGTGCCGGACCGAGATCGACAGCGCCACTGTGATCGCATGGCCGCCGTCGGCGTCGGGTCCGTGGTCGTCGATGCGGCAGCTGCGCGCGCGCACGCCCGCCACGGTGTCGGCGGCATAGCGCAGCACCGCCGCGATCGCCTGCTCGCTGACCTCGACCGAGCCCGGATTGGGCGTTGCCAGGCTCACCATCCGGCCGCGCCGGACCTCCGCCCGCACCGCCGACATGATCCGGTCGAACATCGCGGGCGGCGGTGGGTCCGGCTCGTCGACGAGTTCACGGGTCGCGGCGCGGAGCGTGAGCAGGCTCTCGCGCGCGGCCGCGCAGTGCGGGCACTCCGATTCGTGTTCGTCGGCCAGCCCCGCCTCCACGGCATCGAGGCGGTCCCACACCTGTTCGACGCTACGCCCGCAGGGCAGCGTGTAGTCGCTGTCGGTCAACTCCGTCAGCGCCATGGCTTCATCACCTCCGCCAATTGCGCCCGGGCTCGGGCTATCCGCCCCCGAACCGCGGTGGTGTTGGTGCCGACGATCTCGGCAATCTCGTCGTAGGAGCGGCCGTGCACCTCCCGCAGCAGCCAGCAGGCGCGCTGTTCGGGTGTCAGCCGCTGCAGCGCCGCGCCGAGCGCGGCCATCTGGCTGTGCACCTGTGCCGCGTGTTCGGGCTGGGTCGCACGCAGCGGCGATTCGGTGGAATCGAGATCCACGTCGGCGCGGTCCGGCCGGGACCGGATGACGTTGAGGCAGCGATTGGTGGTCATCCGGTACAACCAGCCCGAGAAAGCGCTGTCGTCCTGCAATTGGGCCAGGCGGCGCCAGGCGGTGAGGAAAACCTCCTGGATGACGTCCTCCGCCTCGGACCGATCGGCCAGCATCCGCGCCGCCAACCGGAACATCGCTCCCTGATAACGGAGCACCAGTTGCTCGTAGGCCCGGACATCGCCGTCACGGGCCCGCCCGGTCAGGGTGGCGTCGTCCAGCGCTGCCTCGGGTGCCGCCGCCGCCTCGGTCACACAGCACCTCCTCCGCTGCTCGAATCGATAGACACCGGCCGGCAGGAATCCTCACGTTGGATTATGCGTGATCGGCGTCTCACGGGTCGCGGACCGCGGATTCCGTGTCCGGATCGACAGCTCAGCCGACTCGGGCGCGCGCAGAATCTTCCGAGCGATCTTCCGAGCGCGGATTATTCGTTGACCAGCCGCAGTGCCGGACTGCGCACGGCACGCCGGTCGACCAGCCACACCTGCACACTCTGATCGATTGCCGGACTGAGGGTTTGGATCTCGACCTCGACCTCGCCGCGCTGCGGATGATCGATATGCAGCGCACCGGACCGGAATTCGGTGACCCGATGTTCCCGCCAGCGGCAGGAGAATTCCGGAAATCGGTGCAATCCCTGGATCAGCGCGTCGAGTCCGGGATCGTCGGGCCAGTGCGTGCGCGCCGAGCGCAGCGTCGACACCATCATCTCCGCGGCGACCGGCCAGTCCCGCCACCGCTGCGGCGCCTCCGGGTGCGCGAAGAAGTAGGTGGCCAGATTGTGTTCGGCGATGTCGTCGAGCAGTCCCAGCGGTTCGGCGAAATCTCGCCACGCCGGATTCCAGGCGAGGATGTCGAGCCACCGGCCCGCTACGAAGGCGGGCGTGGGATGCATGGCATCCAGCACGGCCTGCACGGTGTCGGTGACCTGTTCCCGCGCCTGGCCCGAGGATGGGCACTCGCGGGCGTGTTCCATGCCGACGGCGAGATTGCCGAAATGGTGGCGTTCGACCTCGTTGAGCCGCAGCGCCTCCGCCAGCGCCCCCAGCACCGCCATCGAGGGGTTGGTGTCGCGCCCTTGTTCGAGGCGGGCGAGATAATCGACGCTCACCCCGGCCAGCGCGGCGACCTCCTCGCGCCGCAGTCCGGGGGTCCGCCGCCGGCGCCCGGCCGGTAAACCGACATCTTCGGGCTGCAACTGGGCCCGCCGCGCGATGAGAAACTCGCCGAATTCCGATCGTGCCACCACACCATCCTGTATCTGTCCGGGCTTTGTTATCCACGCCCTGCCAGTCCCAGGATAACTGCGGCGTGGCTAACCGGACCACGGTCCGCAAATCTGGTGGACATGACCACTTCCGAGCAGACCACTCTCGCTACCGGTTCCTGGGCCCTGGACCCCGCCCACTCCTCGGTGAACTTCACCGTCCGCCACCTGGGCATCTCCAAGGTCCGCGGCCGTTTCAACAACTTCGAGACCAGCTTCGTCGTGGACGCCTCCGGTGCGGCCACCATCGAGGCCACCATCTACCTCGATTCGTTCGACACCGGCAACGCCCAGCGTGATGAGCACGTCCGCAGCGCCGAACTGCTCAATGTCAGCGAGCGCCCCACCCTGCACTTCAAGGCCGTCGAGCCGGTGCGGGTCGCCGAGGAGTTCGAGGTCGCCGGCGAGGTAACCCTCGGTGGCGTGACCAAGCCCGTCACCCTCGACGTGGAGTGGGGCGGCCTGCAGCAGTTCCAGGACGGCAGCCGCCACGCCGGATTCACCGCCACCGGCACCATCAAGCGCAGCGAATTCGACGTCGCGCCGGCCCTGCCCACCGCCATGCTCAGCGACAAGGTCGCCATCGAGCTCGACATCCAGCTGATCGAGCCGCAGGCCTAGTCCATACCGACCAGGGTCACACCGCCGCGGCGGCGGCGGGCGGAACACAGCACCTGCCGGTCCGGTTTTCCGGGCCGGCAGTCGCGTAGGCGCTGCCGAATCACAGCAGCAGAGCACAGCATCACGGGAGCAGCATCACGGGAGCAGCCCACAGCGCCGGGCCCGGACCACCGCCTCGTGCCTGGTGTGGGCGCCGAGTTTGGTCATGGCACTGCGCAGATAGCTTTTCACCGTTTCCGGACGTAACGAAAGCCGCTGCGCCGCTTCGCCGTTGGTACAGCCGAGGGCCACATACGACAGCACGTCCAGTTCGCGCGGGGACAGTGCGGGCGCGGAGGCCGTGGCCACGGCCTCCGCGGGCCCGCCCATCAACCGCGCCAGGGTGTCCGATACCGCACGCAATCGTGTGCGCGCCTCGGCATCGGTGAGCGTCTGCGCGATCCCGCGCACCTCCGCGTGCAGGTCCCGAAGCTGTTCCGTGACAACGGCATCCGGTGCGGGACCGGTGGTGACCTCCGAGGTCCCGCGCGTCGCCGCCTGTAGGCGCAGCCGCCGGTCCACCTCGTCGCGCACCGCCAGTTCCAAGGCCAGGCGCCGGCTCGACCGCAGTACCAGCTCGGCGATCCGATCACCGATCGGCCCCGGTTCGCGACTGGCGACATAGAGCACGGCCCGGGAACTCCCGTCCACCACGACCGGTACCCCGACCACCGCGCGCAGGCCCTCCATCGACACCGGACCGTCGTAGTGATGGGTGATGGTCGCCGCCGCCCGGTAGTCCGCGACCGATGTCGGACGCCGGCTCGCCACGGCCGCACCGCCCACCCCCGAGGTGGGGGATACCACCAGTCCGCGCATCGCGCCGGTGCGCGTCCCGAAGAACTCGCTCAGGATCAGCGCTCCGTCGCAGACCTCCCCGCCGAACACCACCGGCATCCCGGACAGGGCCGAGACCTGCCGCAACTCGGCCCGCAACGCATCGGCGTCGCGCGGGCGGAGCAGATCGGCGGAGGCCATGAGCGCTACCCCTTTCCGGGGGTGGTGGAGAGCAAACTGTGACCTGAATCCTATATCCGTGAGCGCGAGTAGGGGCCGGGTCCGGCCGGTCAGTTATACGCACGGAGTATGGGATGCGCCGCTACTGGGCGAGACGATCGGGGCGAATCTCGATCGCACGGTGGCCATCCACGGTGATCGAGACGCACTCGTCGACCGGGTGACCGGAGTGCGCTGGAGTTACCGCGAATTCGCCGCCGAGGTCGATGCCGTGGCACTCGGTCTGCTGGAAGCGGGGATCGGCAAGGGCGATCGGGTCGGCATCTGGTCGCCCAACCGTGCCGAGTGGACGCTGGTGCAGTTCGCCACCGCGAAGATCGGCGCGATCCTGGTCAACATCAATCCGGCCTACCGTAGCGAGGAAGTGCGCTACGTGATCACCCAGGCCGGGATCCGGATGCTGATCTCGGCGCGAGAGCACAAGAGCTCGAACTACGCCGAGATCATCGGCCGGGTACGGCCCGAATGCCCGGATCTCGAGCAGGTGGTCCTGTTCGACAGCGCCGCATGGGAGGCACTGGTCGCCGCCGGCCGCGCCGCCGATCCGTCGCGCCTGGCCGAGGCCGGAACGCGACTGACCGCCGACGATCCGATCAACATCCAATACACCTCGGGCACAACCGGTTTCCCGAAGGGCGCGACGCTGTCGCACCACAACATCCTCAACAACGGCTATTTCGTCGGCGAATTGTGCGGCTACACCGAGGCCGACCGAATCTGCATTCCGGTGCCGTTCTACCACTGCTTCGGCATGGTGATGGGCAATCTGGCGGCGACGAGTCACGGTGCGGCCATGGTGATTCCGGCGGCTTCCTTCGAGCCGCGGGCCACACTCGCCGCTGTCGCCGAGGAACGCTGCACCTCGCTGTACGGGGTGCCGACGATGTTCATCGCCGAATTGGCCCATCCGAACTTCGAATCCTTCGATCTGAGTTCGCTGCGCACCGGCATCATGGCCGGCTCACCGTGTCCGGTGGAGGTGATGAAGCAGGTGATCGAGCGGATGGGCATGGCGGAGGTGTCCATTTGCTACGGCATGACCGAAACGTCGCCGGTGAGCACTCAGACCCGCCGCGACGACACCATCACCCAGCGCACCGCCACGGTCGGCCGGGTGGGACCGCATCTCGAGATCAAGATCGTCGATCCGGACACCGGATCGACCGTTCCGCGTGGCGAACCGGGCGAGCTGTGCACGCGCGGATATTCGGTGATGCTCGGCTACTGGAACGATCCGGACAAGACCGGCGAGGCGATCGACGCCGCCCGCTGGATGCACACCGGCGATCTGGCCACCATGGACGACGACGGCTACGTCGCGATCACCGGCCGGATCAAGGACATGGTGATTCGCGGCGGTGAGAACATCTATCCGCGCGAGATCGAGGAATTCCTCTACACCCACCCCGACATCCTGGACGCCCAGGTGGTCGGTATCCCGGACCCGAAATACGGCGAGGAATTGGTGGCCTGGATTCGGGTGCGCGAGGGCGCAGCCACGGTGGACGCGCCGACGCTGGCCCAGTTCTGCGACGGTCGCCTGGCCCACTACAAGATTCCCCGCTACGTCCACGTCGTCGACGAATTCCCGATGACCGTCACCGGCAAGGTGCGCAAGGTCGATATCCGCGCGACCTCGGTCCGCCTGTTCGGCGTACCGGAGCTGGATCAGCAACAGACAGGAGAGCAGTGATGACGTCCAATACCGAGTTGTCGTCCAATACCGAGTTGTATCGCCAGGCGCGCGACCGGCTGGTCGAACTGGCGACCGACTACGACACCGCGGTGCGGACGTTTCAGTGGCCCCGGCTGACCGGCGAATTCAATTGGGCCGTCGACTGGTTCGACGTCATCGCCCGCGGCAACGACCGCACCGCGCTGTGGATCGTCGAGGAGGACGGCAGCGAACTGCGGGTGAGTTTCGACGAGATGGCGCAGCGCTCGGATCGGTTGGCGACCTGGCTCGCCGAACTCGGTGTGCGCCAGGGCGATCGGGTCATCCTGATGCTGGGCAACCAGGTCGAGCTCTGGGAGTCGATGCTCGCCGTCGCCAAACTCGGCGCGGTGGTCATGCCCACCACGGGCGCGCTCGGGCCGGCCGATCTCATCGACCGGATCACCAGGGGCGCGGTACGTTTCGTCATCACCAATGCCCGCGACACCGCGAAATTCGACGAGGTCCCCGGCGACTATCGGCGCATCGCGGTCGGCGGCCCGGTCGAGGGCTGGCACGACTACGCGGAAGCTGCCGAGGTGGAAGCGGCGGGCCCCTTCCCCGCCGTGACGCAGGTGGGCGACGAACTACTGGTCTATTTCACCTCCGGCACCACGAGTAAGCCGAAGATGGTGCAGCACAACCAGACCAGCTATCCGGTCGGGCATCTGAGCACCATGTACTGGATCGGCGTCCGGCCCGGCGACGTCCATCTCGCCATCAGCGCGCCGGGCTGGGCCAAACACGCCTGGAGCTGCTTCTTCGCGCCCTGGATCGCCGAGGCGACGATCTTCGTCTACAACTACGGCCGGTTCGACGCCGAGGCGTTGCTCGGCCAGCTCCGCCGCGCGGAGGTCAACACCTTCTGTGCGCCGCCGACGGTGTGGCGCATGCTGATTCAGGCCGATCTCGGCGAGCGTCCGGCCGGCCTGCGCGAAATCCTCGGCGCCGGCGAACCACTCAACCCCGACGTGATCGCACAGGTGGAAAACGCCTGGGGACTGACCATCCGGGACGGGTTCGGGCAGACCGAGACGACGCTGCAGATCGCCAACACCCCCGGACAACCGGTCAAGGCCGGCTCGATGGGCCGCCCCATGCCGGGGGTACCGGTGGTGCTGGTCGACCCCATCACCGGCGCGCCCGCCGAGGAGGGCGAGATCTGCCTGGATCTGAGCGCCCACCCGGTCAACCTGATGAGCGGCTACCTCCAGGACCCGGAACGCAATGCGGCGGTGATGGAAGGCGGCTATTACCACACCGGTGATGTGGCGGCGCGCGACGAAGACGGCTACATCACCTATATCGGCCGCACCGACGACGTGTTCAAATCCTCCGATTACAAGGTTTCCCCGTTCGAACTCGAAAGTGTGCTGATCGAGCATCCGGCGGTCGTGGAGGCGGCGGTGGTACCGCAGCCCGACGACACACGCCTGGCCGTACCCAAGGCGTATGTCATGCTGGCCGCCGGCTGGGAGCCCGACCGCGAAACCGCAAGGGCCATCCTGGAATACGCGCGCGATCACCTCGCACCGTATCTGCGGGTGCGGCGGATCGAGTTCACCGACCTGCCCAAGACGATCTCGGGCAAGATCCGCCGCGTCGAGTTGCGGCAGCGCGAGGAGGCCGCCCATGCCGCCGGTACCGGGATCGCACAGGAATTCCGCTACGAGGACGTCCTTGCGCAACCGACCGGTTAGCGTTCGCCGCAGCTTTGCCGATGAGTTGCTCGCCGCCGGACTCTTGCCGGCGGCGCTACACTTTCGATGAAAAGTTTGGTCGAAACCGCCTGCGGGTACAGAATTCTCACGCAGATCCCTCGCGGCCGTCAGAATGTGAAAATGGCACGTTTGCCCGGATGTGGCGCGTTCGGCGCTGGCCCGAATGCGACAGCGTGACAAGACTGACGAAGTACGCGCAGCGCGTTCCGGATGTGTAGTTACGACCGATGGGAGAGCACCGTGTTGTACACCTTCGAAACCGCCACCCAGTACGTGATCGCCGAACTGGAGGCCAAGGGCACGGCGACCCGCGAGGACTTCGACGTACCGGCCATCGTCGCCACCTCCCACGCCATCGCCGAGAGCTGGGATTTCCAGGCGCTGGACCGCCATACGTTCTGGAGTATCGCGGCGAGCAATCTGCGGGCATAGCGCGGCCCGCGGCGCCGCTCGATCACCCACCCCGGCATCCGTCGCTACCCACGCACGCCGAGGCCGGTGATCGAGCGAAACGCTCCGCGGCCCGCCGGCCCCGCGATCAGGGGCCGCCTCCGGTGAATCAGGCCTGACAGTCGGCCGATCCCGCAGTGCGCGTGTGCGTGTGCGTGTGCGCCACCGTCGACCAGCGCCGCGCCGCGCGCCGCATCGAACCGGCGTCGGCATAGCCGAGCAATGCCGCCTGCCGCTCTCGGCTCAGCGGGCCCGCGGCCTGGGCCCGGGCCAGGCGGGCCCGATCCAATTCGCGCCGCCACGTGGTCCCCGCCTCGGACAGCCGCCGCTGCAGGGTGCGCGGACTGATGGCGAGCCGCCGCGCCACCTGCTCGAGCGATACCTCGCCTTCGCTGAAAGCCTCGGCCAACGCCCGCGATACCCGCTCCGGCCAGGCCGAGGCCAACGGCGGTGGCGGCGGCAACGCGGCGGCCAGCGGTTGCAACACCTCCGCGAGCACCGGGTCGGCGGTGGTCAGCGGCAGATCCATATCGGCCGACCGAAAGGTCATCGAATCCACCGAGGCACCGAATTCCACCACCGCCGAACCGAATACCTCGGCGAACGCCTCCTGGCGACGCGGAGCCGACTGTCGCAGGGATACCCGGACCGGGTCGAACGGCGCGGCCACCAGGCGGCGGGCACGGGTCAGCACGGCGACCAGTCCCCACTGCTGCACCAGTTCGCGTCCGCGCCCCTCACCCTCGATGATGTCCAGGTACAGCGTGGTCTCTGCCTCGTTCTCCACCACCAGATCGAAGCGGTGATTGGTGGTGACCGCGGTGACGTACGGACCACAGGTCGCCAGCCCGGCGCCCACGGTCGGCGCACTGGCGAACAGATAGTCGTAGAGCCGACTGGCGGCCAGCTGATATCTGCTGGCGACGTGCAACGCCACGTCGGGATCGTCGAGCCAATTCTCACCGATCTCCCATAACCGGGAAAAGATCCGCGCGGGCACATGAACGCCTTCGCCGGCCAGTGTCCATTCCGGTAGTTCGCATTCACGCAGCAGTCGGTCACGATCGATTCCCGCGTCGGTCATCTGCGAGATCACGAAACGATGCAGCACTGTCTGGTCGGTACCCATATCCCTCCTGCCCTGATTCGCGTCCCCGAACACGTAGTGGGAAACGCTAATCACTCCGACCAGCGTTTCGACCGAAATTCACTCCGATTGTGGTGGTCAGCACGTTGCGGCAATAGATTGATCCTGGTCACCGAGCCTTCGATCCCGAATTGTGACAAACACGGCCACACCGTCCGATTCGTTCAAGACGACACCGGCGGCGGCGCTCTAGGGTGACGCCATGGCACCTCAACTCAACGCAATCGGCGTGGTCGTCTCCGATCTGACGGCCACACTCGGCTTCTACCGACGGCTCGGTCTCGAATTCGGGGAGGTCGTCGGTGGTGGGCACGTGGAGGCTCCGCTACCGGGCGGATTTCGGCTGATGCTCGACTCCGAGGAGAACCTCGCACAGGACGCCGGCGTCGAGCGGCGGTGGAACGCCGCGGCGGGCCGGATCGGGCTGGCCGTCGAATGCGATTCGGCGGCCGAGGTCGACGCGCTGTTCGACGAGCTGGTCGCGGCCGGATACCACGGGGAAGCAAAGCCCTTCGATGCCGTGTGGGGCCAGCGCTACGCCACCGTGCACGATCCCGACGGCAACGGCGTCGACCTCTACGCGCCGCTGAGCTGATACTCCTCGGCGCGCGCGGCGGCGCCTCGGATATGGCCGGGAGGTCGCCCGGTCAGAGCCCGGATCTCCCGGCTCATATGGGCCTGATCCGCATATCCGGCCAGCGCCGCGGTCTCGGCGAAACCGATGCCGGTGCGGGTCAGATCCACAGCACGGCGCATCCGCAGCACGCGGGCCAGCATCTTCGGCCCGTATCCGAAGGCCGCGACCGAGAGGCGATGCAGTCGCCGCGCGCCCAGGCCCAGCGCGTCGGCCGTGGCCGCGACCGTCTCCCCCGCATCCAGCCGGCGCACGATCTGCGCCACCACCGGGTCGGGCGGGGCGGTCACCGCCGCGCAGCGGCGGGCCACCTCCTCCAGCCCGCACAGCGGATCCGGCGCCGCCGCGACCACGTCGGCCATGGCGCGGGCCCGCCGCGACGACCACACCTCGTCCAGTTCGGCCCGGCGATCCAGCAGCTCCGGCGCACGAACGCCGAGCAGCGCCGGGGCGGTACCCGGTGCGAAGCGAATCCCGTACACGGTCTGTGCGGCAGCACCGCTGTGGTAAGCGCGGGTATCGGGCCCGGCCACCAGCAACCGGCCACCGAGCCAGAGCAGATCCATACAGCCATCCGGCAACACCGTGGCCGACTTCCCCGCCACCTCCCGCTGCCACACGATCGCGCCCGAGGACACCCGCGAGCGGCGTTCTCGATAAAGCTCCGGCGAATTCTCGGCCACGCCGGAAAGGGTATCGCCCGGCACCGACGGATTCGGATCCGAACAGGTGATCGAGCCCACATCGAGTTGCTGCTGGTTCGCTACTCGCCGTTAGACTGCCGGTCCGAGACAGCGTTGATGTGTTCGGATCGATCGTGAGGCTGACATGCTCAAAGGGTTCAAAGACTTCCTGATGCGCGGCAACGTCATCGAATTGGCGACCGCGGTGGTGATGGGCACGGCCTTCACCGCGATCGTCACCTCGGTGACGAAGGGAATCGTCGAGCCGCTGCTGGCGGTCGTGGGGACCAACGGGCAGCTCGGATTGGGCGTGCAACTGGTCGCCGGAAAACCGGCCACATTCATCGCCATCGGCCCGATCATCAGTGCGGGAATCAATTTCCTCATGGTGGCGACGGTGTTGTATTTCGTGCTCATTCTTCCGATGAACACCTTGCAGAAGCGGTTCAGCCGCAAAAAGAAGGCCGTCCCGACCCAAACCGAATTGCTGATCGAAATCCGCGATCTGCTCGCCGGCCGGAGCGAATCCGCCACCACCGACGCCGTCGTGGACACCGACGCGACCGAGGCTCAGCGGCGGGTCGCCGAGATGGTCCACGAGCGCTGAGCCGAAATACCCTGTAGTCGTTACTTTTTCGCACCGACGAAGTCGACGGTGGCGACCATCTGCCGGGCCAGCTGTTCGGGATCGGCGCCGCCGAGATCGGAGTCGGTGAGCGCACCCTCACGCCACAGCGACGCGAAGCCGTGCACAAGCGACCAGGCGGCCAGTTCGGTCGCCGGTCGCGCGGATTCCGCGACGCCCAATTGGGCTACACCGAAACGCAATTCCTCGCCGGATAGGGTGCGGGCCGCGATCAGCTCCGGATCGTCGACGCGCAGCAGGTCGTGGCGGAACATGACATCGAAATGTCCGGGGTGGCGCCGCGCGAAGCGGATGTAGGCGACCGCCATCTCCCGGAAATCGTCGCGGGAGCCTCGCAATTCTTGGGCCAGCAGCTCGTATCCGCGGATCGCGAGTGCGGTGAGCAGGCCCTGCCGATTGCCGAAATGGTGAGCGGGCGCGGCATGTGAGACGCCGGCGCGCTGGGCCAGCGCTCGCAGCGACACCGCGTCGACGCCGTCGGCAGCGATCTGCTCGGCCGCCGCCGTCAGCAGCGTGGCCCGCAGATCTCCGTGGTGGTAGGAGCTCTTGGTCACCCGATGATCGTGGCGCAGGGACCGGGCCCGAGTCCACCAACCACCGGCGGTGCGGCCGTCACCGCAGCGGTCGCCGCACTGCGGGAGACCCTGGCCCCGACCAGGCGGTTGCCGACGCTTCCACCGAAGCTGGAACATGTTCCAGTATTTGCCCGGCCAGCGATAGGTAGCGAACTCGGCAGAACATCCCGGTTGCGCGCCCGACCGACACAACCTTGCGATATCGCCGTGAGCTGGTATAACCAGAGAACGAACCCCGGATTGCCTCCCGCTCCACAGCGAGTACTGAGGCGAACCTATATTTACTTGTTAGTAGTGCGGCGACTAGTCTGACGCCGATGCCGATCAGAAAGGACCTCGTATGAAGCTCGAGAATGCGGTCGCCGTGGTCACCGGCGGCGCGTCGGGTCTGGGCCTGGCCACGGTGAAGGAACTGCACGGCCAGGGCGCCAAGGTGGTGATCATCGACCTGCCGTCGTCCACCGGCGAGGCGATCGCCAAGGAGCTGGGTGCGGGTGTGGTCTTCGCCGCAACCGATGTCACCAACGAGGAGCAGGTCAGCGCCGCGCTCGACGCCGCCGCGCAGCTGGGCACCCTGCGGATCGCGGTGAACTGCGCCGGCATCGGCAACGCGATCAAGACGGTGAGCAAGAAGGGCGCGTTCCCGCTGGCCGACTTCACCAAGATCATCAACGTCAACCTGATCGGCACGTTCAACGTGATCCGGCTGGCCGCCGAGCGCATCGCCGCGACCGAACTCGAGGGCGAGGAGCGCGGTGTCATCATCAACACCGCCTCGGTCGCGGCCTTCGACGGCCAGATCGGGCAGGCCGCCTATTCCGCCTCCAAGGGCGGCATCGTCGGCATGACCCTGCCGATCGCCCGCGACCTGGCGAGTGTGAACATCCGCGTGGTCACCATCGCGCCGGGCCTGTTCCACACCCCGCTGTTCGCCACCCTGCCCGACGAGGCCATCAAGGCCCTCGGCGCGCAGGTCCCCCACCCCGCCCGTCTCGGCGACCCCACCGAATACGCGGCGCTGGCCCGCCACATCGTGGAGAACCCGATGCTCAACGGCGAGACCATCCGCCTCGACGGCGCGATCCGCATGGCGCCGCGCTGATTTCGCGTAGGGAGGCCCGGTTTCTGCGGAAGCCGGGCCTTTCCACGTCTGTGCGACATCTCGGCCGCCCCCGGGACAGGAACAGCGCTACGGATCCACCCCGGTGTCGGGCGCGCACGCCACATCGGCCGCGGGTAATAGCCCGTCGGCGAAGTATCCGTTGATCGCCGCGCCGACGCAGCGACTGAGACCGGGACGAAAGGCCAAGGTTGGATGTTCGCCGACGGTGTCGGCCATCTTCTCGTTCAGCCGGAAGTTGCCCAGCAGGTTGTGCAGCAGGAACGGCAGCCAATGATCGTCGATGGTGAATCCGTCAACCGTAATCGATTGCCGACCGGATCACATCCATATCGCGGGCGGTGTTGCGGGTCGTCAGCTGCCGCAGCGCGGTGGGATCGCCTGCCGGGCACGCCTGCCAGACGCGCGGCACGGGCGGTGTCGGCGAGAAATCCGTCGAGGCCGGCGCCGGCGGACCGGATCATCTCACCGATCGGCCAGCCGCAGTTCCGGCCGCCGGCGGACCGGCCGATTCTGCGGGGTCGATCCCGATCAGGTCGTACTGCACCCGGACATCGGGCGCGAGAACATCACCCAGCAGGTCCAGGGTGTCCAAGCCAGAGGCGCCGGGACCGCCGGGATTGGCCAGCAAGACGCCGTGCCGGCGATCCGGATCGGTCGCCGGCACTCGTGATATCGCGACGCTCAGGGTTCGGCCGTCGGGGTCGCCGTAGTCCAGCGGCACGCGTACGGACGCGCAGGAACCGCCCGCCGCGTCCAGAGTGTCGACCGCGCAACGCTTCCAGGTCACATGCTGACGGTAGAAGCGGTCCATGCCGGTGACGGGCGACGGTACCGCGGCACTGGAGGTGGCGAGTACGGCGCCACACTCGTCCACACCGCCACGGTAGCCGAGGGATTCGGAGTCACCCGTGGCGGGAAGAATCCGATGGCGGCGGGGACGTGCCCACTACCGATTCCCGATCAGCAAGGTCTGCGTGCTGCGGCCGACCGGACCCTTCTCGTCGTAGAGCCGGGATTCGGCCATCCCGATGCCGCTGCGCTCCGGATAGGTCACCGCATCGAGGCAGACCCACTCCCCCACCGGTTCACGATGCAGTGTGACGGTGAGGTCGGTATTGATGAAAAGGTAACGCTCCCAATCTAATACCGCGCTCACGCCGTTGCCGGAATCCGCCGCCGCGAGGGTCCGTTCCAGTGGACTGGGAGTGGTTCCGGCGACGATCGGATAGCGCAGCTTAATCCAGCACACCGCCGGCCCGGGCTGCTGGAAGGAGCCGGCGACGAACCGGTAATCGATCCCGGTGTGGAATCCGACGGGCTGATCGCTCGGGAACTCGCCGCTGTGCGGCACGGTGTCCGGGCCGGGATACGTGCCGGCCGCCGACGCATCCGCCGGCACCTCGATCTCCGGATCGGCCACCCGCAGCCGCCACGCGTTCGCCTTCAACACGGGTCCGCGGTCGGTGGCGACGGTCGCTTCGATCAACTCCACGCTGCGTCCCGGCCGCACCACCCGCGCCTCGGCCCGCAGCGGCGCGATCGGGACGGGACCGAGAATCTCGACCGCCACCCTCCCGACGCGGAATCCGGGCCGCGGTTCACACCGCTCGATCACGTGCCCCAGCAGCGCCGACGGCGGTCCCGCATGCTGCGCGTCCGGCGACCACGGACCGCGGGTCAGCTCGGTGGAGTGGAACAGCGCGGTATCCGTGGGATCGGGATGATAGAAGGCCTCCATGAATCCTTATTACCGTACCGAGGCAGCGCCGACCCGCTCGCCCTGACCGGTGCGGCGACTCACCCCGTGGGTCGCTCCCACTTCTCACTGTCGCTCTCGGTTCCGGCCGGGCAGCCGG
Organism: Nocardia nova; assembly: GCF_002933465.1. Taxonomy (GTDB): domain Bacteria; phylum Actinomycetota; class Actinomycetes; order Mycobacteriales; family Mycobacteriaceae; genus Nocardia; species Nocardia nova_B. Next base: position 35,850 of record NZ_PSZE01000021.1, read on the forward strand.
TCGGTGCGCCCCGCTCGGGTGCGATCGGATACATCACCAGGCACTTCGGCGGTAGGTCGGGATCGTTCAGATCGGAGGTGACGAGGATGCCGATCGAGGCGCCGGTGGCGATTCCACCGGGGCCGTCGAAACGTAGCCTTCCGGTGATCGTGTCGGCGTCGAGATCGGGGCGCCGCAGTTCGAGGCCGATGGCCGCGCGGTTGATCGTGCCGTCCGCGGCCGACCGCTCGGGCCGGGCGCGATTCCGCTGGACCGCCCGCAGAAACAGCTCAGCGACGTCGAAGGTGATTCCGGTGCGATCGCCGGGCCAGCTCTCGCGGAAATGCGGCAGATCGTGCCGCAGCTGCGTCAGCTCGGCGCAGAGGCTGCGCAGGCTCAGACTGGCATGGTCCATGCGGTCCGGTGCACCGTCACGCACGCAGTTGCTGCCCGCCAGCAGCGCCGGCACCCCCTTGGCGACGTACCGGACCGGAAACCCGATCGGCGCGGCATTCTGGACCAGCTTGTCCGACACGGCGCGGGTCGCGGTGTCGTTGGCGAGAATCGGCGGTGGAGCGTCACCGCAATGCTGGGCGACCGCGTTGACGAACGGCCCGAAATCCGGGTTGCGCCCGGCGAAGAACAACAGCGTCCGTGGTGCATCGGATTCGGCCGGCGCGCACGGCAGCGGCAACCCGTAGATCTGCTGCTGCTCCGTCCACGTGTAGACGTCGCCGAGCATGTTCCGCTGCGCCAGGACGGTCTGCAGATCGTCGGCCAGCGTGCGGACGTAGATGTCGTCGCCATCGGCGGGCGCGTAGACCGCCACCTTGCCGTAACGCCGGGTCGAGTCCGAATTCCGCGCGCCCGCAGCGTATTCCGCGACCAGCTCCGCCTGAGCGTGATTGTCAGGGACGGGCTGGAAGTAGGTGGGCGACACCGTGTCGAGTCCGTCGGCCGACAGCGTGGTCACCATGGTCGGGACTCCCAGCTCGCCCAAGCGCGCGATGGCCCTGCGCGTTTCGGCCGTGCTGCGATCGAGTCCGATCACGCCCACCACGCTCGGATCAGACCGCACCAGCCGGCTGATCTGGTGTTCGACCACCCAGGTCGCGTACCGCATGGTCGATCCGCCGTTCGCGATCACGATGCGCAGCAGCGGTTCGGATTCACCGTTCTGCTTGTTCGCCCGCCGTTGCTGCACCGCGAGCCCCGCCAGTTCCTCCGCCTGGGCATGGGGGTAGCGCACATTGCGATCGGTATAGGTCATCCCGGCGAAGTAGATCAGGGTGACCAGGGGACGGCGCGGATTGTCACGACGCAGCCGTGCGGCCATGGTGTTCTGCCGGAACACCTCGCGCTGCATTTCGGCCAGTTCCTCGTCGTCGGCGAACACCTGTGCGGCACTGCCGCTCACCCCGATACATTCGGTGCCCCGCACCGCGACATCGACGTCCGCGCGCCACGGCCACGCCGTACATCCGGCGGCGATACGTGGCTGGACGGCCGTGACGGTCGCGGCCACCAGGGCGGCGACGGGAAGCAGCGCGACGACGGTGACCACCGAGCGACGCGCCGCCCACGGCGGGCCGGGGGGCTGCGCGAGTTCGGCGCGGTCGAACTGCGCGACCCTGCGGGACAGTGAATCCGGCAGGGGCAGGGTGAGATACCAACTGTCCCGGCCGCGGTTGCGGCGCCGCACGTCGATCTGGGCGCGCCAGGAGTCCAGCGGATCCTGGGCGGAGTCCAGAGCTTCGTAATGCGGGGCGGGCCGTTCGGCGGGATCCTCGATCCGAGCGACCAGCGCCAGCGGATCGAAGAGCCCGGTCTCGTTACGGATCTCGTTGACGAAACGCATCAGGCGGGTGGCGCCGTCACCGGGTGTCACGCCGTCGAGCAGCGCGACTGGATATGCGGTGCGGCGCCAGGTCGACGGGCGCCACAGCCGCCGGCGATATGCGGCGCGCAGATCCTCTAGAAAGGCGTTGACCAGCAGTTTCGCGATCTGTTCCTCGTTCTCCCGGCGCCGCATCGGCTCGGTGAGCCGTACCCCGAACCCGACGAAACTGTGCGACAGCCGAGGAGTCAGATACCGCTGATGCATGAACCAATAGCTCACCGGCGACAACCCCGGTACGTGCGAACTGACGAACAGCCACAACCGCACGATCGGCCACATCGACAACAGGACGGTCAGCACCCGGGACACCGTGCCGCCGATCGCACCGAGGGCGGTGGCCGAACGGTCGGCGGCGGGCACACTGCGCAGGAGTTTCGGCAACCGCTCGCGCAACTGTGCCGACGCCTCGGTCGCGGCGCCCGTGATCCGCTGCCGCGTCAGCCAATCGGCGGTGCGATAGCGGGGAAAAGGGATGGGGCCCATAGCCGTATCGTCGCTGGAAAAGCAGGTGTAGAGCTCCTGCAGCAGGGGGAGGAAATGCGCATCCAGCTCATCACCGCCGCGCGGGGCGAAAGCGGAATCGAACATATCCGGCCGAAGATCCGGGACGTTCACCACCGCCCGCGGAACCGCGCGCCGACCGCCCGGAGAGGCCAGCCACTCACCGCCGCGGCGCAGCAGTCCGGCTTCGGGAACCGGTGCGATATCGCTGATCAGGCATATGATCGGCGGCGGCGTTCGCCGACTTTTGCGGCGCCGGAACAGCACCGGCAGAACTCGCGGCCGCTCGTCGGGTACGGCCACCCGGCGCAGCAGATTCTGAAATCGGCGAACATCGGCCACCTCGTCCGGCATGTGTCGCCCCCTCCGCGGTGTCTGCGCTCCCCGTCGCTCGACAAGTACCCGGCACTGTACCCAACTACGCCTGCATCGGCAGAGGAGTTGCGGCGGAACGGTATTCGACGGGCTGTCGATGGTATTACCGCGGTTTCGGTGTGAGCAAGCGCTCGCCGAGGAATTCGAGAATCCGGTCGCGGGCCTCGCGGGTGGGATGGCCCTCCTCGTCGACGAAATGCGCGGTCACGATGCTGTGCGGAGTCTGTACGACGTCGCGAAAGAACGGCGGCGGGGCGGGGTTGGCGGACTCGCCCGCCAGCACGCGGCCGTCGAAGGCGTCGCCGAGCAGTGCCCGGTAGGCGGCGAAGCGGCGGCCGGTGCACCAGCGGTCGTTGTCGAAACGGTAGGCCAGGACCGTCAGGCCGTCGCGCTGGACACGGTCGCGGATCGCGGCCGCGTCACTGTCGCTCAACTCGATTCCGGCGGGGTCGTCCAGCGGCAGCGAGGGATGATTCACCACCGGCGCGACGACGGCCGGTTCGAGCGTCATGGCCAGGGCGAAATTGCCGGTGAAACACAGTCCGAGCGCACCGACTCCGGGACCTCCGCATTCCTCGTGGGCCAGGCGCGCGAGCCCGCGCAGCCATCGGGTGACGGGGCTGGTGCCGCCGCCGGCGAAGGCGCGGAATTCGGCGCTCACGCAGGCACGCCGGAGCACCTCGGCGCCCTCCTCGACCGTGGGGTAGGCCCCGTCGACGCCGAACAGGGACGGGATGTAGACGGTGAACCCCGCGTCGCGGATCCATCGCGCCAGCCGCAGGACATCGGGGCTGATGCCCGGCATTTCCGGCATCACCACAACGGCCGGGCCGGAACCGGCCGTGTAGACGGTCTTGCTCACCCCGTCCACCTCGACCGGACGGGGGGCGAAGGCGGCGATCGGGTTGTCATCGGTGCTCATACCGTCAGCATCGGCCGGAAGCGATGCGAAAGCGATCGGCGGTATCGCCATATTCTAGGGTAATCTCGCCATCGGACGAGGAGGCTGGTCGTGAGCGCGTATCGAGTGGGTGTGCTGGCCTATCCGGGCTGCTTCGCATCCGAGGTGTTCGGGATTCCCGATCTGCTGACGATGGCCGCGCATATCGCGGGCCCGGACCGCTCGGGTTACGAGGTGACGGTGATCTCGCCGCGGCGCCGGGTGATGGCGGCCGGCGGTGTGGCACTGTCGGTTTCGCCGTTGCGAGAGGTCGACATCCTCGTGGTGCCGGGGTTCGAACTCGTTCCGGGGCTCGATCCGGAAGCTCGGCTGCCGGCCCTCGCCGCGGAAATCGCCGCGATCCGCGACCACGCCGCCGCGGGCGGAGCCGTCGTATCGATCTGTGTGGGCGCCTTCCTGCTCGCGCGAGCCGGGTTGCTCGCGGGCCGGCAGGCGACCACGGCCTGGTTGTTCGCCGAAGAACTCGCACAGCACTGCCCGGACGCCGATATCCGGCCCGATCGGCTGGTCGTCACCGACCGCGGCGTGACGACGACGGCCGCCTTCAGCGCGATGTACGACTTCGCACTGGATTTGATCGCGCGACACAGCGGCACGAAGGTCGCGCGCGCCACCGCGCGGGTCGCCCTCGTCGACGACGCCCGCTCGTCCCAGACGCCGTATGTCGACGCGCGCCTGCTTCCGCAACCCGGGGATGCCTTCTCCCGCAGGGTGATGCGCCATCTCGACCGCAATCTCGCCGCCCGCTACGACCTCACCGCGCTGGCGCACACCTTCCATGTGAGCACCCGCACCCTGCTGCGGCGCTTCGCCGCCGAAACCGGCCGCAGCCCACTGGATTACCTGCAGTCCGCGCGCGTGCGCCGTGCCCGCCACCTCCTCGAAACCACCGACCGCACGGTCACCGACATCTGTGCCGCTGTCGGATACCGCGATGCCGGCACCTTCGCCGCCCTGTTCACCGCACACACCGGGCAACGCCCCGGGGCCTACCGCACCACCTTCCGCCGCACCCACTCGTGAATCGACGGCGACGCGACCGATGAGTTCCGGAGCCGGATCGCGTCTGTATCTACGACTCGCAATCCGGGAGAACGGTCAGGGAGGACCTATGAGCCCCACAGCACTGCCGCCCGTCGTCGATGCCGAGACCTGGCGGCGTGAACTCGATGCGCTACGGGTGCGGGAAAAGGCCGCGACTCGAGAACTCGATGCGATCGCGGCGCAGCGCCGCCGCCTGCCGATGGTCGAGATGCCCGACTACACCCTCGAAGGCGAGGACGGGCCGGTCCGACTGGTGGACATCTTCGACGGCACATCGCAGCTGATCGTCTACAACCACATGTGGTTTCCGGGCGAGACATGGCAGTGCCCGGGTTGTACCGGATTCACCTCGCAATTCACGCGTTTGGAGTTCCTGGACAACTGGGACGCCCGCTTCGTCATCGTCACCCAGGGCCCCATCGACGAGGCACTGGCCTACAAGCGGCGCGTCGGCAACACGATGACCTGGTACTCGACCGCGAACAGCTCCTTCGGCGCGGACGTCGGCGCACCTGCCGGCGGCGGCTTCGCCGTCAACGTCTTCCTACGCGACGGCGACACCGTCTACCGCACCTGGCACACCGACGGCCGCGGCACCGAACAACTCGGCCACACCTTCGCCCTGCTCGACCTGCTGCCCTACGGCCGCCAGGAAGAGTGGCAGGACTCTCCCGAGGGATGGCCGCAATCACCCACCTACAGCAGGTGGGCCGGCTCCCGAGATATCGCCGCCGCCTACGGCGAGCCCGGCGCCTGAGCGGCGCGACGAAGGACCTCCGATTCCTCCCCCGGCTCTGCCGGCAGGTACCAGCCGTACGGGCTCGGAATCGCGCCGGCCGTGGTCAGCGGCGCATAGTGGCGTCCGTAGAACGTCGCCACGAGATCTCGCCGACTGCGGATATTCGACTTCGCGAGGATCGACTTGACGTGGTCCTGGACGGTGTACGCCGAGATGAACAGTTGCCGGGCTATCGTGTCCGTCGACGCGCCCCTGAGCACCAATTCCGTGATTTCGCGCTCCCGCGGCGTCAGACCGTAGGCGCGCACCAGGACGTCCGAGAGGTGGTTTTCCGTGGCGGTCTCCACGATCACCGCGATCTGCCCCGAACCGGAGAGCACCGATCCGTGCACCAGGATCCACCCACCGCCGCGCCGCGGTAGCCGCGCGTGTGCGGGGCGCTCGCACAACCCGGCGGCCGCTGATCGAGCGGCCGCGGCGATCGAGCGGAAGACACTGGGAACCGCCCCGGGGTCGGCGATTTCCGCCAGCCAGCGCTGGGCAGCCGGTGTGACGTCGCCGAGCGCACCCTCGGCATCGATGATCGCGATGCCGGGTCCCGCCACCGCGCCGATCGCACGGTCCACCGCGGTGTGCAGCATCGCCCGGCGCAACCCGTCGGCGATCAGCGGCGCGACCTGCGCGATCGCCTGAACGTCCTGGGGTCCGAACGGATCTCCATGGGTCCGATATCCGACCAGCGTTCCCCAGCAGTTCCCGCCGTCGAGAAACGCCGCGCGGATCTCGTCGATCACGCCCAGCGGCGCCAGCACCCTGCGCCACCGCGGCGAGCGATGCAATTCGCCGCCCGTCGCCGTGTATAGGGTCGCGACCGGCGGTGACGCGGCCGCCAGCGACCCGAACGTGTTGACGTCCGGAACCCGGAACTCGCTGTCGAACAGGGCCGCCTCGGTCTCCGGGTTATCCTCCCGTCCGCTGAGCACGCAACTGGTGAACAACAGCGTGGCGGGGTCGGTCGTCGACCAGGCCGCCATATCCCAGGAGACGACGCGGCCCACTGCCGCATCGAGCGCGTAGCGAAGATCGTCGAGCCCGAGACCCTGGTGGCTCAGGCGCACCACTTCCCGCGCCAGCCGTGTTTCACTCACGAAGAAACCGTAGCGTCTTCTCGACCCAGCAGAATCCCAGATAGTAGGGATGGCCGTGCTGCTCGTTCGGATCGGACGATCAAGACATGGCAACAGAAAACACGGCACCGATCGACACCGTCGAGCAGCGCAACATCGCCACGATGCGGCGCATCTACGGCGAAATCTTCGACGACGGACGACTCGAACTGATCGACGAACTCTTCGATCCGTACATGGTCAACCACACCGCCCCCGAGGCTCACCGCCGCGGCACCGCCCCCATCAAGGCATTGGTGTCGATGCTGCGGTCGGCATTTCCCGATGGGCGAACCGAATTCGAGGATTTCGCCGCAGTGGGCGACGTGGTCGTCGGACGCAATTGGTACAGCGGAACTCATGTCGGTGAGTTCATGGGCAATGCACCTACCGGCCGCACCTTCCGGTTCCGTCAGATGCACTGGATGAGGTTCGACTCGCACGGACGCGTCGTCGAGCACTGGGGCCTGCGCGACGACGTCACCCACCTGCAGCAGCTGGGGATTCTCGGCTGACACCATCCTTGTTCGGCACCGAAAGGCCCCTCACCTGCTGTGCACGGTGAGGGTCCGCCGTGGCGATGCCCGTCCCGGGCTACAGCAGCGGCGGTCGCTGGTCGTCGGCCTCGGCCCGCACCGCATCCTCGAACCCCGACTCGTACTCCTCGCAGTACAGCAGCCGGCAGCCGCGGATGGCGTCCAACAGGTCCTCCAGCAGATCGACGGCCGGGCGGGCCGGATCGAGGCAGGAGATCCGGAATTCGTCGGTGAGCGCGGTGAGCCCCTCCTCGTCGAGTTCCTCTCCGCGCAAACGCCTTTCGATCGCTTCGGCCGCCTCCACGATCCGGGCCGGGTTGCGTACCCGGCCCTCGGCGGCGGCGAGGGCGTCGGCGATGAGGTCGACCACCACCGCGGTGGGGGTCTCGCCCGCACACAGCCGTTCCAGCACCAGAGTCGGCGTCTCCACTCGGAGCGCCTCGAGATTGTCCGCCTCCGCGACCACGTGCACCGGATGCACCTCCGCCACCTCGGCCGCGACCTGGGCGGCGAGGTAGAGCCAGCGCGCCGCGGCCACCGCGGCGGCGGCCGGGTCGATATCGGTGAACCGGTCGATGGAGGCGAGCGGCTCGGCGTACAGCAACGCATCGGCCGCGTGCACCTGCACCGGCGAAATATCCGCCCGGGACAACTCGACCGCCTGCCGGGCCCGCCCGGACAGGTCACCGAGCTCGGCCGCCTCGATCGCCGCCTGCTCGGTCCGCACCTCCGCGACCAGCGCATCCACCAGCGTCGCGGCGCCGATCAGATGCGCCACCCGGCCGATCCGATGCGCCGCCTCCTCGACCACGCTGTAGGACACGGCAATCATCCCCTCCGCATCCGGCAGGTTCGGCTCCCGCACGGCCCCCTGCACCTCGTCGAACCGTTTGCGCTCCTCCGCTCGATGCCACGCCACACTGTTCGGCACCTCCGGATCGCCCGCCGCCGACGCCGGATGCGTATACGTCCGCCATTGATATTCCGACAGTTTCGTCAGCGCCGCCGCCAGCGCGAGCGCGACCTCCGGCTCGACCGTTTTCGGCAGAGTCGCGATGGTACGGGCGATATCTCCCCTGCCGGTCCCCCAGCTCGCGACAAGTGCGCCGGATTCCGGCTCGTATGCGTACCGCGTCACGCTGTCAGTTCTACCCGTGTCGGCGGACGAAGCAGTGGGCGCTATGAGAAAAAGCCCCTCACCTGGGGCTCAGGTGAGGGGCCTGCCGTGGACATGGCGCGAAGACAGGAAGCCGCAGGTCACCACCGGCGTCACCAACCTCACGACCCACAACAGCTAGCGGAGAGTGATACCGATGCTTCGCAGCGCGTTCCACAGCTGGAAGTAGAGCGGCCCGCACACGGAGTCCGTCCACATGATGTAGAGGTCGGGGTCGTCGGACATGGTGCGTTCACTCCTTCGGGACGGGTTGGTTGTTGCGGACTTCATCGTGTCGAGGTGGCAGAAAGTTTCCACAAGCCGACGATGCGACGTCCGCCGCAGCGGCCGATCCGGGCACGGCGTACGCATACCATCACAGTCATGGTCGCGGGATCTACGACGTGGAACCGGCTGGCCGAGGCCGGACTGAGCGACTGCGTGCGTTACGACGCGTGCCCGGACGACGGCCTCGGCCTGTTCGTCGTGGCCTGCCTCGTCCTCTTCGTGCTCGGGCCGCCGGCCGTTCTGCTGGCCGGAGCCGCCACGCTGGACATCATCGACCGCCCTACAGGCCTCCGGCGCGGACTGGCGTGGACGGCTGTGGTGTGGCTGGCCCCTCTGATCGGACCGTTCATCTGGTGGTCCGCTTGGCCCCGCCATAACCAGCCAGGCCAGATCACCGAGTACGAGCCGGAGTGACGATTCGGCCGAGGGGCGGGCAGTACCGCTGAGGGTACGGATTCCCGCAGCCCCTCCTGCTGACCGTGTTCCGCAAGACTCGAATGCGAGAAGACGCCGAGATCAAACGCGCGAAACTCGCACAACAGACCTGCCAAGCCGAACACGAACCCGCCCATCAAGAATTCATCCGCACAATCGAGAAGGGAGAACTGGACCGATGAGCCACGCACGCTGGAAGACCCTCCAGGAACGCAAACTTGCCGAGAGCTACACCGAACCCGACGACGTCACCGAGGCCCGCCGAGAAATCCGGCTCTCCATGGCACTGGCCAAAGCCGTCTACGACCGCCGGACCGAACTCGGCCTCACCACCAGGGGTTCCTGCACGTATGGTTTGTAACCCACCCGACTACCTGCATCAACTCGCTGCGGAGGAGGCCCGCTCATCATCGAAGCCCACGCCGGTGGCCTCTCTGTGTGGTCCTTGTTGGGGTCCGACCACTGCCGCTTCTGATCGGCAGACCTGGCCAATCTATCAGCGTCCAGGTCTCAATTGAAGGTTGAACATCATGTGGCCAAGACGGCTCAGCGCAAGAGACTTGATGGGAATTGAACCGCGCTCCATCCAAAATCCGCAGGTCAAACGCCGATTTGATGGACCTCGGCATGGAAACAGAAGAACCCGTAGGCCTTTGGCCTGCGGGTTCCTCCGATGTGGAGCTGCCGGGAATTGAACCCGGATCGCACTACTGATCAGAGAGACGAAAGTCTCTCTACCAGCAAAAATGCAGCTTGATGAATCCGGTTGAATCGCACTGATTCCCGCCCAATTGTGGGCAAAATGTGGGCACAGCGGCGGGACGTTGCGGTGGAGATCCGAACCAGAGCCGAAGGCTGCTCGATATGGTGGCCCGCATGGCGACAGCACGGATATGGGCAGTGACGTCGACGACACCGACAGAGGACGATGCACGGGCTATCGCGAAAGCGGTGGTGGGTGAACGGCTGGCGGCGGGCGCCGAAATTACGGGCCCAGCGGTGTCGGTGTTCTGGCATCTGGGCGAGCTCGGCGAGGGCCAGGAATGGCGCGTGACGTTCCGGACGGCGGCCGCCACGCGGGACCGTCTCGCCGCGCGTATCGCGGAGCTGCACCCGTGGGACAGTCCGGAAGTGACCGCGACGCCGGTGGAATGGTGCCTGAACACCTACGCCGAGTGGGTGGAACGGACTACAGGCGCACCGGAATAGGCGGCCGTACCGACGCGGTGCGGCGCGCTAGTTCGGCGCCGCCGTCGATCCCTGCGACTACGCACCGCTGTGTCACATCCCGGAGGCGCGCCACGGGCCGCGCGGACGCGACACGTCCAGCGAGCGTGAGCGCTTTCTCTGTCGTCGATACCGCGGCAGTGTCGGCGCCGGCATCGATGTACGCATCGGCCAGCCAGCTCAGATAGAGCGCTTTGTCCCGGGGCCAGTGGTCGGGGTAAGTGGCCAGAGCGCGCTCAAGCGGAGCTATCGCCTGGTCCGGTTGGCGCAGTACCGACCACACGCGCCCGGTCATGATGTCGAGCTCGGAATGGTCGACCCACGCGCACCAATGCGGCGCGTCGGTGTCGTTGTCCTGCAACGCGTCGCGGGCTGTTTCGAGCGCGCGGGCCGCGCCGTCGCGGTTCCCGGCGGTGGCCAGCGACCAGGCACGCCGCGATTGCAGCAACGCACGGGCCTTCGGTGGTGCGTCAGTGCCGATGGCCTCACATGCGGAGTCGGCGGCCCGGACCGCATCGTCGCTGCTGCTGGCGTACGCGATGTGTACGAACGCGTTGGCGGCCAGTTCCCGACTCGCTGCTTCGTCGGCGGCCCGGCGGCTGTATTTGAACAGATCGACCGCGGTCGCGGTGAATCCGGCGTCGAAGGCGGCCCATCCGGCTTGCTGGCCTTGCTCGGCGGCCAGTTCGGTGAGCTCGCGCTGTGTGCCGAATGAGTAGCTTGCGCGGCTGAGTGTCTGTTCGGTGCGGGCGAGTTCGGCGAAGTAGACACGGAAGGTGTCGGCTCCGCCGAGATAGCTGTCGACGTCGACCAGGCGCGCGAATCTGTCCCGCATATCCGCGATGTCGGTCGAACCGACCCGCCCGGGTACATCGGTGAATGTCACTGCGGCGGCGCTGATACCGGCCAGCGCCAGGAAATCTCTACGCTTCGTGGCTTCGTCCTTTTCGCCATCGCGTCTGGTCCGCTTCGGATGCAGACCCAGCGCATAAGGTGTCTCGGCCTCCAACACTGCCATGAGTGCGGCGCGCGTGGCACCCCTGGGCCAAGAGATTTCGCCGCACTCGATCCGCGACACCGCTTGCGCGTCGAATGCGGACGCTCGGCCGGTCGCGCGTTCGATGTGTCGGCACACCAGCTCCGCCAGCTCGCCTTGCGTCAACCCTCGAGCCAGCCGCAGCGATCTCAACAGATCGTTCGTCATCGGTTCCCCACAGGTGCCCGCCGTAATTTGCCGAGTATTTTGCGCTGTCCCGCACCGCCGGCCAACACGATTCTGGAAGAGGTTCCGACGCCGGGCGCCGCGATAACCCCGGCGTCGGTTCTTCCCAATCGATGGCGGAAGGGTATGCGATGTGGGTTCTATTCTTGCTCACCGCAGGACTTTTCGTGCTCACTGTGGCCTTGTTCCGTCTCCCGCTTCGCGGGGAGCGGCGCGAGGATGGCCAGCAGTGAGAGACGCGCGTCCGATCGCGCTGGGGTGGGTACACCCGGAATCGGCTGCGCTGGATTGGGATATCGCCCAAGTTCGCCGGTTGGCGCGCCATCTCGGCTACCGCCTGGTGTGGCCGCCGGAGACGAGCCGGATACCGCTCGCCGACCAGGCTCGGACGGCCGGTGCCGACGCTGTGATCACACCGTCGACCGAACACCTGGGCATCCTCACCTTGCACGCGGTGATGGGCGTCGCCGATGTCGAGACGGTGACACCGCGGCTGAGTTTCGCCCGATGGCCCGCGAAACCGGACCCCTAAGCCAGGTTTGGACAGGTTCGAAAAGGCCGGAACGCGCAGGCAGGCAGGCGAAACGGCAGGCCCTGAACTTTTGAACTCTCCGCACCCCCTAGAGCCCTCAGTCGGGGCGGCTGCCGGAGGGGGTCGAGGGTTACTCCCCCGGGGTAGCCGGCCTATCGGGGGCCAGACGCGGCGGTGCCGGGCTGCGCTGGTAAGCAGCCCGGCACCGATCTGGAGGCAGACGCAGTGGTCGTGTGATCAGGGCGCGTCGTACATGCGGACCAGGGCGGCGGGGTGCGGGAACCCGAACCCGAGCCGGGTGATGGCGCGGATGCTGATCCGGTCGGACGTGAAGTGCGAGTGTGCGCTGATCTGGAGGTCGGTTTCCTTGCGCAGCACCACAAACGTGCGGTCCTTCGGAATGCCCCAGATCGTCCCAGCGGGTACGGCCGGGGTAGGCATGAGCGGCACACCGAGCACGGTGCGTTGTGTCGGCTTGGTCGGGTCGTTGCCGAGCAGCGGCTCATTGGATCCGGTGGCCTTCTTCACCTTCGCCAGGGCGAGCACGGTATCGGGATGCGCTGCCCACGTGTTGATGGTCGCGCCGACGTTCTCGGCCTTGGCGAGTGCTTCGGCGAACGGGTCGGTGTTGGCGATGGTTGCGCCGGTGTCGACGACCTGCGCCGCGGCCACGCTGAGCAACCCGCTGGGGCCCTTGGTCGTGGTATCGGCGAAGAATGCGGCGTCGATCTTCTTGGCGATGTCGCGGGCAATCGCGGCGCCGATCAGCTCTTGCGACTCGGGCGAGCTGTCGTCGGCGAGCTCAGAGCTGATCACGGTGAGGGTAGCCAGCTTCTTCGGGGTCACCTCGATCTCGTCGGACTCGGCATCCGATACGGGGATCTCTTCGCCTTCACCGACCCACGACGCGCTGGGGTCGTCGGTGATGATCGGGAACCGCACGGTGGTCGCGTGGGTCGGGACGATCGTTGCGGCGGTCAGCGCGACTGATACCCGGGTGGCGGGCTGGATGATCAGCGACTCGATTTCGTCGGGGTGGAACGAGGTAGCGACAGCGGTGGAGGTATACGCAGTGGCAGCCATGTTGGGGCTCCTTGGGCGGGCGTGAACGGATGAAGTGTGTTCGCGCTGGCGCCTGGCTGCGCGGTGCCCGCCTGGGGCGTACGTGCGAAGGGTGCGCGCTCCTGGCTGCGCTATCGCCTTCGCTGGCAACCGATTCTATCCGTTGGACCGGCACAGGCGCCCGAGCGCGGACGTACCCGTACCGGTCTGGCTGCTACCGGTTGCGCAGCGCGTCGGACCAGGATCTCCGACCGCCGGTCGCATCGTGTTGCCCGCCGCCCTGGCGTCGGTCCGGTCGTGGTGTCGGTGGTCGGCGCCAATGTGGCCGGGCCTCGGCGATGCCCGCGACCGCGGCCGTGACCTTCTCCGCATCGAGAGCTCCGTCCTCGCTTCGCAGATCGTCGAGCTTCACCCCGGCGGCCCACAGGTCGGCGGGATCGGTGAGTACGTCGGCGGCGAGCCGTTCGGCCTCGGCACGCTCGTAGCCGGTTATCCGTTCGCGCAGCGCGTCGCGTTCGGCTTCGGTGTCGCGCAGCTGTCGCCGGTACCGGGCGGCTTCGCGATTGCCGCGGTCGGCCTGCTCCCCCTCACCCTCCGTCGCGCCACCTGCGGTGTCCGGGTCGGCCGGTTCGGCGGGTAGCTGCGGCTCGATGGCCGTCGCAGGTTCGGTGGTGGGACTGGATGCGTCTGTGTTCACGGTGTTTGTCCTTCCAGATCGGGCCACCTACGGCAGCGAATTCCGGTGTCGTAGTCGACACGGGTTGTCAGGGTGGCGGGCAGTGTGTAGCCGAGATGCTCGAGCAACGCCCTCTCGGTGTCGGTGGCCGGGCGCATCCACGGCCAGCCGCGGTGTTCCTCGGCGTCTTCGAAGTCGGCCTGTAGCCGAGAGTCCTCGAGTCGCTGCAGGTCGGTGGGCAGCGACTCGAACACCAGCCAGCCGCGTGGGTCCGGCTGCGGAAACTGGGCGCCAACACCGGCGATCACGGGTGTTCCTCGTACACGTCCGATACTGCGGTCAGCACCTGATCGGCGGTCATGGTCGACACCGCACCTGCGACGGTGGCCAGTACATGACAAGCGGCCACGGCCAGCGCTTCCACGGGCGCGCCGCAGCGTGCGAACCGCTCCCGGAACGCGTCCTTACCCGCCAGGGCGGCGCGTGCAATGTCGATCGCCTCCCGGCGGCCCGCCCGCAGGTCCTCGGGGTCCGGGTCGCCGTTGAGGTCCTGGTAGGCCGCGGCCACGAACCCACTCAACCCTTCGATGACGCCGACCAGTCCAGCGTGGTCGAGGCCGGCGGTATGAATCGCGATCGCCGTCCGCATCTGGTCATCGTCGATGTAGTGCTCGGCCGCGGTTAGTATGCCGCGTAATTCCTCGGTCATGTGTTCCTCCAATGTGTTTCGGTGTTGAGAGCCAATCGCGGCGGTCGTTGAGAAAGTCGTCGGCGCTGAACGTTGGTGCCGCGTGGTGAATCGCGGCTACATGGCGTCCTCGTCCCTCGGCGTGAGCTTCCACGCCTTGAACGCTGCGCGGGCCCGGTCGGCGCGCCACTTGAGCCGCTTCTGCGCCTCGTTGGCAGACGTCGGAGGCGGATCCAGTGCAGCAACCGCGGCAATGTCTTCCGCCGGTGCGGCTTCGGCTGGGTTCCGCTCATCCTTCGATGGGGCCTTGATGGTGGCGCGGACAGTGCCGTCGTCGTTCGGCCAGAGAACGAACTTCCCGGCGGACGGTTCTTTGTCGCCGACCGGCGAATGCGCCCGCAGGCCGCCGTGGCGGTCCTTGTTGATCGACAGGTACGCGGATCCGCCCTTGCCGGGAGTGAATGCCACGTCGAGCGTGACGCGGATCGAGGTTCCCCCGAGAGCGCGTTTCTTCGCCATCGTGCCGCCCGCGCCGTAGGCCCGGGAGTCGCTGCCCTTGCTCAGGTGGTCGATGCCGATCACACATGCGCCCGTGCGTACCAACGGCTTGATTACGGCCGAGTGGCAGGCGGTGAAATCGTCGGCGCTGTTGGAGTTGTGGCCGAACATCGGCAGCAGTTCGCCGATGCTGTCGAGAACGACCAGTGTCGGCTTCCACGTCTTCATGTGGTCGACCACCGCGGCAAGTTCGATTCGGTCCTCGGGCTCGATGTAGAGAAACCGGGACGTGTCGGCGAGCGCTGCGGTATCTGCGCCCATGCCGATCAGGCGGCTGATGGTCGATTGGACGCCGTTGTGGTCCATGTCGATTCGCAGTACCCGGCCGCCGGCGGCCAGTTCGTCGACGCTCGCGCAGTCGGTGAGCAGAGTCTTACCGCTCTCCGGGTCGCCGATCACGGAGTTGTATTGGTTGCTGTAGAACAGCCCGATTCCATCCGTGCGGGGGCACACGGTCGGGGTCGGTGGTTCCGGGAGCGTGCCCGCCAGCAGGGCGGCGATGTCCGGGTATCGAGGCCCGCGACGCTGCTCCTCTGGTGCGTCCCTAGGTGCGTCCCAAGTGCGTCCCGGATTTTCGGCGTGAGAGTCGGGACGCACTTGTCTCTCACCGCTCCTGTCATTGTCGCCTGACCAGGCATTTTCGGAATCGGGACGCGTCCCGGGACTAGGGGCGGGACGCGTCCCGAATCGCGTCCCAACCGGATCCGGGTGCGTCCCGGGGTGCGTCCCAAGTGCGTCCCGACGAAGCTCCTCCAGTTGCTCGCGCGCGGCAGCCTTGCAGGAGAAACACACAGGGTCGTGCGTGGCGTGGTCGTAGCAGTGGGCGGTGGGTGGTGGTAGCGCGCCCGAAGGCGCGGCCACTGCGGCCGCGCCCCGGGTGTAATCGCGAGAGATGGTCAACGGCCACCGCCGAGAGTCCGTGCGGCATCATCTCGGCACTCGGCCAGCTTCTCCCGGAACTTGAGCTCCGGCAGTGCCCGATCCAGCACTTCCAGCAGAGGCGCCAGAATGTTCCGAGTCATGAGCGACAGCGCGCCAGCGGCGGTGTATCCCATGGCGTCCGGGTCCAACCGGGCGGCCCATTCGATGCCGATCCGGTCGACGGCCGCGTCATTGCCAGCGGCGGCGGCCATCTCGTACATCAGCAGGGTTGCGTCACTCTGCAATCGGTCGACGTCGACCATTCCGCGGGGTGCGCCGTCCTTGCCGACGACGAACATCTGATCCGATTCGGTCATGCTTCACTTCCTTCAAGTTCTGCGGGCCAACGGTTTTCGCACTCGCGGGCGTGGCGAAGGTCGGCGTCGAGTCGGGCCAGCAACCGCCCCATCTCGCGCCACTTCGGCAGCAGGTCGAGGGCGTCGACTGCACCCATCTCGCCGAGGACGCGCAGCGCGTTCTCGTGGGCCTCTCGCAACAACTGTTCGCGGTAGAACGCGCTACCGGTCGGGCATACGATCGGGCGCTCCTTGAGTCGTTTCGCCCATGCCTTGCAGTGCAAGACGAACGCGTCCGAATTGGCGGTGTGTGCCGTGGTCATCGGGTCTCACCTGCTGCCCGCTGCTCCTCGAACATGGCCCGCGCCAGATCCAGCAGACGTTCCCGCGGTTCGGCCGCGAAAGACTCGAGGTCGCCGATCACCGATCCCCACTCGACATCCGGGAATTCGGTGCGCCGCAACAGGACGATGTCGAGCAAGGTCGCCGGGCGGAATTCCTCGGGCAGCACGATGTCGTCGGTCAGGATCTCGAACACCTTGCCGTCGTTGGCGACGAGCGCGTTGTGGTCGTCGCGGAGGCACGAGAACAGCGCGGTCAGCACGCGATCGGTGCCGTCTTCGACGTAGGCGATCGGGGCGCCCGGCCGCAGGGTGGCGAGGTAACGTCCGGCGGGCGTCGTTGCCAGTGCGGAGCATCCGGTGCCGGGGGCGCAGCGGAATGTCTGGCCATCCGGGCCGAAGCCGACCGGGACCGATCGGGCGCCGGGTGTTGCCAGGTTGCCGCCGCATTCGGTGCAGGACAGGCCATCGAACCGCGCGGGGTTTGATACGCTCACAGCAGAAGCTCCGTTCTGAAATTGCTGGTAAGTGCGGGTTTCGTTGACCCGGCGAGGGTGAGAGCTCGCCGGGTCGCTTGCGTTCGGGGGGTGTGACATCAGGCGGCGTCCGATCCGCCGGCGAATTGCGTCTGCTCCCATGCGATGAGGTCAGCGAGCAGATAACGGACGTGCTTGCCCATGCGCCGGAAGCGCGGACCGCGTCCCTGATACGCCCACTGCGCAAGGGTTTTCACCGGAACCTGCAGTCGGTCGGCGACCTGCGAACGAGTCAGCCAGCGATCGGGCTCACTGGGAGCGGCAAGAGCTTCGGCCATCAGACCTCTCCTTCAAGTCGTTATTTTTCACTACTTGAGTGATGATGCAGGTCTCATGAGTTCTCGTCAAGTCGTGGTTTTTCACCTACGCTGTCCGGTCATGGACCAAAAGACGCAGACGCTCGCCGCAGTCGTCGGCGAGAACGCGAAAAGAATTCGCGGCGGGCTCCGCTTGGAGGACATCAGCGAGGCCGCGCGGGAGTACGGGTTGAAGTGGGATACCTCACGGGTTTCCGCTCTAGAACGCGGGGAAGTGAGCCCAAATCTGACAACCCTTCTCGCGCTATCTATGGCACTCAGCTACGTGACACAGGCACCGATCGGGCTGACTGATCTTGTGGCGCATGAGGGCGACATCAGGATTACACCGAAGGTAGTTTTGCCCGCCGAGTATGTCGCGGCAGCGGTGAGCGGCGAGCCAGCCGACCAACGAGGCAGTGAACTGGAGTCGTCGGTACTTGCAGCGGCGATCCGCCAGGCTGGCGGTCTTGCAGAGCAGCGGGCGGCCCAATCGCTGGGCATTACCGGCGGCCGGTTCGCGTCGCTGTGTCTCGAATTATGGGGACACGCTTTCGTCGCCGAACGGGACCGTCGGGCCGGACCTGATGCCAATGCTCAGCGCCGAGGACAGGTCACGCGCGAAATGAAAGCTGAACTGAGACAGGCCCTTTCACATGGCGACAATTGAGCCTTACGAGACGAAGGCAGGCACCCGCTACCGAGTGCGGTACCGCAAGCCGGGCGGCAAGCAGACCGACAAGCGCGGGTTTCGCCGCAAACGGGACGCCGAGCAGTTCGCGAATACGGTCGAGGTCCAGAAGATGGCCGGCGACTACGTCGCGCCAGCTCTCGGAAGGCTGACCGTTCGCGAGATGGGAGGCAAGTGGCTTGCCCGGCAGGTTCACACCAAGCCGTCGTGGTCCGAGCGGGTCGAATCGATTTGGCGCGTTCACGTAGAGCCCCAGTGGGGCACGAGACAGTTGGCGTCTATCACACGGCCGGAAATCAAGGACTGGATAGCGGAGATAGACCGGGCGCCGTCGACCGTGGCGGATATTCACGGCGTGTTCTCCTCGATCCTGGATGAGGCAGTGGAGGAGCGCCGAATAACAGCGAACCCAGCGAAGGGCCTACAGCTGCCCCGCCGTGAGCCGGTCGACCACGATTACCTGACTCACGAGCAGGTAGCCAGGCTGGCCCGGGAATGCAGCCGGGGCGGCGAAATAGTGATGCTGCTGGCCTACTCCGGGCTCCGATGGGGCGAGATGGCCGCGCTACGGCCGCGTGATGTCGACCTCGACCGGCGACGTATTCAGATCGTGCGTTCGGCGTCCAAGGTCAATTCCCGGACCGTGATCGGGGCGCCGAAGACATGGGAACGCCGAACCGTCGCGGTGCCGCTCGAGGTCGCCGAATTGCTTCGGCCCGTGGTCGAGGCACAACCGGATCCGGCCGGGCTGCTGTGGACGCGCCCCAAAGACGGCGGGCCGATCCGACCCCCGACCACAACCCACTGGTTCACGAAGGCTGTGGACCGGTGCATAGCGGCGAGCATTCCGCGCGATGACGACGGCAACCCCACCGGACCGGCCACCTTCCCCCGGGTGACCGCTCACAAGCTGCGCCACACCGCAGCGTCTCTGATGATCGCCAGCGGCGCCCACGTGAAGACGATTCAACGCCAACTCGGGCACAAGACGGCCACGATGACGCTCGACAACTACGGGCACCTGTTCGAAGACGACCTCGACGGCGTGGCCGTACGTATGGGCGCCGGACTGCGCGCCGCCGCCGCGGAGTGTGGGCAAAATGTGGGCATACGACCCGATCTACGACTAGTCGGGGCATGAAAAAGGCCCCTCACCTGGGGCTCAGGTGAGGGGCCTGTCGTGGAGCTGCCGGGAATTGAACCCGGGTCCTCCGCCGCTTCTTCAGGGCTTCTCCGTGTGCAGTTCGCTAGGCCTCTACTCGGATCTCTCGGTCACGCGAACAAGCCGAGATGACGATCCCAGTCGCTGTTTGGTGTCCCGTACGACTCCGCGACCGAGCCGCACGGTAGAGCTCTCTAGCTGATGCCAGTACCCGGGCCGAGAGCAAACCCGGACTGACAGACACGCTCTACTGCTTAGGCAGCGAGAGCGTAGTCGCGCTGATGAGAATCGGCGCTTATTGGGTTACAGCGACGCTTACGGTGGTCTCCTGCCTGCACCGACACGCTTCCCCTGAATCGACGTACGCAGTCGAAACCGATCAGCCCCGTAGTCAACTCAGTTGAACACCCGGCTGGTGGGCCGGGACGTTCATATTAACATCACTTCGCCTTCATGCATTCCCGCCGGTCAGCGCATGCCTTTCACGCGCCGGCCGAGTTCACGCGTCACCTCTCGCTCCGCGGTGCGGCGGGCCAGGTCGTGGCGCTTGTCGTAGTCCTGCTTACCCTTGGCCAGCGCCAGTTCGACCTTCACCTTGCCGTCGGTGAAGTACATCGACAGCGGGACGAGGGTCTGCGAGCTCTCCTTGGTCTTCCCGGTGAGCTTGTCGATCTCGCGACGGTGCAGCAGCAGTTTCCGGGTGCGGCGGGGGGCGTGGTTGGTCCAGGTGCCGTGCCCGTATTCGGGAATGTGCAGGCCACGCAGCCACACCTCACCGTCGTCGATGGTGGCGTAGGCGTCCACCAGCGACGCCTTACCCTCCCGCAGGCTCTTCA
This sequence comes from Nocardia nova, assembly GCF_002933465.1. Classification (GTDB taxonomy): domain Bacteria; phylum Actinomycetota; class Actinomycetes; order Mycobacteriales; family Mycobacteriaceae; genus Nocardia; species Nocardia nova_B. The sequence goes on from NZ_PSZE01000021.1 coordinate 55,974, forward strand.
CCTCGGTACCCACCAGCGCGATCCCCGCCTCGTAGGTGTCGAGGATCGTGTAGTTGTGCCGCGCCTTGCGGTTGGTGGCGATGACCTTGCGCCCCTTCTCCTTCATGAACACCTTTCCCTCGACTCCGCGCAGCTCGGCGGCGCTCCACGCTGTCATTGTGCCTCGATGCCCGCTGAGCGTACGGACCTGTCCGGTTTACACGGCCGCCGAACAGAAGGAAAACGAAATTCCGGCCCGGAACATGCCGTGATCCGGCTCACGTCGGTCGATCTTCGGCCACCTACCTCGCCCGGTGTCGCGGGAGAAACCACCGCACCCGAGGACAGCGGCTGCGGACGAATGCGGACATCCCCACCGCCGGGAACCGATTCCGTGTGCCCATCGGCGAGCGGGAGCGCAAAATGGTTGCGTGACAACGGTACCCAGATTCAGAGTGAGCACCGCCTCGGATCGTGTACTCGACGACCCGACCGATGCGCAACTACACGACCTCCTGGCCGAGTTGGATTACCGAGAACCCCAACTCGTCGTCGAACGCCCGGGTTCGCCTGCGGCCCAACACTATCTGCGCGTCGAGATGGATCGGCGCATCGATCCCGACGACGGTCGCGGCTATATCGTCGAATATGGCGGGGGCGGGCCGGGCATGCAGTTCCGCGCCAGCGTGCGCGACACCGCGCGCTGGGGAACCCCGCACTCCCCCGCCTTCGAACTCGTCGCAAAGACCGTGCAGGACTGGGCCTTTCAGCGTTACGGCTGGCACGAAGCGATGATGTGGGAGCGGGTGAGTGCCGACCGCTGACGCGCGGTCAGCCGCCGGGGCGGACCTGCAGATACAGAATCAGCAAGGCGATCCACGCGAGTAGCAGTACCACGGTCGTCACCCGTGGGCGACCGAGCGGGTTCGCGTGCGGACGCAGCCACCCGGCCTCGACCGAATCCGCTCGGGTGCGGCGAGGTCCGGGTGTCGCGGCATCCGGCGGATCGCCGCCGGGGCCGGAATCCGACGACTGATCGGAGCGGTCGTCGTGATGGTCGTGGGACATAGCGGCACGCTACCGCTATCCGCCCGGTCGCACCGCCAGATAGAGCGCCAATACGGCAATCCAGACGGTGATCAGTGCCAGCGTCGAGGGCCGCATGCCGGTCCGCGCCCGTCGCAACTGCCGGGGTATGCCGATCCGGCCCAGGGGCCGCACCCCGAGCCGGGAAGGATCCGGCGTGGCGGACCCGGCCGAATCGGCGCCTGAAGTCGTGTCGTGGTTTGTCGGCAACCCGTTGGTCTCGATCACTCCGTCCTGCCCATGTGTCACGGCGAGACGGTTACCCGCGCCGGGCGGAGGGATAAACGTGGAACGGGCGGTCGTCGCGATTCCGCGCGGACATGGAAACCACCGACCGCGCTGGGGAGCGGGCAGGCCGGCTCACCGAGCGGTTCAGTAGAAGTCGTCCGGCGGGGGCTCGAAATCGGCGTCGGGGATGTCCCAGTTCACCGAATCGGGCGGGGCTGCCGGTTCTGCGGCCTCGAACCTCGAGCGCGTGATCGGGCCGCGAGACCGTTCAGGGCGCGAGCGGGCACCCGATGCGGCTGCGCGGGAGGATCCGCGCTGGTCGGCCGGTCGCTCGGCCCGGTTCGGGCGTGCGGCCGACGCCTCCGCCGCACCGCCCGAGCGACCCGCGTCGAATCCCGCGACCACCTCGAGGACACCCTCGCCGTACTTCGCGAGCTTGTTCTCACCGATTCCGCTGATGCCGCCGAGTTCGGCCAGACTCGAGGGGGCGCGGCCGGCGATATCGCGCAGGGTGGCGTCGTGGAAGACGACGTAGGCGGGAACGCCCTGCTCCTTCGCGACCGAGGCGCGCCAGGCCCGAAGCTGTTCGAACAGGTCGGCCGCCGCGGGCGCCAGCTCGGTCGCGGCGAGGCGGGACGCCTTCGCCTTCGCAGCGCGCGGTGGCTTCACGCGTTCCGGCTCGCGGCGCATGAGGACGGTGCGGTTCTTGAACAGAACCTCGTCGCTGGCTTCGGTGAGGGTCAGCACGCCGTATTCGCCGTGCACCGCGAGCAGGCCCTGGGCGAGCAGCTGGCGGACCACTCCGCGCCATTCGGTATCGCGCAGATCGGCGCCGACGCCGAACACCTTCAACTCGTTGTGCTTGTGCTGCAATACTTTCGGATTCGACTTCCCGAGCAGGATGTCGACGATATGTCCGGCGCCGAAGCTCTGCCCGCGTTCGCGTTTGAGCCGCAGCACCGCCGAGAGCACCTTCTGCGCGGCGACCGTGCCGTCCCAGGATTCCGGCGGATTCAGGCAGGTGTCGCAGTTGCCGCAGGTGTCACCGGATTGGCCGAAGTAGTTGAGCAGCTGGGTGCGGCGGCACTGCACGGTCTCACACAACGCGAGCATCGCATCCAGATGTAGCTGCAACTGCCGCCGGTGCGCCGCGTCACCTTCGGACGAGTCGATCATCTTGCGTTGCTGCACAACGTCATTGAGGCCGTAGACCATCCATGCGGTGGACGGCAGACCGTCGCGGCCGGCACGGCCGGTCTCCTGGTAGTAGCCCTCCACCGACTTGGGCAGATCCAGATGTGCCACGAACCGCACATCCGGCTTGTCGATGCCCATGCCGAAGGCGATGGTCGCGACGACGATCAGCCCGTCCTCGCGCAGGAACCTGGCCTGATTGGTGGCACGGGTGCGCGCGTCCAAACCGGCATGATAGGGCACCGCCTCGATTCCGTTGCGGCACAGGAATTCCGCGGTCCGCTCGACCGAATTGCGGGACAGGCAGTAGACGATGCCTGCCTCCCCCGGATGTTCGGTGCGGATGAAGGACAGCAGTTGCTGATCGGCGCGATTCTTCGGTTCGATCCGGTACTGGATATTGGGCCGGTCGAAACCGGCGACGAAATGCTTCGCACCGGCGAGGTCGAGACGTTCGGCGATTTCGCGGCGAGTGGCCTCGGTGGCGGTGGCGGTCAATGCGATCCGCGGCACCTCGGGCCAGCGTTCGTGCAGTACCGACAGCGCCAGATAGTCGGGCCGGAAGTCGTGGCCCCACTGCGAAACACAGTGCGCCTCGTCGATGGCGAAGACCGACACCTTGCCGCGATCGAGCAATTCCGCGGTAGATTCGAGCTTCAACCGCTCCGGCGCCAGATACAAGACATCCAGTTCCCCCGCGACGAACTGCGCCTCGACCGTGCGCCGCTCGTCCGGGTACTGGGTGGAGTTGAGGAATCCGGCCCGCACCCCGAGCGCGGTCAGCGCGTCGACCTGATCCTGCATCAGCGCGATCAGCGGCGAGATGACCACGCCCACCCCCGGCCGCACGAGCGCCGGAATCTGATAGCACAGCGACTTGCCGCCGCCGGTTGGCATCAGAACGAGCGCATCGCCCCCGGACACGACCTGATCGACGATCTCGCGCTGTAAGCCCCGGAAACTGTCGTAGCCGAATACGCGCTGCAGAACCTGTTGCGCCGCATCGGTTTCCGCAGTGCGCGACGAAGCGCCGGCCGTCTCGAGCGTGTCCGGGGGATTCACGCCAGCCATCCTACGGACCTCCACCGACGATCCGAACCCCCAATCCACAGCCGCACCCCGCTGCTGTCGATTCCGCGCATCGCCGGTCGACCATCTCCGCGTGCGTGACCGATCGCGCGACGGCGGGCCGCGTCCGGCGCGCTGACTTCACAGCGATTGTCGACCGAACGGCGGTATTCTCGCCGCATGCGCGGCCTGATTCCGCCGGGGCCCTTCGAGGCCCGCACCGCCGATGCCGCGGTGGGCCGTACCGGCATTGGTTCGCCGGACCGGACGCGTTCGAGATGCTCGGCTGCGCGGCCGGCCGGGTCGGCGACACACTGTATCTGCGGTTATCGGGCCCGGATGCGACCGATCGACACCGATGCGCCCGCGCGGATCGCCGAACAGCACATCTTCGCCGGCGCAGGCGACCGCATCGAAGCCATCGATCTGCTCTGCTCCGGCTGGAACCCGGAACGACCCTATTCGCGCACGTAGTAGCGCAGTGTGCCGTAGGCCGTCAGCGCGGCGAACACGATGCCGACCGGCACCACGGTCAGCGCCACCACCGCGATGTCGTCGCCGGTGATGCGCGGGAAGACCTTCGACGCGAACAGGTCGCCCAGGGCGCGGTCGATGACCAGCGGCCGCGCGATCATCAGCCCGATCACCGCCAGCACCGACCCGGCCAGCGCGGCGACCACCGCCTCGAGCAGGAACGGCAGCTGGGTGTACCAGCGCGTGGCACCGACCAGACGCATGATGCCGACTTCCTCACGGCGCGTGAACGCCGCGATCTGCACCATGTTCGCGATCAGCAGCAGGGCGGCCAGGGCCTGCAGCACGGCCAGGCCGAAGGCCGCGTTGCGCAGGCCGTCGAACAGGCTCACCAGCCGGTCGACGATGTCCTTGTCGTTGCGCACGAATCCGACGCCGGGCTTGCCTTGGAAGTCCTTGAAGATGCGTGGGTACTGTGCGGCGTCGGTCATCTTGACGCGCAGCGAGGCCGGCAGCGGCGACTCGCTGACGTATTTGGCCAGCTCCGGCTGATCCTTGAAGGTCTTCTCCTTCGCCTCCCGGACCGCCTCCTCGCGATTGAGGAACTGCACCGATTCCACGCCGGGCTCGGCCTTCAGAGCCGACATCAGCGCCTTGCACGGGTCCTGCGAGCAGTCCGGATCGTTGACCGAGACGTCCTCGGTCAGGTACAGCCGCACCTCCAGCCGGTCCAGGAAGTACTGCTCGGTCTTATCGGCCATCCGGACGGCCAGCATGCCGCCGCCGAGCATGGTGAGCGAGACCGCGGTGGTGAGGATCATCGCGATGGTCATGGTGACGTTGCGGCGTAGGCCGTTGAAGACCTCACCGAACAGGAAGCTCGCGCGCATTACCGGCCCACCCCGTATACGCCGGTGGCCTCGTCGCGGACCAGGCGGCCGCGATCGAGTTCGACCACGCGCCGACGCATGGCGTCGACGATGTGATTGTCGTGGGTGGCCATCAGCACCGTGGTGCCCGTGCGGTTGATGCGTTCCAGCAACATCATGATGTCCTGACTGGTGTCGGGGTCGAGGTTGCCGGTGGGTTCGTCGGCGAGCAGCACCAGCGGCCGGTTCACGAACGCCCGTGCGATCGCGACCCGCTGCTGTTCACCGCCGGACAGCTCGGTCGGCAGGCGATCCGCCTTACCGGACAAACCCACCAGGTCCAGTGCCTCCGGCACCGCCCGATCGATGAATTTGCGATTCTTGCCGATCACCTCGAGCGCGAACGCCACGTTTTGTTCGACCGTCTTCTGCTGCAACAACCGGAAATCCTGGAAGACGCAGCCGATGCGCTGGCGCAGCTTGGGCACCCGCCGTCCCGGCAACCGGTCGACCCGGAAATCGGCGACATGCACTTCGCCGGTGGTCGGCTTGACCTCTTTCAGCAACAGTTGCATGAACGTCGATTTACCCGACCCGGACGGTCCGATAATGAAGACGAACTCGCCCTTGTCGACCTCGACCGAAACATTGTCCAGCGCGGGTCTCGTCGAGGTTTTATAAGACTTGGTGACGTTCCGCAGGGTGATCACGAGGTGCCAGTGTAGCCAGCGAAGTCATGGCACACTCCGGCCCACTCCGCGGCATGCGACTTGTCACAGAGACGTCAGCGGGCGGGCGCGGTCGTCAGCGCGGAACCGGAAACGGTATTCGCGATGTTGAAACCGGAATGGTCCGGCGTGGCCGGTTTCACGAACAGATACAACACGAGCGTCGCGACCCAGACACTGAGCAGGATCGCGGTCGATTTACGCGGTTTCACTCAAACCCTCCCGACGCAGCGCCGCGGCGACACGCACGCGCAGCTCACGTCCGACGTCGAATTGTTTACCCGGCAGTGTGCGGGCCACCATCCGGATGTTCATCTGGTCGACGGTGAGATCTTCCAGACCCATCACCGTAGGTTCGTCCAGCAGTAGCGATTTCAGGCGGCGATCCTGAAATGCCTTGGCGCCCACCTCGTGCAGAATCTCGTTGACCTTGGTGATATCGGCGGTGGCGGGCACCGGCACATCGATTGCCGCACGGGCCCAATCCTTCGACAGATTGGTCACTTTCACGATCTGCCCGTTGGGCACCGTGATGACCTCCCCGTCGGGATTGCGCAGCGTGGTGATCCGCAGTGTGACGTCCTCCACGGTACCTTCGGCCGGCTCGGATTGCCCGGTGACCGCGATGCGCACCACATCACCGAATCCGTATTGCCGCTCGGTGATCAGGAAGAATCCGGCGAGCAGGTCCTGCACGACGCGCTGGGCGCCGAAGCCGAGCGCGGCACCGAGTACCGCCGCCGGCGCGACCAGGCCGCTGAGCTGGAAGCCCAAGCGCCGCAACACTTCCAGCGATACCAGGAAATACACGATCACCAGCACCACCCAGGTGATGACCTGGGCCAGCGCGTGCCGATGTTTGGCGGCCTCGGTGCGCACCAGCGAATCGCTGCTCTGGAAGCCGGAGTCGATGCGGCGGGTGATCCGGTCGCGCACGAAGGTGGCGAAGCGGCTGAACAGCATCGCGCCCACGATCAGCAGCACGATCTCGAGGCCGCTGCCGCGCAGCCACGAGGTGAATGCCGCCCCGGTTCCGGCCGCGAGAGTCGTCGTCATCGGCGCATCCTTTCCGGTATCAACCGTGCACCGACACCAGCCGTTCTGCCGCCCGAACACACGCCAGACAGGTTACTACGACCGACCACCGACCGATATGCCGTGATTGCGCCGTGATAGGCGGGTTTCACGCGTCCTGGCGCATCCGCCAGCGGATTCCCTCTTCGATGAAGCTGTCGATATCACCGTCGAGAACCGAGGACGGATTGTTCACCTCGAAGTTGGTGCGCAGGTCCTTAACCATCTGGTAGGGGTGCAGCACGTACGAGCGCATCTGATTACCCCAGGAGGCGCCCTCGGTGGTCTTGAGCGCATCCATCTCGGCGCGCTCCTCCTGCCGTTTGCGTTCCAGCAGCTTGGCCTGTAGCACGCGCATGGCCGAAATCTTGTTCTGCAGCTGTGATTTCTCGTTCTGGCAGGTCACCACGATGCCGGTGGGAATGTGGGTGATCCGCACCGCCGAGTCGGTGGTGTTGACGCTCTGGCCACCCGGACCCGAGGAGCGGTACACGTCGACGCGGATCTCCGATTCCGGGACCTCGATATGGTCGGTGCCCTCGACCACCGGCAGCACCTCTACCTCGGCGAAGGAGGTCTGGCGCCGGCCCTGGTTGTCGAAGGGGCTGATCCGCACCAGGCGGTGGGTCCCCATCTCCACCGAGAGGGTGCCGTAGGCGTAGGGCACCTTGACCGCGAAGGTGGCGCTCTTGATGCCCGCCTCCTCGGCGTAGGAGGTGTCGTAGATCTCGACCGGGTACTTGTGGCGCTCGGCCCAGCGCACGTACATGCGCATCAGCATCTGCGCCCAATCGGCGGCGTCCACACCACCGGCACCCGACCGGATGTTGACCAGCGCCTCGCGCTTGTCGTACTCGCCCGAGAGCAGCGTACGGACCTCCATCGCCTCGACATCGGCGTGCAGCGCGGCCCGTTCGGCATCGGCATCGGCAAGGGCTGAGGTGCGCGCCTCGCCCTCCTCCTCTTCGGCGAGTTCGTAGAGCACTGGCAGATCGTCGAGCCGCTGCCGCAGTTCGGTGACGCGGCGCAGCTCACCCTGCGCGTGCGACAGCTCGCTGGTCACCTGCTGGGCGTGTTCCTGGTTGTTCCACAGCTCCGGGTCGGCGGCCTGATGTTCGAGCTCGTCGATGCGACGGCGCAGCTCGTCGACGTCGAGTACCGACTCGACAGTCTTCAACGTGGTGTCGAGTTCGGCGAGATCAGCGGAAACGTCAGGATGCACGGTTGTCCAATCTACCGCTCGCGCAGGTGGCGGTGAAATGCGGCGAGTCGTCGGCAGCACGGGCGATGCGGCGGGCGGCCGGCTCAGCCCGATACCGCGCGCAATCCACCCGGGCGGCGGCCCAGCAGCGCATCGAGGGCCGCGGTGGTCGCGTCGTCGGCGGGCAGCTGGACCTGGATGTACTGGTCGTCGTCGGCGGACAGGTCCAGCCGTTCGTAGGCCAGCCGCAGCGGACCCGCCTCGGGATGGTCCATCCGGCTGATGCCGCTGGTATCCGGCAGTCCGGCGATGTCGGCGACACGGTGCGTGAATTCCGCACCCGCCAGCAGCGTCAGCTCGTCGGCGAGCGCGGCGATGGCCGGATCCGAACGGAAGGGACCGGCCTTCAGATTCGCCACCGCGAGATCGGCACGACGGTCCCACTCCGGGTAGACGATGCGGGCACGCGGATCGGTGAACAGCCAGCGCGGGTAGTCCGCGGGTAGGCCGTGGTCGAGCAGGCCGGTGCCGCCGACCAGCGCGAGATAGCCATCGGTGCAGCTCAGGATCTCACCGACACGGTTGAAGACGGCCGCGGGCGCCGGTGCGAGACGGTCCAGAATCGCTTGCACCGCAGGCCGGACCAGACGATTGGGCAGCGCGCCGCCCGTACAGCTGAATCCGGGATCGGCGGATTTGACCAGCCGATGCAGCTGGACGCGCTCGCTCGGGCTCAATCGGAGAGCATCGGCCAATGCGGACAGCACGCCCGCCGACGGATGCCGGTCGCGGCCCTGCTCCAACCGGATCAGGTATTCGACGCTGACTCCGGCGAGTGTCGCGAGTTCGGCGCGGCGCAGGCCCGGGGTGCGGCGTCGAGGTCCGGCCGGGAGTCCGACCTCGGCGGGGGTGACCGCCGCACGCCGAGTCCGCAGGAAAAGCCCCAGCTCGTTATCGCTCACAGATCGACGCTAACAGCGCGGGGCGCGCCGAGGGTATCCCTGTGACTACCACCCTCACAGCGGGCTCCCTGGTCTCGCGCCCGGACGGCAGAGTCGACGACAGCGAACAACGCCTTCCGAAGGAGATCCGAAATGTCCAGCGCCACAATGCGGCTCGCAATCGTCATCGCCAGCGTCCGGGAGGGCCGCTTCGGGCCGGTCGTCGGTGAGTGGTTCGCCGAGCGGGCCCGGCGGCACGGCGGCTTCGAGGTCGACCTGATCGATCTCGCCGAGGCCGATCTGCCCGTCGCACTGCCGGCGGTTCCGCCGCGGATGGAACCGAATCCCCCGCGTCCCGCCGGAATGGTCGATCTGACCCGGCGTCTGGACGCCGCGGATGCGATCGTCATCGTCACTCCGGACATCAACAGCAGTTACCCGGCCTCGATCAAGACCGCGATCGACTGGCACTACACGCAGTGGGACCGCAAGGCGATCGGCTTCGTGGGTTACAGCGGGGCGAGCGGCGGGCTGAACGCCATCGCCCACCTGCGGCAGGTGTTCGCCGAGCTGAACGCGCACACGATCCGGGACTATGTGTCCTTCCCTCGGTACTACCAGCATTTCGACGCCGCGCGACGATGGACCGCGCCGACCGAATCCGAAGCGGCGGCAGCGGACATGCTCGACCAATTGCACTGGTGGGCACGTGCTTTGGCGGCAGCGCGGGTCGCGGCGTGAACAGCGGCTGACGCAGCAACGAGGTCTGCACCCGGCCGGTGGAGCTGGCCGACGCCTGCCTGGCCGGTGAGGAGGAACGTGCCCGCGGCATCGCCGAATCGTTCGGCGACCTGGGCGCGATCCAGGCCTATCCGGCGACGAAAGCGGCCCTGGCCTGGTACGCCCGGACCAGATCGGCGGAGTACATCGCCGACGGCATCCGCCTCAACGCCATCGCGCCCGGCATCATCGACACCCCGATGACCCAGGAGGGCAGCAAGGACGCGCTCACCGGTGAGGGCATGAAGCAGTTCCTCGCCATGACCCCGATCGGGCGGCCCGGCCACCCGGAGGAGATCGCCGACCTCGCGGCGTTCCTGCTGTCGGACAAGGCCGGCTTCTTCGTCGGATCGGTGATCTTCTGCGACGGCGGAATCGACGCGGCCTTCCGCGGTAAGGATTGGCCCGCGGTCTGGAATCCGCAGCGGTAGCGCGTATCGCCGGCGAGGCCGCGAATGGCTCCGATCGGGTGCGCCCATTACGGTTGCCGTGTGAGCGATCATGCCGGCGATCTCGACCTTGCCCTGCTGTTGGCCGATGCGGCCGATGCGATCACCCGTGATCGTTTCGGCGCACTCGACCTGAAGGTGAACAGCAAACCGGATCTGACCCCGGTCTCGGACGCGGATCTGGCGGTGGAGCGGTCGCTGCGCGAGATTCTCATCGAGCGGCGGCCGCACGACGCCGTGCTCGGTGAGGAGTTCGGTGGTGAGGCCGAGTTCATCGGACGGCAGTGGGTGATCGATCCGATCGACGGCACCAAGAACTTCGTGCGCGGAGTTCCGGTGTGGGCCAGTCTGATCGCGCTGCTGCAGGACGGCGTTCCGGTCGTCGGCGTCGTCAGCGCGCCCGCGCTGAGCCGCCGCTGGTGGGCCGCAACGGGTTCCGGCGCGTGGACCCGTTTCGAGACCGGAGAGCCGAAGCCGATCACCGTCTCCGAGGTCGGCGGACTGAATTCGGCCAGTCTCGCGATCTCCAGCCTGTCCGGCTGGCGAGACCTGGGGCTGCGTGAGCAGTTGGTCGACCTGACCGATCAGGTGTGGCGCACCCGCGGCTACGGCGACTTCTTCGGCTATTGCCTGCTCGCCGAGGGCGCGGTCGACATCGCCACCGAACCGGAGGTCTCGCTGTGGGACCTCGCACCGCTCGATGTGCTCGTGCGCGAGGCCGGCGGCCGCTTCACCGCCCTGGATGGAACCCCCGGACCGCATCACGGCAGCGCGGTCGCCACCAACGGATTGCTGCACGACTCCGTACTCGAGGCGCTGCGCGGCTGAGACACCGGCCGCCGTGCCGGCAGGCCGCGGTGACATAAGGCCGCGGTGACATAAGTCAGTGCCGACGGGTTCGCAAGGCTCTGCTCTGCCCGGCCCCGGCCGCGCAATCTGAGACCATGCCACCGATGATCGCGATGCGCGGCCTGACCAAGTTCTACGGTCATACGCCGGCACTGCTGGACCTGGACCTCGAGGTTCCGCCGGGAGTGATTTTCGGATACCTGGGTCCCAACGGGGCCGGTAAGACGACGACCGTCCGGATACTCGTCGGCCTCATGCGGCCGACCCGCGGTTCGGTCGCGGTCGCGGGCGCGGACGTCGGGCGTGACCGATCGGCCGCGCAGCGCCATATCGGCTATCTCCCCGGCCAGTTCGTCGCCTATCCGGATCTCACCGCGGAGCGGTATCTGACCTACCTGGCCCGGCTTCGCGGCGACGTCGATCCGGTGGTTCCGCGCGAATTGGCCGAACGCCTGAACCTGGATACCTCGACTCGAATCTCGGCGATGTCGCACGGCAATCGGCAGAAGGTCGGATTGGTGCAGGCATTCATGGCCGAACCGGACGTACTCGTGCTCGACGAACCGACCCAGGGGCTGGATCCGCTGGTCCAGCGAGAATTCCTGGCCCTGTTACGTGAGGCCCGCGACGCCGGGCGCACCGTCTTCCTGTCCTCGCACGTGTTGTCGGAGGTGCAGGCGGTCGCCGACACGGTGGCGATTCTGCGGCGGGGCCGGTTGGTCGAAGTCCGGTCGGTCGCGGCGCTGGCGGCGCAGTCGCTGCGCCGGCTCGACCTCGCCTTCGCCTCCACACCTCCGGAACCGCAGCTCCTGGCCGCTGTCGGCGGGGTGCGATCGGTCAGCGGCGCCGGTCCGGTGCTGCACATCGAGGTGGACGGCTCGACGGCCGAACTCCTGAAGTTCGTCGCACCCTACGGGGTGGTCGACGTGATCAGCCACGAACCCGATCTCGAAGAGGTCTTCCTCACCTACTACGGACAGGACAGCTGATGTTCAGCACGGTGTTCGTCAAATGCCTGCGGGACCAACGGCGCGGATTGATCGGCTGGAGCCTCGGCATTGTCGTGCTGGTACTGCTGGAATCCGCATTGTGGCCGTCGATATCGAACATTCCCGGGCTCCGGCAGATGGTCGACAACTACCCGCCGGCATTGCGGCAGCTGCTCGGAATCGAGGACTTCCTCAGCGGCACAGGCTTTCTCAACACCGAGCTCTACAGCATCATCCTGCCCATCCTGTTCCTGGTCTTCTCGGTATCGCGCGGCGCCCGCGCGATCGCCGGCGAGGAGGAGTCCGGGACCCTCGAGGTGCTGTTGGTGACGCGGGTGACGCCGGTGCGGCTCGTGCTGGAACAAGTCGCGGTGCTGCTCACCGGCCTGGTGGTGCTCGGCACCGTGCTGTTCGCCGCCGTTGTCGTGTTCGCGGCGATATTCGGGATGCATATCGGCGTCGGGGCCGCGGCGACGGGATCGATCGCCATGGTCGCGCTGGCAGCGCCGTTCGGCGGGCTGGCCTTGGCGGTCGGTGCCGCTTCCGGTCGCCGCCTGGTCGCGGTCGCGGTCGCGAGCGTGGCCGCGGTCGCCGCCTATGTGCTGTACGCGGCGTCGAAGATCGTCGACGCGGTGCGCCCGTGGGGCTGGTGGTCGCCGTTCGAGCAGGCGCTGTCCGACGGTCCGATGGGCGCGGGCCTGCGGCCGGGCTATCTGTGGCTCGTGGTGGCCGCGGCTGTCTTCGTGGTCGCGGCGCTGCCGATTTTCGATCGTCGCGACATCGCCGGGGTATGAGGATCGATACAGACCGACCCGCGCTCGACGGCGTTCTTACTCTGGAGTAAGATAGCCTTACTCGCAAGTAAGATCCTGGGACCGATCACCCGAAACCCACACCCGAGAAGACTGGTGACTATGAGCACTCGAGACACCGCAACGAAGCGACGTCCGGATTCCGCTGTCGGCCTCAACCCGGTCAAGCGCGACTGGATGGGCGCGGCCATGCGGGTCATGACGACCATTACCGGTTCCGAGCTGGCCGAGAAGTACAACTTGCGCAAGCCCATCGAACGGCTGGCCTACGAGGGCACCAAGACCGGCTTTCGCACGCTCGGCGCCGCGACTCGCGCATTCGGCAAGGTATCCGGTGGCGGTAAGCCGAAGCGCTTGCCCGCCAACGAGTCCCGCAGCAAGGACTACTTCGACCTCACCCCCACCGACGAGCAGCAGATGATCGTCGAGACGGTGCGCGAATTCGCCGCGGAGATCCTGCGCCCGGCGGCCTACGAGGCCGACGGCGCGGCCCAGGCTCCCAAGGATCTGCTCGAGCGCGCCGCCGAACTGGGCATCACGCTGATCAACGTGCCCGAGGAGCTCGAGGGTGCGGCCACCGAGCGCGGCGCGGTCACCAACTCGCTGGTCGCCGAGGCGCTGGCACACGGAGATATGGGCCTGGCGCTGCCGATTCTGGCCCCGTCGGGTGTGGCTGTCGCGCTGTCGCAGTGGGGTTCGGACGCACAGCAGCAGACCTACCTGGGCGCCTTCACGGGTGAGAACGTGCCGCAGGCCTCGGTCGTGATCAGCGAGCCGCGGGCACTGTTCGATCCGTTCGCGTTGCAGACCAAGGCCACCCGCTCCCCCAGCGGCTACCGGATCAACGGCGTCAAGAGCCTGGTTCCGGCCGCCGCCGACGCCGAGCTGTTCCTCGTGGGCGCCGAAATCGACGGCCGCCCCACGCTTTTCATCGTCGAATCGGATACACCGGGTGTGGTGATCGAGGCCGATCCGAGTATGGGCCTGCGCGCGGCCGGCCTGGGCCGGCTGATCCTGGACAACGTCGCGGTTCCGGCCGAGGCCATCCTGGGTGACGGCGACGCGGCCCAGCGTGCCGAGGAATACGCCGACGCCGTGCGGCTGGCCCGCCTGGGCTGGGCGTCGCTCGCGGTCGGCACCGGTCAGGCCGTGCTGGACTACGTCAAGCCGTATGTGAAGGAGCGCGAGGCGTTCGGCGAGCCGATCGCGCACCGGCAGGCGGTGGCGTTCATGGTCGCCAATATCGCCATCGAACTCGACGGCCTGCGGCTCGTGACTCTGCGGGGTGCGTCACGCGCGGAACAGGGGCTGTCCTTCTCGCGGGAGGCGGCGCTGGCCCGCAAGTTCGCCACCGACAAGGGCATGCAGATCGGACTGGACGGCGTGCAGCTGCTCGGCGGCCACGGCTACACCAAGGAACACCCGGTCGAGCGCTGGTACCGCGATCTGCGGGCGATCGGCGTCGCCGAAGGTGTGGTCCTGATCTGATCCGGGTCTCCTCGACCCCTGAACCGTATTGATGGAGACATTCCGATGATCAATCTCGAACTCCCTAAGAAGCTGCGGGCCAGCGCCAACCAGGCCCACCAGGTCGCCGCGGAGATCTTCCGCCCCGTCTCGCGCAAATACGACCTGGCCGAGCACGAATACCCGGTGGAGCTCGACACCATGGCCGCCATGGTGGAGGGCCTGGCCGACTCCGGCACCCAGGACATCTCCGGCGCCACCGGCGGCCGCAAGGCCAAGTCCGGTGCGGAGGCCGCCGACAGCCACTCCACCGAACTGCTCGGCAACAGCAACGGCGGCAACATGTCCGCACTGCTGAATGCGCTCGAAACCTGCTGGGGCGATGTCGGTTTGATGCTGTCGATCCCCTACCAGGGCCTGGGCAACGCCGCGATCGCCGCGGTCGCCACCGACGAGCAGCTGGAGCGCTTCGGCAAGGTGTGGGCGGCGATGGCCATCACCGAACCGTCCTTCGGTTCGGACTCCGCGGCCGTGTCGACCACCGCGGTGCTCGACGGCGACGAGTGGGTTCTCAACGGCACCAAGATCTTTGTCACCGCCGGTTCGCGCGCCACTCACATCGTGGTGTGGGCCTCGGTGGACAAGTCGAAGGGGCGCGCGGCGATCAAGTCGTTCGTCGTCCCTCGAGATGCCAAGGGCCTCACCGTCGCTCGCCTCGAGCACAAGCTCGGCATCAAGGCCTCCGATACCGCCGAACTGCGCCTCGAGGACTGCCGCATTCCGGCCGACAACATCCTCGGCAGCCCGGAAGTCAACGTGGAGAAGGGTTTTGCCGGGGTCATGCAGACCTTCGACAACACCCGCCCGCTGGTGGCCGCGATGGCCATCGGCGTCGGCCGCGCCGCGCTCGAGGAACTGCGCACCATCCTCGAGGAGTCCGGCGTGGAGATCTCCTACGACATCCCCGCCAACAACCAGTCCGCCGCCGCCGCGGAATTCCTTCGCATGGAATCGGACTGGGAAGCCGCCTACCTGCTCGCCCTGCGCGCGGCATGGATGGCCGACAACAAGAAGCCCAACTCCCTCGAAGCCTCCATGTCCAAGGCCAAGGCCGGCCGCATGGGCACCGACGTAACCCTGAAGGCCGTCGAACTGGCCGGCGCGGTGGGCTACTCCCAGCGCACCCTGCTGGAGAAGTGGAGCCGTGACTCGAAGATCCTCGACATCTTCGAGGGCACGCAGCAGATTCAGCAGCTGATCGTGGCGCGGCGCGTGCTGGAGCTGACCAGTGCGCAGCTGAAGTAGGTTGCGGGACAACAGGAACCCGGTGCGAGACCGTTTCAGGACTCGCACCGGTTTTCTCGTTCGCAGGCAAGACCGGCCAGTGAGATCCGATAGCGGCGGTCAGCGCGTTCTCCGGCACACATACCGACCACAACCAGGGCCGAGTGCCCGCTGCGTCGGGCTGCCGTTCGCCGACAAGATTCGTCGATGACAGTCGTAAGGCAGACCGCAGCTTACCGCTTGGAGAAGCGGCTGGTGAGGTAGGTTGTCACGATGACCATGATCGTGAAGAGGAGAGCGATCAGGACTGCGGCGGTCGGCCAGTTCATGGTGTCATCCTCCTTGCGGCACCTGCCGCGGCTCGATGTACACCTTCGACGGTAAAGCGCCGACCGTTCGCGATCCGGTGCCGTAGGTCCCGTTCCCGATGCTGGAGGTCACCGGAGCGGAGGACCGAAGTCGATCAACCCGTCGGCGGAACCGGCCCAACTTCCACCTCCGCGAGGAAGCGGGTCAGCTCGGTGTGAAAGGTGTCCCACTGTTCGGCGAAGCACAGGTGCGACGCGTCCTCGATGGTCACCACGCGCGAGTCGGGGATGCGGCGCCGCATATCCTCGAGGTGCGCCGGACGGCATTCGTCGTGCCGGCCGCCGAGCAACAGCGTCGGCACGCCGATCTCACCCAGGCGCTCGGTGACGTCCCAATCTCGCAAAGAGCCGGTCACGGTGAATTCGCTCGGCCCGATCATGGTGTGGTAGACCTCGTATCCCGCCGCCGCGTACGCACGTTCGAGCCCTACCGGCCACGGCCGCAGCCGGCACACGTGTTTGCGATAGAAGCCCAGCGTCGCGGCCACGTATTCGGGGCAGTCGGTGAACCCGTTCGCCTCGTGCTGCCGAATCGTCTCTCGCACCTCGGTGGGCTCCTCCTCGAGCAGTTCCGCGCAGTCCCTCGACCACCGCGGCATGCTGGCCGGAGCGCCGACCAGCACCAGACTGTCCAGCGCCGGCTGCCGGTCGAGCGTGTACTGCAGGGCCAGCATCCCGCCCCACGAATTGCCGAGCAGATGGACCCGGTCCAAGTTCAGCGCCGCGCGCACGGCCACCAGTTCCGCGACGAACCGGTCCACGGTCCACAGCGAGGTATCGCTCGGCCGATCGGAATTGCCGCAGCCGAGCTGGTCGTAGAAAATGATCCGGCGCTCGCCGGCCAGCTGCGCCAGCGCCTCCAGATAGTCGTGCGGAAAGCCCGGCCCGCCATGCAGGCACAGGAGCGGGGTTCCCTTCTCGCCGAGCGACCGATACCAGACGCGCCCGCCGGGAACGTCGATACGACCTTCTTCCGAACGCATATCCACTCCTCTCGAACGGGTCGCGCCAGGGCATATTCGACATAACCAGTTTCGGCGGCTACGCGGCCCACAATCGAGGCCAAGCTGTTGACCGGAACTGTGTACCAAGTCACACTTGTGACTGCTACCGTCCCCAGCAACAGGGGTCGCGTGGAGGTGGTTGACGTGGGCGTCGGTATCGGCTCGGTGGTGCACGGGGTTCAGCGCAAGGCGGTCGAGGTCTCCGAGGCGGTGCGGGCGTTGAATGTACTGCGGGAGCGCGGGTTCATCGATCCGCGCAATCTCGGTGAGACGCTGTTGTCGGCCAAGGAGGGGCGGCGGCTCGGGCCGCAGGCGACGATGGTCCGGCACGCGGCGCGGATGTGGCCGCAGCGGCCGGCACTGATCGACGAGCACGGCAGTATGACCTTCCGCGAACTCGACGACGATTCCACGCGGTTGGCGCGCGGCCTGCGGTCGCTCGGCGTCGAACCGGGAACCGTCATCGGCATTCTCGCGCGCGATCACCGCGGACTGCTGCTGGCGATGACGGCCGCCGGTAAGGCCGGTGCGCGGCTGGCCCTGATGAATACCGGCTTCGCGAAACCGCAGTTCGCCCAAGTCTGCGAGCGCGAGAACGTGAAGGTGGTCCTGCACGACAGCGAATTCGTCGGCCTGCTCGACGCGCTGTCTCCGGAGCTGCCGCGAGTGATCACCTGGGTCGACGACGGCACCGAATTGCCCACGGGCGCAATAACGATCGAGGAGCTGATCGCGGCCCACCCACCGAACGAGCTGCCGCTGCCGGTCGAGCCGGGCGGCTTCGTGATCCTCACCAGCGGCACCACCGGTCTGCCGAAAGGCGCTCCCCGGGAAGCGGTTTCGCCGATCTCCTCGGCGCAGATCGCCGATCGGATCCCGTTCCCGCGGCAGGGCACGGTGCTCATCGTCTCGCCGATCTTCCACAGCACGGGCCAGGCAACCTGGCTGATCGCCACCGCCCTGGGCGCGACGACGGTGATGATGCGCCGCTTCGATGCCGAGCGCACCCTGGCCCTGATCGCCGAACACCATGTCGACCTGCTGGTAGCGGTGCCGACGATGCTGCATCGCATGGTCGAACTCGATCCGGCCGTGCGGGAACGGTACGACCTGTCCTCGCTGAAATCCATCGTGCTGGCGGGATCGGCACTGTCCCCGGAGCTGACCGTGCGCGCCACCGAGGCGTTCGGGCCGGTGCTCTACAACCTCTACGGCTCCACCGAATGCGCGGTGGCGACGGTGGCCCAGCCGGCCGATCTCGCCATCGCCCCGGGCACCGCCGGGCGCGCGCCCGTCACATGCGAAGTGGTGTTGTTCGACGAGAACGGCAAGCGCCTGCACGGCGCGAATGTCAAGGGGCGCATATTCATTCGATCCGGCGCGCCGTTCGAGGGTTACACCGACGGTCGGCACAAGCAGATCATCGACGGCTACATGTCCTCCGGCGACGTCGGCCACTTCGACGAGCACGGGCTGCTGTTCGTCGACGGCCGCGACGACGACATGATCGTCTCCGGCGGCGAGAACGTCTTCCCGCAGGAGGTCGAGAACCTGCTGCTGGAGCGGGCGGACATCTTCGACGCTGCGGTGGTCGGCGTGGACGACGTGGAATTCGGTAAACGCCTGCGCGCCTTCGTCGTGCCGGAGCCCGGCGCGACCCTGGATCCGGACGAGATCAAAGCCTACGTCAAGGGCACACTCGCCCGTTACAAAGTGCCTCGTGACGTGGTGTTCCTCGACGATCTGCCGCGCAACGCCACCGGCAAGCTGCTGCGCCGGGCACTGATGGAATACCAGATCACATAACCGGTCACCCGACCGGCTGTGCGGTACCGTCGGTTACAGAGACGCAAACCACATCCGCGTGCCCCTGCTTGCTAGAGTTAGCACGCACTGGATCTCGATGTTGCGGTCCCGCCTACCTGGTGGAATCCGCGGAAGGTTGTACCTATGTCAGCTGTCCTTCCGTCAGCACGCACTGCCCTCCGAAAGGCCGGAGATCTGGCTCTGGGGGTCAACGTCATGCGCAAACGCGGGCTGTTCAGCCCGCTGCGACCGGACCATGCGGTCAGCTCGGCGCTCAACGTCACCAAGTTCGGACCCTTCGCGGGCGTGATCATGCACGCCGCGAAGACCAATCCGAAGTCCGCGGCGCTGCTGGACGAGCGGGGCGAGCTGACCTTCGCGGAGGTCAACGAGCAGTCCAACCAACTGGCTCGCGGCCTGGCGGCACACGGTCTGCGCGAGGGTGATGTGGTGGCGCTGCTGGCGCGCGACCACCGCGGCATGGTGCTGAGCCTGGCCGCCACCGGCAAGCTGGGTGTGCGGGCGGTGTTGATGAACACCGGCTTCGCCAAACCGCAGTTCGCCGATGTCGCCACGCGCGAGCAGGTGAAACTGGTGCTGCACGACAGCGAATTCGTCGACCTGATGAGCGCCATTCCCGATGAGATCCCCCGCATCCTGACCTGGGTGGACCAGTCCGACAACGTCGATCCTTCCATCCCGACCGTCGATTCGCTGCGCGAGGGCCAGTCCCCTGATGCGGTGAGCGCGCCGACGAAGCCGGGCGGCATGGTGATTCTGACCTCCGGCACCACCGGCACCCCGAAGGGCGCGCCGCGCGACAAGGTCAGCCCGTTCATCTCCGCACAGTTCCTGGATCGAATTCCGTTGCCGCGCAACGGTTCCATGGTCGTCGCGGCGCCGGTTTTCCACGCCACCGGCCTCTCACAGTTCACCCTCGGGCTCTCGCTGGGCAACCGGATGATCTTCCAGCAGCGGCGGTTCGATCCCGAGAAGACGCTCGCCAATATCGACAAGTACAAGGCGGAGTCGCTGGTGGTGGTGCCGACCATGCTGCAGCGCATGGTGGACCTGCCGCCCGAGACGCTTGCCAAGTACGACATGTCCTCGCTGCGGATGATTTTCGCCGCGGGCTCGGCGATCCCGCCGGACGTCGTGACGCGCAGCCTGGACTACTTCGGTGACGTCCTCTACAACGTGTACGGCTCCACCGAATGCGCGCTGATCACCGTCGCGAGCCCGGAGGATCTGCGCAAGTCACCGAGCACCGCCGGCCGCCCGCCGCTCGGGATCCGGCTGGCGCTGTTCGACGAGAACCGCAAGCGCATCACCGAACCGAACGTCACCGGCACGATCTTCATCGAGAACGCGCACTCGTTCAAGGCCTACACCGACGGCCGCACCAAGGAGACCATCGACGGGATGATGTCCAGCGGCGACGTCGGGCACTTCGACGAGGACGGGTTGCTGTTCATCGACGGCCGCGACGACGACATGATCGTCTCCGGCGGCGAGAACGTCTTCCCGCAGGAGGTCGAGCACCTCATCGCCGATCGCGCCGACGTGCAGGAGGCGGCGGTCGTCGGTGTCGACGACAAGGAATTCGGAAAGCGCCTGCGCGCCTTCGTCGTTCCGGGTCCCGATTCCAAGCGCGACGCCCAGGAGATCAAGGACTACGTCAAGGCGAACCTCGCGCGTTACAAGGTGCCGCGCGAGGTGATCTTCCTCGATGAGCTGCCTCGCAACGCCACCGGCAAGCTGCTGCGCAAGCCGCTGGCGGAAATGGACGTCACGGGCGACTGAGTTCACCGGCACGCATCGGCCCGGGAGCTGGGCTACCGGGCCGATCGTGTTTTTGCGGAGCTTCCCCCGCAGGAAGACTTTGACGTATCTGTGAATTGGCTTCGAAGCGGTCGGCTATCATTCAGCTCGTGTTTCCCCCGTCCGGCCACGTCTCGGCCCGCGCCCAGGTGTCGACGCGTGCGCGTCGGGCCGCGGTGGCGCGGTTGCGGGCCGCGTCGGCCGGATCCGTATCGGGCGCTCTGTCGATCGCCGCGCACGGTTGGGCGGTGGGCGGGATGGCGGTGCAGTCCAGCACCCTGATGCTGCTGGTGGCCGCCTCCACGGTGGTCGGCGCGCTCGTCGCCGGGCTGGCGCCGCTGCGCACCACCGCCGTCGGACTCGCCGCGGCCCTGTGGGGCGGGCAGCTGATCGGCCACCTGGTGATGTCAGCCGATATGACGCAGATGCACGATATGCCGCTGTGGACGCCCGCCATGCTGGGCGCCCACCTGGTCGGCGCGGTGTGCGCGGCCGTCGTCATTCTCGGCGCCGAGGCCGCCTACCGGATCGGCACCGCAGTAGCGCGCGTGCTGCCGATGCCGGTCAGCCTCCCGGCGATCGCCGAACCGAGTATTCCCCGCAGCGTTCACCGCGACCGGGTGATCCTGCGGATCTTCCCCACCGAAACCTTCCGCACTCGCGGACCCCCGCTCGCTGCGTACTGCTGATATATCTCAACACCCACATTCGCGAATCCTCATCGCCGACACCGCGTTTCGAACGCTCGGTGCGGCATTTCGGGTGCTCGTGATGCGAGGGTCCGGACGGCAGATCGTTCGCATCGAGTTCCGATGCGGAATTCGAGCCGTGGTCGACCCGAGCGAATTTCGCAGGCCCCGAAGGCCGCGGTGAGTGCACCGCGTCAGCGGTCCGGCAACGCAGGTCGTCGTGGTCCGCGGACCGCGGTACCGCCACAGTCCCAGCGCGGCGGAACTCCGGGACCACGCAGCGCCGAATGCGGCGGCAGATGGCTCGTTTCATCGGCGTGCCAGTGGGTTCCGCCTGGTACCCGGCGACCGCCGCGCATGCGACCGGCGCCCTGTGCGACGACTGTCCCCTGCGCGGCATCGAGCCACGGCGACGCGGTTTCGCGCACAACGATGTGGGTGCCCTCGAAACAGGAGCACTACCAGTGAGCATCACCGATCTTCCGGCTGCCGGCACCGAGCCGCCGCAACCGGAGAAGTCGCCGCCCGACGCGGCGCAGCAATCACCGCCCGGTGCGGTGGAGCAGTCGCGACCGTCTCGGTCCGGCACCGCACGGGCGGTGCAGGCGCTGGCCATGCGGCTGCACTTCTATGCCGGCGTCTTCGTCGCGCCGTTCATCCTGATCGCGGCGGTCACCGGGGCGCTGTACGCGGTCGCCCCCAGCATCGAGTCGATCGTGAATCGCGATCTGCTGCATGTGGATTCGACCGGCCCGGCGCGGCCGCTGTCGGAGCAGATCGCGGCGGGTGTGGCCGCCGAACCGGGACTCGCGCTGAGCGCGGTGGACCCGGCGCAGCACGCCGGTGACACAACCCGCGTGATCTTCACCGATCCGAGCCTCGGTGAATCCGAGCGGCGCGCGGTCTTCGTCGACCCGGCGACCGCGACGTCCGTGGGCGACAGCGTCGTGTACGGCAGCACGGGCGCGCTACCCATGCGCACCTGGATCGATGTGCTGCATCGCAATCTGCATCTCGGCGATGTGGGCCGGCTCTACAGCGAGATGGCCGCGTCGTGGATGTGGATCATCGCGCTCGCCGGTGTGGTGATGTGGCTGCACCGCTCCCGCGGCTCGCTGCGGCGTCTGCTGTGGCCGGATCGGTCGAAAGCCGGTCGTCCGGGCAGCGTCAGTGTGCATGCCACGGTCGGCATGTGGATTCTGCTGCCACTGCTGTTCCTCTCGGCGACCGGTCTGACCTGGTCGCTACATGCGGGGCAGCACATCACGTCGCTACGGCAGCACTCGAGCTGGACCACGCCGGTCGTCGACACGGCGCTGCCCGGTGCACCGATGCCGTCGATCCCGGCCGGTGGCGAGCACGCCGAGCACACTGGCGGCCACGGCATGTCGATGCCCGTTCCCGCCGACCGCGCCGCCCAGGCGGACAAGGTCCTCGCGGTGGCTCGCGGACACGGTATCGACGGTCCGGTCGAGATCTCCATCCCGGCGAAGGACACCACCGCCTTCACCGTCAAGGAGCGCCGCCTGCCCGGGGTCTACACCCAGGACGCGATCGCCGTGGACGGTAGGACCGGCGATGTCACCGACATCCTGCGCTACGCGGACTGGCCGCTGATGGCCAAGCTCGCCAACTGGGGCATCGCGCTGCATATGGGCATGCTGTTCGGCCTCGCCAATCAACTGTTGCTGCTGGCCACGATGATCGCGCTGATCACCGTGATCGGACGCGGCTATCTGATGTGGTGGCGACGACGGCCGACCCGCGAGAACGACCCGTTCACCTTCGGGCGGGCACCGGCACGCGGAGTCCTGCGACGGGCGCCGCTGTGGATCAGCGTGCCGCTGATCGCGGTCACCGCGGGGATCGGATGGTTCGCCCCGGTGCTGGGCGTGAGTCTGCTCGCGTTCCTGATCGTCGATGTCGTCCTCGGCCTGATCGCGGGTCGGCGCCGGGGAGCAGTCGCCTGAAGTCCTGAACCGCACTCGGTTACGACACCAGCCGAGGTAATTCGACTGCGCCGGAACATCTTTCCCGCGCATACGAGCGACACCGAGTCGCCCGTGCGATGGACCGCGCGCTCGGCCGGGTCGTAACAGTCGCCGACAACGATCGGCCGGCATCACCGATTGCGTCGTCATCGGCAGGACATGCCGCCTGCGGTCGTCCGGGCTGCTTCATGCCCGCACTCGGCACACCTACAGCAACTTTCGTTTACCTGATACCGCAAAGGGATTCATCACCATGGGAATCAAGAACATCGCCGCCATCGCCGCCCTCGTCACCGCCGCCCTGGGCCTGGGCACGGCCACCGCCGGCGCCGCCCCCACAGACGCCGGTGCGGTCGGCTTCCAGGCGACCACCACACCGACCGGCACGGTCATCTCCACCGATGCCGGGTCGCTGTCGGCCGACCACGGCGTATTCACCGTCAAGGCGGCCGACGGTACCGTCCTGGCCGGCACGCAGCTCTCGTTCCGCGTCGACGATTTCGTCTTCCCGATCGAGGCGCAGATCCACGACCGCACCGCGACCCTCACGCCGAAGTTCGACCTCGCGCACGCGGCATATCAGCCGGTCGCGATGCCGTTCGAGGACAGCGCGCCGTGGAAGACCCCCTACGACCGGGAGCAGGCCGCGTGGAGCCGGATGACCAGCACCCTCGGCGCGGGCGCCTCGATCGGCACCCTGGTGGGCGGCATCGGTGGCGCCGGAATCGGCTGCGTTCTGGGCGGAATCGCGGGCGCGACCATCGCGGCGGCCACCATCGTCGGCATGTTCGGCCCGTTCGTTCCGGCCGCGGTGGTGGGCTGCCTCGGCGGCATCGTGGCCATCGGCGCGCTGGGCACTCTCGCGGGTCAGCTGCTGGTCACCGCCCCGGTCGCGATCTTGGCCGCGGCCCAGTACTTCACCACGGTGAACTCCCCGTTCCCCGCGAAGTGAGGTAGCGAGACCGCGCGGCATCCGCACCCGATATCCGGTGATCCGCCGGGTATCGGGGGGCGGGCCGCGCACCGGCAGCCGAACGGCAAAGGCGCCCAGCGCAATCCGCCGGGATCGGCGCCGGCGCAGCCCTTCCGGGATATCGTGCACACGGTCAGCACAGGTTGTCTCCGTTTTCCCTTCGCGAAGGAGTGACCGCGTTATGAACGAATCCTGGTTCCACCGCACCGCACGCGCAGGTATCGCCGCCGCGGGGGCCACAATCCTCGCCGCCGCCCCGGCTTTCGCCCACGTCACCGTCTCCGGTCCGGACGCGGCGCGCGGCGGTTCGGCGGTGCTGACCTTCCGGGTACCCAACGAATCGGCCACCGGTAGCGCCACCACACAACTGAGCGTGCAGCTTCCGGCCCTGACCGAAGCCGAAACCGAACCCGTGCCGGGCTGGAAGACCAAGGTCACCCGCGACGACAACCACAAGGTCGTCGCCGTCACCTGGATGGCGGATCCCGGCAGCGGCATCGAGGCGGGGCAGTTCGAACAGTTCTCCATACTGGCCGACGGGCTGCCGGATGCCGACACCGTCACCCTGCCCGCCACCCAGACCTACGCCGACGGCAAGGTCGTGAAATGGGACCAGCCCTCCACCGGGGACACCGAACCCGAATTCCCCGCGCCGACATTGCCATTGGCGCCCGCACCCGCCGGCGGGGCGCAGAACCACGGCGACGTCCACGCCGCCGCGGCCGAGGAACATGAGGCCGACACCACGGCACGATGGCTGGGCAGTATCGGCATCGTCCTCGGCGCGCTGGGGGTACTCGCGGCGACCGCGATGTTCACGCGAAACCGGTCTCGACGGTAGCCGGCACCGCCGCGGCGCACGGCCCCCGGGAAAGCGATCGCCTGAGACCACCCGTACATTGACCACGAGCGCAATGGCTGACCTCGGGCGAGAGTGGGAGTGAGCGTGCCGGAGCAGACTGTCGGCATCATCGGCGCCGGCATCATCGGACTGGCGATCGGCCGGGAACTCGTCCGCCGCCGGCCCGGCACCCGAGTCGTCGTCGTGGACAAGGAGGACCGGGTCGCGGCCCATCAGACCGGGCACAACTCCGGAGTCGTCCATGCCGGCATCTATTACGAGCCGGGCTCGCTGAAGGCCACCCTGTGTGCCCGCGGGCGGCAGCTGCTGCGCGACTATTGCGCCGAGAAGCAGCTTCCCTACGCCGAGGTCGGCAAACTGGTCGTCGCCGTCACCCCGGACGACGTGGTGCGGATGGACGCGCTGGCCGAACGCGCGGGCAGCAACGGTGTGCCGGGACTGCGGCGCATCGATGCCGGCGAGATCCGGGAGATCGAACCGCATGCGACGGGTCTGGCCGCGCTGCATTCGCCGCACACCGCCATCACTGACTACCCTCGGATCGCCGCCGCCTTCGCCGACGAGATCACCGCCGCCGGCGGAGAAGTCCGGTTGTCGTTCCCGGTCACCGCCGTCACGCGCGCCCCGAACGGCATCCACATCGGCTCGGACGCCGCGGCGGTCGTGGTCGACCGGCTCATCGTGTGCGCGGGTCTGCACAGCGATACCGTGGCCGGACTGGCCGGAGACCGACCGGGGCCCAGAATCGTTCCGTTCCGGGGCGAATACATGCTGGTCCGGCCGGAGAGGACGGAGCTGGTGCGCGGACTGATCTATCCGGTGCCCGATCCGCGGTACCCCTTTCTCGGCGTGCACTTCACCCGCCGGGTGAACGGCGAAGTCGAGGTGGGGCCGAACGCCGTGCTCGCATTCGCCCGCGAGGGATATCGCCGATCCGCGGTCTCCGCGCGGGACCTGCGCGACCTCACGACCTGGCCCGGGCCTGGCGAATGGCGCGCCGGCACTGGCGCACCGGGGTGCGGGAAGTGCACGGCTCACTGTCGGCGCGAGCGTATATGCGAGCGGCGCAACGGTATGTCCCGGATATCGGCGTGCACGATGTGTTCCGGGCCGGGGCGGGTGTGCGGGCGCAGGCCGTCGATGCCGGCGGTGACCTCGTCGACGATTTCCGCATCCACCGGCTCGGCACGATCACCGCGATCCGCAACGCGCCCTCCCCCGCGGCCACCTCGAGTATGGCCATCGCCGAGCATGTGGCCGACGTACTAGAGCACGGCGGCGAATAGGGTTGGCCGGCTAGGGTTCCGACGCGCCGCCGGTCGTCTCGGTGTCGGACGGCTCCGGTTCGGCTTCGGCGAACTCACGGACCGGGCGCAGTACCACCCACAGCAGGAACGCCGCCGCCGCGACGAGCATCCCGATCCCGGCCCAGAGATTGATATTCCAACCGCCGGTGCGCACCCGATCGGCCGCGGTGTCGTGAACGAGTGCGGTGACGACGAGGATCAGGCCGTAGCTCCCGAGCAGGGAGCCGACGATGGTGCGGATATCGAAAAGCATGGCGTCACTTCCTCATCCGACGAAGATGTTCAGCGCGATCACGATGACCAGGGCGATCCCGGCGAGCAGCACCGGTCGCTGATACCACGGCAGCGTCGCGGCATCGGGATCGCTGAGCTGAGCCTTCGGCGTCTCCGAATACACCAGCCCGACCAGTTCGGCGTCGGGTTTGGGCGCGGTCCACATACTCACCGCGATACTGAGCACCATATCGACCACGAAGGCCACACCGGCGGCGACGAAACTCGAGCCCTGCCCCGACAGATGGAACACCTCGGTTTTGTTCAGGATGAAAACGACCACCGCGCTGAGCGTTCCGAACACCAGGCCCACCCAGCCGGCGGTCGGGGTCATCCGCTTCCAGAACATGCCGAGGATGAAGGTCGCGAACAGCGGCGCGTTGAAGAACGAGAACAGTGTCTGCAGGTAGTCCATCATGTTCGAGAAGCTGCCCGCGATGAACGCGGTGCCGATCGCGATGGCCGTGGCGCCGATGGTGGCGAGGCGGCCGACGGTGAGGTAGTAACCGTCGGGCTTGTCTTTGATCACGTACTGCTGCCACAGGTCGTAGCTGAAGACGGTGTTGAACGCGGAGATGTTGGCCGCCATCCCCGCCATGAACGCCGCCAGCAGTCCCGCCAGGCCGACGCCCAGAAGTCCGTTCGGCAGTACCTCTTTCATCAGATAGAGCAGCGACTGGTTGTACGTCGCGTCGCCGTGGCCAGTGTTCTTCAACTCGGCGATCTGCGGGATCAGCAGCGCGGCGACCATACCGGGGATGACGACGATGAACGGGATGAACATCTTCGGATAGGCGCCGATGATCGGGGTGCGCCGCGCGGCCGAGATCGAATGGGTCGCCAGCGCCCGCTGCACCTCGACGAAATTCGTTGTCCAGTAACCGAAGGACAGCACGAAGCCGAGTCCGAGCACGATGCCCGTCACCGACAGGAAGTTGTTCGAGAAACCGCTGAGCTCGTGGCCCGGCCAGGAATGCCACTGCTCGGCGCCGTCGGGCCGGGCGGTCACCTTGTCCTTCAAACCGCTCACACCGCCGATGCGGTGCAGGCCGACCAGGGTGAGCGGCAGCAGCGCCGCGACGATGACGAAGAACTGCAGCACCTCGTTGTAGATCGCGGCCGACAGGCCGCCGAGGGTGATGTAGGACAACACGATCAACGCCGCCACGATCACCGACACCCAGAGCGGCCAGCCCAGCAGCACGTTGACGATCGAACCCAGCAGATAGAGATTCACCCCGGCGATCAGCACCTGGGCGAGCGCGAAACTGAGCGCGTTCACCAGATGCGCACCGGTGCCGAAGCGGCGCCGCATGAACTCCGGCACGCTGCGCACCTTGGAACCGTAGTAGAACGGCATCATCACCACGCCGAGAAACAGCATGGCCGGCACCGCGCCGATCCAGAAGTAGTGCATGGTCGGCATGCCGTATTCGGCGCCGTTGGCCGACATGCCCATGATCTCGACCGCACCGAGATTCGCGGAGATGAAGGCCAGACCGGTGACCCAGGCCGGCAGTGAGCGACCCGACAGGAAGAAATCGATACTCGAGGAGATCCGTGCGCGGGCCATCAGTCCGATACCGAGTACAAAGACGAAATACACGGCGACCAAGGCGTAATCGACGGGAGCGGCATCGAGCCGGAGTTGGTCCGCACCCAGCACCGCCGCCGCTGAATCGAACCGGTGCGATGGCTGAGCTAGAGGCTGCATACGGATCTCCTGTCGGAAAGACCAGCGGTCGACCGGGTCGCGATGTGTCCGGATCGTAGCGCGCCCCCGTGCATCTCCGGGGCCAGTCCGCCGCTCGCGCGGCGCGCGGCGGGCCGATCTGCCACGCTTCGAAGGAAGAATTTAGAGAAACGTCGCCCTGCAAAATGCCACACTGGTGAGCCCGGGAAGGATCGAACACGATGCACACAACTCATACTTCGCTCGACCCACTCGGCCGCCGTGATCGTGATCCCGAGGGATCCGCGACGCTGACCATCGAGATCGGCACCGCGACGGGAACGGGCGCGACCGAGGTGGCCGCCTTCGACGCGGCACTGTGCGAACTCGGTGTGGGAGAGGCGAATCTGATCCGATTATCCTCGGTGATTCCGCCCCGGGCGCAGCTGCGGCGGACGGCGCGGGTGCGCCAGCGGATCGGCTGGGGCGATCGTCTCTACTGCGTCTACGCCCTCGGGCACGCGCGATCCCACGGCTCCACCACGGCAGCCGGGATCGGCTGGACGCTGTGTGCGGACGGGTCCGGTGCGGGCCTGTTCGTCGAACACGCCGCCGAAACGACCGAGCAGGTCGAGGATCTCATCAACGCCAGCCTCGCCGATATGACCGCCGCACGGCCGGTGCGCTTCGGCCCGATCCACACCGCCACCGTCGCGGCGCGTGCCGACGGCCGGGACACGTGTGCGCTGGTGCTGGCCGCGTACCGGGCCAGCGGCTGGGATCGTCCGTGAGCGATGCCCTCGGCACCGGGGCGGCGTGGCCGGGCGTCGAGATCACCATCGAGACGGCGATCGCGAACGCCGAGATCGACCTCTTCCACGACCTCTACGAGCAGGCATTCGGACCGCTGCGAGCGCGCGCGATCGCCCGGCAGGTGCTGCATCGCAACGAGTTCCGCGCGGAGATGACCGACACCCGGGTCGACAAGATCGTGGCCCGCACACCGGCCGGCGAACCGATCGGACTCACCACCCTGACGCGGCATCTGGACACCGTGCCGTGGATCAGTCCGGAGTATTTTGCGACACGGTTTCCGCAACACGCCGAGCGCGATGCGATTTACTATGCAGGTTTCACCCTTGTTACCCCAACTGCGCGACACGGGGTGGCTTTTCATGCCATGATCAGTACAGTTGTCCAGATCCTGGCGGCAGATGGTGGGGTCGTCGGCTGGGACATCTGCTCGTACAACAATTCTCAATTCTCGTTTGCCGACGCACTGCGCAGTGCGATCGGTGAGCAGGCGAACGTGGAAGTCGCGGTCGAGGATTCACAAACCTACTACGCGGCTCGGTTCCTGAACGACGACGCGGACCAGGGGGGCTGATGACATCCGGCACACAGCACCACACCACCCGCATCCGGCTCCTACGCACCTGGCGGCCGGAAAAGCTCTGGCGCACAGCGCTATCGACGGCCGTCGTCTCGATCGTGGCGGTTCTGGCGATCGCCGAGTCACCGGTGCTGTCGCTGACGGCGATGCTGTGCGTCGTCGCCGCGACGCTGGCCATGATCGGGACGGGAGTGCGCCGGCATCGGCCGCCCGCACCGGCGGCCTGGTATCTGCTCGCCCTCTCCGGCGTCTTGTTCGCCGCCGGAACACTGCTGCGCGATTTCACCGGCAGCGGCTTTCCGCCGTACGACGATCTGGCGTCGCTGGCCGGTTACTGTGGCGTCGGAGTCGCGGCGTTCCTCTGGTTGTGGCCGCGGCGCTCCAGTTGTCAGCGCGATCTGGTCCTGGATTCGGGTTTGATCGCGCTCGGCGCCCTGCTCGCCTCGTGGACCTTTCTCATCTCCCCCGTTTTGCACAACACCCGGCAGTGGGACGCCGCAGCGCTGATCATGCCGATCTATCCCGTGATCGACGCCTTGCTGCTGACGCTGGTCACCCACTCCGTAGTCACGTCCTCGCGCTCGGAGACCTCGTTGCGGCTGGTACACGTCGGTCTGCTGGTGATCCTGGTGGCCGATCTCGGCTACAACCTGCGGTCCGCCGGCTCCGTGCATCTCGACGCGCGCATGCTGTTGACGCCCCTGCTCCTCGCCTATGCGATGGTCGGGCTGGCGGCGCTGCATCCGACCATGGTCACGCTGGGCGGCGCCCGGCGGGTGCATCCGCACCGGTCTCGCCAGCGCGCCAGCGTGATCGCGGTGACGCTGGTGGTCGCGTCACTGGTGCCGACCGTCGGCGCGCGGGTCGGCACGGTGGACCGGGTGGTGGTGTCCGCCCTGCTCGCCACCCTGCTGGTGGGTGTGCTGGTGCGCAGTGAGCGCGCGATCGTGCGCAGCGCGCGCAGCGAACGCCGGGCCCAGTACCAGGCCGACCACGACATGCTCACCGGCCTGCTCAACCGGTCGGCGTTGCTGCGCGCCCCGGCGCGCAATCGCGAACTGTGGACCGGGCGCCCGACCTGCCTGCTGTTCCTCGATCTGGACGGCTTCAAGACCATCAACGACAGCTACGGCCACACGGTCGGCGACGAACTCATCGCGAATGCCGCCGCCCGCATCCGCCGCGTCATCCACCGCGACGACGTCGCGGCCCGCTACGGCGGTGACGAATTCGTGGTGCTGGCCGGCGCCAACCGCGCCGAGGCGGCGGTTCTGGCCGAGAAACTGCTGGCCGCCTTCGGCAAACCCTTCGAACTGTCGGTCACCGAGGTGACCATCGGCGCGAGCATCGGCATCGCCTGCAGCGGCCCGCGCAGCACCGATGCCACCCTCTACGACCTACTGCGCGAAGCGGATTCGGCCATGTATCACGCCAAGGACTATTCGCTCGGCTGCGCCTTCTACGACGACCTGCGCCACCTTCCCCAGGCCGAGTGCCGACGGCGAGTGCGCCGGCACGAACCGGCGGTGTGAAGAGGCGTCACACCGCGGGGGCGAGCGCGAAACGGTCGGCGAATTCCGACATCTGATTGTGTTGCTGTGCGGGTTCGGCTCCGGCGAATCCGACGACGAGGCGGTGCACACCGTGCTCGGCGAGTTGTCCGGCACGGTCGACGGAGATATCGGCCGATCCCCACCGCGTGTACTCGAGAGCCGCGGGGTCACGGCCCGCCTCGACAGCGGCCTCGCGCGCCAGCGCGAACTGCCGGTCGCGCTCGGCTTCGGTCAGCATGCCGCCGGCGAAATAGCCGTTGCCGCGCCGCCCGGCACGACGCGCGGCCGCCGCGCTGGAACCTCCGACATGGATGGGAAGTTCGCTCCCGCCGTGCGGTTTGGGGTAGCTGCACAGATCGTCGAAGGTGAAGAACTCACCACGGTGGCTGACCCCCTCCGCACCGCCCGACCACAGCAGCCGCAGCACGTCGATCGCCTCGTCGGTGCGGCGGCCGCGGGTGCGGTAGTCGACCCCGATCGCCCGAGCCTCCCCAGGCAAACTGCCGAGGCCGACGGTGAGCAGCCGCATCCGACCGCGGGACAACACGTCGATCGTCGCCAAGCGCTTGGCCAGCACGACCGGATGGCGGTAGGGCAGTAACAACACACCCGTACCGAGCAGAAGCCGCTGGGTGGCCGCCGCGACGAAGCTCAGGCAATCGAGCGGATCGAAATACGGCAGGGTGGGCGGCAATTCGCCCGCGCCGTAGTCCGCCCCCGGATACAGCGCGATGTGATCCTGTACGTAGAGCCCTTCGAATCCACAGTCCTCGGCGTGCCGGGCGAAGGCGACGAGCCGATCGGGATCGGTGCCGTTGAACGCCGTGCTGTAGCTGACCGCGAAACGCATCCGGAAACCCTCCGAGTTAGCAGGTGAACGCACACTTCGGCGGCGGTCCGGTGACAGCGTCGATCCGGTCCGTCAGATGCCTGCGTGCGGCGCCGAGTCGAGCGATCGCGTCGTCGATCTCGGCCACTTTGCGACGCAGTGACTCGACCGATTCCGGGCATTCGTCACCCGACCCGTTGCCACCACGCAGACAGGTGACGAATGGTTGCGTGTCGGCCAGATCGAATCCCAGCTCCAGCAGATCCCGGATCTTGCGCACGACATCCACCTCGTGCTCGTCGTAGACGCGGTAGCCGTTCGCCGACCGTCGAGACCGGACCAGACCCTGCTGCTCGTAGTACCGCAGCATCCGGGTGCTCGTCCCCACTCGCTCGGCCAGTTCTCCGATCAGCATGAATTCCCTCTCGCCACTGCAGCCGCCACGCTAAACGTTGTCATCGGTGTCAACGCAAGGCCGTGGCCGCGTATTCGGAGGAGCTGTGGCGTAGGGTCCGCTAGCCGGACAGTTCGTCGAGCAGGCGCCGGGCCTGTTCGAGTTCGGCCTGGAGTTGTTCGACCTTGGCGCGCTGAGAGTCGCGAACGGCGTCCAGGACAGAGTCGACGACCTCGGCGACCTCCGGATGCAGCAGCTTGGCGGCCTGCGCCACCGATGAACCCGCCACCGACAGTCCCTTGATCGTGCGCTTCTTGCCGTGCACCACGTCCACGGTCCATTCACCATCGGTGGTGCCGGACAGGGTGACCGTCACCTCGGGGGCCTTGGATTTGCGGGCGGCCGCGGCCGACTTCTGGGGACGGGCGGGCGTGGCGGCGGGCTTGGCCGCTGGCTTCTGATCCGCATCAGGTTGCGGCGCAGGCGTTTTCGACGCCGCAGCGGGCACCGCTGCCGGAGCGGGCGGCGCGGATGGCGCGGTCACGGACGACGACGTGCTCACTGCGGTGTCCTTCCTCGTTGCCGACGGCGTGGCGCCGGTGGTCTCGGATGTGGTGGTGCGCTTGTCCTTGCGAGCGGGCTTGGCCAATGTCACCTCGATCGGCGAGAACGACATGACATCCTTCGATCCGGTCGGCCGGACCTGCAGGAAATCGCCGTCGGCCGGATCACCGAGTGCGATCACCTTGCCCGAACGCCCCTCGGATACTCCCACTGCCGCAGGAGTGAACCACACCATGGGTGGCCGGCCGTCGGCGAGCTCGGCCGCTATCTGTCGAATCTCGGTGTCGGACAACGGTTGCGGTTTGGTTCGTGGGGACGACATGGTGTACTCCGGGCGGGCTCGTAGACATCTGCGTGCCAAGAGCATGCCCCATGCCACCGACAAGTCCACATCGTGCGCGGTACCCGGGTTCCGGACATCCTTTCGGCAACAGATCAGCGAACCGGCCGATCCGCGCGGGGCGAACCGGGCCGCCCGCCCGCTCGGAGCATTTCGATCAGCCGCACCCGCGGTAGAACTCCGTCCGGTCTCTCAGGTAGCGAATCACCGGCGACCAGCAGGTCACCACCGAAGGAACTACTGCAATGTTTCGGCGAACCGCCGGCCTCCCTCTTCGCCGGCGGCTGGGAAACCAGCGGCGTTCCGTCGCCTCCGATGCCATCGGCATGC
This sequence comes from Nocardia nova, assembly GCF_002933465.1. Taxonomy (GTDB): domain Bacteria; phylum Actinomycetota; class Actinomycetes; order Mycobacteriales; family Mycobacteriaceae; genus Nocardia; species Nocardia nova_B. The sequence continues at coordinate 89,615 of NZ_PSZE01000021.1, forward strand.
TGCGCGAATGCGCCGGTGCGGGCCGAGATCGGCGCGCGCTCTGGCTCCCGGCGACCACGAACCGGTAGCGTGCGCTGTTCATGAGGAGTTCGGTGGTCGTCGAGGTCTGCCGATGAGTTCGCGATATCTGCCCGGCCTCAGGGACGAGCGCCGCGCGGTGCTCGAATTCTGCGGGGAGTTGAACGAGGAGCAGTGGGCCGCGCCCAGCGCGGCCGCCGGATGGTCGGTGGCCGAGGTCGTCATTCACATGACGACAGGAGCGCGCGCGCTGCTCACCCCCAGCGCCGCCGCCATCGTGGCCACACGCGACCTCGAGCGCCTCAACGAACAGCTGGTGGACGAAAAACGTTCACACACAACGCGTCACGTGCTCCCGGACTTCGACGCCTGGTCGCGACGCGGCGTGCGGGCGCTGTCGGTGTTCACCGCGGCGGGGATACGGCGCGTACAGCTCCCGATCGGTGAGCTGGGCTGGTACCGGCTGGATCTGATTCCGGCGATGCTCCTCTTCGACTGGCACACCCATCTGCGCCACGACATCGCGCCCGCGCTCGACCTTCCCCCGCCACCCACCGACGCCCTACGCATGAACGCCATCCTGACCTGGCTCACCGTACTGCTGGAACGCTCCCATCGCGAGGCGCTGAGCTGGCTCGACGCCCCGGTGGCCCTGACCTTCACCGGGCCCGGCGGCGGTACCTGGCGGATCGAGCCGCGGGGCGGGCGGCTGCGGGTGCGGCCCGGTCAGGCCGCCGGCGCCGCCGCCCATATCGCCGCGCTGGCGCTGGAGTTTCCGCAGTGGGGCACCAGGCGGTTGCCGTGGCGGGCGGGCGCCGTCGCGATCACCGGCGACGCCGAGCTCGGCGCCCGCGTACTCGACGCGATCAATCTGGTCTGAGCCCCCGATGTGCGTCCGCCTACCGGCGCGGCGTGGGCGTACAGTTGGGCTTCGACAAGATCGGCTCCGGGCCTCCGGTCCGGCGAGCCGATTCTCGATCGGCAAGAGGGGATTCGAGTGGACAGGCCAGCGTGGGCGCCCGAGGGCGTGGATATGCAGCGGCCCAGCCCGGCCCGGATGTACGACGCGCTCCTGGGCGGTTCCCACAACTTCGAAGTGGACCGGCAGGCTGCGGCGGCGGGGCGCAAGCTGGTGCCGGATCTGCCGCGGCTGGCTTTGAGCAACCGCGCTTTCCTGCGCCGCGCGGTCCGATTCATGATCGATTCCGGGATCCGGCAGTTCCTCGATGTCGGATCGGGTATTCCCACTGCGGGGAATGTGCACGAGGTCGCGCAGGATATCGATCCGTCGATCCGGGTGCTCTACGCCGACATCGACCCCGTCGCGGTCACCCATGCGGCCACCATCCTGCATGGCAACGACCGCGCGGACGCCATCGAGGCAGATCTGCGCAAGCCGGAGGAATTGCTCGGCCGTGCCCGCGCGACCGGCTTGATCGACTTCGATCGTCCCATCGGACTGCTGCTGGTCGCCGTGCTGCATCTGCTGCAGGACGAGGAACGTCCGCGCGAGCAGGTCGCCGCACTGCGGGCAGCCGTGGCGCCGGGCAGCTATCTCGCGATCTCCCATCTGTCCTCGGCACACCGGCCGGAGGCGGCCGCCCGGATTCACAGGGAATCGACCAGCGGCGTCGGAATCCGTTTTCGCGACCGCGCATCCATCCTCGACATGTTCACCGGCTGGGAACCGGTCGAACCGGGGGTCGTCGAACTACCCCTGTGGCGCCCGGAATCCGAGCGTGACCTGCACGAAACACCGGGCCGTTCCCTCGGATTGGCCGGCGTGGGGCACAAGGTGTGACGGGGTCCATGGGATAGGCAGGATTGCAGGGTGGGTTCGCGGGAGTTGGCGGCGCGGTGGGCCGACGCACTCGACGGAGTAGTCGCGCCGACGCTGACGCGGACCGAGACCGAGGCCCTGCTCACCGGCCTGTGCGAGGAACTGCTGGGCACGCTGCGCGGCACCGTCGGCATCGAGGCGGCACGGCTGGCCGCCTCGTCGCTGGTGGCCGCGAATTATCGCGACGATGCCGCGGTGAGCCGATCGGTCGCGGTGATCTGCCGCGATATGGTCGCCGAGATCTGCCCCGACCCCGGTGACCCCGGTTACGAAACCGTGCGCGACCGCGCCGTCACCGTGGCCGGGGAGTTCGCCGCCGGATTCACCGCGGCCCTGCGCGGTGCCGCTCTGGCCGAACAGGAGACCACGCTGAGCGCCGCACTGGCCGCGGCCCGTGAGGAACAAGCGCGGCGGCAGCTGTCGGAGGCCAGGTTCGGCGCCATCTTCGCCGGCGCCTCGGTGGGCATCGGCACCATCGACGCCGAGACCGGCAGAGTCCGCGACGTGAACGCCGCTTTCGCGGAGATGCTCGGTGTGCCGATCGACCTGATCATCGGCCGGTCGGTGGCGGAGGTGCTGGGCGAGGACAACATCGGTGCGGCCTACATCCAGTTCGAGCAGTTGCTGAGCGGCGGTCTGGACCGGTTCCGGATGGAGACGTCGCTCACCCGGCCCGACGGGCACCATTCCGATATCGACCTGTCCATGTCGGTGGTGCGGGACACGCGCGGCAATGCGCGATTCCTGATCGGGGTGGCCGTCGACATCACCGAACGCAAGGCGCTGGCCGACCGGCTCTGGTACGAAGCCCATCATGACGACCTGACCGGGCTCGCGAATCGGCTGCTGTTCTTCGACCGGTTGGCGCAGGCCGAGCCCCCGATCGGACTGTGCTATCTCGACCTGGACGGGTTCAAGGAGATCAACGACGATTACGGGCACACCATCGGTGATCGAGTGTTGCGCACGGTCGCCGAACGGCTGGGGGCGGCGGCCGAGCCCGATGGACTGGCCGCACGGATCGGGGGCGACGAGTTCATCGTGCTGATCGAGCGGTGCGCGGGGGAGGCGCAACTGGTCGACATGTCGTCCCGGCTGCTGGCGGCACTCGGCGAAGCCGTCGTGGTGGCCGGCGGGCCGATCACGGTGGGCGCCTCGATCGGAACCGCGCTGGTCACCCGGCAGCCCGAGGCGGTCGGCGATCTCATGCATGCCGTCGACACCGCGATGTACCGCAACAAGAGTGCGCGGCAACGGCCGGGCAGCCGGTCACGCCTGCATCAGTGAGCCGACAGTGGCGAGTGCGCTCGATCCGCGAAGTCGTGCCGGTCGATGCGGCGCCGCAACTGTGCCCGCCACGGCGGCGTCACCGATCTTCAGTCCCTCGTCCATCGCCGGCCTGGCCTCGATCCCCGACGCCGGGCTGCCCGAGCCCCGAGGCGTCGTCTCGGTGCGCGCACTACCGCAGGCGCCGCGGTCGGTGCCGACGGCGGCGGTCGTCGAGGGAACGTTCACCCCGCGCCGCATCGACAACGCGCTGACCGCCTTCGTCGTCGAGCATCCGCGGGCCCGGTTCGTGGTCGATCCCGGCGTCTGCCTGGACGCCGAACGGCGCGCGATCGCGCAACTCCCGGCGGTCCTGCGGGTCGCGGTGCGGCCACCGGCCGCAACCGTGGCGACCGTCGACTCGCTGCGCGAACACGATCCGCGACCGCTGGATTTCGCGCTACCCACCCACGCGCATTGGGATCATGTCTGCGGTCTGCTGGACCTGCCGGGGCTGCCTGTCCACATGCATCGCGTCGAGCGGCGGTGGATCATGTCGGGTCGGGTCGCGCCGGTCGGCGGCGTCCGCGATGCGTTGCGGGAGCGGCCCGTCGTCGAATACGACCTCGACGGACCGCCGGTGCTGACGTTCACCGCGAGCCACGATCTGTTCGGCGACGGGACCGTGGTGCTGGTGGACCTGTCCGGGCACACCCCCGGCAGTATCGGCATGCTCGCCCACACCCGGCGGGGCTGGGTCCTGCTCGCCGGAGATGCCGCCTGGCACCACCTGCAGATCGACAAGATCCGCCAGAAGGCAAGCTACCCTGGCGGTTTCGCCGATGACGATCGCGATCTGACCTTCCGCACACTGCACCGGCTGCACCTGGCGCGCACGACGGTGACGGTGGTGCCGGCCCACGACCGCGCGGCCGCCCAGCGATTGCGGGCCGAGGACGAGCCCGCCGCCGTGGCGAACGACGGCTGAGGTCGCGGCGGTTCGGCACCTTCGACCGGTCCAGCAAGCCCCGGGTGGCTATGGACCGGCGGGCCACTCGCTCGCGACCATGGCCTCATGACCTCCTCGGCGTATGTTCCCGCTCTGGCCGGCCACGAATTCGCGGTCGACACCACCTATCTCGACACCGCCTCGTACGGCATCCCGCCGGCCCGCGCGTTCACCGCGGTGCGTGAGGTTCTCGACGGGTGGGCGAGCGGACATCGCGCACCCTCGCGCTACGACGATCGGGTGGATCGGCTGCGTGCGGCCTATGCCCGCATCCTCGACGGCGCGACGGCAGCCGATGTGGCGATCGGCAATTCGGCCGCCGCTCTCATCGGTCCGGCCGCGGCCGCACTGGCCCCCGGCTCCGAAGTGCTGGTCGCCGCAAATGATTTCGCCTCCGTACCCAATCCGTTCCGCTACCGCGGAGATCTGCGGGTGCGCACGGTGGAACTGGAGCGACTGGCCGAGGAGGTTCGACCGGATACCGCGCTGGTGGCCTGCAGTCTCGTCCAGTCCGCCGACGGCCGGACGGTCGATCCGGCGCGGTTGCGCGAGGCCACCACGGCGCACGACGCGCTGCTGCTGTTCGACGTCTCGCAGGCGGCGGGCTGGTTGCCGTTGCGATTCGCCGATGCCGACATCTGGGTGTGCGCGAGCTTCAAATGGCTGCTCGGCGCTCGCAGTGTCGGCCTGCTGGCGATCCGGCCCGAGATCGCCGACCGGGTGCGCCCGCATGCGCCGGGCTGGTACGCGGCCGCCGACCGCTGGGCGGAAATGTATGCGCCGCAACGACTTGCCGATACCGCGCGGCGCTTCGACGCCACGCCCGATTGGCTGGGTGTGGTAGGCGCCCTGGCCGGAGCGGAACTGCTGGAGGAGTTGACGATTCCGGCGATTCAAGCCCACGATCTGGCGTTGGCCGACCGCTTCCGCGCCGGACTGAACGACCTGGGCTGCACGCCCGTTCCCGGACGAGCGCCGATCGTGTCGATTCCAGGCGCCGCGGCCGCCGCCGACGCCCTGGCCGAGGCCGAGGTGGTGACCACGGCCCGAGCGGGCGCGCTGCGGGTGTCGTTCCACGTCCACAACGATTCCGACGATGTCGACCGCGCCTTGAAAGCCTTGGGCAACAGCCGGAGTCGAGCGACCGCGGGTCAATAGGTGCGGCGCACGCGCCCCAGTGGCTGCCGTGATTCGGCACGCACGCGATCGCGCAGTTCGCCGGGAATGCGGTGGATGATCGCCGAGCGGTCCGCGGCCGCGAGTTTGCGGCGAATGGTCGCCACCTGGGCATCGACCGTGCGGATCGACGTCCCGCGGCGCACCGCAACCGCACTGTTGGTCCAACCGGCGGCCACCAGAATCGCGATATCGCGTTCGGCGGGTGAGAGTTCCTGCCACTGTGCGTCGTCCGGGCTGTCGTCGGCTTCCTCGACGATCTCCAGCCGCCCGAGGAAATACCGCTGCAACTCGTTGTCCTGCGGCCGCATCCGCCCACCGCGACGCACCGCGGCGGCGTAACGCTCGGCACCGAGCACCGCGGTCGCTGCCGCGCGCGCCGCCGACGATCCCGCCACCACCAGCGGAACCCGGTCCGAGGCGATCCCCATCGAGCGATGCAGCGCGGCGGTACCGCCTTGCAGGTAAGCGATCTCCCGCGCGGCCGCCGCGAGCGCCTCCGGGCGCGCGCCGGATTCGATACGCCGCGACAGAATCGTGGCCAGCGCGACCGTGCAGAAATGGATGATCCAGCCCGCGGTCCAGGTGTCGCCGCGATCGAGATGCGCGGCGACCGCCGCCCGGCCCCGGCGCACGGCGTCGGCGGGGTCGCCGTGGCGGATGGTGGCGACCAGCTCCGCGAACTCCGCCCACGAAACCGCCCATGGCGCGTCGGTTTTCGCCGCGTCGTGCAGATGGCGGCGCACCACCCGCCCGGCGACCTCCGGAGTCGCCAGGCTGGCGGCCGCGAGCACGGTGAACAGATCACTGCGCTGGGTGCCGCCGCGATCGCCGACGGCCGCGAACTTCCGGCGGGCGCGCGACAGCACCTCGATCGAGCGCAGGTCCAGGCCGATCAGGAACAGTTCCAGTCCCCAGGTGAATTCGACCTGGGCCGGCAGACCGATGTCGTCGGCGGTGTGCTCCTGCCACTCCCGGCGCAGCACCGGATCGGTGAGGCATTCGGCGGCACATTCGCCGAGGAGGCGGGAGGTGTAGTCGAATCGGCCCTGCCACACCGCGATCCAGCCGATCAGGGCCTTGGCGGTGACCCGTAATGACGACAAGGCCGGATCGTCGCCGATCACCGCGAGGGCGCGTTCGGTGAGCCCGGTGACCGCGCGGTTGGTGCCGGTGAGGAACGGCACCCGCAACGCCATGACCACGGTGGCGATCTCGAGTCCGATCACGGCCTCGGCCGGATCGCCCAGGCTGGTCTCCACCGCGAGCAGCACGTCGTTCCATGCCCCGCGGACCCAGTCGATCCACTCCATCTCGTCCGGGCCGTACCACATCGCTTGTCCGGCAACGACTTTGTCGCGGAAGTAACGGCGATGGCGGGCAGGCATGCCGGACGGTGCGGCCGAACCGTCCGGCTGCTCCTGCAGCCGGAGGCGGGCGAACGCGCGCACGCTCTCGGGCAGGAAATAGCGCACCGAGGTGGCCGTCATGTGGGTCGACACCAGCGACCGTTCGACCAGTCGCTCCAGCGTGGCGGCGATGACCGGCTCGGGCAACGCCTCGTCGGCGCAGACCTGCGCCACCGCGCTGTATTCGATACCGCCGCCGCGGGTTTCCTCGTCACCGGGGTCGAATCCGGCCGCGAAGACCGACATCCGGTCCAGCAGCAGGCGTTCGGCGTCGGTGCACAGCCCGTAGGACCAGGCGATCACGTCACCGACGTTGCGATGACGCTCGTCGGCGCCGGCCCGCACACCTGACGACCAGCGCATCCACGCCTCGGAGTCGGTGCCGGTGAGGTCGCGTAACACCTCGGCGAGCGGGCGATAGCGCAGCCGGGCCGCGGCCAGCCGGATGAACAGCGGGTTGTTGTCCACCTGCCGGCAGATCCGGGCGGCCAGTTCGAGAGTCGCGGGATCGGCGGCAATGGGCCGGCCGGTCAGTTCCGCGCGCCGCCGAAACAGTTCCAGCGCATGATCTTTGGCGAGTGGCGGCACCGGCACCAGCCGCTCGTCGGTCCAGCCGATCGGTTCCCGGCTGGTGGCCACGACGGTGACGTCCGGATTCACGCTCAGTAGCTCGACGATCAGCCGTGCCACCGGATGCAGGACGTGTTCACAGTTGTCGAGGACCAGGATGGTGCGAGCGGCGCCGAGCGAGGCGAAAGCGTCGAGCAGGCAATCTTCCGCGCTGCGGCCGGTGGTGGCGGTCGGTGCGACGGTTCGCACGATCTCCTCGGCGACCGCCTCGACGTCGGCGCCGGTCTCCAGTCGCGCCAACCGCACCCACAGGACCTGATCGCGACCGGGCCGCTGGGATCGGCGCAACGCCTCGGTAGCCAGCGTGGTCTTACCGATCCCACCCGGCCCGAGCAGCGTGATCAGCCGGGGCCCGCCGGGGTCGAGAAGTTCGGCGATGCTGCGCAGTTCCGCGGTCCGGCCGACGAATTGGGATATCCACGGTGTGGTCACGACCGGGCCGTCTCGCGCCGGGCCCGGGCCTCGCAGCGCATCCGTTCCCGGGCCTCGGCGGGCAGATGCCGGGCGATCTCCGCGCGCGAGGTGATCTGCAACTTCTGCCGGACCATCGCCACTTGCGCATCGACCGTGCGCACCGAACTGCGGCGGCGCACGGCGATGGCACTGTTGGGCCAGCCCGCGGCCGCCAGCACCGCCACCTCACGTTCCGCCCGCGAGAGGCTCTCCCAGCGATCCGACTCGGGCCGCGGCGTCGCCACCGCGCCGACCGGCGGTTGCGCCGTGACAACACACGGCTGCGGCGGTAGCGCCGCCCCCTCGGCGCGGCGCACCTCGAGCCGGCGCAGCTGCAGATGCCGGGCAGCGAGCCGATTGGCCTCGACCGGATCACGCCGGTGCAGTTCGGCGCGCGCGACGAGGCGGACACATTCGGTGAGGTACCACCGTGCCGAGGTACCGGTCAGCCGCACGATCACCAGTGAACGCTCCACCAGCCGGTCCAGCGCCGATTCGATCGACGCCGCCGGCAACGCCTCGTCGGCACAGATCGCCTCGATCGCCTCCCGATCGGCTCCGCCCCCAGCGGAACCCCCCGGAAAGACCGACATCCGTTGCAGCAGTAGGGATTCGGCTGGCGTGCAGCGACTCGTGGACCACGCGATGTTGGCGCCGATATCGCGGTGGCGCGCTTCCACCCCGACCCGGGCACTGTCGGACCACTGCAGGCGGCGATCGTAGGCATCGCCGCTCACCTCGTGCAACACGATGGCGGGCGGATGGTGCCGCAACCTGATCGCGGCAAGCCGCAGGCCGAACGGGTTGTGGCTCATATGAGCACAGATCCGCCGGAGAATATCGTCGTCCTCGTCGCCGGCCGTGCGGCCGGTGAGCTCCATGCGAATGCGTAGCAGCCGCAACGCCTGTGCGGGATCCAGTGAGGGCACCGGAACGAGTTGTTCGTCGATCCAGCCGATCGGCTCGCGACTGGTGGCCACCACGGTCAGTGCCGGGTCGGCTTCGAGCAGGTCCGCGAGCTCGGTCGCGAGGGCGGTCACCAGTCGATCGCAGCTGTCCAGGACCAGTACGTGCGGGGCGCCGTCGGGCCGAGGCGCGAGATCGCGCAGTTCGGCAATCGCGGTCTCGGCGTTCAGTTCCGCCAGCGCCAGCCAGCGCGTGGGCAGGTCGACATCGCGGCGCAGCGTTTCGATGGCCAACCTGGTCTTGCCGATGCCGCCGGGACCGGTCAGGGTGATCAGCCGCGCGCCCCGGGCGATCAGCGCCGTTATCCGCTCTCGCTGTGCGCGCCGGCCCACGAACTCACTGCTGGTGGCGGGCAGTACATCGATGCGCGATCGCTGGAACATAGTAGGAACAAGTTAGCCCACCGCGCCCCCGTCGTGTGTCCGGATTCGATACCGCGATCTGCGATTACCCCATTCGCGCGACCGGGGCCGCCTGCTGATAGTGCATCTGCACGACCGCGCTGTCGAAGGTCATGATGTCCACCAGCTGCAGTCCCGCCGTGTCCAGCGGTTTGGGGAACAGCCGCACACCACCGCCGAGCAGCAGCGGATGCACGAACAGCCGGTATTCGTCGACGAGATCGTGTTCGAGAAAATACGAGGCGGTTTGCGCACCGCCGAAGACCACGACAGGTCCGGTCGAGGCCGTCCGCAGCGCGCTGATCTCGCCGATCGGATCCGCACCGATCACCCGGGTGTTCCAGCCCGGATCGCGCAGCGTATGGGAGAACACCAGTTTCGGGGTGCGTTTCCAGCAGCGAGCGAATTCGACGTAGAACGGCGAGATGGCCGGATCGGCATCGGCATAGGGCCAGAACGCGGCCATGATCTCGAATGTCTTGCGGCCGTAGACGAAAACCTCGGCCGCTCGCAGTTCGTCCAGGAAGGACTCACACAGCTCTTCGTCCACCACCGGCCAGTGAATTTCCTGGTCGGGCCCCTCCGCGTATCCGTCGAGCGACATCTGCATCCACAGTGTCACGCCTGCCATCGCTCACCCATCTGCCGTAACTTGCCGACGTGTGATTATTCCCCCCGGTGGGGGCGGCGCGCATCGGTAATGTTCGGGCGCACCTACTTAAGTAGGTTGCGCCCGATACCTATAGAGGTGCCGGATCAGAGCAGTTCGCCGTCGCGGCACAGGCTCGACGAGCGCCAGGTCGGCGCCGGGCCCTCGTCTTGGAAACGCCACTGGGAGATCGGCCCGGCCGCTCGCCAGTAGAGACCGCCCGAGGCCGGAACCGCCTCGTACACATCCTCGGTCCCCGCGATCAGCTGATTGCCCACGCAGTAGTCGTTGTACGAGGTGCCCGGCTGGCGTGCGCCGGGACTGAAGCGACCGGCCGGGTTTCCGAGCGCGCCCGGATTGGCCACGGTGTCGGCGCGGCGGGACGGGCCGTCGGCATTCCACCGGGCGGCGCCGAAAAGGTCACTGCGGCAACTGAATGCCCAGCCGCCGGCATGCACCTGTGTCCCCGGCGCGAACGCGGCGCCGGCCCACAGACAGTACGGTCCGGGCGCCTGCGCCGCGGCCGGACCGGCGGACAGGCCCACGACCGCGGCCCCCGCGACGGTCGCGGCCAGCAGCAGGGCTCGGGTGGTGCGGGCAAAGGTGGCTGCGGTCATCGGTGTGTCTCCGTTCAATCGTGCACTCCCGACGCTGATGGACGGAAGTATCGGCCACACCGTTAATGTACCGTTAGACAACGGCACGTTATACCGCGAAGTATTCCCAGGAATGGGGGGTGAAGAATTTCGCGGGGAACGCTCAGGAGTCGGCGAGCGCCTCGTTCAGCGCACTGTCCTGATCGAGATACCGGGCCACGAACCGGCCGATCAGTTCGGCGCCGGCCTGCGCCGGGACGGTCCGGATCGCCTCGGAGCCCGCGGCCAGCCCGGCCACGTCGGCCGGCGTGCCGGTCGAATCCTGGAATCCGGTCCACACCGTGCGCTGGAACAGGTCCGTGAAGCGGCGCGCGATCCGGTCGCATTCGGTCGCCAGCCGCTCGAATTCGGCGATGATCTCCGGCTCCGGCACGCCCGCGGCGGCGAGCCGGTCGGCGGCCTGCAGCAGCACCGGATCGGCGGCGCGGTAGGTGCTGGCGTCGACCGGCTCGTAGAGGCCGAGCGCGACGACCCGGGCCAGTCCGTTGGGCACCTCGCGCAATCGCTGTGCCAGGTCGGTCGCGGCGATCGTCGCACCGGCCGGCGATTCGGCGCCCGACGAGGCATCGGGCTCCGCGACGCCCAGAATGTCGCCGAGGTCGTCCCCGCGATCCCAGGCGTTGAGCAGTTCCTTGATGCCGTTGAGTTTGATGCCGCGGTCGAGCAATCGGCTGATGGTCCGCACCCGGTTGAGGTGTTCGGCGCTGTAGAAGCCGGTGCGACCCTTGACCTGCGGCGGCGGCAGGACACCGCGCTCGTGGTACACCCGCAGGCTGCGCACGGTGGTCCCCGCCTCACGCGCGAGCTCGTCGATGGTGTACTCGGTCCGGGTCGTCATATATCAAGGAAACCACACTGAAACATGCGCGGATCGAAAGTGTGCGGGCGGCATGCCGGTTCCCATCCTTGGCGGTTCGATTGCGATCCGCGGGGGTAGCGGACCTATCCTGCTGTGCATGGACGATATGGCGGACGCGCGCCCCAGCGCCGCCGAGCGAGAGCGCGCACTGCAGGAATTGTCACAGCAACTGGGCGCCGGCAGATTGACCCTGCCCGAATTCGACGAGCGCACCGCACTGGCCACCCGGGCCGATACACGCGTCGAGCTGGCGGCGCTGTTCACCGATCTGCCCGCCGTCACCCCCGATCCCCCCGCCGCGCCCGCACCGGCCAATCCACTGCCTTCCCTGGCCGTCCTGGCCGGTGCCATCACGGTCTTCGCGGTGGCGGCGGCATGGGCGGCCGGAAACTGGTTGTGGCTGCTGCTGATCGCCGCGGCGCCGGTGGCCGTCGTGCTCTGGCGCGTGCGCGGAGTCGCCTGAGCCGGTTCACCACCGGGTGCGCGGACGTACCTGATTGGCCAGATCAACGAGCCGGTAGCGATGCAACCGGCCCGGTGCCGTGCGGGCGAGGGCGCGCAGCGAGGTCTCGAGCCCCCGCTGCAAACCGGATTCGGTGAGCGCGAAGCCCAGCAGGGTCGCCTCGGGCCGGCGCGGCTGCCCGCCCGCGCGCAGCCATTCCAGCGCCGCGCCCACCACGACGACCTGCAACTGCAGTGCCCGCGGTTCCTCCGGCAGCGCCTCCAGCCGCTGCGCGGCCGCGGCGAGGTCCTCCTCGGTCACCTCCGCCACCGGTCGCGACACCAGCAACAGTCCGCCGGTCATGTGGGCCAGCGCGTAGTGCCGCGAGGACACCGGTACCCGGTCGAGAACCGCGACGGCGTCGAGCAGCTCGCCGTCGGCGGCCAGTCGCCGCGCCAGTCCGAACGCGGCGCTGACCACCCCGTGGTTGGTGCGCCAGACGGTCCGATAGAAGTCGACCGCGGCCCGGTGCCAGCGATCCGGATCGGCCGGCAGGTCGAGATGCTGCAGGACCAGTTCGGCGGTGGCCGCCAGCGCGAGGGCCGGGGCGATCTCCCCGGGCAGCATGGCGTGCACGGTGTCGAATTGCGTGTAGGCGTGCTCGAAGGCGCCGTCCAGCAGATCGGCGATGCCGCGGTACCAGGACAGCCGCCAGTCGGTGTCGTAGTCGATCATCAGCTCCCGCAACAGGGCCCGCGCCGGGTTCACCTCGCCCAGATCGAGATGGGCGCGCACCGCGGTGAGGGCGCCCTCGAGTTCGAAGGAACCGGTGTCGGCCAGCACCCCGGAGGCGATTCGATCGCGTATGCGCCGCAACGTATCCAGCGCGTGCCGTGGATCCCCGTGCAGCAGCGTCGACATCAGCTCGGCGCTGGGATCGGTGCTGTCGATCAGCGGAACCGGCAGGGCGGCCACCACACCGCGCGCGTCGAGAGTCGGCATCCGGTGGCGGCCGTCGACGATACCGTCGGTCTGACCGATCAGCGTCTCGATGCCGAAATCGCCGCGCATGGAACCGAATTCGACCGAGGCCTGCGGATGTTCCCGGTCGGTGTCGGTGGCCAGTACCATCCGGAGCACGCCGGTGAGCTGGCAATACATCGAATAGGTGGAGGGGAATCGGCGGGCCGGTTCGGGGTCGGTGGCCCGGCGCAGCAGCCGATACAGCGACGGATAGCGGACCAGCAGCGGATGCGCCTGCGGCTCCGGCATTTCCGGGAGCTGATGGCCGCGCTCGTCGCGCGGCAACTGCATCACCAGTGCCGCCAGGGTGCGGCCGACGGTGTAGATGTCGGAGGCGATCGTGGGCCCCGTCTCGGTGATCTCGGGTGCCTGGAAACCCGGTGTGCCGTAGATACTTCCGAACGATTCCATGGCCGCCACCGCGCCGAGGTCGATGAGTTTGACCTCGTCCTCGCTGACCATGATGTTGTCGGGTTTGAGGTCGTTATAGGACAACCCGAACGAATGCAGGTAATCCAGCGCCGGCAGTACCTCCATCACGTACGCGATGGCCTCGGCCACCGGAATGCGCTGCGGCGCACGCTGATCGAGCACGCGTTTGAGCGACTGCCCGCCGACGTACTCCATCACGATATAGCCGTCGGCGACATCGCGGCCCGGGCCGCGGTGCTTGACGAAGTTGTAGATCTTCACGATGCCGGGATAGGCGACCTCCGACAGGAACTGCCGCTCCGCGAGCGCGACCACGTGCGCCTCGAAATCCTGCGGATTCTGCAGGCCTTTGAGCACCACCCAGCGATCGCTGACATTGCGGTCGACGGCCAGGTAGATCCAGCCCAGACCGCCGTGTGCCAGACAACCCTGCACCTCGTACTGGCCGGCGACGACCTCGCCCGGTTGCAGAATCGGCCGGAAGTTGAACGGCGAGCCGCATTTTCCGCAGTCCCCCGCCACCTGCCCGGGGCCCGCGGCGCCCGCGCGCCCGACCGGGGAGTTGCATTTCCAGCAGAACCGCTTCTCCTCGGGCACTTCCGGGTCGTCCAGTACCGCGGCCCGCGGATCCACCGAGACCACCCGCGGCATCTCCACCAGGCCGGCGCCCAGCCGGCGCGGACTCGGCCGCGAGCGCGCGCTGCGACCGGAGCCGGTATCGGTGCCGAGCGTGTCGACCTCGACCTCCGCGGTCACCGGCACGGAGAACGCCTCCGGCGCGAAACGCGGTGCGGCACCGTCTTTCTCGACAGCGATTCCGCCGACGTGCGGCGCCGGCGGTTCGTCCGGGGATTCCACCGCGACGCGCAGTCGTTGCGAGAGTTCCGCCCCGCCGTTACGCCGTGTCGCCCACGGATGCGCATCGGGTCCGCGCACCTCACTGCGGCGGATGCGGCGATTCGCCCACGGATGCGGAAGTGGCGTATCGGGTCGCTCCGGCATGAGAAACCTCCCGAGGCCGCTGATGAACCGGGGCCTCATTCTCGTTCCCCGTTCGCGGTCCCGCGCTCGCGAGCTTCCCACAGCCGGGAACAACTCCGCCCCGGCGGTACCGGGGCGGAGGCAGCGACTACTTCTTGGCGTCGGGCGCTGATCCCGGCTCCCCGGATTCGGCTGCCGACTCGGCCGCCTCACTCTGTAGCGGACGTTCGGCCAGCACCGGGAACTGACCGGTGTAGCCGAGACGCTCGGTGGCCATGGCCAGGACCTTGCGGCGGGCCAGGAACCAGCCCGCGACCAGTGCCGGCAGCATGACGCAGACCATTGCCAGCACGGCGAAGCGCTGCACGTCGTCATCGCTGGCTGCCATCAGGACCACCACGGCTGCCAGGAACACCAGAGTCGCGATGCTGGTGTACGGAGCGCCGATCAGCCGGAACGACGGCCGCTCGGCCTTGCCGACGCGCGACCAGCGCCACAACTGCAACTGGCACAGGATGATCGCCGTCCACGCGAAGATCGTGCCCAGCGCCGACATGTTCAGCACGATCTCGAACGCCTTGTCCGGCACCATCGCGTTGAGTCCGACACCGATCAGCGCGATGCAGCCGGTGGCGAGGATGCCGACGTACGGCACACCCGAACTCGACATGCGCGAGGCCACCTTGGGCGCGCTGCCGTTCATCGCCATCGAGCGCAGAATCCGGCCCGTGGAGTAGAGCCCCGCGTTGAGGCTGGAGAACGCGGCGGTCAGCACGACGAGATTCATGATGGACCCGGCGCCGTTCACCCCGAGTTTGGAGAAGAAGGTGACGAACGGGCTCTCGCCGGCGTGGAAGTCGCTGTAGGGCAACAGCAGTCCGAGCAGGACCAGCGAACCGACGTAGAACAGCGCGATCCGTGCGATCACCGAATTGATCGCGCGCGGCATGATCTTCTCCGGGTTCTCAGCCTCACCCGCGGCGGTGCCGATCAGCTCGACTGCCGCATAGGCGAAGACGACACCGGTGGTGACGGTGACCAGCGGCAGGAATCCGGTCGGGAACAGACCGCCGTGTGCGGAGAGCAGGCTCGGGCCGGTGGTCTGGCCGTCCAGATCGAAGCGGCCGCCGAGGATGACCACACCCACGATCAGGAAGGCCACCAGCGCGACCACCTTGATCAGCGCCGCCCAGAACTCGAGCTCGCCGAACCAGCGCACCGAGATCAGGTTGATGCTGACCACGATCGCGAGCGCGATCAACGCGATGAGCCACTGCGGAATGCTGCGGGTCCCTCCCCAATAGTGGACATAGGTCGCGATCGCGGTGATGTCTACGATCCCGGTCATACACCAGTGGAAGAAGTACATCCAGCCGACGCCGAAAGCCAGTTTCTCCCCGTAGAACTCGCGAGCGTAGGAGACGAACGATCCCGAGGAGGGGCGATGCAGCACCAGCTCGCCGAGGGCCCGCAGGATGAAGAATACGAAAATTCCACAGACGGCGTAGACAAGGAACAGGCCCGGACCCGCGTCGTGCAGGCGGCCGGCGGCGCCGAGGAACAGGCCGGTGCCGATGGCACCGCCGATGGCGATCATCTGCAGCTGCCGGGGGCGCAGCGATTTGTGATAGCCCGCATCCTCGGCATGCAGCGCGTCCGCGGGCGCCGTCGCCTCCGAGGGAGGTCGAACAGTTGTCATGAGGGAGGACCTTTCACGTGACGGCGATCATATCTATGGGCAATGTACCGTCATTCAACGGCACGCTCAATAGGTGGGATGGGTTGTAACACAACGGAAATGCCATCCGCCGAGGTCGGCGGTAGATCATACCAATAGGTATCGGTACGCTGGATAACGACAACGGCCGAGGAAGGGCGAGGATATGGCCTGGTTCGAGCGGGAATTCATCGCCGTCCCGGACGGTCGCAAGGATCAACTGGTCTACAAGTGGCCCGATCTGAACATCCGGCGCTACAGCCGGACAATCGTCAACGCCGATCAGATCGCACTGTTCGTCAAGTCCGGCCGGGTCGTCGCGACGATGGGGCCGGGGCGCCATCGCGTCGACGCCGACGAACTGCCAGTGCTGGGCGCCCTGGTCGACACCGTCACCGGCAACAACTTCTACCGCGCGGAGCTGTATTTCGTTTCCACGCGCGAATTCGCGGGCGTCAAATTCGGCGGCCGTCTCGACGACATCGTCGACCCGGCCAGCGAGCAGATCGTGACGCTGCGGGTGTTCGGCGAATTCGCCCTGTCCGTCCGCGATCCCGCGCAACTGATCACCTCCCTCGTCGGCACCACCGATCTCACCGATCCTGCCGGAGTTCAGGCCTGGTGCGCGGATTTGCTGCTCAAGTCGATGAAGATGACCGTGTCGCACGGCATCTCGCAGGGGGATTGGCAGGTGCTCGGCCTCTCGGCGCAACTGCAGTCGATCGAGTCCGCGGTGGTGCGCCAGACCAATCTCACGCTGTACGAGTACGGAATGCGGATCTCGCGCATGGGTAATTTCGACATCACCCTGGCACCCGAGGACGCCGAGCGGCTCAAACGACTCGCCAAGGATGTCACCTACATCCGGCTCGCCGGCGACTTCCAACGTTACGCCGCCGGAGAAATGGCGCTGGGCGCCGGACAGGGAATGGCGCATGGGCACGGCGGCGGCGAAGGTGGATTCCTCGGCGCCGCACTGGGACTCAACGCGATCGCCGGCATGGGTCAGCAGTCGACGGTGCCGTGGGCCGGCTCGCCTTCGTCCGCGGCGTCACGGCCCGAGAGTGACGATGCCACCGCCTCGGAGCAGGTGACCTGCACATCCTGCGCTACCGACAATCCCCGCGCCGCGCGATTCTGCATGCACTGCGGGACTCGATTGACCGCTCCCCCGCGCCACTGCACCGAATGCGGGACGGATCTCCTTCCCGCGGCCCGGTTCTGCGGCGCCTGCGGCACCCCTGCCGGGGCCTGAGCCGCCGCGGCTGCTCCTACCTCATCCGGAGTCCCGCACCGCGCCGTCCCATACGTTCATATGCAGGCACGAGTTATGTTGGTGCTCAACCAGTTTCGCGTACGCCGACGCCGCCCACTCGTGAAACCGGGTGGGCGGCGGGGTTCCGGAGTGGGTTCGGGTGTGCCGGTCCCAGGCGGCGCACCCGAACCCACCGGCAGGTCAGCTGGGCACCGTCGCCGTCGTTTCGGCGCTGCCGACCATGCTGCGGACCTGGCGTGCGGCCACCGACAGGGTCGCCAGGTCGTGGGATTCGGAGGTGAAGATCTCCCCGAGTGCCGCGCGGGCACGGCTGAGACGGGAGCGGTTGGTCGATTCCCAGTAGGCGATCTTCTCCTCGGGGGTGTCGACCGGTTCCGTGGTGGTCAGCACGTCGGCGGTGAGCGAGCGCAGCGAATCGTAGAGGTCCTCGCGAACCGCCAAGCGCGCCAACGTCTGCCACCGATCGCCGCGATCCAGTCCGGCCACCGCGGACAGCAGGCGCTGGATGTCGAAGTGGGCGTCCAGTGCGTAGTAGAGCGCGGCCACCTCATCGGCATCGCGTTCACAGATGTCGGCGATGTCGAGCACGTCCAGCAGCGGGAACCGATGGATCAGCAGGAATACCTCCTCTGTCAGTTCCCGCGGCGCGCCGTGACCGATCGGCCCGCCGGAGCGCGAGACCAGATCGTCGGCGAGCGCTCCGGGCCGCCAGGCCGGCACCCGCGCCGCCAGCGCCCGTACCCCGTCGCGGTAGCGCGCGATGCCGGCGCCGACCGCGATCGGCTGCGGCCGATTGGTCAGCAGCCAGCGCGCCGCCCGATCCAGGGTGCGTTTGGTCTCCATCTCCAGCTCGTTGCGCGCCGCCGCCGGCATCGGCGTGGTGCGGATGCGCTCCCACAGTGCCCGCAGATCGAAGATCTCCACGGCCGCGGTGAAGGCGCGCACCGCATCGTCGGTGGTGGCGCCGGCCTCCTCGGCGAGCCGGAAGGCGTAGGTGATACCGCCGTAGTCGACCATATCGTTGACTACCATGGTGGCCAGGATCTCCCGGCGCAGCGGATGCCAGCCGATCGCGGCGCCGAAGCGTTCCCGCAGCGGTGTCGGGAAGTAACCCGGCAGCAGTGCCTCGAACGCACTGCTGTCCAGCAGATCACCACTGAGCAGATCCGACTTGAGCGAAAGCTTCACGTGTGCAAGCAGATTGGCGAGCTCCGGTGAGGTCAGCCCGGCGCCGGCGGCGGCGCGCCGGTCCAGTTCGGCATCCGAGGGCAGGGCCTCGAGCTGCCGGTCCACACCGCGCCGGGTCTCCAGTTCCGCGATCAACCGCCGGTGCACCTCCACCATGGCGGCCGCATTCGAGCGCGACAGACCCATCCGGAAGTTCTGGGAGATGTTGTCGCGCAACACCAGTGCCGAGACCTCGTCGGTCATCTCGGCCAGCAGGGCATTGCGGTCCGAGGCCGCCAGCTCGCCGGAGGAAATCGCCGCTCCCAGCAGAACTTTGATGTTGACCTCGTGGTCGGAGCAGTCCACACCGGCGGAATTGTCGAGTGCGTCGGTATTCATCCGGCCACCGCGTTTGCAGAACTCGATTCGCCCGAGCGCGGTGGCGCCCAGATTGCCGCCCTCGCCGATCACTCTGACGCGCAACAGATCCGCGTCGACACGGACGGCGTCGTTGGACTTGTCACCCACATCGGCGTGCGTTTCGGTGCTGGCCTTGATGTAGGTGCCGATACCGCCGTTCCACAGCAGATCGACCGGCGCGAGCAGGATCGCCCGGATCATTTCCGGCGGAGACAGCGTGCTCACGCCCGGATCCAGATCGAGCGCGGCGCGGATCTGCGGCGTAATCGCGATGGCCTTGGCGGAGCGATCGAATACGCCGCCGCCCTCGCTGATCAGCGAGGTGTCGTAATCCGCCCACGACGACCGCGCCAACCCGAACAACCGCCTCCGCTCCCCGAACGACACCCCCGCCACCGGATCCGGATCAATGAAAATATGCC